>JBBRNL010000005.1:0-336086 GCA_038230335.1 Chthoniobacterales bacterium | reverse complement strand
CTGGTGTAAGTGCAGTAATGTATTCAGCTAAGTGATACTAATAACCCGTTCGGCTTGATCATTTACTTTTCCAATACCCTGCTGTTCCGCTTCGGCGGGACAGCAGCAATGGGAAATGAATGATCCAAATAAAACGAAGCCCTAAGCGGTTTGGTTTTCCCAACTCCTGTATGTAGATATCAGAGAACCGGCGGATAATTGCCGATTTCACATTTTCGATTGAAGATTTGAAGCCGAGTTCTTTGAAAACTAAATGGCGAAAAAAAATCGCCAGAGACTCTGATGCCACTTGAAGGCGATCGCGGAGAAATCTGCAATTTGAAGCCTTCAATCCTCAATTCGGCCTCAGCCCTCTGGTGATCTTAGCGCAGTGGCACCACCCGTTCCCATTCCGAACACGGAAGTGAAACGCTGCAGCCCCGATGGTAGTGCGACGAAAGGTCGTGCGAGAGTAGGACGTCGCCAGAACAAAACGGCCGTTGCCCACAAAGGCAGCGGCCGTTTTGCTTTATCCCGAACCCGCGGATGAGCCTCCTACCCAAACGCTCCTGTAGAGAAATACGCGAGCCGAGCGGAAGCCGCAGCGCGGCTTCCCTACCGAGAACTTGGCCCTTCCCGTACAGATAGTCGACGAGACAACCGCAAAAGCCTTGAATAGTTGCCATACACCGCGGTCTAATCCCATACATGAACACAAAATCAGCAGTGAGTTTGTTGGCCGCGGCGTGCCTCGCGCTCAGTAGCACGGCATTCGCAGCGGGAGCGAAGACCTACCAGGTCACGGGACCTATCCTCGAAGTGAACGACGCCATGATCGCTGTCCAAAAAGGCAAGGATCGTTGGGAAGTGAACCGGGACTCCAGCACCAAGGTAACGGGAGATCTGAAGGTCGGCGATAAAGTGACCGTCACCTACACCATGACGGCGACCGAAGCCGAGGTGAAGGCAGGCAAGGCGGATAAAGCCGCCAAGGCCGACAAAGCGGCCAAGAAAGACGCCGCCCCGGCTGCTTCTCCGAAGAAGCCGTAATTTAAAAATTCGCGATCGCCGGGTACGTGCAAAACGCACCCGGCGATTTGCTTCGCGCAGTTCGTGGTGGATCGCGCTCTCCTAGCGCGATGTTAAAACTTCAGCGGCGGTCGCCGCTCATATTGAGCGCCGGCCGGCGAAATCTTTGACACCGAGCTCGGAGAGCCCGTTCCACTTATCTTCGCCGGCTGCCGCCCCCGAGAATACCGCCGAGCACACCGCGAATGATTTCGCGGCCGACCTGCGTCCCGGCTGACCGCACCACGCTCTTCACCACGGACGTCGCCATCGAATCATGCACGCCGCCGCGTGGACCCACCGTTCCCTGAAAAACCGAGGCGGCTGTTCCCATGATTGAACCAAAAAAGCCCGGCTTTGCCGCGTCCGGGACCGAAGCACCCGGTGTCGCGGGCGGCGCGCCCGCGGCTTCTACCTTCTGCCCTGCCCTCGCCTGCAGCTTTTCGAAGGCCGACTCCCGATCGACCGCGGTTTCATAGTGCCCCGCCAGAGTGGACGAGCCGATGATTTGCTTCCGCTGCTCCGGAGTAATCGCGCCCACCTGACTCCGCGGTGGAACGATCTTGGCTCGCTGCACAATTTCGGGCGACCCGTTCTCATCCAACATCGAAACGAGTGCCTCCCCTACGGCCAGTTCGGTCAGAACCGTCTCCACGTTGAGCTTCGGGTTTTGCCGAAAGGTTTGAGCGGCCGCGTTGACCGCCTTCTGATCGCGCGGCGTGAATGCACGCAAGGCGTGCTGCACCCGATTACCCAGTTGTCCGGGCACGATGTCCGGCAGATCGAGCGGATTCTGGCTGACGAAATAAACGCCGACGCCTTTCGATCGAATGAGACGGACCGTCTGCTCAATTTTCTGTTCCACGGCCGGTTCGATATCGGCGAAGAGCAAATGCGCTTCATCGAAAAAGAAGACGAGCTTCGGTTTATCCGGATCTCCAATCTCAGGCAGCTTCTCGAATAATTCCGAGAGAAGCCAGAGCAGGAAGGTCGCGTAAACCTTGGGCGATTGCTGCATCAGCTTCTCCGCTGCCAGAATATTGACGACCCCCTTCCCTCCCTGCGTTTGTAGCAGATCATCCAGGTTGAGCGCAGGTTCGCCGAAAAATTTATCGGCCCCTTGCGATTCGAGCTCGAGCAGATTGCGCTGGATCGCTCCCGCGCTCGCCGCCGAGACATTGCCGTACTGCGTTCTGAATTGGTCCGCGTTGTCGGCCAAGTACTGCAGCATGGAGCGCAAATCTTTCAGATCGAGAAGGAGCAGTCCGCTTTCGTCCGCGATCTTAAAGACCATGTTGAGCACGCCTTCCTGCGTATCGTTCAACTGAAGTAAACGCCCAAGCAGCAACGGTCCCATCTCCGACACAGTGGCCCGCACGGGATGACCGTTCTCGCCGAAGACATCCCAAAAGACGACCGGACACGCTTCACCCTTGAAGTCGGTCAGGCCCAGTTCCTTGGCGCGCGCGACGATCTTCGGGTTGTTGCCTCCCGCCTGACTTAACCCGGCCAGATCCCCTTTTACATCCGCCATAAACACCGGAACACCTCGAGCACTGAAATTTTCCGCGAGGGTTTGCAGCGTCACGGTTTTTCCGGTGCCCGTTGCTCCGGCAATGAGTCCATGCCGGTTGGCCAGCTTCGGGAGCAAATAAATGGGTTCGTCAGCCTGCGCGATAAAAATGGGATCGTTCATTGTGTCATGGAAACGGGCGGTGTCGCCGCCTCTAGATATACAGTAGGGGCGATTGACCTAAACCGCCCAGGCGGTTCGGGTGAACCGCCCCACCTCAGGGCGAAGGCGAGATCTCCATGGCGGTCGCCTCCCCACCCTTCTTCGGCCATGCGCCCAGGACCAATCCGCTAATGGCAAAGGCCAGGAATGCCCGGCCCATATCGAGGAAGATAAGAGGCCACGGATTTGTCCCGAAAGATGAGAAAACCGAGACGGTCGCGTGCTCAACAAACAAGAACGAGAACCAGCACAGCAGCGCGATTTTCAATCCACACAGAGCGCTCGTCGCCTTCAGTCGGGAAATGAGCCAGGCCAGCGCATAGTTTACCACGATCGATGTGACAATCGCGGCAAGGTAAGGCGTCACATCGTGCGGATTGTCGATATCGGACATGGTCTTGGCATGCAGATTTAACCAGACATTATCAAAGACGGTGTACCAGCCGAAGCCGACGAGTTGATGCACGATAACGAGAAGCCAGACCGCGAGATGATTAATGCGACCGTTCATCGCTCCATCATCGGTAAACGCTTGCCGTTTAGGCAAGATGAAATCAGTATCCCCCGACATGCTCCCGATCGTTCTCTTATTCCTCGCCGGTCTGACTGCCTTCGGATTTCTCACGGTGGTCTGGCGCCGCCGGCAGATGCCGCCGCTGCTTCGCGGCATCCTGATTATTGTGGCCGTGGCCATCGTCGTGTTTGTCGGTTGGACGCTCGCCGCCACGTTTCGACACTGACGCGCTTCGCTGCCCGGCATGAACATCGGCACGATTTACCTGGTTGTGGCCGCCGCCCTGATTTTCGGAGCCGGCCTTTTTGCCACCAAAACAGTTTTCCCTCACTGGCACGCGAAACAATTCGCGATCATCGCGATGATTGCCCTGCTCACGGTTGGGCTCATCTGGATGCTCCTGTCCGTCACGAGCCGGAAACGTGATGACGTGCCGTTATTACCCACTACTCAACCGACGCCCCTACTTCAACCAAGTCAGGATTAGCCACGGGCACGTCAACCGGGGCGGGATCGATCGCGAGAATAACGAACCGCTGGCCCGCGCCATCCGTTCCAATCGGAACAGTTTCACCCACTTTGTGGCCGAGCAGCGCCTGCCCAATAGCTGCCTGATACGAAATGATATTGCGATCGGGATCACCGTCCCACGCACCCAGGATCGTGTAAGTCTCTTCTTTGCCTGATTCTTCATCGCGCAGTTTCACGATCGTCCCGATGGAGACGCGCGACGTATCCGGATTCTCGAAGGAAGTCCCATGGGCGCGATGTAGCGCCGCTTCCAGTTCGGATTTGCGGCGCATCAGCACCGCCTGCATTTCCTTGGCCGCTTTAAATTCAAAATTTTCGCGCAGGTCACCATAGGAACGCGCAACCCCGATTTCCTTGCTGTTCTCTGGGATCTTCTTGTTCACGAGCACCTCGTATTCCGCTTTGCGCTTGTCCAGGCTGCTCCACGAAACAACGAGAGGTGCGCTTGTTTCATCCGCCTGGCCGCCCGTGATCATGCTCTCCAGCTCGGGATAAATTTTAACAAGGCGCGCCAGGAGCGAGCGCTTGGTCAATTCATCCAGCACCGGCGTGAGCATCAGTCGTCGCATCGCGTCCCGCGCCACTCCCACTTCCGATTTCGCAAACATGTCGGACATCAACTCGCGGTCCTCGATCAGGAGGTCGCGCAATCTGCTCCCACGCGTCGTTTCCCGGTGCTGATCCCGCTCCACCGCGGACAGAATCGCCGCCAGCAACTCCGGATTAATCAGATTCTCCCATTCGCTGTCGCGACCTTTGATCAGCCAGATCAACATTTCACTGGTGGCCGAATGTTCGCGAATGCTCCGGTCGAAGGCCTCGTGCAATTCGCCTGGCTGGCCGGCTTCCGCAAAAACCCGGGCGATCTGGCCGACCATGCGCGGCTGGTTGCCTTGCATCAGACGCAGGGCCAGCTGCGTCCAGCGCGGACCGAGCGCCGCAGGCATGGCCTGCAGGACGCGTCGCTCCTTGGCCGAGGGCATCTTCGGCAAAATCGCCATGAGCCGGGGCTCCTCGTCCGTAATTAACTTGTGCAGCGTCAGGCCAATGATGGTGGTGCGCAGTTGCGGAACGCGTTCGAGCAGATCATCCCGCCCCAGGATCAACTCAAAAGAAAGAGCGGGATGCAATTTCTGATTTCGCATGGCCGTTTGCTCGATCGCCACCACCACCGGTTGTAATTGCTTTTCCGGGTCCTTGAATTGGTCGTGGAATTTCACGATTTGATCGAGCGCCGCGGCCTGATCTTTGGACTGGCGGGCCTGATTGAAAACAGTCAGCAACTCGTCGCCGTACGAGACAGGGCTGAGCCGCAACTGAACCGGCTCATTCTTCTTGGCCGGGACTGAAAAGTGTCCCTCCTTTTTCAGTACTTTTTTGGTGGACTCCCACCAGCGCTTCCAAGCCGCTTCTTCAAAGACATCGCCGACCAGCCAGTCGCTCATTTGCTGGACCGTGGCCTCGCCCGCCAGGCTCTCCAGGATATTGCGGACCAGGGCGGCCGGATCTTCCTTGGCCAGTTTCTTGATGGCGGCAACGTCGGTCGCCTTACGCGCCAGGAAATGGTCCGGCGGTATCACAGTCAGGTTATCAGCCGCATATTGCAGCTGCATCGGGTGCGCTTTTTTTCCCGGAAAATGGATCGCAATCTGGTTTAGGAGCAGGTTCCACTCAGCAATCCGGCCGAAGCCCCAGCTCTTATGCAGGCAATAGGTTCCCGGCGTTAGTTGATCCAGCTTCTCCGCGGCTTTGGACGTTAATTTTCCTGATTCGACGAGTTTTTCCAGTTCGGCATCCATTGCGAACGGACAAACTACGTCGAACCTTCCACTGCGCGAGAGAAAAGTCTCATAACGGGGCGTTTACGATTGCGATAGAGGCCATGCCGTGAAACGGTAGCGCCCCGTGGGAACGAGCATTTGGTTCTGGATCCTGTTCCACATCGGCGTTTTTGCGGCGCTGATCGTGGATCTTGCTCAGTTCAAGCGTCGCGACCGCGAGTTGAGCATCCGCGCGGCCGCCCGGCGCAGCGCCATTTGGATCGTTCTCTCCCTCATGTTCAACGTGGTTGTCTGGAAACTGCGCGGTCCGGAAAAGGGACTCGAATTTCTGACCGGCTATCTCATCGAATACTCCCTCAGCGTCGACAACATCTTCGTTTTCGTTCTGATCTTCGCTTACTTTCGCGTTCCCCCGCGCGCCCAGCATCGCGCGCTCGTCTGGGGAATCCTCGGAGCGCTCGTCATGCGCGGCGTCATGATCTGGCTCGGTGTGGCCCTGGTCGAGCGGTTCGACTTCGTCCTTTATATCTTTGGCGCCTTCCTTCTGGTCAGCGCCTGGCGGATGTTTTTCGGAAAACAAGACGAGAAGGAGTTTGGCAATTCATGGATCATGCGATTTTGCCGAAGAAGCGTCCGGGTGACGGACGATTTCCAAGGCGAAGATTTCACGGCCACCGTGGACGGCCGCTGGATGCTGACCCCCCTCGCCCTCGTCCTCATCGTGATCGACGTAATGGATCTCGTTTTCGCGGTCGATTCAATTCCGGCCGTCTTCGCCATCACGCGCGACACGTTCATTATTTATACTTCGAATATATGCGCTATCCTGGGATTGAGATCTCTCTATTTCCTTCTCGCCAAATTAATCGATCGCTTCATCTATCTCCGCAGCGGCCTCGCTGTTCTGCTCGCCTTCGTTGGCGTAAAAATGATCATCGCGGATCATTTCCCCGTGCCGAATTGGCTCTCCCTCGCCATCATCGTCATGGTCCTGTTCGTCACCATTAGCGCTTCATTGATCGCGACCCACAAGCGCGCGGCCTCGCCCGGCCGAAAATGAAGTGTTGCCTTTGTCCTCCTGACTACCTAATAAATTAGAGCGGCCATGAAAAAGCTCGTCATGCTAGTTTTACTACTCGGGGCGGTGCGCTTCGCCTGCGCCGACATTCAGGATCCACCCTCTAACGACTACGGTCCCACGCGCAAACTAGGCCGAGGTATTTCCAATCTCTTCCTCGCCCCGGCCGAGATCACGGTCACGATTGCCACGATCAACAAGCAGGAAGGTAACTCGGCGGCCGCTGGATACGGGGTGGTGCGAGCCTTGGGACGCACGGCTGTGCGCCACGGTGCCGGTTTGTTCGAGATCCTGACCTGGCCGTTCCCTGCGTGGCGAGCGAGCTATTATCCGGTTTTACCAAGCGACATTCCCTGGATTCACGCGGGTTACTCCGAATTCCCACCCGAACTCGGCAACGAGTCGAAGTATAATTACGTGCGAGATTATTGATCGGCGCACGTCGGCCCCGGTTGGAACGCAGTTACGAGTGGTGGGGCGGCCGCTTCGCCTGGCCCGGCGCCTGGCGTCATTCCGAGGTGGAGGACTATAACCGCAGGGATTTTTACTGGCGGTGTTTGCTCGCTTCGCCATGCTCTTCACTTGCGCAGAGTTGAGCTAGAAATCCAAGACATCGCTTTCGGCGGCAAAGGCGTCGCCCGGGAGAGCGGCAAGGCCGTGTTCGTCCCCTTCACCATCGACGGCGAAAGAATCTCGGCCGAGGTCGTGCGGGAGAAGAAGAAATTCGCCGAAGCGGAGGTCCTCACCGTCATCGATCCTTCGCCCCATCGGGTCACACCCGAATGCCCCTACTTCGGGCGCTGCGGCGGTTGCAGTTATCAACACATGGACTACGAACATCAGCTCGCCATCAAATGGCGGCAGGTTCGCGATGTCCTTCAACGCATCGGAAAGATGCGCGATATTCCGATGCGCCCCATCATTGCCTCTCCTCTCGCATACGCCTACCGCAATCGCATCACCGTTCACGTCGAAGCCGGCGTCGTCGGCTTTTTCCGGCGCGACTCCCACCGCCTCATCGAAATAGAGCGGTGTCCGATTGCCATGGACGAAGTGAATCGCGCCCTCGGCGAACTTCGCCGCGCGCGCCCGCGCGATGGTCACTTCACCTTGCGGGCCGATCCCTCGGGCCCGCGTATTTTCGCCCAGGCTAACGACACGGTCGCAACCGCATTGCGCGATCTTATCCGGCAAAATATTCCATCGAACCAGGAACTCTTGATCGACGCTTACTGCGGCGCCGGATTTTTTTCAAAGGCTCTGCTGGATATATTCAAGCGCGTGATTGGGATCGATTGGGACAGATTCGCCATTCAGGAAGCACAAAAGAACGTGAGCGAGAAGGAAACGTACATGGCCGCAGACATAGACCGCGTGCTGGCCGATCTTCAGACTGGAGCGCTTGCCTCCAACGAATCAGCTGTCCCCACAGACCGGCACAAAATCACCCTCATCGCCGATCCTCCTTCCACCGGGCTGAGCGAAGCAATGCGCCGCACCATCATGGCTCTCGTTCCCGGGACGTTTTTCTACGTTTCCTGCAACCCAGCCACTCTCGCCCGGGACTTGAACGAGATGGAGGAAAGATTCACGGTCGAATCGGTCACACCGCTCGATATGTTTCCACAGACGGCAGAGATAGAGGTTGCCGTACATTTGCAAGCACGGTAGTCCCTCGAAATGCTGCGCTCCAGGCGGACCATGAATAGCAAAATACCGTAGCCATGGCAGATATTTCGTCAGGCGTGCATCGGCCACGTAATGTCGATTGGAAACGCGCGGCTGCGCTCCTTTACGGCGACTGGGGCACAAGCAAGGCCTACGTCATTGGACTGGCCTTTCTCGCCGCCGGCTTCTCCTCGTTTCCCATCATCCTGGCAGTCTGCGTGCTGACCGGGTTGGTCGGAATTAATTATGCGGTGATCTGCCGCTATTTCCCGGAGGGCGGCGGTGTTTATTCGGCCGCGCGTTCGCAAGGACGATTACTTGCAGTGGTGGGCGCGTTGTTGCTGGTGGCGGATCTGACCGTCACAGCGGCATTAAGCGGCTGGTCCGCGCTCAGTTATTTCAGCGTCCCGCTTCTCAAGGAACACATCATTCTATCGACCATCGCTGTCCTGCTGGTCATGGGTTGCATCAACTTCTTCGGCCCCAAACATAGCGGTAGCCTCGCGGTCGTTCTGGCCGTCCCCACCATCATCGTGGTGATTCTGCTGATTGCGGTGACCGCGCCGCATCTCACGACGCATTATCTGGAACGCCCACACCAGAGTGTGGAAATACTCTGGGTGCAGTTCGTCGGCGTGATTCTCGCGCTGAGCGGAGTAGAAGCGATCGCCAATCTGACTGGCGTGATGAAACTCGATCCCGGCTCGAGCATCGCCCAGCCCAAGGTGGGCCGTGAATCGGCCCGGGCGATCTGGCCCGTCGCAATTGAAGTCGTCCTCGGCACTGCGCTGCTCGGTTGGGCGATGCTCTCGATTAATCCGGATGAAACCGTTCACCTTGCCGACGGCACGCATACAATGCGTGAGGCGCTGGCCCTGCGTTATGAGGACACCCTCCGATTTTTAGGCGAACACTTCGGCTCACTGAGCTTCGGGCCGGCCGCTGGACAGGCTTTCGGCTGGATCGTCGGAATCGTTTTCTTCCTTCTGCTCCTGAGCGCGGCCAACACCGCCATCGTCGCCATGATCGGTCTGCTTTACATGATGGCGCGCGACCGCGAGATGCCGCCGCAGTTCACTAAACTCAATCGTCACGGCGTCCCTCATATCCCGCTCCTCATCGCCGTCGGGCTGCCGGTCGTTGTGATCATTACGACCCACGATTTCACCGCGCTGGCCGGGCTCTATGCCATCGGTGTGGTCGGTGCCATCACCGTCAATCTGGGATCGTGCGCCTTTAACTTTGCTCTACCCGTCAAGATGCATGACCGCGTCCTGTTCGGTTTCACCTTCGTCATTCTTTTTTGCGTGGAGCTGACCCTGGCCTGGACCAAGCCGCACGCTCTTTTCTTTGTTATTTGTGTCCTGGGCATTGGTCTGGCCCTGCGCGCGTGGACCCAAAAACGCTCTGGCCTAACGACAATGACGGTCAGCCGCCAGGTCGCCGAAATGGTATCTCCCGATCTGGTCGCCACCCTGCAACCGCGCATCGGAGAGGGACAGAAAATCATGGTGGCGGCGCGTGGAATTACGTCCGTCCTAAGCTTCGCCATGGACGAGGCGCAGCTGCGCAAGGCCACTCTGTGCGTGCTTTTTGTCAAAGAAATCGCGGTCTATTACACGGCGGCTCGATTAGGCCGCTCCAAATGGCAGGATGACCCGGAGGCACAGGCGATCATGTCCACCATGATGACCATCGGCGCACAACGAAACGTCTCGGTTCTCCCCGTTTACGCAGTGAGTGAAGACGCCGCCGCGACCATCCTCGATCTTGCCGCCACCCTCGGAGTCGATTACCTGATCATCGGCGCATCCCAGCGTAGTGCGCTGGCCAAACTCCTGGGAGGCAGCGTCGTCACCAATGTCGCCCAGCAATTACCAGAATCGATTCAGCTCGTGATTTTTGGCTAGACCTCGGTCGGCTGCACAATTGAGCGTTGGACGTGGGGCGTTGCCCGTTGAACGTTGGGCGTTGCTTCCGCCTTATGAGCCGGCCCAAAGTCCTTATCGCCGATCCCATCTCTCTCCGCGGAGTTGAAGAACTGTCGCGTGACAATGCCCTCGACGTCATTGTCAAAACGGGGCTGAGCGAACCGGAGCTGCTACAGATCATTCCCGATATCGACGCCATCGTCGTACGTAGTGAAACGAAAATCACAGCGGCGCTTCTACAGGCCGGAAAATCTTTGCGCGCGATCGGGCGCGCCGGCGTCGGCGTCGATAACGTCGATGTCGAAACGGCCACTCGCCGCGGCATTGTCGTCCTCAATGCGCCGGGCGGAAACACTGTCTCCACCGCCGAACACGCCTTTTCTCTGCTGCTCTCCGTCGCGCGCAAGATTCCCCAGGCCGATGCCAGTGTCCGGACCGGAAGCTGGAATCGGAAAGACTTCCAGGGCGTGGAACTCTACAACAAGACACTTGGCGTCATCGGGATGGGCCGAATCGGGAGTGAGTTAAGCCGGCGCGCCATTGCTTTCGGCATGCGGGTCGTTTCTTTTGACCCCTATTTATCAGCCACCCGGGCGCGCAGTCTCCAGGTCGAGCTCGTGGAGGAGCTCGATGATCTGCTCGCCAGCGCCGATTTTATTTCGCTGCATACACCGCTCACCCCGGAAACGCATCACCTGCTCGACGCCGCGCGTTTAGGCAAGACGCGAGCCGGTGTCCGCATTATTAATTGCGCCCGCGGCGGATTGATCGAAGAAGCAGCGCTCGCCGATGCGCTCAAGCGCGGCCACGTGGCCGCGGCGGCTCTCGATGTTTTCGAACAGGAACCGCTGCCGGCCGATTCGATTTTGCGCGGCGCGCCCAATCTGGTGCTCACTCCTCACCTCGGGGCTTCCACCGCGGAAGCGCAGGAGAGCGTGGGAATCGAGATTGCGCAATCGGTCCGGGCCGTCCTCCTCGAGGGGACAATCCGCAATGCCATCAACATGCCAAACCTCGATGCTAAAACGCTGGCGGTCATCGGGCCACATCTGCGCTTTGGCGAAAAACTCGGGCGATTCCTTTCCCAAATCGCGCCCAAACGGGTTGAAACGTTGAACGTCAATTACAGCGGCAAAGTGAACGAAGTGGATACGACCGCAATCACCCGCGCGGTCTTGAAGGGATTTCTGCAAACCGCCGGCGGCATGGAGATCAACGAAGTAAACGCTCCCGCTTTCGCAGAGAGCCTCGGTTTGACTGTGACTGAGACCCGGCTCAGCGCGGCCGGCGACTACACCGACATGCTCGAGCTTTCTGCGGCGACCGAAGGCAAAGCCGTCTCCGTCGGCGGAGCGTTCTTTGGTGCGACCCCACGCATAGTGAGTGTGAACAGCCGCCCGGTCGAGGCCCGGCCCCATGGCGTCGTGCTCGTGCTGGAAAATGCGGATCGCCCCGGCATGGTCGGCCGCATCGGGACATTGTTAGGCGAACACGATGTGAACATCGCCACCATGTCACTCAGTCGAAACCAGGAAGGCGGCACCGCCCTGACTGTTCTCAATCTCGATACGACTCCGACGACGGAATTACTTGCCGCCATCGCGGCCAGCGAGGACATCCACTCCGCGCAAGTCATCCAGCTTTGAGTCGATCGGAAGTCTGCGTGTGCCCTCGAAACTTTTCGCGCTTCGCCCTCGCAGCGTTTTTCGTCGGGACGGGAGTTTGTCACTTCCTCTCCCCGGCGAGTTATCTGGCGATTGTCCCGCCCTACATTCCGCTTCATTCACCAGTGGTCGCAATCAGCGGCGCGGCCGAGATATTGGGCGGACTGGGGCTGCTCTGGCCGCCGCTCCGGACGTGGGCAGGCTGGGGCTTATTCGCGTTACTTATCGCCGTGTTCCCGGCGAATATTCAGGCTTTAAGCACTGGGATAGTGTTTGCAGGCCATCCAGTCCCCGTGTGGCTGCTCTGGATCCGCCTGCCATTCCAAGTCGTTCTCATCGGTTGGGTATATCACGCCTGCCGAAGGCGACCCAGTCGACGCCGTTGCGGATCAATCAGCCCGCAAGGCAACGACCGGATTTAACAAGCTCGCCCGGCGCGCCGGAAACAAACAGGCCAGTAACGCGGCCAGAGTCAGAACTGCGGCCGTCACAATGAGCAAAGCCGGGTTGTGCGGCGAAACTTCGTAAAGCTGTGCGGTGATCAAATGACCCAGGGCAAGGGCAGCAGCCAGGCCGATGGCAAGACCGAAGAACACTGGCTTCATTCCCTGTCCGACGACCAGTCGCAAGACGTCGGCCGTTTGTGCGCCCAAAGCCATGCGCACTCCGATCTCGCCGGTGCGCTGTTCCACCGTGTAAGCAACCGCGCCATAAATGCCAATCGTGGCGAGCAGCAAGGCGATCCCGGCGAAGACTCCGAGGAGCGTCGTCATCAATCGCGCCTGTCCGAGTGATGTCTGCACCACCGTGTCCATCGATTGCGGCTGAAAGATGGGCAGCCCTGCATCGAGCCGGGCCAGGGCGGACCGCACCTCTTTCGTCACCGCATCCGTCCCGAACGGACTGCGCACCGCCAAATTGACGAACGGAACGTTTTCCTGCCCCCAGCAGCGATATAATTCCACATCGTTCGTTAGGCTGAGCTGATTGGAACGGACGTCACCCACCACGGCGATGATCCTGGCCCGGTCGCCTGTGCTCTTGGAGCTGCCCAGAAGCAACTCGTGCCCAAGCGGATTGTCGTTTCCGAATATCTTGCGCGCGCCCGATTGGCTGATCATCACAACCAGCGGATGATCGATCGTATCACTTTCATCGAAGTCGCGGCCCATTAGAATGGGGGTTTCGAACGTCCGAAAATATCCGGCGGACACGTTGTGCATGGGTGCAACCGGCCGCTGGTTGACGGGAACGACTACCCCATCGGCCCGACTATAATAGGCGCGGGATCCGGCGGTCAGCGGAATCGTGGAGCTGGCGGACCCGCTTTCCATGCCTGGAGAAGCTTGCAAAACCTTTAGGACGTGATCGGTAAATCGCGCCCGCGCGGCCACATCCGGATATCGCGCTTCGGGCAGGGCAACACCCCCCGTCCAAAGATGTTCGGGACGAAAGCCGGCTTCCTGCCGGCTCAAGCGAATGAAACTTGCGATGAGCAAGGAAGCGCCGGCCAGCAGTGTAACGGATAGCGCCACCTGCGCGACAACCAGGATGCGACGAAATCGTTGCTGACGCATGCTTCCACTTACGGCCCGGCCGCCATCCTTCAGTCCATCGACCAGGTCCGCGCGCGAACTCTGCCAGGCGGGGTAGAGCCCCATGACTAATCCGGTAAAGAGCGAAAGCCCAACGGCAAACGCGAGCACCGGGATCGACACACCGGCATTCGACTCGAGCGGCAGGAAATTCGCTGCGATCTTTGGCACAAGCGGAATTAGCCTCCAGGCGAGGAGCGCGCCGACCGCTCCCGCCAAAGCGCTGACCAGCAAGCTTTCGAAAACAAACAGTCGAATCACGCTGGAACGCGACCCGCCCAGCGCCATGCGCAATGCAATTTCCCGGCGCCGTCCGCTGAAACGGACAAGCAATAGGTTCGCCACATTGCTGCACGCAATCAGAAGGACAAAACTGACCGAAGCGACGAGCGTGGTGAAAGCAGGGCGCAGGTTCCCGCTCACACCTTCCGGCGCCGTCACGACGCTAGTCGTCCAGGAACTGTCATTCTTGTCCGGAAATTGCGTGCGATAACTTTGTTCGAGAGAGGGCATCGCGGCCCGCACTTGTTCGATCGTTAGGCCAGATTTCAATCGCCCGATCGCGCGCAGATAACCCACGCCGCGCATCAGGCGCTCGCGCGAAAATCCTCCGAGCTGGAACGGTTTCGTCGTCCAGACCTCCAGGTTCGGTCCGAACCAGGCTACCGGCATATTTCGTAAGACACCGACGATCGTATGCGGCACGCCGTTGAGCGTGATGCTGCGGCCGATCACGTTCGGGTCGTTGCCAAGACGATTGCGCCAAAAATTTTCACTGACTATGGCGACGTCAGCCCCCTCCTCTTCCTGCGGCAGAAAGGTGCGGCCCAAAATCGGTTGGACCCCGAGGACTTCGAAATAATTCGCGGTCACTGTCGCCGCGTTGAGCTGAACCGGCTCCCCCACGCCGGTCAGGCTCAGTGCCGCCCCGGTATCGGCAGCCATCGAGGAAAAAACAGTTTGCCCATCGCGATAATGCCAGAAGCGCGGCACCGAGTAGGGCAGCTGCGTCAGGGTGCGTTCCTTGAACTCGCCGTAGATATGGACAATCCGCGCGGGCTGCGCAAAAGGGAGGCCGCGTAGAAAAAGGTCATGGATCAGGCTGAAGATGGCGGTGTTGAGACCAATCCCGAGGGCCAGAGTCAGAACAGCGAGGAGGGTGAAACCGGGTGACTTGCGCAGTTGCCGCAGTGCAAACAGAAAGTCTGTCATCATAAAAAGCGCCTTTCAGGAGAACTGTCCATCGGTCCGGTTCAAGCCGGCAGGACAAGATTCCTCCAATCACAGACGCCGCCCATTCGACGATTTGTCTACCGGGGTAGCGTATGACCAATCAATCGCCGGCGTGTTTTTGTTTCAGACGGCAAGGATTTTAACGGTTCATGTCAGGTGAGATGGCCAGGCTTCCAAAAAGTGACGATCAATCCACCCGTGATAATGAGAACGCCACCAATCAAAATTGGCAGATTCGGCAGCGTTCGGAAAAAAATAAAATTGATGATCTGCCAGATGACGAAGAGGGTCGCGATATAAAGCCCAACGACCTGACGGAATTCGAGTGGCGCCAGGTTTAGCGAAAATCCATATCCGAACAGCAGGGAAGCACCGGCCAGCATGAGTCCCAAGCGAGGCATACCAATATGATTAAAGATGGCTAATCGGACCACTGCATCCCCGCTCACCTCAAGGGTGGTTGCGACTAAAAGGAAGGCGAGTGCGGACAGGCTCTGCGAAATGTTCATCGTTGATGAACTATCAGCCTTTCGTTCCAGCTCCAAACTTTTTGGAACGACTCTGGTATCTGGCCAAATAAAAGATCATCGCGCCGCCGACGGGTAACCCGATCAGGGACCGATAATCGTGGCGCACAACTGTGTTGCCCAGGTCGCCCACGATATTGAACGATAGAATAATCAACGCGAGCCGTATGCCCCATGACGACGTTCGCCACAGCCCCATCGCCGCGAAAGCGCACCCTGTTCCGACGATGAACATCAACAAAACCGAAGCCTTCCCGAGCGATTGAAACGCTAAATGCGCTTCGGGATTGAGGCGCCAAAGTGAATCGAGCGACGTCCCTGGAATCAGGAGCAGGAAAATGGTGAGAACACACATGCTCGCCCCGAAAGCGAAAAACGCTGCCATCCACCTGATCATCGGGTGAAGAGACTAACAGCGGGACCAGTCTGTCCAAAGATCAAACAGTGTTTTGGCCGACGACGCGCGAAGGCGTGACAGGGCCCCGCGCGGGCTGATACCGTGCGCGAAATGGAAGCTGCAGATTGGGCATCACTCAGCGACCAGGAGCTTCTCGAACGCCGCGTCTCGAAGCTTGGCTTACGCCTCGATGGCACCGCCTTGGAGCCACTCATCCGGCAGCTCTACGAGGAACTTTCGGCCCATGGCCTAACCTTTCATCCTCCCAGTCATGTCGGCGATGAGTGGTTCGTACCCATCGGCATCCCGGCCATCTTCGTGCCGTTTTTTCTCGTGCACGACCGGCTCCGCGCGCTTGAGAGGACCATGATGCTCGAGGTGGAAGGCGAAACCAAGGAGTGGTTCATGAAACTGATGCGGCACGAGGCAGCGCACGCTTATAGCTATGCCTACCAACTGCAGCGCAAGAAAAAATGGCAGCAGACTTTCGGACACACCACCCCTGAGGGAACTCCGGACTCCTATCGGCCTCGCCCTTTCAGCCGCAGTTATGTTGTGCACCTCGATGACTGGTATGCGCAGAGCCATCCGGATGAGGATTTCGCCGAAACCTTCGCCATCTGGCTCACGCCGGGGTTGGACTGGCGCAAGCGTTACGCCAGCTGGAAGGCGCTGCACAAATTGGAATACGTCGACGAACTGATGCGGTCGCTCGCGGGCAAGCCACCCGTGCACGCACCCCCCTATCGAGTGGCCGACTTCGATTGTCTGAACCTGAAGCTTAAAACCTACTACGCGCGCAAACGGAAGTTTTACGAAGATTCGTATCCAGATTTCTACGACGCCGATCTCCGCCAGCTTTTTGCGGCACCTGCTGGAAGAAGAGCGAGCTCCTATCTGCGCAAGCGCAGGCGGCGGCTCTTGAACGCGGTTTGTCAGTGGACGAATGAGAAGAAATTTCGCGTGAACAAACTGCTCACCCGGTTGATCGAACGTTGCGACCAGCTTGGTCTGCACGTGCTCAACGACGATCCACAGATAAACTTTCGCGTCACCTCTTTCATCACGACCCTGGTGATGAATTATCTCTTCACCGGCAAATTCAAACGCACCAAATAACTTGAAAAAGAAACTCAAAGTCCTGGCCCTTTTCGACGCTGTCCGTCCGACCACCATCGATCAGGACTTGAGCAAGGAGATGAAGACGGTGGATTGGAAAACTGAGGCAAACGTGCTGGCCGCGCTCAGCACTCTCGGACATACGACAGAGCATCTCGCCATCTTCGACGATCTCGATCTGCTGCGGCAAAAGCTGGCCAGTTTCGCCCCCGATGTCCTTTTCAACCTGGTCGACCAATTCAAAAATAATCGTTCGTTCGACCAGAATATAGTGTCCCTTTTCGAAATGCAGGGCGTCCCCTTCACCGGGTGCGGCGCGACCGGACTCGTCCTGTGCAAGCACAAGGGCATCTCGAAAAAGATCCTCGGCTATCATCACATTCATGTGCCGAACTTCGTTGTTATTCCACGGGGACAGCGCATCGCCCGGCTGAAACGGCCCAAGTTTCCACTCCTCGTAAAACCGGTAAAGGAAGAAGCCTCCTACGGTATTTCCCAGGCTTCCTTCGTTAAGACCGACGAAGAGTTTCGTGAGCGCGTCGCGTTTATTCACGACAAACACGATGCAGATGTGATCGCGGAGGAGTACATCGAAGGCCGCGAACTCTATGTCGGCGTCATGGGCAATCAACGGCTCACCGTTCTTCCGATCCGCGAAATGGTGTTTCGCGGTATTCCGGCGAACGAGCCAAAGATCGCGACCTACAGCGCAAAATGGGATGAGGAATATCGGAAGCGTAACGGGTTGGAGAATCAATTCGCCGAAGATCTGGAGCCGACGCTCGTCGCGCACATCCAGGAGACCTGTAAACACATCTATCGTCTGCTCACGATCGACGGTTACGCGCGCATCGACCTCCGGCTGACGACCGACAACAAGGTTTATTTCATTGAGGCAAACCCAAATCCGATTCTGGCCGAAGACGAGGACTTCGCCCTTTCCGCGGTCAAAGCAGGATTGCCCTACCCACAGCTAATTGATCGGATCATCCGGCTCGGGATGAAGACACAGAGGGATTAAGGCAGAGGGCCAAACGCCCAACCCCAAACGTCCAACTTTGGTCGAGTCGACGCTCGCTCGCCGCGTCACGCGTAAAACGACGAAGCGGCGAGAGCGGCTGCGGCCAGTCTTGACGATCTCGCACGGGAGCGACCATACTAACCGCCTACCGGAGGACAACCATGCTGCATCTCGATACTGGAAATACCGCATTCATGCTCCTGTGCGCGAGCCTGGTCATGTTGATGACGCCTGGGCTGGCCTTTTTTTACGGCGGCCTGGTCGGGCGAAAGAACGTGCTCGCCATCATGATGCAGAGTTTCGTCTCGATGGGCTGGACCACGGTGCTGTGGTGGGCCTTCGGGTTCTCGCTCTGTTTCTCGGGCGATCAGAAAACCGGCACAGATTTCTTTGGTCTGGTCGGCAACCTCAACTGGATTGGCCTGCGCGGCATCACGCTGGCCACGCCATCGCCTAACGAAACTATCCCCATGCTCGTCTTCTGCGCTTACCAGATGATGTTTGCCATTATCACGCCGGCCTTGATCACCGGCGCATTCACCAACCGGATCACCTTCAAAGCTTACATGTTGTTTTTAACGGCGTGGCTGATTCTCGTTTACTTTCCCTTCGTTCACATGATGTGGGGCGGCGGCATTCTGGCCCAGTGGGGAGTCAAGGATTTTGCTGGAGGAATTGTCGTGCATAATATCGCGGGCATCGCCGCGCTCGCCTCCATTCTATTCGTCGGCAAACGTAAAGTGGTGGATCGCGGTCCGCACAGCATACCCCTCGTGGCACTCGGCACGGGCTTGCTCTGGTTCGGCTGGTATGGCTTCAATGCGGGCTCTGAATTTCGGGTCGATTCGACCACGGCCGTGGCCTTCATCAACACGGACATTTCCGCTTCGTTCGCTGCCATCGCGTGGCTGCTGGTCGATTGGCGAGTATCGAAGAAACCGAAGTTCCTCGGCCTGCTCACGGGCGCGGTCGCGGGTCTGGCCACGATCACTCCGGCCGCCGGTTACGTCTCGCCGGCCACCGCCGCCATCATCGGCTTGGTCGCTGGAGTTGTTTGCTATTATGCCTGCGCGCTAAAGAACCGGCTCGGGTGGGACGATGCTCTCGATGTGTGGGGCGTGCACGGTGTCGGCGGCTTTCTCGGCATTGTCTTGCTCGGCGTCTTCGCCTCGACGGCGTGGAATCCGGCAGAGAACGGTGGGGTTAATGGATTGCTCGCGGGCGACCCAAGTTTCTTTCTGAAGCAACTCGCCGCCGCGCTATTCTCCACCGTCTGGGCGTTCGTCTTCACGCTCGGAATGCTCTGGCTCATCAACCGCGTCACACCGGTCCATGTGGAAGACGCGCACGAAGAACTCGGTCTCGACGAGGCGATCCACGGCGAGACCGCCTACATCGAAGGGCTCTAGCCTTTGCCGCCATCGGTATTTCCGGACGAGTCGCATCTCTGACCAGTTCGAGTAATCTGAGATCGATGCAGGCGCTGGTCGTTGATGACGAAAAGAACATTCGGCGCGCTTTAACCATGGCGCTGGAGTCGATGGATCATTCCGTCACTTGCGCTTCGAACAGCGCGACGGCCCTGGCGGAATTGCGGGCCGCATCATTCGATGTCGTGCTGCTGGATCTCAAACTGAGTCAGGAAAACGGGCTCGATGTGCTGGAAGAAATTGTACGCGTTTCGCCGCAGAGCGCGGTCGTAATGGTCACCGCCTACGCTTCGATCGAGACGGCGGTGGAGGCGATGCGACGCGGCGCCTTTGACTATCTGCCGAAACCTTGCACGCCCGATCAGGTACGGCAGGTCCTCGCCCGAATCGAGAAGATGAAAAAGCTGGAACGTCGAGTCGTCGAATTGGAGTCTCGTCTGGGAGCAGACGGCCCGGAAAGTGATCTCACTTCGCGCTCGCCCGCCATGCAGAAGACGCTTGAGATCGCGTTCAAGACGGCGGAGAGCGATGCCACCATCTTGTTGCTCGGCGAAAGCGGCACAGGCAAGAGCGTGCTCGCGCGTGCCATGCATCAACGAAGTGCGCGGCGCAGCCACGGCTTTGTCACGGTCAGTTGCCCAAGCCTTTCGCGCGAACTCTTGGAAAGCGATTTGTTCGGCCACGTTAAGGGTGCGTTCACGGGTGCGCACGCCGATACCCAGGGTAAGGTCGCGGCCGCGGACGGCGGAACATTATTTCTCGATGAGATTGGGGACCTGCCTCTGGAGGTGCAGGCGAAACTATTGCGGCTTTTGCAGGAGCGCGAGTACGAGCGCGTCGGCGAGGCAACACCGCGCCGAGCCAACGTGCGCGTCATCTCGGCGACCAACCGTGATCTCACACAGGCGGTCGCGCAGGGAAAGTTTCGCGAGGATCTTTTCTATCGCCTGAATGTCATCGCGTTGCGCCTGCCGCCTTTGCGCGATCGCATGGAAGATCTCGAAACAATCGCGACCAGCCATCTCATTTTTCTGGCGGCCCACGCCGGCAAAAACGTGCAAGGTTTCTCACCCGCGGCCTGGGACGCGCTGCGCGGGTACGCATGGCCGGGCAATCTTCGCGAACTCCACAACGTGATCGAACGCGCGGTCATTTTGTGTAACGGCGGAATGATCGAAACGGATGATCTTTCGGAAACGATTCAAACCAACACTGAGTTGCGCCTCGGCGGAAAACTCACCGTCCAGGAAATCGAGGCGGAGCACATTCGACGAGTGGTGGCGAGTACGCGTACTTTGGATGAGGCCGCCACGATTCTGGACATCGATCCAGCCACGCTCTACCGAAAACGCAAAAAGCTTTAAGACGGACTGGACGCGATTAGGCGTCGGGCAAAATGCAATCCGGTGGCCATTTAAATCGTGCACGATGCACGGCGACGATTGCGCGAACAAAGTGGGGGTCAATTGTAAGTAGTTCTCTGGCAGATTGTAACGCGCTGACAGGAAAACGTGGCATGCCGCCCGCTAACGGACGCAGCATGAAAATACAGCGACCGCCTTACCCGGTCTTTCACGCCCACGCGAGCCTGAACCGCGTCGTTCGTAAAGCCTCCCGTCTGCCAGGAATCAACGTCGTTCTCTAACTTGACCGTTCGGCCCAAAATGGACTTCGCGCACGCTGGGGTAGAATGAAACGAAGGATCTTTTTCGGTCTCGCACCGCTCTTTATCCTCTTGATCGCGATGGGGACGTATGCCGTGACCCTTTTCGCCAAGCTCGGCACTCGCGTGGATGTCATCCTGCGCGAAAATTTCCGAAGCGTGCTGGCCGGCCAGCAAATGAAAGAAACGGCTGAACGCATGGATTCCGCTCTCTTCTTTTCGCTCGCCGGCGAGGAAGATCGGGGGCGCAAATTGTACGCCCAGAATTTGCCTGCCTTCCGGCAAAGCCTGCGCACCGAACTCGGAAACATCACGCTGCCAGGCGAAGAGAAACTCGCGCAGGAAGTGAAGCAGTCACACGAGAATTACGCTGCTCGGGCGGAGACTTTCTGGGCCACGCCCGGCATCGAGGAACGACGAATGATGTATTTCGGCGAGATGCTCCCAGCGTTCACGAAAATCAAAGACGCGGCGCAGGAAATCATCCGGATCAATCAGGACAGTATGGTACGAGCAGATCGCGAGGCGCGCCATCTCGCGGCGGAATCGACGCGCTACATGATCTTCGCCATTGTTGCGGGAATCGGAGGCGCGATCTTTTTTGCCGTGCGGCTGCAGCGCTCGATTCTGCATCCGATCAGCCGTCTCACAACGGTTTCCAAGGAACTGGGCGAGGGCAAACTCGACCAGGTGGTGCCTGTGACATCGCAGGACGAACTGGGCCAGCTGGCCGACACCTTCAACAAGATGGCGACCAAGCTGCGCGCTTATCGACAGGCCATGGGCGACCAGGTGCTGCAAGCGCGGCAGATGACCGAAATCACATTCTCCGCCTTTCCCGACCCGATCATCGCTCTTAGTCCCGACGGTCGAATCGACTTCACCAATCCGGCCGCGACCAAGTTCCTCTACGCCTGCGGACAGAAGGATTCACTTCCGCCGAGTGTGCAGGAGGAGGTCGATCGCGTCTTCAAGGGCGCCCCCGATTTCCTTCCTACGAGCTTCGAGCGCGTGATCGTCTTTCGCGTCGAGGATCACGAAGTTTTCATGCTCCCGCGAATCATCGGGATGCGGGATGAATCGGGCAAGATTTTCGGCGCGGCTGTCATTCTCCAGGACGTAACCCGGCTCCGTCTGCTCGACGAAGTGAAAACGAATCTCGTTTCGACGGTCAGTCACGAGCTGAAGACCCCTTTGACCAGCGTGCGCATGGGCCTGCATCTCTTGCTCGAAGAGCGAATTGGCACGCTGAACAACAAACAAACGGAGCTGCTCTTGGCCGCGCGGGAGGATTCCGAGCGCTTGCTTCGAATGATCAACGACCTCCTCGATCTCGCTAAATTGGAGTCGGGCAAAGCGACGCGACCAAGCGAAATCATCGAACCGAGTGAGTTGGTGGAAAGTGCCTGCGAAAATTTGCGTCCGTTGGTTGAGTCACGTGGATCACGACTCGAAACCCAGATTGAACCCGGGCTGCCCAAGGTGCTGGTAGACGCGCAACAGATCGCGCACGTGTTTTCCAACTTCGTCTCTAACGCGGTCAAGCACACCAAAGCGGGCGCGAAGATCGTGCTCGCGGCCAAAAACCAAAACGACCAGGTTCGCTTTTCCGTCATAGACCTGGGCTCTGGCATTCCTTTGCAATATCGGAAGAGGCTCTTCGACCGATTTTTCCGGGTGCCCGGCTCGGAAGTAACCGGCGCGGGATTGGGTCTGGCCATCGCCAAAGAGATAGTTCTCGCGCAAGGCGGAACCATCGGAGTCAAGAGCGCCGCTGGAGAGGGAAGTGAATTCTACTTCGATCTAAAGCCCGCGACCAACGGAGCGACACCATGAGTGAGAAGATCCTTATTGTGGATGACGAGCCAAACGTCCGGCTGAGCTACCGCGTGGCTCTGGAAACCGAAGGCTATGTCATCAAGGAGGCGCACTGTGGCGCGATGGCCCTTGATGAGTTAACGGCCGGATCCTTCGATCTGGCCATCCTCGACATGCGCATGCCCGAGACGGATGGGCTCGATCTCCTGGGCGAAATGCGCAGACGCGATTTCAACACACCTTCCATAATAATCACTGCGCACGGCGACGTGTCGCAGGCGGTGCGGGCCATGAAGCTCGGCGCAATTGACTTTCTCAAGAAACCGATCACCCCAAAAGAGCTCCGCGACGTCGTGGCGGACGTGGCGTCCCGGCATGGCTCCGGCGCGATTCCGCCCGCCCCTCCGCGCGATGACTTCGATAGTCACATCGTCACCGCGCAGCGACTTCTCAATCTACGAGACTTCAGCCGCGCCCAAAAACACCTCATTCGTGCACTCGAGCTCAACGACAAATCCGCCGAAGCCTTCAATCTCACCGGGGTCCTCTTCGAGATGCAGGAAAATTACGACCGGGCCAGGAAGTATTACGGACAGGCCATCAAGCTGGATAAGCGTTACGAACCGGCCCAGCAAAATATGCGGCGCATCTTCGAGCTTTTTAATTACGGGACCAGCCAGGAGCCCGTGGCCTTTGGGGATACCTAACGAATGATACGCGCATTCTCATATCGGACGACGAACCTGACGTCCGGCTGAGCTATCTCGCATTTGGCTCACACAAACGCCCAACCAACCACCATCAATATGTTTAGAACCACTTCAATCGCATTCGGTCTCGCTATCGTGAGCAGCGCCGTCGCGGTCGTGCCCGTTCGCGCGGGCGATCAGATCGTCGAAGCGAAAGCGACTGTTTCGCCCACCCCCGACCCGCGTTTCAAGATTTCCGGCTGGATCGAGAGTGGCATCACCTTCAATCCGGATAGCCCGGACGATAATCAAAACTTTGGCCGTTTTTTTGACGATCGCGCGAACGAGCCGCTCTGGAACCAAACTGTTATCAATCTCGAGCGCGCCTTGGCCCCACAGCCGGGCGAGTTCGACTGGGGTTTCAAGCTCCAATTCATGTACGGGAGCGACGCCCGCTTTATTCATTCGCTTGGTCTATTCAGCGACACGGCCGGCACCTCGACTGTCCAACCAGACCTGGTCGAATCTTATCTAAATTTTCACTTTCCCATAATCACCGAGGGCGGTCTCGACTTGAAGCTTGGCCAATTCGTTACCCTGGAGGGAGCGGAAACGATCGATCCTCGAACAAATTTCTTCTACTCGCACACCTACATTTTTAATTTTGGAATTCCGTTTAATCACACCGGCGCGCTCGCCACCTTGCACGCCACGAAGTGGCTTGACCTGATGGCTGGAGTGACGCGCGGCGTCAATACGAGCCTCGACGACAATAACGACTCGCTGGCCTTCCATTGTGGGGTTGGTCTCAACCTCCACGAAGGGAAGATCGTTGTTGCCGCTTCTACCCACATCGGACCCGAGACACCAAACAACAATCACGATTTCCGCTACCTCAGCGCGATTACAACCACTTGGAAAATCACTGACAAATTTACGTCCATCACTGATCTCAACTACGCTCTGGACGAAGGTGCCGACGCTCAGGCTTACGGCGTTGCGCAATATTTTACGTGTGCGATCAACGGCTGGTTAACGGCCGGACTGCGCGGCGAAATCTTTCGGGATAGCCAGGGGTTTTATGTAGTGTCCTTTGCCAACACCCATGACCCAATCCGCGCCCTGGAGGGCGAGCCAGCCATCGACCCCCGCACCGTTGGCGGGGGGAAGACTACCTACGGGGCAATAACGGCTGGCGTAAACATTAAACCGCCGATGCCCAAACCGCTGGCGGGTCTGGCCATCCGGCCCGAGATCCGGTACGACCGCTCCCTGAACGGCACGCACCCGTTCAATGACTCAAACGAGCGCGACCAATTCACCGTCGGGCTCGACGTAATCCTCACCTTCTAGCCTAACGAAGCATGAACGATCTAATCTTTATCGCGCTGTCCATCGCTTTCTTTGTCCTGATGCTCGTCTTTATCGTGGCTTGCGAAAAGGTCTAACCACATCATCCCATGGAAAACATCATCGTCGGAATCATTGCCCTCGGACTCATCGTCTATCTCCTTTTCACGATCATTCGTCCGGAAAAGTTTTAGCTACTTTTACTCATGAACACTTCAGGTTGGATTCAACTGGTCCTTTACGTCGGCATCCTGCTGGCCATGACAAAGCCGCTCGGCCTTTATCTTTGCCAGGTTCTGGACGTGAACGGCCGAACCCTGCTCGATCCGGTGATCAAGCCCTTCGAGCGATTTACGTATAAACTCATAGGGGTCGATCCGCGGAAGGAACAAGACTGGAAGGGTTACGCCACGGCCTTGCTGCTTTTCAGCGTGGTGACCATGCTCTTCACCTACGCGATCCTGCGTCTGCAGGCCATCCTGCCTCTCAATCCTCAGAAGTTGGCCGCCGTCAGCGAGCACCTTGCTTTTAATACCGCCGCGAGCTTTACGACCAATACGAACTGGCAGAGCTACGTCGGTGAAACCACCATGAGCTACTTCTCGCAAATGGTGGCGCTGGCCTTGCACAATTGGCTTTCCGCCGCGGTCGGCATCAGTATTGCCGCGGCTTTAGTCCGAGGAATCGCCCGGCATACCGCGCAGACCATCGGCAACTTCTGGGTCGATGTCGTCCGCGTCACTTACTACCTCCTCCTGCCGATCTGCACCGTGTTTTCCATCGTGCTCGTCTCTCAGGGAATGATCCAAAACTTCAAACCGTACGACTCCGCCACCCTAACCGATCCGTATACGACACAGGTGCCAAAGGTCGATGACAAGGGCGCCGCCGTAAATGGACCGGATGGCAAGCCACTCATGGTCGATCAGAAGGTTGATACGCAAAGCATCGTAGAAGGCCCGATGGCCTCACAGATCGCAATCAAGATGCTCGGCACAAATGGCGGCGGCTACGCCAACGCCAATGCGGCCCATCCCTTCGAGAATCCGACACCGCTTTCGAGTTTCCTGCAAATTTTGTCAATCTTCGCGATTCCGAGCGCGCTCACTTATTACCTCGGGCGCACGGTTAAACATCAAGGACACGGCTGGGCCGTGTGGGCTGCGATGTTTGTGCTCTTTTTTGCCGGCGTGATGGTTGCCTGGCACTACGAAGCAGCGGGAAATTCAAATTTTGCCGCGCTTGGAGTCGATCCGGCCGACGGCAACATGGAAGGCAAGGAAGTTCGCTTCGGCATTTTCAACTCCGCGCTTTTTGCCACCATCACGACTGACGCTTCCTGCGGCGCAGTTAATTCGATGCACGACTCGTTCACGCCGCTCGGCGGCCTGGTGCCCCTGCTCAACATCCAGCTAGGAGAAGTGGTCTTCGGCGGGGTCGGAGCCGGGCTTTACGGGATGCTTATCTACGTCATCATCGCCGTTTTTATCGCCGGTCTGATGGTCGGTCGAACGCCGGAATATTTGGGCAAGAAGATAGAGCCTTATGACATCAAAATGGCTTCCTTCGTTATCCTTGTTCTGGCCTTTTCCATCCTCGGATTCTCCGCCTGGGCTAGCGTCAGCAAAATGGGAGCGCCGGATGCGACGGGCGCCCTGACGGACGGCACGAACAACAGCGGGCCACATGGTTTCAGCGAAATCCTTTACGCTTACAGTTCGGCGACTGGGAATAATGGCAGCGCGTTTGCTGGCCTAACGGCGAACGCGCCGTGGTATGACACCACGCTGGGATTCGCCATGCTCTTCGGCCGCTTCGCCATAATTGTCCCAATCCTGGCGCTGGCCGGTTCATTGGCGCGCAAGAAGCTGGTGGCGAAGAGCGCCGGCACTTTCCCCGTTTCCGGGGCGCTCTTCACCTCGCTAGTCGTCGGCACCGTCCTGCTCGTCGGCGCTCTCACTTTTGTGCCAGCCCTCGTCCTCGGACCAGTCGTGGAACACTTCCTCATGCATGCGGGCAAGCTGTTCTAAGGCGGTCACCACCTAACTTCTTCCACTCCCTAACTAATATGGCTGCCAAGACTCATTCCATCTTTGACCCGGCGATCATCGTTCCGGCCATCGGTGCGTCCTTGCAGAAACTGAACCCCGTGCACATGGTCGGTAACCCCGTCATGTTTGTCACGGAGGTGGGCGCGCTCATTACCACCATCCTCCTTTTCCTCGGCGGGCAAGGCGCAACCTTCGGCTTCCTGCTCCAGATCACGCTCTGGCTCTGGTTTACCGTGCTCTTCGCCAACTTCGCCGAGGCCATGGCCGAGGGCCGCGGCAAGGCGCAAGCCGAGACTTTGCGCAAAGCAAAAACCGAGACGAAAGCCAACCGCATCCGCTCCGATGGAACACTGAAAGAAGTCGCCTCGAACCAACTCAAGAAAGGGGACGTCGTAGTCGTCAAGGCCGGAGAGTTCATTCCCGGCGACGGCGAGATCATCGAAGGCGCTGCGACGGTCGACGAATCCGCTATTACGGGCGAATCCGCACCGGTCGTACGCGAGAGCGGCGGCGACCGCAGTGCCGTCACGGGCGGCACTCGAGTGCTTTCCGACATAATCAAAATACGCATCACAGCCAACCCAGGCGAGACGTTTCTCGACCGGATGATCGGGCTCGTCGAAGGCGCCAAGCGACAAAAAACGCCTAACGAAATAGCCCTGACCATCCTGCTCTCTGCCTTGACCATTATCTTTCTGATCGTTCTTATGTCGATGAAGGCATTCGGTCTTTTTAATGGCGTCGACTTCTCCATCCCGGTTCTCGTGGCCCTGCTCGTCTGCCTGATCCCGACCACCATCGGAGGACTCCTCAGCGCAATCGGTATTGCTGGCATCGATCGCCTCGTGCAGAAGAATGTGCTCGCCATGAGCGGACGCGCCGTTGAAGCGGCCGGCGACGTGGATGTGCTCTTGCTGGATAAGACCGGCACGATCACGCTGGGCAATCGTCAGGCCGCCGAGTTTTTGCCGGCGCCGGGCGTGACCAAGGAAGCCCTGGCGGAAGCTGCGCAACTTTCGTCGCTGGCCGATGAGACTCCCGAAGGCCGCAGCATCGTCGTGCTCGCGAAGGAGAAATACGGTTTGCGCGGACGCGAATTGCACGAACTGCCGAACGCAACCTTCGTTCCGTTCACGGCCGTGACTCGCATGAGCGGTGTGGACATTAACGGAACCAAATACCGCAAAGGTGCGGCTGACCAGGTGAAGGCATTCGCGGGCGGCAACCTGCCTGCGGCGGTCCAGTCGGATGTAGACAAGATTTCTGGGATGGGCGGCACACCTCTGGTGGTGGCTTCCAACGAGAAGGTGCTCGGAACAATTTACCTCAAAGACATCGTCAAAGGCGGGCTGGCGGATCGTTTCGAGCGCTTCCGCGCCATGGGCATCCGCACCATCATGATCACGGGAGACAATCCGAGGACGGCCGCGGCCATCGCGAAAGAAGCCGGCGTCGACGACTTCCTCGCCGAAGCAACTCCGGAGCAGAAACTTGCTCTGATCCGTAAAGAGCAGGAAGGCGGTCATCTCGTGGCGATGACCGGCGACGGCACGAATGACGCGCCCGCCCTGGCTCAGGCTGATGTCGGGATGGCCATGAATACCGGCACGCAGGCGGCCAAAGAAGCGGGTAATATGGTCGATCTGGATTCCAACCCGACAAAGCTTATCGAGGTGGTCGAGATCGGGAAGCAGCTCCTCATCACTCGCGGCGCGCTCACCACTTTCAGTATCGCCAATGATGTTGCGAAATACTTCGCGATCATCCCCGCCATGCTTCTCGTTAGCTTCAAGGAAATCGCGCCATTGAACGTGATGAGGCTGGCCTCCCCGCAGAGTGCCATTCTGAGCGCGGTCATCTTTAATGCCATCATCATCATCATGCTCATCCCGCTTGCGTTGCGCGGCGTGAAGTTCCGCCCTCTGGGCGCGGCCAAAATTCTCCAGCGCAATCTGCTCATCTATGGAGTCGGCGGAGTCGTCGTTCCTTTCATCGGGATAAAGGCCATCGACATGGCCGTGTCATTTCTTCATCTCGCCTAACCGAATTCAAGCATCTATGAAAATCATTTTCAAAGAAACCCTTACTTCGATTCTCGCGACGCTTCTCTTCGCGGTGATTCTTTGCGGTCTTTTTCCCGTCGCGATATGGGGAGCAAGCCAATTACTCTTCCCCTCTCAGGCCAATGGCAGCCTGATCGAAGGCAGCGATCGCAAGATCCTCGGTTCGGCCTGGCTCGGGCAGAACTTCACGAGCGCGAAATACTTCCATCCTCGGCCATCAGCAGCCGGCACCGGTTATGACGCGGCTAATTCGAGCGGCTCCAATCTCGGGCCGACTTCGCAAAAACTGATCGACGCCGTGAAACAGCGCGTCGCCGATTATCGCAAAGAGAACGATCTTGCGGCCGATGCACTGATCCCGGGCGATGCCGCAACGGCGAGCGCCAGCGGTCTCGACCCGCACATCAGCCCCAGGAATGCGGCATTGCAAGCGCCCCGCATAGCGAAGGAACGAAGCCTGAGCCTCGACGACGTGAGTTCGGAAATAGGCAAAGCCACGGACGGTCCATCATTTGGTGTCCTCGGAGACCCTGGCGTCAACGTCCTCAAGCTCAACCTCGCGCTCGACGAGCGCGCCCCAAGATTATCACCAAGCAATTAAAATCAGGATGCGACGCTCATCGACTCTGCCTTATGATGCGCTCGCTCGAAGAAAAATCGTGAAAAGCGGCGACACGCGATTGTCATGTTAGGCTAACATCGAAATGGCCGCCGAGGAATTCAACCCACGACCAAGCGCGGATGATTTCCTTGCCATCATTCGCGAGCAACAGGCTGGAAAATTAAAGATCTATCTCGGCCCCTGCCCCGGGGTGGGGAAAACTTTCTCCATGCTGACGGAAGGCAACCGGCTCAAAAAACGAGGGGTCGATGTCGTCATTGGTTATGTCGAGCCACACGATCGCCCGGAGACTACCGCGCAGATTGGCGACCTTGAGATCGTCGCGCCCCGCTTGGCGCAGTATCACGGGATCACGCTCAAGGAAATGGATGTCGATGCCATCATCGCACGCAAGCCGACCGTCGCGCTGGTCGACGAACTCGCGCATACGAATGCACCCGAGAGCAAAAACCGCAAGCGTTACGAGGACGTGGAAGATTTGCTTCGCGCCGGCATTAACGTCATCAGCACGGTGAATATTCAACATCTCGAATCGCTTTATAACTTCGTCGAAGAGTCGACCGGTGTGCGAGTGAAAGAACGCGTCCCCGACGAAGTCGTCACGAAGGCCGATCAGATTGTGAACATCGATTTGCCCGCGGAAGATCTACAAGAGCGACTCCAAGCCGGGAAGATTTACCCAAAAGAGAGAATCCAGGCTGCGCTCGCAAATTTCTTCACGCAAAAGAATCTGACGCGCTTGCGCGAAATGACTCTGACCGAGACCGCGAATTTTCTCGACCGAAAGCAGCGTGATAATACTGAAAGCGGTCAAAACGTCAGCGCGCTCGGTCAGGTCATGGTGGCGATCAGCAGCCAGGGACCAGATCCCGGGCGCCTTCTCCGCAAGACGGCGCGCCTCGCGTCGCAACTGAACGCCCAGTGGTATGCAGTCTATGTGCGGACGCCCGAAGAATCGGCCGTGCGAATCGACGCCGCCGCGCAGCGTCGAGTCACCGACACACTCGAAACCGCGCAGAAAATGGGCGGTCTCGTCTTCTCCATGAAGGGCGAGAATGTCGCGCAGTCCCTCATCTCCTTCGCGCGCGAATATGGAATCACACACATCGTCGTCGGTCGTCCCGGAAGCCACCGGCTGAAACGGATGTTTCAAAAAACGCTGCACGAAAAGCTTCTGGAAGAATTGCCCGAAGTCGATCTCGTGGCCGTCTGAGCCGACGGAGACATCGTTCCGCTCGCGCAGAACAAGAAGCGGGTGGTTGGCTGAAGTAACAGATGGAATAATGTCTGGCCCCCATGGCCACTCCCAGCCGAACCCGCATACTTCTTGCCTTCGCTTCCATCTACATCATTTGGGGGTCGACCTATCTCGCGATCCTCTTCGCCATCCGTTCCATTCCGCCACTCCTTATGGCCGGCACAAGGTTTCTCATCGCCGGGCTGATCCTGTATGCAGGAGCGCGCTGGCGGGGCGAACCGGCCTCGCCACGGATTGAATGGCGCACCGCGCTAATCGTGGGCGCCTGTTTGCTGCTCGGCGGCAATGGCGGCGTCACCTTGTCGGAGCAGTACGTTCCCTCTGGGCTGGCTGCTCTCGTTGTTGCCACGATTCCAATTTATATCGCATTGCTGAGCTGGCTTTTCGGAATGTCGGAACGGCCGGGCCTGCTCACATGGACCGGGCTGATCGGCGGTTTTGTCGGAGTCGGTATTCTGATCGGCCCCGCCCTGCGCTTCTCCGGCACGGGCGAATCGCCGCATGCCTGGATCGGAATAACCATTCTCCTTTGCTCATCCCTCACCTGGGCGGCCGGTTCGCTTTATTCGCGAAAGACCATGATATCAGCGTCGCCCTTTCTCGCCGCCGGCCAGCAGATGCTCTGCGGAGGCACGCTATTATTCCTGGCCGGAATGGCGAGCGGTGAGCTGCGTCGCTTCCATCCTCAGCAGATAACGACGCAATCGCTCCTTGCTTTTGTCTATCTCGTCTTGATCGGCGGGATTATCGGCTACGTCTCCTATGCTTGGCTCTTACGTTATTGCGAACCGGCCAAAGTCGCAACTTACGCCTACATCAATCCCATCGTGGCCGTCGTGCTCGGTGCGCTTTTCGCACATGAGACTCTAAGTGTTCGCACATTGATCGCGGCCAGTTTAATTATAGGATCTGTCGCCCTCGTCATTACCGTCCAACAGATGAAACCTAAAACTGTCCCGGCCATCGCCGCCGTGGCCGAACCCTTCGATTGCGCAAGATGAGTGTAGACCCTTCCAAAGGCCCACCCGATCGCAAGGAAACGCTCGCCGTCATTCACCGGAACTGGCGAGCCGAAGTGGAAACCGCGCAGGTTTACCGAGATCTGGCCGAGCGCGAAAAGGACGAGAAGCGCAAAGGCATCCTGACGCGCATGGCCGAAGCAGAAGAACGCCATGCCGCGCGCTGGGAACAGAAGTTGCGCGACATGGGTGAGCCCGTTCCACATCTGGAGGATACCCCTTGGACGCGGTTCAAGCGTCGCTTCACCCGTTCACTTGGCACGGACATCGCGATTCGGCGCATGGAAGCGGCCGAAGAAAAGCACGAGCGCGAATTTACGGCACAACGCGATAACGCTCTGGCTAACGAACAGGACGTGCAGGATTTCCTGCGCACCAGCGCCCTCGAGGAAAAGGCGCACGCCCGCGCCTTAAACACGATGACGACTGCGCCCAACCCGCAAAGCGTTCTCGACACCATCCTCAAACGCGAGCGCTGGCATGGGCGCGGGGGCAGCTGGGTGGCGGATGCCGTGTATGGCGTGAACGACGGTCTCGGGGCCGTCTTCGGCATTGTCTCCGGAGTGGCCGGGGCGACCAACAATGCGCAGCACGTCGTTCTCATTTCGGGCCTCGCCGGGATGCTGGCCTCTTCGTTGTCGATGGGCGCCGGCGCTTACCTCGCTGTGAAGAGTCAGCGCGAAGTCTATGACGCCGAAATCGCGCGCGAGAAAGCTGAAGTAGAAGAAAATCCCGAAGAAGAAATCGAAGAGATGTCGCTCTTCTATCAGCTGCAAGGTTTCAACCCGGAAGAATCGCAAAGGATGGCGGAGCGTCTGGCTCAGGATCCAGAGCAAATGGTGCATGCCATGGCGCAAAGTGAACTCGGTCTATCCGCTCAACATTTCGGCAATCCGTGGAAATCTTCCTTGTCGGCTGCCCTTTCCACGGCCGTGGGTGCTTTTATTCCGATCATCCCGTTCTTCTTCATGACCGGTTTGTCCGCCGTCGTGGCTGCTTTCGCCATCAGCATCGTGGCGCACTTCGCCGTAGGCGCAATCAAATCGATTATCACGATCCGCTCCTGGTGGGCGTCCGGATTGGAGATGACGGTCGTCGGGGTGATTGAAGCGGTTGTGACTTACAGCCTCGGCTTGGGATTCGGTGCACTGGGCTAAGAACGCGATCGTCACGTGTCGCTCTTAAAAGGAGCGGCTGCGCCGCGATTGAAGGGATGGCAAGCGATGCGCTTCCCTACAACGCGTAATCACACGACGAATTATTAGAACGTCGTCGGGCGGGCGCTCCGTCTGCCAGATTTGGAGCGCCGAGCGTCGGCTGGTCTCACTTGATCGGACCTCTCGGAGAGACGTCCCCACCTGACTTATTCAGTCCGCAATGCCTGCAGTGGGTTGATCCGCGTGGCGCGTCGCGCCGGCAGCCATGTAGCCACGAGCGTGGCCGCGGCCAGGAGCAAAGGCGCGGTCGAGAACGCGATCGGATCCAAGGCGCCGACTTGATACAATATTCCGGAAAGCAATTTGCCGGTCACGACAGCCAGAATCAGCCCGATAATCACGCCGCCAGCTAACATGAACGAGCCTTCCCGCACGATCATCCACTGAACCACATCGGGTCGCGCTCCCAGCGCCATGCGGATGCCGATCTCACGCGTGCGCCGGGCGACTGAGTAAGCCTTCACGCCATACACACCAACGATGGCGAGCACCAGAGCAAGACCACCGAACACCGAAAAAAGCATGGCGCCCGCGCGCACTGTCCAAAGTTGCAGGTTCGAGTCCACATGCTGCGAGAAAGTCTTCAGCGACAATACGGGCAGAGTCGGATCGACCTCGCGCACAGCTCGACGGATCACGTCAAGCAAGCCGCCGGAATCCTTCCGGGACAATGCATTGCACTGCAGAAAGAAGTAGGCGCTGCTTTGAAAGCCGCGGGCGAACGGCACATAGATGGAGCCGCGCGGCTGCTTCTCAAAGAGAGCACCGCGGGTTGCTGGAACAATTCCAACGACTTGGATCGGATCTCCCGGCTTCAGGTTGCCTTTGCCGCCCGAACTCATTCCCATGTTGTCACCGTCGCTCTTGGCGCGGGGCGCGTTGTCAGTCGCCAACTGAATCTGCTGACCAAGCGCATCGCCATCCGGCCAGAGCTTTTTGGCCAACACTTCGTCGATAATGGCGACAGCAGGAGCGTCGGACTGAGTCGCCTCCGCGGCGGTAAAAGCTCGGCCGCGCAGGACGGGCAGTCCCACCGTGATAAAATAGTCAGCTCCGATGGAATGGAATCGCGAAGGATAGGCGAGGCCTTCGGCCGCGCTGGCCGGCTTGGCGTCGGGTGCCACCTGGAGACCGGCCCGCTGCACGGCCCGTCCAAGGCTCAGCATTCCGAAAGGCGCCGTGGCGGAGATACTGACGTGTTGCACCTCGGGCAGAGCGGCCAGGCGTTCCCCCAGAACGCGATAAAGCTGCTCGGTCTGCTGCTGGTTGGCGCCGGCCAGGCTGGCGTCAACTTCCATGAGCAAATCGTTCTGCGCGTGCAATCCGGTTTCGAAGGAAGCCGCTTTGTTGGCCCCGCGAAGAAAGAGGGCCGCCGCTGTCAGAAGCGCCAGTGAAAACGCGATCTGCACTACAACCAGGGGATTGCGCGGAATAAAACGCCATCGGCGGCCCACCACATCTTCGCCCGCATTCTCCTTCAGGTCGGTCACGACTGCGCTGCGCGACAGTTTCAAGGCTGGACCGAGCGCGAAGGCAACAGTGCCCAGCAAACAAAAGGCGAAGGTCATTCCGAGGACGGGCAAATTCGCGCCGCTCTGCCAAACGATCTCGAGAGGCATGAGGCGCATCATGGACGCGGCCAGCAAGCCGGATGACCAGACGCCCAGAAGAAGGCCGACCGCTCCGCCTACCATCGCAAGCAATAATCCTTCGGTCAGAAGTTGTCGCACGATACGCCACCGGCTCCCGCCGAGGGCGAGACGAATCGCGATTTCTTTACGACGCGCCGTGCCGCGCGCGAGAAGCATATTGGCCAGGTTCAAACATGCCACCAGGAGAACGATCGCCGCCATCCCCATGAGGAGCGGGCCAATCGCAGCAATGCCGCCATCATCGGGGGGATCATCGCTGATGGAAAAGCGGGAAAGCGGTCGGCTTGTGAATGTTTGTTCTTTTTGCTCGACCGGGAAAGCCTTCTCCAAACTTCCAGCCAGGGTTTTGAGAGCCGGCTCCGCCGCCGTCATCGTTAGGCTGGGCTTCAGCCGGCCCACGAGCAGGAGCTGCTTGCCGGCGCGACTGGAGAGGGATTCCCGGCTCTCTGTGCTAAAATCATTGGCGATCGCTTCGTAGGCACTGAGCGGGACCCACACTTCCGGAGAGAAAACTGCCATGGTGCCGGTGAAGGTGGCAGGCAGAATTCCCACGATCGTAAACGGCCGCCCGTTAATTTGAATGGAGGAACCGAGCATCGAGGCATCGCGCTGGTGCTTTACCCAGTAGCCATAGCTCACCACGGCCACACTGGCCGCATGGCCCGGCGTTTCTTCCGCGTCCATGAACGTCCGCCCTTTGATGGGCGCGACCCCCAGAACCGAAAAATAATTTGCGCTCACGATGGCGGCGAAAGCCCGTCGCGTGTTCCCCTTTTCGCCGATCCCTACCATGGCGACATTGTGGGCGGCTAACCCGGAGAAGACCGGGCTTTGATCGCGGATGTCCTTGTAGGTGGGATAAGAGAAGGCGCGGAACGTCTTCGGATTCTTTGTGTCCTGGGAAAACAGTTGCACCAGCTCGTTAGGTCGCGCATAGCCGGGCGGCGCGAAAAGCATGGTATGGACAAGGCTAAAAATGGCCGTGTTGGCGCCGATGCCAAGGGCCAGCACGAGCACGGCCGCCGCCGTAAATCCGGGCGACTTGAATAATTGACGGAGGGCGAAGCGGAGATCTCCAAGCATACTAATGAGATGCGCATGGGCCGCCCAACAGATTCAACAATCTCGATTCGGCCGCGACTGGCTCACGCAGCGCAACGTTCAAGCACCGACGCTTTCAGGCGGAGGGCGCCGGCCGTGTGTGCAGGCGACTAACATGGACATTACGCGCTGTTTTGGGTAAGACGCACAACATGAGATTACGTCGACTCGGCGTAGCTGTCTCTTTCATTGGTCTCCTCAAAACCTTATGGGCCGACGATGCCTCCCAGTTTGAAGAGTATCTCAAATATTCGCAGGAGGTGGTGGCCAAACAGCATCTGATCGTTTACGCGGAATTCGAGGCGCGCGCAGATTCGGACAAGAAGATTGAGTTCCGCTACGATCACTATCCCGAGCTGGAACGGATCCAGAAAGGCGGATCGTTCGTCCGGAAAAAAAGAAAGACCTGGGTTAAATCGGACGACTGGGGTGAGACTGGAAAAGCTGCGCCGGCGTCCGTGACAAACGAATTCGAGACTTGGATCGGCCTGCTCAACGCACCGCTCCATAACGTGCATCAATCGCACGACAAGAGTCAGGGAGGCGTCGTGCCGACCTTGATGAAGGGCGACGACGGGGCCAAACCAGACGAAATTGTCTTTGAACTTCGCCGGGAGCATTCCACGGCCACGATCTACCCGCGATTCGCTTTCGCGCCCTTTCCAGGCAAGGCGTTGATCCACACGTTTGCCGGCCCCATGTGTTTAGGGAACGAAAGGATCATGGCGCACTTCCGCTACGACTTCATGTTCCAGGTTCAAATGGAAATGGTCACTCCAACTCCCACACCGCCGGACACGGCCGCACTTCAGACTGGTTCACCCATGATGAAGCGCCCCTGACCTAACGAGTAGCCGGTTTTGTCAGTTACCTGGCTCTGGTCCGACCAAAGTAGACCCGCGTGGTTCCCCCGGACGCAGCCACTGGCCCACCACATCGGCCCGCGCGATCCAGTCCTGATCCAGGTGGCCTTTCACGACAATGGTTTTGCCGTAATATTTGCGCAGATGAATCTCTTCCGATGCAAAATCTTTTGCATCGGCCGCGCGAGTCAACCGAAGAATTCGCTCGGAGGTCGAGGTTGGGACCGGTGGAGTCTCAGGCTGGGGTTCACTCAATTGCCTAAAGCAGTACACGTTGTTCCGTTTCACCACCTCGCCGGTGAATGTTTCCGTGTGATGCGAAACCCGGGACGTCGTGGCCGGCTGCTCGGTCGGAGCGGAATCGCGGTGGTGCGAACAGGCGCACAAACAAGATACACCGAGTGCAATAACGGTTCGACCGGCCAACAGGTTCATGTCGCCTTGTAACGGAAGTAGTGGCCGACGGTCAAAAGCATTCTGCGTCGGACCTGGCCTCACCGCACGGCCGGACCGCTAGCCCGAGAGTTCCCGGGTCGGATATGGAATCGAGACAGTCGGAGAAACCGTTTCGCCCCCGCCCCGTTTATTTAAGAGCTCGGCCTGTCGGATCGTCTCGACTGGAACGCGCCGCAGATTTTTCGTTAGGCCGACTATCGAGAGCGTCCAGATAATCCATTTGGTGGGATCAAAGTTCCATGCCTTGGGCCCGTTGCGGTAGTCATGCTGAAACTCGTGATGATAGTTGTGATAGCCTTCGCCAAAAGTGAACAGAGCGAGAAACCAGGAATCGCGCGCGCTGCATTTATCTGAATACGGCTGGGTCCCGAAGACGTGACAGGCGCTGTTGATCAGGAATGTGCAATGCTGCAAAACCACGACCCGGGCTACACCCGCGATGAGGAAGGCGCCGAGCGCGCCGCGCCAGCCATTCCATAACGCGCCGGCCATGGGCGGAATCACAAAACTCACGATGACCGCGATGACCTGGACGTAGCGATGCTGCCAGCGTACGAGCCGGTCTTTCAACAAATCCGTCACGTTATCATAGGGTGGCTCGGCGTTCAGTTTGAAGAGCAACCAGCCGATGTGGGCGTAGAAGAAACCCTTCGAAATACTGTAGGGATCATCATCATGATCGACATGTTTATGATGACTGCGGTGCTCGCTCGACCACATGAGGGCCGAGTTTTCAAAGGCGGCCGCGCCAAAAATGAGAACAAACAGACGGACCGGCCAGCTCCCGCGAAATGCAATGTGCGAAAAGAGCCGGTGATAGCCGAGACTGATACTAAAACCCGCCGAAGCCAGCATCACGAAAAAGAGAGCAACTTGAAACCAATCCAACCCAAAGTACCATAGATAGACAGGGACCACGGTGAGCGTCAGGAAGAGCGTGCCAATGAGGAACGAACTCGTCGTCCAATTGACCCGATCGAAAGGGAAATTGCGTTTGGTCCAGTTTAGCATTTGAAAGTGATTTTGTTTCGTCGCCCGCGCCGTAAGGCGCTTTGTATCTCCTGCAGCGCGTTGCGGCTCGCCGTTTAATCGAACGAGCTGCGGTGCCTTCAATGAGGTTTTCGAAATCGAAGAACCCTCTTGCGAGACCACCTTCCTGGCGCTGGAGTAGCTATAGTCGCCCAAGTTCCGAATTTGTAAACGTCTAAGGAACACTCCACCCCATTCGCCGCACCCCCAGGCGGGCGCGTTTCGCCTGCCTCGAAGAATCCTTGATGAAAAACCGTTCCGCCGTGATATTTTCGGCTCGTTCATAGGGGGTATAGCTCAGTTGGTAGAGCGCGTCGTTCGCAATGACGAGGCCTGGGGTTCGAATCCCCATACCTCCATTTCTCCGAATGGAGGTAATACTCAAAAATTCGGGCTTCCCTATTGGATGCGCTAGCGGGAGCGTAATCCCCATATCTCGATTATTTTCCCGCGAAGAGATTATGGCCTGCCAGGGGTTTAACCGCGGCCAGTGGACCAGTGGGAACGCTTAATGCGAGCCAACCGAACCGACCGAAGGGCCTCGGTATCCACCGCGCACAAGAATACCATAACCCGCGGAGATAACTCGGCGCGCTGCCTCCCCCGTTGCCGGATCGGCCCGGAGAGGTTCGTCGTGCACGCTTTGTTTGACCTCAAATTGCCGAATCGGTTTGGACGCGTCCGTCGTCTCGTAAATGTATGTCGGCATACCGCAATATAACATTAGTCGCCGAAAAGGACACCCGCTACGCGAACAGGGTAAGTGTGGGACCCGTTGTAAGGTCGCGAGACAGCTGGAGCCCACTTTTTCGCCTCACCGCATACTGGCGCTTCGCTCTTTCACGATCTCAACATATGCCTTGAGAGCGGTCGAGGTGTTTTCCTTCCTCCATGCGATACACGATTCCGTTCGAACTGTCGGAAGCAAAGGTCGGAACACGACGTTCTCGTGCGGAAGTTTCTCCACCTGATCGGGCAGAAGCGCCACGCCCAAACCCGCCCCGACCGCCTGGATAACGAATCGTTCAATGTGAACATCCTGCAAAACTTTAGGAGCAAAACCGGCCGCTCGGCAGGTCCCAGTCAACCATTCGCGATAGCCCGGAGTGCTCGCTTCGGACATGCCGACGAAGAACATCGCCTTCAACTCTTTTAATTTAACGACCGCCTTTTTTTCGAGGGGATCGCCTTTCGAGAGGGCCGCCACCACTCTGTCCGATGCGATACATCGAAATTCCAGACCGCGCTCTTTGATCGGTTTCCGCAATCCCACGAAAGCGAGATCAATTTTACCGTCTTCGAGGGCCAGAAACTGATCGCCGTGAGACATATCGAACAGGTTGATCGAGACGGTTGGGAATTTGCGCTGAAAGGCAGCGAGGGTCACCGGAAGAGGGGCCGGAAAAAGGTTCGCGACATACCCGATATTCAAGGCAGGCACTTCGTGGCGACGCAAACGCTGGACCGATTCTACAATCTCCGCGCTGTGCGCAAGGACGCGCCTGGCATCGGCCAGGAATGATCTTCCTTCCCCTGTCAAAACGATCTGCCGTTTGGTGCGATTGAGCAGGCGCACCCCGAGTTCATCCTCCAAATCTTTAATCTGACGAGTGAGAGAGGGCTGCGCCAGACGCAGATTTTCCGCAGCTTTCGTAAAACTAAGGGCCTCGCCCACAGCGACGAAGTAACGAAGATGGCGCAATTCCATAAACCGGGGCTGGCCCTGCGGGAGGGGCCGGCACCCACCTAACCATAGCTTAAAGGTATAAGCGACCAAGGAACAAGGTATTAGTCCATCCGAGCCCGCTCTATATATAGCACTCATGTTAGAAAGTCTCGCGGAGGCGCGCCCCGCCACACACTCTGTAAACCGCACAGCTTCAGTCGTATGGAAAGGAAGTCTTCGTGACGGCACCGGCACGATGACCACTCAAACCGGTACTCTGGCTAACACCCAGTATTCTTTCCGAACCCGTTTTGAGGACGGCATCGGAACAAACCCGGACGAGCTGATTGCGGCTGCTCTGAGCGGATGTTTTTCCATGTTTTTGGCCAACGAACTGGGTCTGGCGGGTCTTCATCCCGAAGAAATCGAAACGAGCGCGATTGCCACGCTGGAGGAATTGAAGGCCGGCTGGACGCTGAGCCGAATTCAGCTCGACGTACGCGCCAAAGTACCCAAAGCAACGCGAAATGATTTCATCGATGCCGCGTTAAGAGCCAAGACTCAATGTCCGGTCGCCCGCCTGCTCAACACGAACATTTCCATGACGGCCACGCTCGATTCATGACAGCAAAAACATCTCGTGAGCAGGGCGTGCGATCCACTGCTCGCGCCGGACCGGAAGAGGCTCTGCGCAAGTCCGAACTGCGCTATCGCCGTCTTTTCGAAACGGCCCAGGATGGAATCCTTATCCTCGACGCGGAAACCGGGGCTATCGCAGACGTAAATCCATTCCTGCTCGATCTCCTGGGCTATCCGTTCGACGATATGATTGGCAAGCACCTCTGGGAAATCGGCGAATTCAAGGACATCGCTGCCAGCAAAGCGGCTTTCGCCACCCTGCAGAGCAAGGAATACGTCCGATACGAAAATTTACCACTACAAACTCGGAACGGCGAGCAAAGGCAGGTGGAGTTCGTGAGCAATATCTACGATGTCGAAGGCGACAAGGTCATTCAGTGCAATATCCGCGAAATTAGCGCTCGCACGAAAATGGAGTTGGAGGCGAAAAGTCATCTGCTCGATTTGGAGATCGCGCGTAAAGCCAAGGACAGTGTTCTGGCCGTCGTTTCGCATGAACTGCGAACACCTCTGACCGCAATTTCGTTGACGCTGGATTTGCTCGACCTGGGCCATGATTTGGTCACCGCCACGGGTCAGTCACAGGAGCCAATGGAGTTTGACGGGCCCGCCCTGGGGCACATCCGGCATAACGTTCAGTTCCTTTCGCGCCTAACCAATCAACTCTTCGATTTCACCCATGTATCGAGAGGCACGGTTCACCTTGATCGGGAAGTAATCGACTCCCATCAAGCCATTTTAGAAGTACTTGAGCAATTCGAAAGGCAGCGGGAGTCGAAACAAATTTCGCTCGACCTCCAGCTCCATGCTTTCGATTTCCACCTTCACGCTGACGCGCCAAAATTTTTTCAAATCGTCTCGAGCCTCATCGACAACGCTTTAAAATTTACGCCTGCCGGCGGCCGGATAGATGTCGCCACCCACAATCCTTACCCTGACCGGATGGTCATTTTAATCCGGGATAACGGCATCGGCGTGGAGACAAAGGACATCGCGCGCGTCTTTTTGCCTTTCGAGCAGGCGGACGCTTCCATCCATCCACAATATGGCGGCCTCGGCCTGGGCCTCTCCACCGCCAAATCGCTGGTGGAAGCCCACGAGGGCAGGTTGACCATGGAGAGTGCAGGAAAAAATCGCGGCGCGACCCTGACGCTGGACTTTAAAACCACCCGGGCGGCCCGCCCGACCGGACCCACGAACAATCCCGTCGCGTCGCCCAGGACCCTCCATCTGCGGATTCTGGTGGTGGAAGACCACGCTGAGACTCGCACCAGTCTAACCCGGCTTCTGCAAGCGCGCGGCCATCTGGTCAGATCAGCCGACAGCGCGCGGGCCGCTCTCGACATCAGCAATAGGAACGTTTTCGACCTGCTCATTACAGACGTGGGCCTGCCTGATGGCAACGGCTGGCATTTGCTGAAGACTCTAAGATTGCGCCAATCACACATTCAAGCCATCGCGCTCAGCAGTTATGGCATGCCGCAAGATCTTCTGAAGAGCAAAGAAGCGGGGTTTTCTGAATATCTTGTGAAGCCGATCGATTTTCACAAACTGGATGCCGCGATTAGCCGGTCCCTGATTGCACAAGATTCTATTCCGGTGGGGGACCCTGCTGCGTCGAATGGCGTATCGGAGACGACGCTGCCCCACGAGCCCGCTCCATAGATTTGGCCGTCATGGAATCCACAATCACACAAAACGGCGGGCTCTACGCCTTATTGCGTGCGCGCGATAGACAAAGCGGACATGCCCTGCGTCTGACGCGGAGGGCTCACGCAAGGAAGGCAATGCCACGCGAGGAAAAGACACCAGAAGAACACTCGAAGGTTGCGACAACCAAACCACGATATGTCTGGTGGCTCGGGCGTATCGCTCACCAGTTCCGCTTTGAGCGCATTAACTGGACGACGAGCTCATTCCTCATTGGAACCGTTGGGCTGACCCTGACGGCCGTACCGGTCTACCTTTGGTACTTTGGGGTGGATTGGTTTCAGGTGGCGCTTTTCTTCGGGATGCTGGCCGCGACTTTATCCAGCCTAACGATTGGTTATCACCGGCTCTTCTCGCACATCACTTTCCAAGCCAGCTGGCCAGTGCGCCTCTTTACTCTCATCATGGGCGCGGCTGCCTTTGAAAACTCCGCGCTCATGTGGGCGAGCGAACACCGCACCCATCATAAGCATGTCGATCATGATGATGACCCGTACAGTATTTCGAAAGGCTTCTTCTACGCGCACATCGGATGGCTTCTGCTCAAACTGAAGACCGAGCTCGCCTACGATAACGTTCCGGATCGGCTCGTGCGCTGGCAGCATCGCTACGTCCAAGTCATCGCGGTGCTCGTGAGCTTCGTCATTCCGTCTCTGGCCGGCGCCTTATGGAACGGCTGGCCCGGCGCCCTCGGTGCCTTCCTCATTGCGGGCGTGGCTCGCATTGTCGTTTTGCAGCACTGCACTTTCCTGATCAACAGCGCCTGTCACGTCTTCGGCACCCAGCCTTACTCGACAAGGTGTTCGGCCCGCGATTCATGGGTCCTCGCGCTCTTCACCATGGGCGAGGGTTACCATAACTATCATCACGAATTCCAACACGACTACCGGAATGGAGTGCAGCCGTGGAATTTTGATCCGACGAAGTGGATGATTTGGACTTTATCCAAGCTCGGGCTCACGAGAAACCTGCGACGCGTTCCAATCGCAAAGATTCGACTGGCTCAACAGGCAAACGGATCGGGGGCCAGGCCCGGGATGCAACACGATGAACCTCCTCCACTCATCGCTGAAGGTGCGTTTAGCCTATGATGCACGAATTTCTCACTGCCAATCGGACTGACTTAATCGACCGCTGCCGCGCAAAAGTCGCGCAAAGACCCGCGCCGCAAGCCACTACAAGAGAACAGGAATTCGGAGTGCCGCTCTTCCTCGATCAGCTCATTAAAACACTTCGCATCGAACAGACCAGCACGCCGATGGACGGCCGCGCCGTCTCCGGATCCGCCGATGGCACCGATGGTCCGTCTGAGATTGGGGGCGCGGCCGCACGACACGGCCGGGAATTATTGGAACACGGGTTTACGGTCGATCAGGTGGTTCATAATTATGGCGACCTTTGCCAGGCCATCACCGATCTGGCTTGCGAAGTGAAAGCGCCAATCGATCCAGATGAGTTCCGAACTCTCAACCGTTGCCTCGACAACGCCATCGCTGTTGCCGTTACGGAGTATAATCACCAGCGCGACGCCGCCGTGGCGGACAAGCAGACCAACGCGCTGAACCAACGGCTCGGATTTTTTGCACACGAAATGCGCAACCTCCTCAATAGTGCCACCCTCGCGCTGACCGCCATCAAGGGCGGTGCCGTCGGGGTCTCGGGAGCGACCGGCGCTGTGCTCGACCGGAGCCTGGTCGGACTACGCAACTTAATCGACCGCTCGCTCTCCGAGGTTCGCATGACAGCCGGTTTGCCCGTGCATCAACGGCTATTTTCCGTGGCCGACTTCATCGCCGAAGTGCGACTTTCTGCGTCGCTCGAAGCGCAGGTGAGCGCATGCGTTTTCACCGTTTCCTATGTGGACTCATGTTTGGCCGTGGATGCCGACCGGGAATTGCTTTTCTCGGCGGTGGGAAACCTCCTGCAAAACGCCTTCAAATTCACGCATCATCATACCGAAGTCACCTTGACCACTTATGCCGTGGGCGATCGCATCCTCATCGAGGTGGCCGACCGGTGCGGTGGGTTGGCCGCCGGCGTGGAGGAAAAAATGTTTCTGCCTTTCTCGCAACACAGCGAGAATACGACGGGCTTGGGATTGGGACTCTCCATCTCCCGGCGCAGCATCGAGGCGAACGAGGGAACTCTATCCGTGCGCAACGTGCCCGGAAGAGGCTGCGTCTTCACGATCGACCTGCCCCGCCACGCCATGCCTGAGCCCTCCTTCACATCAAACGGCGATTCAAACGGAAGCCTGACGCCTAACCATTAAACCGGTCGTGGACCAAGCCAACCCAAGGAAAATGCAAAAAAGATTTGAACGGTGGGGGCTTGGGGATGATCGAAAGGCAGTAGTGAATCATCGAAACGCCAAGCTGCTGCAGGCGATTGTCGCCTGCCTGGTTCTGCCCGCCTGGTTCATGATCTCGAATCACTGCGCTATCGCTGCCATTTCCTCCCACGAGGTGGCTATGCCGGGACAATGCCCCATGCACGCGGCGGCAAAACAAACGCCGTCCAAAAAGAAAGACTGCGGTGATCAGTCGCCTTGCTGCAAAACCCTGCGGGCCCTCGCGGCAAAACCGGCCAAGAGCATGGGGAATTCGGCCTTTGCCGTGGCGAAGACCATTGATTATCCGGTCGGCCTGATCGTTCGTCCCAGTCAGCTCATCGCGTCGCACTGGTTGCCTCTCGGCACGGGACCGCCCGGTGCTTATTCATTCGCAGAGTCCGTCTTGCAGCGAAGTCTCCTCGCTCACGCTCCCCCCATTTCCTGAGCAAACGCGCCGCGTTCTGCTTCGCAGGCTTTTCGCGCCGTTTCGCTCCCCGTCACGCCCGACGCTGATGGCGTCCGTTCGTGACTCTCCTTTTAACGACCTCCCCAAAATAGGGCGGCCACCCTCCCACAATCAAAATCACAAACCAATACACTAAACAAAAATGAAAAGAATGACCTACCGTTTCCAAACCATGCTGGCGCTCGCGCTGGCTCTCACCGCCCTCGCTGCTTCCGCAGAGGCAGCCAACCTGACCGACAAGGACAAACAGTTTTTGGCCGGTTACGAAAAAGTTCACACCGCTCTGGCTGCCGACGATTTGTCCGGTGCCAAGTCCGCCGCGAAAGATCTCGGCGAAGAAGGCAGCGATATCGCCAAAGCCGGATCACTCAAAGATGCGCGCACCACGTTCGAAAAATTGAGCAACCGGGCCAAGACCCTCGTAGCCGGTCAGTCGAGCTACCACGTCTTTCATTGCCCCATGCTGAATAAGGACTGGGTGCAAACATCAACCTCCACCTCCAACCCGTACGGCGGAAAAGATATGGCCACGTGCGGAGAAATGCAGAAATAAAACCAAGACAAAAAAAGAAAGAACAAAACACATGAAGAAACAAAACATCATCCTGTCGTTAGCAGTCGCTATCCTTTGCGCGGCCTATCCAGCCGTCGCTCATGAAGGACATCACGACGGGGATAAAGAAGATGGCGCGGGCGAGACAAAAAAAGTCAGCGGCGAGGTCGTCGACATGGCCTGCTATGTCGATCACGGCGCGACGGGCGACAAGCATGCCGACTGCGCAAAGAAGTGCATCACAAGCGGCCTGCCTGTTGGAATCAAAGGCGACGACGGCAAAACCTATCTGCTCATCGGCGAGCACAAGCCGATGAACAGCGAACTGGTTCAATACGCGGCCAAGAAAATCACGGTCGAGGGCAAAGTGACGTCCCGGGACGGGATTAACATGATCGAGAACGCGGTGGTGCAGAAATGACTCCACTCAAGTTTTCTACCTGGTTCGGCAAATAGGGCGAACGCGAACTAGAGTCCAAAACAAGGCCGCGTTCGATCCACGACCTTGCGCAATTTTTATTTATGATGAATCAGATTCTCGAGCACCTCACCCAGCCCGAATACATGCACGTGCTCATCAACCCGATGCCCGTCTACGGTTTGAGCATGGGCATCGTCGCCATGATCGTCGCGCTGATTTATCGCGGGCGCCCAGTCATCGTCGCCGCTTTGGTTTTGATGTTTCTCGCCGGGCTCTCGGCCTGGCCCACTTATCATTACGGGCAGGAAGCATACGATCGCGTGAAGTCGATGTCGGATACGGTGGGCGGACAATGGCTGGATGAACACATGAAACGGGCGGAGAAACTCATCTATGCGTTTTACATCCTGGCCGGAGTGGCCATGGCGGGAATCTTCGCTCCTTTGAAATGGCCACGGACCTCGATGCCGTTGGCCATCAGTGCGCTTGTGCTTGGGATCGCGACGCTCGGGATTGGCGGATGGATTTCCTATCCGGCCGGTCACGTGCGTCACAAGGAATTCCGCTTCGAGCCACCGCCCACGGCAGAGGCCGAAGAGCACACACACACGCACAACGACCAAAGTGGAACGGATCACGAGGCGACGCATGCCGATCACACGAAAGCCGAACGAACCCAACCGATGGATCACGGCACCATGCCCGGTATGGAGAGCGATCCCAAAGAGCAGCCGGTCGCGGCCACTAGAGACCAGCTTGAGGCAAGCCGCATGCAATTGGAAGCCAGTCGACTGCAGCTCGAAGCCAGCCGTAAACAGCTCGAAGCGACGGATGCGGCGAAGGCGCGGACCGGTTCACCTTTGCGGGAGGAGACTGCGTCCCCCCATGTCGAGGATGGGCACCCACATGAACACAAATCTTAACGGGACTATCGGACAGAAACCGTTGATCCTGCTGGCACTGCTGGCGCTGGCCGGATGCGCAACGAAATTCGAGCCCACACCGCTACCGGCGGATCATCCCGCAAGCGTCCAAGCTCAGGAAGCACCACGCACCCGGACGAACCGGTTATTGCTGACGGACGAGATGACGCGCCGAACCAACGCGCAACTCGCGCGAAAAGATGTGCCCAATTCCGATTTCCAGAACAGCGGAATGTCGCACGACATGGGCAGCATGGGAGGGATGGATCACGCGCAGATGAAAGGCATGGACATGAGCAAACATCCCGCCGGTGTTCCCGCGTCGCAACCGGAGGGGATGGATCATTCCAAAATGCAGGGAATGACAGCGCCGGCCCGGGGTCAGGCTGCATCCCCTGCCAGCAAAGAAGCCGTCGAGATGGAGATGAAAAAGACGTCCGATGAAATGAAAAAAGTTTCCGACGAATTGAAAGCCAAAACCGACGCCGGCAACCCAACCAGGAAATCTTCTCCGAACCCCTCACCAAGTGGGCAGGCTACCGCTGCTTACTGGACCTGCGTGATGCATCCGGAGATCCACGAAGCTAAGCCGGGGCAATGCCCAAAGTGCGGCATGACGCTGGTAAAAAAAGAAGGAACGCCGCAGTGAAATATTTGTCTCTATTGTTCGTGCTGGCGCTGGCTCCGAGCGCCTGGAGCGCGAGCCGTGCATCGGTTGAAGATCTTCAATCCACCATTCACGGGCGAATTGATAAACGCGTTGAATGGCGCAAGGACGCCGCAGCGGATGCCGAAATTTCTCAGACGGTTCACGCGCTGCTCCGCGGTGTTCTGACGGCGGATCGAGCGGTCCAGGTTGCGTTACTCAACAACCGTGAACTGCAAGCCACGTTTGAGGAGATCGGCGTGGCCAACGCGGACCTCACCGAAGCAGGCTTACTCAAAAATCCAAGCTTCGATGTGAGCGCGCGTTTCCCCGATCGACCTCCTTCCGGAACCAACCTCGAGTTCTCAATCGTGCAAGATTTCCTCGATTTAGCCCTTATTCCGCTGCGTAAAAAAGTGGCCGCTAACGAATTAGCTCGCGCCAAGCTTCGCGTCGGCGACGCCGTCCTTAGACTCGCGTCTGAAGTAAAGACGGCGTTCTACACATTACAAGCAAAGCAGCAGTTGTCTTCGCGTCTCACAGCACTTGGAGAGACGAACATTGCCGCCCTCGAGTTTGCCCAGCGTCAACACGAAGGCGGCACAATCAACGATTTGGAACTCGCCAACCAACAGGCGAGCTACTCGCAAGCCCGGGCGGATGCGACCGAGATCACGGCGGAGATGCGGAGCGATCGCGAGAGAGTGAATCGATTACTGGGAGTGTGGGGACCGGACACGCAGTGGAAAATTGCGGGCGAACTCCCTTCCATCCCGGGCAAGAGTGTTCCGGTCGATCGTCTCGAAACCATGGCGATTGCGCAGCGTCTGGATCTGGCGGCAGCCAAAGCCGAGTTGGGTGCGGTGGTGCAAAGCCTCGGGTTAACGAAGACCTATCGCTACATTGGTGCCATTGAGTTTGGAGTCGATACAGAACGTGGCACGGACGGGCAACGCGTGACGGGGCCAACGCTGCGCCTCGAACTGCCGGTCTTCAATCATGGGCAGGGTCGGATCGCAAAACTGCAGGCGCAGCTTCGCCAGGCGGAACGCCGGCTCGAAGCGCAGGCCATCGACATCCGCTCGCAGGTAAGGGAAGCGCGCGATCGGCTGCTGGCCAAAAAGGATCTCGCCCTCTACTACCGCGATGAGCTGATCCCTGAGCGGACGAGGGTCCTGGACCTCACGCTCGAGCATTACAACGCGATGTTGAAAGGCGCCTACGATCTTCTCCTGGCCAAACAAAATCAGTTAGCGGCCGATCGCGGCTACATCGACGCGCTGCGCGACTACTGGATCGCCCGCGCCGATTTGGAGCGGGCCGTGGGAGGCTCGCTTTCTCCGCAATCGTCCTCGTTCTCCTCCTCTTCCTCGAAAGAAGTCAAACCCACCCACTAACTCAAGGCGCGCTTATGATCTCAAGACGTAAATTCTTTTCCGGAACGGCGGCCCTCCTTGGTGGTTCCGCCATTGTAAGTCGTATTGCTCGCGGAGCCGAGGTGATCGCGAATCAATCGCCGGTAGCCAGCAGTCCCACGCCTAATTCGGGCTACAATCCGGTCGTAACCCCTAACGGATCATCCCTGCCCTGGACCATGGTGGGAGGTGTAAAGGAGTTCCGTCTGATCGCGGAGCCCGTGAAACGGGAGTTCGCGCCCGGCATGATCGTGAACTGCTGGGGTTACAATGGACAGACACCGGGACCGACCATCGAAGCGGTCGAAGGAGATCGCGTCCGCATATTCGTCACGAACAAGCTCCCGGAACCAACCACGGCGCACTGGCATGGCGTTATTTTGCCTAACGGGATGGACGGGGTCGGCGGTGTGACCCAAAAGCACATCCCTCCGGGCGAGACCTACGTTTACGAATTCACCCTCAAGCAACATGGTGTGCAGATGTATCACCCGCATTCTGACGAAATGATTCAGATGGCGCTGGGGATGCAGGGCTTCTTCGTTATCCATCCTAAGAATGGGTATCCCGAACCGGTGCATCGGCACTTTCTGATTTTCTTGCAGGAATGGGCCATCGAACCGGGAAGCTCCACGCCCAATCCGAACATCATGACGGATTTCAATCTCTTCACCTTCAATAGCCGGGTCTGGCCGGGCACCGCGCCGCTGGTGGCAAAACTAAACGACCGGGTGCGCGTCAGTTTTGCCAACCTGAGCATGGACAGCCATCCGATTCACTTCCACGGCCATCGCTGGTGGGTGGTGGAAACCGACGGCGGGCAAATTCCCAAATCGGCATGGTGGCCTGAGACAACGATGAATGTGCCACCCGGCACAACCAGAACCGTCGAGTTCGTCGCCGATAATCCGGGCGACTGGCCATTTCATTGCCATAAGAATCACCACACCATGAACGCCATGGGCCATGCCGTCCCGAACGTCATCGGCGTAAATCAGCAAGGCGTTTCCGGCCAGATCGGCAAACTGGTACCCGGTTACATGGCGATGGGCAGCAACGGCGGGAGCGGCATGTCGGAAATGGCGAAGATGATGCCCGGACCCAAAAATACTCTGCCCATGATGACAGGCACGGGACAGTTCGGTCCGATCGATATGGGCGGAATGTTTACCATCCTCAAAATCCGTGACGGGATCACGAACTACGACGACCCGGGTTGGTATCAAAATCCGCCAGGGACAGTGGCCGGCCCAGCGGCGAGTGCCGGACAGTCATGAAGAGATCGACCATCACAGCGATCTGCTTCGCGCTCTCTCCGATTCTGGCGTTCGCTCAATCGACTGCACCGGACGTCGCGGCGATCTCGGCGACTGTCCAGCACTTCCACGAAGCGCTGACGAAAGGCGATAAAGCGGCCGTGATGGAACTACTCGCACCCGACGCCGTGATTCTGGAAAGCGGTGCGGAGCAAACGCGAGACGAGTATGCGCGCGAACACCTGGCTCAAGATATTGCTTTTGCCAGGATGACCCAGAGCACGAGCTCCGATTTTGCGGTGCACCAGGAAGGCGCGGCCGCTTGGACAACGGCCACCAGTCACACTACCGGAAAATTTGAGGGCCACGATGTGAACAGTGTCGGAGTCGAACTGACCATCCTCACGAAAACCGAATCAGGCTGGCGCATTCGCGCAGTTCACTGGTCCAGTCATCGCCCCTGACGGCCTAGCCAGGCGCTCGCAACGCAAGGTTGCGTACCGCGGCGCGAGTTGATAAACCAGTTCCCAGCAAAGACGAAGCCTCGCTTCGTCCTCTTACCCAAAGTCAACCAACTCTCACAGAAAGCCCATTAAAAGTATGAAACACACCACATACGTGACCGCGCTCTGCTGCGCCGCCGCCGTCCTCTTCGGAATGACGCCCTCTCCGGCATTTGGCAAAAAGAAAGCATCGCCGTCGCCCGCCGCCAGCGCGTCATCTGCCGCCAATGCATCACCGTCCGCATCACCCGGGGCAAAGATGGTTCGCGTCATTCCGTTCCATGGCATGGTCTCGGCCGTCGATGCCAAAGCAAAAACTTTCACGATCGCGGGAAAAGCGAAGACCCGTGTCTTTAAGATCTCAGACCAGAGCGTTATCACGAAGACGGGTGCGCCCGCCACGATGAAGGATGTCGTAGAAAAAGAAGAAGTTCGCGGATCCTATTGGAAGGAAGCGGATGGAACTTTGATGGCAAAGACCGTGAAAGTCGGACCGCCCACCGAGCAAGAGAAAGCGGCCGACGACGCACGCAAAGCCAAGCGGGCAGAAAAAAAGGCGGCCAAAGCGGCCGCCGCGGGGTCGACATCCCCAAACGCCTCGCCCGCCGCTTCAGCATCGGCTTCGCCTAAACCGTAGAGCGATTCACCATTCCAAAGACCTGCCGCGAGTTCCCCTCGCGGCAGGCGCTCGGAGCAAGCGCGCCCTACATGGCGGCAAGCCGCTTGAGGTCGAGTCGGCCGGTGTAAACGGCCATGCCCAAGGCAGAGTGGATTTTGAGCTGCGCGAGCGCCTGGATTTCTTCGTAGGAACTGATTCCCCCGGCCGCTGTCAGTTCGAGCGCGGTGGACTCCCGCAGTTTTCGAAACCAATCCAGGTCCGTTCCTTCCATCATTCCCTCTTTGTCTACATAGGTGCAGAGGAAGCCACCGCAAAAAGGCTCGAGTTTGCGGATAACCTGTTCAGCCGTGATGTGAAGAGATTCTCGCCAACCCTTTACCACGACTCGCCCGGCCTTCGAATCGAGCGCAATGAGAATCGCTTCCTTTGGCACGGCCGAGATCAGCTCCTGAAGAAAATCGAGATTGATATCCTCCGCCGTGAAAGCGGCCGTTCCCATAACCACTTTCTCGACACCGCAGTCGAGGAGCCTTCGCGCCTTCTCGATCGTGCGCACTCCTCCGCCAGCGCGGATCCGCGCCCTGCCCGCGAGCTGCTGAACTATCTCTTCATTTGATCCGCGACCGGTCGCAGCATCGAGATCGATTACCTGGATGCAGGGGAAACCCGAAAACTGTTCCAGCATGGCGAGAGGATCTCCCGCCTCCAGCGCCTTGACCCGACCCTGTACGAGCTGGACAACCACGCCATCCATCAAATCAATGCACGGAATAATCATGGGCCGAATCCGCGCACGCTGATTCCGCATTGGGAAAGATGGCGTTTCACCTCGCCGATGGTGCAAGTGTCGAAATGAAAAATCGAAGCGGCCAGAGCAGCGTCCGCTTCGCCTTCGGTGAAGACTCGCTCGAAATCCCGAGAGTCCCCCGCTCCGCCAGACGCGATCACCGGAATTCGCACCGCCCGCGAAACCGTACGGACCAATTCACAGTCAAAGCCAGTCTGCACGCCGTCTGTATCCATCGAGGTGAGAAGTATTTCGCCCGCCCCCCGCTCAGCGACTGACCTCGCCCACTCGATCGCATCGATTCCCTCGTCCACGCGTCCGCCCTTTGTATGCACGCTCCAATTTCCGGGCGAGGTGCGTCGGGCATCGATCGCGACAACCACCGCCTGCGATCCAAATTCCTGGCTGAGCTCCCCAATCAATTCGGGGCGTCGCACCGCTGCGGTATTGACGCTTACCTTGTCTGCGCCGGCCCGGAGAATCTGGCGCGCATCAGCCACCGAGCGGATTCCGCCACCCACCGTCAGGGGGATGAACACCTGCTGCGCCGTGCGAGTCACCACATCCGTCAAAATAGCGCGCCCGTCGCTGGAGGCAGTGATATCCAGAAAAACTATCTCGTCGGCCGACTCTTCGTTATAACGACGCGCCAGCTCCACCGGGTCACCCGCATCAGTCAGGCCGACAAAGTTCACACCTTTCACGACCCGACCGGCGTCGACGTCTAGACACGGGATGATCCTTTTTGCCAGCATCTCAGTCTAACGAAACGCCGTCCGGCAGATCGGCGAAGCGACGAAGCAGGGCCAGCCCCACCGGGCCCGATTTTTCGGGATGAAACTGCACAGCGAAAATATTGTCGCGCTCCAGCACGGCCGTAAAAGCCTCGCCGTAAGTGCAGGTAGCCGTCGTTTCCGGCCGGACCGGGGCAAAATAGCTATGGGCAAAGTACAGATAGCGATCGCCGCCTGTGGCGTCGACCAGACGCGAACGGTTGACGTTCGTAATGTCGTTCCAGCCCATATGCGGAACGCGCGCGTCGACTGGAAAGCGCTCGATCTCACCGGCTAAAATACCGAGTCCGATGCACTCGGGGGCTTCGGCGCTGCCCTCAAACAAGGCCTGCAAACCGAGACAAATCCCGAGAAAAGGAAGACCGCTCATGATGCGGTCGCGCAGAGTCTCACGCAGGCCTAACGTATCCAGGGCTCTCATCATCTGGCCAAAGTTTCCTACCCCGGGCAAAACAATTCGGGAACTTTTTCCTAACGCAACAGGATCACGAATGACCTCGTAGGAAGAACCGATTTGATCGAACGCATTTTCCACGGATCGAAGATTACCCGCGCCGTAATCGAGGATGGAGATCACAACAACCCCTTGGTCGAAGGCAACTGTTCCTTCAGTCGCTCATCCTTCGAAGAGGCGTAGCGCATGGCCCGGGCGAAACACTTGAAGAGGGCCTCAATCTTGTGATGACTGGAGCGGCCGTACAAAATTTTCAAGTGCACGTTGCCCTGCACGTGTTGAGCAAAGGCCGCGAAAAAATCGGGAAGCAGCTCGACCGTCAGCCCACCCACCATGCGCGCCCGAACCCGATCGTCGTAGACGGCGGCGGTGCGCCCCCCCAAATCGACCGCCACCACCGCGAGGGTTTCGTCCATGGGTAGAACAAAATACCCGGCGCGATTGATTCCAACCCGATCGCCCAGGGCGCGCGCGAAAAGTTGACCAAGCACAATGCCGGTGTCCTCGACTGTATGATGCTGGTCCACATCAAGGTCCCCGATGACCCGCAATTCAAGGTCGAATCCTCCGTGCCGGGCAAACAGCTCAAGCATGTGATCAAGGAAGCGAATACCGGTCGAAATGTTGTAGCGACCTTTCCCTTCCAAACAGAGGAGACCGGAGATCTGCGTCTCTTTCGTGATCCGCTTAACCATAGCTTTTCGCATTAGACCACCTCCCCTATTTCATTCACGTCCGCGATGACGGCCTTCGCGCCTTCTTCCCGCAGCAATCGTGTTAACGACGTTTGTTGCAATCCAGCCACTCCGATAAACGGGACACCCGCCGAACGCGCACTGCGCGCGTCGTCCACATTATCCCCCACGTAGGTCAGTTGCGCTCCGGACTGTCGTGACGCGATCGCTCTAAGACCATCGGGTGCGGGTTTCGGGTTGAGCACATCTTCCTCGGCAATGATCGGATCCCACACAACGGTCGGAGCAAAGCGACGAAGCGTGAGCTTGGCTTCCTCTCGAGGACGGCCTGTAAAAATGGCGAGCTGATGATTCTGGGCGAGCCGGTCGAGCAATCCGTTGGCCGGAATCCATTTCTCCCGGGTAATCAAGCCGTCGTTTTTCGGGCCGAGAAAGAAGGATTGAAAGGCAGCCACCACGTCTTCATACGAAACATCCGCGCAGCCAGCCTCCCGAATGATTTTGTGCGTGAGCGCCCAGTCATTGTTCCAACCTCCCGCCTCCTTGTATTCTTCGATGATCTCCGGAGCCGGCAGTTTCCCTGTAAAATGCTGAGCCGTCACAGCGATGCTCGCAAGATAAGACGCGCGCACATCAACGAGGACTCCATCCATGTCGAAAATCAAAATCGAGCGTCCTTTCATGACTGGAGCGGCCTTTCCGTTCCTTCCTGATCCGCTTTGGGCCAGATCATTCGCAGGACGTCGAGAAACCGTTCCATCTGCTCCTGCGTGCCGACCGTTACCCGGACGCATCCTTTGATCTCGCGGCCGCGATCGCGCACGAGAACGCCTGCGGCGCTCAGTGCCGTACGCACGCCAACCGCGTCGTCGCCCATTTCGATCAGCAAGAAGTTGCCCGCACTGTTATGGAAAGGGATGCCCATTGCCTTGAGACCGTGGCTAAGAGTTTCCCGAGCTGCCAAAACTTCCTTCACATAGCGCCCGACATAACCGGCGTCCCGGATCGCAGCGCGGGCCGCCAGGGCGGCCAGAATATTCACGCTATAAGGCGAATGCACTTTGCCGACGAAGGCAAGATTTCGATCATTGGATAAAAGACATCCCAACCTCATCCCGGCCATTCCGTATGCCTTCGAAAAAGTTCGGCTAACGAAAAGATTCCTACAACGGTCGAGTAAGGGCAGTGCCGTCACCCCACAAAATTCGTAATAAGCTTCGTCCACCAGCACTGCGGCGGATGGAACGTGCCTGGCGATTTGTTCGACCACGTCCAGTGCGACGGCCGTCCCGGTCGGATTATTCGGATTTGAAATGAAGACCGCACGTGTCCGGTCACTCATGGCTTCCAGCAATTCGTCCAAAGGAAATGCGAGTGTGCCGGCGCGATAATGAACTTCCCGGATGCGCGCACCGCCCAGCTCGGCATAGAAACGATACATGGCGTAGGAAGGCTCCAGAATGATCACCTCGTCTCCAGCATCGACGTAGGTGTTGATCAAAAGCTGAATGGCTTCGTCCGTTCCGTTGCTCAAGAGCAGTTCGGATTGAGGCACACCGAAGTGCGCCGCTAACTCGGCCCGAGCCGCGCCATATTCGGGATAAATAGCGAGCGTTTCTGCATCCAGCTTCTCGTGCAAAAAAGCCAGGACGGCCGGCGCACAGCCCACCGTGTTTTCGTTGAAGTCGAGCCGCAGCTTGCCGGCCCGACCGGCGGTGGGCGGCGCGTACGCAGTCATTCTTTCCACGGCCGGGCGCGGTTTTAGGATGTCATCCATGGCGTCGCACCTCGACGGAACGCGCGTGCGCCTCCAACCCTTCCGCCCGCGCCAGGGTTGTCACCGCCGGCGCAAGATTTTGCAGCGCTTCAGAAGAAAGCTCTTGGACCGAAATCACTTTGACGAAATCAGCCGCGGAAAGTCCGCCGCGCCAGCGCGCCGCCCCCGCCGTTGGAAGCACATGGTTCGGACCACTGGCATAATCGCCGGCCGCTTCCGGGCTGTTCGGTCCAACGAAGACACTCCCGGCATGATCGATCTTTTCGAGCAGACTTGAATCATCGATGCTCAAATGCTCCGGCGCGTATCGATTACTCAACTCCAACGCCTGCTCCACGGAATCAACCAGAATGATGGCGCTGTTTCGTTCAATCGCCTCGCGCGCCACGGACGCCGTGGAAAGGCTGCTCAACTGCTTTTCAATTTCCTCAGCCACGGCCGACGCGAGCGAAGCTGAGGTCGTCAAAAGGAGGGCACAGGCCTGCGTATCGTGTTCGGCTTGGGCCAGCATGTCTGCTGCGATCCAAACCGGATTTCCATCGCAGGCGATGATCACGATTTCAGTTGGACCGGCCACGAAGTCTATCGACGCTTCACCGGCCAGTATTTTTTTCGCGACCGTCACGTAAACATTGCCCGGCCCGACGATGCGATCCGCTCGCGGGATCGTCTCGGTGCCAAGGGCAAATGCGGCGATGGCCTGCGCGCCGCCGAGGAGAAACAATTTCGGCAGACCGAGCAGTGATGCCGTTCCCAGAATCTCCGGGGCGGCCCGCGGTGTTGTGACGCAAATATTTCCCACCCCGGCGACCTGCGCGGGAATGACCGTCATCATGAGAGTTGAGACAAGGGGATACCGTCCCGAAGGAACGTAGGCGCAAATCGTCTCCACTGGCCTAACGATCTGGCCAATGCGTCGACCCGGCTCCATCTCGGTCATGCAGGACTCGGGCAACTGCAGCTCAGCCACGGCGCGGATATTGGCGGAGGCGGTGTGCACGGCCTCCCGTAATTCCGGAGTCATGACCGCCCGGGCTGCGTCCAGCTCCTTCGGCTCGACCCGGAATGAATCACGATCGAATCCATCGAGGACACGGGCATAGCGGAGCAAAGCGCGGTCCCCCTCCGCGCGCACCTCCTCGATGATCTTCCGGACCACGTTTTCCGCCTCCTCGTGGCGACTCACTTTTCGCGTGACGAGATCGCCGACGGCATTTGCTGAAATGATTCGAATCATCGCGCTACACAATGATCTTGTTGAGCGGGTATTCGACAATCCCCTGCGCCCCGGCCTCCTTCAGCCGGGGAATGATGTGACGGACAGTCGATTCTTCGAGGACCGTGTTGATGGCCACCCACTCGTCATCGCTCAGCTGTGAAATAGTGGGCTTCTTCAGGGCGGGCAGAATATTTAAAACGGTGGCCAGATCGGCGCGACGGACATTCAGCATCAGTCCGACTTTACCGAGCGCATTGATGGCGCCCTCCAGAAGCATTCGAATGTCGGCCAGTTTGCGTCGCTTCCATTCGTCCCGCATCGAATCGATGTTTCCGATCAGCTGAGTGTTCGACTCAAGCACCGTCTCGATGATGCGCAGGTTGCTCGCGCGGAGTGACGCGCCGGTTTCCGTGACTTCCACTATCGCATCGGCCAGGACCGGCGGCTTCACCTCGGTCGCCCCCCAGCTGAATTCGACCTTGGCCGTAACCCCACGGCGCGCGAGATAGCGTTTGGTCGTCTCGACCAACTCGGTGGCGATGATTTTGCCTTCCAGATCCTGGGCAGACTTGAACGGGGACGATTCCGGCACCGCCAGAACCCAGCGGACCTTGCCGAAGCTCTGTTTCGAATAAATAAGATCGCAGAGGGGCTCGACATTTGCATCGGTTTCCTCCACCCAATCGCGGCCCGTTAGGCCGGCATCGAGGACGCCATCTTCCACATAACGCGCCATCTCCTGCGCGCGGATGAGCATGCAATCGATCTCCGGATCGTCGACCGTCGGAAAATAGGAGCGACTACTGGTCCGAATGTGAAATCCGGCTTTTTGAAAAAGTTCGATGGTAGCCTGCTCCAGGCTGCCTTTGGGAATGCCGAGTTTAAGTTTCATTACTTCTCTCCATAAATCGCAGCCGGATCGAAGGTCCGCTTCTCCGCCTCAACCCATTGCCCACCTTCGAGCCGACGATAAAAACAGCTTTTATAACCGTTATGACACACGCCCGGGCCGACCATCTCGACCTTGATTAAAAATGTGTCCTGGTCGCAGTCCGTCGCTACTTCGAGCACCCTCAGTTGATGCCCTGAAGTTTCGCCTTTCACCCAGATGGCATTTCGCGAACGACTGAAAAACGTGACCAGCCCCGTTTCGATCGTGCGACGAAACGCCTCTTCGTTCATGAAGCCCACCATGAGAATGCGTCCCGTCTCTGCCTCCTGGATGACAGCCGGCAAAACACCTTTCAATTTCGAATATTCAAGATTCATATGAGAATAAAAAACCCGCGGACCATTTCGGTGCGCGGGCCTCGTGCTCGTCCTTTTTTCCCGGACGCTAATCGAGCACAAGCCCTCCATGAGGATGATGGTGACTGTGCTCGAACATGGCGTTGATTGTATCAGGCTTCCCCCGTAGAGAAAGCACAATTTGCCAGTGACCGGTCAGCCCGCCGCTTGCAGAGCCACCCGCAAATCGGCCACGAAGTGCAGGTATTCGCGCGCGCGCGATTCTTCATCGGGTTGGCGCAATAAGGAGGAAGGATGAACGGTCGCCACGACGGCGGAGGCGAGAGGTGAGGACAAGACTTTGCCCCGCTCACGCGTAACGCGAAAAGCCGAGCCGAAAATGGTTTGCGCGGCGGTCGCGCCAAGGCATACGACCACAGCCGGTTTCACCAACCGGAGTTCAGCTTCCAGCCACGGACGGCACGCGGCGATGTCGCGCGAATTCGGCTTTTGATGAATTCGTCGTTTGCCGCGCGGCTCCCATTTGAAGTGTTTCACCACATTCGTGACATAAACTTCCTTGCGATCGATGCCCGCCTCGACCAAAGCTCGATCCATGAGCTGACCGGCAGGACCCACGAATGGTTTTCCGGTGAGATCTTCGGAATCCCCCGGCTGCTCGCCGATCAGCATGATGCGCGCGCCTTTCGGGCCTTCTCCAAAAACGGTCTGAGTGGCGCGCTTATAAAGCGGACAGGCGGTGCAGGCACAGGCTGCTTTCGCCACTTCCGCCAGGCTGGACGATTCCGGGGCGGGCGCAGGACGCCACTCCTCTTCCTCATCCCGACCCTTACTAACGCTTCTTTGCATCATCGATTCGACCCGAACGGGTGCTTCGCGAAGCAAGCTTGGGATCAGCTCCGCCTCCGGCAAATTCTTCCAATACTTCTTCGGCATCTCAGCCTGCATTGCGTGCACTTTTACGCGCGCCGGGTTGAAAATATTTTGATAATAAGTGAGCCAAAGGGCTTCCACTCGGTCTTTGGCGGGCGCCCGCGAACGATCGACTCCCTCGGTGAAGGTAAGATCCTTCGAATCCCAGTGCGCGCATCGATCGGGCGTGAGGATTGACCAGTTCATCGAGGCAAAACGGTCAACGAAGAAGCGCGCGTTATGTTCCACGATGTGATGCTGCGGTTCGAACCAGGCCACAAACCACGGTTCGGTCGCCGCCTCAACCCGGCGAAACCGGACGAACGCGCGCATCTTGTGAATGTCGTGTCGCAGCGATTTCTCCATTTCGAAGATTTGCGCTACGTCGGAATCCACAAAAATCTCGAGCAATTTTGGCTCCCCATGGGTCAGCCGCCAGAGCAGCCGGTAAAGGTGTGCCCAACGTTTTTCGTCGCAGTGCAGGCTAACGAGCTGCGCGATTCTCACAAACTTCTTAGGAACAGGAACCCGGCTGCCTTTCGCCTCCGTTGGGGCGTCGTGCTCGTCAAACAAAGCCAGCGCCGGCTGTGCCGAAACCATTTCTTCCCAGGCAATATTTCCCGGAGGCACTTCGTGTTGCAGAGCCGTTCGGGCCGCTTGTTGCCATGCGGCGAAGTTGGGGACGAAGGTAACTTGGTCCACCGCTAAAGTTGCCCTGTCAGGACAGAGGGACGGTCACGAAACAAATCCAATTGTTGTGGAGTTCTGGCTATCGACATAGCCGCCTCACCTGGCCCCGTCGTGGAACGATGCCCGTCCAGTTGCACAAACGGCAGCACTTTTCCTACAGCGAGTCGGAGACGATAAAGATCCTCCACGCGCAACCGGTGCCAGCGGCGTAAGCGCAGAATTCGCTCCACGGCTTTCGTGCCCAGACCCGGAACTCTCCACAACAATTCCCGGGACGCCTTGTTCAAATCGACCGGAAACATTTCGCGATGGCGCAAGGCCCAGGCCAGTTTCGGATCCATCTTTAGATCCAAATCCGGTTCAGCCGGCGTAGTCAGCTCGTCCACGGAGAATCCATAGAAGCGGAGCAGCCAATCCGCCTGATAAAGCCGATGCTCGCGAATCAGCGGCGGTGCGACGAGTGGCAATTTACTGGAGGCGTCGGGGATCGGGCTGAAGGCGGAGTAATAAACCCGTCGCAATTTGTGCTGCGCGTAAAGTGTGGAGGCCTGGGCCAAAATTTGAGAGTCCGGGGTATCGGTCGCCCCGACAATCATCTGGGTGCTTTGACCAGCCGGTGCGAAGAGCGGCGCTTTCCGGCTTTCCTTGCGCTCTGCTTTGGATTGCTCGATGCGCCTGCGGATACCCGCCATGGCCTTGTGCGTATCCGCAAAATTCTTTTCGGGAGCCAATTGCGCGAGGGCAATCTCCGTGGGCAGCTCAATATTAATACTAATGCGATCAGCCCAACGACCCGCTTCCTCCATCAACTCGGCCGAGGCCTGCGGAATAGTTTTTAAATGGATGTATCCGCGAAAATGATGATCCTGCCGCAGTGTCCGCGCCACGGACACCACCTGCTCCATGGTATAATCGGGATCGCGAATAATTCCGGAGCTAAGGAAGAGGCCTTCAATGTAATTGCGCCGATAAAAATCGAGCGTCAGCTGCACCACCTCGGCGACGGTGAAGCGTGCCCTCTGCACATTGCTGGAAACGCGGTTGATACAGTAGAGACAATCGTAAACGCAATAATTCGTGAGCAGAATTTTGAGCAGAGAAACGCAGCGCCCGTCCGGCGTATAACTATGACAAATCCCCGAGCCCGTGGTGGAACCAATCCCCTTGGATTCGCGCGAGTTCCGTTTGGTAGTTCCGCTGCTCGCGCAGGAGGCGTCATACTTGGCGGCGTCCGCCAGAATCGCCAGTTTCGTTTGCAGCTCCATGGTTCCCTATCAGACTTTCCATCAACCGCGCCTAATGTTCAAGTGAACGTGCAAGATTATGACGGAATCCAGGATTGAAACGGAACGGCTTTCACTTCGGCCTTTTTCGCACAGTGACCTCGACAGAATGGCAGTGCTCTTCCGCAACCCCGGCTTTATGCGCTTCACGGGAGGCCAACTTTATTCCCGGGAAGAGACCGCTGCATTCCTCGAGAAAGTGATTCATTGGGATCAGCAGGGGCTAGCGTCACAATTCGCGGTCATAAATCGCGAAGACGAGGTCCTCATCGGCTACTGCGGCTTCCTCCATCAACAGGTGGATGACGGGCCGGAGGTCGAGATCGGGTATCGCCTTCATCCCGACTACTGGGATCGTGGTCTGGCCACGGAAGCGGCGCGGGCCGTGCGCGATCACGCCTTCCGCGATCTGCAACTTCCCCGCGTCATATCTCTGATTCATCCTGAGAACGTGGCCTCACGACGCGTCGCCGAGAAGAACGGGATGCTCTTGGAAAAAGAAACGACCTTTAAGGGTTTTCCCGCGCAAGTCTTCGCCATCGCGCGCGAAGAGTGGGGCGGCCAAGCTAAGGATTAGGCGAGGTCGCGTGCCGCTTGAGAAATTCTAAGGCGAGCTGGCGGTAGGCGCGCGCGCCGCCCCCGGACGAATCGTACTCAAGGATTGTTTTTCCGAAGCTCGGCGCTTCGCTCAGACGCACGGTGCGCGGAATGACTGTTTCGTAAACGCGCTCGCCAAAATGCTTGCGCACTTCCGCGACCACCTGCGAGCTGAGATTAGTTCGCCCGTCGAACATGGTCATGACGATGCCGGCAATCTCGACATTCGGATTCGCCCCCGAGGCGCGCACCTGTTCAACCACGCGCACAATTTTGACGAGGCCTTCCAAGGCGAAATATTCGCACTGAATCGGAGTTAAAATTTCGTCGGCGGCGGCCAGCGCGTTGGTCATGAGAATGCCAAGCGAGGGCGGGCAATCGATCAGGATAAAGTCGAAAGTCCCGTCCGCGCGCAAGACGGACAAAGTCTTGCTCAGCCGGGTGAGATGATTATCCATGCGAGCAATTTCGATTTCCGCTCCGGCCAAATCGAGATCGGCCGGCACCAGGAACAACCCGTTCAATCGCGTCGGGAAAATTTTTTGCACGATCGATTCATTGCCTACCAACGGATCGTAGAGGCTTTCTCCTTCCAGTTCCTGCATGCCAAAGGCGCTGGTTGCGTTTCCCTGCGGGTCAAGATCGATCAAAAGAATGCGTACTCCATGGACAGCGAGAGCTGCGCCCAGATTGACCGAGGTCGTCGTTTTACCGACCCCTCCTTTCTGATTAGCTACGGCGACAATCCTCATGAGCCGGGCACGATCAACGTTCTCAATTCAAAGGTGCGGCGTCCATCTGGTTCCCGCCAGGGCAACCCGTCGGGCGCGGGCAGCATCTCTGTGACCTCCAATTCTCCCGCTTTAACCAGCCAGCGATGAAAGATTTCCAGAAATAAATAACTCTCCAAGTCGATGAACACAGGTTTGGTATCCTTATCGCGCCCTTCCGCTCCGCTCCGGCGCAAGGCCTGTTCTGTCGGTCGAATGTAAATGTAGCGAGGCCAATCTTTGCCGGCGCGGATTTGTTCGACGGCTGTAACCAGATCGGCGGAGATGCCGTTGTAGTGACCAGCGGGCATTTCATCGGCCCGGACGGTCCATGTTCGGCGCTGCACGATGACGCGTCCGCAGCGCAGGCGCGGCGTGTGCGGCGCGAGTCCAAACTGGAATGGATGAAAGCCTAACGGAATGAGCCAGGCGCGTGCGAACGATCCAAGATATTCGCGCGAATCGGTGCGGCGAACGCGTACATCTCCCGTCGCGGCGTCGATGTAAACCTCGGCCGAATCCGGGGGAACCATCTGCCATTTCGAATTTCCCCGCTGCGGCGCCACGAAATAGGAAAGGTCAGGCAGGGCATCGAAGATGCGGACGGTGGTGTGCGCCGTAAAATCAGCCGCGAAAAATCCGAAATGAAAATTAGGCTGACCGAAAGCGCTTTGGGCAAAGGCCTCGTTGAGCAAATTCTTATCCGGGCAGCCCCAGTAAAAACCGTGATGGAGCAGGGCTACGGGCGGATGTAATTCGCCGATGATCCATTTGTAATTTCCAGCCGCCACCGCCTCGACAGATTGGGCGGCGAGCTGCAGATCCGCCGACGGATATGTGTATTCGTCGAAGCTCGGATACTCAAAATTGTTCCGAACCACGTGGCAGTCTTCCAGCGTCAGATCGTAGACTTCCTGGCCGGCGTGCGGGCGCAGGCGCTCCCGAAAAGCGGCCTTCACTTCCTGGAACGCCATGACGGCAAGCGCGATAAGACCGGTACCCGGCAAAGGCAACCGGGCCGCTTCACAAGCCTGCAGAAAGAGCGGCAACGGAAGAGCGCCATCTGGCGGAGCGGCTTTTTCAAAAACCTGCCGCAGACCCGCCGCAACCCGGCTGGCGATGAAGGCGAACGAATCGCGCCAGAGATCGATCCAAGGGGCCGCATCCAGGCTGACCTGGCTCACGAGAGTTTCGCTAATCCGAAATCCGCTTTCGCGGACACACTCTTCGCCGATCGGATTTGTCGCCGAATAAAGAAAACGCTCACTCGTCCCGCGGGGCGCCCCGACCGACTCGAGCCGGGACCGGGCTTCACCCAAAATCGCGCCGCGTTCGAGCGTCGCCGTGGCGCCGGCAAATCGAGCCTGTAGTTCGGCCAGCGGTTGCAACACGGACGACCAGTGATCGCGGACCGGTCCGCCGATCCATTTTTTCACGTCGGCCAAGAGCGTATCGAAGGCGTGCGGTTCCAGCGCCGGAACATCGACGCTGCGCCCATGGAGCATAGCCCGCACGTCGGGATCGGCGTTCATGGCGGCGGCCATCGCGTGAGCCGTCCAACGTTCCAGAAATACTTCGCGCGCCGCGATTCCACTTTGCGGTTCGATACGAACCCCCGTGGAGGTCGGCTCGATTCGTCCCCAACTGGACGGGCCGAATTCGCTGAAGGTGTCGTTCTTGGTGGCGACGCGCTGCAAATACATGAGCAAACTCTGTTCGACTTTCCGAGCTGCGTTGTTCCGATCGGGAAACTGGCCCCCTTCCGGGTAAGCCACGAGTTGACCGGTTAACATTCCGCGAACTCCTTCGGCACCGAAGAGAAGGTAGCGTTCCAGATATTTCCGGCTCTGCTGAATGAGAGCCCGACGCGCGCCAGCCACTTCCCGCTCGAGGGTCTCGGCCAGTTGCGCCTCGAGGGACGCGACAGCTGTTGCCGCCGCCGCGTAATGCGAAAAGATGGGAGGCTGTTCTCCAAAAATGCCGACGGGCGGTTTGTTCGCGTGAATGGCTACGCGCAAGGCGCGATAGGCGTCCGCGGATAAAAGTCGCTCGCGTGAACGAAAGAACTGTTCGACGGCTTCGCGAGCCCGGGCGCGAACGCCGCGCCGCATCTCCAGTTCGCGGGCTACCCGGACCGATTCGGGCGTGGCCAGTGTTTCAACCGAATCGAACGGAACGCCGGCCATTCGGATAAGAAAAATTGGCGCGACGCGATAGGCAGGCAACACGCGTTCAGCAAAACCAAACGCGCGGGAGGTGACAAGTTAAACCGCGACGGAGCGCGCTGCTCAGTTATTGAGCAGCGGCAAGCGGATGGTGAAAGTCGTTCCCACGTCCGGCGTGCTATCGACTTTGATCGACCCGTTGTGATCCTCGACCACCTTCTTGGTGATATAGAGACCGAGACCGGTGCCGCTCTTCCCTTGTTTGGTGGTAAAGTAGGGATCGAAAATTTTGCTCATCTGGCCCGGCGTAATCCCGGAGCCACTATCGGCCACACGGATATCAACATAAAAGTCGCCGGGAGTGCAGTCGACCGAGACCAACCCCTTCTTGTCCGCCGAGGCCTGCAGCGCGTTGATGATGACGTTCTGGATGGCACGATTAATTTGCACGCTGTCGCCGATCAGGGTGCAGGCCTCCTCACAAACCGTCACCTTCAATTCGATGCCATTCTGGCCGGCCATAGGCCCCACGCCTTTGATCACTTCGCGCACGATGGCGGAAACAGAAATTGGTTTGTGCGGCAGGGCTTCGACGCTCCCGTAGCTCTGCCACATGGTGAGCAGATCGCGGCACATGCGCACATTCTGCTCGATTATATTCAGCTCCTTGATGGACGCGGAATTCTCGGTGGCGCCCCCATTTTCCGTTTTCTCGAGCTTGCGTGCGAGCAGCTGAACGTAACCCCACACGATGGTAAGGGGATTGCCCAGATCGTGCACAAATTCGGCGGAAGCCTGGCCTAACGATGCGAGACGTTCCTTTTGCGCCAGCTCTTTGAGCAGCCGGTTGTTTAATTCCTTGATCTCAGCCGCGGTGTTCTCACCCGCCCGTTGCAATCGGGTCCGCTCCACGTTTCGGCCAATCACTTCGCGCATCTCACCGGCATCAAAAGGCTTGCTGATATAATCATTGGCGCCAAGACGCAGCGCTTCTTTGGCGGTCTCAAGGGCGCCGAATCCGGTCAGCATGATGACGGAGAGGTGTGGATCAATCTCGCGAATCTTGCGCAAACCCTCGATCCCGGTCATTCCCGGCATACGGATGTCCATGACAATGGTATCGGGTTGCTTCTCCTTCAGCAGCTTGATCCCGGCCTCCACGCAATCTGCCGTGGCCACGTTGTACTCGGGCTTCAGCAGCATGCGAAGGCTTTCACGAGGCCCCATCTCATCGTCAATCACGAGGATTTGAGGCAGGTCAGGCGGCACGGTCATGTGGGTGTCAATCGCGATGATAGCTAACAGCGTGCCGTCGAAGCGGGCAGATAACAGGAAAAGGAGATGGCCGCACCATCGGCGCGCAAAGCTGAAACCGTTTTAGTTGGCGTGCAAGCTGCAACTTGTGAATAAGCTGGTCGAATAGTGAATAACTCGCCAAAAAGCGACATAAAAATATAATGACTCGATTTAATGTAGCGCTTAGAATGCGGCGTGATCGATTAGTGGGCGACAAAATCTCCGCACATTCCACCGCGAAAAACCCCCGACAGATTCGGCGCACGTATCCACCGTGCGGTCGCATCGCCTCTTCCGTTCGCGGCCGGGGGGCGTCATGATGATGAAACGCAATCGGGTTGTCATCACAGGCATGGGCGTGCTCGCGCCTAACGGAATAGGCATCGACGCTTTTTGGGAGTCCTTGCTGGCCGGGCGCAGCGGCATCGGTCCCATCACTCTGTTTGACGCCACCCAATTCAAAAGCCGCATCGCCGGCGAGGTCAAGGGATTCGTGCCGGGCGATCATATCGAGGCCGAATTGCGTCCTAATCGAATGGCCCGGCACACCCAGCTCGCCTACGCCGCCACCATGATGGCGTTGGCCGACGCCGGACTGGACCGGGACAATCTGGAACTGCCCAGTCCGACCCCGGTCGTCATCGGTGTTAGTACCAGCGCGCTTGATGTGATCGAACGGGTGTTTCATCAGGTGAACGGGCCAGGACCGGACCGGGTCGGGCCCAGTTCATTGGGAGCCTCGAAACCACAAGCCGCCGCCAACGTCATTGCCGATCGCCTCGGCGCTTGTGCCAATGCGGCGACCGTCTCTTCGGCCTGCCCATCCGGCTTGGACGCCATTGCCATCGGCGCAGGATTAATCCGTTCGGGCGAAGCAGAGATTGCGATCGTCGGAGGAGCCGACGCACCGATCACTCCCCTGGCCATGGCGAGTTTCATTGCCAGCGGGCTCAGTTCATCCCGCAATGATTCGCCCGAAAAAGCCAGTCGTCCCTTCGATTTGGATCGGGACTCCGGAGTTATTTCAGAGGGCGCCGGTATTTTCGTGTTGGAAGATTTGGAGCGCGCGCAGGGACGGAATGCTCGGATTTACGCCGAAATCCGGGGATACGGGTCGCAGCGCGATCTGGACCCAGATCTTCCGGCTTCGGGACTTGAGCATTCCATGCGGCTGGCCCTGGCAAATGCGGGCGCGAGCGAGGCTGACATCGACTACATTTCGGCCTACGGACCGGGCCATCCCATACTCGATGCGGCAGAGGCGTGCATCATCAAACAAGTTTTTGGAAAACGGGCCTACGAGGTGCCGGTCAATTCAATTAAAGGAGTGACCGGAAATCCGCTCGCGGCGGGGGGCCCCTTTCAAGTGCTGGCCGCCGCTTTGAGCATCCGCGACCAGATGGTTCCGCCGACCGCAAACTACGAGACGCCGGACCCGCGTTGCGACCTCGACTTTGTTCCCTTCCGGCGACGCAAAGCTCGAATTGACACGGCCCTCGTCAATGTGCGCGGACTGGGTGGCAGCGCGAGCAGCCTCGTCCTTTCGCGCGTACGTTCCTAGAATGACCGGCGCTACACTTCCGATTCTTGTCGCGCTGATCCTGCAATTGGGACTGGGCCTGGTTGTTTTTCACGCGAATTGGCACCGTCGGTCAAATCAGTGCTTCCTGGTTCTGTCATTAATTACGGCGGGGTGGCTGGGTAGCTTATACTTCGCTTTTACCGCACCGGACGCGACGCGCGCTGCGTGGGGCATCCGCGAAGCCTCGGCGGCGGGCGCCCTGGTTCTGGCCGCATTCAACCTCTTGCGGCTTTCCATGACTCGAAACGAGTTGAGCTGGAGCAGAATTTTCGGGCATTCCAAGCTGTGGATGCTTGTCACATTCGCGGTTGTCTGTTTTTGCCAGACCCACTGGTTCGTGCAGGCCGCCTTAATCAGTTCGGAGCCGGGAATTGCCCTACCCAAACCGATCTACGGCCCAGGCGGGCTTGTCTACGCCGCCTTTTTTGCCAGTGCCGCCCTTTTTCTGATCACCAGTTCGATCCGCGATCTTCGCCGGAGCGAGGGTGGCCAGCACGCCGAGCTGGGGTTCGTGCTCATCGGCGGATTGTTTGCCGTCGTCTCTCCCCTCGTCATGACCCTGGCGCTGCGCTCCTTCATCGACCCGGCCCGTTTGTTGGCCTTCGCGCCCTTCCGTGTGGTCGTCTTCAGTGCCGTTTTCTCTTACGGCGTTGCGACTCGCAAGATCATGGAGGTCGGCTTGTTCCTGCGCCGCGCGATCTCTTATTCTCTTCTCACTCTTTACCTTCTTGCGCTTTACGCTCTGGTTTGGTGGCTGGTCGATACGGTCCTGCAATCGACCCATAATGCGCGCTCGATTGCGCACGTCACGGCGGGCATAGTCATCGCCTTCGCCATGGCGCCGGCGCGCGGAGTTTCGCGCAGCCTGGCGGAACGCCTTTTCATCAGCAGCCATCATCTCGACTTTCGCGCCACCGTGAGCAAGGCGGCGGAAATCCTGTCGTCGGTCACAACGTTGCGCGATTTACTGCATCGGTTCGCCGGCACCATAGCGGATGCAGTAGGCGCTGAACGCGTATGGATTCTGGTGCACGGCCGGGAGGGCTACACCACGAGCTATGCCATGTCTCGATCCAAGGAACCTGCGCAAAATCGCCATCTCGACTCGCAGGATCCCATCGCCCTCTATCTCAAGACGCATCGCGAACCGGTCGTGCTTGACGAATTGCACCGAATTCGCCCGACCGCCGAAGTGGTTCGCCTGACCAGCAGAATGCGAGAGCTCGCTGTGTCTGTCGCGGTGGGCATCTTTGCGCGCGAGCATCTGGCGGGCGTGATGCTTCTGGGCCCGAGATCTTCCGGACGAATTTACGGAAGTGCCGAGCAGAATGCTTTGCAGGTCCTATGCGGACAGCTCGCTGTGGCCATCGACAACGCGCAGCTCTTTACCGAAGTGCAGAACGCGAAGATGTATAATGAAACGCTCCTGCAAAATCTTACGACCGGCGTGATCGCGGCTGGAATCGATGAGCGCGTGACCGTCTTTAATAATGAGGCCGGTCAGATCACGGGACTCGAGCCAGCCAAGAGTCTCGATCAATCGATCAACGCGCTGCCTGATCCCGTGCGGGATGCCCTGCGCGAAACTTTGCGGACGGGAGAAGGTCAGAACTGCGAGTACATCCTCCAGTCCGCTACGGAGGGAACCGCCGTGCGGGTCAGCACATCGATTTTCCACGGGCAGGACCGACAAGTCCTCGGCGCGTTGATGGTCCTGACCGATATCACGGCACTGAAGCGCCTGGAGTCTCAGATTCGTCGAAGCGACCGACTGGCCAGCCTCGGCACTCTCTCGGCCGGTATGGCGCACGAGATTAAGAATCCCCTCGTCTCGATCAAGACTTTTGCCCAACTCCTGCCCGAGCGATACAACGATTCTGAGTTCCGCGAGACCTTTTCCAATCTTATCGGGCATGAGATAGACCGGATCGACTCGCTCGTTAATCAGCTGTTGCGCTTCGCTCGCCCAGCCAAGCCGCACCTCCAACCGATGCATGTGCACGACATCCTGGAGAAGTCTCTTCTCCTCGTGGGACATCGTCTTTACCAGAAAGACATCAAATTAACTCGTTTTTTGGATGCAAATGTTGATACAATCCGAGCGGATTCCGATCAGCTCGAACAGGTTTTTCTCAATTTCTTTATCAATGCCATGGACGCGATGAAAAACGGCGGAGAGCTCAGCATCCGAACAGAGATCCGGACGGGGACAGACTGGATCTCGTCTTCCCCGCAGACTAATGGCGAAGCGCACGAAGTCTTGCGCATCAGCATTCGTGACAGCGGCGAAGGAATTCGCGATGAGGATCTGGCGCATGTTTTCGATCCTTTTTTCACCACCAAAGACTACGGCACGGGATTGGGCCTTTCCGTAGTCCACGGCATCGTTCAGGAGCATGGCGGCCAGATTGAGGTGGAGAGCGAACTGAAAAAAGGAACAGCTTTTCACATCCTCCTTCCCCTCGTTCGTTTCGACAGCGAGGTGGCCGCGGCATGACAGCTCCCCCATCCTGCATCTTATATAGTCAGGACCCGGAACTCGTGCGGCGAGTCAAGGCTTACATGCGCACGCTCTCCGAGGTCCGGCACGTGCACGATCCGAGCCGGCTTGATGTCGTCCTGCAGCAAGCGGGACCGTCCCTTCTCCTGCTCGACCTGCGCGCACGGGAAGGGCGCGATCTGCTGGACGAAATCCAGAAGGGCTGGCCTAACGTGCTGATGATCGCGCTCGGAACGTTACGCTCGGAACCTTTTCGAGATGCCGAACAGTCCGGCATTTACGCGGCCGAAGATCTTCACCTCGATCGACGCCGTTTTCAGGCGCTGGTCAGCCGGGCCATGGATCATTTACGCGTGCGCGAAGAAAATCGTGACTTGCGCGAGGAGTCGGCCGCCCTTGCCACGCCCGAACCAGTTCATCGCGCCGAAGCATTCTCCGACAGCTACGGTTCTGGATCAGCCCCCATGCTCCGTTTTCCCCGCGTCTTCCGCCGCTTCGAGAGTATCGACGCACTTCTGGCCAATATCGTCGAGAGCGTGGCTGACGCAGCCGGCGTCACGCGCCTTGGAATTTTTTCGAAAAAACGGGAAGGCGAGCGATATCGGCTCAGGGCCGGGATGCGCTGTTTGCCGGAGACCTATGACGTGGAGTTTGGCGACCGCGACCCGGTGGTGCGCTGGTTCGAATTGCATGCCCACCTGGTCAGCCGGGCCAATCTTCCGCAGGTGGCAGATCGCGCGCAGCGCACCATTTTACGCCGCGCCCTGGATACTCTGGGGGCCGAAGTCATCGTACCTCTCTATGCGCGCGGCCGAATTACGGGATGGCTCTTCTTCGGGCATCGCCTGACCGGCTTGCGCTTCGAAAATCGGGACCTGGAGGGCCTGATGGTTTTGGCCGAGCACGTCTCAACCGTCCTTGAAAATGCCTTGCTCAACGAGGAAGTAACGCTGCAAAAGACACTCGCGGAAACGCTCCTTAAATCTATCCCACCGGGAATCGTTGCCACGGATGACGCAGGTGTCATTCGCTGGTTCAATCCCACCGCGGAAGCGATGCTCGGCATCTCGAGTCAGGACGCTTTAGGCAAAACAGTGGAGGTGCTCGGTGGGGCGCTGGCCGGCTTTCTCCGCGAAGCACTCGACACCCGGTCCAACCTGGCGCCGCGCCGCTGGACCGATAGCAAAACGCAGCGCCCACTCGCGGTGGAGACACGCCGGCTGGCCGATGAACAAATACCTCTGGGTGCGGTCGCGGTCATCCAGGACTTGACCGCCGAGCAGTCCCTTCAGGAGAAACAAGACCTGGACGAGCGGGCCGTCTTTTGGACCGATCTCGCCGCCAGCATGTCTCATGAGATCCGCAATCCATTGGTGGCCATAAAAACCTTTGCCCAGCTGCTCCCGGAACGTTTCGACGATGCCGATTTTCGGAAGGATTTCACTGAGATCGTCGTCAAAGAGATCGATCGCCTCGACGGCATCATTACGCAGATCAACGGCTTTGCGCACCCGGCGGAACTGGCCTTAAAACCAATTGACGTTCGTGCCTCCGTGCGCAAAGGACTCGAAATCGCGCGCGGGCGCTTCGTCCGGAACGGCGAGGTCACCGTGGAAACGTCGCTCGCGAATGATCTGCCCACCGTCCTCGGCGATGAAACGGCCCTGACGGAAGCCTTCGCTCATCTTGTCGTGAACGCGGCCGAAGCCACGTCCGACCAGGATAAACCGCGCATTACTCTTTCGGCCAAGTCAATCCGCGAAGGCGATCATGCCAGCGGCGTGATTGTAACCATTCGCGATAACGGAATTGGCATCGCTCCCGAACTGAAGGACAAGATTTTTTCGCCCTTTTGCACGACCAAGCCTCGTGGCATGGGGCTCGGTCTGCCCACGGTCAAGCGAACCGTATTCGATCACCATGGCCGCCTGAATATCGACTCAAGTTCGAGCGGTACTCTCGTGAGTGTGATGTTGCCGGCCAGCCCGAACGGGCACTGATCAAACTTTCGAGTTGCGATTTGGGCCAAGCGCTTTGAGTCTGGTTGACCAAACGTCACGCGTTGGCCAACCCGGTAAGTCCATCATCGCGGCAACCGCTCACTACATACTCCTATGATCGTAACCACTGCCCAACTCTACAAGGTCGCCTACGGCAAGTTTGCAGTCGGTGCCTATAACATCAATAACATGGAGCAGCTGCTCGGTTTGTTCCGCGGGAATGTGCAAAGCAAGGCTCCCTTTATTATTCAACTGTCAAAGGGTGCTCGCGGTTATGCCGACAAACGCATGCTCGAAGCCATGATCCGGATGGCCGAGGAGATGTTCCCCGAAGCAATCTTTGCCGTGCACCTCGATCACGGCGACGAAGCAACCTGCTACGATTGTATCGACTCGGGCTTTTACAGTTCCGTCATGATTGACGCCAGTCACGAGTCCTTCGCCAACAACGTCGCCACCACGCAACGGGTGGTGGCGCGCGCCCACCCCAAGGGCATCAGCGTTGAAGCCGAGCTCGGTCAACTGGGCGGCGTGGAAGAAGACATCCAGGTCGATGAAGGTCACGCCTGCCTAACGAATCCGGAAGAGGCAATCGAGTTCATTAAACAGACACAGTGCGACTCGCTCGCCGCCGCCATTGGCACCAGCCATGGCGCCTATAAATTCAAGGGGCAGCAATCGCTCCACTTCGAAGTCATCGAACAGATCCGCGACAATCTAAAGAAGGCCGGCCTGCCCCTTACCCCCATTGTGATGCACGGATCTTCCAGCGTGCCTCAGTCCGAAGTGGAACGCATCAACGCGGCCGGCGGCACACTCGATCCTTCGGCGCGCGGAGTGAACGAGGAAGAGTATCTGCCTGCCGCCCGCTTGGGCGTGACCAAAGTGAATATCGACACCGATGGGCGGCTCGTCTGGACCCGCGTGCATCGCGAGTTCTTTCGCGATCATCCGGAGCAGTTCGATTTCCGGCCGCCCGGGAAGATCTTTGTCCAGGCCTACGCGGATTTCATCGCCCACAAGAACGAAAAGCTCGGCTCCGCCGGCAAACTCGAAGACGTGCGCGCCAGCCTGAAACGCTAACTGCTCCACTTCAGTCAGTGGCCTTCACCTTGCAAGAACTCGCCACCATGTGTGGCGGGCAGCTGACCGGAGATCCGGCCCAGCTGATCACAGGCGCCGCTTCTCTGATGGAAGCGACCTCCGGAGAGATTACCTTTTTCGCAGATCCCCGTTACGTGCCGCTCCTCCGCAAGACGCAGGCGTCCGCTGTCTTTGTGCCGTCCGACTTTTCTGAAACGATCAGACTGGCCCACATTCGGGTCGCCCACCCGGCGAAGGCGTTCGAGCAAGTGGTCCTCAAGCTCGCGCCCGAACCGGTCAAATTCGAGCCCGGTGTTCATGCGACTGCCGTAGTCGATGCCGGGGCAAAGTTGGGAACCGGCGTCTCGGTGCAGCCGCACGCCGTAATCGAAGGCGGCACCACCGTCGGCGATGGCACCGTGATTGGGGCCGGATCTTTTGTCGGACGGGATTGTGCGATTGGCGCGCAGACTTTGATTTATCCAAATGTGACCGTGCGAGAGCGCTCGATTATCGGAGCGCGGGTGATCGTTCACAGTGGGGCCGTCATTGGAGCAGACGGGTTTGGATTCGAAATGGTGGAAGGCCATTATACCAAGATTCCGCAGGTCGGGTTTGTGCAAATCGATGACGATGTCGAAATAGGCGCCAATACAACGATCGATCGCGCCCGCTTCGGCCGCACCTGGATACAACGTGGCGTGAAGATCGATAATCTGGTGCAGGTCGCCCACAACGTTGTCATCGGCGAACACACAGCGATCGCGGCCCAGGCCGGGATGGCGGGCAGTGCGCGGGTCGGGAAATATGTCGTCATCGCCGGGCAGGCCGGTTTGGTCGGACATGTCGAGGTGAGCGATCGGGCCATCATCGGCGCGCAGACCGGGGTGACCAAGAGTCTCGGCAGCGGCCCATGGTTGCTTTCGCCTGCGGTGCCGTTGAATGAAGCCAAGGAGCAAATCGCGTGGATCCACCGGCTGGGTAAGCTTTTTGCGCGGGTCAAGGCGATCGAGAAGAAGCTCGGCGAATAGCGCTCTTCCCCGTGGAACGGAGGCCGCGCGACGCGTCTAGGGCCGGCATTGGCCGCGGATGCAACTCTCTACTAGGTGGCAAGGGAGTTGCTATAGTTATTATGGAAATTATCAAGCTCCATGAAGCTCCTCAATCGCGAATCCTTTCACTACCTGATTATCGACGACGACCCCGGCATCAGCCGCTTCCTCGTCACCTACCTTCGTCAAAAAGGACACACCTGCGAGTCCATCACGGAAGGCTTCCAGACGGCGACGTGGCTCGCTCACCACGATTGCGAAGTGGTGATCGTAGATCTGAAGATGCCGAAGATTGATGGCATGTCTCTCATCTCATTCATCCGCGAAATCAGCCCGGCGCTTCCTATCATCGTTTTCACCGGCCTGGGCTACGATGAGGAACAAATGCACGCTGCCCTACGGGCCGGCGCGAATGGTTACGTCAGCAAAAATCTCCCTATCGAACAGCTTTACTCGGTCCTGGCCCGTGTCCTGGCCACCTGCCAGCAGCGCACCCGTAAACGCTCTCTGACCCGACCCGATCCGGTCTTGTTAGGCGCAGCCTAAGCGGCCATCAACCGCCGCCACGGGATCGCGCTTCTTTCAGCATTTCCCGCAGAGAATCCGGCGAAACGCATTCCGCCCCGCAGGCGGCCGCTGTCTCCTGTTCCAAGTTGTCCGAGGTCGCAACAATGATGCGAAACCGCCCCGCATATTTGCTGGCCAGCCTTTCCACGATCGCGTCGGCCGTCTGGCCTTTCCGCGAATAAAAGATTTGGATATCGTGGGGATCGGCCGTCGCGCCCACGTGCGACCCTTTGCCATCGAACACCACCACGACGTGAACTCCCGTCCAATCCTGGTAGTCGCGCAGCCGTTTCGCTAATTCCTCGCGCGCGAGCGAGGTCCGCCGGTCATGCAGAAGACGCAGCTCGGGCCACGCAAAAATGATGCTGTGCCCGTCGACGATTAGGTAGATGCGAGGATGCGACATCTCTCGCCGCCTCCTTGCGGCGGCCGAGCCATGCGCCCCCTATTGCGCTGCTGGCGCGGCCTTTTTCGACTTCGTTTTGGGCGCCTCCCGACGAGTCGTGCGGCGCTTTACCTTCTTGCGTTCCAAGTAGGCGGCACGCCGTTTCCGTTTCGTCCTGACTCGATGTTGCTGTCCCATGGCGAGTTCTATAGGTCGGAACAAGCCAGCGCGCAACGGCAATCCCCGCGAAGAAAAAGGCTGATAAATCGTAAAAACCAGCAAATCGGATTGCATTTCCAAGCCTTCCGCGTGTACAAACCTCCCCGCATGGAGCTCTCACCTTCCGGATCCGGAATCGCGACCCCTAAGAATGTCATCGGCTTGTCGGTATTACTGTTACTTGTCGCAGCGGTTTTCGGCGTTCTCAACGGTCAAAAGGCGAAGTCGCTTCACACTCTCGTGGCCAATGCCGATGCGGCGCGAGACGCCGTGGAAAAACGTCGTCTGACCGACCAGAAAGATATCAAGGCGCGCGAAGCGGCGGCGGTCCTTGCCACGACCAAGGCGGCTGAGGCAGAAACAATTGCGGCCAAAGTGCAGTCTGACCTGGCTCAGTTGCAGACGGAGAAGGCCGACCTGCAAACGAAGTTGCAGGCGAACCAGGCGGAAGTTGCAGGGTTGCAGCACCGCGTCGAAGAACCCGGCGCCAAGCCGGCGGATAATCCAGGGGCAGCCTCGCCCGGGGAGATGCAGGCGCAGCTGGACGAAGCTCGAAAGCAACTTGAGAACGCGGAACGGGAAAACGCCTTCTTGTCGGACAAAATTCGCAATACCCAGGAGCGCTCCAATCAGGTCGAGCAAGACAAAAAGCGGCGCCAAACCGCAGCTGGCCGAGCGGGCATTCGGGGAACTATCCTGGCGGTTAATCAGGCCTACAATTTCGTCGTCCTAAATCTGGGCGGCCGGCAAGGCGTGGAGCCCAACGCCGAGATGCTGGTCCTTCGGGATGGCACTTTGATCGGCAAAATCCGGGTCTCCTCGGTTGAACCTTCCACCGCCATAGGCGATATAATCAGCAGTAGCTTGGAACGCGGTGTTCAGGTTCAACCAGGTGATGTTGTTGTCTATGCAGGATCGACTTCCTAAAATTCTACGTTTCGTTTCCAGTTTTCTCCTGTTCGCAGCCGCTGTGACCTTCGTTTCTTGCGCACACGAGAAGCCTGCGCTGGTCGACGATCCAGATACCAAGCACGAGGGCCAGATGCCTTGGAACAAGCAGGAAAAATGGGAAACGCAGGGCCAGATGTCGGGCATCACCGACCGGCGATAGCCCGTTGATCAGATCCAAAAGCCCGGCGGAATGATTCCGTCTTTCGGCACAATCACAATCCCGTCGCGGATGAAGTAGCCTTCTCCGTCGAAATCGGGCGGCTTGCCTTCCGGCGTGATCACCACGCCGTCCGCGATACGCGCATTTTTATCGATGATCGCGCGATCGATCACGCAGTTCCGCCCAATCCCAATGGGCGGACGGGAGGGATCAGACAGATCGTCCGGCTCGAAGTAATCCGCTCCCATGATGATGCTGTTCCGAATCGTCGCCCCACTTCGGATGATGCTGCGAATACCGATCACACTCCGTTCCAGATGCGCGTCGGAAATGATGCAGCCGTCGGATATAATGGCCTGACGCAGCGTCGCGCCGTTCACTTTGCTGCCGGGAAGAAACCGCGGGTGCGTGTAAATGGGCGCATCCGCCTCAAAAAAACTGTAGTCCGGCACAATATTCGTTAGGTCGAGATTGGCCTCATAAAAAGCTCGGATCGTTCCGATGTCTTCCCAATACCCTTTAAAAATGTGCGCGCTCACATGCCGGTCTTTGATTGACTGCGGAATGATGTGTTTACCGAAATCGACCAGGTCATTCGCCAGGCACTCGACCAAGACCTGCCGGTTAAAAACGTAAATGCCCATCGAGGCCTGGTACAATTCTTCGCCCTCATCCGACCCGGTCGAGCTGAGCAACTCCTTACTCATTTGCATCTCGTGCAGCAGACTCTCGTCCTTCGGCTTTTCCACAAACCGGGTGATGCGCCGGTCGGTTCCACTATGCATGATGCCAAATTCCGCGACCTGACTGCGCCCGACCGGTTTCGTGGCCAGGGTGATGTCCGCCCCCGAGCGAATGTGCTGGTGCAGAAGCGTGCGCAGATCCATGCGGTAAAGCTGATCGCCACTCAAGATAAGATAGTAATCGTAAGGGCGTTCCAAAAAGTACCGCATGTTCTGGCGAACGGCGTCGGCCGTACCTTGATACCACTGCGAACCCTCGGGGGTCTGTTGCGCCGCCAGGATATCGACAAAACTCCTCGAAAAATTGTCGAACTTGTAGCTCGCCTGGATATGCCGATGCAGAGACATGCTGTTGAACTGCGTCAGGATGTAGATCGAACGCAGTCCGGAATTCAGGCAGTTACTGATCGGGATATCGACCAGTCGATATTTTCCGCCCAGCGGCACCGCCGGCTTCGCGCGATCCTTGGTCAGCGGAAATAAACGAGTGCCGGCTCCGCCGCCCATGATGATGGCGAGAGTACGCTGCGTTGTGCCAGGGGGAAGCGCCGGATCGTTCACTACACTAATAACTCAGTCTCTGACCATTCGGGCAACCTTTTTGCGCGTGACCACCGCCGGTTGCGACAAGACCGGCACGGCACTAAACTCCCGCCTTCAATATGTGCGGAATTGTTGGTTACGTAGGCCGGTCTGAAGCAGCGCCCATTCTCCTGGATGGTTTGCGGCGCCTTGAGTATCGCGGGTACGATTCCGCCGGCGTGGCCATCATCAACGGCCACGATATGCAGATCCGCAAACGCGCCGGACGCATCGGTGACCTGGCCAAGCTCATGTCGGAGCAACCGCCGGCCGGCTCGTATGGCATCAGCCACACCCGGTGGGCCACCCACGGCAAGGTGAACGACGAAAACGCTCATCCCCATTTTGACGCCACCGGCAAGATCGCGCTCGTGCACAACGGCGTGATCGAAAACTATCACGCTTTGAAAGAGCAGCTCATCCAGGACGGCGACGACAATTTCACCACCGAAACCGACACTGAAGTTCTGGCTCACCTGATCGGCAATATTTACGGGCAACTCGACGGCAATGATTCAAAAGCTCGCCTGGTGAATGCCACCCGGGCCGCGCTCAAGCAGGTGATCGGTACTTACGGCATTGCTATTGTTCACGCCGATATTCCAGACTTTATCGTGGGCGCGCGCCGCGGCAGCCCGCTCGTCCTCGGCGTGGGCAAAGCCGAAAACTTTTTGGCCAGTGATGTCAGCGCCATCGTCGCTTACACGAGGGACGCCGTTTATCTGAACGATTTCGATGTTGTGGCGCTCGAGCCGGACAAGTTCGAAATCAGCTCGCTCGCCGGTGAAGGCGTGAATCATCAGGTGAGCAAAGTGGAATTTAGCGCGGAGGACATCAAGAAGGGCGATTACCCTCATTACATGCTCAAGGAAATCTTTGAGCAGGCGGACTCGGTGCGGGACGCCATGCGTGGCCGCCTCAGTTCGGACGAATGCACGGCCAAACTGGGTGGTCTGAATATGACGCCTGCCCAGCTGCGCGAAGTGGGTCGCATTGTTTTGACCGGATGCGGCACCGCTTTGCACGCCGCCATGGTGGGCGAATACCTGATCGAATACCTCGCCAGCATTCCGACGGAAGTCGAATACGCCAGCGAGTTTCGCCATCGCAATACGCCGATGACCTCAGACACGCTGGTCTTCGCGATCAGCCAAAGTGGTGAAACGGCCGACACCCTCGGAGCCATGCGCGAAAGCCGGCGCAAAGGTTTTCGCACACTCGGCATCTGTAACAACGTGGCCAGCACGATCGCGCGCGAGAGTGACGGCGGCGTTTACATGCACGCCGGTCCGGAAATCGGAGTAGCGGCGACAAAATCCTTCACTTCGCAACTGGTGATTCTTTCACTGATCGGCCTAGTGCTCGGGCGCATGCGACATCTTTCCACGGCGGAGGGGAGCCGGATGATCGAAGCGCTCGAAGCGCTGCCCGCGCAGATCGAGAGCGTCCTGAAATTGAGCGATCATATTAAAACAATCGCCAAAAAATATGCGGAAGTGCCTGGCATGCTTTTCTTCGGACGCCAATTCAACTTCCCGATCGCCCTGGAGGGGGCGTTGAAACTCAAAGAGATTACTTACCTGTTCGCCGAGGGTCATCCGAGCGCGGAGTTAAAACACGGGATCATCGCGCTGGTTCGACCCGATCTGCCTTCCGTATTCATTGCTCCCGATGACGCCGTTTTCTCCAAAAACGTGAACAACATGGAGCAGGTCAAGGCACGCAAAGGTCCGATCATCGCCGTGACCAGCGGGAAAGGCCCCAAAGCACTCAAGGACGTCGTCAACGACGTCATCGAGGTCCCCGTCGTGCACGATTGCCTGATGCCGATTCTTTCGGTCATCCCCCTTCAGCTTCTCGCCTATCATCTCGCGGTTGAGCTTGGACGCGACGTCGACAAACCGCGCAACCTGGCCAAAAGCGTGACGGTGGAGTGACCTCCGGGAGGGGTGGCAACTCGTTCCCAATTGGCCGCCGCTGTGACGGGCGGTAATTCTGCGCGAAAGGCCTTCGCCTTCGTTGACACCAGGGAGCCGGATTCGTACTTTATCGTTCCCCGTTAGCTCGCGACGGGTTCAACCTACACGTGCAACACAACGAAGATTACGTTCTCCGCGTCCTGCAAGAAGTTGGACTGGTCACGCGCCCCCAGATTGACGAAGCCCGTGTCCTCCTGAACGGCACGAACAACATCGTCGATATCCTGATCAAAGACGGCGTCATCTCGGAAGCGGACGTCTCTCGCACCCTCGCATCGCAGGCACACATGGACTGGATCGACCTTTCTTCAACGATCATCGCTCAGGATGTCATCCAGCAGATCCGCGCCGAAGATGCGCGTCGCTTTAAAGTCATCCCCGTAGGTTTCGGAGAAACCGGATTGATCGTCGCCGTCAGCGATCCACTCGATATCGATACGATCGATAGCCTCAGCTTTCTGTTACAGCGCGAAATTGAGCTTGTTTGCTCGAGCCCGGACAAGATTCGTGAAGCCCTGATTAAATATTACGGCACAGCCGATGAAGCGTCCGATATCCTCCAGGAAAAGATCGGTGGAGAAGTTGACCTCGGATTTGAGCTGGCCGACGGCGGAGAAGGCGCGGAAGGAGATGAAACCGATGCCCCCATCATCCGGATGGTGTCGATGCTGTTGATCGAGGCCCATCGCTCCGGCGCGAGTGACATTCACCTCGAGCCGCTCGACAAACAATTTCGGGTCCGTTTCCGCATCGACGGCGTCCTCCAGGAAATGCAGGCGCCGCCCAAGCGTTTGCAGTCCGCTATCGTCAGCCGAATCAAAATCATGACCGGCTCCATGAGCATCGCGGAAAAGCGCCTGCCCCAGGACGGACGCATCCAGGTAAAAATAAAGAAAAAGCCGGTCGACCTCCGCGTTTCGACCATCCCGACCAATCATGGCGAGAGCGTGGTCATGCGTGTGTTGGATAAATCGAGCCTCATGCTCGGTCTGCCGGAACTTGGATTCCTGACGGACGACCAGGAGACGTTCGAGCACCTGATCAAGTTGCCCGACGGCATTCTGCTCGTGACCGGCCCGACCGGTTCAGGCAAGACCAGCACGCTCTACGCTTGCCTCAATTACATCAACAAACCCGACCGTAAGATTATCACGGTGGAGGAACCGGTTGAGTATCAGATGAACGGAATCAACCAGGTGCAGGTGAACACTGAAATCGGCATGACCTTCCCAGCCGCGCTTCGCTCCATCCTGCGCCAGGCCCCGAACATCATCATGATCGGTGAAATTCGGGACCTCGAGACCGCCAGCATCGCTACCAATGCCAGCCTCACCGGCCACCTTGTCTTTAGCACCTTGCACACGAACGATGCTCCCTCCGCCGTGGCCCGCCTCGTCGATATTGGCGTGCAGCCGTTCCTCGTCGCCTCCTCCATTCGCGCCATCATGGCACAGCGTCTCGTTAGGCGGCTCTGCCCACATTGCAAGGCACCGACCGATTTGAGCGAGACGGAGATGCGCGCTTTGCGCATCGAGCCGGGCCAGTTAGGCGAAGCTCAGGCCATGAAGCCGGTCGGCTGCGACCAGTGCCGCAACACCGGCTATAAGGGCCGCATGGGGATTTTCGAAATCTTTATCATCGACGACGAAGTTCGGCACATGATCAACAAGCGCAGTTCCACCTTGCACCTGCGAAAGCGCGCCCGCGAATTGGGCATGCGCACCTTGCGCGAGGATGGCGTCCGAAAAGTCTTGTCCGGACTCACCTCGGCCGAGGAAGTCATCTCCATCACCATCAGCGACGCCAGCTAAAATGAACGACAAGCAAGTCGCCGAGCTTTTCATCGAGCACCACATCCTGCAGCCGTCCCAAGCCGAGGACGTGCTGAACGAGGCGAGCATGAACGGCAAGACCATTGCCCAGGCCATGGTCGATAGCGGCTTCGTTGACGAACACAGCTTCTATCAGACGATCGCCGATGCGCTCGGCACGGAGTACATCGATCTCAGCCAACGAGAAATTCCAGCGGCCATCCTGAAGCTGGTCCCGAGCGGGCTGGCCCGGCTTCATCGCGCCCTGCCCATCGCCATGTCTGGCAACACCATCCGGCTCGCCCTAGCCGATCCGCTCGATCCACGTGCCGCCGAAGATCTGCGTTTTGCCCTGGGCAAAGATGTCGACGTGGTCGTCGCGCCGACCGATCAGATCGAGGAACGGATCAAGCAATATTATGGAACCGACACCGCGAGCATGGAGGACATCCTCAAGCAGCTCGGCGAAACCGGTGAAATGTTGCAGCTACGGGGCGATGACAATGCGGCCGCCGTTGCGGCCGAAGCCAACGCCACTCCCATTATCCGCTTTGTCGATTTGATCATGTATCAAGCGATCCAGGACCGGGCCAGTGACATTCATTTCGAACCTTTCGAGAACGAATTCAAAATTCGCTATCGTGTGGATGGCGCGCTCTACGAGATGGCGCCGCCGCCCCGGCACCTTGCTCTGCCCGTTATTTCCCGGGTGAAAGTCATGGCCAATATGAACATCGCGGAGCGCCGTTTGCCGCAGGACGGACGAATCCAGAAGAACATCGCCGGCCGCAATGTTGATCTCCGTGTCTCCACTCTGCCGACTCAATTTGGCGAAAGTGTTGTCCTGCGCGTGCTCGATCGCACCACCGTCAATCTCGATCTCGAGGCGCTCGGCATGCCCGACTACATCCACTCCTATATCCTCGAGGTGATCGAGCGGCCTAACGGGATCTTTATCGTCACCGGACCTACCGGTTCCGGAAAAACCACGACTCTTTACTCCTGCCTTCGTAAGATTAACACGATCGACTCCAAGCTTCTGACCGCCGAGGAACCCGTCGAATACGACCTCGAAGGCGTCGTTCAGGTGCCCGTGAACGAAAATATTGGACTGACGTTCGCCCGAATCCTACGCGCCTTCCTCCGCCAGGATCCTGATCGCATCATGGTCGGGGAAACACGGGACCTGGAGACAGCCCAGATTGCCATCCAGGCGTCGCTCACCGGCCACCTTGTCTTTACTACGCTGCACACCAACGATGCGCCGGGAGCCGTCACACGTCTGGTCGACATGGGCGTCGAACCCTTCTTGATTTCTTCCACGCTCGAGGCTGTTCTCGGCCAGCGGCTTTTGCGCAGCATCTGCCCCAATTGCCGCACCACTTACCAGCCCAACAATGCCCTTTTGGCGCAACTTGAGATCTCGCCTGGCGATATCGGTGGTAAGAAATTTTTTTACGGGAAAGGCTGCGACGCCTGCAATCAAACGGGCTACAAGGGCCGCAAAGGCATCTATGAATTGATGCAAATCACGGATCCCATTCGCGAATTGATCAACGAACGGGCGCCCACCGTCGTGCTCAAGCAAAAGGCCGTTGAACTCGGCATGGTCACCCTGCGGCAGGACGGTATTCGCAGCATCTTTGACGGTGATACCACCATCGAAGAGGTCTTGAAATACACCTAAGCTCGACACTTTTAACCGCTCCAGGTATTCTTTCCCCACCCCAATTATGCCCCGTTTTAATTATATAGCCCTCGATGCCCGGGGACAGGAATCGACCGGCCTCATGGAAGCCGGTTCACCTAACGAAGTAATTGGGCAATTGCGTCAGGCCGGATATTTTCCGACCAGCGTTTTCGAGGAAGGCAAAGGTGGACGCGAGGGAAAAACCGCCGCAACTCCCGCAGCTAAGGCAGCGCGCACACCTAGGACGCGCACCAAACGAAACATCACGCTTTTTCAGCGAAAGAAAATCAAGCCCAAGCTCCTGATGATTTTCACGCGCCAACTCGCCACCCTGATTGACTCAGGTTTGCCCCTCTTGCGCAGTCTGACTGTCCTTGCCAAACAGGAGCGGGACCCCGTCTTGCGCGCGACCATCAACAAGCTCTCCGATGGCGTGCAGGGCGGCAGCACTTTTTCCGATTCCCTCTCGCAGCATCCCGCCATCTTCAACGATCTCTACGTCAACATGGTGAAAGCGGGCGAGCTCGGCGGTGTGCTCGAAGTCGTTCTCACCCGTTTGGCCGAGTTCCAGGAAAAAGCGACCAAGATCAGGAACAAGGTCACCGCCGCCATGGTCTACCCGATCATCGTCATGATTATGGCTGTCGCCATCATGGTGTTCCTGCTCATCTTCATCGTCCCCAAGTTTGAAGCCATCTTCCACGACATGCTGGGCGATAAGCCGCTCCCTGCCATCACCCTTTTCGTCATCGGGGTGAGCAGATTTGTGCAGTATCACTGGCTTGTCCTGATCGGAACATTTATCGCGGTCGTTGCCGCATACAGGTATGCCAATGGCACAAAAGGCGGCAAAGCGTCCCTCGACCGCTTCAAACTTCATGTGCCGCTTTTCGGAGATCTTCTGCGCAAGACCGCTATCTCCCGGTTTTCGCGAACGCTCGGAACACTCGTCACGAGCGGTGTGCCGATTTTGCAGGCCCTGAATATTACCCGTGAAACCGCCGGCAATATGGTGATCGCGAATGCCATCTCTCAGGTGCATGACTGCGTTAAAGAGGGTGAATCGATCGTGCAACCGCTGGAAGCGAGCGGCGCTTTTCCTCCGATGGTGATCAGCATGATTGACGTCGGTGAGGAGACCGGCCAATTACCCGAGATGCTCTTGAAGGTGGCCGACGTTTACGACGACGAGGTCGATAACTCGGTCGCGGCCCTCACCTCCATGCTGGAACCGATCATGATTGTCTTCCTCGCCCTGATCGTCGGCACCATCGTGATCGCCTTGTTCATGCCGCTCATCAGCATCATCAGCAGCCTGCAGCAGCAGACATAGGCCACCACGCTGATCAAGCCTACCCACCGTGCGCCAGCGAAATGATTTACTCCGGAGTGCACAGGCGGCCCGCCGAAACAGTCTTTGCGGTCAATTACTTGCCGACAGGCCGACGGCATCAGCAGGCGAGCCGCCTGTGCTCCCCGAAATCAAAGCCGCCGCCGCTTTCACCATCCTCGAACTCCTCGTCGTCATCGGCATCGTCATCACGTTGGCCGCGCTGATCCTCGGAACCGTGGGATACGTGCAAAAGAAAGGCGCACGGTCACGGGCCGAAGCAGAAATCGCCGCCATGTCCGCTGCGCTCGAAAGTTATAAGGCGGATAACGGTGTCTATCCGACCGATCCGACCAAGACGGAAAACGTCGACCCGTCCGCCTCTTCCGTGCCCCAGTCCGCGAGCCTTTATCTGTACGAGCAGCTGAGTGGCGATGTGAATGCTACCCTTCAGCCCGCTTCCGGTTCCAAGAGCTATTTTAATTTTAAGGCGCAGATGCTGATGGGCACGAAAGATCCGAACGGCGCGTTAACCTCAGTTACTTTTATCAGAGATCCCTTCGGCAATCCATACGGTTACTCCACCATGAAAGCCGCTGGCGGAGCTGGCGGCTATAACCCCACCTTTGATCTTTGGAGCACGGCTGGCACGACTGGGAGTAGCGCTAACGACGTGGCGCAGTGGATCAAAAACTGGTAGGGGTGATTGACCAAATCGCCTGGGCGGCTCGGTGAACCGCCCCTGCCTCCCATCGCGCCACGGGCGCGTTGATTTGCGCCTCAAAGCTAAGCCAACCGACGTTGCAGGGCCAGTTGCACCAACCGTCAAACGCGGCCCTACCCCTCCGTCGTATGCACCACAATCACGACCCGACGGTTCGGCTGTTGCCGTGCAATTTCCGAGTCTAAATCGGCGGGCGCCACATCCGGTGGAAGCGATCGCGGTTGCACGATAAATTTGGATTGCCCGTAGCCGCGCGTTTCAATTTGCGCGGGATTAATCCCCATGGCTTCCACCAGATACCTTTTAACACCTTCGGCGCGCTGCTGGCTCAAATCGAGGTTGTACTCGGGCGGACCAAACGAGTCCGTATAACCTTCCACCGTAAACGTCGATTTTGGATTTCGCTTAATCAAGGTGCCCAGCTTTTGTAACTGGTTAATCGCGCTCGATTGCAGATCCGAGCTGTTGTAGGTGAACAATTGATCGTCGGGTAAACGCAGCTTCGTGCCCGAGCCGAGCGGACCTTGTTGCTTCAAAAGCTGATCGAGATCGCTGAATCCAGGGTTCCGCCCCTTGTTCGGCCCCGCGCTGTCACCCGGCATTTTGCTCGTAAACGTATTCGGTCGCTTAATCGTTGTGCTCGTCGCCAGCTCCGTTCCGCTCAAGGCCGGTTGCGGTCTTCCCGAGACGGTATTGTCGTTCAATAGACTCTGCTCGTGCGTGGCATTCGGATTGTTCGATAACGTCTGAGCCGTTGTTCGCTCGATTTCCGTCATAATGGAGTTGGCGTTCGGTTCCACCTTCGGTTGATCGGGCAACGCATCGCGCACATCATCCGGCATGGCCGCGCTCGCCTGCACGTCCTGGAGGAGTTTGTCGAACGACTTCTTTTCGTCGGGCAATTGATCCTGCGCTTTATCCGGCTCCGGTTTGGCCGCGGCGTTGCTTTGGTCCACGCTGTTCTTATCGAGCTGAGGCGAGAGATCCACGTTCCTCACTTTGAAGGTAGGCTGCGGCGGAGCGGGCAATGCGGCTGTATTGACCGACTGAAATCCCGTGCGGTAAAAATACGTGCAAAGCCCCAAATGGAGTGCCAGAGAAACAATCAGCCCGAACCAAAGCCAGTTCCGTTGCTTGCTCGCCGTGAGCAAACCGTCTGTATCGAATTCACTAAACTCGGATAATCTCATCTCTACTTGAACCAGCCAACCGGCAGCGAAGTTGCCAACTGTTAGCGGTTAGACAACGCACTGCCACTCCGCGTTCGTTCAATAAACGCGGTCGTCGCACGCCGGATCTCATCGGCGACCCGGGCCGCCGGAGCAACGAACTTCGGCGTAAACCATGGGAACAGCCCGATCAAATCGTGCGTGACAAGAATTTGCCCATCACAGTGGTCCCCCGAGCCAATTCCGATCGTCGGAATGCCGATGGCGTCAGTGATCTGCCTGGCCGCATCCGCCGTCACGATTTCCAGGACCACGGCAAAGGCTCCGGCCTTCTCCACGGCGTGCGCATCATTGATCAACTGTTCGACTTCGGATTGAGTCCGGCCTTTCAAGCGGTAACCGCCTTCTTCGCGCACGCTTTGAGGAAGCATCCCGATATGGGCCATGAATGGGATCCCGGCTTGCACGATCGCTTCGATGCGGCGGGCATGACTGGCCCCGCCTTCCAGTTTCACCGCCACCGCCCCGGCCGAGACCAGTTCGCGCGCCGTCGTCACCGCCTGCTCGGGCGTTTCATAGGTTTTGATCGGCATATCTGCCACCAGCAGGGCTCGTTGCACACCGCGCGCGACCGCCCGCGTGTGATGAACGATCTCCCCCAGCGTCACCTGCGTTGTATCCTGGTAGCCCAGCACCACCATCCCGACGGAGTCGCCCACCAAAATGATGTCGATGCCGCTCTCATCTAACAACCGCGCCGTCGGGTAATCGTACGCGGTCAGAGCGGTAATCTTCTCACCGCTCTGCTTCATTTCACGGAAATCTTTCATCGAGATTGCCAATCGTTCGTTAGGCGAAGCACTTTAGACGAGTCATCGAGCATTGCGAGCAACTCACTAGCAGGTTTCGTCTGGCCTGGCAAAACCAAGTCTGGACGAATATCGGCCAGCGGTTGCAGGACGAATCGCCGCGCCGCCATGCGCGGATGGGGCAATTGCAGGCCTTCGTCGTAAACCTCGACGGTAGCGGCGTAGAGCAAATCGATATCAATGGCCCGGGAAGCGTTGCGCACGTGCTGGGAAGGTCTCCCCAGGGCGGCTTCGATCGCTTTCAATTGCGGAAGTAATTCACGTGGATCTCCGTCGTATTCGAACTCGACCACGGCATTCAGGAATTCAGCGGCGCCTTCCTCGCAATCCACCGGAGCTGTCGCGTAAATAGGCGAAGCCGCCACGGGAACATCCACTCCCGGCAACTGAACAAGAGCGGCTTTCGCACTTCGTAAATTCTCGAGCCGATCGCCCAGGTTCGACCCTAGCGCGACGCCGACTCTCATTTGGCCGCTGGCAACCCAAGCACATCTTCCATCGAATAAAGGCCGGGAGGTCGCCCCATCACCCAGTGGGACGCACGTAAGGCGCCTTTTGCGAAAGTGGTCCGGCTCGTGGCTCGATGGGTCAACTCCAAGCGCTCGCCGTCTCTGGCAAAGATGACGGTATGATCGCCCACCACGTCTCCACCCCGGATGGAATGAATTCCTATTTCGTTGCTTTCTCTCTCGCCCACGTTTCCTTCCCGCCCGTAGTGGGTGGTCTCGATCTTGCGTTGTGCCTTAAGGATTTCCGCCAGCGTGACCGCAGTTCCGCTCGGAGCATCTTTTTTTAATCGGTGATGCATCTCGACGATTTCAAGATCAAAGTCCGGGCCCAGCAGTTCGCCGGCCTTTCGCGTCAGCCAAAAGAGCGCGTTCACCCCGACGCTAAAGTTGGAGGACATCACCACCGGAATCGATTCGGCACATCGCTCAATCCCGCGGCGCTGTTCCGGCGAATGCCCCGTCGTCCCGACGACCAGCGCCTGCTTGCGCGCGGAGACGGCGCGACAGATATCATCAATGGCATCGGCATGACTGAAGTCGACCACCACGTCGGAATGCGAAATGGCCGGCTCGATCGGATCGCCTTTCTCGCACAGCCCCACGATATCGATGGTCGCATCCCCTTTCGCCACGTCGACGATGGCCTGCCCCATGCGACCATCGGATCCGACCAATAGAATACGGACCGGCTTCTTCATCTCGACTGCTCGAAAGCTTCGATCGTCTTGCGCAAACGTGTCTGGTTCGCCTCGGTCATTTCGCACAAGGGCAGGCGGCATGCGCTCGACATCACTCCACGCCAGTGCAAGGCCGTTTTGACCGGAACCGGATTTGGCTCAATAAACAAATCCTTCAGCAGCGGGAACATGCGTCGATGTAACTTCTCCGCGGTCGCCGCATCACCACAATTAAAGGCCGAAACCAGAGCACAAATGTCCGAGGGGATAAGATTTGAAGCCACGCTGACCACACCGACCGCACCCACGGCCATGAACGGCAAGGTCAGCGAATCATCCCCGCTCAGAATCGTAAACGTCTCCGGCAAACGGCCACGCAGCTCGCTCACTCGTTCGACGCTCCCACTCGCTTCCTTGATCGAAACGATATTTTGGCAGGCGGCCGCCAGACGAACAACCGTATCGGCGCTCACGTCTACGCCGCATCGGCCCGGAATGTTATAGAGCATGATCGGGATGGAGGTTGCATCTGCGATCGCCTTGAAGTGCCGAAACAATCCCTCCTGACTCGGCTTATTATAATAAGGCGAGACGACGAGCGCTCCATTCACCCCCATCTGCTCCGCCCGTTTCGTCGCTTCGATCGCGTCGCGCGTGGAATAAGAGCCGGTCCCGGCTAAGACCGCGCCCCGCCCCTTGCCCAGCTCGACAGACTTGCGAATGACACTCTCCCGCTCCTCATGCGTCAATGTGGGCGATTCGCCCGTAGTCCCGACTGCGACTACTCCGGTCACCCCTCCGGCGAACTGAGCCTCAAGCAGTTTTTCCAGCGCAGCAAAATCGATCCTGTCCTCGAGGAAGGGCGTGACCAACGCAGTGAAAGTGCCGCGAAACATTGGATTCGGCTGCTATGGCTCGATCGTGCCTTCGAACACGAACTCAGCCGGCCCGCTTAACGTGACGGCACTGAAGTTTTGATCGTTCTTTTTAAAATCCACGATGAGTTCGCTTCCGCCGCGAACCAGCACGCTGATTGGGCCGTTCACGTTTTCTGTCGCCGCGAAAATGAGTGCGCTCGCCACCACACCGGTGCCGCAGGCGAGCGTTTCGTCTTCCACTCCCCGTTCATACGTGCGGATGGCTACGCTTTTCGAGCCACGTTTCTCTAGAAAATTCACATTCGCCCCCTTGGGCGCGAACATCTGGTGACGCCTGATCACAGCGCCATGCCGCCGCACATCGATATCGTCGATACGCGCCACCAGAATAACCACATGCGGGACGCCACTGTTGATGAAGTGAACTGCTTCATAGTCCGCGATGTCGGGCAGGGAGACATGCAACCGAAGATCCTGCGGGTCGCTCATTTGCAGGGTGACCGAATCGCCGTGCAACTCAGCCCCAATCACACCGGCCGGCGTTTCGAACGAAATGTGCCCCGCCGCACCCGCCACCTTGTGGGCGAAACGCGCGAAACATCGGGCGCCGTTCCCGCACATCTCCGCCTCGCCCCCGTCCGCATTGTAGTAACGCATGCGAAAGTCCGCGCCATTCACCGCTTTCTCCAGCAACAAGATTCCATCCGCACCGACTCCACGGTGCCGATCGCAAATGCGCGCGATCTGCCCCGGCTCGAGTTGAATCTGGCCCAGGCGATTGTCCAGCAGGACGAAATCATTGCCCGCGCCGTTCATCTTGGTGAATCGCAGCATCTGCTTCGTCTAACATATTCCCTGCCGAAATCCAATGAGAGCGGTTGCCCCCCGTCCATTTGCCCTTATCTGTCTCGAGCGTGTTCAAACCAATTAGCGTGGTCATTCTTAGCCTCCTCGCGGCCGCGGCCAGCCCCGCTCGCGCCCAGGATCTCAACCGGGTTGTGCTGGAACAGGTCAGGCACATGCCGAAAGGCGGCAAATATTCGATCTCACATTTCGCAAAAATCCAACTTCAGGCAGCCGCCCATTTCGAGTCGGGCAAGTTCTTCATCCTGCCTTCGGCCAATTCGGCCAGCTTTTGCTCGGGAGCGACCTATCTGGTCTTCATCAAAACGATCGAGGCCTTGCGCGCCCGCGGAGAGCTTCAACTCGATTTTTCGACGCTCGAACATTTAATCATCAGAGATCAACGCGACGGCGAAGGAATCTGGGGCCGCTGGAACGCCAATGGACCGGGCACCGCGCGCCTTTTCCACGAACTTGGAATCGGGCGCAACTTCGTCAGCTTCGCCGAAGCGCAACCCGGTGATTTTATAAAGATCTTTTGGACCAAGGAAGTTGGGCGCAATGAGCATGGCCATTCCGCCATTTACCTCGGAACGAACATGCGCGGGGGCGTGGAGTACGTGCGCTACTGGTCGAGCAACGTGGGCGCCGGCTACAGCGAGAAAGAAGTTCCTCGGGCCACCATCGCCGCCGCCATTTTCTCACGTCTTGAGTCTCCCTTGAATCTGGCGCGAATTAGCGGCGTCCCGGAAATAGACTCGTATCTCGCGTCGCTCCTGCGCAAGCGCTCCAGCCTGGCCGAAGCCACGACCAAGTGCGGGATATAAAGTTCTTTGCTTTCACGGGCGTGGCCAGCTCCCAGACACGGCAACAGAGTGCCGTAGCTACAGGAAGCAAGCGCTGTAGCCGCCTCACTCTGTTGAGGCGTCTTCGCATTGAACAAGAAGGACCGCAGCTCCAACGCGCGCTACCCCCAATCAACCTCTCTCCGCCTTCACCGCCTCGATCAATGGTTTCACCGTCGCCATGACTCGTTCGATCAGATCAGGCTTCGCCCCATGTTCTGCAACTTTCGCCACAATCGCGCTTCCCACGACCACGGCGTCCGCATCCTGCGCCACCGCGCTCGCCTGGGCCGGAGTCGAAATCCCAAAACCCACCGCGATCGGAAGTGGCATTAACTTCCGCAATTCCGTCAACTGTCCTCCCACGGACGCAACCACGCCGTCGCGTGTTCCCGTGACGCCTTCGCGCGAAACGTAGTAAATAAAACCCTTGGCCGCTCGCACAATCAGCGCCATGCGGTCCGGGGGCGTGGTCGGCGCGACCAGACGGATGTGAACGAGATCCGTCGTGAGACCAGCCACATCTTCTTCCGGAGGCAGATCCAGAATAAGCAGTCCATCAACGCCCGCCGCCTCGGCTGCGCCATGGAAGTCTTCCCAGCCAAACTGAAAGATCGGGTTCATGTAGGTGTACAGAACAATCGGAATCTGCGACGATCGCCGAATTTCGCGCACGCAATCGAGCACGCCACGCACGGTCGCGCCGGCCGCCAACGCCCGCTGCGCGGCCAGTTGATTGACGATGCCATCGGCCAGGGGATCGGAGAAGGGAAGGCCCAGTTCCAGGATGTCGGCGCCGCCTTGTGCCAAAGCCAGGCTCAGCTCGACCGTGCGCGGCAGCGTCGGATCTCCCGCGCAAATATACGGAATGAAACCTTTCCGTTTTTTTTCACGCAAACGCTCAAAGCAGAGGTCAATTCGGTTGGCCATGAATTCGTTGCAACGTTAAAGCGTTGAATCGTTACAGCGTAACGGATAACACGTCGACCAAGATTCCACGATTTGCCGGCCCCCACGCTTCAACGATGTAACGCTCCGACGATACGGCGCCTCACCCTTTCTCTTCGCCCCAAATGTCTTCCACTGTCTTCAACGGCTTCATCCTCGGCTGGTCCGTCGCCTGGCCCCCCGGCCCGGTCAACGCGGAAATGATTCGCCGCGGACTCTTGCCGCGCGAACAGGGCGGCGGTTTTTGGGTTGCCTGGCGCATGGGTCTCGGAGCTTGTACCGGAGATTTCATATGGGCCATCGCTATCACGGCCGGTGCCGCGGCTCTTCTAAACCGGCGGCCTGTTCGGTTCGCACTCGCGATCATTAGCGTTGTTTTACTCCTGCTCCTGGCCTTCACGTTCATGCGCGCGACTTGGAAGACCGTTCGAAACTGGACGGCCGGGCGAGCCGTAGTCGAGTCGTCGCTTCAAGCTGATAACTCGAACTCGGTCCGCCGTCGGATCTCCGGGAATAGTTATTTCCTCGGCCTTCTCTTCGCTCTCACCAGTCCCTGGAACATCGGTTTCTGGTTAGCTGTCGTCGGGAGTCAGCAAACCATGTCCACGCAACGATCGTTCCTCCACTCGTTAACGCTGGCCGGTGCCGTTGTTCTGGGCGCCGTGACATGGACCATTGTTCTTTGTTCCGCTGTTCGCTCCGGCACTCGCATCTTTGCGCGCCCCATCTTGCAAATATGGACGCAAGCACTCACGGCCATGGTGATGCTTTATTTTGCCGCTAAACTAGCGATCCAAATCTCACAGTGGTAGGTAGACTCACGCTACCGCCACTCGCCCGAAGAAGATGTCCGCTGAAAAGACCATCACGATCAACGAGATCTACCACTCCATTCAGGGAGAAAGCACCTGGGCGGGACGTCCCTGCGTTTTTATCCGGCTGACCTTTTGCGATTTGCGCTGCACTTATTGCGACACCGAATACGCTTTCTACGAAGGGAAAAAACAATCGCTTCCCGAAATCATCGATCTGGTCATGAAGTTCAATTGTCCGCTCGTCGAGATTACGGGCGGCGAACCGTTGCTGCAGAAGAATATCCTCCCTCTCATGTCCATGCTGGCCGACGCTGGCCAGACTGTGCTGCTTGAGACGAGCGGCGCGCACGACATCTCCGCCGTCGATGCCCGCGTCCATCGCATTATGGACCTTAAAACGCCGGGGAGCGGAGAAGTGGACCGCAATCTCTGGGCGAACATCGATCACCTGACGGCACGGGACGAAGTGAAATGCGTCATCGGCTCGCGCGAAGATTACGAGTGGTCACGCGACAAAGTCGAACGATTCAACCTGGTCAAGCGCTGTCAGGCCGTTCTCTTTTCTCCCATCTTCGGAAGAATCGATCCGCGCGAGATCGTGGAATGGATCCTGGCCGATAACCTCGGTGTCCGTTTCCAGCTCCAGATGCACAAATTCATCTGGACCCCGACCGATCGGGGAGTCTGATCGACTGATCCCCTGACCTACTCGTCAGGGGACATTGTTGATCGTGACGGCCGCATTGTTAGCAGTGCTGGAAGCAACATAACCGGCGCCCGAGGTAATCATCATGGTGACCGTCTCGCTTAGACTGCTCAACGGAGTGACGCGTGCGCTCAGAGTAACGCTTCCCGAAATCGCTCCAGCAGGAATGACAATCTGCCGAGAGCAGCCGCTCGTCAGAGTGTATTGTGATCCTTCGACGGCGTTACCTCCGATTTGGTAACTAACCAGCGTGGGCTGCGATGAACTGGGCGGAGCGGTCGCCGTCGCCGTAAGCGTAACTTGTCCACCCTCGCTCGTGCTGGTCGACGACGCGCTCAGACTGACTGTCGGTAATTTTTTTTGAGCTTTGGGCAACTTCGTCACGACCGAGACGGTAAAACTGGAAGTCGCAACATTCCCGACGTGATCCGTTGCCGTCACGTTCACAACAGTCCCGGAGGTCACCAAGCTTCCGGACGACGGATTGGCGACGACGGTGGTCACGGCCCCATCCACCAAGTCACTGGCGCAGAGGTTAAAGGTGGCAATGCCTTGTGAAGGCTGACCCCGGCGAGCTTTGGAACCCTTCACGGTGATGTTGCCGGGGCTCGTTATGATGGGCTTGGTTGTGTCCGTCACCGTGATGGTAAAGCTGCCATTGGTGGTATGTCCGTGAGAATCTTGCGCCGAGCAGTTCACGACAGTCGGGCCGATGGGGAACGCCGATCCGGAAGCAAACGCCGCATTGAATGAAACTGGAACGGATCCGTCGACCGCATCATTCGCTGTCGGCGGCGCAAACGTGACGACCGTTCCTCCGGGCCCGTCAGCCTCCTTGGCCGCCACGGCAGGTAGCATCAGGACGGGCCCTGCCGTGTCGCCTACATTGATCGCAAAGGATTTGGTTCCTGTATTACCGTGAGCGTCGGTTTTCGTGCATGTCACCGTCGTAGGACCGAAGGGAAACACGCTGCCTGAGGCATGATCCGGCGTGGCCGTTCCGTTTCCATCCACCGCGTCAATCCAGGTGGGCGCGGCGAAGCTCACGACGGCACCATTCGGTCCCATTGCTTCCGTTGTAATATCGCTGGGAACGCTAACTACTGGCGCAGTAGTATCTTGAACCGTCACCGTGAACGATTTAGTCCCCGTGTTCCCGTGGGAGTCCGTCTTCGTGCAGACGACCGTGGTGGGGCCTAACGGGAAGGTGCTGTTGGAAGCGTGATCCGGCGTCGCCGTTCCGCTGCCATCCACTGCATCGGTCCACGTCGGCGCCGCAAACGTCGCGATGGCTCCGGTTGAGCCCGTTGCCTCAATCGTCTGATCGCCCGGCACGCTGATCGCCGGGGGCGTAATATCCTGGACGGTGATATCAAATGTCGCTATCGAACTGGCCCCCTGGCCATCGGTCGCGGTACACGTGACCGTTGTTTTCCCAAAAGCGAAAGTCGAGCCGGACGGTGGATCGGACGTGACCGGGATATTCTTCCCATCGGCGTCGGTGGCCGTAGGCGAGAAACTGACGTCCGCTCCATTCGGACCAGTCGCATCTACCGTCATGTTCGGCGGGACATCGTTATTAAACGTGGGAGGCCGCCTTTCGAAGAAGTTGAGCGGACCGGTGCCGGTTCCATCCGTATTCCTAACCACCGGATTACAGCTGGCAATCAGCCGGGGCCGGATCGTGATCGTGTTTGGTCTGATGCTGTGGTTACCGCCCGGCGTGTAAGTGCCCGAGATCGTACCTGTCGCCGGGTCGAAGAAGAGCCCAGCCGGGAGAGTTCCCTTTAGATCAAAGCTGAAAGCAGCGCCGTCTTTTGTCGTGATCGTGTAGGTAAAAGGCTGACCCGGGACGAGCGTCCTTTCGTCGGCGCTATTAATGAGCGGAACAGTCGGATCAGAAATGACCGTCACTTGAAGAATGGAATTAACCGTGTTCGGCCCGTCCGTGAGAGACAATGAGACAGCGAAGTTCCCAACCGCGCTGGGAGACCCGGAGATAATACCGGTGTCGGGACTGATCGTTAGTCCGGGTGGAAGCCCCCCTGCGCTGAACCTGACCGTGGCACTTGCGTTGTCGATCTTGACTCGAAACCCTTTGCCATCCGGACCAAACGCCTCATTTTTGCGAGCCGTGATCGATGTGCTGCCTACGATCTGTGGTCCAGCGGGATGCGCGGGCTGGACTGAAAATGTAATGACCGCGGATCCTGTGCCGCTCGAGTTTGAGGCGGTGACTTTGACATGATGGTTAGGGAAATCGGTGGTGGGCGTTCCGGATACGATGCCCGATTTAGTATCAAGAACGAGGCCATCGGGTAGAGAAGAGCTTGGATCGATACCAAACGCGGTGGGAAGGCCAGTGGCGGTAATCTGATAAACAAACGGCTCTCCCACGGTTGCGATTCCACGAAGAAGACCGCCAATGGCGAACAGCTGGCTATTACCGACAACGGCGCCTCCCAGGCCGAATCGGGCCGTCGGCATGGCCGCGTCGATCGACCACAGGTTGCTCAAAGGATCATAGACTTCATTAGTCGATACTTCCTGGAAATTGCTGACTCCGCCGAAGACGTAGATCCGGTTGTTGACGACGCCGACACCGGATCCCTTTGTCCGCGGAGTGGGCAGACTGGCGAAACCGCTCGCCATCCAGGTGTTAGCGGCTGTGTTAAACACTTCAACCTGTGTATTGCCACTGGAGGCTCCGTCGTTTCCACCAATGACGTAGAGCAGGTTGTTAGACCCGACGCCGACGACCGGCATGAAACGCGCGGTTGGCATCGAGGCGAGCAGCGTCCAATGGTTTGCGGTCGTATCATAGGCTTCCACCGTCTTAAGGGGAAAACCACTGCCCGCGTCGCCGCCGAAAACATAAATGTTGGTCCCAACCACAGCGATACCAGTCTGCGATCTCGGCACCAGCATGGAAGCGAGCCCGGTGGCCGTCCATGTGTTCGTGGCCGTATCGTAGGCTTCGACCGTTCCAACCGGTCCGCCACAATCTTTCACTCCACCGATAAAGTAGATTTTGCCGTTTACGCTTGCCGCGCTGAGTTGTTCGCGGGCCGTCGGCAGAGGCGGAAAAGTCGTCCACTGATTCAGGACAGGATCGTACATCTCAAGGTTTCCCACAGAAGGAGAACAGCCACCCGGCGGATTATCCGCAACGCGTCCGCCTCCGACGAAAATCTTTCCGCCTGCCTCGGCAATACCGAACGCCTGGCGGGCCGTCGACATCGCGGCTCTTGAGACCCAGGTGTTGCTGCCGAGCGGATCCAACATTTCGTTCGTGGCCAGATAGTCCAGGTTTGATGGATTGGTAATCACGGGCTTGGGCAGACCGGCTCCGAGAGACAAAATTTCAAGAGTGCTGAGCGTCTGCCCGTTATAGCCAGCCACCGCATAGATCTTTCCGGAAGGTTCATCGGCGGCAATGCCAAGGACATAACGGCCTGTCGGCATGGTCGCGAAACTAGTGCTCCATGAGTCAGAGAGAGGGTCATAGGCTTGCACTATGTTTGCGGACGCTCCCGTGCCGCCGATAACGAATAATCTGCCGTTCATCACCACGCCGTCATTACTCGACGCCGTGGATGACATATCGTGAATCGGCAACCAGGCGGTGCCGGCCGCATTCAGGACCAATCCGGTGGCTGTCGCGGCGCCCGCCACGGCGCCGCCCACAACGTAGAGTTTTCCGTTGATGACTCCGGCCAGAGCTCCTTGACGCGCAGCCGGGAGCGACGCTCCAGTTGACCACGTCTTGGCGATCGGATCGTAGATATCAACCCGTGTCATGTAATTGCCGTTCGCATCAACGCCGCCGATGACATAGATTTTTCCGTTCAGCACGGCCCCTGCAACAGCGTACCTTACGCCTCCCGGCACCGGCAGTTCCGTGGTCCAGCTGTTTGCCACCGGATCGTAGACATAATTCGTGGCGCGCGCGCCGCTGCCTCCGGTGTCGCCCGCGATGGCATAGATTTTTCCATTCACGGCCACACAGACAAAGAACTGCCGCAAGTTGAATCCCGTGTCCGCGGGCACGGGCGCGCCGGTTGTCCAACTATTGCTCGCGGGATCGTAAATCCCCAACCGGTTCGTCGCAAAACCAGAGATCGCGTAAAGTTTGCCGCCCGTGAACGCCGCGCCAAGCGCATAACTCGCTCCCGGCACAGAGGCACCCGTTGTCCAGACTCCCTCCACTCCCCCGGGCGTTGGAGTTGGAGTCGCCGTGGGCGTTGGCGTGGCTGTCGGGGTCGCCGTGGGCGATGGTGTCGGCGTAGCCGCACCCAGGGTATACCGCACGATGAAACCATCGTTCTGGCCCGCCGTGTTTCCCCCGGAAACGAAGCTTCTTGTTTCGCCGGCCAAATAAAGATCCGAGCCGTCCGTCGCGATTCCGTTGGCGAAATCGTCCTGAGCGCCGCCGTAAAGCGTGGTCGAGAACACGCTGCCCGTGGCCGGGTCGACCTCGAGGGTGACCGCATCCGCGCCTCCCGCGGTGCTGCCGCGCGTCCACCCGGCGGCGTAGATCCGACTACCCAGCCCAACGACTCCGGTCAAAAGGTCTTCGTCGCTCGCGCGATCATATTGCTGCGACCACACCAGATTCCCCGCCTCGTCCCATTTTTCGATGAGGAAATTCGCGGCTGCGCCTGAGGCCACCTCGCCCACGGCGAAAATCGATCCGCCAAACGCAGTCACTCCGAGGTACGATCCGGTCGTCGTCGCGCGCGACCAGACGAGGGTTCCGTTGGCGTCGTATTTCCGCAGATAGGCCTTGCGCCCATTGTCGTTGTTCTCGCCCGCGACGTAGATATTGCCATTCAGCGTGGCCAGGCCGCGGCCAATACTGAAGGCGTTGTTGACCATGTTCGCCGAATCCTCCCGGGTCCAAATCATCGTGCCGTTCGTATCGAGCTTGGAAACAAACTGACGCCCGCCGTTCGCGCCATTTTGCTGGCCGCAACCGGTCCCGTAAATAAAAGTGGTGCCACTCTCCACGGTGACCATCGAAGCAAATAAGAATTCGCTGCCGCCGTAAGGAAAGGCGCCGTTCGCCGGAGTTTGCTTGTCGAAAATAGCCCCGCCAAAACCTCCGCCGGTTGCGCCCGTCAGGGGAAATTTTACCGTAATTCCCTTGTTCTCCTTGCCGCCCACGTTGTCGACGGTGCGTTGATAGCTGTCACCCGCGGCATAGATGCCTTCGGTTGAAACCGCGATTCCGTTGAATTCATCGCCGCCCGTCAGTCCCGGCCAGTTGGCGCTCCATACGGGCACGCTCGCATTCCCCACCGGCAACGCATAACGGCCGACCAGACCGTCGTTGCCGTTCGCTGATGTCACTCCGCCAAAATACAAGGCGCCGCCGGCGATGCTCACACTGGTCGCTCGCTGGTCTCCCGCGCCCCCGAACAGAGCCGCGCCCGCCAGGGTAGGGCTTGTTTGAGCCTGAACCGGAGCCGTGGAAAGAAGGCAGAGCAGAATTAAGGCACTGAGAAAAGTTTTCATTCCGGTGAAAACAAGCCGAGGTTCGGCGCAATCGAAAACAAAACGCCGGCGGCGACGGTCGACGGGCGGCTCGCCAATCCATGCATGAGCCAGCTTGGTGAATCAACACCGTCCGCGCTTTGTCCAGGGTTCAAAATCTCCGACAGGCACAGCCCTAACAAATGCGCCTTGCAAAGGCGATAAGATTCTTTGCCTATTCTTTACCTTGCCGGCCCGGCTTCTACACTGTGCCGCAATTGGGTGTACCCCCGCGTGATCGGGCTGTCCGCCCCTAGCTTGCGGCGCGCCTGTTCTTCCAGGCCCCCGGCTAATTGCCTCGCTTCGGACCCTTTACCTTGGCGGGTCAAGGCCGTGGCAAACTTGGATGCGTAGCCCAGCGTATCGGGATGCTCGAGCCCGAGGACCCGTTCCATCGCTTGCAGGACGCTCTTGTACTCCGTTTGCGCCTCTTCAAACTTGAGCTGCCCTATAAGCGCAACGCCCAGATTGCCTCGACTATTGAGAGTCAGTCTGTTGTCCGGACCCAGCACTTTTTGTTCGGGACCGATGATTTCACGGCACTCCCTCTCGGCCTCCGCGTACTTTCCGGCGTCATCGAGCATTTCGGCCAAATTGTTACGGCAAATAAGCGTGTCGGGATGTTCCGCACCAATTAGTCTCGTGTCTATCTTGATGACGTCGCGATATTGCGCCTCGGCTTCCGGATATTTGCCGTCGGCCTGTAAAGTGGTGGCGAGATTCTGGCGGTCATTCAGCGTCGTCGGGTTCTCCGCTCCGAATGCCTTTTCATCCAGCTTGATGATTTCGCGGTAGAGCGGTTCTGCCTCCGCGTTTTTTCCCTGTGCCCCGAGCACGGTAGCCAGACCAAGGCGAGCCGCCAGGGTCCGGGGATGTTCCCCACCGAGGAGCTTTTCATGGGCCCGAATCACCTCTCGATATAATGCTTCCGCCTCCGCATATTTTCCCTGCTCGACGAGCGTGTCAGCGAGATTATATCGACTAACGACGGTGTCCACATTCTCGCGGCCGAGGATCTTCTCCCGGGCCTGCAATACCTGGCGGCTCTCGTTTTCGGCTTCGGCGAATTTAGTCTGGCGGGTCAGGGCATAAATGAGTCGATGACGACTATCCAGCGTGTCCGGTTTGTCCGGGCCGAGCACATCCGATCGAGCCGCGATCACGCTCCGAAAGACTTTCTCTGCGTCGCTGTATTTCCCCTGCGCGACCAGCAGATCGGCGATTTCGTGTTGCAGGGCTCCCCATTCTTCCAGATCGCGGCCACGGTCGGTCAGCCGCTCTGCTTCGCGGAAATGCTGCATGGCCCGGTCGTACTGAATGGCGCGGTGCGCCGAAAGACCGGCCAATTCCAAAGCAGCCAGTAAAGTTTTTGCGATCGGCGGCTGGGCTTTTCCGGCATCGGCCACCGCTTGTAACGCCAAGCGTTCCGCTTCTCCATAATCTCCGGAAACATAGCTGGCGTTCGCTCGTTCGTAGGTGTCTGCATTCGGCGTCTTGCGCAGTTCTTCCGCAAACCGTGGAAGCTTTTCGCGCAAGACCTTGGGATCCACCCCGAGTTGCTTGCCCAGTTCGGCGTAAATCTGTTCCTGCATCATCGCCGGATTTTTCGCGGTGTCCGTATTAGCACCCCGGACCTGCGCTTCCATCTGCGGATAATCCATGATGCCCTGACGCAGCTTCACCAGCTCTTCCTTCATTTCGGCTTTCATCTGCGCCTGGCCATGCAGTTGCCACACGACCAGACCAATGATGATGAACAGCAGACCCGCCACTCCCAAAGCCCACTGTTTCACGCTCCGTCGCAATTGGGTCAGATCGTCGCGAAGCTTAAGGACGCTGGCCTCCAAGCCCTCCGCCGTGGTCAGTGAGTGGAAGACGTGCGTATCGGATTGGAGGCGGCGACGATAAGAGGCCTGCAGATCGCGCAGTTCGTCCGCTTCTCCATCGCACGTATCCGTGGGGAATTGTTCGTCGATGAAAAGATACCAAATCTTTTTGCCCCGCTGCCGCGCGTAGAGTGCCTCATATTGCGTGTAGCTGATGCGGCCAAATTCCTTGTCGGGAGTGGGAGGCTCCGCTCCGTAACAGCGACCGACCAGCTGGACCACGCCCTTGCATTGATCGATCTGGTTACGCAGCATCTCGCGCAAGTCCCCGCCTTCCGTGCCGAAAATGTCCTGCCAGACCGGTTGATAACCGAGAAACGTCAGCGTGTTAGCCACGAGTTGCCGGGCGCTGCGAAGCTCGCGACTGACGGCAGAAATGAAAATTGGCGGGCGAGGTGACACCGCAGCGCAGCCTAGATCAAATGCGCCCAGACTAACAAGCTAAGACCGTCGCGATCTCGCGCCGCGGAGAAAGGTCGGAGATTACCCATTCCTCCCGGATGACAACGTCGTGGAGACAGTGCTATTCTCCGCCCCATGCGCGCTCGACTGACTAAGGATTTTACATTCGAAGCGGCCCAGACCTTGCCGGGTGCGCCCGAGGGACATAAGTGCCGAAAGATGCATGGCCATAGTTTCAAACTGGAGATCTCGTTCGAAGGCGAAGTGGATCCGAAGATCGGCTGGGTCTACGACCACGCCCGCATCAGCGCCGCCATGAAACCCTTGCTCCAGATGCTTGATCATTCTTACCTCAACGACATTGCCGGTCTCGAGAATCCGACGATTGAAAATATGGCGGCGTGGTTTTGGGAGAAACTCCAACCGCAATGCCCAGGCCTATGTGAAATCGTCGTGCACGAAACTCCCACCGCTCGATGTACATACCGGGGCGAATGAGGAATGAAAACTGAGCCGAAGCTGTGGGTCATTCTCGGACGGCCCGTCCGTTTGCCGAACGCACTGATCGCCGTTCAGGCTTTGCGCGATTTTTTTCCGGGCGGATGTCATTTATTGCGAGACGAATCGCAATGGTGGGATCGGGCTAACTGGCAGCCTTACGCCAGATATTTCGCGGGAATCTTTGCCTTCCCGCGCGTCAAGACATGCCGCGGCCTGGTTGATCTGCCGCGGCTCTATCGCGACACGGCCGGTCGCAAATTGGCCGTTTCCAAACTGCCAATCAATCCGGATTGCGACGTGCTCCTTTGCCTGGCCAGCGTGATGGGCCTGGCCAATGCGGCCGTCTCCGCGCATCCGAATGTTTACAAGATTCTTTGCATCTCCAAATCCGGCTATGAAGGACTGACGCGCCATCCCGACCGCATGCGCTTTCGCTTTACCACCTCGGGCTGGTTGCAAAATCGCGTAATCGAACCACTGGCCGGCGTCGAGCGCACGATCAGCTTCAAACCGCGACTGAACCCGGGCGGCGACGGAGTTCGCCTTGTCCGGCTGCAAAAGGCGCCCCACGACGTCTACGATTCTGTTGTCTGCATGAGCAATACCGGGCGCGAATTGCCGAAAGACGCAGGACCAGGGCTGATAGCGGCCCGCTTCCCGAGCATGGGCGAACTGCCGGAACTTCCGACGCTCGAGAGTCGGCCTAACGAACGCCAGCGCGCCATTCTTTTCGGCACGCCTTTTCTGCTCATCCACAACCTGACCCCGGAGGTGTATGTCGAGCATCTCGATCGATGCCTCGACTATTTGCGGCGGAATTACCCGCACGCTGACCTCATCTATCGGCCGCATCCGATTGAAACCAAAGAAGCGAGCCAGCTGAATTTGCAGGGCTTCCGCATGGAAGACGATCGGGAAGCGGCCGAGTTGTATTTCATGCGGCACTTCGCCGTCATCGACGCCGTCTATTCGGTATCATCCACGGTTTCACGCACCGCTTTCAACTACGGCTTGAACGCCTACTCGCTCTGGCGCTGCTTTCCCTTCCCTGAAACCGCCGCCCGGTTCTTCGAGCGCCTAATGGGAGAAGTTCCCTACGAATTCGATATCCGGGATTTCGCGCAAGCGCCCGTCGCATATCAAAGTTCACGCGTGATCCAACCCGGCACGCATAGCTTCGGCGAAGCGCTTAAGCTATCCATGAAGCAACGCTCCGCGTTCGTTAGGTAGGGACGGCACACAGGATTTACGCGCGCCCGACGCGCTGTAGCCACGGCACTCTGTTGCGGTGTCCCAGGAGTTAGCCACGCAAGAGAAGCGAGGACGCCTCAACAGAGTGAGGCGGCGACAGAACTCTCTTCTGTAAACACGGCACTCCGCTGCCGTGTTCCGGGAGGGGCCATCCGTAAATGCGAGAGGCGGAGCGGACAACGCAGCGTGCCGTCCCCACTGATCAATGTTTGGGCGCGCGAACGGTGCCGGCGTCGATCGCGATTTTGCGCTGTTCCACGATGCGATTCGCGGTTTCTTCGACCATTTGCTCGAGCAACATGCGCAAGTGCGTGTTCGGACGATAATCGGCCGGCGCGATGTGCTTGACCCGGTCAGCGTGCGCCGACAGCTGGTAACATTTCCGGAACCCGGCGCGATGGGGATCGTCCGGATTATAAACGGCGATGGCCTGGCCACCGTTTTTCTTCATCACCGTAAAGCAGGGCACATCGGTGGGCCCGTCCCCCACATAGATCATGTTTGGGAAAGGAATCGGCCGAATTTCCGCATCCATGTGATCGTTCACGTCCTGCGACATATCGAGCAGCCCTTTGTTGATGCGAAAGAGGAACTGCGTTTTCTGGGTGTGACTGATAACGCGCTTCGGAAAAGTGATGCGCCCCTCCTGATCTTCATCGAATTCGCATCCAAATATGGCACGGACATACGGTTGCAAGCGGCTGCCTTCGATCAGCACCTGCATGCCCGATGAGATAATATAATGTTCCACTGTGATGCCGTTCGCGACTTGTTCCTCCGTTAAGAGACCGTGTGCAAATTGGTCGAACATTTCCGGCAAACCTTTATAGAAATTAAGCTTAGCCCCGAGCTCCTTAAGCGCCGCGTTCGTCGGCCGATCCATGCCGAGCTGGTCGAGCAGGACTTTCATGTAAGCAAGCTCGTTGTCGTAGCCGTTCTCACGCACCAGCTCGGTGCAGCGACGCCAGAACTTTGCCCCGTCGATTCCGAAGGCGGGAAAAACGACTTCGTCCTGCATGTAACTCGGACTGAGAGTTTGATCGTAGTCGTAAACGATCGCGATGGTGTTCTGCGGCGTGGACATGGGTGGCGGGCGTAAAGCGGTGAAGAGTTAAATCGTTACACCGAGAAAGGGAGCCGTGCGAGCTTTTCAACAATTCGAGCCCGCTTCAATGCTTCGACTGTTTACCGCTTCAACGCTTTACCGGTTTAACGTTGCGAAAAAATCGTCGAACAATGCATCGTAAATCCGGCCGCGTTCCGGATGATATTGCACGGCCAATCCGAAAGGATAGTCGCGCAGCCGGATCTGTTCGATCACGTCGTCGGTTGCGCACCACGCCTCCACCTCGCACCGGTCGGCCACCCGATCGACGGCCTGATGGTGCGAACTGTTCACGTTGCTTAGGCGGTGCTTCGCGCCTCGATCGGTGCGCAGTGCTTGAATATCGTGATCCTTCTGTTCGAGCAGGTTGTGGCCTGGGAGATCGAGCGTGAGGGTCCCACCCAGCGCCACGTTGAGCGTCTGCATTCCCTTGCAGATGGCGAAGAGTGGTAGTTGGCGTTCCACGGCAGATTCAATCGCAGCGAACTCCCATCGGTCGCGCTGCGGATCGGGATCTTTGTCTAAAATCGAAGGATCAGGCACCTCCTGTTTCAAAAATTCCAGCGCCACATCCGGTCCACCGGTCAGGAGCAGTCCGTCTATTTCCTGGAGCGGAACGTCGGTCGTCAGTGCATTCCAAATCTTCACATGCGGATAGCGGGCAAAGACGGGATTGAACCACTTCTCATCCTTGGCTCGCAACCATGTGGCCAGATTCGGCATGGCCGAATGTGCGATGAAGAAACACTCGTGCCAAGTAGAAGCAGCAGCTTCTGATCCTTCCGGATAGCGCACTCGTCTCTGGTGCTGGCGAAGACGTCTCGTCTTCCCGAACTTGGATCGGAAAAGATTATTTTGGCGAGACGCCAAAACCAGTACTCGAGACGAGTGCGCTACCCGAACTCCAGACGCCGCCGCGCGGCATCACTGCCCTACAATCCCATCATTTCGCGCACGTATTTCACCGGCGGACTGCCGAAGGCCAGGACCTGGTCGTTGTACTTCTTCAGGTCAAACGTGGCACCCGCTTTGGCGCGGGCTCGTTCCCGCAAATCGAGGTGTTCGGTCACTCCCACAAAGTAGGTGGAGAGTTGCGATGAAGTCAGTCGCGCCCGTTTCCATTTAGCCACCGCTTCGCCTTCCTGTTGGAAGCCTTCCTTCATCATCAGGTCCATCGCCTGTTGTTCGCTCATGTTCCCGGCATGAATGCTTTGGTCGAGAATCGCGTTACAGATAACGCGCAACCTCATCTTAAGTTGCTGCATTTTCACCTCAGGCCCGCCATATCCCGCTTCGGCCATCATCTGTTCGGTGTAGACAGCCCAGCCTTCGACAAACGTGCCGCTCTGAAAGATCGCGCGCACCATGGTCGGAGCATGAAACTCATTGGAGTGCGCGAGCTGCAGATAATGACCCGGCATCGCTTCATGCACGGTCAGATCGCGGATCATGAAATTGTTGTACTCGCGAAAGAACGATTCTTTACGTGACTTGTTCCAGTCTTTTGGGGTCGGCTCGACCGCGAAGAATGTCTTGCCGTTCTGCTCGAGCGGTCCCGGCGAATCACAATAGGCGATCCCGGTGCCGCGTTTAAATTCCGGCATGACGATGACGTCGAGCGGTTTCCCCGGCACGGTCACGAGATCCTTCTGTTTGACGTAGTCAGTCGCCTCCCCCACGACTTTCTGGCAGTAACCCACGATTGTGTTGTCGTCGGGACGTTGTTCTGCCAATTTGTCCAACACGGCTGTCGTCACCTTCTTTTTGTCGGCCAGGGCGGCAGGATCAGCCTTGGGAAAATATTCCTTATAAAGAGGCAGCGCCGTTTCGTAGATGGCGGTCTGTGTCTGCTGTAAATCAGCCTGCGCGCGCTTCATGATTTCCTCCATGGACAAATCGGAGGAGAGCGCGAAGCGCAGCTTCTTGCGGAACTTATCCGCGCCAATCCGAAAATTTCCATCCGAACGCGGCAACAAATCCTTTTGCAACCACTGCTTGTACTCTTCCAGAGCCTTCGCCGTTTTTTCCTGCAACGGAGCGAGATCCTTCTTCATCTGGGGGGCGCCTTCGAGCAATGGCGCCAAGCCCTCGCGCACCAGACCAATCGCACCCTGCACCTGTTCGATGGCGGTTTCGGTATAGATGCGAGGCGGATGCTTCAGATTCTCCTTGGCCTGCCCGATCACGTACGGAATCGCTTCCATGCGCTGGCGTAAATTCGGGATGCGCTTTTCCGGAGAATCAAAGTCGCGCGCGACCAGCAGATAAAGGCTGTTGGCCAGGCTCTCGTTGTAAACGAGCGGATTCCAGTCCGCTTCCTTTAGTTCGGACAATTCGAAAATCCGGCCCTCCACGTTTTCGCGCAGAATTCGAACATCCACCTGATTGGGTCCGGAAAGCTTTGACTGATCTTCAAAGTCCTTTAGCGCGACCATGAATTGCTTTTCCCGGGCCAGTAACCGATCGCGGTCGGACGGAGAATAGTCGGTCAACCGATCGTCGAAACGATGGTCGCCCAGCTGCGTGGCGGCTTCGGGATGTGAGGCGAGAAAACCATCAATGTAATCTTTGGCAATCTTCTCGAATTCCTCGTCCGCCGGTGTCGCGAAACCGGAACTTAGCGCGAGGGCTAGAGACAATACGACTGTGCTGATGATGGGTGTTTTCATTGTTCTAAGTAGGCGCGCCGCCGGAAAGAAGCGGCTCGACCGCTTCTTCTTCCAACAAGACTTCCTGAGACTGAAGATAGGTTCTCCCCTTGTAAAAACAGGCGAAGATAACGAAGACAACCGCGGCCACAAACATGAGCACAGCGAAGAAGATATAATAGTGCTGATCGTCCATCTTGGATGATCCGTCGGGGTTGCGGATGAAATAATTCACTCCGGCCGTGAAAAGATTGCCCATCGAGACGGTGAAAAGCCACAGCGCCATAACCGCGCTTTTCATTTTGTTCGGGGCTTGCGTGTAAGAAAATTCCAGCCCGGTAATAGAGACCATGGCTTCGCCCAAAGTCAGCACCACATAGGCAAGGAATTGCCAGTTCACGTTCGGTTTCTGTCCTGCATCAATCATGGTCTGGATGTACCAGATGACGACGTAGCTGCCCGCCGTCAGAAATAAACCAATCCCGATTTTCCGCAGCGGCGTCAGGGTGAACCCGCGATTGACCAGGGGATAGATCACGTAATTCACCAGCGGTATGAAGATCAGGATAAGGATCGGGTTGGCCGTTTGCACCTGAGAGGCAATCAGATTGACTCCCCACCCGCCCGAAAAGTGAAGCGGAGAAAACCCAAAATTGATCCAGGGCAGCCATGGCACGGACAGATCCATTTTTAGAGCCTGCAACGTCCAAGAGCCGCCGCTGCTCTGATCCCAAAGGGACCAGAAAACGGCCACGAAAATGTAAACAATCCCTAATCGTGCGAGAGCGCCCAGCCCTTCCTTGCTGAACATTTGCTTAAAGAAACCAAACCCGGCCGGCGGGATGTGCACGAATTTCTTGCGCCCCGCCCAAAAGAATATGGTTGCGATGACCATGGCCACACCTGGAATGCCGAAAGCCCAGCGCGGCCCAAAGCGCGGATCGGCCAGGAGGAATGGACAAAGCAGAGTCGAAATGAATGAGCCGGCGTTAATGGAAAAGTAGAACCAGCCAAAAACTTTGGAGAGCAGATGCTTGTTCGACTCCCCGAATTGATCGCCCACGTTGGCCGACACACACGGCTTGATGCCGCCTGATCCCAATGAAATCAGACCGAGACCGATGAGCAGACCCATCCGCGTGTCGTTCAGCGCGAGCGCGAAATGGCCGAAGCAATACACAATGGAGAGCCAGAAAATTGTCTGGTACTTCCCAATAAAACCTTCTGCGAGAATGGCGCCAAAGATCGGCATGAAATAAACGGCCGAAACGAACAAGGCAAAGTTTTGACGCGCTTCCGCGTCGCCCATGTGATCCGCCCCGCCCATCCGGTTCACGATGTATTGCGTCATGAACACGATCAGGATGGATCGCATCCCGTAGAAGCTGAAGCGTTCGGCCGCTTCGTTGCCGATAATGAAAGGAACGCCGGGGGGCATTCCGCTCAGGTTGGGTGGCGAAGTTGCGTACTTATATTTCGCCATAGGTCGAGTCGGGCCGGTTAAGGTTTGCTCTCCGGAAAGAAATCGGCCGGAGTCGGTTTAGCCGCGGGCGTGTGCGTGGCCGGACCAGCCGGTTCGCCTTCGCTTTTGCTCTCCGGCAAAATGTGTTCCTTCTGAACTTCCGGGAGTTCACCCACTCCATGCCGGTCGCAAGAGCAAAAAAGAGCGAGCGAAGCGAAGGCGGAAACGACGATGCAGTTCCGCAGTGAACGTCCCATAGGCGCAGGCACAGTAATGTTCGTTGCGCGTGCTGCGCAAGATCAAAGGTAAGGACGCCGGGGCGTCCGCTCCGCGGCTTGGAAGAGGAATCCAATAATTCTTCAACAGTGGCTACCGTGTGGACGGACCCGCGCGCCTCGGCCTCCACGGAAGGTTTCAAAAGATTGTTCCTGAGTGGACCGACGTCGTGCTTGTCATCCCGACTCGCGCAGACGAGGAGGGACCCCACATTCACGCTGCTGATCACACTAAATGCTATGTATGACCTGCGCGTTGTGGGTGAGATCCTTCGCCGTCTTCGCTGGCTCAGAATGACAGACGGGCGGGCCGCTCTCGCTCAACCGAAATCTCTTCTGCGCCCGAAGAACCTCTCGAGGCTCCACTCCGGCCATGTTGAAAATGACAGACTACCACCACTATTGATTGAAAGCCGGAGGAGCGAGATTACTATCCTGACCGGTGGCCCGCTCGGTAAAGAACAACGCTTGGAATGAAGTCTTCGCCCTCACCCTCCTCGGGGTCGGGACCTTGCTCTTCCTCGCGCTGATCTCCTACGCTCCCAAAGATCTGCCCTCCTGTGTGCCGTGGAGCTACCTCTCGCCGCCTAACCGGCCGGCGCAAAATTTCATCGGCCCGTTCGGCGCCATCCTCGCCGGCTTTTGCTACCTGATCATGGGCGCGGCCTCCTACCTGTTCGCCGCCATTCTCCTCGGCTTCGGCGGCGCCAAACTTTTTCATCCAACCTTGCGGGTGACTCCGCGCGTTCTTTGGATCGTCCTTTTTATCGCCTCCGGCGCATGCCTCCTGCAGTTACAAACGCGTTATCTGCGCGGCTGGCATTCGGCTTTTAACATTCAGGGACCGGGCGGCTCCATCGGTTATTTCCTCGGTAAAGCCTTTCTGCTTGGAGCCATGGGCAAAGTGGGATCGTTCGTGCTCCTCATCGGCGTCTATGTCACGAGTCTGATTCTCATGACCGGTCTGCGCCCGATTCATCTCGTTAGGCAAACGGTCGCCGGGACGCATAAAGGCTGGCGCAATTTTCAGGAATGGCGTTTGCATCGGCAACTGCGCAATTCCGATTTGAAAGGCCAGCTCGAAATCAGCCAGAAAGAACTGACCAAGCAGCGGCGCGTCATCGAGAAGCAGCTCAAACGGAAAGGCGCACCGGTGACCGAGCCGTCCACCGCCTTCATCTCGCCGGAAGAACTGGCCAATCGTCCCAAGCCGAAAGTGGTCGACACAAACGCGTGGCCGGCCGAATCGGAGCGCTCCAAACGCAAACCGTCGCTCGCCGAATTGCGCGGTCGCGGCGACAAATCGAAATCGTCGCCTGCCCTCGCCAACCAAACGTGGAGCTCGGAAAATTATATCCTGCCCGGTTTGGATCTGCTCGATGAGCAGAGTCCGGAGGGTCGCACCGCGGCCGATCCGGCTGAACTGGAACGCGTGCAACAAACATTGATCGACACGCTCGGCCAATTCGGGATTGCCGTGGCTCCCGGCGATATTACGAAGGGGCCAACCATCACGCGCTACGAGGTCTACCCGGCCAAAGGCGTGCGCGTGGACAAGATCGTGAGCTTGGAAAGGGATTTGGCCCGGGCCACGCGCGCCGAACGCATCAACATTCTCGCGCCCATTCCGGGCAAGGACACCGTCGGCATCGAGCTGGCCAACAGTCGCAAGGTGACCGTCACCCTGCGCGAGCTTCTGCAATCACCAGATTGGGAGGAATCGAAAACGAAAACAAAGCTTCCCCTCGCCCTCGGCAAAGACGTTTACGGGAAATCGATCATCGCCGATCTTGCGCAAATGCCGCACCTACTCGTGGCCGGGACCACCGGGAGCGGCAAGAGCGTCTGTATCAACGCACTCATCGCGAGCATGCTCTTCCGTTTCACTCCGGAAGAGCTGCGTTTCATCATGATCGACCCAAAGGTCGTCGAGATGCAGATCTACAATTCCCTTCCACACCTCGCCTTCCCCGTCGTGACGGATCCGAAAAAGGTGCTGCTCGCCTTGCGCTGGCTCATCGAAGAGATGGAACGGCGCTACAAGATTTTTGCCAGGATTGGCGTGCGCAACATCGTCAGCTTTAATTCCAGGCCGCCGAAAAAGACCCAGAAAGAATTGGACGAAGCGGTAGAGGCAGGCGTGTTGCCTGCCCATAAGGCCGCGGCCGGCACCGCTGCTACTACAGAAGCAATCAAGGTCCCCCGCGAAGATGACCTCATTATTCCCGACAAAATGCCCTACGTGGTCGTCATCATCGATGAGTTGGCCGACCTGATGCAAACAGCACCGGCCGACGTCGAAAGCGCGATTGCGCGAATCACGCAGATGGCCCGGGCGGCCGGCATTCATATTATAGTGGCGACGCAGACGCCCCGGGCCGACGTCATCACCGGGGTGATCAAGGCAAACATCCCCAGTCGCATCGCCTTCCAGGTGGCCTCGAAGATCGATAGCCGGGTTATCCTGGACGAAAACGGGGCGGATCGCCTGCTCGGACAGGGTGATATGCTTTATCTTCCGCCCAGCACTTCCCGCCTCATCCGCGCACAAGGCGTGCTTGTGACAGACGATGAGATCCGTCGCGTGGTTGAATTTGTGACCGCGCAGAGCTCTCCCACCTTCGATGCCGCCATGCATGAAAAGCTTCAGTCGTCCGCCAGCCCGCCCGAGGACGTCACCGAGGAGGATGAGGAATTGGTGGAGAAATGTCTCGAGATTATCCGTCAGGAAAAGCGCGCCTCCACGTCTCTCCTGCAACGCCGCCTCCGCCTTGGCTACACCCGCGCCGCTCGCATCGTTGATATTCTTGAACAGCGAGGTATTCTGGGACCCGGCGAAGGCGCGAAGCCGCGCGAGATTCTGGTCGATCTTGACGCCGCCGTGTAGCCGGCAATCACGCCCATGACGATCGAAGGTCTCGGTAAAAAATTTCAGGAAGCGAGAGTCGAGCGCAAACTAACGCTCGAAGAAGCATCCCGCATGACCAAGATCCGGCCCACGCGTTTGGCCGAGATCGAGGCGGATGATTTCTCACAGTTCCCGAGCCTGGCCTACGCCAAGGGTTTTCTCCTGATCTACGGTAAATTCCTCGAGGTTGATGTGACACCGTACATGGAAGCGTTCGAAGGTTCGGACGCAGTCACGGTCGACGGATATTCCTATCTGCAGGACAACCCCGCGCCCAAGCCTGTGCGCACGACGGTCGTGCCGCGCCGTCCCGTGCCCTCGCCCAGCGGCGGCTCTGGGAAACCAACTTCACTCATGCCCCTGGTCATCGGTGTGGTCATCGTCGTCGTCGGTTATATGGCAATGAAGCTGGTTCTCAATATTCAGCGGATCGCTCCGCATCGGGCCGAGCCCACCCCGGTCGCACAATCCGTGACCGCGCCTTCCTATACGGCCGCGCCGGTATCGACCGTGGCACCAGTGACGACGCCGGCGCCGCGCGTCGTGGCCGCTGCACCCACGACCGCTCCGTCCGTCGCGCCCACCGCTGCGGCAACCCCAGCCCCCATCGCGGCCGCTTCACCTTCCGCCACGGCGGCTGCGGCCGAACCCGAGGTGCGTCGCGCGGAGCCTGTCCGGCCCGAAGACCTGACTAAAAGTAGCGCCGCCGAGAGCAGTGGACCCAATCGCGTAGCCATTCGGCCGCTAAAAAAGACGTACATAAAAGTAGTGGTAGATAACGAAGCCTCCACCCCCGCCTTCGAACGCTGGATTTCTCCGGGCGACGGACCGGTTGAGTTTCGCGGACAGCATTTTTCCGTGCGCGTGCTTGATCGCGAGTCCGTTCAGATCAAAAAGAATGGGAAATCCGTCGCGGCCGACGATAGCGACGTCACCATCGAGTAGTTAGGTTCTGGAATAATTTTACCAGAAGATATTAGCTCATGCCTAACGATCTATCCGCGTCGATCGACACTGGAGCGGCGGTCTATGACCGCCGAAACCAAACACTGGGCGCTCATAGAGCGCCGCGCCAGAAGAACTGCACTCCAGCCTCGCCCCCAACCAAGGTCGGCATGATCAGCCTCGGATGCGCCAAGAATTTGGTCGATGCCGAGATCATGCTCGGCAGCGTTCTGGAACGCGGGATGGAAATCACTTCGGACGCGAACGAGGCCGACGTGCTCGTGGTGAACACCTGCGCATTTGTTGATTCAGCCAAGGAAGAATCGATCGACGCCATCCTGGAAGCCCATCAACGCCGGGGACTGAACAAACGAGAGAATCAAAAGTTAATCGTGAGCGGCTGCATGTCGCAACGGTTCGCGCGCGAACTGCGTCAATCCATGCCGGAAGTGGATGCATTCATTGGACTCGATCAGGTGGCGAAGTTAGGCGCGGTCATCGAAGAAGTGCTCAAGGGTGGAGCACGCGAGCCGCACGATGAACTCGCCTTCGCCAACGCCCGTCCCACTTATATTCCTGATTACGATACGCCGCGCTTTCGTCTCACTCCGTCGCACTCGGCTTACCTGAAAATCGCCGAAGGCTGCAATCATCCGTGCAGCTTTTGTGTCATCCCGCAGATGCGCGGGAAACATCGCAGCCGATCTCCCGCCTCCGTTCTATCCGAGATCCGCGGTCTGGTCGCGGAAGGAGTGCGCGAGGTCAACCTGATTAGCCAGGACACGACCTATTACGGGATGGATCTTTGGTCGGAGAAAGCGGGGCCGCGTCAACCGGTCGATTCATCGCGCGGACCGACCCTGTCGGCGTTGCTCCGCGAAATCCAGAGCATTAACGGCGACTTTTGGGTTCGCCTTCTCTACACGCACCCGGCGCATTGGAGTGATGAACTGATCGAAACGATCGCACAATGCAACAAAGTGGCGCGCTACATCGACATGCCCCTTCAGCACATCGACCAGGCCATGTTGCAACGCATGCGCCGCGAGACTTCGCGCGCGCACATTGAGAATCTAATCGACCGTTTACGCGCCGGGATCCCCGGGCTCGCCCTGCGCACTACGTTTATCGTGGGATTTCCCGGCGAAACGGACGCGGAATTCGAAGAGCTGATGGGCTTCATCGAACGCACAAGATTCGAGCGCCTTGGCATCTTCAAATATTCCCAGGAAGAAGGCTCCCGCGCGGCCAAAATGCCGGACCAAATTACGCCGAAGATCAAAAACGCGCGTTATCAGCGCGCCATGACGCTGCAACAACGAATCGCGCACGAGATGGCGCATGCCCGGATCGGCCGTGAAATGAAACTTTTGGTCGACCAGCCGCTCATGGCGCGAACGGAAGCGGACGCGCCCGACGTCGACGCCCGTGTCATCCTGTCGAACCCGGCGCCCGTCGGCGAATTCGTTTACAAGAAAATCACCGGCGCGCGCGGTTATGATTTGCTGGCATAACCGCCCATAGCGGTGGAACGACCTCTCCGAGGGCGTTGGCCAAACCTTAGGCGGCGAAGCCCCTCAATTTGAGCGCACTGTGGCACGCTGCCGTCTAACTCCGCGCTCGGAGATCGCGATCCACCAGCGTTTCCCCACCTCCGCACTGCACTGCCCGTATCCCCCGGATTTTTCTGCGCACGGACGCAGTTAGCGGGTGACATCCCCCGGGATTTCCGATATCTTTTTGGTTCTCTCCACCTTCCATGGCTGATCAAAAAGAACCGAAAAAAGAGACTGTGCGCATCACCTTGCCGCCGCGCCCCGCTGGCCAACCGCCGGCTCCCGGCGCGACCGGTCGCGACACCGTCAGAATCAATCTCCCCGTTCGGCCACCGGCCAATGGAACTGTGCCGCGGCCACCGATCACCGGTGGAATTCCACCGGCTCGTCCGCCCCTCGCCCAGACGCCCCTCCCTCCTGCTCCGTCCAAAGCCATTCCCCCTCCCCCAGGTTTCCGAAAGCCGCCGGCTCCACCGTCTTCGGCCGTATCCTCGACGGCCCCGGGATTGGCCCCGTTGATGCCCCAACCCGCCGGACCTCCGGCGCCCGCCGCGTCAGCGCTTGGCATGGCGTCAGCGGCCGGACCGAAGAAAGAGACCGCGCGCATTGCCCTTTTACCTGATCCACCCGCCCGGCCAGCCCCCGCGGTTGAGATGAAAAAGACGCAGCCGCTCATCAACCTGCCCGAACCGGGCAAGCAAACTGCACCTATCGCCGTCAATGTCGCGCCGAGTGACATGGAAACTTTCATCGAAGAGCTACCCATGTCACTATGCTGGGCGCTGCTCGCCGTTTCGGCAGCGATTTTGACAATTCAGATTTGGAATTACGTTAGCTGATGGAGAATTCTGCAACCATCGAGCTCAACGAATCCAATTTTGACCACGAGGTCACACACAGCGACAAACCTGTCATAGTCGATTTCTGGGCCGAATGGTGCGGCCCGTGCAAGATGATCGCTCCGTTGCTCGACGAAATTGCCCGGGAAAAGGCGGATTCGGTCAAGATCGCGAAGGTCAACGTCGATCACAATCAGAGCCTGTCCTCCAAGTATAACATCCGCGCCATCCCTTCGCTCCTCTTCTTCAAGAATGGCCAGCTGCGCGATCAGATTACCGGCATGACGAGCAAGAAAGATTTGCTCGGCCGGATCGAAGCGCTGGCCTGAGTTTTTCGCGGCTCGCGGAAAAGAAGCCGTGAATGGTGATGTGATGAGCGAATAGACAAAGAGCTCTGTTTCTATTCACGATCCACCGATCACTCTGTAAATTCGCAGAATATTTGAGTCGTTCTGGCGTGTCCAATGTCCAAGAAATGCTGGTCTGCAATGACGCTGCAGCGCCGTTGCAGACAGTATGAATTCCATTTCCGAAAATAACATCACTCCGAGCCAGCACAGGACTATCGGCGGCACGGCTTTCCCAGCGACGAGGGAACTCAGGGAACAAGTCGAACGCGATAGAAAAAAGCCGTCGAGCTGCCGCCAGTCGGGTCGGTGAGTGGAGCAGGGCCGGTGGAGATCGCCGTGAAGTCGTTGACGCCGCTGATCGTTAGCCAATTTGTCGTCGCAGTCAGCGCAGCGGCGCGTTCGAGGCGATAGCTCTGGCCAGCGATGGCGTTGAACGTCACGGTGATAGGGTTCCCGCTTTTGGCGATGGCGCTGGCTTGTAGATTGTAAGGCGTGAGCAGTAGAGCACGGGTGGAATTGCAAATGGCAGCGATCTGTCCGGCTTCATTGAGACAGCGACCCGGTATTTCGGTGTCGTTGTTCAGACGGATGTCGTTGAACCCTGTTTTGTTGATGACCAGGTTATTGATATCAGTCATGACTCCGTTCTTTAAGACGAAGGCGTGGAAGGTAGAACTACCCGAAATCTGTGAGTTACCGACAATGACGCCGGAGTTATTGATCGCGAAGGCATAGCTGTTCGTGCCCCCGAGGGTGTTGAGATCGACGTTGTCGCTTCCCGTCCCGCTGTAGCGGATGGCGTGGAAACTTCCTGCGGTTAGGTTGCCACCGCCAACGATGACTCCAGCGTCGTTCACGCTGTAGGCGAAGCTATTGAAGCCCGGGCTGTTCACTAATACGCCGAGGTCAAAAACGTTGCCGCCGCTGAAGAGCGTGGCGCGTCCCGATATACCCGGGTAGACCGAGTTGCCGACGGCCGCACCGGTCTTATTGATCGCATAAGCGATACTGAAGGTTCCGTTTGTTGGACCATCCAGGCACCCCAGGTCGGTGTAAGCGCCGCCGCTAGCACTAAAGAGCGCCGCGAACCGAAAACTGCCGTCTGGCGAGTTCCCGTTACCAACGATCTGGCCCGATTGATTGATCGCGCGCCCCGCGGTATTGTTGTGGGGATTTGTTAGGTCAAGTTGGATGTTATTAGTGCCAGTCCCACTGAAGCGGACCGGGTGATCAAAGCCGTTGACGTCGGCGATGCCGACGATGACACCCGCATCGTTGATGTCATAAGCTCGACCGATGGAGCCTGTGGTCTCGCCATTGAGCCCGCCCAGGTCTTTGTTGTTCGAGCCGGTGCCGCTGAAGAGGACCGGGTGGAGATTGTTGGACGCGTCGTAGGCATAGCCGACGACCTGACCGGAGTTATTGACCGCGAAGGCAGCAGCGACGGTTCCGCCCAGCGCTCCAAGGTCGGTCGCGATGTAGGCATCGCTCCCCAGTAAAATCGGCGCGAGCAAGCAGGAGATCGCGACCGTCATTGCCCAATATCCCCGACCGCGCCTTCTTATTGTCCCATCTATCATATAGCGAACTCCTGGGTCGTTTTTCCGACTTTGACGCCAATTGTATCCGGCTGCAGAATGGTGCGGCAAGCTCGATTCTCGGAGTGGAGGCACGAAATACCTTTCCTGGCACAGCGATCTCCCTGGACTCAATGTTCATCGCAGCATGACTCAATTATTCCGTGAAGGAACAACACTTACGTCTTAAAACTGCGCCCGGCGGGGGTCGAACCCACAACCTTCGGCTTCGGAGGCCGACACTCTATCCAGTTGAGCTACGAGCGCGTAGAGATTAAAAACGAGCCACAGATTGACACGGATTTCCACAGATAAAAGGCGGATCGATCTGTGCACACCCGGTGGTGGATCGGGCTCTCCGAGCGCGATGGCAACACCGAAGTGGCGAGGCCGCTCTTATTAAGAGCCTTGGCTCTTTTGCTTTTGATATCGCGCCGGAGAGCCCGATCCACCCAGCCTGCATCTTCCGGTTGATTTTCGGTCACTCCCGATTGACAATATCGGCCCGCCAGCCTGGCGGAAGCCGGCTTCGCTCATCGCCTTCCAAGGCTTCAGCAAGCCTGCGTTAAGGCCACCATTGGAGAACCTCATATGAACCGCATTATTGACCTGATCGAAAAGGAGCAGCTAAAGACCGAGGGAAACAAGTTTTCCGTGGGCGACAGCGTGCGTGTCCATACCAAGGTGATCGAAGGCGAGAAGGAGAGAATCCAGATCTTCCAAGGCATCGTGATCGGCCGGAAAGGCCGCGGCATGAATGAGACCTTCACCGTCCGCCGCATCTCCTACGGCGAAGGCGTAGAACGCGTTTTCCCCATCAATTCCCCGCGCATTGCCAAGGTGGAGGTCGAGAAGGCCGGTAAGTCTCGTCGCGCCAAGCTGAATTATCTGCGCGGCCGTAAAGGCAAGGAAGCAACCGCCGTCCGCGAATAGCCCGCTTCGACCTGGAAGCCCGGAACCAGGAAGTGAATTAGAAGACAGGAAAGGCATAGTTTCCTGATCTTTCCATCCGTTGAAATAGTTTCAGCTTTCCGCTTTTCCGCTTTTCCGTATTTTCGGAAACGATGTATCGGCGCTGCGGTTTTCGTTACGAAAAGAAACTGCGCGCCATCGGGATTATCCGCATCGCCGGTATCGATGAAGCCGGGCGCGGCGCCCTGGCCGGACCGGTCGTAGCGGCCGCCGTCATCCTTCCCGAGAAATTCCGCCATCGCAAATTGAAGGATTCAAAACAGCTCGCCCCCGAGCTGCGCGAAAAGATTTACCGGGAGCTGATCTCTAACCTGGAAATCACATGGGCCGTGGGCGTGGTGGATCATCTCGAGATCGATCAGATCAATATCCTGCGCGCGACGCATAAGGCCATGCGCGCCGCCATTCAAGAATTGGTCGGTCCTCCCGAGCACGCCTTGATCGACGGACGGCCCGTATCACCATTCCCCTTTCCTCAAACCGCGATCGTGGACGGCGATTGCATCAGCCTGAGCATCGCCGCTGCCAGTGTTATCGCCAAGGTCACGCGCGACATGATGATGCGTGACTTCTGTGCGCGGTTTCCCGAGTATTGCTTCGGTCAGCACAAAGGTTACGGCACCGAATTGCACCTAACGAAACTCCATGAACACGGGCCTTGTCCGATCCATCGCCGATCTTTCGAGCCGGTGGCGCAACCGCTTCTCGCGCTCGCCGGCGTCCGCTGATCCCACGCGCGCGCTCGGCCAGCGCGGGGAAAAGCTGGCCGGCCGGTTTCTGCGCCGGAACGGTTACAAGATTCTTTACCGCGATTTCAAGCCCTCGCGCGGCGGGCAAATCGATATTGTTTGTCGCGATGGAGAGACCCTCGTATTCGTCGAAGTCAAAAGCCGGCGGAGCGAGGACCGGATGCGTCCGGTGGATTCCATCCATAGCGACCAGAAACGGCGCATTTCGCGGGGCGCGCTGACCTGGCTGCGCATGCTCGACAACCCGGAGATCCCCTTTCGCTTCGACGTCGTGGAAGTGATCCTGGCTGAGTCTGAGAAGCCGCGACTCGAACTGATCCAGGACGCGTTTCAGCTGGCGAAACCCTACATGTATTGATACCACGCCGGAATATCGGGCCTTTTTCTTCAGGCCAGTCGACGCGTCTTGTAAATGGGCCCGCATTTCGCTTCCCGCCCTCCCCTTTTCGGCATTGAATAGTCCTCATGAAAACGGCAACCCGGCTTTTCGCCTGTCTCCTGTTAATGACTGCGCTCGCGCTGACCGCCCCAGAAGCTTTCGCGGGCAAGCCCAAGAAAAGAGCCGCCTACGTTCCGCCTCCCACGCCCGCCCCGCCCGCGGCTCCATCAGTGGAACTCGCGAGTTTCTTGGGCACGAATGCCGACAAGATTTTCAGCGCCTACACCCCGCAAACGCCGTTGCCCAAGGCAGAACTGGCCCAGCTACGTGCCTCTTTTTCCGATCGCTTTGGCAAAGCCGGGCTGGCCGACCGCGACCAATACAAAATTGCGATCGCCATTTGCGATGGCTTGTCACTGGTCATGACCGAAAAAACGACGCCCCAAACCGCCGCCGCCTGGACGCAGCGCAGCACCCAGCTGCGCCAATGGATCGACCAGTTAATGGCGCAGGAAAAAGCCGCGGAGTCCGGTGCAGCTGCGCCCACCCGTTGAGACGTTCGCAAGGTCACGACCGCGAAGACGGAGAAAAACTCAGGACAATATTAACGGGATTAACAAGATTCAGTAAACGAGAGGGCTCTGCCCAATCCTCTTAATCTTGTGGATCCTGTCTGAAACTCAGGCTTTTTGGGCAACTCCGGCTCGATAAGAAGCGCACCGCCTTCCATTTAGATACGTTTCAGCATCCCATTATCGTAGGATTCTTGGAATGTCCCCTGACGATGAAGCTCCTACGCAACCCTCCGGGGACTTGGTTCGCCAATGGTGGGTGTTGGCCGCGCTCACACTCATCTTAGCGTGCGCCGCCTTGGTGCGGATTCGGCTCATCGATCTCCCCCTTGAGAGAGACGAAGGCGAATATGCGTACGCCGGGCAATTAATGTTGCAGGGAATTCCGCCCTACCAGCTCGCCTACAACATGAAGCTGCCTGGGACTTACGCCGCTTACGCCTTGATCATGGCGGCGTTCGGTGAAACAACCCGCGGCATCCACCTCGGACTCATTCTCATAAACAGTCTCACCATCGTGCTGACCTATTTACTCGGGCGGCGATTGTTTGGACAGATTTGCGGGCTCACGGCGGCGGGCTGCTTCGCTCTATTATCCCTGACCCCTTCGGTTCTCGGACTGGCTGCACACGCCACCCATCTGGTCGCCCTGTTTGGAACGGCGGGCGCTCTGCTGCTTAGCCATTCCCAGGAAAAAGAGAGCCGCTCTCTCATCTTCTGGAGCGGATTGTGCATGGGAATGGCCTTCGTGATGAAACAACAGGGTATCTTTTATAGCGCGTTTGGAGCTTTCATTCTGTTGGATCGCGAATGGCGGCGATTGCCGCGGGCCCTGAGCCGGGGCTTCTCGCACCTAAGCATTTTCGCGGTGGGGGTGCTTTCGCCCTTAGCCTTGGTCTGCGCGATCCTAGCTTACGCCGGCGTCTTTTCTCGATTCTGGTTCTGGACGGTTTCCTACGCGAGCCAGTATGCCGCGATCACGCCGATCGCGCGTGGCTGGGTAAATCTCCAGCACGGTTTATTCTCTCTTATTGCCGCCGCTCCGGGAATCTGGGTGCTCGCGGCCTTTGGATCCCTGCTCGTGCTATATCGAGAGGAAGATCGCCGGAAGACCTTCTTCATCGCCAGCTTTGCGGTGGCATCGTTCGCCACAACCTGTCCAGGTCTCTACTTCCGCGAACATTATTTCATTCCCCTGCTCCCATCCATCGGGATTCTCGTGGGTGCGGGCATCCGGATTGTTTTCCGAGAGATTGAGCGCCGCCCATGGAATCGGGCCTGGGTCATCGCGCCGGTTGTGGTCGTGATGGCGGCGTCCGCTCAGGCGGTGTTTCGACATCGAGTTCTTTTTTTCCAGCTCAGTCCTAGCGTTGCCACGCGTGCTATCTACCAGGAGAATCCCTTTCCCGAGGCCGTGGAAATCGCGCGTTACATTCGTGAGCATTCTGCACCCGGGAGTCAGATTGCCATCCTGGGTTCCGAGCCGGAGATTTATTTTTATAGCAGACGCCACTCCGCCACCGGCTACATCTATACCTACCCGTTAATGGAGCCGCATGCCTACGCCCTGACCATGCAGCAGGAAATGATCGCACAAATTGAGGCGGCCAAACCGGAGTTCGTCGTTCTCGTGGATGTGGCCAAGTCGTGGCTGGCGCGACCCACTTCAAATCCATTTATCCTGCAGTGGTTCGAAAAATACAGCGCCGCGCACCTTCGCACTGTCGGGTTCGTCGAGATTCAACCTGACCAGACCATCTACCGATGGGACGAAAAAGCGGTGGCCGTCACACCGCGCTCAAAAAGTTACGTCAGGGTGTTCAAACGAAGCGACCTGTTTTGATCCTTTCGTTATTATGAGCCTTCTGAGGTTGAGCAATCCGTCAAACCGGAGCATCGCGCTCATAGTCATTGCCTTAGTGGCTGCGACCGTGCTGGCCGCTGGCGACTATCGCCACCGAACGAATTGGCTAAATCGCGTGACCGTGGAAATTCGGGCGAGCTCCGCCCCCGCCATGGCGAGAAACACCCCTTCCGTCGCCGCCCTCTGGGTCAAAACTGAGTCAAATAACGAAACGCATCTTCAGACGGCGCAGTGGACCTCCTATGTATGGCGACCATTCAGCAATTACCGCTTCGATCTGCCATTGTCTGAGTACAAAGAGGCTGCTTTTCTTCCTGATCAATCCCTGAATCGAATCGAGATAACGAACGTCAAACTCTTCCGGCATGGAAACGGTGAGGTAGTCGATGTTCCACTAAATCGCGTTCGAAGCCGCAATAACCTGGGAGAAGCGAATCGCACCTCGGATTCCGTTTCCTTCTGGCGTTTGGATACGAATAGCGTCGGTGCAATCGAACTCCAAATCTCGGATCTATTGCAGGGCCTTCCCTCTCCTCCGAAAGCCTCCATGGGAATTTCGTTTCTTCTCTTCCTGGGCACTCTCGTTTTCATTGTCACCTTCGGAAATCTAATCCTCCGAGACGCAGCCGCACCATCTCACTCTCCCGAGAACGCTGCTCTCACCCCATTTTCCCGTTTCGGGATTATAGCGGGCCTCGTTCTCTGTCTGGCTGCCGCCGCGCGTCCGAATTCCCACCCGGACGAATATCTTCATGTCGCGTCCGCTCGATATTATCTGGAGCATTGGCTGCCGCCGCCGCTGACCAGCGCCTGGGTTGACCCCAGCTACAGCCATTATGGGTTAACATATTTAGGTTCGCTCGACGCCGGATATCTCGTCGCCGGCAGGGCTGCGTTGATCATGCAGCCGTTCTTCTCCGATATCTTTACGACGCTGCGTTTCTTTAACGCGAGCCTTCTCCTGATCCTGTTTCTTTGGTCCGCCCGTTTTTTTCGACATTCCTACGGACCTTGGATATTTCTCCTCACGCCCCAGCTTTGGTACATTTTTTCAGCGTACAACAACGACGCCTGGGCTCTCTTCATCTCCAGTCTGCTCGTCGGCCAAGTCGCGTCTCAACAAAGTTTCTTAAGAAAATATCTCGACTCGGAACTTTCTCCGCGAACGATCGCCGCCGGTCTTTGCTCTGTTCTGCTGAGCTGCCTCGCCATCCTCTGTAAATCGAACTACCTCGTCGTGTATGCGTTCTTTGTGACTTGGCTCCTCTACTTTGTTTGCGGACGGCCCAGCAGGTCCGAATCGATCCGGGTGGCGCTAAGGATCGTGCCACTCCTTCTTATTCCCTTCATTCTGCGCTTCAGCCTTCTGGCCTACCAAAAGTCGGTCAATGGCGGCAATCTGAGACAGACCATTCTCGCCCAGGCAGACAAGTTCGCCGACCCAGACTTCAAGCCCTCAAATCAGGCAGGTAGAGAACGCACCCTTATAAACATGAAAGAAAAGGGCGTCTCCGTGCGGGACGTCCTCTTCCGCTACAAATGGCTCTCCATGACGACGGCCAGCTTTTTTGGAACCTATGGCTGGATGATGTTTTATTCTCGAACCTGGTTTTATTATCTGATGATTGCCGGCTGGATTGTTCTCTTGGGCCGAATCTTCGCCGAGACACTCGGCAAACTGCCGCCGCTCGACCGCGCTTTCTCCATTCTGACCTGGCTTTTCCTACCTCTGATGGTCGCGCTTTGCTTCTATTTTTCCTGGACATCGGACTTTCAGCCGCAAGGCCGCTATCTCTTTCCGTTCCTGCCCATCTTGTTTTACTTGTTTCACTCCGTGACGCCGCACCAGTCTCGATTCTTGGCGGCAAATGTATGGGCCTTGTTCCTAGCGTCGGTCTACGGATTCCTCGCCTTCGGCGTGAAACCGTTGTGCAATTAGTTCACGGCTCAGACCCGGGCACACTCGCCAGCAACGCCGCCTTTATCCGCCGCCCTATGGCGAAGAGGTAGAGCGAGCGTTCTGCTGAATGACAGTCAGGGTTCCATATTCAGAAATCAGCGGATCGGCTCCCCCAGCTTTTGCGCAGAAAGCTTCGACCTTGGGGCGAAAAGACGAACCTCTCTCCAGAACGAAGGCCGCCCGCAAATTGAGGCTGGGGTTGCGCAAGACTATGTCACTCGGATAAATCTCCCGGTCCGAACTGAAAATCGCATTGGACGCCGACACCTTTTCAGCGCTCTCGAAAATTAAAGGATAGACGAACGAGATCGTCGTCCAGACGGAATCGATTCCGTGTTGAGTCAAGTACCACTCAACCTTTTCGATATCGCCTGCAGGAATGCGGGCCATGCAAAAGCCCTTTCCGCTTTCGCACGAAATCAATGTTTCGATCTGATTGCGTTTCCCGGCGCCAACCGCGACGGCCAGCCCGGTTAATAAAATAGCGCAAAACATGGCGCTCCCGGCAATCCGGAGTGTCATCTTGGAAGAGAAGATAGATCGCTCCAGCATTCGTCCGGTCAGCGCCGCAATAAAAAAACAGCCGCCTAAGAAATATCCGGGCGTTTCCAAGGGCGCAGCTAAATATGGAATGAAGCAAGCCAGGGTTAGGACCAGCATGACAAAATCTCTTCCTTCCGGCGTCTCAACCAGCTCCCCGCGAAGGGCCCGCGCGATTTTCGAAGGCGATTTTAGGAAGGGCCAGACCGCTACGATCATGGCCAGCAAAGCAAGCCCGTAGAATAGATAGCCGGAATTCGGTGTCTCGGGATAATACCAGAGAACAGTATCCGGGCCGAAAAATTTTGGCATCTCGTGGAGGAATATCGCTCCGTAGGCAGAGGGGTGAACGACTGACGCCAGTCCCCCGCCCGCCTTATATGCAGCAACCATTCGCCAATTGCTGAGATGATGCGTGAGATTAAAAGCAATGACGGGCCCGTAACCAACAGCCAACCCTCCAGCGGCGACTGCGACATTTCTGAGCGACCATTTCGCGTTGCAAATCAGGAGCAACCAAAGGGCGAGCACAAAGGGGACGGCAAGCTCCAATGACCAGATGCTCAATCCCGAGGCCAAACCAAAGAGAAACACCAAGTCACGCCGCGGCCGCAAGGATGTTTGGATCGAAAAGAAAAGAATGGTTAAGACGGGAATAGAAAGGAAATACCACGAATAACCTCTGACCTGGAAATGCCATTTGAGAAGGGATGGAGCGAGGGAAAAAGCCGCGGTCGCGAACAGGGCGGTGCGCTGACCGTAGGCAAGAAAACACATCCGGTAAAAACAGAACAGGCAGATGAGAGAGAGAAAAACGATACAAGCCTTTAGCGGAATGACGCCGACTCCAAAGACCGCGAAAGCAACGGCTGACAAATACGCTTCCCAGGCAGCGCCCGCGTTATAAGCTTGGCCATACATATAGAAAGGAAGATGCCGTCCTTCCAAAATGTGTTTGCCCATCAGCCCGATGATCGCTTCATCGCTGTGGGTATGGGTTTGAGAGAGGAAAAGAAGGGAAAACCGCGTGGCCGCAACAATTACGAAAATGGCAATAAAGACCGCGTGCCGGCGAATCACGGATAATCATTGAGATGACTTTGAGTTCTTTGCAATGCTTACCCGCGCCCTCCCGGTGTAATCCTTTTGGGAAGAGGCGAGAAACACGGTTTACATGTCTCGGATGATTTATCGACAATAGCAGCGTGTGGCGGACGGAACTGATCCCGAGGCGTGGTGTTTTCGGCCGAGTTGATCGCAGCCGACTACTCAAGTTGCTCATTTGCTTCATCCTTTTCTTAGGGACTGCCGGCGCTTACAAAGCGGTAAGCCGTCACGAGTTTGTTAGGTACGACGACGGCGATTACATGACCCAAAATCCGCCGGTCGCGAGCGGTCTTAGCCTAAAAAGCATTGAATGGGCATTTACCCGATTTCATTCGGGCAACTGGCATCCGCTCACCTGGCTCTCCCACATGCTTGATGTCCAGCTGTGGGGCCTGAACGCCGGCGGTCATCACATAACGAATGTCCTCTTCCATATCGCGAACACCGTCCTGGTGTTTTTCGTTTTCGCGCACATGACCGGCTCGGGTTGGCGCAGCGCTTTTGTCGCGGCGATCTTCGCCTGGCATCCACTCCATGTGGAGTCAGTCGCCTGGGTCTCCGAACGCAAAGATGTGCTAAGCGCTTTCTTTTGGTTCCTAACGATTGCGGCCTACCTGGGTTATGTCTCGAGGCCTAACGTTTGGAGATACCTGGGCGTTCTCGGCTGCTACGTCGCCGGCCTGATGAGTAAACCAATGGTGGTCACCCTGCCATTTGTCCTGCTGCTTCTCGATTACTGGCCGCTGCAACGAGCCGGCCTGGCTCGCGGTGAGCGTGGCAAATGGCTACTCCTGGTCGTTGAAAAAATTCCCTTCGTTGTTTTAGCAATCGCCTCCAGCGTGGTGACACTCCTGGCCCAGCGAAAGGGCGGTGCCCTGATTGCGCTCGATCGCCTGCCTTTCCCTGTTCGACTGGGAAACGCGTTCATAAGCTACGCCGATTATTTATTGAAAGCTTTCTGGCCAGTGAACCTGGCCGTCTTTTACCCGATGCGCGACTCCCTCCCTAGCTGGCATCTGGCCGGTGCGGTTCTCCTCCTGCTCGCCGCGACCACCCTGGCCGTCACAACGGCCAGGCGAGTCCCGTTTCTTATCGTCGGATGGCTGTGGTTCCTCGGCAGCCTTGTCCCGGTAATTGGCATTGTCCAAGTGGGCGACCAGGCCATGGCGGATCGCTACATGTATATTCCATTGATCGGCCTCTCCATAATCATAGCCTGGGGAATCCCCCTGCTCGTCGGGTCCGCCCTGCCTGCGAAGCAAGCACGGCCGGCACTTGTGGGAGTATCGGGGGCCGTGCTCGTTGCCTGCCTTGCCCTAACCACCCGGCAAATCAAGTACTGGCACGATAGTCTTGGCCTGTTTCAGCACGCGCTGTTCGTGACCAAGAATAATTGGTTCGCCCACGGAAATATTGCGATGTCGTTAGGCCGAAGCGGAGATATTGGCGGAGCGATTGCTCACTACCGGGAATTATTACGGATTAAGCCGGCCTCAGTGGAAGCACTGAACAATCTGGCCTGGCATCTGGCTACTTCGCGCGACGACCGGTATCACAATGATGAAGAGGCATTGCGACTGGCCGGGCGCGCTCTGGAACTCTCACCAGATCCCGATCCAAGCACGCTTGATACCCTGGCTGCGGCCCTGGCCGCGAATCATCTTTTTGAAGAAGCGGTGCAACGGGCCGAGCAGGCCCGCGATTTGGCGGCCATCCGGGAGGATACTGAGTTGGCCAGTAGAATTAGTGCGCGCCTGGCACTCTATGAGCAAGGGCTCGTCTACCGACAATGAGCAGCGACTTTATAGTGCAACTCAAAAACAACGGTCGCACGGCGGCGCAGGTTTGGCTGACAAAACTCGTTATCTGCCTGGCCCTCGGCCTGGGCACGCTCTTCTTATACGCGCCCGTGCGGCACTACGATTTCGTCAACTTTGACGATGACGATTACATCACGGCAAATCCCCACGTCCTCGAGGGTTTCACGCGCGAAAACGTAGCGTGGGCTTTCACACACTTTCATTCCAGTAACTGGCATCCCGTTACATGGCTTTCGCACATGCTCGACGTGAAATTGTGGGGCCTAAATCCTGGCGGCCATCATTTGACCAGTGTTCTCTTCCATGCTGGCAGCGCGGTCCTGCTATTTCTGGTTTTCACCCAGATGACCGGCGCGCTCTGGCGCAGCGCATTTGTGGCCGCGGTCTTCGCCTGGCATCCGCTTCACGTTGAGTCGGTCGCCTGGATTTCCGAGCGTAAAGATGTCTTGTGCGCATTTTTCTGGATCCTGACGACGGCCGCCTACCTGCGCTACGTCCGGCGAAGGTGCGCGTTGAATTATATCCTGGTGACGTTCTCCTTCGTTCTCGGACTCATGTGCAAGCCGATGATCGTCACATTGCCTTTTGTTCTACTGTTGCTCGATTACTGGCCCCTCCGTCGCGCCGAGCTCAACCAGGTCGACGCCGGTAAATGGCGGAGCCTTCTTTTCGAAAAGGTTCCGTTCCTGGCCCTGGGACTTCTTTCTACTCTTATTGCAATTTCGACACAGCACCGCTCCGGAGCACTCAAGTCTGTAGTAGAAGTTCCCTGGCAGCTTCGAGTTTCCAACGCACCCTCAAGTTACATCCATTACCTCGCGAAGACTGTGAGACCTTTCGATCTCGCAGTCTTCTATCCATTTCCGTTGGCCATTCCATTCTGCCAGGTTGCAGGGGCAATCGCGCTGCTCCTGACCATCACCATTCTCGTTCTTTTAGCGGGAAAGAAGCATCCGTATCTGCCCGTGGGTTGGCTCTGGTATGGCGGCACCCTGGTGCCGGTAATTGGAGTGATTCAGGTGGGCGATCAATCAATGGCCGATCGTTACACCTACATCCCCCTGATCGGTCTAACGATTGCCGGCGCCTGGGGGGTGACGGCGCTAGCGAAAAAGACGGGCCACGCACCGCTTTTTGGAGGGGTTCTCATGGCTGCAACTGTTTGGTTCATGCTGAATGCATCCGCGCATCAGCTTCGTTATTGGCAGAACAGTTTCACCCTTTTCACGCACGCTCTTTCGGTCACCTCGAATAACTGGCTTGCTCATAACAATCTGAGCAACGCTCTCCTCGCTCAGCCGGACGGCTTGGCCACTTCCAAAAGCGAGGCGCTCGAAGCACTTCGCATTCGCCCCAATTATCCGCAGGCCCAGCTTAATCTTGGTGTTGGCCTACTCAGGGAGGGGCATACTTCAGAGGCACTTTTACATCTGGAGCAGGCGCGGAACCTCAAGCCAAACTGGCCGGACGCCCATTTTAACCTGGGCGCTGCGCTCATGGTCGCCGGCCAGGTGGACGACGCCATCGCGCGGTTTTACGAAACCCTTCGCCTGGATCCCGACTCAGTTCCGGCGCTCAAGGCGCTGGCCTGGGTTCGCTCGACTCAGTCATCGCCCAAACTCAGAGATTCTAACGAGGCCGTTACCCTCGGCCAACGCGCCGTTCAATTGACCAGCCGGCACGATCCGGAAGTGCTCGACGTCTTCGCGGCGGCGCTGGCCGAAGCCGGGAGATTTGATGAGGCGGTGCAGGTCGCCGAGCAAGCGCGAAACCTCGCCATCTCTGCTAAAAAAGATCGCTTAGCTTCCATGATCGAAAGTCGACTACCGCTGTATCAGCTTCGATTGCCCTATCGGGCGAGCGTTCGCTGAGCGTTACTGGGCTTGAATGCGGTATAAGCGCCATCGCTCTTCGAACTGCATGCCGCCATAGGTGTAGAGCTGGAACCCAATGGAGTGCAGAGCCGGCACAGTCTGCAACCATCGAGGCAGTTCGTATTCGTTGCCCACGAGACGGGCCGCGAACAGCGTCTTGGAAGCTTCTTGATCCACTTTGCCAGTGGCGATGAAATAGAAATAATTTTGGAGACTGTTGCCTTCCTGCACAATGACATGGGTGAGGCCTCGTTCGATTGCAACCTGTCTGGCCGCTTCACCGTCAGTGTCGGCAAAGAATTTTGTCGCCGCGTGTAACCCGTCGAGATCTTCCCAGTAATACGCGGCCACCGCCGAAGCGTCGCCGAAGTAATGCAGTTGCGGGGCAAGATCGAGACTCGCCATCACCCGAGCTCCCGGTCCCTCTTCTGCCCGGAAGGCCAGGGCCAATCGCTTGTTTAACGCGGGATTGGCCAGCTCTTTGGGAACCGTTCGCTGATGAATGATATCGTCAACCTGTCGGTTCCGCCGTTTCATAAACCTGATCGGCTGAACCAGAAGAAGCAGGACGAGAAGCACCGAGGTGATTGTCTGCCAGCCCTGCGGCAATCGTGCACGCAGCAGGCGCCAGAGACAAATTCCCGTGACGACGGCGAGCCACGCATTCATGGACGCGTACAAACCGAGCCAGCGAACCTGAAAATAACCCAGCCCCAACGTTCCCACGGTCACAACCAAGGAGAGCCACAGGACCGCCCACTCCTGCAGGCGGCGGCTTGCCAGGGTAATGAGGCCGATAGCCAGGACTATGAACAAGGGAAGAATTCCCACATTTCTGAAGAAAATTTCTCGAAGCTTTGGGCCGGCAAATCGCCGAAAAGAATAAAACTCCTGGATAAATTTGTGCAGGCGAAACATCTGCGGGTCCTTGATTGCATGCCAGCTTTCCGGTCCGAGAAAAATTGCCAGCGGCACGAGAGCTACCACACCGGTACAAACGAGTCCCTTGATGAATGGAGCGGCACGATGATTCGCCTTCGCGTAGCGCGCTCGCAGGAACTGGCACATTGCCTCGCCGATCGCGACAGCGCCGATGCTATAAAGAGGGCCGTTGACTTCAAGCCGAAAACCCAGGTGAGCGGGAAAGTACTCGACTAAATAGAAGAGCAACGACCCGGCGCCCGCAATCCATCCCCACCAGCGCCACAGTTCGGGTTTCACCTGCACACCGCTATCGGGCAACAGCTTGGGAGCGAACATCGCAAGAAGCAGCCCGGTGCCGAACAGCATCAAGAGAAGCATCTCAGCGACGACCGCGCTAACCCAAAGACTGAGCGCGGCAAATGCGCCGGATACAAGGAACCAACGCCTGGCTGAGCCAAGCTCCGGGATCTCCAAGGGTTTCGCAAAAAATTGATCGGACGACGGTGCCGCAGCGACTGTTCGATCGTTAATCCATCCAGCGCCTCCGAAAACAAGGCCCGCCAGCATAAAGACGCCGAAGAGAGCCTGCAGGCTTTGATGATCCGGCCGCAACGCCTGGAACTCCCAGCCGACATCGCCCAAGGCCACCAGGTTCACCATGAAAAGTCCGGCCGGGATCGCGCCGACCCTCTTCCACAGGGCCCATCCGACTCCGCTGGAAAGGAGGATGAGCAACAGAGGATTCACCCACACCGAAGCCTGCTCCAACGCTACCGTCCAAGACTCGCCCGTAAAAAACTGCCTCGTCTTGCCGAAAATTACCAGGAGCCATGAGATACTCTGACTCCAATGGACGGGCCTTCCATAGGGGGCGTTATCGCCGTGCGTAAAGCGCACGCGGAGCGACTCGCCCTCCCCGATCCGCTTCGCGTAGCTCAGCCAGTAATAGCTATCCGGCTCGAGATAGATTGCTCCCGGTCGTTCGTTCGAGTTCTGCGCGGCCAGTTTCCGGAAGCCGCTGTCGATCGTCTTGGCAGCGCGATCCCAAGCCCAGGCATCATAGACGACGTAGGCGGTAGCCGAGAGGGCCAGCACAGCTCCAAAGGCCAGGCCGAGCAGTCGCGTCATTGTCAAAAATGAAAAGCCCGTTCGCCAAGGCGAACGGGCTTTTCGAATTATCTAAAGCTCTAGGATTACGATTTGCGGCGGCGGACAGCGACCACAACACCAGCGAGGCCAAGTCCAATCAGGCCGAGCGTAGCGGGCTCAGGAATTGCCGGAGCGCTGTTCAGCACCAGGTCGTTACCCAAAACGTTCGCGATACGAACAGTGCCCGTCGAAGCGGATGTTCCCCCAGTCACTGAAGCCGCTCCGAACGCCCAGAAGCGAAACTCGACGGTATCGCCAGAGCTAATTGCGAAGTCGCTGAAATCCCAAGTCGCCAACCCAGCCGGCAGCGGCTGTGTAATGGCGAAGCTAGGTTGCAGCACAAACGATCCGCCATTGATGTTGTAACCCCACTCGCCGGTTCCGGGAGCGGTATTGCTGCCGCAGATGGCGTAGTCGAGGGTGGTTAGCGTAATCGCACTGTTCGCGGTGATATCGAAAGAGATATACTTAATGGTTTGATCAAACGCGCCGGTATTCCAGTTGCTGCTGCTAAAGGAATTGGCGGCCGAAGCTGGGTTGAGCCCAGTTCGCGAAAGCGTGTTTAGGGCAGCGCCAGTATTAACAGCCGGATTGATCGTGCTTGCCGTCAGCGTGGCGTCGGCAGGACTGCCGTGAGTGCTAACGTCATAGGCGTTGATGATGTCCGCGCGTGCCGCGGTGGCAGCGAGAGCGATGATTGCGATTGTTGCTAGAGCCTTTTTCATATTCGTTATTTTCCCTGGGATTGTTCTCCTGTTTTTTCAGGTCTGAGCAGATTGCCAGATGCGGACCGACATTGACAAGACTTTTTTTCAGTTTTTATGAAATTTTTCATAAACGGCTGAATTTACCTCGAAAATTAGGGTTTTAGCTTGGTGGGAGCGGTTCAAAATCGGCCTGGGTGCAGGAGCCGATTCCGACCGGGTTTGCCCGTTTTCGCGAGGGAGATCAGGCTTTTTAACGATTTCGACGATCCGATCGGAAAGTTCCAATCTCCAATATCAAGCTCCAAGGAAGCTTCGTTGACCAACCTTCAGCTGGGAAATCCCGCGAACGCGTCACAGAGTGACGCGGCTACACGGAAGATCAGCCGATCAGGAGTCATGAGTAGGAGCAGGATCAAGAGGGATAACGAACAAAGGGCTTGCGCTTAACGGCCGGATCGAGGAATGTCGTCGCCCTGCCGGAATAGATTTAGAAGATACCCGGCGCTGGACTACGAGTATGCGTGAAGCTTCGGCTATTGCGCGCCGGCTAAGTAGTCCATCGCCAAAAGTTTGAAAGCCACGCGGTCGCCCACGCGTGGCTTTTTAATTTCTGGGCGGAGAGATAGAGACTTGGTGCGATTTACAGAAGTTCGTAAGAAAGAACGGATAGACAGTAAATCGCAGCCGTCTCTACTCTTAAGATTATCGGGCCCAAGGTGATGGGTTGGCAGCCGTGACTGCGCGCGAGCGAAAGTTCGGCCGGGGTGAAATCCCCTTCGGGACCGATGAGCATGAGCACATCCGCCGGGCGATCGCCGTAATCCCTAACGAGGTTTGCCAGGATGATTTTTAGATGCCGGGCGTCGGATTGCAGCGAGGCAATGAGGCGAAGATTTGCCGGGGCCGAGGATAGGGGATCGCCTCGTTGGCGGTCGTGGCCCGCCGCGGCAGAAGACGCGGCCGCCGCCGCCACGGGGGGAAAACCCGCGAAAAAGTCCGGCAGCTTTTTAGGCGGATGCACCTGGGGAAGCCAGTTTTGTCCGCATTGCTTGGCCGCTTCGATCGCGACCTGCTGCCATTTCGCCTGTTTTTGCGCGGCATCTTTAGCATCGAGCTCGACGATGGTGCGCTCCGAAATAAGGGGCGCGATCGCAGCTGCGCCGATCTCGACCGCTTTCTGCACGATAAGATCCATGTTCTTTCCCTTGGGAATGGCCTGGCCCAGGGTGATCCGGCAACGTAGCGGCGGTGTCTCAGTCTCGTGCAATTTGCGGAGCCGAATATTATCACGACCAACCTCTGTCACTTCTGCGGTGACCTCGCGGCCGCGTCCGTTAAATAGAACGGCTTTCGCGCCCGGGTTCATGCGCAGGACGTCGCGAGCGTGGTGCACTTCAGCCCCAGTTAGGACGAGGGCGTCGGGATTCCAGTTTTCGGGCGCGATATAGAAGCGATGCATCAGGGGATTTCAAATCGATGATTTTAGATTTTCGCGGGGCGTCCACTTCCAATCTCCAATTGGCAATCTGAGATTTGCAATTACCTGAAGAATTCCTTGGCGCGATCGAAGAAGGTTTTGCGGAGAGGAGCGTTTTCTTCGCCGCAGAGATTGGCGAATTCCTCCAGTTTTTGCCTCTGCTCGGCGTTCAGCCGCGTCGGCACTTCCACGATCATGCGGGCGAGCAGGTCGCCTCGTTCGCGACCGTTCACGTTCACGATCCCTTTCCCGCGCAATTTGAACGTCTGGCCACCCTGGGTACCAGCCGGAATTTTGACGTGCGCTTTTCCTTCCAAGGTGGGCACTGGCACTTCGCCGCCGAGCGCGGCGAGGGAGAAAGCGATCGGCACTTCGCAAAAAAGATTGTCTTCGTCGCGCTGGAAAACCGGGTGCTCCTTCACGTGGATGACCACGTAAAGATCTCCGTGCGCTCCACCTCGAATGCCGGCCTCGCCATTTTGCGATGAACGCAGTCGCGAGCCCTCCGCGATGCCGGCGGGTATCTTCAATTTGATGCGGCTGGGATTTTCCACGCGGCCTTCCCCTTCGCATTTTTGACAAGGCTTCTCGATAATCTGGCCGACGCCACGGCACCTTGGACAGGTCTGAGACACCTGGAAAAAGCCGCGAGAACTAATGACCTGCCCGCGTCCGCCGCAAGTGGGGCAGTTGATCGAGCGCGAGCCGCCCTCCGATCCGTTCCCTTTGCATCGATCACAGGTATCGAGTTTGCGAACTTCGATCTCTTTCTCCACGCCGAAGGCTGCTTCCTCGAGCGTGATCTGCATGTCATAGCGCAGATCCGAACCCCGTTGCCGGTCTTCCCCGGGCACGCCACCCCCGAAGAATGTTTCAAAGATGCCCCCACCGCCGCCGAAGACTTCGCGAAAGATATCGAACGGATCATGGAAGCCGCCCTGGCCGGCGCCGCCCTGAGCGAAAGCGGCGTGACCGAAACGATCATAAGCCGCGCGCTTTTCCGCATCCATGAGGACGTCGTAGGCTTCGCCGAGTTCCTTGAATTTTTCTTCGGCGTGCGGATCGCCGGGATTTTTATCGGGGTGAAATTTGACGGCCAGTTTGCGATAGGAGCGCTTGATCTCTTCGTCGGTCACGGTGCGCTCGACGGACAGCACTTCGTAATAATCGCGTTTGGTCGTGGCCATGTTTTCCAGGGTGCAGAGAATTGAATCAGGAACTCAGGAAAGCTGGAGACCGAGCGGGGAGGCCTGGTCTTTTCCTGATTTCTTGTTTTCCTAATTATTTTGTTTGGAGGGTCCGCTGGAAACGACCACGCTGGAGGGCCGGAGCAAGCGGTCTTTAAAGCGATAGCCGCGGCGCGTTTGTCGAATAACCAGTCCTTCCGGCACTTCCCTGCTCGGCTCATGCGCGATGGCTTCGTGAAGGTTTGGATCGAACTTTTTTCCGAGCGCATCGATGGGCTGGAGACCATTGTCGGCCAGGAAATCGTTGAGCTGTTTGAGCACCAGGTTCATGCCGGAATAGATGGGTGACGATTCGCCTTCGGCGCGAGCCGCGGCCAGGCCGAGATCGAAATTGTCGACAATCGGCAGGAGGCGCTCGAGCAACGAAGTATTCGCGTACTTCAGAGCGTCTTCCTTTTCGCGGGTCGATCGTTTTTTGAAGTTGTCGAAATCGGCCTGACTGCGCAGGGCCAAGTCGCGGAACCGGTCGAGATCTGCCTGAAGACCGGCCATCGGATCGTCGCTTTCGGTCGAGGCCTGGCCGGCGCGGCCGTCTCTCGGCGCGGAGGATCCTTCTTCGCGTTCGTCTGTTTCGCTTACGGGAGTCTTTTTCATGTCTTGCGGATGGCGATCATCGTGATGTCGTCGTGTTGCGGCTGCGCCCCGGCGAAGTTACGCACGTCTTCGATCACTCGCGTAACAATGGCAGAGGCGCCATGAACCGCACTGGCCCGGACCGATTGGATCATGCGATCCATGCCGAATTCTAATCCTTCGCTATCGAGGGCCTCGGTCACGCCGTCCGTATAGAGGACAAGGCAATCGCCGCGCTCGAGCGGGACATCGAAGTCACCCGTAATCCTATCGAACACGCTTCCACTGTCAATTCCGAGCACCATGCCGGGAGGCTTCAAAGGGGTCACAGTTTGGGTCGCTCTTTTATATAACATGGGCGCGTCATGCCCGGCCCGCGAGAGGGTGACGGTGGCGCGCACATGGTCGAGGATGAGGTAGGCCATGCTAATAAACATATCCTCTTTAATATCGGGATAGAGCTGCCGGTTGACCTTCCGCAAGACGTCCGCGGGCGACGCATTCTGGGCGGCCTGGCTGCGCAACACGCTGCGACAGATCGCCATGATGAGAGATGCGGGCACGCCTTTGCCCGACACATCGGCGATGGCGACACCCAGGCGTTCCTCATCGACCTTAATGTAATCGAAGTAATCGCCGCTGACCTGCCGGGCCGGCACGTTGACTCCGCTGATTTCAAACCCGCGAATGCCAGGCGCTTCCGCGGGGAGCAGGATGCGCTGGATGTCTCGCGCGATTTCGAGGTCGTGATCGAGCCGCTTCTTCTCGTTCGCCTCGGAGTAAATGATGGCGTTGTAGAGAGCGAAGGCGGACTGCTCGGAGATCGATTTAAAGACAATAAAATCGCTCTGCGTGAACGGTGCGCCCATGGGGCCGTTGCCTAGAGCGACCAGGCCCAGGTTTTGTTTCCCGTAAAGAAGCGGTGCGATCATGATCGAGGCGGTGGAGAGGGAGGTATCGCGCAATTTGGATAGTTCAGGCACCTCGGAAAATTCGTTCAGATAGACGGGCTGACCGGCCTGCCAAACCCGACCGATGAGACCGTCGCCGGCCATGACGCTGTGGAGGCGGAGATAGCTCTCGAGCGCGACGGGCGTGGCCGAGGCCTGTTGCAAGATGTGAGGCGGCACGTCGACGAGGGGCGGACAGCCTTTTGACATGAAAGCGGGCACCAGTTTGGTACCCGTGCGATCGGTCAGGTAGAGGGCGCCGCCGTGGGCATCGAGAATTCGCGTGGCCCCCTCCACGATGAGGCGATGGAGATCGTTAGGCCGAATTGTTTCACGGAACGCTTCCCCCAGGCCATGCAAGAAATCGAAGACGAGCGTTTCTTCGACCTGAATTTCCTCTTTCGATCGCTCGAGCGCCCGAATGCGGCGAACCTGCAGGCGCCAGGTGAAGAGCCAGCCGGCCAGACACGCCAGCAAAAGCACGAGAAGAAAAGTCGGCCACATGAGAGACGGGCCAGTTACTTCGCTGCTGTCTCGTGATGGAGGTCTTGTTTTAGGTAATCGAGGACGTCTTTGAACCGCAGGAAATTCTCGGGAGACGCCTGGCACAGCGCTTCGTGCGCGTCCAACATGGTTTGGGCCTGTTCCTTCTTGCTCTCAGCGGGAGCGGGCGCCTGGGCGGCACCGAGCGATTGGCAATCCGGCGCAGTCGACCCGTTCGCGTGAATGCTAAAAATCTGATCGAGGCCGAGCCCAGAGAGCAGATCGCGGCTGCGATTTCCACAATGCACGACGTGCAGATGGCCGTGACCGAGATCCTTCAGGCGCAAGGCAACACCGGCCATGGTGCCCATAAAGGTGGAATCCATCATGGCACAGTTTTGCAGGTCGATAACGAACTCGCGGTATCCACGGTTGACCATTTCCTGGGCAAATTCCTTCAGGTTTCCGCTGTTCAGGAAGCTCCCTCTACCCTCCACTCTTACCCAGACAGCGGGTCCGTTTACCCCTACTTGAATCGACGACTGCACGGTTTCGTCAGTAAGAATACAGGAGTGACTGGGCTACTGTCAAACCCGCCCCAAACCTCGCCTGCTTAACGGCTGGGACTGAGGCCCTTGGCGCAGCGAGCGAAAGCACGCCGGTGCTATGCAATCTTAACGCCACAAAAATGATCGAGTCTCAGCCACGATCTTTCCACTCTCCACGAGGAGGCAGCGCCAGGCTACGACCCGGCCGTTGTCGAAATAATCGTCGCCCACCACTTTGAAGGATGACTTGTGACTCCCATGAACGTCGCCACAGGGAATCTCCTGCGCCTGCACGTGGGCATGCAATTTCTCCTGCCTGTATTCCAGGCGGACCGTGACGTCGGCCGGCCGTTTCACGCGCCAAAAGAAATCGAAGTAATTCCCGAAACGCTGATGTTGATCCAGCTTGGTGACGGCGCCAAAAAGCCGGTACTGCCGCTCGAAGGTGATGGAAGCTTCCTGCACGACGCTGGTCGACTTGGCATTAGCGGAAGTTTGACTGCTCTGCCCATTCTTGCTGATCTTCTCCTTCGCGGCATTGGGCGCCTGCTCCGTCATGAGGAACAGTTTCGTTTTGCGAAACTGAAAATCGGGATCGAGCGCGACGGGAAGTGTCCGGACGGTGGTCAGCAGTTTCGGCTCGGGCTGCTCCGAAGCGAAGGCGCCGTGGGCGAGCGTAAAGAGAATCAGTAAACCGGCGACGTGCTTCATCTGAAGTCAGTGAAGACGAACAGAGGCGGTACTGTCAACAAGACGGTCGACGATACGAATTCGGAAAAGGCAGTTTGCCATAGATTAATACGGATCGAACACAGATTGATGGAAGCCCGCGTTGCGACATGGAGGCGGACCGGGCTCTCCCTTTCGGGGGAGCACAGCGGCTCGCCCGTCGGTTTCGGCGGCTCGCCGAAACAATCTTTGGAATAGATTTCATGTCGGCGGCCGCCGGCATCCACAGGCAAGCGGCCTGTGCTCCCCAGATCCGGATTGCCTTTTTTTCCCATGTCCAGGCTGATCGATCTTTATCGCGCGGCATTCACGCATAAATTCCGGAGTGATTGAAGTTGGATACGCGCGCGGGGTCTATCTGCCGCAGCAAGACCTGTGGCTCGACCCAGCGGAGGCCAAGCCGTTCGCCTTTGTTTCGCACGCGCACAGCGATCATATCGCGCCGCACGAAGAAATCATTCTCTCCGAACGAACAGCGCGGCTCATGCAGGCGCGCATGCCCGGGAAGCGCCAGGAACACATTCTTGCGTTCGGGCAACGTCAGTCCGTGCGCGGCGTCGACGCGACCCTTCTGCCCGCTGGACACATTTTCGGCTCGGCCCAGATCCTGATCGAAGCCGACTCCGGATCGCTCCTCTACACGGGCGATTTCAAGCTGCGCCCGGGACGAGCGGCCGAGCCGACCGAGTGGAAACAGGCCGACACTCTCATCATGGAGACAACGTATGGCCTGCCGCGCTACCGGCTTCCCCCGACGGAACAGGTCATCGAACAGATCGTGGCCTTCTGTCGGGAGGCTCTTGAGGAAGGTGAGGTGCCGGTCCTCCTCGGATATTCGTTAGGCAAGGCGCAGGAGATTCTCTGCGCCCTGGATGGCGCCGGGTTGACCCCGATGTTGCACGGCGCGGTTTTTGCCATGACGCGCATTTATGAGCAGTTCGGCCAGGCTTTCTGCCCGTATCTGCGCTACAACGCGAATGACGTGGCGGGCAAAGTGCTGATCTGCCCGCCCAGCGCGAATCGATCGCGCATGCTGGAAAAAATTCCACGTAAACGCGTAGCCATGATCAGCGGCTGGGCGGTCGATCCGGGCGCCATCTATCGCTATCAGGTCAATGCCGCTTTTCCTCTCTCCGATCACGCGGACTACACAGACCTGGTGCGTTACGTGGAACTGGTGCGACCGAAACGTGTCCTCACTTTGCACGGATTCGCCGCTGAATTCGCGCGCGACCTGCGGGATCGCGGTGTGGAAGCGTGGGCCTTAAGCGCGCAAAATCAATTGGAGTTAGGATTGCGCGCCTCTTTATCGCCTCACCCTGGAAGCCAGACCAATCCATCCAGCGAGGCGCCGGACGGGGCAGGCGAGCCGCGCGAGCTCCCCGGATCGGAGTTCGGTGAATTTGCTGCGGTGGGTCAAGCGATCGGCCGGGTTCCTGCAAAATTGGAGAAGGTTCGGTTGCTCGCGGAATACCTGCGCGCGCTCGGATCTCTTCAGTTGCCCATCGCCACAACTTATCTTACCGGACGCGCCTTTGCGCAGACGGACGTGCGCACTTTGCAGGCGGGATGGGCCGTCATTCGCCGGGCTTTGCAAGCGGCCGCGAAGATGAGCGACACCGAGTTCCATGAGGCCGCGAGTGGTCATGGCGACGCGGGGAAGTCGGCTTTCGCGGTGCTGGAAGGCCGCACTGAGCCGGCGCCGTTCAGCATCGTGGATTCACGCGAACTGTTCGAGAATCTACAGCGCGCTCGAGGTCCGATCGCCAAGGCCGAGGTCCTGCAAGCGAGGCTGCAAAAAATTTCGGCGGTGGAAGGTCAATATCTTGTGAAAATTTTGACGGGCGACCTGCGGATCGGGCTCAAGGAAGGATTGGTCGAGGAAGCCATGGCCAAGGCATTCGATGTTTCGGTCGACGACGTGAAGGAAGCGAACATGCTGCTCGGCGACATTGGTCGAACGGCCGGGCTGGCCGCGCGGAATGAGTTAGGCCAAGCCGAGATTTCGATTTTTCGGCCGATAAAATCGATGCTGGCGAGTCCGGAACCGACGGCTGAAGCGATCTGGGACAGGTTCGCGCCGGGCCAAGTCGATGGGGATGCGGAGCGCGCCGTCCCTGCCACCATTTACGTGGAGGACAAATTCGATGGAATCCGGGCGCAACTGCACCGCAGCGCGGAGCGCGCGGAGATATTTTCGCGCGATCTGCGGCGCATCACCGATCAATTTCCCGACCTGGCGGAGCGGGCACGAGGCTTCAGAGTCGACGTCATTCTCGATGGCGAAATTGTGGCGTTTGAGAAGGGGCGCAAGCTTACCTTCTTTGATTTACAAAAGAGACTCGGCCGCAAAAACGACGGAGCCGATCTTTTCGCCGCGGCCACGGCTGACGTGCCGGTTGTCTTTGTCGTGTTCGACATTCTCTGGCAAAGCGGACGCTCCCTTTTAAAAACGACTTTGCGCGAGCGCCGCGCGCTCCTGCGGGAACTTCAACTGCCTGCCCAATTCCAGATCGCAGAAGTGTTTCCAGCGCATTCGGCGGCCGAGATTGATCAAATTTTCGGGAAGGCGCGGGAACGGTCGAACGAAGGGCTGATGGTGAAAGACCCGGAGAGTTTCTATTCGCCCGGGCGGCGCGGCCTGCATTGGTTCAAGCTGAAGAAAGAGCTGGCCACGCTCGACGTCGTGGTCGTGGCGGCTGAGCTTGGGCATGGCAAGCGGAACCATGTTTTGAGCGATTATACCTTTGCCGTGCGCGACGAAGCCACGGGCGAACTCCTCCCCATCGGGAAAGCCTACAGTGGCCTAACGGATATTGAAATCGCCGAACTGACCGAGCACTTCAAACAGAATACGCTGATGAATCGAGGCCGCTACCGCGAGGTCAAGCCGGACGTCGTGCTCGAAATCGCGTTTGATTCCATCCAACCGAGCACGCGCCACGCGAGCGGACTGGCCTTGCGCTTCCCCCGGATCAAAGCGGTTCGGCGCGACAAGGATGTCGACGCGATCGACACCCTGGCCTATGCGCGCCAACTGGCGGCGGATGGAGGCTTTATCGTGGCACCACGCGTGGCGGACAAATCAATCCGTTAGGCCGCTGGCAAGCGCCGGTGGAGAGGGAGTTTAGCCGCAGATGAACGAAAAGGCTTAAGGCCCGGGCGATTGAGGTCAATCGCCCCTACCTTGTGTGCGACACCTATTGAGGGGAAGGCGATGGGCTTTCACCCATTTCAGCCGCGCCCGGGCGTTCACCGGCGCGTCTGGCTTTTCTCTCTTCTTTGCGCAGCTCGCGTCGGGACGCGGAGGCAGGGCCTGGCGTTTCGGGCGTGGCCGAACTCGCCGGCGTAGCCGTGCCGAGCGGAGTGGCTGTGGCCGAAGAAGTGCCTTCCGCCGGCGTCATGGCGACCGCGGCTCCCGCACTTGGAGCGGGCCGACCGCCTACTCTCTCCTGCTTTCTCAGTTCCCGTCTCGAAAGGGAGGGCGAATCCGAGGTCGCTGGTGCGGCACTAGGCGGCGTGGCCGTGCTGGCCGGTAAAGACCCGTTCGATTGCGGAAGCGCTTCTCCGGGTTGCGTCGGCGAATTTTCCTGGCGCCGCAATTGTCGTTCGGCTTTGCGCTGTTCTTTGGCGTCCCCACCGCGACCAAACCTTGTCGATGGCGCAGGAGAAGAAGCCTCCGCCGCAGACGGGCTCGCGAAACTTCGTGGCGAAGGTGTCGCGGGAGGCGCCGTGTGATTTATCCGGGGCGTTGGCGAACTGACGGCGCTGGCGGTCACTTCCGGCGTGGATGATACCGTCGCGCTCGGCCTAACCGGCGGCGTGAAGACAGCGCGGGCCGTGGCTGAGGGCTCGGGCGAACTCGTTGCAGCCGCCGAGGGCGACACTCTCGGTGGCATTTCGCGGCGGGGCGAAGCGCTCGGCGCCGGGCTGACGGTCGGAGCCATGCTTGCCGCAGCGGTGGCGGTAGGCGTAGCGGCCGGGACGGTCGCAGTAGGCGCAGCCTCGGCCGGTTTGACAAAAACCCGGGACGGCGCGTTTGGCGGGGGAGTGGCTTCGCCTTTCATTTTGATCCGCACCTTTTCCGCGGCTTGCCGGTCGCCCATGCGTTCCCAGCCGTGATCGACCACGACTTGGGCGATGGTTTCTCTCACATTCCGTGGCCGCTCCACGCGCTGCGCGCGCTCGATGACGGGCGCCTGAATTTCGACAACCTGTCCCCTAACGACCGAACGCGGATCACCCGCGTCGAAGTTAACGGTGACCTGGCGCTCGAGACGGAAACGTTCCATGGGTTGCTGGCTGCGACTACGCATCTCCTCATAATTCGGACCCTGATTTACAACCGTTGTATTGCTGTAGGTAATGTTTGTGATGTTGGTCGTCTGATTGATGATCGCGACATTGCGATCCATCGAGACAACGGCTCGCTCGACGCGTTGATCGCCGAATTGATTGGTCGGAACGAAGGCATATTGATCGGGGCCAATGTCGTAATAATTATCGGCCCAGTTATGAATGCCGCTGCTGCGCTCGAAGCGAGCTTCCGGCGGGAGGGGTGCCCAGCCTACGTAGTCGTTACTCTTTCTCCACGAGACCCAGGCGGGAGCCCATTCGTCTCCCGGGACCCAGACCCAACCGACGTTGTGCAACCGGGTCCAGCGCCCGTAGTGATAAGTGGCCCAACCGAATGGCTCGTCCGAGACCCAGGTGCAGCCGGCATCCGTATAAACCCAGCGGCCGTTTGTGTATGGACGCCAGTTCTGTGATTGCTGGGCAACGCGCGGTTGCCAGACATATCCGTAGTTCGAAGTCTCGCGCCATTCGCCTTGCGGCTCGAGCCTGTTGTAAAAGGTGGAATAGTTAGCGGGCGCTTCCTCGCCGGAGTCCTCCCGCGACCGATGAGTCACCGAAGGGCGCGCGGCGCGATCGCGCTGTGGCTCGGCTTCGGATTGAGTGCGCTGAACCGGCGCAGCGGTAGCGGCCGCAGCGGCATTGCGGCTCTCGACATCCTTGAGACGCTGATCCAGATCGACTTGTCCCTGGGTCAATCGTTGCTGCTCCTGGGTCTGACGCTCGGCCGCGACGCGTTCCTGGACCTGACGCTCGACTTCGGCCTGGCGTTCCGCGTCGGTTTGTTGCTTCTGACAGGAACAGAAAAGCGTCACGGCGATGAAAGCTGGTAAATAAAAGAAATTCTTCATGATGGATTTAGACAAGGTTTTCCGCTGCTTATTCGAACGAAAGCCGACATCTCGCGTGGATTCGCGGCGGCTTGGTCGAGCGAGCGAAAGGCACGATAGCACTAACCACTCAGGGTGTCGCGGTCGGAGTCGCGACGGGCGTCACGATAACGGCCTCGATCTTGTCACGGCGCCAGCGTTGCACGTTCGAATAAATTGAGACAGCGAGCATTCCGACGAGAATGGCGACGATCATGATAAGGGCCGCTTTCGGGGCTTTCGCGGAAGGCGCGTTCTCGGACGGCTCGGGCAGGTTCACGGACCCTGATTATCGAGTGGCGGTGGACTCGTGCCAACTGGCAAATGAAACGCCGCGCCGCGCCGGACCTTACTCCAACTTTAATTCCGCGATCGCGTCCATGACTCTCTGGCTGAGGCGGCCGTAAACCTCTTTGCCGTTCCCGGCCAAATCCGCATCGGAAAAACGGATCGGTTGACCCACGACAACGGTAATGCGATGAAACCGCGGGAGGCGCTGGCCGCGCGGCAAAGCTTCGTGCGCACCGAAGATTCGCATGGGGACAACGGGGGCGCGCGTCTTGGCAATGACCAAACCGATGCCGGGCTGACCTGGTTGCAGATTGCCATCGAGAGTGCGCGCGCCTTCCGGAAAGACCAGTGCACCATTCCCAGCGCGCACCACCTGGATCAATTTCTTGAGCGCGCTCCGGTCGATTCCCTCCTGATCGACCGGAATGACATTGAGCCTGGGCAACACCCGTCCCAGCAACGGAACGTCGAGCAAAGTCCGACGGGCCAAATAATAGATGGCGCGGTCGGTGGCATTTCCCCCGAGCGGCGGATCGAAATAGCTCTGGTGATTCATGGCCAGAATGACCGGGCCACTCTCAATCATGCGCTCGCGATGAAGGACGCGGAAGCGAAAGAAAATCTGCGCGACCAACCGCGCAAAATGATAACCAATCCAGTAATAAGGATTCACCCGGCGCGCTCGCTTGAGTTTTCGATGCCCTAGTCGATCCCTTTTAAACCGCTCATCTTTAAGCGGCCAATAATCTCGCCGACCACGCCGTCGATCGTCAGGGTCGAGCTGTCGATGACAAGCGCGTCTTCGGCGATGACGAGGGGCGAGGAACGCCGGCCGGAGTCGGCGCGGTCGCGCGCCGCAATCTCATCACGCTGACCTTCCGCGGCGCGGCGACGAAGCCGCACTTCGGGTGACGCATCGATGTAGAATTTGAAAGGCGTATCGGGGAACACGACTGAACCGATGTCGCGGCCTTCCATGACAAGATCCTGGGCGCGAGCGTAAAGGTGCATTTTTTCGACAAGAATGGCGCGGACCTGGGGCACGGTGCTGACCTGCGAAACGCTGTTGTTTACCTGGTCGTCGCGAAGATGCGGGGTTGGATCAACCTGGTCTATCTGGATCTGCGATTGGTTATCGCGCAGATCGCAGACGATGGACGCCGACTGGATGAGCGCGGCGATGCGCTCGGCGTCGCCCGGGTCAATCTGGTGCTCGAGCACATACCAAGTGACAGCGCGGTACATGGCGCCCGAATTGACGTAGACAAAGTCGAGCCGGCGAGCCAGTTCGCGCGCGACGCTGCTTTTGCCCGACGCGGCCGGGCCGTCGATGGCGATGACACGATAGTATTCCTCAGATGTCATGAGATACAGTGATCAGGCCGCCGGCAGCCTTGCGCGATTTCACTCTTCGTCGAGCCGGGAGGCCGAAAGCGATCCGATCACGGGCGTGCTGGAACGCGCTCTTTTGGGGCTGATGAATTCTTCGAGGGCGTTCTCGAAACCGGGATACGATTCGCGGATACAATCGACATCCTGCACGATCGTTTCGCCCTCGGCAAACAATCCGGCCACGGCAAAAGCCATGGCTATGCGATGGTCGCCAAAACTGGCCACGCGCGCGCCCCGCAGAGGAGCTGGTCCGTGGATCTCAAGGCCATCATTCATCTCGATGACCTGCGCGCCCATGATGCGAAGATTATGGGCAATGGCCGCGATCCGATCCGTTTCTTTGACACGCAACTCCTGCGCATTCCGAATAATGGTCGTGCCGCCAGCGAGGGCGCCCGCGACGGCCAGAATCGGTAATTCATCGATGAGCTGCGGCACTTCCTTACCCTGGATCACCGTGCCCTTGAGAGGAGCGCCTGTGATTTCGACAATTCCGCGCGGTTCCAATTGATCGACGTCCTCCACGGCTTCGCGGACCTGCGCTCCCATGCGTACCAAAACACCGAGCAACGCGGTGCGCGTTTCGTTCAAGCCAATGTTGCGCACGAGCAAGTGGCCACCGGGCTGCGCGGCGGCGGCCGCCAGCCAAAATGCGGCTGACGAAATATCGCCCGGGATGGTGAAGTCGCGCGACTCAGGCATCTGATCGCCGAAGACGCTGACCGCGCCGTTTTCCCCTTTGGCTGTGCGCACGAGAAAGTAGTTAAAAATCAGCTCGGTATGGTTTCGGCTGACCGACGGTTCATCCACGGTCGTCTTGCCCTTCGCGAAAAGGCCGGCCAGCAGCACCGCGCTTTTGACCTGCGCGCTGGCGATGGGAGAGCTGTAATGAATCCCACGCAACGACCCACCGTGAATCCGAAGCGGCGGAGTGTGTTCAGGGCCTTCCGCCACGATATTCGCGCCCATCTTCCGTAACGGCGCAATGACGCGGTCCATGGGGCGGCGCGAAAGAGAAGCGTCACCGACCAGGCGACTTTCAAACGTCTGACCGGCGAGGAGACCGGCCAGCAGTCGCATGGTCGTGCCGGAGTTTCCGCAATCAATTTCGCCGGCCGGTGGCGTGAGCACGCGTTTTTTTCCATGCACGATGAGTTCGTTCGGCTCGGGCTGTTCGATCTCGATGCCAAGCGCGCGCAGAGCATTAACCGTGTGCATGCAATCTTCGCTCGGAAGAAATCCACGCAGTCGGCATACGCCGTTGGACAGGGCGCTAACGATGACGGCGCGATGTGAAATACTCTTATCGCCCGGAACGGTAATTTCCGTATCGATTCGAGGTGCTCGTTTTACGCGCAATTCCATACGGTGAGTGCCAAATTGATACGCTTTGACGAGGCGGCGCCGGTTGCCCGCACGCGGCCATCAGCATCCAATATCACGTGCGCTTGTCCAGCTTTCGTCGTCAAATCCGCGCCGCTTTGCGCGAAATGGCAGGTCGAACGCCAGACGCGTCCGGCGGAACGCCTACGGCACCAGAAAGATTTTCTGGGTGTACGGGTCCTTCACCTCAGTGCCAGGGGCAAAGCCTTCGACGTCCACGTATTTTCCAGGTGAATACGGGCTTTCCACCAAGTGAGGCTTGTTCGGCACGGGAATTCCGTAGGGATAATCACCCTTGGCCACTTTGGTTGGAGCGGCGGGCTGAGAAGGCGCATTTTCCGGGGGCGCACCCGTCTCCGGCTGGGCCGGCCCGTTCGGATTAAACGGTTGCTGCTGCGGCGGATATTGCTCCGACCTCGTCGTGGTCGTCGTCGTGGCGGCGCGGCGCTGTCCCCGACTGGGAGGTGGCTCGTCGACCGAATCACATGACGTCATCACCCAGGCGGTAAGCATTAAAATCGACAGCGAGAATTTCATAAAATCGGTTGGACGAAAGTAACTAGGTTCTCATTCATTGCCAAGGTTAAATGCGACTGCAGCGGGCGTGCCCATGGTCCGGTGATCGGTGATCGACAGGTGGGAGAGCCGTGGCGCGCAAATGGGACTCGATCACGGCACCACAATTCGCAGTTCGCGCGCGGAAGTGCGATGGTTGGCAAATTACGCGATCATACGATAAAGCGACCGGTTGATTTCGAATCTGAGGGGAGAACAAATGCCGCCAAAATCGGACGACACCATTTTAGTGGTTGATGACGACGCACTCAGCCGGCGCATGCTGGTTCGAACATTATCGGAAGGCGGATATGCCTGCCAGGAATCGGAGAGTGGCGAGGATGCGTGGGGGAAAATGCACGCGGAACAGCCTTCGCTTCTCCTGCTCGACTTCGAAATGCCTGGGCTCAATGGAGCCGAGCTGCTGAAACGATTGCGCATCGACCCCGATCCGGAGATCGCTCAGATCCCTGCCATCATGCTGACCGGACATGGCGGCGAAGAAAGCGAGGTACGCTGTCTGGAAGCGGGGGCGAATGATTTCGTGACCAAGCCGATCGACTTGGCGGTGCTGCGCGCGCGCATCGAAACACAACTCCGCCTGCGTTCGTTGCGTCTTCAGCTCCGACGACAAAATGAAGAGCTGGAGGCTTGGCGCCACAACCTCGAACAGGATCTGGCGGCGGCGCGCCTGACCCAGCAGTCGCTCATTCCGCAAAAGCCGCCCAAGCTTACGGGCTGGGATATTGCGGCGTGTTTCCGACCCGTCATTGAAGTCGGCGGCGACATCTACGGCTGGCTCAGGATGAAAGACGATCGAATGCTTTTTTGGATTGCCGACGCCACCGGTCACGGCGCATCCGCCGCGCTGCTGACGACACTGACCAAGCTCCTCTTTCACCATGGCACGGGCGAACACAATTCGCCCGCGGCCATCATGCAGGCAGTGAACAATGATTTCCGCAGCATCTTTGGATCGCGCTCCTTTATGACGGCCATGTGCGTCGCGCTCCATCTTGAGACAGGAAGGGTTACCGTGGTAGGGGCCGGTCATCCGCCTCTGATCATTTCGCGCCGGGAGGGAAAGCCGGAACTGGTTCCGTCCAGCACCCCGCCGCTCGGGATTATAGCCCTGCCCGAGTTCGTCGAGATCGATGTTGAATTGCGGACCGGCGATGCCTTCATTTTATACACGGACGGTTTGTTCGGCGGGGCCGACCCAGACCGCACCCGTTTGACCCCGGAATCGCTCGCGCAAATCGTCGATCGTTCGGCGTCCAGCGCCGATGCGATTCTGAAGAGTATTCTCACGCGCATCGTCCCGCTCGACGGGCGGACTCGTTTACCGGACGATCTGGCGGCGATCGCCGTGCAAAATACCGGCTAAAAAAGTCTTTCTTTCCCGAAATTTAGTATTGCCCTGCTTCGGCCGAAGTATTAATCAGCGTTTATGCCGAAAACCAAGACTCCTTCCAAACGCAAGCCGAACGCCGCCTTCATGAGACCGGTGCAGCCAGACGACAAACTTTCCATGGTCGTTGGCTCCAAGCCCCTCCCTCGATCAGAACTCACCAAAAAACTTTGGGAGTACATCAAGAAGAACGGTTGCCAGGACAAGAAAAAAAGAACCATGATCAATGCCGACGACGCGCTCCGGCCAGTCTTCAATGGCAAAAGCCAGGTGAGCATGTTCGAGATGACCAAGCTCGTCTCTGGACATATCAAGTAACGATCCCACCACACTTTTGAGGCTGCCCGGCGCATTTTCGCGCCGGGTTTCCTTTGTACGGATTCAGCTGTCGGGAAGGAAAACGTCCGAACTTGCGCGGCCCCCTGCTTTGCCCGAAATTGGTCTTGTGAAAACTTCTCGTCCCCTCCTTCTCTTGGCCGTCGCCTTTAGCCTGGCCCTTTCCTCGACCCTCCGGGCCGAGCCAAGCTGGCAGACCGATTACAAAAAGGCCCAGGAGCAGGCCAAGACGGACAAGAAACTTTTGCTCGTCGATTTCACAGGCTCCGATTGGTGCGGCTGGTGCATCAAACTACACCGGGAAGTATTTTCGAAACCCGAATTTCAAGAATACGCGAGCAAGAATCTCGTCCTGCTTGAAATCGATTTTCCCCGCGCCAAGACGCAGGTCGATTCCTTGAAAAAGCAAAACGAGGGACTGGCCACGCAGTACCAGATTCAGGGATTTCCCACGATCGTCGTTTTGAACGGCGAAGGCCGTAAGGTCGGGGAGCTTGGTTACATGGAAGGCGGGCCCACCGCGTTCATCGCCGAACTCGAGAAGTTGCGTAAAGGCTAGAGCCGATCCTCAGAGCAGCAGCCTCGATCAGTTACTTTTTTGTCATCCCGACTCGCGTAGACGAGGAGGGATCTCACAATCGCGCTGACGATCACGCTGCCATTCCTTAAGTGACGCTCGCGCCGTCGGCGAGATCCTTCGCCGTCTTCGCAGGCTCAGGATGACAAACATGGAGCGGAGACTGAGTGTGACGTGGAATGGCGCGCGCCCTGCGCAATGCCCGGTTCAGTTCTTTTTGCCAACCTCGAAGGCGCGTTGCAGTGCATCCGATAGTTCGCGCCGACTGAAAGGTTTCGGCAAGGCGCTACGAAATCCGTAGGCTAGAAATTCGGAAAGTGCGGATTCGTCGGAGTAACCGCTGCAGATAATGGCAGTCACGTTTGGATCCACCGTGCGGAGACGTTCGATCGTGGCGAGGCCTCCCATTCCGCCGCGAATCGTGGCGTCCAAAATAACCGCCTGAAAATTCTCCCCTTTTCGCAAAGCGCGTTCGTAGACCCGGACCGCTTCATGTCCATCCGGGACCGCGGTCACTTCATATCCAAGCGTGCCCAAAAGCTGCGAGGTCAAATCGCGAATGGCAGCCTCATCGTCCATCACGAGAATCCGCTGATGATTAAAATGGAAGACTCGCTCGGGCAGCCGGGCCTCCGATCCAACCAGCTCCTCGTCGCTGGCGGGAAGATAAAAGGTAAAGGTGGAACCCTCGGGCGACGAGTTTTCCAGCTGAAGGATACCGCCATGGCGCTTGACGATCGAGTAACTGATGGCCAACCCGAGTCCGCTGCCCACGGGCTTGGTCGTAAAGTATGGATCGAAAATCTTGGGCACGACATCCTCCGGGATTCCAGATCCGCGATCGGCTACCGTGATTTTGACGTAACGACCCGCCGGCAGAAAAGCGCTGGCCTGCTCGTCGAGTGTCACGTTGCGCGCTGAAATGCGGACGGTTCCGCCGTGGGGCATGGCTTCGCGCGCATTAATGACCAGGGCATTCACCACCTGCTCAATTTGTCCGGAATCGACCTCGGCTTTCCACATGTCGGCGGCCAGATCGAGGTCAGCCCGCAGGTTGGAACCGTAGAGAGAAAACTCAGCGGCCTGGGCGAGCAGATCCGAGACGGAAGCGACACGCTTGAGCGGGGCACCACCCTTCGAAAACGTGAGCAACTGGCTCGAGAGGTGGGCCGCATGTTGCGCGGCCTGTCCCGCCTTGGAAAGAAAAGAGAGTAAACTCCCGGAATCGGTCGGTGCTTCAATCTGAGCCAATCCGATGTTACCGGAAATTACCGTTAAAATGTTGTTCAGATCGTGCGCGATCCCGCCGGCCAGCGTGCCGAGCGAATCAAGCTTACTTGTGGTGAGCCTTTCTTCTTCTGTCCGCTTCCGCTCACTCACGTCACGAAAAAATACGGAAACGCCGCTGCCGCTCGGATAGGCGTGCATCTCGAACCAGATCTTGCCGGTCGCGTCGCTTGCTTCGAACTCGATTGCCACCTGGTCCACCAGCACGCGGCGATAATTCTGTTCAAAAGGCGAGCCGATCAACTCGGGAAATTCGACCCACAGTTCTTGGCCGATCAGATCGTCCCGTTTGCGCGCGAGCAATCTTTCGGCCTCGGGATTGAGATAGGTGAAATTCCAGTCCTCATTTAAGGAAAAGAATCCGTCGGTCGTGTTTTCGAGAATGTTCGTTAGGGTGCGAGCCGATTCCTGCAAAGCGGCGCGCGCGTGATGACGCTCAGCCAGATCGCGGATCTGCCGTTCCGCCACTGAAAGCCGAATATTGAGCAGCGGGATGTCGAGCGGCTTGGTCAGATAATCATTGGCCCCGGCGGCCAGCGCCTGTTGCAGGTCGTGCGTGTCGGCCCGCGCCGTCACAAGCAGAATAAACATTTCGTCACCGCGCGATGTCGTGCGCAATTCGCGGCAAAGATCGATGCCACTCTGGCCCGGCAGCATCCAGTCCAGGATCAAAAAAGGGAAGCTCTGTTGCAACAGAACACGCTTGGCTTCCTCGGCGCTTCCCACCGCAACGACTTCGTGCCCACGGCGCTCAATGAGCCGCTGCAGGTTATGCCGACTTTCCTGGTGATCTTCGACCAGCAATATTTTCATGAATTAGAGCGCTTCCTTCGTCCAGTCCCTGTGCACTGCATCCTGCCACAAGAAAACCTGCGGAACCGCGAGTGGGAGAGCTCCGTAGCAGCAGGAAAATTGCCAAGTCTCGTATCTTGATTCGATCCAAAGGACCGAGGCGGACGTCCCTGACCCTGGTGCCTTGCGCAAAGACTCGCCTCTGCTAAATACACGCATTCCTGCTTGGCCCATGGACATCCCGCGCCTCTTCCCGATCCTGGTTTGCCTGATTCTGTGCGGCGCTCCGGTGGGACAAGCCCAAAACCCATCTCCGGCGGGACCGGCGGAGCGGGTCAAGCCCGCGGCGATTCCTGAGCCCCACATCACCTTTAGCTCGGTCCATGTGGATGAGCCCTATATCGCCATGACATTCGATGACGGGCCCCATGGCACCCTGACTCCGAAACTGCTCGATTTGCTGGCCGCGCGGCATCTTAAAGTGACATTTTTCGTCCTCGGAGAATGTGTCGAGCAACATCCCGAGGTATTGCAACGGGCGGCGCGCGAGGGACATGAGATCGCGAACCATTCCTGGTCGCACCCTCAACTCAACAAGATGTCGGATGAAGCGGTGCGTTCACAATTGCGCCGCACAGACGATGCGATCAAAGCGGTGACGGGCAAGCGGCCGACCCTGTTTCGGCCGCCTTACGGAGCGATTACGACGCGGCAGAAGAAGTGGATTCATGACGAATTCGGATATCAAACCATTTTATGGGATGTGGATCCGCTCGATTGGAAAGAACCCGGCCCGACCACGGTCACGAACCGGATTCTAAAGGAGACGCGACCGGGCTCCATCGTCCTGTCGCACGACATTCACCGTGGCACAGTCGACGCGATGCCATCGACCCTCGAGCAACTGCAAGCGAAGCATTTTAAATTCGTGACCGTTTCTGAATTGCTCGGATTGGCCACGCCGGAACCGCCCAAGCCAACTCCAGCGCGGAAGAATGTCTCCGGGGCCAAGGCACTGTCGCCGGCACCCACGACCAACCCGGCTCCGGATGGGGCAGGGAAAAATACCTCACCGGTGGAAAGTTTGGGACAGCTGCAACCTCCCGCGCCCGCGGCGACGGCGGCAGCTTCTCCTGGCCACTAACGTGGCGGCCATGGTTGCCGAACACTACCTGCAGCTTCGCACGGAAGTCGAAACTGCCTTGGCCAGCCTGCTCAAACTCGGGACCGAGTTGCGGCGCGCGCCCGACACACTCGATATTCTGCACGGCTTGCTCAGCGACATTCGGGAACCGTTGCTCTTCGTCGTGGTCGGCGAAGTGAAGTCCGGCAAGTCTTCGCTGTTGAACGCTCTCTTCGGCCAGGAGTTCGCGAAAGTGGATGTCCTTCCGGCGACCGATCGGGTTTGCATTTTTCGCTACGGCCCGGAAGACAAACAGGTCGATGTCTCTCCCAAACTGGCCGAGCGCTATCTGCCCATCAGTTTTCTGCGCGACTTCAATGTGGTGGATACACCCGGAACAAACACGATCGTCTCTGAACATCAGACCATCACGGAGAATTTTGTCCCGCGGGCCGATTTGATTTTATTCGTTTTTTCCGTGGTCAATCCGTGGACCCAATCGGCCTGGGAATTCCTGAATTTCATCCAGAAAAAGTGGCTGAAAAACGTCGTGTTTGTTTTGCAGCAGGCCGATTTGCGAGAGCCTGCGGAAATAGAGGTGATTCATCGTCATCTCCAGGATAACGCGATTCAGAAACTTGGTTTCGCCCCTCCCATCTTCCCCGTCTCGGCACGCAAGGCGCTCCTCGCGCGCACGACCGGCGTGGACAAGGAACGACTCTGGAGTGAGAGCCAGTTCGCCGCTCTCCAGGATCAGATCGACCGGGTCGTGCGCGAATCGGAGACGCGTCTGCTCAAACTGCGTTCGGCGGCGAAGACGGCGCGCGTCATTAACGATGAGATTGCCAAAGAGATCGAGGAAGCCATCTCCATCATCGCGCGGGACGAAGGCCGCATCAGTCGGATTGATCACTTTCTGCAAGCGCGCCAGGAACAATCGGCCAAGCACGTGGCGGGACTCGCACGCGGCGTCGAAAACGCGTGCCGCAATTGCACGGTCGAAGGCGAGAAGCTCCTGCAGGAGAAGCTCTCCTTCTGGCGCACATGGCAGATTATCTGGAGTCGCACGCGCTGGCAGCGTGACTTCCAGATGCAGATGGAAATGAAGCTTCGCCAAACGGTGGAGCCTCAGGTGGAGCAGGCCGTGCAAATACTGGAAACCGATTTGCGCGGGCTTTGGCCGCAATTGAACGACATGTTGCAAACACTCCTTGAAAAGGATCTCAGGAATCACGTTCCCCGGACTATCCCCGACTTTGCGCGCCAGCGCCGCGAGCTTCTTCAATCGGTCCATATTGCTTTGGTCGAACGCGTTTCAGGCAAATCGGTGGAGGAACATCTGGCCCGATTATTCGACGAGACATCCACGCGGCTGCGCGTGCCCGCCGGACTGGCGGCGGCGGGCGGGGTCATCACACTCATTGCGGCCATGAGCAGCGCTGCCGTGGCCGACGTCACGGGAATTCTGGCAGCGTCTGCGGCCATTGCCGGTACTTTTGTGGCCCTCAGCCAGCGGAAGAAAATCTTGCACGCCTACGAGACCCAGATGGCGGCAAAATGTGTGGAACTGGTCAAGGCGATCGAGGAGCAACTGGCCCGCGCAATCGCCCTCTTCTACGCGGAGGGGGCCACAGCACTTAATCCGCTCCAGGCTTTTTGCGCAGCCAAACGCAAGCAATACGAGCCATCCCTGCAACGGACCGACGAAATTCGCAGGACGTTTGAGGCACTCAGCTCCCGGGTTGGTTAGGCATTATCGTTCCCGACCGCGGCGGACCACTCTACGCGAGCGTGCGCTCGGACGACGGGCCGGTTGCAACCACCCCTATTTCTTCGTGTTAGGCGAAGAACGCTCGGCCAGCTTTTGTTCCTGCTGCCGTTTGGCCAGGACGAAATTGTTGTTATCGCCGTAGCTGCGCCATGGTCCGGGCGGGATATCCCGGACATCCACGAATTGCCAGTCAGTCACGTCGGTGGGCTGGAGGCCAAGATAATCGCGCACCGCCGGCGACACGTCCAGACCCGCACCGTGGTTCAGGTTTGGCTTGGGTCGTTCGTTCCCGAAAACATATTGGAAATGATCGGTGCGGAATGGACCGCAATCTTCCCATTGCGCGTAGCAGGTGCGGTTTCCCTTACGCACAGCGATCCAGCGATGCTGGCAAACTGACTGACCCGGGCCGTTGTAGAGCTGCTTGAACCATGGAATGACGAGAGGCGCTTCCGGTTTGAACTGGCCATGAGTTACGTCGTTGTAAGGAAGCGCGCAATAAAATGGATTCTGTCGCGGTGTGAATGCGACCGGGATGTAATTGCGGCGCGAGGACGTTTCGGGAGTATCGAAGCCACCGTAGCTATTCTGCCAATTGGCGTCCCACGAACTCTTGTAATTCGGCACCGGATTATTCCCGCCCGCGGCCTCGCCCACCCAGAAGACCGTCGTCACGATGCTCGTCTTCCACGGGAACCTCGCGGTGGTCGGCCGGGAAGTGGTCGGAACGAAAACCTGCGGCTCTACTTTGAGCAAAGCCTGCTCGCGCAGTTTCATGGCGTACTTGGCAAAATCGGCGCTGCTCTCATAAGGAGAGCCCGACTGAGCCAGCACGGGGATCGCCCCCGCAAGCAGGGACAAAAAAATGACGAAAATCCTACTCATTGGCAAAATGCCGGACTGTTTGTATCCGAGATTTACCCCTTGGGCAAGGCGTTCCTTCTGGAAAAACCAGAACCATCGAGGGTTATGATTTCTAAAGCACTAACCATTCCAGCGCTTAAAGCCGACTCAGCAGTGTATCTTGCTTGCCTTGTTCATCCTTTGCATCGGGATGGTCGAGAGTGAAGTGCAGCCCACGGCTCTCCTTTCGGCTCAAAGCCGAGTCGACGATCAAGGCCGCGACCGTGGCAAGATTGCGCAGTTCCAGCAAATCAACCGATACCTTAAAATTCCAATAAAAGTCATGGATCTCCCGTTGCAGGTTGCGCAAGCGCGCGCTGGCCCGCTGCAGCCGCTTGTCCGTCCGGACAATCCCAACGTAATCCCACATCAGGCGACGAATCTCATCCCAGTTGTGATAGATCACCACCAGTTCATCCACGTCCTGCACATTGCCCGATTCCCATTCCGGCAGCGAAATCGCGCGCGGCGCGGGCCGCGGCTGCTGTTCCCGCACAATGGTTTGAATGGCGCGGTGGGCTACAACAAGACCTTCCAGGAGCGAATTACTGGCGAGCCGGTTGGCGCCATGCAATCCCGTGCATGCCACTTCGCCGATGGCAAACAGCCCGGGCAGACTGGTCGCTCCGTTGACGTCGGTCCGGACGCCTCCGCATTGATAATGAGCCGCCGGCACAACCGGGATTGGTTGTTTCGACATATCAATACCGAAACGCAGGCAAGTCTCATAAATATTCGGGAAGCGCTCTTTCAGGAACTCCGGAGCCTGCTGTGTGATATCAAGAAACACGCAAGCCGCGCCCGACTTCTTCATCTCCGCGTCGATCGCACGCGCCACAATGTCGCGCGGCGCGAGCGAGCCACGTGAATCGTAGCGCTGCATGAAATCTTCGCCGCGCTGATTGCGTAGAATTCCGCCTTCTCCCCGGACCGCTTCGGAGATCAGGAACGACTTGGCCTGGGCGTGGAACAGGCAGGTCGGATGAAATTGCACAAACTCCATGTTCGCGATGACAGCTCCGGCGCGCCAGGCAATGGCCACTCCGTCACCCGTCGCGATATCGGGGTTGGTCGTGTAAAGATAGACTTTACCGCAGCCGCCGGTGGCGAGAACGATCCGATCAGATCGAATCGTTTCCACCTGTCCGTTTTTCTCGTCCAGGACGTAGACCCCGAGACACCGATCTTCCACTGCGAAACCGAGTTTGCCGGCCGTGATGAGGTCGACCGCCATGTGGTTTTCCAACAGCTCGACCTGCGGATGGCGGTCCAACTCACGCAGCAGAATGTTCTCGATCTCTTTGCCGGTCACATCCTGAACATGCAGGACGCGGCGCTTGGAATGCCCCCCTTCCCGGCCCAGGTCCAGTTCGCGATGTCCGGAAACTTCGCGCTCGTCGAAATGCAATCCCAGATTGACGAGCTCGCGGATCCGCTCCGGACCTTCCGTCACGATCGTCCGAACGACCGCTTCATCGCAAAGGCCCGCCCCAGCCGTGAGAGTGTCGCGCACATGCAGTTCGAAGGAATCTTCGCCACTCGTCACGCAGGCGATACCACCCTGGGCCCATGCGGTGTTGCTGTCGGCGCCTTTGCGCTTTGTGATGACAGCGACCGATCCGTGCTGCGCCGCCTTCCAGGCAAAGCTCAAGCCCGCGATGCCACTGCCGATGACAACGAAGTCGTACTCTTTCATGGGAGGCGAATGTTATCGATCAGGCGAGTCTTTCCAAAGAACACCGCCAGCGCGAGCAACGAGTCCGGCACGACGAATTCGAGCGGCTGCAGATTGTCCGCGCCGACCAGTTCGACGTAATCGATGCGCGCAAGTCTGGCCTGGCCGATCGCGTCCCGCACCGAGCGCACGACGCGCCCGGCCGATTTCTCTCCGCCACGCGCAAGGTCAGCCGCTTGCAGAAGAGCAGCGCGCAAGACGTTCGCTTCATTCCGTTCCTCCGGGTTCAAATATTGATTGCGTGAACTCAAGGCGAGACCGTCTGGTTCGCGCACGGTTGGCACCCCGATGATCTCGATCGGGAAGTTCAGGTCGCGGACCATTCGCCGGATGATGGCGAGCTGTTGAAAATCTTTCTCGCCGAACACGGCTGCGTGCGGGCAGATGATATTGAAAAGCTTTGCCACGACCGTGCAAACGCCCCGAAAATGACCGGGCCGTGATTTCCCGCAAAGCCTTGCCGAAAGAGACGTCTCTTCCACTCCGATTGATCGATCGCCCACGTACATTCCGTCGACCGACGGCCGAAACAAGATGTCCACGCCAGCGCTGCGGCATAAGTCGTTATCTGATGCTTCGAGCCGTGGATAGCGCTCGAAATCCGAGCCCGGTTCAAATTGCAACGGATTAACAAAACTGCTCACCACCACCTGGCCGCTCAGGGCGGCCCGTTCGCGCGCCACCGCGATCAATTGCAGATGACCGCCATGCAGAGCACCCATCGTTGGCACGAGGACGCGGTGACCGCTCAAGGCCTCGGCCCGAACGCTCGCAATCGTGGTCAAAATTTTCATCTCGAACTATGGATTGTTTTCCTCCAACCAGATGGCCTGACGCGCGAATTTGAATTTGGAGTGTCCAAATTTATTCCAGCCGGCCCGGCGCGCCAGTTCGGCCAATTCGGGAAAGGAGAAGGCGCGCATGGCCGACAGCCTCGCATCGTACTTCGTCATCGGGTCTCGGAAAACAACGGCGGTGAGAAGAAAAACTCCGGCCCGGGCGAGAAAGCCGCGGCGCAGATCGGCCACCAGCACACGGGAGCGAGACAACTCCCGGGCGCGCTGCAACACGCGCAGTGCGTCCGATTCGCTGAAGTGATGTAAGACGAGCGAGCAAAGGACGATGTCGTAAGGCTCGTTGCTATCCCATTCAAGAATACTGCCCTCACGAAAGGCAATCTCGGGATAGGCCGTGCTTAGGTTCTTCGCTATTTCCAGGGTGGCGGGCTGACCATCGACTGCATCAATCGTGATTTGAGCATTCACCCGGCGTGCATGGTCGACCACCACGCGCGGGATATCACCGGAGCCAGTGGCAAGGTCGAGGACGCGCAGACGATCGTTCGGTTGGATCCATCGCCCGAGGAAACGCTCGACCAGAGCGTAGCTGCCGAACAACCGGTTTAGCTCTCGCAAATTGTACAGGTCCCGCTCCAGTTCACGAGAGACCGGCTGTGGCCGATCCATTAGCTCGATCTCCACGGGATCAAATTGTCGCTTCATGGCAGACTGGAGCGGTCCGGAATTTTAAAAGCGCAACGGTCGTACCCGCCGTTACTGCCAAATCAGGCCAGGAATTTCTGCCACGATTCGGGCAATTGCGCCGTCTCAATCTCGCTCGCAATGCGGCCCTCGAATTCGGGGCGGAACGACGTGCTCGTTCCGTAAACCATGATCACGTCTTCGGTGCCTTCCGTCCGAACGGCGTGCGCCACCCCGGCCGGCACCACCACCCCCACATTATTTCCACTGCGATGATTATCTCCGTCGATGAAAATTCGCATGATCCGTGAATCCAACCCCGCCCGGGTATCCCGCAGGATCATCTCGACAACTCCTTGCACGAAAAAGAGGACATCCCATTGCTCCCGATCGTAGGGCCGCGCCGAATAATTCACCGGCTCCTCCAGAAACAATTGGCGCAACCACTCGGCCGGTTCCTTCCCCTCCGGAATAACCGGTGGATGCACGTGGAACCCTTTGGCGGTATTGGCAAACATGCGCGCGCTCGCCCACTGCACCGGCCAAAAGCCAATTTGGGCGAGGACGCCTTCATCGCGCCGGGCGAACTCGGCAAAGACCCCACGGTAGCGTTGCGGATGAATTTCCCGGGCAAACACTTCGACTCCGGGGATCCAGGCGTCCATGATGGCCGCCTCTGTCTTATCCACCGTGATTAATTCCCCGGCCTCAACCCCGTGGCCTCGAAGGCGTTCGGGAAGCGAACCGGCGTTGTAATCGCGCGTCGCCAGGAGCGCCTGCGCGTCGCTGGTCAAGCCTTCCCACAATTTATTTTTGCGATCTTTCATATTGTCAGCCGATATTGCGCCTAACGATTCGAACGGCCCGGGCCGGTCTGTTCAAGCAGATTTCAAGCTGCATATTATATTAATTGAAGCAGGACGCAGGCAAATTTACGCTGGCTGCATCTTTGCCTAGCTCCTTTCTGTCTTCCTGATGCGCGATTTTTGTTTCTACGTCTTATATCGTGCCGGCACGACCCTGTTGGCAGCGTTGCCACTGACGCTCCTCTTTCGCCTCGGTCAGTTCGCGGGATTCTGCGCCTGGCTGGTTCTCCCCCGTTACCGCCACCTTTCCTTACGCAATGTCACCATCGCCTTCGGTCACGAACAATCGCAGCGCGAACTGCGGGCTCTGGTCCGTCGTCATTTTCAGCGCCTCGGGGCAAATCTTTTGTGCAGTGTCAAAGTTGCCGTCATGCCCCTCGCGCAACTGGAGGAGCGCGTCACCATCGAAAACATTGATTCGGTTCATCAATACCTCCGGGCCGGCCGACCGGTCGTTGCCATCCTGAGCCACCTCGGCAACTGGGAAGTTTTTTCGCAGATCTGGCCCAAGTTCTTTGGCTACGTGCGCAATAGCACCATTTACCAAAAACTCGGTAATCGGTTCATCGACGAACATGTGCGGAAGCTGCGGGCCCGGACGGGCGTGGAAATGTTTGACCGCAAGGATGGATTCCATCGGCCGATCGAATTGCTGCGGGCCGGCGGGGTCATCGGGATTTTGAGCGACCAGCACGCGGGTGATCACGGGTTATGGGTGCCCTTCTTTGGAAAGCTTGCATCGACCACCCCGTTACCGGCTTTACTGGCCAAGCGCACGAACGCCGCCTTTATCGCCATGGGGCTCTACACTGAGGGCGTCGCGCGCTGGCGCATCACGGTCGAGCCCGCCTTGGACACACAGGCCGACTCCATCGAAGCGCTCACCGCCAAATCCAACGAAACCCTCGCCGCGCAAATTCGGCGGGCGCCGGAGGACTGGTTCTGGGTCCACAACCGCTGGAAAACTCCGCGCCCGAATTTTTTGCTCAGTCGCTATAAGCGCGGCGTCTTTCTGCCGAAAGAAACTGCCCCGGAAACTTTGAAACCATTTCGCATCCTGATTCGCTCGAGCAATTGGCTGGGCGATGCTGTCATGAGCGTACCGGCCGTGCGCGCGATCAAAAAAGGCCGGCCGGACGCGCACGTTACAGTGGCCACTCCGGCCAGGATCGCGGCGACCTGGAAGTTGGTTCCCGAGGTGGACGAAATTATTGTACTGCCGGCCGGCTCGCTTGTCGCAAGCGTGCGTGCCATTCGAAGAGCGAGGCCATTCGATGTGGCGATTTTGCTTCCGAATTCGTTGCGGTCTGCCTTGGAGGCATGGCTCAGCGAGATACCGCGGCGCGTCGGCTATCGCGGTCATCATCGCTCCTGGCTGCTCAATCAGATTGTACGACAACGAACGCACGTCGGACGGATTGAGCATCAGGCCGAAAAATATCTTCGCATCGCGCGCGATGCCGGCGCCGACCTGGGCGCATCTCCCTCGAGCGGCGCCGCGCCTGGGCGTCGCCAGAGCGGCGCCGACAAGATTGCCTTGTGTGCGGGCGCCGAATATGGACCGGCCAAGCGATGGTTGCCGGAACGCTTCGCGGCCGTGGCTTCCGCCATTTCCGCAGATCGGCCGGTGCAATGGATCCTGTTCGGGACGGCTGCCGACACCGGCGTGGGAGAAATCATCGCTACGGCGTTGGGCGAGAATTGCGTCAATCGCATCGGGCGCACTTCGCTCGATGAGTTGATCGAGGAACTGCAAGCCTGCCAGGTTCTGCTGACCAACGACACCGGCACGATGCACCTTGCGGCACTGCTCGGTCTGCCGACCGTCTCGGTCTTTGGTTCAACCGAGCCGCGCATGACCGCTCCGCTCGGGCATGGTCACACGGTCCTGCGCCACCACGTTGAATGCAGTCCCTGTTTCCTGCGCGAATGTCCGATCGACTTCCGCTGCATGAAGTCGGTCAGCGTTGAGGAAGTGACTGCGGCGGTCTTGGCTCAATTGAATAAAGGCTAATGAAGCGTAGGGACGCCGCGCTGCGGTGTCCGCTCCGCGGGCGTGAAACTTATCACGTCCCTACCTGCTCCTAAAGCGCCGGCGCACATTGCCTTTGCTTTCATAAGGGCTTGCACAATGATGAAGCCGCCATGACATCTGTCGCCGCACCACGAGTGCGCACCGAATTACAAGTGATGTTTTTTGACACCGACTGCGGAGGTGTCGTGCACAACATCGCCTATCTTCGCTTTGTCGAAGTGGCGCGCACTCTTCTGGCCGAGCAACTCGGCATGCCCCTCGCCACCATGACCGAGACGCAACGATTCCCGGTCGTGGTGCGCACAGAAATCGATTACCGACGCGGGGCCAGGTTAGGCGACCGCTTAATCGTGGACGGCTGGCTTGATCGGCTCGAGCGCGTGCGTTTCTGGTGTGGTTTCCAGATTCTGCGACCCCACGATGAAACGCTCATTGCCGAGTGCCGGCAAATGCTGGCGCTCGTCGAAATGCCGCACGGAAAAGTTCTTCGTTTACCTGATGAATGGGAAAAATATCGTGGCGCCGAACCGATCGCTCCTCGCAGCGGCTTTGCCGCGCGGCGCATCTGACTCATGGTTTCTGCAACGAGCGCCTTGCGTCTGGATGAGACGTTCATCGATCCGCCGGCGTTGCCCCCGCCGCCCACCCGGCACGCCTTGTTCGTTTTTTTGATCGCCCTGGCTGCGCTGCTGCATGGCGCGACGGCGGGCAACGGTGATCTCTACAACGAAACGGACGGACAATACGCGGGTGCGGCTAAAGAAATGATGCAAACGCAGCAGTGGCTCGTTCCGACGAACGACGGAGTGCCTCGCCTGCAAAAGCCGCCGCTGCTCTATTGGTTGATCGTTGTGTCCTACAAGATTTTGGGAATCAACGCCGCCGCTGCGCGCCTGCCGATCGCCGCCGCCATCGTTGCCACCACCGCGCTGACTTTCCTGCTCGGCGAACGTCTGCGTGATTATTGGCACGGGTTTCTGGCCGGCCTGATCTATCTGACGTCGTGCGGACCGTTTCTGCTCGGACGGATCATCATGCCCGAGCCGGTGTTCAGCGCCTTCCTCGCCGGCGGCGTTTTTTGCGCGCTATGTGGATATCAACGTCGTCGCTATCGTCGTCTCTGGTTTGCCGGCGTCTGGCTCTGTGGCGCGCTCGCCTGCCTAACGAAGAGCATCATCGGAGTGGTGTATCTCTTTGCTTTGCTGGGTTTGCTCGCGGTTTTTTACCGGGAAGCACGGCTGCGTTTTCGACCGCTCCTGATCTGGTGGAATTGGCTCCTGTTTCTCCTGGTCGTTGCGCCGTGGTACGTCTGGGTCTATCGACATTATCCCGGGATTTTCCATCATCTGGTCGACGAAGATTGGAAAGGTCGTGTTTTCGGACACGCGGATGACGTTCCTCGCGCGCAATTCCTGGCCCTGCATCTAGCCTGGTGGTTCCCCTGGTCGCTCATTGCCATCCCCGGCCTGCTTCTGGCTTGGCGGCGCATCATTCGTCCGCGCGAAGTCGAATTTTCCGACGCGCTTCCTCTTCTCTGGATGGGAGTCGTTTTCGTGCCGTTGCTGCTGATCGGGCAACGTCAGGACTATTATTCCATGAGCATGTGGTGCGCGTTTGCCCTATGGGCGGCCACGATGTGGGATCGGATTCCGTCGAAGCCCCGGGTGGCCGGCGCGGCGCTGATCGGTCTTTGTGGTTTGGTGCTGGGAACACTGGCGCTCCTTTCGATAAGGGGAGGCTCCGGCACCGGTCGTTGGGGCAATAGCGACACCCGCTTCAGCGCGTGGCATGTTTTAGAGCAGGTTCCGTTGATCGTGTGGCAAGGCTTCTGGCCACTCGCTGCCATCGTGTCGGCATCCCTTCTGATTTTCGGAGCGTTCGCCTGCTACCTGAGCGCGAAGGGCCGCGAACGACTCGCCGCGATCATGATTGCGACGGCCATGGTGCCAGCCGGCCTTGCCATGATCGACGGCGTCGCGCGCATGGCTCCCTACTTTTCGCTGGCCGAAGCTGCGCGATTCCTGAATGCACGGCCGGGCCCGAAAGGACAGGTTGTCTTTGAAGGCGCTCTGCATCAGGGCAGCAGCCTGGTATTCTATCTGCGCCAAAAGTTCTACCTGGTGAATCGCCCGCTGGACGATGATTCGTTCATCGGCTCCGACTTGAATGACATCGTGCTGGATGAGAGTGCCCTGGTCCGGAAATGGGCTGATCCGGAAGTCATTTATCTGATCATCGATCAGGACCGGGTCCCGTACTGGCGAAAAACGATCACCGACAAATTCCATATTTTTCACCAGGTCACGGCCTCGGGCACCTGCGTGGTGCTGAGTAACGAGATGTAAATACGAGGGAGACGCCGCGCTGCGGCGTCCGCTCCGCGGATAAGCCACCATAATATCGGTGTAGCCGTTCCCCTACCTTTTGCTCCCACCTGCAGAAAGGTTCGGATGTCTCCCAGTTGAAAAGCTGACCGGGCCGCGTAGGGTGCGGGCTCATTTTCGGACGAGGATCACATTATGTCGCAACATCGCAGTTTAAAGGGAGCGAGCACCATTGCCGCCAAGCGTAACGTTTTGAAGCGTTTCGAGCGCGTCGAACTGCTGAAGAAGCGCGGCCAGTTTAAGGACGGCGCCAAAGTCATCGGTCTTCCGAAGACGAAGCCGGACGTTTAATCGTTAAAGCGAGATGATTAAAGCGTCGAGGCCGCCGCTTTAACGTTCAACGCTTTAACTCTTCAACCCATGCGCCTCAATCGCTTTCTCGCGGCGGCCGGTCTCGGCTCGCGGCGACACTGCGACGAGTTGATTGAAACCGGCCGCGTCACGATCAATGGCCAGGTTTGCACCGACTTCAGCGCGGCCCCGAGCGAGACAGACCACGTCAAGGTCAACGGGCGCCTCGTGCATGTCGATTTGCCGCGCACGATTATCTTACATAAGCCCGCCGGTTTCGTTTCAACTCGAAGCGATCCGCACGCGCACGACACCATTTTTGATCTGCTGCCTGCCAAGTTCTCGAGCCTGTTCAACGTAGGCCGGCTCGACGCGCAAACGGAGGGTCTTCTCCTCCTGACCAATGACGGGAATCTTTCGCAAAGACTGACGCACCCGCGTTATAAGGTGGATAAGGAATACGAGGTCACACTGGATCGAGCATGGGATCCCGCGCTCAAAATCAAATTATTGAAGGGCATCACACTGGACGGACAGCGCGCGCATCTGGCAAGCCTGCAGGACCTTAGCCCTAGACGCCTGCGCGTGACCCTGCGCCAGGGATTGAACCGGCAAATTCGCCGCATGTTCGAAGCGATTGGCTACAAGGTGAAACATCTTGTCCGCACCCGGATCGGAAGTCTGCGACTGGGAGATTTGCCGCGCGGCCATTGGCGGCCACTCTCAAAACCCGAGCTAGCGACGTTGACCAAAAGCCATGCAAATCGACCGATGTAACGCGCTCATCACAGGCGCATCCGCCGGTATCGGGCGGGAATTCGCACGGCTCCTGGCCAACCGTGCGCAGTCCATCGTTCTGGTAGCGAGACGGCGCGAGAGGCTGGAAGAATTGCGCGACGAGCTAACGAAGCAAAACCCGGATTTAACCGTTCACATCCGAGTAATCGATCTAGGCGAGACAGGGCAAATCAACGAGCTGGTTCAATCGCTCGAGCAGGAAAAGATCGAAATTGACCTTCTCATCAACAACGCCGGTCTCGGTGATCTTGGGCCATTTGCCACCAGCGATTCCACACGAATCGAGAGCATGCTGCTCGTCAATACCCTCGCCCTGACCTTGCTCACGCGTCAATTACTCCCGGCCATGCTCGTCAAGAAACACGGAGCAATTCTGAACGTGAGCTCGTCGGCCGGCTTTATGCCCATCGCGCAGTTTTCGGTTTATGCCGCGACCAAGGCTTACGTCACCAGTTTTTCTGAAGCTTTGCGGGCCGAGCTAAGAGAAACGGGAATCAGCGTGTGCGCCCTGTGCCCCGGCCCGGTCGACACCGAGTTCACGAAGGTCGCGCAACGAAACGAGCAGACGCCTTTTCCGGCTGACGCTCAACTGTTTCATGTCTCCGCCGCCTCCGTGGCGCGCGCGGGTCTGTCAGGAATCGAAAGCGATCGTCCGCTCGTTATACCCGGATTAGCCATGAAGATCGGCATGATCATTGTTCGACTGCTCCCGATGCCAATCATACGCCTCGCCTCCGGCCTCTCCGCGAAACGCACCCGAAGCTAGCGAGCGGCCTAACCAATACAAAAAAACAGCCGAGCCCTTACGAGCCCGGCTGTTTAGATTCAGATCGGCGGTCTTGGACCGCCGCTACAGTTATTTATATTTCACCGAGCAGCCGTAGGGCTGGGTGTTCGCGGTCGTGACTGGTTTGCCAGACATCGATTCGTCCAGCGCGACTTTCACGTAGTTAGTTGAGCTGGCTATGTCAGCCGGGTTCGGGGTGCGTTTGCTGTCGATCGCGCCCTCATAAATCACTTTGCCCTCAGGATTAATCACGAACATGTGCGGCGTGTTCTTGGCGCCGTAGGCGCGACCCGCTTTCCCGTCCGGGTCGAGCAGCAAGGCCGTCGGATGCGTTTTCCATCCGGTTGAGACCTTCTCCGCCTGTTCCGCGGTCAGGCTCCCTTCCGCACCGGGCGCGGAGGAATCGATGCTCAACCAGACGACGCCTTTGCCCGTGTATTCTTCCTGCAGCTTCTGCATGTTGCCGCTGCCGTAATGCTTTTTCACAAACGGGCATTCCGGGTTGAACCACTCGAGCACGATATACTTGCCCTTGTACTGAGAAAGGGACTGAGCTTTGCCCTTGGCATCGGTCAGTGAAAAATCCGGAGCGGCGCTCCCCACCGGCGGAGAATCGATAGCCAGCAGGGTGGTGGTGACGAGTGACGTTAGGATGGCAGTGATGGTTTTTATTTTCATATTATTGAGATTGAACGGTGCGCGGAAGAGTCTCCAGTTTGTCCAAGATGATGCTTTTGGTCAGCAATTCGGGAAAAACGGTCGGTCCATCCTGCTGACCGGAGTAAAGCACATAGAGTGGGACACCTGGCCGGCCAAAATGTTGTAACAATTTCGTGATCTCCGGATCACCGTTCGTCCAGTCAGCTCGGAGCTTGACCACGGAATGACGGCGGAAGGCTTCACGCACTGTGGCCGTCTCCAGAACGCTCGCTTCGTTGAATTTGCAAGTGATGCACCAGGCGGCTGTGAAATCGATGAACACGACGTGGCCCTGCTTCAATTCGCTCTGCAGCCGCGCGGGCGTAAAGGGCTGCCAGTCGCCATCGCTCTGCGTAGTGGTCGATGCCAGTTTGGCCACGGCGAATTTCCCGCCGATAAAGTAGAGGCCGCTTGCGATGAGCAGCACAAGTATAACGATGAAGGTGAGAACACGCGCTCGTCCTGATGCCACCGGCGTGATGAACGCGCCTTTCATCCAGCAAGCGATGCTCACGACCAGAAGGAAACTCGAAGCCCAGATCAACGCTTCGAGGCCGCGCTGGGCTCCGAGCACGTAAAGCAGGAAGATCAAAGTGGCCAGAAGAAGAAAGCCCATGAACTGCTTCACCTGCACCATCCAAGGACCGGGCCGCGGTAGAAAACGAAGCCACGCCGGCTGCGCACAAAGCAGAAGATAGGGCGCGCTCATCCCGGCCGCGACCGCGACAAACATGGCGAAGATGATGGCGGCCGACTGGGTAAAGGCGAATCCCAAAGCGGTTCCCAGGAATGGCGCTGTGCAGGGCGTCGCCAGGATCGTGGCGAAAACACCCTGAAAAAAGGAAGCGCCGTTGCCTTCTGCGGCGGTCACGTCTAACAAACCGCGGGTCGCCCTTTGCGGAAGAGCAATTTCGAAGACGCCGAAAAGATTCAGGGCAAAGACAAGCACGACCACGCTCATAAAAAGAACGAAGTAGGCATTGGTAAACTGGAAGGCCCAGGTGATCTGGTGACCCGCCCCCTTTAACGCAATCAAGAGCAGGGCCAGGCCGATAAACCAGGCGAAGATTCCGGCCGTGAAGGCCAGGCCACTGCGAAAAATTTTCTGGCGGCTCTGACCGGCTTGCTGGATGAATCCGAAAATCTTGAGCGAAATAACCGGCAACACGCAGGGCATGAGGTTCAGGATGAAACCGCCGATAAAACCAAAGATGAGATAAGTCAGTAGCCCCCGAGAAGGAGCTGGAACGGACTCCATCGCCACGGCCGGTGAGGTGGACGCGGGTGCGATCGTCCACGCCGCGCGATCGCCGCCGCCTGCCTGTTCCCCGAAGACGAGAAGACCCGGAAGCGATGCCACACCTTTGTCACCGGACTCGAGCGGAATCTGAAAGTTCACTTCCTCGGCGTTACGCGATTCCACGGATGGATGCCCGACAACCACCTTGTCATCGGGCGTCGGATAAAAATCGACCGACCGGTGCTTGGCGAAATTTTCTCCGCGCACCTTTAGATGCAAATCAGCACCGGTCCGGGTCCATGTCAGGGTTAACGGATTGCTCGCCGGCAGATCTTTCGGCAGAAGCTGACGATAGCGATCGAATAGCTCTGCGTTTGCGGGGTGAGCGTCGCCACCTTCAGTCAGTTCCAATGTCAGATCGGCCCCGCCCGGGATGCAGATTTTTTCGCAGACCAGCCAACTCGCGTCGGCCGTCAGTTTTATTTTCGCTTCGCTGATCGAAGCCGACGGAGTGATCTCCTGCATGAGCAGGACTTCATCGTGATAGCCATAAGTCTTGATGTCTCCCGGATCATCGAATTTCAGCGGAACAGGCCAGTGCATCCCTCCAGCTTTCCAACCGGGCGGCAATTTCCATTTCAATTCGATCGGAATCCCGGCGTCGCCCGAGAATTTCCAGTAGGTATGCCAGCCTGGTGCGATGCGGAGAAACAAACCGGCCGTGAAAGTTTTGCCCGGAACGACGGCGGTGGTGTCGGCGATTAATTCCGCTTTGACCAGCTCACGGCCTTGGTAGACCTGGGCGCGCGCCGGCGTTGCTGCCAGAATTGTCAAGGCGAGCACAAAACCGCTCAGCCAAACGAAGCGCGCTGTCGTCACACGACTCATTAACATCACCGTAAGATTGCAGCAACGGACGGAGGTCGCACAATTCTGGCGCGCGAGATGCTGCCCAGCGAGTATGCGAACATTCCTGGTTATCATGATTGCCGGAGGCCTGGGAGCTCTCTTCTATTCCCAGAAGCATCATGAAGTCGCACCGGTCGCGACCCCGACCGCCGCCGCGGCCCAGTCCACACCGCACAGCCCGGCTAAAGCATCGCCGCGTCCTGTGTCGGAGCACAATTGGATGAAGCGATCACTCGATCGCGCAACCGAGGTCAGAGATAAATCACGCTCGCAGACCCAGCAGAGCCAGGATCCCTGACAAAGGTTTTTCTTCGTCGCGACCCTCAGAATTGCCAAAACTGGCATCGTTCGACGATCGGTTACCTCCCGAAGATTCGATGTAGCGGCAGAGTTGAGACCTCAGCGCTGAACGAAACTCACTGCGTAGCTTGCAGCTTGCTTTTCACGGCCGCCTTGAATGCATCGGCAGTCATGTTGGGCTCCGCGGCATCCCTTACTGACGGGACTTCGTCCATCTCGTGGCCAAGTCGAGCCACGCTTCTAATTGGCTCGCCTTCATTGCGCGTCACCACGTCGTGACCGGACTGATCGCTCTCCACGTGAAAGCGGCCAAACATGATTCCAACCAGCGGCACGACCTGACTGCCGTTGTTTTCAACAAAAAGAATGTCGCGATCGCCGATCTTGAATTTGGGGGCATCGCTAATTCCCATCGATTGATCCCCCACCGTGCCTCCAAACATGCGCATGGTATAGGATTGCCCGGGATCGCCTTTGAGGGCGTCTTCGACCGTGAAAGTGATGTAGCTCTCGATGTGCCGCTCCGCACCTTCACCCAGCCACACTGAACGAACGTCGGAGACATTTCCCTGGAATATCACCTCGGCCTGACCAACCAATTGATCAAAACTCGGCGGAATCACCGTGGTAGCCCGCAGAGTTTGCAGGCAGGTGACCAGCGCGGCGACGAGGAGGAGAGAGGACGTTCTTTTCATAAATCGGTGAATCGTTCCGGGCTACTTCGTGATCGATACGGACGCAGAACTCGATGCCGATAAAGTGTACCCGGCACCGCCGCTCAGAGTCATTGTGGCTGTCTTGGCTTTCTTGCCGCCCTTCACGACGCTAAGAGTAATGTCGACGGAGCTCGCTCCAGCCGGGATGACAAATTGACTACCGCTCAGTGAATACTGCAGACCCTGAGACGCACTGCCGCCCATGCTGAAACTAACGGTCGTGGGAGCCAGAACATTCATAGCCGACGTGGTCACGGTATAAGTCGCGCTACCGCCGGTGCGAACGCGAGTCGGACCGGCCGACAGAGTCATCGTGGGCAAAAGCGGGGTGGCGGTCGGCGTGGGGGTAGGAACCGGTGTCGGAGTAGGAGTCGGCGTGGGCGATGGGGAAGGTGTCGGGGAAGGTGTCGGGGAGGGGGTGGGAGTAGGAGTAGGAGTAGGAGTAGGAGTAGGAGTAGGAGTAGGAGTAGGAGTAGGAGTAGGAGTAGGAGTAGGATTTACGCTGGGAGCTCCATAGAGGGATTGGGCGCCGCTGATATCGTCCGCCGTGGTCGTTTCAACCGCGCTAATCAGTGAGTTCATGACGGCGCTGACGTGCTGCCCCGCCTGGTCCGGGTGTTTGAGGCCAAGCGCGTGACCCATTTCGTGAAGCAGGACACGCCGAATTTCGCCAGTGGCCGCCCCGCCGGCTCCGCCGAAGCGCAGGGCTCCACGATACGAGTCCCAGGTCAAATGATTATTGAAGAGGATATCCGCCTCCAGAATGTGATTGTTCCCATCCCAGGAGTACTGGGTGATAGCCAGAGTGTTCGACCCGAATGACTGTCCGAAAAACGTGCTGGCGAAGGATACTGAGTTTACGCGATCGCTTCCATTAACCGGGGCACTTGGATTCACGGCCGTTAAAAATTGAAGATTTTGGATATTTTGGTTCCAATAAGTGGGAGCGGGTAGCGCGGCAATGTCCCACGAGGTGTTGCCGTCGCTGAGCGTGCGACCGGCGCTCCCTAGCGCCATCTGGAATGTGACAGAACTCCCACTGGCCCAACTAGGGCCTTCCAGCACATAACCAGGCGCCTTTGAAGCGATGAGAATGCTCAGGGCAAGCAAGCTTAGGGAAAGGAGGCGCGGGGTCCGTGAGGGACGAAAAAGGCCCGAAGAATTCATATAATTACTAGAAGCAGATGCTATGCGCGAGCCTGACAAAAATGGATTCGACGGGAAATCCGGCCGCGGACCGGTCGGAGAACACCACGAGGGCAGCGGCGGCAATTTCCGGGGCGGGCTGGACACAATCGAGAGAAATGAAAAGATCTACGCTAGCTCTATTGTATTACCGTAATAAACGTAAACAGGCTCGTGTCTTTGGTTATCTCACGGGACAAGGAAAATTTTACCCGAATACGGGTCCTTCACTTTGCTCCCCGGGGCATACCCACTCACGTCCACATATTTGCTCGGCTCGGAAGGACTAAAAACGTAACCGGGTTTGTCCGGGACCGGTTTGGCCGTCGGAAAACTTTGTTCGGGCCCGGCAGCGTGCACCACCGGAAGCTTTGCTTTCGGTGTCGGGGCGGGTGCTACGACAGTCGTAGCCTGCTTCGGTTTCGCATGAGGGCTCGGTGAAGGCAACGCGCTTGCCACATAGCGTGTCGTCCGATGCTGGGAAAGCGCCGTGACTGGACTCGGCTGGGGGTGGGGCCGACGTGATGTTCGCACCTCCGTATGCGTCGTCGTTACGGTGGTGCCCGGTGGAACGGAATCCGCCGTGGAGTGGTGGAAAAGGCGGATCGGCGCCGTGACCACTCGGTACGAACCGACGGCGGCATCATGCGCAACACCGCAACCGGCCAGAAACAGCGCGCTGCAGACAAGGAGGCGTGCGACTAACTTCACCGGCGTGTTTATACGATGTTCGCAGATGGAAGCAACTCTTCGGATTGAGACGGAATGAAGTTGCCGCGACGTCCCGTCACACGCGCCGCGATTCGTCAGCGCTGCTGCAACGCAACAACATCGGCCACAAACTGATCGACCCGCTTGTCGCTCGTCGCCCACGAGCACATCAGGCGGTAAATGTCGGGTTCGATAAATTTATAGAAATCCCAGCCGCGTTCGTGCAATCCGTCCACCAGCCGATCGCTCAACTGCAAGAACAACGCGTTCCCCTCTACCGGAAAAGCGGCGGCGAGAGGGACACGGCTTCGCAACTGATCCGCCAGTCGTTGGGCCGCGGCATTGGCATGTCGCGCATTGCGCAGCCAAAGATCCTCGTGCAGCAGAGCCATCCATGGCGCGGCTAGGAAACGCATCTTCGAAGCAAGTTGCCCGGCCTGTTTCGCCCGATACTCGAACTCGGCGGCCAGGTTCTTGCGGAAAAACACAACCAATTCTCCCGCGGCCAGTCCGTTTTTTGTGCCCCCAAAACAGAGTACATCGACGCCCACTTGCCATGTCAGCTCCTTCGGCGCGCATCTCAGGGACACGACGGCATTGGCAAAACGCGCACCATCCATATGCACGAGCATCTCGTGCGCATGGGCGAACTGCGACACCGCCGCAACTTCACCGCGCGTGTAGACCGCGCCGAATTCGGTTGATTGGGTAATGCTGATTACGCGCGGTTTGTGCGAATGCAGGTCGCGCGGCCGCGCCAGCATCGCTTTAACCTCATCCAGGTCGATCTTTGCATTCTCTCCGCCTACAGTCAGTAGCTTGGAGCCGCCTGTAAAAAATTCCGGAGCGCCGCACTCATCCGTCTGGATATGCGCGTATTGATGACAAACGATGCTATGAAATGAGCGGCACAGTTGGGCTAGGGCCAGCGCGTTTGCGGCCGTGCCGTTAAGAACAAGGTAAACGTCACAATCGGTTTCGAAAATTTCGCGGACCCGATCGCAAAGTTTTTTCGTCCACGCGTCGTACCCGTAGGACGGAGCACCGTCGCGATTAGCTTCTTGTAAGGCGCGCCAAGCTTCCGGACAGATTCCGGCGGTGTTATCGCTGGCAAAATCGTAACGCTCGGAGCGGTCCTTCATGCGGACCTTGCTAACCGACTTCCCGGTTGCGGGCAAACGCGAAGCGCTGGCCCCAGAACGAGCTTGCCTGGCGAACCGGACCCATGGGCCACAGAGCCCGCCAGGCAAATTACCTCGACTGGCTTCTCGAATTTCTACGAGCAGCCGCGCAGCAGGAAAATCAGAAATAGCACCGGAATTGGAATTCCGATTAGCCATAAAAGTATGTATCCCATCGCGCCTTTTTCGTTCGCTTTATCAGTGATTTTCATATGGTGGTTGAGCCTCCTCACCATCACTTCGGATGCGGCCCAGCCGTTGGGCGTGTAGCACAGGGATTTCACAAGCAACACCGGGACCCTGCTTCGATCACGATCTTCTGTGTTGCGCACGAATACGATTGCGCAGCAGGTGTGTCGGATGCAGCATCCTTCCGCTTTGCCTTAGGTCGACGGACGGCGTAATTTTCTTTTATGAGTGATCTCCAGGCCGAAGTGGAACGGCGCGGCCGACGCATTTTCGAACTGGTCGATCGCCATCCGGAATCGATCTTCAGCAAGGCCGGATTCTACCAGCGCATGATGGCGCTCTCCATGCGCGACGAACATTTCAAAGTGCAAATGTTCCGGTTTGTCGATGTCCTCGCCTCGCTCCGTCGGGGCGGAGAGATCGTTCGCCATTTGGAAGAATATTTCGCCGATATGCGAAACGGTCTGGCGCCCGTTGTCCAAACCGGTGTCCGGCTGGCCCGGATCGCGCCCTGGTTCACTGGAAAAGTCTTGCGCTGGAACGTCTCGGGGATGGCCCGGCAATTTATCGCCGGAAAAAATCCACCCGATGTCATGAAAACGCTGCGCAAACGGCGCCGGCAGGGCATCGGTTTTACGGTCGATCTGCTTGGAGAAGCGGTCGTGAGTGAGAAAGAAGCGACCGAATACACGGCGCGTTGTTTCGACCTGCTCGAAGGCCTCGCGCGGGACACGCGCGGCTGGCGTGATTCCATCGGCGAAAATTCCGAGCTTTTCCCGATCGTGAACGTGTCGGTCAAAATTTCCGCGCTCTACTCGCAGATGAATCCGGCCGATCCGGCTGATGCGATCGATCACCTCGCTCCCAGACTGCGACCGCTTCTGCGGCGGGCGCGCGAGCTTGGTACATTTGTTAATTTCGACATGGAGAGCTACGCGCACAAAAACACCACGCTTGAGCTTTTCAAAACTCTGTTCCAAGAACCGGAATTTCTCGATTGGCCGCATGCCGGTATTGTGGTGCAGGCATATTTGCGCGATTCCGGGAAGGATTTGCAGGATCTGATCGGCTGGGGCCGCGCCCGCGGCACCCGCTTCACCGTGCGGCTGGTCAAAGGCGCCTACTGGGATTACGAGCGGATCAAATCGAAACAGAACGGTTGGAGTGTCCCGGTGTATGAGCAGAAGGCTGCGAGCGACGCAAATTTCGAAGCATTGAGTCGCGTTTTACTGGAGAACGAGTCGATCGTAACGGCCGCCTTCGGCTCTCACAATGTGCGCAGCATTGCGCACGCTCAGGCGCTCGCCGAGGAACTCGGCATCGATCGCAGCCGCTTTGAATTCCAACTGCTTTACGGAATGGCCGGGCCGATCAAACGCGCGCTCGTTGATATGGGTTATCGCGTGCGCGAATACTGCCCAGTCGGTGAGTTGCTCCCGGGCATGTCCTACCTGGTTCGCCGCTTGCTCGAAAACACTTCGAACGAAGGGTTCTTGCGCGCGAAATTTTCCGACAACGCCTCCGAAGAATCTTTGCTGCGCGACCCGACCGGGTTGCTCAACCAAAACGGCGCGAAGCCATCCCGGCCCGCGCTGCGATCCTACGAGCACAGGGATGAATTAAACGGAGCCGCGCGCGAGACTCCGGCCGGCGACGTCTATGAAAATTCGTCGCTCATCAATTTCGTGCACCGTGAATCGCAGGACAAGATGGGCGCCGCCTTGCGTGAAGTCCGCGCCCGGTTGGGACAGAAATATCCGCTCGTCATCGATGGCGACAAAGTCTGGACGAACAACACGATCGCGTCACTTAACCCGACCATGCCGGACGAGGTGGTCGGACACGTTGCGGAAGCTGGCATCGCGGAAGCAGAACGCGCCGTCATGGCCGCGCGGGAAGCATTTCACAAGTGGAGCTTCACGCCATTCGAGGAACGCGCGCGGTTACTGGAACGGGTCGCAGCGATTATGGACCAGCGTCGTTACGAGCTTTGTGCCCTCGAAGTTTATGAGGTCGGCAAGCCGTGGGCGGAAGCGGATGGCGATATTCGCGAGGCGATCGATTTTTGTCTCTTTTACGCGCATCAAATGCGGCGAAATGGCCGGCCGCACCTGACCCAGCATGTGCTGGGCGAAGAAAGTTATGTGCATTACTGGCCGCGCGGCGTCGCCCTCGTCATCGCTCCATGGAATTTCCCCATGGCTATCCTTTGCGGCATGGTTTCAGCCGCGCTCGTCACGGGAAATACCGTCATTATGAAGCCAGCTGAACAATCGGCCGTCTGCGGCGCCATGCTCATGGAAATGTTTGAGCAGGCCGGGCTGCCGCACGGCGTCCTCAATTTTCTGCCGGGCAAGGGTTCGGTCATGGGTGCGCACCTGGTCGACCACAAGGATGTGGATGTTATCGCCTTCACCGGCTCGCGCGAAGTGGGATTGCGCATCTGGGAAAGTGCTGGAAAGACCCGGCCCGGGCAGCGTGAGCTGAAACGCGTAGTATGCGAAATGGGCGGAAAGAACGCCGTCATTATCGATTCCGACGCGGATCTCGATGAAGCGATCGTCGATTGTGTCTATTCCGCTTTCGGCTACCAGGGGCAGAAGTGTTCCGCCCTGTCCCGCCTGATTGTGCTCGAGGAAAACTATGGCCGCGTCATGGATCGTCTGCTCTCCGCCGCCGCCAGTCTGCGCATGGGCAACCCGGAAGAAGCGGGCATCACGGTCGGACCAGTGATTGATGAGACCGCTTATAGACGTATCCAGGATTATATAGAAGTCGGGAAGGGCGAAGCTATGCTCGCCTATCAAAAAGGGAATGTGCCGGACAAGGGCTTCTTCATTCCGCCCACCATTTTCGCCAACGTCACGCCGGACATGCGCATCGCGCGCGAAGAAATCTTTGGCCCGGTTCTGAGCGTGATGAAGGCGCGCGATCTGGATGACGCGATCAGCATCGCGAACAACACGGAGTTCGCCTTGACCGCCGGCTTTTTCTCGCGCAGTCCCGCCAACATTGAACGAGCGAAAGCCGAGCTCGTGGCCGGCAATGTTTACATTAACCGCTCCTGCACCGGCGCCGTCGTTGGACGGCATCCTTTCGGCGGATTTAAGATGTCGGGCGGCGGCACAAAGGCGGGTGGCGAAGATTATCTTCTCCAATTCATCGTCCCGCGCGTCGTCACCGAAAACATCATGCGCCATGGTTTCGCGCCGGAACAGACAGCGCCCTACCGCGACGAGTTCCTCCCGCCGACCTAACGACTCGGAGCGGCCCCTACAGATGTTGTCGGCTGTAAAGCCGCACTACCGCCACAACCATGGAAATGATCGGCCATGCGCAGGCCAGCACAATCAGAGTGAGAACGAACAGTTCGCATTTCTGTTCGTGAGCTGACGCCGTGAGATACTGGCGACGCAGGTTGTAAAACCGGCGATTCCCGTCGTCAAATGGCGAGGAATATCCGCGCGAAAAATCAAAACCTGACTGCAGGCAACATTCCGGCGACGGAAAACGAAGATCGCTCACGCTGCGCTCTTCCCGGCCGCGCCAGCTGCGAGCCGATTCCATCCGCATCTCCGGTTTCATAACTTTTCTACAGCTTGGACTGTTCCATCAACATGTCACATCCAGCGCCCTTCAACTCGGCGCCTTTTGTCTGCGTCCAACGACAGCTGGCCTCAGCGCCCGTCCTGTCTCATCATGCATCATGCTTTACGTCATCGCCACGCCAATCGGAAACCTGGGCGACATCACCCTGCGCGCCTTGGACGCGCTGAAAAGCGCGGACCTGATCGCCGCGGAAGACACGCGGCATTCTGGGATTTTGCTGAAGCATTGTGGAATCAGTAAACCGTTTATCAGCTTCCATGAGCACAATGAAGCAATGCGGACGGCGCAACTGGCCGAGCGGCTGGCCGCTGGCGAAACGGTGGCACTCATCACGGACGCCGGCATGCCGGGAATCTCGGACCCTGGACTGCGACTCATCCGCGAATGCATCAAACGCAATTTACCGTTCACCATTCTGCCGGGACCGTCGGCAGTCCTCACGGCCCTGGTCGGCTCCGGGTTCTCCACTGAAAAGTTCTTCTTCGGCGGGTTCCTCCCGCCGAAAAGCGGCGGCCGGGAGCGCGATTTGCGGGCGGCGGCAGCGCGAGAGGAGACTTCCGTTTTCTTCGAGTCCCCTCACCGGTTGATCAAAACTCTGACGGCAGCCCACGAAATTATGCCGGAACGGCAGATGTGCGTGGCGCGCGAACTGACTAAAAAGTTCGAAGAATTTCGACACGGCGCAGCGAATGACTTGCTGGCTCACTACAACGCACATCCGCCGAAGGGCGAAATCGTCCTCCTCGTCGAAGGTAGGGACGATTGACTTCGATCGCCGGCTATCTGGCGTTGCCCCAGAGAACCGCGGTGCCCCGCGAAAACGCCCTGTCCCCACGTCCCCTCCGTATTTCGAGCTTGTCAAAGGCTCGCACGTGTGGAAGTTTGCGCGGCTTTTCCCCAGGAGCATTCCCATCCCTATGTCTTACGCAATTATTAAAACCGGTGGCAGGCAATATCGTGTCGCAGAAGGCGACACGATTGACGTGGATCTTCTCGATCTCGAAGCCGGCAAACAGACAACTTTCGGCGACGTCTTGATGCACGCGGATGGCGACGATATTACCCACGGTACTCCGCTCATTTCGGGCGCGAAAGTGACCGGCGAAGTGGTTGAGCAACGCAAGGATAAGAAGGTCATCGCCTTCAAGTTCCGCCGCCGCAAGGGTTATCACCGCACCGTTGGCCATCGGCGTAAACTGACCCGCATCAAGATCAAGAGCATCTCCGTAGGCGGCACCAAAAAAGCGGCCAAAAAGACCGCGGAATAACTGTCTCAACTCTCTAGCACCATGGCTCATAAAAAAGGACAAGGCAGCGTTAAGAACGGACGCGACAGCGTCAGCAAGCGACTCGGCGTGAAGAAATTCGGCAGCGAATTGGTCGTGGCTGGCAACATCATTATCAGGCAACGAGGCACCAAATTCCTGCCCGGTAAGAACGTCGGATTAGGACGGGACTACACCATCTTCGCACTCGTGGATGGCAACGTTCGTTTCGATCGCGCCGGTCGTCGCGTGAATGTCGATTCGGTGACCGCTTCCAAGTAGTCTCCCCGACGGTCTTTAAGAGACGGCTCGATTTCAGCGGTTGTGAACGCAATCGCGGTTGCGGTATAAACAACCTTCGCCCATGAAATATAAGACCTACCTCCTTTTCGGTGCGCCCGGCAGTGGCAAAGGCACCCAGGGCAAGACTCTCGGCAGTATCCCTCGATTTTATCACTGCCCCTGCGGCGACGTTTTTCGGTCAATCGATACTCGCAGCACCGTGGGAAAGGCCTTTCTGGAATACTCCAGCAAGGGCCAGCTCGTTCCCGATGAAGTGACAGTCGAACTCTGGAAAGAAGCGATCGACGCCGCCGTCGACGGACACCAGTTCAAGCCGGATATCGATACCCTCGTTCTTGACGGCATTCCACGAAATGCCAGCCAGGCCAAAATCATGGATGACCTGATCGAGGTCCAAAAAGTTTTCCACCTTTCCTGCCCGAACCGCGAAACGCTCTTCTCCCGCCTGAAGAAACGCGCTTTGAAAGATAACCGGCTCGACGATGCCAATGAAGAAGTGATCCAGCGACGCCTGGCCATTTACGAAGACGAATCGAAGCCGGTCCTCACACACTATCCGAAGGATCGCGTATGTGTGGTTGACGCTACTCAGCCGCCAGCCAAGGTTTTATTCGATATCCTGGCCAGCGTGAATGGCGTGGATGGGCAGCATGAGCCAGCAACAGTTTGAAAATTTCACCGCCTCGAGTCTCTATTGCCAGAAGTGCAAGGCGGCCATGCCAGTGCGCGAGCGCCTGCTCCTAGTCCTGCCGGACAAGGAAATCTTCGATTATCTTTGCACGGGCTGTGCCTCATCCGTGGGTCAGCGCGAAGTCACGGCGGGCGAGAAACTGACGGCACGAGCCATGGCCCCGAGGCGTTCACGCCAAAATCCGCTGAAACCGCGGCTGCCCTAGCGCAGAATGCGCATCATATTTATCGGCACGGGGGAGATCGGCGTGCCAGCGTTGCGCGCCATTCAGGAATCCAGTGACTACGAACTCATTGCCATCGTCACTCAGCCCGACAAGCCGGTCGGTCGAGACCAGAAAATCACGCCGCCTCCGATCAAGGCGGCTTTCAGCGCAAGCGGGGTGCCCGTGCTGCAACCGGCCAAGATCAAGGCCGACGAGGCGGTTGCGCAGCTCCAAGACTTGAAACCGGACGCCATCGTAGTGATGGCCTACGGCCAAATCTTGCCACCGGCCGTGCTCGAAATTCCACGCCTGACCTGCTTGAATCTGCACGCGTCGCTCCTGCCTCGCTGGCGCGGCGCCGGTCCCATCCAAGCGTCGATCGCCGCCGGCGATGCGGAAACAGGCATCACGGTCATGTACATGGCTGCCGGTCTCGATACCGGGGACATTCTCCTGCAGCACAAGATTGCCATAGCGCCGTCCGATACCGGCGGATCTTTGCACGACCGGCTGGGCGACCTGGCCCCGAGCTCCTTACTCGAAGCGCTCCCATTGATCGCTCACGGAAACGCGCCACGCGTTCCCCAAGAAAACGCTCGGGCCACCTTCGCGCCCAAGCTCAGTCGCGAAACAGGTCGAATTGATTGGACCGAATCGGCTGACGCGATCGAGCGAAAAATTCGTGCGTTCAATCCTTGGCCCGGTGCCTTTACCACGGTGACGGACGCTTCCGGCAAATCACGGAGCCTGAAAATACATTCTGCGACGGTGGTCGACCACAAGGCGCCTCCGGGAGAAATCGTCTACGCCGATGAGCGCGGATTCATCATGGCAGCGGCTGATCGCTCTTTGTCTCTGCAGGAAGTTCAGCTGGAAGGAAAACGGCGGATGAGCGCGACCGAACTGACGCGCGGCACTCGCTTGACGGTGCCATAACCGCCGCGGCGCACGCCTCGCGCCGGTTCATTTTCCTTTGCAAACATCCCGGCCTCTTGTTTCATCTCCCTCGCGATGAAGACCGAAGCACCTGCCTACAAACGCATTGTGCTGAAGTTGAGTGGCGAAGCCCTGCGCGAGGTGGGTGGGACCGATAATATTTCACCGGCCGTCGTTCGCACCATCGCCGAGCGCATCAAAGAAGTGCACGCCCTCGGAGTTCAAATCGCGGTCGTGATCGGTGGCGGTAATATCTGGCGCGGACTGACTGCCGCGGGACGCGGCATGGATCGGACGACCGCTGACTACATGGGGATGCTGGCCACTGTCATCAACGGCATGGCATTGAAAAGCGCGCTCGATGACGTGGGTGTGGAGACGCGTGTGCAAAGCGCCATCGAGATGAAGAACGTGGCGGAACCTTTTATTTTAGGGCGAGCCATCCGCCACCTTGAGTTAGGCCGCGTTGTTATTTTTGTTGCAGGCACCGGCAATCCTTATTTTTCGACGGACACAACGGCCGCGCTACGCGCGAGTGAAATTCGAGCCGACGTGATTGTGAAAGCAACCAAAGTGGACGGCGTCTATGACCGGGATCCAAAGAAAGATCCCCAAGCGCAGCGTTACGACCGTGTCACCTACACCGAGGCCCTGACAAAACGGCTTCAGGTAATGGACTCCACTGCCTTTAGTCTTTGCATGGACAACAAGATTCCCATGATCGTGCTCGATATGAACAAGCCGAGCAACATTCGTGACGCCGTCCTCGGGCGCAAAGTAGGCACGCTCGTTTGCGGGGAGGCGGAGACCAAGTGAAGTTGATCCTATGAGCAGAGACGACATTCTTCTTGAGGCGGAAATGACGATGGACAAAAGCGTCGATTACATGGTGCATGAATTTGCCGCCGTCCGGACGGGCAAGGCGTCGCCCGCTTTGGTCGAAAATGTCGACGTGCAGGCCTACGGCTCAACCATGAAGCTGAAGCAACTCGCCCTCATCACGACGCCGGAGCCCCGACTCCTTGTCGTGCAGCCGTTCGACGCCAGCACGGTGCAGGACATTGAGAGGGCGCTCAAGGAATCGAACATCGGCATCACTCCGCAGGTCGATGGAAAACTGATTCGTCTGCCCATTCCAGAATTGTCGGAGGAGCGGCGCAAGGATCTTGTTAAATCGTTAGGCAAAATGGCCGAAGAAGCGCGGGTCCGCGTTCGCGCCAACCGGCGCTCCGCCATCGATGATGCAAAAAAACTTAAGACCGGCGGGGAAGTGACGGAGGACGGGCTGCGCGACCTGGAAGGCGAAGTGCAAAAACTAACCGACCGCTTCGTCAAATCGATCGATGATCATCTCCAGCGCAAAGAAGCCGAGATCATGAAGGTCTAGCCTGCGCCGGACGTGGCTAATTGAGAGTGGCCCGCGCGGACGGCTACAGCCTGACCAGGTCGAGCAGAAACTGCAGCCAAAGATAGAACATCCCGCGCAGCGAATATTTCGCATCGCCGTCAGCCGTCGACTTCAAAACTCCCTTGTCGATGTTGTGCGCGATCTGATCGCGCAAATCGTGCTCGATTTCCGCCTGCATGCGGTCTTCGTCCATTGTGGCGATGGCCTCTGTCGCGACCGAGTTCTCGCGCAGAAATTCGCGATGGCTTTGATAAAGCTGGAAGAATGATTGATCGGGCCGCTGCCGGTTGATCCGAAACTGCGGCGTCAGCTTCAGTCCGTAGGACAACGGGTAATTCCAAGTCGTCCAAATAATACCGGCCTCGGAGCGTGAAGAAATCCGCAGGTAGTAAAAGGACAAGTCGTGCTGCTCGTTCAAACAGATCGTCGCCTGCGACCGGTCCTCATCCTTGTAGAACATGCGAAAGAACTGCCGGTAATCATCCCAATCCCAACCCGCGTCATTCACATGCACGAAGCCAGCGTTCTCGATCTCGTGTGTGATATCGCTCAAAGTTGGGAACACATCGGCCGAAGGCGCGCTCTTGGGACGCAATTGCTTTTCCTTAGGCAACCGCAGCGCGCGGATGCGCGTCAGGATCTCAATCCAGGGAAGGAAAAGCCAGCTGAGGGCGCCGATCGATCCGTAAATCCAGCTGCCGGTCGCGAAAAAAACCAAAAGAAAGGAGGCCACCAGAATTCCAAGAGCACCCGACTTCTGCGCGAACGAGCTTTGAAAGCTGCGCAGGGCGATGCTGAGCACCGCCACGCCAAGCGTAAGAAGAAAACCAAATAGCATTACGGCTCGATCTGATTCTCACTCAAAAACTTCTCGAGCTGATCGGTATCGAAATTGGCCAGCACTTTGTCGCCCGCGACAAAGGTCGGCACATAGGTTTGATCGGACAATTCCTTCATCTCTTCATACGCGCCCCGGTCCTGACCCACATCCACATGGGTAAACTTGTAACCCCGCTCGGTCAGGTAATCCTTCGCGTCAATGCACCACGAGCACCATTCGCGGCCGTATAACGTCAAATCCATCGACATTGCGGAATAAACGAGCGTGATGCTCCTGCGTCAATACCCTGGTGACAACGCAGGCATCAGTATGATTTGGCCCAAATGACCCGCCGCGCGCTTGGCTCACCTGTGAAAATACAACGGCCCGACTCGGCCGCCCCGTCGACCCCGCTCAACGGAATGCAGCGAATCGTAACTTTTAGATCTCCCTTGATCTGCTCTTCGACGGCGCGCGAACCACTCCAATGGGCCAAGGCAAACCCGCCGTGGATCTCCGGCTTGGCCGCATTCTTCGGAGTGAAGAAATCGTAAAATTCCTCCTTCGAATCAATCATGCGCGTGTTGGCGTCGCGAAACTCTTTGGCTCGGTCATATAGATTTTGTTGGATCGACGTGAGCAATTCCGACGCCCGCGCCACCATTTCTGTCATGGCCATGAACTCTTTCGCCTTCACTGGTTGATCGCGCCGGCTTACCGCGACTGCACCTTTTTCAAGATCGCGCGGTCCAATTTCGACGCGCAACGGCACCCCTTTCTTGATCCACTCCCAATTTTTGACACCTCCGCCAAGATCACGCCGGTCCACCTCCACCTCGATGGGCGCGTCCGCATAGCGCACCGCCCGCAATTGCTGAGCAAGTTTGTCACACGCCTCCAAGACCTGAGCGCGCGTCTCTTCTTTCGGCGTAATCGGCAGGATCATAATCTGGGTCGGCGCAATGCGCGGAGGCAATACCATGCCGTCGTCATCCGCATGGGTCATGATGACTGTCCCGATCAGTCTCGTGCTCATTCCCCAGCTCGTCGTCCAAGCAAACTCCTGTTTCCCTTCGCGATTCTGAAATTGAATGCCGCTCGCCTTCGCGAAATTCTGCCCAAGAAAATGAGAAGTGCCTGCCTGAATGGCCTTTCGATCCTGCACCATCGCCTCGATCGAAAGCGTCTGAACCGCACCGGGAAATCGTTCGCTTTCCGATTTCTCACCACTGAACACAGGCACGGCCAGGTGATCGCGCACGAAAGTTTCGTAAACGCCGCTCATTTTTTCCGTTTCGGCGCGCGCCTCCGCTTCCGTTTCATGAGCCGTATGGCCTTCCTGCCAAAGAAATTCGGAAGTGCGCAAAAACAAACGTGGACGCATTTCCCAGCGGACGACATTGGCCCATTGATTGATCAGAACAGGCAGGTCGCGATAGGACTGCACCCACTTCGCATAACTCGCTCCGATGATCGTCTCCGAAGTTGGCCTAACCACCAGGGGTTCGGCCAGGGGACTGGCCGGCTTCATTTTTCCTTCCGCATCCACTTCCAGCCGGGTGTGCGTGACCACGGCGCATTCCTTGGCAAATCCCGCCACATGCTCCGCTTCTTTGGCGAAGTAGCTTAACGGAATAAAAAGCGGGAAATAGGCGTTGCGATGTCCGGTCGCCCGAAACATGGCGTCGAGCTGACGTTGCATGTTTTCCCAGATCCCGAATCCCCATGGGCGGATCACCATGCACCCACGCACATCCGAGGACTCTGCCAGCTCGGCCGCACGAATGACCTGCTGATACCACTCCGGAAAATCTTGTTCGCGGCGTGGGGTAATCGCCGTTTTTACTGAGTCATTTTCGGGATTGGCCATAGGGCGCGCGGCAACCATTAAACGCAACACGCCAAAATGCCAGCGGCCAATGGCTCGGCTACCCACGTCCGGCCAGTCGGGTCGGATCCAGCCGGCTTGCCCGCCGGCCTTTCCGCGCAACTATTCAACCCTCTCGGGTTTAAATCTGGAAATGAAAATGCAATCGTTAGTCGCGATCATAACCCTCGGTGCCCTCATGCAGTTCGCCCCCTTGGCTAGGGCGCAAAACGCAGATAATGCAGAGGGTCGCGGCGCGCGTTGGCGGCAAAAGCTGGCCAACCTCTCTCCCACGGAGCGCGAGCAGCTGAAGACTGCTCACCGAAAAGCCATGCAAGACCCGGCTCTCCGCGCGGCCCATCTCAAAATGAGACAGGCGCACAAGGAATACCGCGAGGCCATGCGGGCCTCCCTCCTCAAAGCCGACCCGACCATTCAGCCCGTCTTGAATAAGATTCCGGAAGCGCGCGGACCACGCGATTCCTGATCGCTTCGCTGCGCCGCCCTTCGAGTTTCGCTAGCCCAGGCTTGTCATCCTGAGCCAGCGAAGACGGCGAAGGATCTCACCTACCGTGCCAGTGTTACACAAGGGACACGTGCGTGACCTCCAGGGCGAGTGGGAGATCCCTCCTCGTCTGCGCGAGTCGGGATGACAGAGTTCGTCGCACGGACCTGACTATGGCCCTCGGCAAATCCCCATTGTAGGATAACTCGTGCCTAGAAATTTTTAGCCACGAGCGAGCCGTTCGCCGTCGGACCGCCGCGCTCGAAATATGCCCCCGCGAAATCGATGCTGCACACACTTCCATACCGCGCATGCGGCCCGTAGGCCGCGCCGGCATAGTTGAACTTGGCCGCGAAAATGTTGGCGCGATGTTTCCGCGCGGGCAGTCCGTCATCGATGATCAAAGCGAGGACGACATCCCGCGCACTCGACTTGCCATAGGCTATGTTTTCGCCCCAGGCAGCAGACCAACTCCCATAGCGGCTCAACCGGCTGGCGGGATTGCCGTGTCCCGTTGCGCCGCCAACTTGTTCCGCGCAATGATCAGCCGCGCCGCGGCTTAGGCCGGACGAGAACGAAAGAGGCTGCACGGGCTGGACCGAGCGAAGAAACTGGATGGCTTCGTCCACCGCACCCAAACCCTCTTGCATATGGATCCTGGTTTGCCCGGGAAGAACGAGAAAGCGGCCGTTGTAGTGCGCGCGCAAATCTTCCAGGAAACCGGCGTAAGTGGCTGGACTTTGCCGGGCCAAATTCATTTCACGAACCACCGCCCCGGCCGTCACCTCGCCGCCGCGAGCGGCCCCCGTCAAAGTGACTATGGTGAGGAAGACCAGGCAGGAACGGGTGACGCAGCGCATTATGGTAATTATAAGCAGGCCCGATGCCATCATCGCCCCCTCCCATCCCACTTCCCCATTTGACACTCACAACCCGCTCCCGTAGTTTCCGGACCCTTTTCACCGACATGAAAACGTTTTCCGCCAAAGCTACCGAAGTCTCCCGTAAATGGTGGATCATTGATGCCAAGGACCAGGTCTTGGGCCGCGTCGCCGTGCGTGCTGCCACCCTCCTTCGCGGCAAAGAAAAAGTGATCTTCACACCCCACGTCGATACCGGCGATTTTGTGGTCGTCATCAACGCTGAGAAAGTTCGCGTCACAGGCCGAAAAGAAGAACTCAAGAGCTACATGAGTTTCTCCGGCTTTGTCGGCGGCCACAAAACCGAAAGCGTTCGCTCTCGCCGCGTTCGCCACCCCGAATTACTGATCGAGCATGCGGTTCGCGGCATGATCCCGCACAATAAGCTGGGACGCTCCGTTTACCGGAAACTGAAAGTCTATCGCGGCGAACAACATCCGCACGCCGCGCAACAGCCGCAACCCATCTCCTTTCCCTAACCGAGGCTTATGGCTCAAGCAGAAGAATTTATCGCCACAGGACGCCGCAAGACCTCCGTCGCCCGCATTCGCATGACCGCGGGAACCGGCAAAATCGAGATCAACGGACGGAGCTTCGAAGATTATTTTCCCACAACCCCGCTGCAAAACACGCTGCTGCAACCGTTGCAGGTAGCGAAGGCGGTCAATGCCTACGACATGTCGATCAATACGACCGGCGGAGGCATGGCAGGCCAAGCGGGCGCGGCTCGCCTCGCCATCTCCCGCGCTCTTCTTCAGGCCGATGCCAACTTGCGCGGCACGTTGAAAGCGGACGGTTTGCTCCGGCGCGATCCGCGCATGAAAGAGCGCAAGAAATCGGGGCAACCCGGTGCGCGCAAACGCTTCCAATTCTCGAAGAGATAATCTTCGAAGCGCGGTCGTATCCAATGCGCACGGACGCCTCAACAGAGTGAGGCGGCTAGAGTGCTTCCTCCCTGTAACCACGGCGCTCTATCGTCGGGAGTCGATCGCGTTGCCAGACGCGGCAGCATTCTGAAAATTACTTCGGCTTGGCTGGCGGCGGAGCGGCCGGCGCAGGTCGCGGCGGGAGCATCATGGGCGGCCGTACCTGTGTAGGAGGTAACGAGGGAGCCCCCGGATTTGCGGACGTCTTCGGCGCCCCGGGAGCCGGTTTCAATGTGCGAAGTTCGCGCATGGCTTCGCTCGCCCAAAAACTATCGCTGTATTGCGACAGAACCGTCTCACAGACACGCCGGGCCGCGTCGGGCTGATTCTTCGCTTTGAGGAGAGGGACTTGCGACATGAGTGCGAGGGATGCCGTCGAACTTTTCGGATATTTTTCGGCAGTTTGTTTGTAGAGCGACAGTGCTTCGTCCACTTTCCCGGTCGCCTCCAGATTAGATGCCATCGCCATTTTGGCGGTCGGCACTAAATCGTGATCCGGATTCTGGTCGATGAACGCCTGGAGCGTGGCGTTCGATTCCATAAATTTGCGATCCTTGCGTTGCGCCTCGGCCAGCATGAGATGCGCGGAAGCGCCCGCTGGTGTGTTGCCATGCTGTTTGATCACATTCTCGTAGTCCTGAGAACTCTTGGCCGACCCCAACTGCGTGGCCGCCGCGGAATCACGCCGCGCCGCAAAAATCGTAAACGCGCCCCATCCGGCCGCGCCCAGGATGACGATGACGATCAAGGCCAGAATCTCACGCCGGTGACGAAACCAAAAGACTTCGGCATCAAGAGTGGGATCGCGAGGTGAAGGTTGAGTCGTAGCCATGATTCGCTTTGTACAACGCGCGAGCCGCAGTCCGCACGAGCGTGGTCTTATGCCATGCGAAAGTTTGCCGTGCAAGCGCGAGAAGGTGGATCGGGCCCTTACCCAGCTAATCCGAGACGGGTCGAGAGCACGCCATAATGGGCATTGCACTTCGTTCCCGGCATCGACAGGCGCGCTCCACTGTTCAGAATGTCGGAATGAATGCCTTCTGGAATTTTGTGGGCCCACTCCTCGGATTGGGAGCGGAGCCCAGGGATCTGACCTTTCTTCAAATCTCCCTCCGGGGGGTGATTGTGTTCATTGCCACTCTCATCATGGTTCGGCTTGGCCATAAACGATCGCTTTCACGCAAAACGGCCTTCGACGCCGTGCTCATCGTGATTCTGGCATCGGTCTTATCACGGGCCATCAACGGCAGTGCGGCTTTTTTTGCCACGCTGGGCGGCGGTCTCGTCCTCGTCCTTCTGCACCGATTGCTCGCCACGATCGCCTATCATTCGCATTGGTTTGGAATGCTGATCAAAGGCGAACCTGACGTCATCGTTCGCGATGGCACCGTCGACCGGCGAAACACCCGTCGGAATCACATTTCAAGTCACGATCTGGAGGAAGATCTCCGCCTCGATGCCAAAACCGATGACCTATCAAAAATCCACGCCGCGCGCGTGGAACGCAGCGGCGACATCAGCTTTATCAAAAAGGAATCGTAAGAAACCCTGAAGAAGTCACGCATCGAGCGTTTCCACCTTCCTTGCTTTCCGAGTTGAGCGCTGGACGTTGAGCGTCGGAAGTTCGCTTCAAAAATGCCCCCGCACGACAAGCTCTTCATCCCCGGCCCCGTCGAAGTCTCGCCCAAGACTCTGGCCGCGTTCAGCCGTCCCGTCATCGGCCATCGCGGCGAAGATTTTAAAAACCTTTACCGCGCGGTCCATCCGCCTCTGCAAACCTTGTTCGAAACGACGCAGCCGGTCTTCCTTTCTACCTCGTCGGCCTGGGGCCTCATGGAAGGTGCCATTCGCAACGTCGTCGACCGCCGCGTCCTTAACTGCATGTGCGGCGCGTTCTCCGATAAGTGGCTGGACGTCAGCCGGCGCTGCGGCAAAGAAGCCGAGCCTCTGCAGGTCGACTGGGGTTGCCATATCGATCACAAATCTCTCGACCAGCAATTAGCAACCGGCCGATTCGATACCGTCACGCTGATCCATAACGAGACATCGACCGGCGTGATGAACCCACTCGGCGAAATCTGCTGTGTGCTCGCCAAATATCCCGAGGTCGCACTCATTGTGGATACGGTCTCTTCTTTCTCGGCCATGAAGATCGATATGGACGCTCTTGGCATCGATGTCCTGATCACCGGCTCGCAGAAGGCGCTCGCTTTGCCTCCGGGATTTTCGCTTTTCGCGGCTTCCCAGAAAGCCTTTGCCCGAGCGGAGAAAAACAAGGAGCGCGGATATTACTTCGACTTCCTCGAGTTCAAGAAGCAACAAGCCGAATGGATGACGCCCAGCACCCCGAGCATCGGGCACATTTACGCGTTGCAATCGAAGCTCGAGGAGATTTCCGGCGAAGGACTGAAAGCCCGCTTCGAGCGCCACTCGCGCACGAACGCCCTTGTCCATGAATGGGTCATCCGAAGCGGTTTCGATTTTTTCGCTGAAGAAGGTTTCCGCTCGAAGACTTTGACCTGCGTCAAAAACAGTCGCGGCATCGACGTTCCAAAGCTGGCCCGCGACCTCCGCGAAAAGCATCATCTCGTGATCGATCCGGGCTACGGCAAGATCAAAGGGCAAACCTTCCGACTCTCAAACATGGGGGACGAAACGGAAGAGACCGTCTCACACTTGCTCGCCTGTCTGGATGATTGTCTGGGTGAGGTTTAATTAGCGGTGCCGCAGTTTTCGAACTTCGCGACGGTCTGTCGCATTATGAATTTTTCGCCACAGATTGAAACGGACACAGATATAAAAACTCATTCTGACTCCCCAATCTGTGCTCACCTGTGGCTAAGAAATCCCTTGACCACGTTCGGTGCAGACCGCCGCTGTAGCAGATGGGAAAGCGAAGGGCGCCTCCGTTTCCGAAGACGCCCTTCATATTTGATGGCGATAAGCCGAATTCTGTCGGCCTGATTGCTCAGGCCGGACGATCATTTATCTCATCCCGCTTGCGCGAGACGCCCGGCGCACTTGCGCGCGCCGTGATGCGACGATACCCGAGGGTTTAACGGACCGGCGGCCCTGCCTCTGTTTTGTCTTGCACCACATGGGGTTTTTCATGCCCCGCGAATTGCTTCGCGAGCGGTGAGCTCTTACCTCGCCTTTTCAACCTTACCTGTACTTCGTTGCCAAAGAACCGGCGGTGTCTTTTCTGTGACACTTTCCGTCACCGCAATCTTGCGACCACGGTGCCCGCGCATTTTACGCGGCATGCTGCCGTATGGTGTTCGGACTTTCCTCCAGCAAGCCTTACGGCTCACCAGCGATCGTCTGCCATCGAGACGAATCTATCATGATAACCGGAAGTTGCCATCAGGTAGGGAGGGGTGGCCGGCAATCTTTGCCTGGCCGCTCAGGACCGCGGTGCGCTCCAGCTGCCGCAGGAAGCAGATGCATTCCCGGCGAGCCTCGTTAAAAAATTCCCCGCGATTGGCTCCGGCCGCACCAAGAGCGGCGCGGTGATCAATCCAGGCAACCCAGGCCGCGACGGTGAAGAGGAACTGGAATTGCGCGCGCCAAGCCGAAACCTCGATAGGCAGGAGCCGCCCCAGAAAGGCGCCCAGCCAATCAGCGTGAAACTCGATATGCCGTTCTTCGTCGCTCAGAAGCAACGTGCACGTTTCTTCCAACACGGGATCGCGCCCACGCGCCTGCAACAAACGATAATATGCCGTGCCGACGAGCTCGGCGATGACGAGGAGTTGAATCTCGAATTTAAACCCGAGAAAGTGGCGAACTAATCGAAAGAGGGCATGCGTCCAATGCCGCTGAATGATGCTTCCCCCAAATCTCCGCACGAGCCGGTCGAGCAAGCGCGCGTGCTCCCCTTCCTCCGCCACGAACAAGCGCAAGGCCTCATGGTATTGATAGTCGTCCGGCACCTGCGCGCGCGCTTGGGCGATGAGAAACTTGCCTTCCCCGGTTTCGCCTAGTTGAAAATGCGAGAGGGAGCGAGCCAGCACATCCTGTATGCGTCGGGGCAAGGGACTGGGCAGATTCCATTTTGGTTCCGGCCGGTTTGTTTTGTTAGCCTGGTAATAGGCGAGCCAATGTCGTGAATTCATAAGGTTGGTTTATCTATGGTGGTTGGATGGAGTTGGTTGGTTGAAATTTCCTCGAGCCGCGCCTGCACGGCCGAGACGGTCTCGCGCATGGTCGACGTGCCCGCGGTTAGGCCGACCACTTGAATTCCGGCAAAGTCAGCGGCCCTCAGCTCGTCCGGTCGCTCGATATGCACGGCCGGGCGCCCGGCTGCGCCACAGGTGGCTACGAGTTGCCGCGTGTTATTACTCTCGCGCCCGCCCACGACCACGATCATCTCCGCCTGAGTGATCAGTGTTCGCAATGCGGCCTGACGATTTTTCGTCGGCTTACAAACAGTGTCGACGAACCGAACCTCGGCGGCGGGAAACAGAGAACGAAGCTTCGCCACCATGAAATAAGCGTGCTCGATCGGTTGCGTTGTCTGCGAGATGACGCCGTATCGTTCGCGGCGTGGCAGTTTCAGAAGATGAGATGGAATCTCGACAACGATCGCCTCCGGGAAATCTTCCACGAGTCCGCGAACCTCGACATGGCCCGCCTTGCCGATAACCACCGGAAAATAATCTCTGGCCACGAGTTGTTTCAGCTGCTCGTGCGCATGTCGAACAAGTGGGCATGTGCCATCGACCACGTCGAAGCCCGCGCTTCTCCACTGGGCGCGCCTGGCATCCGAGGCGCCGTGGGCCGTGATCATGACGCGATGCGAGTCCGCTGGCAGAGCCTCGAGAGAACCCTCTCTGACATCCTGGGCGCGAAGCCGTTCGCGCACGACCGGGTTATGGACGAGCTCGCCGAGAATGGTCAAGGGAGCGTCCTGGGCGAGTTGTTCGGCTTGGGCAATGGCGTCACGGACGCCAAAGCACATGCCAAAATGCTGCGCGAGAATAATTTTCATAAGAAGGATTCGAGTGAGCTTTGTATTACAAAGTAACTACGCAAAAAAAATCATTTCTTTCCCGCTTTCACAATCTGTTCCAGTACATGCAGGTAATCCTGGAAAGCCCCCCGCCCTTTTCCGGTCAGCGCATAACTCGTCTGCGGCCGGCCCCGCACTTCCTTCGTCATCGCGACCAGGCCAAGCTTGTGCAGAGTGCGCAAATGCGTGATCAGATTCCCGTCGCTCATGCCCAATTCCGATTTCAAATCCTGAAACGACCAGCGGCCTCGGCTGGCCAGCAAAGTCATGATGGAAAGCCTCCCCTTTTCGTGGATGGCTTTGTCGAGCTTGCCGAAATCGAGCATCGCTCATTCGATCGTCATCGGCGCATCCCTCTCGTCGCCTTTGCGCCGCCAGGTGGCCGCCGCGTAAATGAGATGGAAGAGGCCGAACGTCACTCCCATCACCGTGTCGGGAACATCGTCCGTTAAATTATCGATCGTGTTCATCAGCACCGGAATACTTACGCTGGAAAGGAGAAAGGCCCACCCCAGGATGGCGAGTGAGCGGGGTGCGAACAACGCTGTGGAGAGCAAAGTCAGACCGTAAAAGGCAACCCACATGGTGACCAATTCCAGCTCGCGCGCGCCCAGATAACCGGTCTCAAAAAACCAGAGCGTAAAAGCCGCGGGAATAAGCAGGTTGGGAGAAATGGCGCGCAGGGTCAGCTTCATGCCGGAGGAAACGAAGGGTCGTCCGCCGGCCTTGGCTTCGCGCCAAACGAAGAACGCGTTTGCCATTGCCGCGACGATTAAAACCGCGATCCAAATGACGGCAAACTCGCGTGGACCTACCGTCCGGCCGAGGACCAATTTTACCTCGTTGTTGTAGTAAACGGCCCCGGCCGCAAGGGTAGACAATAATCCCGCGACCAGCGCGCTGGGCGCCGAAATAGCGCGGTAAGTGGTGGCCCGCTCCATCAAAGTGCGGATGATTCGCAAATCTTCTTCAGCCGACGCACGATCACTCATCGGATTACTTTGTAATACAAAGTGCAGGATCGCGCAATGTCTTTTTTTTTGGTGGACCCGAACGCCTCGAACCAACTCCGCGGGCAAGTAGGGACCACCCTCCGAGTCGTCCGTCAGTGATTCTCACACGTGCCGCAGCTTGGCGGATCGGACGGCTCGGAGATCCGTCCCTACCTGGTTTCAAACGGGCGCAACGCTCAGAACGGCGCCGGCGCCCGCAGCAGGAAGACGCTGATCATGACGAGCGCAATGGCGAGTTTGCCGATCATCCCGCCAATATGACCGAGCAAACTTCCCCAGCCGGCGCGGCCGGCCGCTACCATCTTTTTACCTGCAATGAACTCACCCGTGATCGCCCCGATGACGGGTCCGACGAAGAGACCGATGAGGCCGAAGAAAAGGCCCAACAACGCTCCCACCACAGCGCCGAGCGTTCCCCACTTGCTCGCCCCGAAATGCCTCGCGCCAAGATAGCCGCTCAGGAAATCCAGGGCATAGGAACCGATCGTGAGCAGCACCAGAATGGCGAGCGTTCCCCAACCCACGCTTTTTTCTTCCCCGAGCATAACGCGATGAATCACCGCCGCGGCCAGGATAATCGTGGTTCCGGGAAAGACCGGCAAAACCGTGCCAATCAGGCCAACGGCGAAGAGGACAATAACGATCAGCCACCAAAGCAAGTCCATGCGGTAAGGGTTACTAGCCTCTTTTTCGGCCGTCGCGCGCGCAAAATTTTTGACCGGCCCCGGCGCGATCTTATAGTGCGGTTCCTCTAAACCTGAACTAACTACTTATCTATATGGCTCTCACCGTTGGAACACCGGCTCCCGATTTCGCGCTCTCCACTAAAACTGCGGATGGACCGAAGCAGATCAAATTGAGCGATCACTTCGGGAAGCAGAACACTCTGCTCCTTTTCTTTCCCATGGCCTTCACCGGCACTTGCACGACCGAAATGTGCGGCATCAGCATGGATTTATCGGCTTATGGAAGTTTAAACGCCGCTGTCTATGGCATCAGCGGAGATAATCCATTCGCCCAGGAAGCATGGGCCCAGAAAGAGAAGATCTCCGTCCCGCTGCTGAGTGATTACGAGCACCAAGTCGCCAAAGCCTACGACGTGGCTTACGACTCCTTTCTGCCGCAAATGAATCTTGGAATGGGCGGAGTTTCCAAACGCGCGGTGTTTGTGATCGATCGGCAGGGCACGATTCAGTATGCCGAGAGTAACGACGACGCGCGCGCCCTGCCTAATTTCGACAAGGTGAAGGCGAAACTGGCCGAACTAAAATGAGCTCGCACAACGGTCACCACGCCGGATTCAATATTGATAAAACTGCGAGGCCTTTGTGTCCGTTGTGACCATTGTGCGATAAAATCATGACCGACGAGTTCAAGACGCTGCAGAGGTTCGAGGTCAGTCCGGGCCGCGAAGGATTTCTGCATTCCCTTCCCGCACTGGAGAAACAGGGCATCGGGAAAATCTCCCGTCTGCCCATCAGCATCCGCATCGTACTCGAATCCGTCCTGCGGAATTGCGACGGGAAAAAGGTGCGCCGCAAAGACGTCGAGACGCTGGCCAACTGGAACGCGCAGAAACCGGCCAACGAAGAAATCCCGTTCGTGGTGGCGCGGATTGTCCTGCAAGATTTTACAGGCGTTCCGCTCGTGGTCGACCTCGCAGCCATGCGTAGTGCCGTGCAACGGCTGGGCGGCGATCCCAAAATTATCGAACCGCTCGTGCCCGTCGATCTGGTCGTCGATCACTCGGTCCAGGTCGATTTCTTCGGGTCAGCCGAAGCGTTGCAGTTAAACCTGGACATGGAATTTAAGCGCAATCGCGAGCGCTACGAATTCCTAAAGTGGGGTCAGCAAGCCTTTAAAACTTTCGGGCTGATTCCTCCGGGGATTGGCATCGTGCATCAGGTGAATCTCGAATATCTGGCCAAAGGCGTGCTGTCGGGGCCATCAACCATCAACCGCCAACCATCAACTATCTTCTATCCCGACACGCTCGTCGGAACCGATTCCCATACGACCATGATTAATGGCCTCGGCGTGGTGGGCTGGGGCGTCGGTGGGATTGAGGCGGAAGCCGGCATGCTCGGGCAGCCGGTTTATTTCCTGACGCCAGAAGTGGTGGGCGTGGAGTTGACCGGGCGATTGAAAGAAGGCGTCACCGCCACCGATCTCGTGTTGCACATCACTCAGTTACTCCGTGCGCAAAAAGTCGTCGGCAAGTTCGTCGAGTTTTATGGCGAAGGCGCGGCCTCGCTGCCGGTGCCGGATCGCGCGACCATCGGAAACATGGCGCCGGAGTACGGCGCGACCATGGGATTTTTCCCGGTCGACGGCGAATCGGTCGCGTACCTGCGCGCGACGGGGCGCACGGATGAGCAATGCGCCGCCTTCGAAGGTTATTTCCGGGCGCAACAGATGTTCGGGATGCCGCGTAAGGGCGACATCGACTACTCGGTCGGGCTGGCCGTCGATTTAGGCGATGTGCAACCGGGCGTGGCCGGGCCGAAGCGTCCGCAGGACCGCATCAATCTCCCCGCCCTGGGCGAAACATTCCGTTCGCTCCTGCGCAAGCCCGTCGCCGATGGCGGCTACGGAAAACAGGACGTTGATCCTGGCGCGAAGCATCTCGTGGAATTGAACGGCACGGCCGCCACCGATGGGGACATGCCATCGACCGACCAGCGGAGCAAAGAGGCGGGACCGGCCCAGGAGCGGAACAAACTTGAAATGGTGGCGAACCGGCCCACGCCGGATTCGGCCAAGGATTTCAAAGAAACGACGGCTGACCCGTTCCATCACGGCCAAAGCCACATTGGACATGGCAGCGTCCTGATCGCCGCCATCACCAGTTGTACGAACACGAGCAATCCGAGCGTGATGCTGGCGGCCGGCTTGCTGGCGAAGAAGGCGGTCGAGCGCGGACTGCGCGTGGATCCAGCGGTCAAGACGTCACTGGCGCCCGGTTCACGCGTCGTAACGGATTACCTGAATAAGACGGGTCTGCAGCCTTATCTCGATCAGCTTGGCTTCAATATCGTTGGCTACGGCTGCACCACGTGCATAGGAAACTCGGGACCGCTTCATCCGAAGATCGAAAAGGCGATCAACGACTACGACCTTGTCGCCGCGTCGGTTCTTTCGGGAAACCGCAATTTTGAAGCGCGCGTGCACCAGAATATAAAGGCCAACTTTCTCATGTCGCCGCCGCTGGTCGTGGCCTTTGCCCTGGCCGGTCGCGTCGATATCGATCTTTCACAAGAATCGATCGGGAAAGACAAAGACGGTAAAGAAACTTTCCTGCGCGATCTCTGGCCAACCTTGCACGAAATTCGCGAGGCCATGGCCTCGGCGCTCACGCCCGAAACGTTCCGTCGTCTTTACCGTGACTTTGCCAACCAAAATCCGAAGTGGAACGAAATCCCTTCCAGCACAGGTGACGTTTACCGGTGGGACGAGGCGAGCGATTACATACACGAGCCCCCTTTCTTCAAAGATTTCTCGATGAGCGCCGGGCGCATCGCGGAAATCCATAACGCGCGCGCCCTCGGGATTTTCGGCGACTCCGTGACGACCGATCACATCTCACCGGCCGGCGCGATCAAGCCCACCTCGCCAGCCGGGCAGTATTTGCTTTCGCGCGGAATTGAAGCGCAAGACTTCAACAGCTACGGAAGCCGACGCGGGAATGATTTGGTCATGACTCGCGGCACCTTCGCCAATGTGCGCATTAAAAATCTCATGATGCCCGGGATCGAAGGCGGCGTGACCAGATATTTTGCTCCCGGGGCAGAAGGCGGCGAGGCCATGTCGATCTTTGATGCGGCCATGAAATACCAAGCCACCGCGACGCCTCTCGTCATCCTGGCCGGGCACGAGTACGGCACTGGGTCGTCGCGTGATTGGGCCGCAAAAGGGACCAAACTTCTGGGCGTGCAAGCCGTGGTGGCGGCAAGTTTCGAGCGCATTCACCGATCCAATCTTGTCGGGATGGGCGTGCTGCCCATGCAGTTTGCGGAAGGAACGAACGCGCAATCACTCGGGCTCGATGGCTCCGAGACATTTTCGGTGCTCGGTTTGTCCGAATCGATTCAGCCAGGCCAGCAAGTGACCCTGGAGATCACCCGTCAAGATGGCGCGGCGCGCAAACTTCCGGTGATCTTGCGAATCGATACGCCGATTGAAATCGACTACTATCGGCACGGCGGGATTCTTCCGTTCGTCCTTCGACAGTTACTCGCCGCCTAACGACTCTCGTAGCTGTTTGTCCCGGCCCGGGCTTTAAAATCAAATCACCGCTCTCTCCGTGACCGCCTCGGCCAGGACAGGATCGTCGAATTTGCGAAAGACCTGCACGTGCGAGCCTTGCGCGATGAACTGCGAAACGGCTGGAGCGGAAAGCGGCGCGACGAATTGTTCGCCATACAGGGTAGCGATGTCGGCCTTAAAGGTAGCCGTGGTCGCAGGCCAGATTTTCCAGCGCGGATGCTCGACCCGATATTCACTGGTTTGCGTCCCCGCGGTGTAGCCCCAGTAATGTTCGATGATAAATTCTTCGTGCGAGCCTGCCGCGACGGCCACGGGCATCCCGGCCGACGCCGTCATGGAGAGCGACTCCCACTTCTTACCCCGGCGCCAACCGTATTCGACGGATACGCCTGTTTCATCATCGACAATGGAATGTCGCATGGGAAGCGCCGCATAAGGTTCTCCGTACAAAACGCGCGCCACCGTGGCAATCGCAATCTTGGGCACAATCTCTCGCACGAAAACCACTCCGCGCCTCCAGCCTTCGACCGCTTTTCGTTTCACGTAGAACCGCAGGTTTACTTCCTCAAAATCGCGATGCATCGGCACGGTCACTCCCAGGACACGTGTATTCAGGAACGCAAACCCAATCACACTCAGAAAGGTCTGGCTTTCGAGATAGTCGAGTTCCGTTCCCTCCGGCACGAACCGGGCCAACAGAGCCGGATCGACCGTAAAATTCAGCATGGCCAGATACCGCCAATCGGCCGACAAAAACGGTTTAACCACGCTTCATTGATGCGCGGGGGCCGCGCTTAGCGCAACAATTTCTCGAGGGAAGGATCGGCATCCGCACCGAGTGAAGTGGCGCGCGTGTAATGCCGCTTGGCCAATTCCTTGGCCGGCGGCTGCGCCGTCGCGTAAATCACCGCCAAATTAAAATGCGCGTCGGCGTAATCCGGATTATTGGCGATGGCTTGGAGCATTTCTTTCTCGGCCGCTTCCTGCCAGCCCTTCTGGCTGGCCGTAATGCCGAGGTAGTTATGGGCCGTCGCGCTTTTCGGATTGATGGCCAGCGCCTTGGTCAATTCGTTCAGGGCATCGTCGAACTTGGACTGCCGGTAATAGACAATCCCTAATGTTGTTCGGGAAAACTCATCTTTCGGCGCCAGCATGACTGCTTTCTTTAGAGTCAGTTCGGCCGCCTTTAATTTCCCGGTCCGGAAGTAAACGACTCCGAGGTTTGAAAGGGAATAAAGATTGTTCGGGCTTTTCGTCAGAATCTGTTGATAAACCTTTTCCGCCGTCCGGTATTTCCCTTTCTCAAAGTCTTCCTTGGCTTCGCGCGCCAGCGGCACGAGATCGTCCGGCACACCCGGCTTAAATCCGCCGTCTTTGCCCGGAGCAGAAGGGCTGAAACCGGAAGAATCGTCGTTAGGCGAATTCCCCTCTCCGGTGGGGCCGGTCACGCGGACGGAGTTCGTTGTTTTCTTGGCGAACGTAAAACTGGCTTTCAAAGCGGAAGGATTCGTGTCCGAGATCGATACGATTGGCTGGCGCAACAAGGCGAGCTCTTCGTCCGTTAGTTTAGTGACCGGTTGCGCGAGCAGCTCAATCTGTTCGTTGAGCGTGTCCGATTTGATTTTTAGCTTATCAAACTCAGCCAGCATGAGTTTCTTGGCCTGGTCGCGCCGCGCTTCCACCTCGCGCTCGCGCACTACGATGTTGCGCAACATTTCGTTCTCTTTCACGAGGCGCGCCGTTTCCTCGGCATTCGCTCCGGCCAGTTTGGCCTTCTGCAGTTGCGAGCCCGCCTCTTCCAGCTGCGCCCCGAGTTCCGCCACCTTGGCTTCGTAATCCTTATTCTGTTTTTGGCTCGCGGCCAGTTCCTGATGAAGCTGATCAATCTGCTGCCTCACATCGGCCAGAGCTTTTTCTTTTTCCGGCTTGTCCGCGTTCAGGTCGCGCACTGTTTTCTCGGCCTCCGCCAGTTTCTGTTTCAAATCGCTGTTCTCGGCCACGAGCGCTTGCACACGCTGCTCCGCGCCCTTCATTCCTTTTATTTGCTCGAGCGCCTGATCGCGTTCCTTCGTGACACTGGCCATCTGCTTGCCCGCATCAGCCGCTTTGGCGTTCGCCTCATCCCGGTCCTTGGTCGCGGCCACGATTTGCTTCTCCGCCGCGGCCGCCTTGGCATTCGCGTCGTCCCTTTCCTTTTCTGCCGTGCTCCGCCCTTGTTCAACCGAGGCCAGCGCCTTTTTCAGTTGCGTAATCTCCGCCCGCAAAACTTCCTGCGCTTTACTGTCCGAGCCGGTAGAGGTTTGTCCCTTTTTGAGCGACGTCTGGGCTTCGGCCAACTGGTCGCGGATTTTTTTCTCCGCGCCTTTCGATTTCTCGAGCTCACTTTCCGCCTTTTGCAGCTTGGAACTCGTCTCTTGTAACTTGCCGCTCAAGGAGTCCTTATCTTTCTCGGCGGCGGTGAATTGTTTGCGCGACTTATCCAGTTCGGTCTGTAGTTGATCCACCCGACTCTGTAATTTTTTTGTAACCACCTTGAGGGCGGCATCGTTGGGACTGGCCTCGGGCGGAGGCGGAGCCACGGCAGCGGGCGCGACCGCCGGCTGGGCTGCCACCTCCGGTGCCTTTTCTGGGGTGCGCGGAGCGATAATTTCAACCTGCGGCTCAATCGTACTGGTTTGTTGGGGCAGAACCGGCGCCGCGCCCGGCAAAGGCGTGGGACCACTGGCCAGATCCGATTGTGTGGCCGCACGGTCTTGCACACGCAAAATGCTTTCCGAAACCTTGCGACTGCGATAGTCGACGATGGCCGGCTGCCAGTCGCCATGGCCTTTGCGCAACTCCTCGAGCAGGCTCCCGGCGAATCGATATTTGGCGAGGGCGGCCTTGAACTGGTTCTCGTGCTCCAGCTTCTCACCCTGCTGGGCGGTCATGTACGCCTTAAGAAACAACTCGCTGGGGTCGTCGGACTGCGAAAGGAGCTCTCCGGGCAGCGCAAGCACGAGCAAACCGGCAAGGATAATCAGACCGATTTTCTTCATGCGGGCACGGGCCGAAATAATAATGCAGCCATGTCCAGTTGCAATGCTGGCTTCCACCACTTTTACCGGAATAGCGGAGAGCGTGCCAGTCGTGCGGCGCTTTGCCTTTGCAATCCTGACTGCCAAATCTAAAGTCTACGACTCAGATGGTGGCCATAGCTCAATGGTAGAGCTCCAGATTGTGGTTCTGGTTGTTGCGGGTTCGAGTCCCGTTGGCCACCCGGTTTTCGTAAAATGCCGATTCCACTGTCCGGTTCTGGGGAGAGGCAGCTTTGAAGGTTGGGCGCACAGGACGGTGGCATAGTGGCTGCTAAAATTGCGGCGCATGCATACCCCAACAGACTTCTTCGGCGAATCGAACTTCCGCACGGTTTCTCCCAACTTCTGGGAACGCATCGTGAATGACGATCAATTGGAAGGGTGCAATGCTCTCGAAAAACTATTGGCTGGCTGCGAAATCATCGCCGCCCTCGACGGTGTTGATCTGCTTCGTGCTGCTTAAGACTGCCACCCGGCGACGGCGCTAAATCTGCCGACGCGCTCGGAGATCGCGTTCCACCCACCAGGAAACGGGAAAGTTTCGCGAACCTTGCGGATTTGTTCGCCAAATCGCCAGTCACAAATCTAAAATGCGCTGGAGTGTCTGTAGCTCAACTGGATAGAGCAGCTGACTTCGGATCAGCAGGTTGGGGGTTCGAACCCCTCCAGGCACGCATCAACGCCATCGCATACGCCTTGTGAAAATCCCGACCGTCCGCTCGGAGCTCGATTCCATGATCGTCGGGATTGAGCTGACTTTGATCAGCATCATTCAGGGTGTAGCCCTCACCTTTCTCATTGAAAGCGCGAAGGATTTGACGTCGACGCGCGCCCTCTTCTTTTGGCCCTACGTCGTCGCCGGTCTGCTCGTCATTTTCGTTTTCTGGTCGCGTTCCGTGCTGCACATCATCACCGTCATCCGCTGGCCCCTCGAGTTCGGGCATAACTTCCTCTATATAGCGTGCGCTCTCGTCGAGGCGTTGCTCTTCACGCGGATAAACAACCCGCGAGCCTGGTTTGCCCTTGCCACGTTATTCGGCGCGATCGGCTGGATGCTGTTCGTCTATGATCTGCGTCTGATTCGAGCGCGCGGGCAGGATAGCGCTGGCTTGGCGAGCAACCGTTTAATCACAGTCGTGATGCGCGACCAGTGGCGAAATATCAGCGTGCTGCTCCCCGCCGTGATGCTCTCCAACCTGGGCTGCTACTTGTGCATCCGCTTTTGGCCGGAGACTTTTCTGGATCGCGGCTGGCACCTCCTTTTGATTGCGACACAAGTGGCGGGCTTCGCTGCTTATTTGTTTTACGTGGTTCGCTATTTTAAAACCATCACGTCGCTCATCGTCGAGGCGCGGGCCGAGTGGCGACGGGCCGCCGAGGAACCATCCGCCTCTCCCTGAACCGCGAAAACGACGCGGTCGCGGTTGCGTTTAAGGGAGGGGTTTGGTAATGAGGGTCTGCGCTGATCGCCCGGTGAAATGAAAACGCTCGACCGCCCTCTCAAGTCTCAACAGATGACGCGGAACGAATGGCGCGTACCGACGATCGATCAGGTAATGATCGAGGAGCGGGCGGGCGCATTTGCCAAACGCAGCATCAAGACCTCGTCCAAACTAGCCGGTCTCAAACTTGCCATCTCCATGATGGATCTGACCACGCTCGAAGGGAAAGATACCCCGGGCAAGGTGGCATTCCTATGCCGCAAAGCGATGCAGCCGCTCGATCCGCGCTACCGCGTTCCATCCTGCGCGGCCGTGTGTGTCTATCCCAATCTGGTGCGGGCGGCGAAGAAATTTCTGGGAGATTCCGGCGTCAAGGTTGCCTCCGTCGCGACCGCCTTTCCCACTGGACTGATGCCGCTGAAGCTAAAGCTCGAAGAAGTTCGTATCGCCTCGAGAGATGGGGCGGACGAAATCGACATGGTGATCGATCGCGGCGTGTTCCTGACCGGCGATCACGGCCGCATCTTCGACGAAATCGCTGCGACCAAGGAAGCGTGCGGTGCAGCGCACCTGAAAGTCATTCTCGAAACAGGCGAACTGGAGACCTACGACAATGTCCGAATCGCCAGTGAGATTGCCATGCGCGCGGGCGCCGACTTTATCAAGACGTCGACCGGCAAGGTTTCTCCGGCCGCGACCATGCCAGTCACGCTCGTCATGCTGGAAGCCATTCGCGACTTCTTCTACGAAACCGGCCTGCGCGTCGGGATGAAACCAGCCGGCGGAATTCGGACCGCGAAACAGGCCCTGGCTTACCTCGTCATGGTCAAGGAAACGCTGGGGGACGACTGGCTAACGAACGAATTATTCCGCTTCGGCGCGAGCACTCTGGTGAACGATGTTCTCATGCAAATCGCCAAGAGCGTCGATGGAAACTATCAGGGACCCGATTACTTTTCGCTGCCGTAGTCGGCATCCGGGTCGCGTCTGCGATTCGATGCAAATACTCAAGTGATGAATCCAGCATTCTAATGAGACGGAGTCTGCCATTTATTATCATTGCCGCAGTGGGCCTGCTCACCGTGATGGAAGGAGCGTTCATTTATCACGCGAAACGTCCCGTCGTTCCCATCGTCCCAAAAGATCGACCAACCAATACGGCGGCCGCCGTTCATTCGTTGGGCCCGGCCGACGCCGCGGTAACACTCGAGGAATACGGCGATTTTCAGTGTCCCCCCTGCGGTGCCCTTTCCGAGCCCCTTAGCCAAATGTCGCGTGACTTTCCTCAACTCCGCATCGTCTTCAAAAACTTCCCGCTCGCCATGCATCAGCATGCGAACGAAGCGGCTCTCGCAGCGGAAGCGGCCGGCTTACAGGGCCACTTTTGGAAGATGCACGATTTGCTCTACCGCGAACAAGGCGTGTGGACCAAAGCCCCGGATACACACGGGCTCTTTAACGCCTACGCCGCCATGATTAAATGCAACGTGGACCGATTCAAAAAGGACATGGCAAGCGGCCAAGTCAGTGCCCGCGTGGCCTCCGACCAAAAAGAGGGGAGCAAACTCGGCGTCACAAACACACCAACACTTTTTATTAACAATACGGCCGTGCCGCCCGCGTCGCTCAACCCAAAGGATTTGCGAACCGCCGTCGAAGCTGCTCTAAAAGAAGTGAATCGACCCGCTCGAAAATAAGTCATGGAAAACATCAAGACAGGCGTAGACGTCCCCTCACGCGCCACCGTGATTATTCACATTCTGACGGCGTGCATTGCTCTGGTTGGTCTGACCGAGGCTACCTACCTGACCGTTTTAGCGATGACCGGAGAGACCGCAGTGTGCGGCGGGTCAGCCGGTTGCTTCCAGGTCTTGGGCAGCTCCTATGCAAAAATTGGACGCCTGCCGGTCGCCAGCTTCGGGGCGGCCGCTTATTTCTCTGTTTTTAGCTTCGCCACGCTGGCTGCGTTTGGGTATCCCAAAGCGCCCAAGTTTCTCGCCATCATCATCTCGCTGATGTTCCTGTTCACTCTGTGGCTCCTCGGCGTCCAGGCATTTCTGCTGCACGCTTTTTGCCGCTACTGCCTGGTTTCTGCGGCCCTCGTATTCTTGCTTTCCGGACTTACCGTAGCCACTCCACCCTCGGCGGGAGCAAGTCGATGACACCGCCACTAAGATTGACCAACAAAACATGCGCCCTAACCTGATTATTTCGTGCCTCTGCTCTGCCGTGTTGTGTTTCGCTGGATGTAAAAAACCGGAAGCCACCGCGGCGCACGACGCTTGCGGATTGTTGACCGACCCGGAAATCGAGGCGGTTGTTGGATCGCCTATCCAGGAGCGCAAGAGTAGCGGGTCGGCCGATCAGGGTTTGCGAGTGGCGCAGTGCTTTTACACGGCAGTCGACTTCACCAAATCAGTCAGCCTGGCCGTCACGCAAAAAGATCCGAACGTTAAATCAGGTCGGGGGCCTAACGAGTTTTGGGAAGAACTCTTCGGGCGCTTTGAGACGGCGAAAAAAGAGGGAAGAGGCGAAAAGGAAGATGAGGACGCAAGGAAGAAAAAGGAAAGCCTCAGTGAGCAAAAGAAGGGTGGCGGTGAAGAGGAAGAAGCCCGTCCACCAAAAACAGTCAGCGCCGTCGGGGACCAGGCTTTCTGGAGTGGTAATCGCGTAGGGGGAGCACTTTACGTGCTGAAAAAAGGCAAGGACGTCTTTATCCGCATCAGCGTAGGCGGCAGTGACAACGAAGAAAAAAAGATCGAAAAATCGAAGGCACTCGCGCAAAAAGCGCTCGACCGTCTCTAGTTAGACGGCAGATTTTTTTTTCGAGCAAGCGTCTCACCCACTCGGACTTATCGCAGTCGCGCCACTTTCGCAGAGCCCTTAACAACCAGCGCGCCGCCGGAGGTCCGTCGCGGAACATGACGAAAATTTAATAAATCGTTCGCAGCCGCGCCGGAGGTTTCTTTCGATTAAAGAAAAACCACGTCAGCCATAGCCTTGGTCTCCGCCGTTCACCCCAATCCCAAAAACACATGAAAAAGATTTCTTCGTCCAACAGAGCGCGCGCCACCATTTGCACACTTTTTTTAATGAGCGGCTTGATGCTTCTGTCAGCCGCTTCGCTCATCGGACGGACGGGCAGCGGCAGTAAGAATCATCGTGTTTCGCCGATCAACCCATCCGTGGCACCGGCTTCCCTCCCGACATCCGGCTCGGTCGGACCCGCTCCCGGCGGCCCTTCCGCCGCCTGGCAGGGGACGGCCAGCGGGCCAGGTGGCGGAGTGAATACCGAAGCCACATGCGTGGAAGGTGTGAACTGCGAAAGTTTCACACTCTCCGTGAATGGAACTCCGGCTATTTGGGTCGGCCAGAAGGTTCAGGTGCAATTGAACTGGGCGAGCAACGCCAACGAGTACGACATTTATATCCACCAGGGTGTGAACACCAATATGACTGGCGCGGCCAGCGGAGCACTGGTCACATCGGCCACAGCCGGACCCGGCCTAACGGCTCAAACGGCATTCATTGATCCGGCTTCAGCGGGCACCGGAGTATTTACGGTTCACGTGATCTACGACACCACTCCAAATGTGATCGATCATTACAATGGCCTGGCCACGGCTGTGCCGCAGTCACCGGCCCCTCCTCCGCCAGCTCCAGCCGATCCGGGCCCGTCCGTGGGTTACGAAAACTTCGAGGCTCCCGGGCTTTTGATTCCCGGGACGGCCACCAGCTCAGGCGCCGCGACCGTTGAATATATGGGCCGCTCGGCCGGAGAACCCTCCGTCGGCGTCAATTGGAATTCCACATCTCCGTCGGCCGGCGGAATGGTCAATTACCAGTCGGACCTCGAAACTTTGTTCATCTCTTTCGATGATTCTTGTTCGGTGACGAATCCAAAGGCCTCGTGGGTCAATCGTCGAGCACCCAGTTCAGTCCTGATCGATTCAGATCCGATCGGGTTCACCGATCGCCAGACCGGTCGGGTATTCGCATCGCAGCTGACTCTTCTCTCCCCCAGCGCCAAGGGCTCCTACTCGGATGACGATGGCCAAACGTGGATTTTGAGTCAGGGAAGCGGAATTGCTTCAGGCGTAGATCATCAGACGATCGGCGGCGGTCCCTACCATTTGCCCATTCCACAGCTGCCGACCCCTTATCCGAACGCGGTTTATTACTGCTCGCAGGATATCGGGGCAGCCATGTGCTCGCGCAGCGACAACGGCGGCCTTTCCTACGGTCCCTCCGTCGTGATCTACAACTTAACGGCCTGCGGCGGACTGCATGGCCACGTTAAAGTCTCTCCCAAAGACGGAACGGTCTACGTGCCCAACCGTGGATGCGGCACTCAATCCGCGGTGGTTGTTTCTCAGGATAACGGGATTACGTGGACCATCAGGCCCATTCAGAATGGCTCGGTTAACAACACTGGGGCGAGCGACGATCCCGCCGTCGGCATCGACAGCAACGGACGCGTTTACGCCTTATTCTCTCTCAACGGCACGGCTTCAGCCGTCGCCACATCGGACAATTTCGGGCAGACATGGCAGAATATTTTAGACGTCGGCGCGGCTTTCGGTCTGAAGAACGTCGCTTTCCCGGCAGCGGTGGCGGGTGATGCCGGCCGTGCGGCGGTCGCCTTTTACGGAAGCGTCACAGGAACCGGGGATTCCAGTGCAGATAATTTCACCGGTGTCTGGCATCTCTTTGTCGCGCACACGTTTGATGGCGGAAGCCATTGGACCACCACCGATGTTACACCCACGCTGCCGATGCAGCGCATGGGACTGCTCCGCGGCGGGGGCGGGCCGATGGACCGAAACCTTCTCGACTTCTTCGATATTTCAATCGATCGCGATGGGCGCGTTGTGGTTGGTTACGTGAATGGTTGTTCGGGCGGTAATTGTGCGCAGGCACCGATCGCGGCAGACGGTTCGAATGGAATAACCGGCAACGCCTACACCGTCACAGCCACGATCGCGCGGCAGTCGAGCGGCCGGCGCATGCTCGCTGCCAAGGATCCCGCCAATTCCACCTCCGCCCCGGGCATGCCATTCGTGACCCAAAAACGCATCGGCAACATCGTGAGCCTGGCCTGGAACGAGGCGGATACGGGTAATTCGCCGATCACAGCCTATCAGATTCTGAGAGGCACCGCGACCAACAGCGAAGTGCTCCTGGCTACCATTTCCGGCAACCTAACGAAGTACACGGATACCACCGCCACGGACGTCGCACAGACTTATTACTACGAGGTGGTCGCGATCAATGCCGTTGGTTCGTCCTGTGCGAATAATGAAATCGCGGCGCCCTACGTGGGCGATACCTGCTCGGGAGTGATCATCCATCGTAACCTGCCAACCCATTCCGAAAGCACAGGCGGCGCATCCGGTCAGTCCACCGTTCCTCAGTTGCTGATCGACTACATCGCCGTGGCGGAGCCGCCGCAGACCAATCAGCTGGTGTTCAAGATGAAGGTCGGCAATCTCACGACTCTTCCTCCCAACTCCCGCTGGCGCATGGTGTGGGACACGGTCGCGTCGCCCGACGAGCAGTTTTACGTGGGGATGACGACCGACCAAGCTGGTGTGCCGACCTTTGAGTACGGTACCCTCGCGACTGCTTCATTCGTTGTGCTGGGTGTTCCGACCGAGAACCCGCTCGGTGCGCCCGATGCCGGGACCAATTACAACACCGACGGCACGATCACGATCTTAATCGCGAAGTCGAAAGTGGGAAGTCCGCAGCCCGGAGATCTGCTGGGCGCGGTCAACGGACGGACCTTCAACACCGGAGACACGCCTCCGCAAACCCTGGAGCGGTCTAACCAATTGATTGATCACACCTTCGTCAAAGGCAATGTCGATAACGGGTTTCCTCCGGCCACCTACACTGTGGTCGGTAACACGATTTGTTCAGCCGGCAATATAGAGCCGGTCAGCGCGGTTTCGCGTAAAACGCACGGCGGTGCCGGCGATTTCGATGTCGATCTGCCCCTCACGGGCGGGCCGGGCATCGAGGATCGAACGGGAGGCGTTTCCGGTAACCACACCGTCGTGATCACGTTTGCTACGCCGGTGACCGTATCGAATGCCACGGTCGCTCCTGCTGCTGGTGGGACCGCTGCCGTGGTGGGCGGACCCGTCGTTAACGGCAGTCAGGTCACGGTCAATCTGACCAACGTGAGCAATGCGCAAACGCTGACCATCAACCTGATCGGTGTGAGTGGCGGCGCCAATAGCGGCAACGTCGCCATCCCCATGAGTGTTCTGGCCGGCGACACCAATGCGGACCGGGCGGTGAACTCGGCCGATATCAGCCAGACGAAGTCGCAATCTGGAACGTCCGCCAGCTTCTCAAACTTCCGGGAGGACGTGAACATCGATGGCACGATCAACAGCGGCGACATTTCCTTGGTGAAATCGCGATCTGGCACGGGTTTGCCGTAAATTCTATATCCAAGATAATTACCAGATTGACATCCAAACCGATATTACGTTACGAATTGACCTGAGAATACGATGGCGAACCAGTGATCAGATCAATCAACGAGAAATCCCCGGACAGCCGTTAACCCCAGAAAGAAGAACCGAAAACAACCCAACCCAACCCGCAGAAATCCTACAATGAAAAATAAAATCGTAATATCTCTCGCCTGCCTTCTGACGATGGCCGGCTACAGCCTCGCGGCGAACAGCTTCACTCTGAGTGATGGTGTCGGCACGCTCAACGCCGGAACCTACACGGCAGGCCAGTCCTTCAACCTCGGCGTCACGGTCAATGTCACGAACCCGCCAAACCCCGATATTCTCGGACTGTCCTACTGGTTTCAGACATCGGCTGCCAATAACACCTTTTTCAAACTTACGAACAAGGATATGACGGGCAGCGCGTTTCCTGATCCGAACGGCGCGCTCACCGCAGGCGGTGAATTCATTATCGCGGGCGGCAATACGCATGACCTCGGCGCGACCTTCAACAACGGTGGACAGCAGCCGAGCAATGCCAGTTATTTTGTGAATACCCTGACCATTCAGGTGGCCGCCGGTACTCCCAATGGCACCTACACCATCTTTACGACGGATGCTTCGGCCGGCGCAAAGTCATCCGTGGCGAACGACTCCGCTTTCGCGACTCACGTCATCGGGCCTGCCACTTACACCATCACGGTCGTGCCGGAACCTGCCACCTGGTCCCTCCTGGGCCTGGGCGGAATTGGTTCGGTCGGTTTGACCTGGCTGCGCGCTCGTCGACGCAGCTAATCGCGGGTAATTCGGTTTTCGAGAGGCGGCGCGGCGTTATGGCCGCGTCGCCTTTTTTTTCATCGCCGACGGACCGCTTCACAAACGGCACGCGACACGTTTCTGTCCCCGCAGTCTCGGTAGGTCGCTACTCTTCGATCAGGGAACCGCCTGGGCCGCTTTCACCGCATCGATCAATCCGAACCCATCCTCGATGGAGTAGCCGATGCCGAACGTGTTCATGAACCTGCCCTGCAGACCTACCTTTGTCGTGTTCGCCAGGATCGTTGCGTCTTGCATCAGGTCGGCCCCGTTTCCGCCACCGTCCCCGATGAAATCGCGGTCGATTCCAAACGAGACCGACGTCCCCGCGGTGAACGTGTTCTTCGCAAAGAAGAGCGTGATTGATTCAATATTCGGATCCTCCGCCGGAATGTTTGTGGTGATACTGCTGGCGCTGATGCCTCGGAGAACTCCCAGCGTGAAGGGAAATCCCGTATCACTGCTACTGTCGAACTTTAGTCCGGCCGTGCTCAGATCGATCGTAACCTGTGTGAGCGACTCCCCTTTCTTGCCGGGTTCGAACGTAATAGTAAAGAAAGAGGGGTCCTTGGACGAAGCGTTGCTGCCGTTGCCGAATCCGGTGACATGGACCGACGCCCCCGTCGCCCGACGCGCACCCGGACGAGCCCGGGCTGTACCCTGAATAAAGAACGGATCAACATCGTGCGGGCTGAGCACGCTGTTTTGTAAATCGGTCCGGATCTGTTGCTCGGTTAGCGTTTGACTGTCCACCGCCGCCTTGTTCAAAAGCAAAGCGGCCACACCAGCCGCGTGCGGTGCTGCCGCACTGGTCCCGAAGAAGTTTGGGAACCCGTCCCCCTCGTAATCGAAGCCAAAGAAAGTCGTGTTCCCGCCATCCGGTGCCGCAATGTCGGGCTTCTGCCGGATTTCGGATTGCGCCAGGCGAGTTCCCGACGAGTCGAAGTCGATCGTAGAAGGCCCCTGGGAGGTAAAGTCTTCGACCTCGGGAGTAAACGGAGCACCCACCGGCACCGACGGATTGTTATCGTAAACATAGGCCGCTGTCCCAAAGGCGTGGGCGGAGCAACTGTGACCGAACGTGGCCGCCGCCGCCGGCTGATAGTATTCCTTAGCGCCCACCCCGCTGCCAAAGTCGTCGATGGCCAGATAACGAATCTTGCTCGCCACCGGTGTGGCCGGCGAAGTACCGGCCCGCGTGATTACGATCTGATAGACCGCGTCATTGTCCGTACTGTTCGTGGCCGTGATATCCTCGATCGGTTCCTGCGTCGTGAAATTATTCGCCGTTCCAGAGAAAGCATTCAGGAACTGACCGTTCGCATCGAAAATCAGGATATTATAATCGGTCGTAACGCCGTTCACGACGTCGAACGGATCGTTCCATTGAAAATCGAACTCGACGGTCGTTTGCGCGGTGATGACAAATGATTGCGAAACGTCGGCCGTTCCCAAATTGGGATTAAAATTGTGAAAACCGCCGGACGTCAGAGCCTGGGGCACCGTGCTCAGATTGAGATTTTGATTGGCTAACCCGGCCCGGACCGTGGCGTCGGCCACGGGATTGAAGTTCGAACCGTATCCGCCGCCCTGTTGATTTCCAGCGGACGAAAAATAGGCAACTTTCTTGCCGGCTAGCACGTTGCTCGTGGCCACATCGTTCACGGCTTGTGCGATGATTCCGTCTGAGAACATCGGCTCCTGCGTGTAGAACACGTCGTCCACGATGACATCGCAATTCGCCGTGGTCCGCAGGTTCCGGATGTTATTGGCGAAATCTGTGTCGCTGACGAATGCCGTGGCGAAGGCGAGTTTGGCCTTAGGCGCCACGTCATGGATGATCTGAAGCATGGCCCGGCCCTCGTCGAAGACGTTCGGATCGGGCGGCGAATCTTCCAGCACCACAACCGGACTGGTGTTGCCATTCGGGTTGCCCACGCCCGGCAGGTCATCTGTCTGAACGTCCTGCGCGGCGTGATCCGTCAGGGGATCGCCATTCAAATCAGTCACCGCCTGATCGTAACTGTCCGACAAGCAGCCGACCGTGATGCCCGTGCCGTCGAAGCCTTGCGCGTTGACCACGTCAGTGCGGAGTTGCAGAGCGCCGCCCGAAATGGCGGCCCCGGCGTTACGAATCGGCCGGCGGCCCAGCGAAATCGAGAGCACGCCGGGAGCGTGCGCGACCTCTGCAATCTTGTTCACAGGCACAAAGGCCGAGATAACTCCGTTGCGATAAGAGCTGGCTTCAGCAGTCACTTGGGCGCCGGCTGCGACCAGTAGATTGCGCACGTCGGGAAGCGTCGTCTTTCCATTGAGATGAATACTCAACATCACCCGGTCCTCACGATCGCGAACCGCTTTGCGGGAAATTCCGCGCGCGGTCTGCGCGGTAGCAGCATTGCGGCTCGGCGCAGCGTCACTCAGAAGTTCCCGCACCCCGTTATCAAGGTTCGCCGGAATATCTGTGGCGGCCGACAGAATACCGGCAGTAAACACAAGGCAGAAACAGATCGCAAACGAGCGAAAATTGCGGAACGTGTTCGAGTTTTTGGAGAATTTATTCATAGGGGAAAACAGCCCGCAGGCAGCGGTTAGAATATCTGCCGTTTACGGAAAAGCCAGAACCGTTTTCCGGTTCACGGCATGCACCCTGCCGGAACTGGTCTCTTTTTTGCGTGCGGCCAGGCCGGACTGCGTCTAATGATCCTCTCCACCATGCCGCGCAAAAATTCCCGCCGAGTCGCTGCGGTTGTCGTTCGTGAAGATCGCACCATCAATCACCGGGTGGCGCTTCCCCGCCACGAGCGCCATCTCCTTTTCCGAGATAAGTGGGCCTATGCTCCCGCTCCCGAAGCGCACAACTACATCAAGTTGAAATCGCGCTATCCGCTCTTCATAAACGGCAAGTTTGTTGCACCCAGTTCCGGCAAATACTTTCCTTCGATTAACCCAGCCACGGAAGAAAAATTGGCCGATATAGCCGACGCCAACGCGCGGGATGTGGATAGCGCGGTCAAATCCGCTCGCCGCGCTTATACGAACGTTTGGAGCAGGATGCCGGGACGCGAACGCGGAAAATATTTGTACCGCATCGCGCGATTGATTCAGGAAAAGGCGCGCGAGTTGGCCGTGCTCGAATCGATGGACGGCGGCAAAACTATTAAAGAGTCGCGCGACGTCGATCTGCCTTTGGTGGCCGCGCATTTCTTTTATTATGCGGGCTGGGCGGACAAGCTCGAGTATGCGTTCCCCGGACGCACGGCGCGGCCGCTCGGCGTGGCCGGTCAGATTATCCCGTGGAATTTTCCGCTGCTGATGGCGGCCTGGAAACTGGCGCCCGCTTTGGCGGCCGGGAACACCTGCGTGCTGAAGCCCGCTGAAACCACCAGCATTACGGCAATGCACCTCGCCGAGATTTTCCAACAGGCAGAATTACCCGACGGCGTGGTCAATATCGTGACGGGGGCGGGCCACACGGGCAAGGCGTTGGTCGAGCATTCCGATATTAATAAGATCGCCTTCACCGGGTCCACCTCGGTGGGCAAGCTTCTCACACAGGCGGTGGCCGGGACGAAGAAGAGGCTGACCCTTGAGCTCGGCGGCAAGGCGGCCAACATCATTTTCGAAGACGCCCCAATCGACCAGGCGGTCGAGGGAATTGTGGCCGGCATCTATTTCAACCAGGGCCACGTCTGTTGCGCCGGCTCGCGTTTGTTCGTGCAGGAAGGCATTTTTCCTACGGTCATCCGAAAGCTGCGGGATCGAATCTCCACGCTGCGCGTGGGCAACCCCCTGGACAAGAACACAGACATCGGAGCCATCAATTCGCGCATGCAACTCGATAAGATTTGCGAACTGGTGGACAGCGGCTTGCAGCAGGGCGCCGAGCTCGTCCAGCCGCGCTTGAAATTGCCGGACAAGGGTTACTGGTATCCCCCGAGCTTCTTCACCGGCGTGACCGCTTCGCACCGCATCGCGCAGGAAGAAATCTTCGGTCCCGTGCTCAGCGTTATGACTTTCCGAACGCCGGAAGAAGCGATTGAGCGCGCCAATAACACTCCATACGGTTTGAGCGCCGGCGTTTGGACCGACAAGGGCAGTAAGATATTTAAGATCATCAGCCAACTGCGCGCCGGCGTCGTTTGGGCGAACACCTACAATAAATTCGACCCGGCCAGCCCGTTCGGAGGCTACAAAGAGAGTGGGTTCGGACGCGAAGGCGGACGGCACGGCCTGCTCCCTTATCTGACCCTGAATTAGACCAGGCCGAATAAACCGCGATTCGTTAGGCCGACTCTCCCGGTTCCACGCGCGATTTGGCGGCGAAGAAGATCAGCACAAAGGCGATTCCGAGGAGGGGCCGCAGCATCGCTTCGAGCAAACCGAGAGCGAAATTCAAACGATCGATTCCGTGAGCCTTCGGCAGAGCCGACATCGCCTGCATAAGGGCCTGAGGATCCTGTGTCGTCGCGACGACGTGAAAGTATTCACGAAAAGCCGGCAAGAGCGTCGGAAGATTCAAAGCGAGCACGAACAATAGCCACAGGGACGAGACCACCACGCCTTGCCAAAGCGGCCTCTTAAACCATGGGAGGTCATAGCCGCTCCGAGCGAGGGATTTACTGGCCCGCAGCGCCACCGGCACATCGGATTCATCGAGCACCGCGCATTGCTGCCAGAAAAGAAAATTCACAAAGAGACGGCCTACGATCCAGACCTGCACCGTCGCCACGGCCAGAACCAGAAAGAGAGAAAGGGTCGAAGGGCCGCCCAGTGCGATCAGAATGACCACGCCCATGGGTAGCACGGTCCAGAAAGCGAAGGCCAAATAAACGAACAGGCAAAGAACGGCCACACGTGGCCAGAATTTCACAGCGCGATTGAGCAAATCGAAAAAAGGGAGTCGCCGCCCCACCGCCAGCTCCGCGGTCAGGAGTTGAATACCAGCAATGTATAGGGGCCAGGCCGCCAGGGTCAGCAGCAGCATGCAAAAGGTGAAGCCCGCGGCGAGCATTGTGCGCAGATCTAAATCGACCGAGCGCGAGTCGTTTAAAAGAGCTCCGGTGACCTGCGCAAGGATGGACGGGATGACCACCAGCAGGGTGAGACCCAGGAAAGGGAAGAAGCCCTTTACATAAAGAGCAACCGTGTCGAAGCAGATGCGGAAAAGTCCCGGAGGAGCCGGCGCGTTCGGGTTTAACTGGACCGGAGGAGGCGTCGCAGGCACCGGGACAAACAACCCAGGGATTTCGGCCGCGCGCACCCAATCTTCCCCTTCGGCCAGGCGTGCTTCGTTGCTGCCGAGCACCCGCCCATCCGCTTTCCACTCCTGTAAAGTCAACAGGTCGGCCGGCCCGAATTCCTTGCCTTCCACCCGCACGATCCATTGCTCTGACATGTCAGCAGTTAAGACGCGATTGACGCAAAACACTAGCGGAGGGTGGATCGCGATCGACGCTACTTCGGCTCGACGATGACATTCCAGCCGCCTTCGGCGGTTTGTTTTAACAACGCCATCGGAGAGACCGTCCCGCCCCTCAATGTGATCGGAGTCGGGGCCAGGTGGATCGCAATCCCAGAGCGCGATGTTAAAAAAAATAGCGCGGCAAGGCGCTCATCCCGAATCACTCCGCCTCGCCACCTTCATCGTGGGCCGTCGCGTAAGATCACTTTTAAATCAGGCGAATCCAGTTCATCCTCTCGGGCGATGAAATTGCTCCTCGTCGACGGTCATTACTACGTCTACCGATCGTTCTTCGCGATCCAGAATCTCTCCAACTCGCGCGGCGAACCGACCAACGCGATCTTCGGATTCACCAAAACGCTCCGGTTAATGATGAAACATTTGCAACCCGGTCTGGGCGCCGTTTTTTGGGACGAAGGCTTGCCCCAGCGACGCGTCGAACTTCAGCCCGGTTACAAAGAGACGCGTAAAGAAATGCCGGCCCCCATGATTCCCCAGCTCGATTATCTCCGGAAGCTGACCCCTCTCCTCGGGTTCACAAATATCTCCCTGCCCAACACCGAGGCAGACGATCTCATGGGTTGCTACGCCGTGGCCGCGGCCCGGCGCGGCCTCGACGTGGTCCTCGCGACTAACGACAAGGATTTGTATCAACTCGTCGGACCGCAAGTGAAGATTTACTCAACGGCCAAGGCCGACCTCGTGAATCCGAAGGACGGATTTGCCCTCCTCGGCGAAGCGGAGGTGATGGCGAAGTGGGACGTTCCGCCAGGCCAGATCGGAGACATTCTGGCCATGGCGGGCGACTCCGTGGACAACATCCCCGGAGTAGGAATTGGCCGAAAGAGTGCAGCCAAGTTGATTCTGGAGCACGGCGGTCTCGAAAATCTTCTCTCCGACCTCGGCAAAGTGAAAAGCGAGCGAACACGCGAAAAGTTACGGATCGGGCACGACCAAATCCTGCAGAATCGCAAAATGGTAGCGCTCGACTGCCACCTGGATCTTCCCACCCCGATCGACCAGTTGGCCATTCGACCCGATTATCCGGCGCTTGTTTCTGCCTTGGAAAAATGTGAGTTCAAGTCCCTCCTGCAAGAGGTCCGCGACGAAGCTGCTAAATCCCAGGTGCTGGCACAATCGGAGCTGCAGTTGTAGTCAAAAGGCCTCCTCCCACCCCCTTTCGAGAGGCAGCGGCCCAGCGTCGCCCCTGACACCCTCTGCCCATCCGCAAATAAGTTCGATTTTTTGCAGAAAATTCGAACGGCGGGTCCCCCAGCCGGTCTAATTGGACAGGTTAAGGCGATTCGGGTAGTGGCACGTTTTTCGTATTTGTTGTTTCTCCTTACGTGCGCTGCCCGAATCTTTTTTTTCGGCACGGCGCGCCAATTGCGGGATTGCCAGTCTTCTCTCCCTGGTGTTTTCATAGGCGCGCTTCATGGACAACGTCGATAACGCCTTTGGTATCCGCGGGTTTCTTATCGACGCCCCTGAATTCGGCACCCTGCGCGGTTGCAAACGGGGGGCCATCATCATCGAGAACGGGAAGATCGCCGAGGTCGGGGATTATGACGATGTGCGCCGGAGTCAAAGGGCTAAACCGTTGCGCTGGATCGATCGTGGCGCCGTCGCCATTTTTCCCGGATTGATCGACTGCCACACGCATTTGCCTCAATACGCGGCGGTCGCGCGCGGCGAAAGCGAACTGCTTCCCTGGCTGCGCCAGCATATCTTTCCGGTAGAACGGGAATTCACTGGACCCCGCGCGCGCGCCGAAGCACCCCGCTTTTTCGCCGACCTGGCCCGCCATGGCACGACCACTGCCATGGTCTACGCGGCGATTTATGAGGATAGCTGCGAAGTGGGTTTCGAAGCGGCTCGCGATAGCGGGCTCCGGGTCATTCTCGGGAAAATGATGATGGATATCGGCTCATACGGGACGCTCCAGCCAAAAAAGATTCTCTCCGTCTCTCTGCTCGAAAGTGAACGGCTTTGCCGGAAGTGGCACGGGGCCGAAGAGGGCCGGCTCGAATATGCTTTCAGCCCGCGTTTTGCGGTGACCTGTTCCGAGAAATTGATGCGAAGTGCCGCGGAAATGGCCGCGCGCTTCGACGCCTACCTGCAAACGCATCTGGCCGAGAACCGGGAGGAAATTGAGAAAGTGCATCACCTTTTCATGGGCGCGCGTGATTACACCCATGTCTATGAGCAATGCGGATTACTCACGCCCAAGACGGTTCTCGGACATTGCATTCACCTGAATCCGCGCGAGATCGCGGCCATCGCCGCCACTCAGGCCAACATCGCCCATTGTCCCACCTCTAATTTGTTCCTGGGCAGCGGCCTGATGAAACTCGACCAGCTGATGAAAGCGGGAATCGCCATCGGGCTGGGCTCGGATGTCGCGGCCGGACCGGAACTGAACATGTGGCAGGTCATGCGTGCCGCTATCGATGTCCAGAAAGCGCGCGGCGCTTACGAAGCGAACTTGCGCTCGCTCCGCCCGAGCGAAGCTTTTTATCTCGGCACGCACGGTGGAGCGCGCGCGCTCGGCAAAGCGAAAATTATTGGAACACTCGATGCCGGCAAGGAAGCCGATCTCACCATCGTCGACCTCTCCGCGCTCATCCCTTACGGCAAAGACAATCAGTCGCTCGACCAGTTATCGACCGAAGATGTGGTCGCACTGTGTATCTATCGCGGCGGCCCTCATGCCACGCTCGCCACCTACGTCCGCGGCTCCTGCGTGTATCAAGCGCCATCGTCCACGTCCGCCCGATGAAAACGCGCCGGCACGATCCAATCGCCATCGCGCTGGCTGAGGATATCGGCGAGGGCGATATCACCACCCGTTTTTTCGTGCCCGAAACGCTGCGGGCGGCGGCTCGCATCGTCGCCCGCGAGAAAGCGATAGTCGCTGGCACGGCCACGGCGGCGGAAGTCTTCCGACAAGTGGATCCGGCCGCGGAGATCGAAATTATTCGCCAGGACGGCGAAGAGATCGCCGCCGGTGATGTCATCATGGAAGTGCGCGCGCCGGCCCGCGCCCTCCTCACGGCCGAACGGGTCGCTCTAAATTTTTTGCAGCGCTTGTGCGGAATCGCCACCCTTACTCGTGAATTTATCGACGCGGCCGCAAATCCCGGCGTCAAGATTATCGACACGCGCAAGACCACTCCGGGACTTCGGCAATTGGAGAAAGCAGCCGTCGTGGCCGGCGGCGGAGCTAACCATCGTTTCGGCCTTTATGACATGATTCTGGTGAAGGATAACCATCTCACCACCAGCACCGGGTTGTCCGGCTTCTCTGAACTCGTCCGCCAGATTCGGAAGGAGCGGCCAAACATGAGAATTGAGTTGGAAGCCGATCATCTCGAGCAAGTCCGTGCCTTTGTTGATATCGAAGGCGTCGATGTCATCCTGCTCGACAACATGACACCGGGGCAGCTGCGCGAAGCGGTCGCCCTGCGCAAAGGCCACATCAAATTCGAAGCGAGCGGCGGGATCACCTTGAAGAATGTTCGTCGTGTCGCGGCCACCGGCGTTGACTACATCTCGGTTGGCGCATTGACGCATTCCGCTCGCGCCATCGATCTGTCCCTTGAAATGACGCATGGGCGAACCTGATGCTGGGAGAACGCTCGATGCCCGTGCGCTTCAGAGCGCCTCGTCCGAAAATGTCATTGGCCGGCGCATCGTAGTGCTCGATCAGACGGCTTCTACGAATGATGCGGTTCTAAAACTGGCCGGCGAGGGCGCAGAAGAAGGGCTGGTCGTCTTTGCCGAGGATCAAACGGCGGGGCGAGGTCAGCGCGGCCACCGCTGGGAGTCAGCCGCCGGAAAGGGGCTCTGGTTTTCCATCCTGCTTCGACCCCGCCTCGAGCCGGCCCAGTCCGTCCGGCTGACTTCCTGGCTCGCGCAAAGCGTGGCAGGTTCGATTGCGCGAGAGTTGTCTCTTCCCGCCACAATAAAGCCGCCTAACGATATTCATATAGAGGGCCGAAAGATCGCTGGCGTGTTGGTTGAAATGCGTGCTCAGCCGGGCGCTCCCCACATCGCCATTGCCGGGGTCGGCATCAACGTGAGCCAAACGGCCGCCGATTTTTCGCCCGCCCTTCGATCCACCGCCATCTCCCTTGTCATGGCGGCGTCGAGAACCGTCCATCGACAGAATTTCGCGGCGGCTGTTTTGCGTGAGCTCGATCGAAGTTACCGCGCCATCTTCGCGCCGTAGCCCTGCAAGGCCCGCAGCTTTTGCAGAGCCCGGCCACTGTCCAACTGCTCGCGAGCCAGGGCGATGCCGCCGTTCAACTCAGCCGCCAGCCCAGCCACCACGAACCCACCCGCCGCATTGGCGATGGTCATGTCACGCTTCGCCCCTTTGATTTCGCCGGAAAGAATCCCTTCCAGGGTGGCGGCGTTCTCCTGAGCGCTGCCTCCATGCAATTCCTCCAATGGACACCGGCCCATCCCCAACCATTGCGTGTCGAGAATCGCGGACGTCACTTTGCCGTCGTCCAGTTCCGCGATGGTCGTCGGACCGCAAATCGAAATATCGTCCATGCCATTGGTGTTTTCGGCCAGGCCATGAACGATCCAGGCCTTCTCCCGTCCCAACCGTCGCAGCACTTCGGCGAATATAGTCGTTAGGCGCGGCGAAAAAACACCGATCAATTGCCGGGGCGGCCGCGCCGGATTCAGCAGCGGTCCGAGCAGATTGAAAATGGTGCGCGTATTTTGCCGCGCCAGATGTTCGCGCATCCGGGCCAGCGCCCGAAAGGAGGGATGATATTGTCGGGCAAAGAGGAAACCGACACCGTTTCGCTTAAGGCATTCCTGCAGCTCCTCCGGCGTCATTTGCAACGGGATACCCAGTTGCTCAATCACATCGGCGCTTCCACTGCGCGAGGTCACGCTACGATTGCCGTGCTTCACCACGGTCGCGCCGCCCGCTGCCAGAACGAACATGATGGTGGTGGAAACGTTGAAAAAATCGAGCCCGTCGCCGCCTGTCCCGCATACGTCCAGCATGGGACCCGGGAATTCCGCAGGGTTCAGCATCGGATCAACCGCGCGCTCCATCAACAATTCACAGAATCCGGCGATCTCTTCCGCGCTTTCGCCCTTGTCATGCAGCGCCGTCAGGAACTGCGCCTTGGCTTCGTCTTCGACTTGATCGGAAAGGAGAAGTGTGACCGCGATCGCGATGTCCCCTCTGTTGAGATCAATGCCCGCCACCAGCTTATCAACCAGAGCATCGATGCTCACGGGCCGTCGCCGCGTCGCGCTGCGACGTGCCTCCACAGTTCAAGCGCCCGTTGTTTAGATACAACAACTCGCTTCATGCACTCATGTTGCGCCGCCACTCGCGGTAAATTTGCGGCGAGATTTCCGACGGCTTTATTTCACTGCGCCCTCCCCAGAAAACATTGGTGTAGGACACGGGGATTCCAACGGTTTCCAAATGGCGGTCGATGGCCGCTTTATGCGCCAACAATAACGGCTTATCCGTGCCATGCGCGACGGCCATGATATTGACGTTCTTAAATTCCGAACCGGCTTCGCGCCAATAACAGTGCGTCAGAATATGATGACGTCCCACTTCACCGCCCGCCTCGATTTCCCGACCCACCGGTATGGCCCAGTGAAACAGGGCGTTGAACCGTGTTACTCGCACACCCGTGGAGGATGGTTTCACATGCTCGAGAAAAGTGGAAAATCGCCCAATCACTTTTCGCGCGTTTAACGCTTCGGCCACAGCGCAGAATTCATCCAGCGGGAGGTCTGCTTCGATCGCGCGCCCGGCCCATGGCGTCTCGCGAATCTCAGCCGGATCAAATTCGCGCTTCAGCGCCACCAGCACTTCCCAGTCGCGCTCAGTCAGATCAACGACATGCACGGGCGCCATTCTGGCCCGCTCCGGCGCTTTGCTCCCGGGCTCGATCGTTTTGCGCCGCACATGCCCAACTCCCAGCGAAAAAATCCCTTTTGCCGGCATAATTCGAAAGTGATCCGCTCCCACTTTTTCGCTGAGCAACTGGCAATGCTCCTGCAGCGACTGGCCGTGGGGCACTTTGACTGTCGTCCAGAGTTTGTAGTCGGATCCCGCCGTGATTGTTTCAGTGGATCGAAGAACCACGTGACCGGAAAACGGATCCTGTTGAAACATCCAGTCAAAGGCATTGTCAATCTTGTCCGCGGGCACCTTCCAGGCAACGAGCGCGCCATCTGCCAGATTGGTGGCCAGTAAAGTTTGCCGTACCCGACGGATGGTGCCGGCCGCGAGCATGGCGGCGATGCGCGCCATGACCACATCCACCGGAACCCCAGAGCGAGACGCTATTTCATGGAACGGTTCACGCACGAAGCCTTCGATTTTGTCCTCGGAGATGGCGAGAATGGTCGCGTTGATCGGATCGTCATGTTCGACAGGCAACATTGCGCTGCAATAGACGTCATGGCCGGTGATTATTCAATTGAACCGGATGCACTTGTCGCTCGGCGCGCGTTATGATGGTTAACAGCAGAGGACTGTAGCCGCCTTACTCTATTGAGGCGGGTTCGCTTCCACGGCGTGGCCAACTCCCAGAACACGGCAACAGAGTGCCGGGGCTTCAGGGGAAGGAGTGCTTTCCCAGCCTCACTCTGCCGGATTTGTGGCCTGCGCCCCCCGTGTCATTTCGATTTGCACACGGCAGAATTCGGAGGTTTATCGTTCGAGTGTCTAATCAATGAAAGCCATCTTCTTTGACGCGGTCGGCACGCTCTTCTATCTGACCGAGAGCGTCGGTCATCATTACGCGCTGGTCGCCCAGCAGATTGAATTAACGCTCTCCCGCGACGCGCTGGATCGGGCCTTCATCTCGGTGTGGAAAAGTATGCCGCCACGTCACGCCCAAGACGGACCGCGGGAGGATGACGACAAAGGTTGGTGGCGCGACACTGTTTATCGTGTCCTCGATGAGGTGGCTCCTTCTTTGCCAGACTTGGATCGCGACAATTTCTTCGAGATTGCCTACGAACATTTTGCCGAGGCGGACGTGTGGAGATCGTATCCGGAGACGATCGATGTGCTGGAGCAGTTGCGTTCACGCTATCAAGTCGCCGTTGTCTCGAGTTTCGACGGCCGGTTGCGCATGATCCTGGAGCATCTCGGCCTCTCTAAATACTTCTCGCACATCTTTATTTCGAGCGAACTGGGCGTGGACAAACCGGATCCGGAAATCTTTCGACGCTCGCTCAAGTTCGCGACTCTCGAGGCCACCGATGTTCTGCACGTAGGCGATGATCCCGAGCGCGATTGGAAGGCGGCCCGCGCGGCCGGCCTGTCGGTCTTTCAACTGGAACGACCCAAGAATTCGCTGCGCGATCTACTCCCTCTTCTGTAGCGACGGTCTATGACCGCCGACCCGCGTGTTGTCAGGGACGGCGCGATGAGCCGAGGCGGGTGGCACATCTGCCGCGCGAGGTCCTGACATCTGAAAAAAGGCCGCGCTGCAACATCCTTGCGACAACCTTGTAACTGGAGTAAAAACTCTCTCTCTCGGGTCGGTAGCTCAATGGTAGAGCAGCGCCCTTTTAAGGCGTTGGTTGCGAGTTCGAGTCTCGCCCGACCCATTCCTCAACAAAGGCTTCAAGCGTCGTTGCTTGCATGATAATTACCTGAAGCGTCATGATGAAGAATCAAATCTTCGCCAGTCTCGCGGCCGCGACCTTTGCCATCTCTGCGATAAAAGCCGCTGATTTTAGTGCGGCAGCCAGCGCGACCAACCAGCTCGGCGTCGAGCTTTACCAGCAACTTGCCACCGGCGACGAAAACCTTTGCTTGTCGCCCTATTCCATCCAGAGCGCTCTGGCCATGACCTTCGCCGGCGCGGACGGCGTGACCCGGACTGAGATGATGCGCGTGTTACGCTACCCGGACGACGGCATTCACTCCTCGTTTTCTGCGCTGGAACGGTCGCTCGATGCGACTGCAAAAAATAGTGCGACGGATGTGGCCCGCTCAAAAAAATACGGTGGTCCGAGCGAGCCGATCGTATTCCTCGTGGCTAACAGGTTGTTTTCGCAGGCGGCGTTTACCTTGCACGAGCCCTTCTGCGCACTCGTCACGAAGTTTTACGGCGCCGCCTTCGAACCTCTCGACTTCCGCGGAAACGCCGAAGGCGCACGGCAGCACATCAACAAGTGGGTGACGGACCAGACGCGCGATCGGATTCGCGATCTCATTCCGACCAAAGGCGTCGATGCAAGCGCCCGTCTCATTCTCGCTAACGCCATCTACCTCAAAGCGCCGTGGGCTTCCGAATTTTCCGACGCGTTGACCAAGCCAAGGCCTTTTCACGCGCGGGGCGGCTCCGCCGTCGATGTGCCGACCATGCATCATCACCACCAGTTTGGTTATGCGCGACGGGGAGGTTTTATCGCGGTCGCTCTGCCTTACGTCGGATCAGAACTTCAGTTCCTCATTCTTCTGCCGGACCAATCGAGTGGCCTGGCTGCGCTCGAAACCAAACTGACCGCGGACACTCTCGCCCAATGCGCCGCGCTCGAATCGCGAGATATCGAGCTCGACCTTCCGAAATTTAAGTTCGCGCCGCCGACGATTCCACTCAGCGCCCAGCTCCGAACGCTCGGACTTAACACCGTATTCGATCAGCCGCCGGGGAGTGCGAATTTCGACAGGATGGCGCCCCGCCAATCCGACAATTATTTATACGTCTCAGAAGTTTTTCATAAGACCTTCATTGCCGTGGATGAGAAAGGAACAGAAGCAGCGGCCGCTACGGCTGTCGCCATGCTGGCGGGCTCGGCCATGATTAAACGACCGGAACCAGTGATCGTAAAAGTGGACCGCCCGTTTCTTTACGCGATCCAGCACCGACCGAGCGGCTCGTGCTTGTTTCTCGGTCGCGTCACCGATCCAAGGTGAGGAACCTGACGCTCTTTCTGAGCGCCGATTCTCCGGTTCGATAATCTACGGCCCAGCCGGCTTGGCCGGGGCCGGTCCGCCCATCGACTTCAACCATCGCCCGAGATCGCTGTTCGTCGAAATCACGGCTGTCGTGTCATGCTCAAAACCCGTCCGCATCACCTCGAGACCGCGCACGAAAGAATACAACTCCTGCGCGTCGGGTGAATTGTAGGCCACCGCATAGATTCCGGCGGCTTCCGCATCCGCCTTGCCTTCGATTTCCAGCGCTGTTTTTGTCGCCATCGATGTGATGGCCGCCACATCGCTCTCCTTTTGTCCGCTGATGTTAGCCGCTTCGCCCCGTCCTTCGGAACGGAACTTGGCCGCAATTTGATGGCGCTCGCTCGACATGCGCTCGATAATCTTTTCCGCCACGGCCGGGTTGTATCGGCTGCGCTTGAAACGCTCGTCCAAAAGCTCGATCCCGAAATCGGCGATCTTTTGGCGAGTGCGTTCGGTGATTTGTCTCTCGATCTCACCCCGGCCCAGTTCGACATCGGGAATATTGCTCGGCAAAAGGGTGCCGCTTTTCTCCAGCTCTTCGTCCCGCAAGGGTTTGCGGCCCTTCGTCACCCGGACGATCTCGACCAGGTCATGGGTCGCGACGGCCGTGCGCGTCTCGCTCCCCAGAATATCGTCTAAGCGAGAGAGCGCACTGCGTTCGTCATTTAGCCGGTTGTAGTAGAGCAACGGGTCGCTGATCCGCCAGCGCGCAAAACAATCCACAATCAGGTAAAGTTTGTCCTTGGTTGGGCACTCGGTGGGTGGACCATCCCAGGCCAGGATTCGTTTGTCGAATCGGTGAATGACGTCGAACACCGGGAGTTTCATTTTCAAGCCGGGGGTCGCCTCTGTTCGAATGGCCTTGCCGAAACGGGTCACAATAACGGTCTCGTACTGGTGCACCACGTAAAGCAGCGTCCCCCATTTAAAAGCACTGAGCAGAAAGAAAAGTCCCAGCAACGTCATCGTGCGGCTCTGCAGAAAACGAACCACACCAGACGATGCGATGGGAGGATTGGACACGTTGATCATCTTAACGAGCGGGCTTGGCTGGCTCTGAACCAAGTAAGGGCAGCGTCTGTAAAACGCCTTTCAAACTGTCATCCACAATCACTTTCTTCTGCAAAGTCGGAAGGAGCGCTTGCATCGCTTCAAAATAGAGTCGACGCCTCGTCACCTCCGGCGCCTTGCGGTACTCCGTAACCAAAAGCGAGAATTTCTCAGCCTCACCCTTCGCTTCGTTGATCCGATGGAAGGCATAGGCCTCGGCCTGCTTTTCCCGTTCCTTGGCCTGCCCCCGCACATTGGGCACAGCGTCATTGTAAACCGCCCACGCCTGGTTGATGGCGGTCTGCTTTTCCTGCTGCGCCTGGTTCACATCGTTGAAAGCCGCCTGCACCGTGGGCGGGGGCCGGACCGTGGCCAGTTGCACCTGCTGGATCTGAATTCCCAATGCGTACTGCGAGCAAAGATCGGCCAAACGCTTCAATGTGGAAGTTTCGATATCATGCCGGCCAATCGTCAGAACTTCATCGACCGTGCGATCGCCGATCACTTCGCGCATCACACTCTCCGACAGATCGCGCAGGGTTTGCTCCGGCTCGCGCGCGCCGAAAAGATACAACTTCGGATCGGTCACGCGGTATTGCACCACCCACGGCACAAGGGCCGTATTCAGGTCGCCCGTGATCATCGTCTCGGTGTCCTCGGACTCGCGATCGCCCTGATAAGCATTGGTCGCATTGGCCGTGCTGAAACCGAACTCCAACTTCAATAAGCGCTCCGTCGGAACAACACGTATTTCGTCGACGTGCGGAATGGCGTAGGCCAAACCCGGCTCAAGCTTCGAATCGTAAGCGCCGAAGCGCGTCTTGATCCCAACCGAGTTGGCCGGGATCGAGGTGAAACCGAAAAGAAGAGTAAAGAGAACAACCGCCAGGCCGATGCAGGCAATCATCCCGAGCCCCAAACGCACCGGTTTGATATTGTAATCTCCGAGGGAGGCGGCGGTTGGCATACGAGAGTCTTTATAGACCTGAACCGCTCCCTCAAGGCAAGCTCCGTCATCCCGCGAAGGTTCGAAGGCGGAATATTCCGTGGCTTTTGCGTCGCCCCCGCATACGCTTTATTTATGAATAAGACTTTTGCTCTGAATGCGTTGATCGCCTGCTTGCTCGGCATTCCTGCTATTTTCGGCGCCGAAACCGGCAAGCAACCGGCATCCGGGAGTGCCGCGCCTGATTTTAGCCTGACCACGGGCGATGGGTCTCAAGTGAGTCTGAAGGACTTCCGCGGCAAATGGGTCGTCCTCTATTTTTACCCGAAGGATTTCACGGGCGGCTGCACCTTGGAAGCAAAGAACTTCCAGCGTGATCTTTCCAAGTATCAGGAAGCCGGGACGGTTATTCTCGGTGTCAGCGTGGACTCGGCCCAGTCGCACAAGGATTTCTGCGCGAAGGAGGGTCTCAACTTCAAACTCCTGGCCGATCCCGACGCCAAAATCGCCACGCAATACGGTTCCGTCATGGAATACCAGGGAGCAAAGATGGCGGCGCGAAACACCTTCGTCATTAATCCGAAAGGCGAAATTGCGAAGGTTTACACGGGCGTGAAACCTCCCACGCACAGCGAGGATGTCTTAAAGGATCTGGCTGAGCTGAAGAAGGGCTGAGAGGCAACTGCCCTCGACCGCACTCCGGCGAATCGGCCTAACCAATTTTCTTCCGAAAGCGCAGAGCGCAGACGCAGAAGAGGGCGATCGACATGATCACGAGCGTGGCCAATTGCGGCCAGTACTCGAGGAAGTGGGCCCCCCGCAGAATAATGGCTCGCATCAGCCAGATAAAATAAGTGGCGGGCAGGAGCCCGCCGATGGCGGAGAAAATCCAGGGCATGGTCTCGCGCGGAAAAATGAAACCGGAAAAGAAAACGCTCGGCAGCATGAACGTCATCGACATCTGCAGTGCCTGCATCTGGTTCTCGGCCTTGGTGGCGACGAGCAAACCAAGACTGAGCAGGGCAAAAACATAGACGAACGTCGAGAAAAGCATGGCCACCGCGCTGCCCGCGATGGGAACGTGAAAAAGAAACCGCATAATTAAGAAGAGAATGACGGCCATGGTCATCCCGATGCAGAGATAGGGAATCAGTTTGCCCAGCATTAACCCCCATCGACTCAGCGGACTAACGAGTAATTGCTCCAGCGTCCCCTTCTCGCGTTCGCGTACCACCGCCATGGCCGTGGCAAAGGTTGTGCCGATCTGCAGGACGATTCCGATGACTCCCGGAACGTAGAAATTCGGACTGCGCATGGTGGGATTGTAGAGCATCTGCGGCCGGATATCGATCGGCACTCCCCGATGACCGGTCTCATGCAGAAGCGCCTCGACCGATTGTGTGAGGGTCACGCCCAGGGCGGTGTTCAGCGCCTGCAAGGCCGTGGTCGAGTTGGAGCCATCTACGAGGAGCTGAACCTGCGCCGGGATACCCGCATGCAGGTTTTGCGTGAACTTCGGTGGAATTTGCAGGCCGGCGTAGGCGCGTCCTTTCCGGATTTGGCTCGCTATCTCTTCGACACTGGAGACTTCGCCGATGACACGGAAAGTTTCCGTGTTCACGAAACGATCAATGAACTGACGGCTCTCCACCGTCCGGTCTTCATTGAGGATAACGAGAGGCATGTGCTTGACGTCGTTATCCAGCGCGTAACCAAACGCGATCATCTCGATGAGGGGCGGGAAAAACATGAAGAACAGCGTCATCGGGTCGCGCCAGACGATGATGAATTCCTTGAACAGAATGGCGCCGAGACCGCGAAAAGGTTTGCGTTTCATCAGGCCGCCTTCTGCTGATCCCTGGCGTACTTCGCGCTCAGGGTCACAAATACATCTTCCAGGGAAGGGCCGATCGGGTGAATGTCGGCATGCGCAATTCCCACCTGGCGCAGTCGCGCTTCGATTTCACCCGAGGCAAGCGTGTCATCCACCAGCAGGTGCATTGATTGGCCAAAGACGGTGGCGCTGCGCACCCCCGCAGTTTGATGCATGGCCTGAAGTGCCGTTGTCACATGATCGCACGTGACGTCGAGGCGACGCGTCCCGGGCGGATTCACATCCGCCATTTGCTTCAGATCGTCCGGCTCACCGCACACGATCAGCTTCGACATATAGATATAGCCGACATGCGAGCACCGTTCCGCCTCGTCCATATAATGTGTCGTGACAAAGAGCGTCATGCCCTGACCGGCGAACTCGAACAGGAGATCCCACAATTCGCGGCGAGCAACCGGATCAATTCCGGCAGTCGGTTCGTCCAAGAACAGAACGGACGGTTTGTGCATGAGCGAACAGGCCATGGCCAGACGCTGTCGCCAGCCGCCTGAGAGCAAGGCGGCCCGCCTTTTCATGTAAGGCTGCAGATGCGTGATCGAGACGAGTTCATCGCGACGCGCCGTTAACTCGCGACCGGCAAGGCCGTAAAGCTTTCCGGAAAAGGTGAGGTTCTCATCCACGGTTAACTCGTCATAGAGCGAAAACTTCTGCGACATGTATCCGATCATGTCTTTGATTGATTCGGTGTCGCGCACCACGTCCCGCCCGCCGATGCGTGCGCTCCCCTCGGAGGGCGCGAGAATTCCGCACAACATTCGGATGACGGTGGACTTGCCGGAACCGTTCGGTCCGAGAAAACCGAAGATGGATCCCTTGCCCACCGAAAATGAAACATGATCGACCGCCGTAAAGGCGCCGAACCGTTTCGTCAGGCCCTCACATTCGATCATCAATTCGTTTGCCATGTTAATCAGCGCGAAGAGAGGAGGGCACCTTCACTTTATGCGGCGCACTCATTTCTGCACATTCGGGAAGAACACATCCGCGGACATGCCTGCACGCAGGCGTTCTTCCTGGCTCGGCAGTCGGATTTTCACTCCGAAAACCTGGCGAATCCGGTCTTCCACCGTCTGCACATTGCGCGGGGTGAATTCCGCCTGGCGATTAATCTGTTCGACCGTGCCGGGAAAATTCTGATTCGGAAATGAATCGACTCGCACCTGCACCTCGTCCCCCACCTTGATCAAGCCGAGCCACGGTTCCGGGACATAGACACGCACCCAGAGATGCTCGGGCAGCAGCAGCGTGGCGACCTCGCGATTGGCCGGAAGAACATCGCCCACCTTCACGCTTAAGACTTCGAGGATGGAGTCGGTCGGCGCCTTCACCTGCATCTCGGCCAGTTGCGCGTCCACATCGGCGAGCTGGGCGCGCGCCTGCACCACCCGCATTTTGGCCGCGTCCACAAATTTATCTTGGGCGCGCGCCGAACTTCCCGCCTTCTCCGCATCGGTCGGTGATACCACCTTGCGCTTGAGCAGATCCTGCTGGCGACGGGCCTCATCGCGCAAAAATTCGAGTTGCTCGGCCTGCGACTCCGCATCGCGAGAAGCGGTGTCGATTTGGGCGGCGGCCAGATCGCGCCGGGCCCGCATCTCAAAGGCTTCCAGTTGCACGATGGGCTGGCCGGCCTTCAGGTTTTCGCCTTCCCGGGCAAATATTTTCTCGACGCGTCCAGCCGTGCGTGGACCGACGTGCACTTCGTCCACTTCGATGGTGCCGGAGACGCCGTCGCTGCGTCGCTGGCAGGCCGGACCAAGCATCGACAATGCGAGCAAGACTGCGGCCCAAACCGGTCTGTCGATTTTGGATGACATGAACAGCTTCGTTATTAGAGAGTCTTCCGAGAAAGCAGTTGAAAAGAATTTAGCCACAGATCAACACAGATGAAACACAGATGACAGGGGAAAGAATTCCCCATCTGTGTGAATTTGTGTTCGCCCAGGATGTTTCCGAGGCTTGGCCTTGCCACTTGGATTTGTGGATACGAAGGTGTGCGCAGTCGACGAAACGTAGTCGGGATTGAAACTGATGATTCGTCGTGAAAACCGAAAAGCGCAGCGAGGAAATGAAGACGCGATACCTTGATCACATCGATTTGCGCGTGAAGAATTTGGCCCGCGCACGGGAGTTTTATGGCCGGATTTTGCCCGCGCTCGGTTTTGCCTGCGATCGGTCGGACGACGATTGGGGAACCTTCTATTCCGCCGGTGCTGATAAACCATCGGCCTTCTTCGGATTCACGGAAGATCCGCAGCATCAACCGAACGGCACACGAATTGCATTCTGGGCAGACACGCGTGAAGAGGTGGACGAGTTTTCCAAAATCGTCTCAGAGGCGGGCGGTCAGAATTTGGAGGGCCCCGAACTTTGCGCCTCCTACAGCCCGGGATATTACGCCCTGTTTTTCGAGGATACGGAGGGCAATAAGCTGGAAATTTGCTGCCGGGAACAACCGATAATCGGCCCGTAGGCGAACCTTGATGATGATGAGTCAGCGCGCCACCCCTGCCATTCTGCAGCCGCGCCAGCGCGTTCGGTATCTCAAGGTCATCGCCATCTTTAAAATTGCGAAGGGGTTCCTCCTTCTTGCGCTGGGATGCTCCCTTCTCTTTCTGAATGCACGCGACGGCTGGATGGATCGGATCTCGGAATGGGCCGACGCGGAAATCCTGCTCGGCCACAGTAAGTACGTGACTTTTCTCCTGAACAAATTGCAGGACGTGCTGGAAGGCGGCCAGTTACGCGCCACCGGATTTCTGGCGCTTTTCTACTGCGGAGTTTTGTTCACCGAAGGGATAGGCGTTTATCTACAAAAGCGCTGGGCCGAGTTACTCATGATTTTCGCCACGGCTGCATTGATTCCTCTGGAAGTGCGGCATATCTGGCATCGTCCGAGCCCGGCCGGATTTATTATCCTGGCGGCGAATTGCTTCATCGTCTGGTTCCTTTACCGCGTCTTAAAACGGGACAATAAACCGGAGAAGATGAAAGAGCCGGAACTGATCGAGACTCGTTAGGTGAGTCCAGGACGAATCCCGAATCGAGCCAGCGCCGGAAGCGTTCGCTCCATCGGAAGGCCAACCACGTTGGTGTAGGATCCTTGGATTTCTTCGATGATTTCGGTGCCATGCCCCTGCGCCGCGTAGGCTCCGGCTTTGTCGAGCGGATCGACTCGGGCCACATAATGATCGATCGCTTTTCGGCTCAATCGTTTGAATCGGACATGCGTGATTTCCTGAAACACGATGGGACGGCCCTGGGCCAGGCGACCGACAAACACCGAAGTGGAAACCTGGTGCGTCCGGCCGCTCAGCTTGCGCAAAATTCGCACCGCATCCGCCAGGTCGAACGGCTTACCGATCACGGCACCGTCGAGAGAAACTAACGTATCAGCGGCCAAAACAATCTTATCCGGATGCGCAAGCACCACGGCCAGTCCCTTTCGGACGGCATTCCATGTCGTTAGCTCGCTGACGCTAAGACCGGTGTCGGTCCGCTCCTCTACTTCCGGCGAAACAATTCCAAATTTGATCCCAGCTTGCCTCAGCAACTCACGTCGCCGCGGCGAAGTCGAACCTAACAGAAGCGAAGGAGTCAAGCGCCAGACGATCTTCTACGGATGGGGCGATGCCTTACTCCCCTGCCACGCCCGGCCGGGCTGGAGCATGTTGCCGATGTCAGGCGTTTTCACTTCCTGGAAGTCCTTCGGAACGGCGAAGTCCGCATCAGAGAGCGCATCCTGGCTCACCGAGACCAGGGTCGTGGTGACTTTCGTACGTCCCACTTCCACGACCGTCTTGACGGGCAGAGCAGGAAAATCGCGATAGTCTGGCCCGGCCCTCCGGGCCGAGTTCCAAATCTCCGGCTTGAGCGCCTGGAGCTGCTTCAGAATGGCAGCACTCTCGGGGAACTTTGGCGCAACCCAGTAGGCCGCTTTGAACATGGGGCTATCCACGATGTACTCTTCCGCTTCATAGCCGTTTACCGTCTCCCTGCGACCGGTTGGCGTTGGTTTGGGCAGTGGGGTCGACGCCTTTTTGTCGCTGAATTTGTTAATCATTTCGGCAGCGGCTTTCATCCGGTCTGCCGAGATACGCACGACCGTCTTTTGGTCCTTCATCAAGGTGACAATCTCTCCCGTTTTGCCGTCGACGATTGTGGAAATTTTCGGAGTGGCGTCTATGCGCGCCATATCACCCTTGATCCGCACTGTCATCAGCGCTCCGGGCTCCCCCACGCCGTCCACCTTTTGCACGATCGTAAGATCAGCGCGCACGCGACCAGCGGAACAAAGCAACAGTCCCAAAAGAAGACAAAGCCGTGCCAGTTTCATAGCCATGAGCTAGACAGCACCGCCCCGAAATAGCAAGTGCGCCACGCTGGAAGGCGTGCCCCATCCATAGGACGGCGGCTCCCGCACGCGATCGAATAAAACGTCTTGGCAGCGAGACGCGGTATGGCAAGGTTACCAGAGCCAGCGCGGGCATAGCTTAATGGTAAAGTTCCAGCCTTCCAAGCTGGCTATGCGGGTTCGATCCCCGCTGCCCGCTGGTCGTTATGGGGGCGAATTCTATTGACCCACATTCCTTGTGGATATTATAAAGAAAGGTCACTCCAAAGGGGCTCTTCTATGAACAAACGGCGCGCAAAAACCATAGGCAAAGAACATTCTCTGCCAGCTTTAAAAACCCCGGCGCTTTTCGCCATTAGTATTGCGCTCGGCGCGGCCTTCTGGATGGCTTCACTTCCCATCGCGCGCGGAGCAACGGTCACGCCGGCTGAAATGATTCAGTCCCACCTGCCCCACTCCATGAGTATGGCCAGCTCTCCAAAGGACGACATGCTTGCGGCCGTCTGCAAAGCCATCAGCAAAAATCAAAAGGATGCGCCTGGTATCGTCCGGACTGCAGCGGGCGCGCGCAAGGAATTGACGGCGGACATTCTCAAGACTGCCGTGCATTGTCTCAAATCCGACAAGGACGATCATGACTGCGAATTGGAGCGCTCGACTCTTCAGGAAGCGATCGCGGCCGACCCTGACCAGGCGGCGGCGCTGACTGAACTCTTTATTGGACTGACTCCGGGTTGCATCAGTAGTCCGGAGGAGGGCCCCAATGCAAACACTAACAACGCGAGCAACGTCAACGGCGCACCAGGATCTCTCGGCGGTGGCGGAGGGGGCGGCAACGGAAACACCTGCCCGGTCTGTCATAATAATCATTCGATTCAAGTGGCCTGTTCAGAACGGGACCACTACCTGAGAAAGCATCCTGGCGATACGGCGGGCCCGTGTGAGGCAACGCCGCATACGAACCGCTAGGGTTTTTATTTTCGAAATGCCGTTGCCGCTCGATCGCGACGGCATTTTTCGTCCAGGACACGCAAGGCGCTTTCGCGCGCAGGCAAGCGCGGTTCAGGCAGCATGATCAGACCCACCGCACAGGTCCGTGCTCAAGCGGAAGCGCCGGGCTCCGCTCCCATCACTATCTTTGTGACGTTCATCGCGATCGTCGTCGCAATCGCCCTGCTATCGAGTCAGGTGCTTATCGGTGGAACGCGGCTTCTCTTCGCGTTTCCGGGCTACGTATTGGTAGCGATCGCCGGCGTCCTCGGCTCCTTCGCGTTTCGAAGATTAAGACCTCTGCCGGATCGGATCTGCCTTGTCAGCGCAGTCATTTTCTTCGGCTATATCCTGGCTCGAGCAAGCTTCTCGCCGGTCCCTTACATGGCCAGATCCGATGTCTATTCCATCGTGGCCGGCCTGCTCGTTTACTTTCTTACCGCCACCGTCCTGACTGACTCGAGGGCTCGCTTGCTCATCCTCGTTTGCTTGCTGACCGCGGCATTGGGGCACGTGATCGTCGGCGCCACGCAATTTCGAAATGGCGACAACTGGATGCCGATATCGTTTCTGCAGCGGTTCGATTACGGCCGCCGGGCCAGCGGATTTTATATCTGCCCGAATCACCTGGCCGGTCTGCTTGAGGTCGTGGGCGTCTTCGGCTTGAGCATTACCTTTTGGAGTCGGTGGCCCGTTTGGTCGAAACTCCTCATCGGGTATGCCACCACGATGTGCTATATCGGCGTCATTCTGACGGGCAGCCGAGGCGGATATCTCAGCGTCTTAATGAGTGTGCTCGTTTTTGTCGTGCTGAGTTTGCGCATCGCCGCGGCCGCCGGATCGACCCTGCAGGTTCGCATCGGTGCGAGTGCCGTTGTTATGGCCATTTTCGCGGCTCTCGCCATTTTCCTGGTCATTCAGAAGAGCGATTATCTGAGCGACCGGACGAAGACGGTTGTCGATAATAAAAATATTCGCCTCGATTTCTGGCGGGCTGCTTTGGAGGAATGGAAGCTAAGCCCGCTCATTGGCACAGGGAGCGGTACCTATTTGTTTTACGGCCGGAAATTTCGAACGGAGGCCGTCCAATTGGACCCCGTTTACGTTCATAATGACTATCTGCAACTGCTCGCAGAATACGGCGTCATCGGCGTGCTCCCGTTCCTGCCTTTCCTTCTTCTTCACCTTCGCCGGGGCCTGATCACGGCGCGAAGAATTGGCCCGCGTCGAATCGCCGTATCGCACCGGCTTCGAAGTAATGCCATGGCACTGAACCTCGGCGCGCTGGGTGCGCTCGCCGCGTATGGTGTCCATTCCGTCTTTGATTTTAATCTCCATATCCCGGCCAACGTCCTGGTCATCGCTTTTGTTTTTGGAATCCTTGCCAACAGTGGGGTGGATCAAGGCACGCACACGGCGCGCACCCTGCCGACGTGGCTCCCCTGGGGTATCGTTACCTTGATGTTGGCCGTCACGCTTCTTGTGCAGGCCTGGCGTCTTGTCCCGGGCGAATATTACGCGGAACAAGCGCGCACGGCGCTGCGCGATCAGCGTCCTTTGTCGGGACTGGCGTCCGCCCGGAAGGGTATTGAGCTTGAGCACCTCAATCCGCAGCTCTTTTACTACCTGGGGCGGTCCCGCTTTTTGGCCGGGGATTTGCAGACCACTCAAGGCGCGCGCGATTCATTTTACGGCGCCGCTTTGCCGGCCTACGAATCGGCGCGCGCGCTGGCGCCGCTCGATGAGACATACTGGCTGGAGCTCGCCTTCACCTTCGATTCCCTGCGCCGGTTTGCTGAGGCGGAATGGATGTTCGACGAGGCTCGACGATTGGATCCCAGGTCTGAGGCGATTCGGCAATACTACCAGGCCCATCTGGAACAATGGAAGGGGGAGGATCGCTCCCTAAAAACTGATCCGGCGCCAGCCGAACCCCCCCGGTAAGAGTCACCCCTTGGGCGCGTGGAAAATGTAGCAATTACGAGGATAACAAGAAAAACATTGCCCGAAACGGCACGCTCTTCTAATCTCATCGACCTGCGTCAGAGATGTGCGGAAGCGGTCTGACGGCTTTTTACACATGAGAAATTTCACGGCTCACACGAGCGGCCTTTTAGTTTTTTTCACGGGCGCAATGCTCAATTGCCCGCCTTTGCTCCTGGCTCAGGTAGCGGTCTCCAACACCTCCACTTCCTTCGCCACGGCGACCGAAACGAAAGTCGACGTCCCGGCCGACGACCTGGGGACGGGAAACTTCTCCACTTTGCCGTTTAAGATTTCGTTCAATGTGCGCGGAGGCTATGACGACAACGTCACCACTTCAACGATCTTCAAGAAGGGATCGCCTTTTACCAACGCGGGCGTAGCTCTCACCTACGATTTTGGCGATGCCCGCACCCAGCTCACCCTGGAAACGGGAGCGGGCTACACCTACTACTGGGACAATGTGCAGATCCCCGGAGTGAAATCGAACGATTACGACATCAATACCTATGTGAGGTTGGCCGTGACGCACAAAGCGACGCCCCGCCTGACTCTGAGCATGGTCGATTACTTGACCTACCAGACGGAACCGGATTTCGCGATCGCCCAAGGCGTAAACCGGCGCGGCGGGAATTACTTCTTCACCCAGGACAAATTCACCGCCAATTATCTTTGGGCTCCGCGGTTTGCTACGGCCACGAGCTATACTCTTGGAGCGATCCGTTACGATGATTCAGGCGTCGGTTTTTTTGAGGACCGCATTGAAAACACTTTCGGCAATGAATTCCGATTCCTGCTGGCCCCGAATACAACTCTTGTGGCCGAATATCGTTTCGAGATCATTTCCTACGATCGAATTCAGCGGGACTCGACCACTAACTTTGCCCTGGCCGGATTTGATCATCACTTCAACACTCGCTTCGACGTTTCCTTGCGAGGCGGCGCAGAGTTCCGCAGTTACGACCAGCAGGGAGGCAACCGGACCTCACCCTACTTCGAAGGGACCTTAAACTATGCGGTGGGCAAGCAAACCACGGTATCGTGGGTAAACCGCTATGCCATCGAGGAACCGGACGTCCTGCTCAGCCCGGGACGCGACACATTCCGCACAGGTATTTCAGCAAGGCATGCATTCACGCCCAAGATCAGCGCAAGTGTGGCCGCGTATTACGAGCATGACGAATACCGGGCCTTCAACCAGCCGGGCGCGTTTAATGCCGCCTTCACAGAGGAAGACGTGGATTTGTCGGTCGGTCTACGCTACGCCGTTACTCGTTACATCGCCGTCGAAGCGGGGTATAGCTTGACCGATGTCTGGTCTGACGTCGCCCTCCGCGAATATACGAGAAATCGGTTTTGGGGCGGGGTCAACGTGACCTTTTAAAAGCCGGAACTCCGGTTTACTCGGAGAGAATTTTCGCTAGGTTGTGCGGCTCTTGCTAGAGGGTTAAGACGCATGGCACAAACCGAAGAAGTTAAGCTGCACTTTCTCGACTATTGGCGTGTTATCCGCGTCCATTGGGTGCTGATCCTTCTTGCCTTCCTCCTTGTCCTGCTCACGGCGGCCGTCGTGACATTTTTCCAACCCCGCGAATACCAGTCCTCCGTTTTCATCGAAGTGCGGTCCACCGCGGAAAACCCCCGCATCTTTAACACGGGCGGCGACTCGAATATTCCGATCCACGATCCGCAACTCGCGCCCACCGTCTACCAGGTGATTCAGCGCACCGGCATTCTGTACCCGGTGATTGAAGAACTAAAGCTGCGGGAGAAGTGGGCTCACAGCGGTAACTCGCTCACCCGCGAACAGGCTTATGCCATGCTGCGCAACAAGCTTCAGGTCGACGAAGTCCGGAATACGGACCTCCTCCAGATCAGTGTCTTCAACACCAATCCGCAGGAAGCCGCTGACATCGCCAATAAGATCGTAGCAGTTTACCAGGACAAACGGGTCGAAGAGGAAAAAGACATTCTCAATCGGGCCGTCTCTACCATGAATGAAGAGGTCGTAAAGCAGCAAAAAAAGGTGGATCAATCAGCCATCGACGTTGCTCGAATCCGCGATGAAGAGCACATCATCGATCTAAATCCGGAGGGGACGGAAGACGCGCAGGCGCCGGTCAACGCGGTTGTGATCCGGCAGGAGACCGAGGTCAACGATGCCGAAACAAAAGTTGCCATGTTATCCTCCAAGCTGGAGCAGGTCGAAAAGGTAAAAGGCGAAGATTTGCTCCGCATGTTGTCAACCCTGGAAATCCAGGACCCGGCCATCCAGAAAACGTTGCCTAACTACCAGGAGGCGGCCGCGCAGGTGGCCTTGCAGTTAAACTCCGGACTGGGCGAAAATCACCCCAAGGTGAAAGCGGTCCGCGCCACCATAGCGGTCTACGCCAAACAACTGGAGGACCAGGTCAGCAGCATCCGGAGCGCGCTCGAACAGAATTTAAAGAGTGCGCAAGTGAACCGCGATCAACTCAAAAAACGGCTGGAAGAGATCAACGCCAAGCAACTTTCCACGAAGAATCTGAGCGCCAATTACACGCGGGCCAAGAACTCATACATCAAAGAAAAGCTTCTCTTCGACGGGGTCAGACAGCGGGCGCAGAGCCAGACCATGGAATTAGCCATGCCTCGTGTGGCGGTGAGCGTGAAGCAGGTAGCCGAGCCGCCCGCGTTCCCGGCCCGGCCCCGCGTTGGTTTGAATTTGGCCCTCGGCGCGCTGGTCGGCCTGTTTCTCGGTGTCGGGCTCGCCTTCTTCATTGAGTATCTGGACACGAGTGTGAAAACGATGGAGGACGTCGAGGGCCTTCTCGGTGTTCCGGTCCTCGCCATCATTCCGCAAGGCGTACGGGTGTTGCACAAGGAACCGGGGGATTCGCCCGACGCCGAGGCTTATCGGATTTTACGGACGAACATCGAGTTCAACCGGAAGAATCCCCAGGCCAACACGATTTCGCTCGTGAGTGGAGGCCCGGGGGAAGGCAAGTCGACTACCATGGCCAACCTCGCTTACATCTGCGCCCAGGGCGGTTACTCGACGCTGATTGTCGACGCGGACTTGCGACGACCGGTCCAGCACGAGTTGTTTGATATTACGAACAATAAGGGCCTAACTAATTACCTGACGACCGAGATGCAGCTCGATGAGGTCATTGTGCCGACCAAAGTGGAAAACCTCTCCGTCATGCCCAGCGGGGTTCTGCCGTCGGACGCGGTCGGCATTCTCAACTCACAACGCATGTCCGACATGATCGCGGAGTTGAAACTGCGTTACGACATCGTCTTCTTCGATTCTCCTCCCATGCTGGGCGTGAGTGATGCCTCGGTGATTGCGAGCGAGGTCGACCAAACGATTATTGTGGTGCAGCACCGTCGGTTCCCGCGCGCCATGCTCACCCGCGTGAAGCAGGCCATTCTTGGGGTTGGCGGGACCGTGCTCGGCGTCGTGCTGAACAACGTCGATCTGAAGCACGATCAGAATTACTACTACTACACAAATTACTACGGCTACTACAAGACGGAGGATAAGCCAAAGCGCGGCGGCTCAGCCCGCGCCAAGACCGTGGCCAGCACGGCGCGCAACGGACAGTCCGAGCCGGACGAATATTGATGCGCCTTTTGTTCCTGATTCTCGTTTTTGTTTGGGCGATGGCATCCGGTGCCTTTGCTCAGGCGACTCTGCGCGTCGGTGATCCCATCGACGTAAGAGTCGGCGGCGTTCCCAACGAAGAGCAGGTGCAAGTAAATAACACCTACACGGTCGACACCAACGGCTCTGTCAACCTTCCCTACATTAACCGGGTGAAAGCAGCCGGACTTACGCCCGCGCAGCTCGCCCGATCGATCGAACAGACCTACCGGGCGAACAGGATTTACACGAATCCAAATATCACGATCACGATGCAGCCAACCGCACGCTTCGTGAATGTGGGGGGAGCGGTGCGGATGCCCGCGCGTGTGCCTTTTACGGAAGACATTACCCTTCTTGCTTCGATCAACGCGGCCGGCGGGTTTAACGATTTTGCCGATCAGAAGCGCGTTCGCCTCCTGCGCGGCAACGAAGTGAAGGTTTATGACGTGCGCCAGTTCCGGCGCGATCCATCTCTCGACGTCAAGCTCCAGCCGGGGGACCGCATCGAAGTTCCGCAAACCTTCTTTTAATCGACAGCGTGGGAACCGGCCGCGGCTGACTGTTTCCCTATTGATCCGGCGCGATTAGTTCGCGATGCCGCCAGGTAAATCCGAGCCCGGAATAGACGGTTAACACGACCGTGATCCAAACGAGAACCGGCCCGGCCTGATCCCACGCGCGCAACCACCAGGTCGTGGTTTCGCTGGTGTAATGCAATTCGGCGATCGAAAGCAGGGCCAGGAAAAAGATCACGGTGATGATCTGCCATGAGGTCTTTTGTTTTCCGAGCTTCTCCGCCGGCAGAACCTGACCTTTGGCCGTTGCCATGAGACGCAATCCGGTGATCAAAAAGTCGCGCGCCACCACGGTCGTCGCAGCCCAGGCCGGTACCGCCTTTAACGGAACCAGGGAAATGAAGGCTGCGGCCATCATGATTTTATCGACGAGCGGGTCCATCAACTTGCCAAAGTTCGTGATGATGCCGTAGCGCCGTGCCACTTCGCCATCCACGAAGTCGGTGATTCCAGCGACGAGAAAGAGCAGGAGCGCGGCGGTTCGCGCGTACTGCCATGAAGAGTTCAGGGACGCCACGAAGAGCACTGTGAGCACAAGGCGGCTCAGGGTTAAGCGATTAGCCCAGTTCATGTGTGCAAAATTCCCGGGGTGGGAGTGTCTGAAACCGCTTCAATCTCTTGATTCAATTCAAATTTAGGATGCTTCCAAATGGGCACCCGTTTCTTCAATTCGTCCACCAGCCATTCCAAGGCATGAATGGCTTCACGCCGATGAGCTGCCGCCACCCTGACAAAAAGCGATGCCTCTCCGACCGCTACAAATCCTATTCTATGACGGATCACGGCCATTTGCAGTCCAAAGCGCTCAATCGCTTCGCGCCCAATCAGCTGGAGCTGGTGCTCGGCCATGGGGGCATTCGCCTCGTACTCGATTCCTCGAATCGTCCGCTCGAACTCCGTCGCTCGCACAACCCCCCGGAAATCGACGATTGCGCCCGCACAGACCTCTGGCCAATCGGCCGGCTCTTCCAGCTCTGCTTCGGTCAATAAAAGTTCGCAAACGGGGTTTGCCATACGCGCTCCATGCTCGCTAGACTGCGGTTTGCCGCCGTCGCGGCGTCACCCAAGGAGATACGCAAAATGAGCACGAAGCAATGTGATATTGGCCTCATCGGCCTGGCCGTCATGGGCGAGAACCTCGTCCTGAACATGGAATCGAAGGGATTTTCCGTGGCGGTTTTCAATCGCACCACCGAAGTGACTGAGAAGTTTGCCAACGGTCGCGGCCAAGGAAAAAACTTTCACCCTGCGACAACGATGGAGGACTTCGTCGGCGCGCTAAAGCGGCCGCGCAAAGCCATGATCATGGTCAAGGCAGGCGCTCCCGTCGATGCCGTTATCAATCAGCTCACGCCGTTGCTCGAAAAAGGCGACGTCATCATCGACGGGGGAAATTCTCTTTTCACGGACACGCAACGCCGTTGCCAGGAGATGGAAGGAAAAGGAATCCATTTCGTCGGGTGCGGCGTTTCGGGTGGCGAAGAAGGTGCGCTGAAGGGCCCTTCCCTCATGCCGGGCGGGTCGCGTGAATCCTGGGAAATGATTGCCCCCATTTATCGCAAGATCGCCGCGCAAGTTGATGGCGAGCCCTGCTGCCGATACATGGGACCGGACGGCGCCGGACACTATGTCAAGATGGTGCACAATGGCATCGAGTACGGCGACATGCAGTTGATTTGCGAAGCCTACGCCATCCTGAAAGACGTCGCCGGAATGGAGGCAGCCGAACTCGCCGAAACTTTCACCGAGTGGAACAAAGGGGAGCTCGATAGTTATCTCATCGACATCACTTCGCAGATTTTTCGCAAGATCGATCCGGACACGGGCAAGCCACTGGTCGACGTGATCCTGGATAAAGCGGGACAGAAAGGGACAGGCCTTTGGACCTTGCAATCCGCCATTCAACAATCCGTCGTGATCTCCACGATCAACGCGGCGGTCGAGGCACGCGTCATCTCCTCTCGAAAAGACGAGCGCGTCAATTCATCCAAAATCCTGCCGCAACCGAAGCTGAGGAAATTCAGCGGCGACCGCGAGCAGTTGGTTAACGCCGTGCGGAACGCTCTCTACGCTTCGAAAATTGTGTCTTACGCGCAGGGCATGGAATTGCTGGGCGCGGCCAGCGTTCAATATAAGTGGAACCTCAATTTTGGGGATATTGCCACTATCTGGCGGGGCGGTTGCATCATTCGCGCGGTGTTTTTAAATCGAATTGTGGAAGCCTACCAACGGGATCCGACTCTGCACAATCTCCTGCTGGATTCCTATTTTACCGGCATTATCGCAAAGACGCAGGACAACTGGCGGGTTGCCGTGGCCACAGCGGTGGATCAAGGCGTGGCCGTACCGGCCTTTGGCGCATCGCTCTCCTATTTCGACAGTTATCGGCAGGCCCGGCTGCCTTCCAATTTGCTCCAGGCCCAACGCGATTTCTTCGGCGCGCATACCTACGAGCGCATCGATAAACCCGGTGTGTTCCACACGGAATGGATGGAGTCGGATGGGAAACCTGCGGAGCAACGCGCAGAGCCTAAGGAATCAGCCAAGCGTCACGCCGGCGAGTGAACACAAGGAAAAGCGCGCCCATTATCGGAAATGGGGACGTCTGGCGAGAGCGTTGTAGAGGCGGTTGTGTCAACCGCCTAACTAAAGACATGCGCTTGGCCCAAGCGCCTCTACAACATCCACCGCCGCGCACGACTTCTCCGACAGCCGCAATGCACATTGGTTCGGACATAATCTCGAGTGCGCGGCGCAGCGCGCCGTCCCCCTGCTCTATTTAAAGTCATGCGAGGCTGATCCGACCAGCTTCTCATGCGCGAGAGGCCGCAGCTTCCGTGCTTTAATCAAAACAACTCCTTCTGAATTCTGGACCTCGCCTTCGATTAGCAGAAAAGCCTCTTCCGTAATCAGAAGACGCATTTTTTCAAAAAGATCCGGATGGACGATCGCGTTCGACACTCCGGTCTCGTCTTCCAGACTAATGAAGACAAAACCTTTCGCTGTCCCGGGACGTTGCCGGCAGATCACGTTGCCCGCAATCTGAACAGTCGCACCGTTGCGGGCCTGAGTTAAATCGGCTGCGCACCAAACGTTGGGCACGGTTTCACGCAATAACTTCATCGGATGCGGACCGGTCGTCAGGTTCATCGTCTCGTAATCCGCCTGCACCCGCTCCGGCATACTCATGGGTCGAAGCGGCGAATCTTGAGGAACGGACGCATCCTGCATACTCCCCAGCAAATCGTCGTGCCTCGTTTCTTCCACATCCCACATGGCGGCACGTCGATGCTCGGAAAAACAATTGAACGCCCCCAGCTCAGCCAAGGTTCGAAGTTCTTCTTTCGAGACCGTGACGCGACGCTTGAAGTCGTCCATGGACTGAAAGGGTCTCTCCGCTCTGGTCGTCAGCAATCTTTCCACTCGCTCTTCTCGCATCCCGTTCACGACACAAAATCCAAGTCGCACGGTATCGTCAGCCGCAACCGTACATCGCCATTCGGACTGCAAGACACACACCGGTTTCATTTTTACACCATGCCGATGCGCGTCTTTCACGATCGTGGCCGGCGTGTAAAACCCCATCGGCTGGTTGTTCAACAAACTGGCGTAAAATTCAGGCGCACGATGCACTTTCAAGTAGGCACTGCCATAGGCCAGAAGAGCGAAGCTGATGGCGTGTGATTCGGGAAATCCGTAGAGCGCAAACGAGGCAATCGATTGAATAATTTTGTCGATGATTTCCGGAGCAACATTTTTACGCAACATGGCCGCTCGCAGTTTCACGCTCACTTTATTCATCCGATCCTGCGAGCGGTGAAAACTTAGGGCGCGCCGCAACTCCTCCGCTTCGTCCCCCGAAAAATCGGCCATGACCATGGCAATCTTGAGCATTTGCTCCTGGAAGAGCGGCACTCCAAGGGTGCGTTTGAGAATCGGTTCAAGCCTCGGATCGAAATACCTGACCTCCTCGCGGCCGGCGCGACGGTTCAGATAGGGATGCACCATGTCACCCTGGATCGGGCCGGGTCGGATAATGGCAACCTCGATGACCACGTCATAAAAGCATTTGGGCTTCATGCGCGGCAGCGTCGCCATCTGGGCCCGGCTTTCGATTTGGAAAACGCCGATCGTGTCCGCCTTCTGCATGATATCGAACGTGGCGGGATCGTCCTTTGGAATATGGGCAAGGTCGAGAGGACGCCCGCGTTCACGACAGAGCTCAAGCGCATCTTGCATGACTGACATCATGCCGAGACCGAGGAGATCGACTTTCACGATGCCCAGATCTTCGCAATCGTCCTTATCCCACTGCGCCACCACCCGTCCCGGCATGGAGGCATTCTCGAGCGGCACGAACGAACTCAGCTTATTCTGGCAAATGATCATGCCACCGGAGTGCTGACCGAGATGGCGAGGCAAACCGTAGATCGCCTCATACAACTGAACGAACGCTCCCATGCGGGGATGTTCTTTCGGCAATCCGGCCTGTTCGATCTGCGATTGCAAATCGAGCGTGTGCGGAAAGTCGCCCTGCGCAAACAAATGGGAGAACCTATCGACAATGCTCGGCGAGAAATTTAATGCTTTTCCAATCTCACGCGCGGCGCTTCGCCCTCGATAGGTAATGACGTTGGCCGTCATGGCCGCGCCGTGTTTGCCATAGCGCCGGTAGATTTCCTGAATCACACTTTCGCGCCGATCACCACTCGGGAGATCAAGGTCGATGTCGGGCCAGCCTTTGCGGCTTTCGCTAAGAAAGCGCTCAAAGACGAGATGGTTGCTCACCGGATCGACCGGTGTGATGCCGAGACAATAACAAACGGCACTATTGGCGGCACTGCCTCGCCCCTGCACCATGATATTGTGCTCGCGACAGAAATTGACGATGTCCCATACGATCAGAAAATAACCGGGGAACTTCAGCCGGATGATGAGCGCCAGCTCCTCTTCGAGCTTCTGTTTTACGGCTGTGCTGATCGCGGCATAACGCTGTTGCGCGCCGAAAAGGACGATCGTGCGCAGGAACGAATCCATATTGTGACCAGCCGGCACGGGAAAGTCCGGGAATTCGTAGCCAATATTTTCAAGCGAGAAGGTCAGGCGCTCCGCCACGATCCCGGTATTTTCGATGGCCTCGGGAAGATCCTGAAAGAGAGCCCGCATCTCGGCGTCACTTTTCAAGTGCCGCTCCGCGTTGAGCGTCAGTCGTTTCCCCGCGGCATCGAGATGGGTGTGCTCGCGGATGCAGGTAAAAACATCCAGGACCTGGCGGCCCGAGGACCTGGCATACTGCACTCCATTGGTGGCTAGCAGCGGCAGTTGGTAAGCTCGCGCCAAGTCAATCAGGCGCTCGTTAGTCCGATCTTCCCCGCGAACGAGGTGTCGCTGAATTTCGATGAAGACGTTGCCGCGGCCGAAGGCGTCAATCAACAACTGGGCGCGATCAACGGAGTTCCGGGTAGCGCACGCGTCTCGCGTGCTGGTTTCGGCGTCTCGCTGAAACGCACTTGGCAAAGTTCGCGATGACGAGACGCCATCGCCAGCACTCGAGACGCGTGCGCTACCCGGATCAGAAGGGGCGCCCAACAATAGGACCAGTCCTTCAGTGAACGGTCCCAGCTCATCCCAGCGCACGGCACATTTCCCTTTTTGGCTACGCAGATGGGCTTGGGTTAAGAGTTCACATAAGTTTTTGTAACCGGTACGGGTTTCGACCAGGACCGGGAGAACGGCGCCGTCTTCCATGGTAAGTTCGCAACCGACAATCGGGCGCACTCCGTTTTCGCGCGCCGCGGCGGAAAATCTTTGCACTCCATAGACTCCATCGCGATCGAGCAGAGCGATGGCCGGCATCTGCAATTCGGAAGCCGTTATCGCGAGGTGTTCGGGAAAGGATCCGCCGCGCAAAAAGCTAAAGGCGCTGCACGCATGTAACTCGACATAAGGCATAGGCGAATGCCGAAATGATCAGTCGTAAATACCGTCAATCTGCCAGCCTCCGCCATTCTCGTGACAGCGCAGGATGGCGCCATCGGCCAGGTGAACATCCCATTCTTCCCGTTTCCATTCCTGGCCATCCCACCAATTCCCGGAGGCCCGATAAGGACCGTTTTGTCCAGCAGCCGCTCCGTTCAATTCGGCACTGCGGAGATAAATCGGGCGACTCTGCTCGAGCAAGACGGATGCACCCAGACCCGGCCGAAAGCGGCGCAGCGCGGCGGATGGGACGCGCGCCAGAATCTCGGGATCGATCGCACGGGGCTCGGCCCAATCAGTCAACTGCCCGGCAAATGGTTCCATCCGAAAAGCATCGGGACGATGCGTTTCCTGCAAGACGGGTGTGCCCACCCGCTCCCGGCCTAACAAACCGATTAATCGAGCGAGCGTCTCATAAAGTTGACCCGAGTCGCGCAAGGCCGTTTCGAACAAACCGAACTGTTGCTGCGTCGCCCGAACCGGTTGCGCGTGCAAAGAGACGGCCACAATCGGATGCTCCGATTGAAAGTTTTCGAGATGCGTATGTAGCATCCGGAAGAGAAGATCCACCTGATTGGTAGGCTGGGGAATTTTGAAGCAACGTTCATAATGCTGCTTGTTCGTAAAACTGATCTGCAGCGTTAGGTCCTGGGCCACCAGGTAAACCCCGTGCAACCGCAGGGACAGCTGTTCTAAAAGACGTCGCAGAATAAAAAGGAGAGGCTCAATCGTCTCAACCTCATGTTCGAACTCAAACCTCTCCGCAAACGACTCGGGCGGCTGCACCATTTTGAGCAGTCGCATGGATCGTCCCGTAGCCCGTTCCCACAGCCGGACCGCCTCCGGCCCAAGTCGCGCCGCCAGTTTTTCCTGATCAAGCCGGGCGAATTCCCCGAAGGTATGAATTCCCCATTTGTGCAGGGTCCGTAGAATTTGCCCGACGCGAAGAGCACGCTCTCGCTTAGCGCGATTTTTTTCGGCTCCCATACCGGCTCATCATTGGGATGGAACCAAACGGGCCTTCATCTCAGTGGAAAGAGATGACGCCGAAATCCAAGCCGTGGCCTTACTCGAGTCGGTATTCAGCCAGGTCCGGAGGATCGATTCGACCTGTCCATTGCGAGAATCGTCATTCCCGATGCTCGCAGCCCATTGCGCTGCCGCGGCCGGATCGGAACCGGCTATTTGGCGGGCAAACGCACCCACCGCCGCATCCCGCGACGGGCCTTGCGTTAAACTTCCCAACCATGTCGCCGCGGCATAGCTATCGCTTTGCGACCAGCGCGAGGCCAGACTTTCCAGAGCTCTCTGACGCGTCGCATTTTCTGGAAATGACATGGCCCACTTACTGGCTGCCTGTGGATCTTCCGCGGCCCATTGCCCCACGATCATGCTGGCGGCGTTGGCCTGCGCTTCTCCCGAGGAAAGTCGAGCCACCAGCGAGGTGGCCTGGCGTGGATCGGACTCGGCCAGCGCAGAAATAATGTTCGGTAAAACAGCGTCGCGCGACGTTGCGTCCGGCAGGTTTTCCGCCCATGAGACAGCCGCGGCCGAATCAAGCCGGGCCCATTGCCGTGAAACATTTTCGAGCAGGACTTTGCGGCTCTCCTTGTCCGTTGATTGCAGAGCGAAGGCGGCGGCGGCGCGCGGATCTGATTCGCCCCATTGCGAAATAATATTCGTTAGGGCATTTTGCCGGGTCGAGCCGGAGGGAAGTTTTTGCGCCCAGGTCAGCGCACTTTGCACGTCACTGCCGGCCAGCTGCATGGCCATGGCCATGGTCGCGTCTTCCTGCGGTTGACCCGGTGGCATTTTCTCAACATAAGCAGCGGCCGCCGGCGGGTCCGATTGCACCCACGCGGCCAGGACAGAGCGGAGCGCACGGCTTTGGGATTCCCCGGCGGGCAAAGTCTGGGTCCAGGCCAGCGCAGAGCGCGCATCACTCTGGGCCCAGCGTTGGACAATGTTTAAAATCGATTGCTCCCGGGCCGTTCCATTCGGCATGGTCAACACCACGGCGGAAGCCTTTTCCGGCTCTTTCCCCGCCCAATTGGCGAAAATATTTTGCACGGTGTTGTTGCGGGCCTGACTCGACGGCAAGCTGTTCACCCAAGCCAGGGCCGTCTCTGGATCCTGATTGGCCCAGACGGAACCGATCGCTTGAAAAGCATTCTCCCGCGTGCTTCCAGCCGGCAGTTGCCGGGCCGCGGCCGCCGCCGCCGCCGGGTCAGTCACGCTCCAACGGCTGAAAATGGATCCGTAATAATTCTGCCGGCTGCGTCCGGTGGGCAAATTCTGAACAAAGACCATAGCCGCCTGCGGATCTTTGCCGGCCAGGGAAGTAATGACAGTCTGCAATGCCTGATCGCGCACCGGACCCACCGGAAGTTGCTGAGTCCAGGCGGAGGCTGCGCTGAGATCATGGTCGGCCCAACTACTGATGGCATTGCCTAACAACCAGTTACGGGATGTTCCAGCCACGGTTCGCTGAGCGTAGTTGACGGCATTTTGCGGATCGAACTCGGCCCATCGCCCCACGAGCAGAGCGAGCAACATCGTGCTTTTCTCATCTTTGGGCAGGCTTTCCGTGAAGGCGAGAGCTTCCGGCAGATTTTTGTCGTCGACCGATTCCACCAACTTGGAAAAGGCCGCGTAATTGTGACGAGCGCCCGACTGTCCCAGCGCGGCCTTGAGACCAGCTACGATATCCGGCCGCGTCGTATCGTTGGCACGGGCTTCTTTACCGGCGGCACTAAGGGGCGCGGCCATGGCCGGTTGGCTGATCGGATTCGCATCTACCGAAAGGGATGGAGCAGATGAGCGCGGCGCAGGCTTGGTCAACGGAACACTGTATCGGCCAATGATCACACCCAGAGCCATGGAAATACCGGCCATGAAAATGGGGAGAGCAGGCCGGTTCACAAAATCAATTTTAGCCAAAGATAAGATATGTTCAAATGAACATTATTAAATAATCTTCACCGGACATTTTGGCAAGGCCTGCAAGAACGATCGCCCATACGGTTTCGTCACAATCCGATTGTCCAGAATGACAATGATTCCGTGATCGCTCTTCGTCCGAATTAACCGGCCCACCCCCTGCCGCAGCTTCAGAACCGCTTCCGGAAGCGAGTACTCGGTAAACGGATCACCCCCACGCTGCTCAATCAATTCCAGCTTGGCTTCGATTAGGGGATGATCCGGCACGGCGAAAGGCAATCGCGTAATAATCACATTGGAGAGCGCCTCACCGGGGACATCCACCCCCATCCAAAAGCTATCTGTTCCGAACAGAACACTGCGCGGCGTGGTCTTGAACTGCTCAAGCAACCGCCCGCGCGGCATGCCTACGCCTTGCACGAGCAGATTCATTTTTTTACGCACGAAGAAATCCTGCAACCGCGCCGCGATCTGCTGCATCCCGCGATAGCTCGTGAAAAGAACGAAAGCACGGCCCTCGGTCTCCTCCACAAAATGCGAAATCCACTCGGCCAGGGCCTCCTCGTACTTCGCGCCGCGCGGATCCGGCATCTTTTGTACGATGAAAACCTTCATCTGCTTCGCAAAATCAAATGGGCTACCCAACTGCAGAGGCTCTACGTCCTCCGCCCCGATACGCTTCCGGAAATAAGCCAGATCGGCGCGGCCGACGGCCAGCGTCGCGCTCGTCATGACACAGGAGCACGAATCCCGGAAAAGCATGCGCCGCAGAACTGGAGCGATATCAACGGGCGCCGCATTGAGAGACAAAAAATGCGCGGTTTTGCCCGTCCTCTCCACCCAGTAGACATGATCGGGCGAACCCTGTTCCAGGAAGGTTGCAATTCCCATCCGGGTATCTCGAATTCTGCGGCCCATCTCCTGCATTTCCGCTTTCAGGAATTCGTCTTCCGTCTTTCTGACCACTTCCGCGATGCGCGTCTGCAGCGCGATCAGACGCCCCGTAATTGTGTCGGGCAAAAAATCGGCCTGCCGGACTCGGAACTCCCGGCCTTTGGCAAAGTCGCAGCGCTCGTCCACTTGCCGGAAGAACCGGTCCACTTCATCGGCCAGATCGGCCGCCAGGGTGACTCCGATCGCGTCGCGCGTCAGAGTAAAAAGGCCTTTGCGGCTACGCGCATTGTAGAGCCGTTGAATGGCGGATTTCAGGCCATACTGCGACACACCCAGTCCGATCTGGCGCGAGGCTACCTGCTCCAGGGTATGCGCTTCATCGAAGATGATGAAGTCGTTCGGGAAAAGAAATCCGCTCTCCCGCCCCTCCTGCTCGTCCGGACTTCCCAGCAACATAAAGAGCAGAGTGTGATTAATCACGATCACATCCGCGGAAACGAGACGCTTGCGCGCGCGCTGGTAGAAACAACCGGACCCCTGACCGCATGTCTTGTTCGTGCAAAGATGAGCCTCACTGCAAACCTGCGCCCACACCTTTGGGTCCGGTTCGAAGCTCAGATCACTGACGGAACCGTCACTCGTTTTGCGTGACCATTCCGCGATCTGCTGAAGCTCGTTTTGCTCGCTCGTGGTAAACAGCTCATTCGATTGCTGGAGGGCTCGTTCCAAGCGCCGCGGACAGAGATAGTTTTGCCGGCCTTTCATGAGCGCAGCTTCGAATTCCACGGGCAGGATTTTCTTCAGGATGGGAATGTCTTTATATAAGAGCTGCTCCTGCAGATTGATTGTCTGCGTGGAAATGATGGCCTTCTTTGTCTGCTCGAGCGCAAACAGGATCGACGGAACAAGGTAAGCCAGTGATTTGCCGACCCCGGTGCCCGCTTCGACCACGAGATGTCGCTCTTCCTCGAGGGCTTGGGCGACCGCCGCCGCCATTTCCTGTTGCTGAGGCCGGAACTCGAAATTCTTCGATTTAGAGAGCAGACCTGTCTCGGAAAAGATGGCCCGGACGCGCTCCACAAAATCGCTCCCGAGAGAATCTCTCAGCGCTATCATCGGAAGTTTTGCATGAAGAGAATCAGGACTTGGTTTATCAATGAAAGGTTCAGACGGGCCCCGGCCCGCCTCCTTACTGTAAGCTGAAGCTGGCAAAACCTCCTGCGTAATTCAACACCGTGAAGCTGCTCGATCGCTACGTCGTTCGTAATTTTCTGCAGGTTTATCTCTATTGCATCATCGGGTTCATTTCCATCTGGATGATCTTTGATGTGAGCGATAACATCTCGACCTTCATCGACTCGCACCTCGGCTTCACCCGGGTGGCGCATTATTATCTGAGCCAACTGCCGCAGATTCTCGTGATTCTGTTGCCGGTCTCGCTCCTGCTTGCTCTGCTTTTCTGCCTGGGGCGAATGTCGCGGGCCAATGAGATCGTCTCCATGCTGACGGCCGGCGTCAGCGTCCCACGGTTCCTGTTGCCTCTCATTTTGTTGGGATTGCTCACCGTGGCCGGAAGCACCGCGCTCAACTACGCCCTCGCTCCTCACGCCGACCTGGCCCGGAAAACACTTTTAAACAGTGAACAAAAGATACGCCGCGAATCGCAAATCGAAGGACAGATCTTTCGCAACCGAACGGATAATCGCACCTGGTTCATCCAGAATTTTCGGCGCGGCCAGAATGTCTTTAACAACGTCGAAGTTCTGCAACAGGACGTGCACGACAACATCGTGAAAAGCTATCTGACGGGGCGGGCTTTGTTTCGACCTGAGACAAAAAGCTGGCAGCTGCAGGAGGTGAAGATCATAGATTACGATCGCACGGGCAATATCACCCATGAAGAGATTCAGCCTTCCCTTATGATCGATCATTGGACCGAGACGCCCTATCGCCTGAGCAGCGCCAACGTGCGCGCCGAATATCTGAGTGTTCCCGAGCTGCGGGACTACCTGCGCTTCAACGCGGATTTTCCGTCGACCCTGCTGGCCCCGTTCAAAACCCATCTGCAGTACCGGTTGGCGCTGCCCTGGACATGCCTCGTGGTTGTCTTCATGGCAGCGCCCCTCGGCATTGGATTCTCGCGGCGAGGCGTTCTCTCCAGCGTTGCCGCCTCCATCGTGCTGGTGTTTTCCATGAATTTTCTGACTCATCTGTTCCTCGCGCTCGGTGAAGGTTCACGTATTCCCTCGTGGACGGCGGCCTGGCTGCCGAACGCCCTGTTCGCCGTGATCGGGCTCTATTTGCTCTACCTCCGCTCCACCAACCGCGATGGCCTCGGCTTTAATCTCCTGCGGCTTCGCCGTATAGTAGCGCGATGAATCCACTGGCTAACGAATGGGCGATCAAGCATCGCTCCGATGCGTGTAGCGCCACGCAACGGCCTTTTGCTCCGGGCGAATATTTTTACACCCTTCTTTTTCGTGAGGCCGAGGGGTTCCGGCGCGAGGATCTGACGGAGGAAGCCTGGTCGAATCGAAACGAAAACATCCAGCCTTTCTCATTCTGGAAAGCGCGGTATGAACCGGCCCCGGCCGAGACTCCGGACACACTCGGCCAGGAAAATGCCGAGGACCTGTTTCGTCGACTAGTTGCGGCAGAGGATCCACCGGCCAACGCCTGTTACGTGCTGGCCGTCATGCTCGAGCGCAAGCGCATTCTGAAACAGATCAAGACGGAAGATTCGGACGAAGGACGCCTTCTCATCTATGAGCACGTCGCGACCGGCGACGTTTTCATCGTGCCCGATCCAAAACTTCACCTCGACGAAATTGGAAGCGTGCAGGATGAAGTGAGCGCGCTTCTGCGCACCGCCTCAGCTGAAAAGTAGACGCGGTTTCCAGCCGCGTAGTGGAAAGGCAAAGCAGCCGGGATGCCGATTCCACAATACGACGGCAGAGCGCCGTGGTTTCGCCTGCCTTCGAGACTGGAGCGTTGGCGTCGACTACTGAAAGGTTGAGTAACCCGGATTTCATGGGCGAGGTCCCTCGCCGTCTTCGCTGGCTCGGGATGACACGTTCCGGCTGGATGGGAGGCCGGCGCAGCGCGCCGAGGGATCCCACCCATTCCGAATAAAATCACCTGATCCCACACCAAACGTCCTACGCAGCCAACGCCCTCCGCGCGAGCGTTGGGCGTTGAGTTTTCGGTTTTCGGAATGAGCGTTCCAACAGACCCCGGCCGCTTCTCCCTATTTGCCCACCTACCGTATCTCTGGTCTTGTCTAACATGAAGTCGTCCCTCCCATGGTTCTCCGGCTTCCCGCTTTTCCTCGCGCCCATGGCTGGCGTTTCGGACAAGGTTTTTCGCCAACTCTGCAAGGAGCAGGGCGCGGACGTCCTCACGACCGAGTTCGTCTCCTCCGAAGGAATATTCCGGCGTAACGACCGCACCCGCGAATACCTCGACTTCGACGAAGTGGAACATCCCGTTGGCGTGCAATTGTTCGGCGGCGACGCCGGCCATATGGCGGAAGCGGCCCGCCACGTGGTGGATTGGGTAAAGCCCGATTTTATTGACCTGAATTTTGGCTGCCCCGTGAACAAGGTGGTGGCAAAAAATGGAGGTTCGGCCTTGCTCAAGGATTGCCCGACATTGGCCAGCGTGGCGGCCGCTGTCGTTCAGGCCGTCGCGCCGCTCCCCGTCACGGCCAAGATTCGGATCGGCTGGGATGCCGGTTCAATCAACGCGGTGCGCGTCGCCCAAATTCTTGAAGAACAAGGCATCGCCGCTCTTACCGTGCATGGCCGCACCCGCGCTCAGGGTTATTCCGGAAGCGCCGATTGGGAAGTGATCGGCTCCGTCGCTGCCGCCATCTCGATTCCTGTGATCGGAAATGGGGATCTCGTTACTCCCATGGACGTGGTGCGACGTCGCAACGAGACCGGCATCTCCGGCGTGATGATTGGCCGTGCCGCCATGAGTTCGCCCTGGATTTTTGCGCAGACCAAACATTATCTCACCACGGGCGAACTTCTCTCTCCGCCGACGCCGACCGAAAAATGGGACCTGATTCTCCGTCATTGCCGCCTCACCGCGGAAAGCTGGGGCGATGAAGAAAAGGCCATCCGCTCCATGCGCGCCCGTCTTATGGCCTACGCGAAAGGATTTGCGGGCTGCAAGATCTTGCGCGAAAAATTCCAACACGTTTCCTTCGTCCGAGAGATCGAATCCATCGCGCAGGAGCATCGGAACGCGATCGCGCCAACGCCCGAACTGACGACCGCGTCTTTAGCATAACGCCTGCTTCTCTTGAACTGCCCTGCCCACGAACTAGATTGAGTTGTGGAAACTGCCCCCCCTGCGGCCGCTTCGGTCAATTACAAGATTGGGAATGAGCGTCTCGTCAAAGTGACCGAGAACGCTTCGCGCAAATTGTTGTCTCTGCTGGAGAAACAAGGCCGCTCCACCGGAGCGTTACGCGTAGCGGTGATCGGGGGCGGGTGCTCGGGCTTGCAATATAAGATGGACCTGGTCGATGGACCGGCCCATCGCGATATCCTGGTGGAGAGCTCGAAGGTTCGCGTGGTCGTCGATCCGAAGAGCGCTCTCTTCGTGAGCGGTTCGCTCCTCGATTACAGCGATGATCTGCAAAAAGGCGGATTCAAGGTGACCAATCCGAACGCGGTGGCCCATTGTTCGTGCGGCGAAAGCTTCGCGGCATGACAGACTATTTCGCGGTCCTGCAACAGCCGAGAAAACCGTGGCTCGATCTTGAGCTCCTAAAGCAACGATATCAGGCGCTCACTCTAACCGCGCATCCGGATCAAAAAAGGACGAATCAATCGTCTCTCGATTTCACAACGGTGAACGAGGCTTATCGGTGCCTGAAAGATCCGAAGCTCCGTTTACAGCATCTTTTGCGATTGGAAGGGCACGACCCGAACGCCAGCCAATCGATTCCGCAGGAACTGCTGGAGCTGTTTTCGCGGGTCGGGAGTTTTTTACAGGCGACAGATCGTCTCCTCGAGAGATTGAATGGGGCACAGAATGCATTGGCCAAATCTTTGATCCAGTCGGACATCCTAACGAGCCGCAACGAGACGGAAGAAATCCTCGGAAAATTACGCCGACTCTACACTGAGGCGGAGGAGGAGGCGCGCCGCCTCAACGACTTCTGGGTCAGCGCCCCGCAAGCGATTGGCCAGCTCTACGGCCGTTTCGCCTACCTGACCCGGTGGACAGAGCAGGTGGAAGAGCGGCAGTTTCAGTTGTCGGTTTAGAGGGCATCGAAGCAGTCCCCGCGTGGCGGAAGACAAGCATCCTGCCAGACCCTACGTGCTGTAGCCACGGCACTCTGTTGCCGTGCGATCGGCGCGAGCCACAGCCAAAAGACGCCTCAACAGAGTGAGGCGGCTACAGCACCTTCCCTGGCTGCCGTCCGGGCAAGCGCCGCACGGTGAGCCTTCCCAGGATTCCCAGAACTGCCTCTCCCTCATCTCATGTTCATTTGAACTTGCGCCTATTCGTTATTCCGCCGATGCTGAAAACATGCTGACCGACCGGCAAAAAAGCATCCTCGATTTCATCCAGAGCGAGCAGCGCGAAAAAGGGATCACCCCGAGCACACGCGAAATCCAAAGTCACTTCGGATTCGCCAGTCAGACATCGGTCATGCAGTACATCGCGACGCTCCAGCGCAAAGGATTTCTCGACCGGCATGCCCGCAAAGCACGCGCCCTCATCACGCCCCTGCAAAAAGTGCGCATCACTGACATTCCGATCTACGGTCAGATTCCCGCGGGCATGGCCAGCGTGACGGAACAAAGCGCGGAAGGGCACGTCTCGCTCGATGCAGAGTCAGTCAATGCTTCCAGGAATGGGCGCACCTTCGCTTTGCGCGTGCGTGGCGACTCGATGATCGACGCGCATATTCTGGATGGCGACCTTGTTATCCTGGAGGATCGCAAGGATGCGCAAAACGGGGATATCGTGGCTGCCTTGATTGATGGCGAAACGACGTTGAAACGATATGTGACGGAGCGAGGCCGTCCTTACTTGAAGGCCGAAAATCCACTTTATCCCAACCTGACCCCCGCGCGTGAACTGCGTGTGCAAGGCGTGATGATTTCGCTGATCCGGAAACAGGCAGCTTTGCGGCGGAAGAAAAACTAAACTCCGCCGAAATGTGGCAGGTTTCAGTGTGGTGGAACGCGCTCTGCGAGCGCGTTGTCAGTAAGGCGGCTCCGCCGCCATTTTATCATCGTCCTCGGAGAAGCCGATCCACCTTCTTTCCGTAGTTTTAATGTTCATTTGAACATATTACTATTTGGTGTCATTCTGGGCTCATGGGGGCAAATGGCAAACTGGTCGATCTTCGAAATCTGCTGGCTGAACGTTTTCCTCATTCTCCGCTCGAGGCGAACGCGCGATTTCGAACCGGTCAACCTCTGATCGATTCAGTCATCGGAAATGGATTGCCCAAGGGCGCCATTACCGAGATCAGCAGTCCAGAACTCAGTGCCGGTAGCGCTTCCCTCATTGCCGGACTGGTTCGGGCTGCGGGAGAGGCCCGCTATTTCATCGCCCTGATCGATGGGCGTGATTCGTTCGATCCGGCACCGCTGGGTCACGCATGTTTACGCCATCTTCTTTGGGTGCGATGCCACAAAGCGATCGAGGCGGTCAAGGCGGCTGATCTGCTCCTGCGCGATGGTAATTTTTCCCTCGTCCTGCTCGACCTGGTGCTTAATTTGCCTAACGAGCTTCAGAAAATACCTCAAACCAGTTGGTATCGTTTACAACGGCTGGTCGAACCGACTTCCACGGCCTTCCTGGTCATGTCGCGCCGCAGCATGGTGGTCAGTGCCCGCTTAAAGATCGTGCTCGAAAACAGATGGACGCTCGAAACATTCGAGCAGGACAATGCATTATCACTCGCCCGGCTTCAGATAGAGCGCTCGCATCTCGCTCAGCCTGTCGACCCTCAGGCGGAGGCCGGGTAATGTTTGCCACTCTCTATGTTCCGAATTTTTATCTGCAGGCCGCACTGCGTCACCGTGGTGCGGATATTTTGCCAGAATTTCAAGCAGACAAGATTCACGAAACCAGACCCGTCGCGCTCATCGATGAACAAGAGAAAAAACCTGTCATCATTCAACTAAATGCCCGGGCCGAGACCGCCGGCGTCCGCCAAGGCATGACTCCCAGCCAAGGATTGGCCCGATGTCTGAGTTTGCTCATCGCAACGCGTTCCGCTCTTCAGGAAACGTCAGTGCAGGAGATTCTTCTTCATCAAGCGTTCAGCTTGACGCCTTACGTCGAAGCCACTGCACCCGGCCTGTGTACCGTTCAATTTACTGATACGCGTAATCTGGTCAGCAAAGTGTCACGCGTCATCGCGCAGTTGGCCATTTGTCACGTCGTGGCTCAAGCCGGTCTCGGTCCCGCCCCCGACACGAGCTTTTTAGCCGCACATCTGGCGCGCCCCGTCTTGCAAATCGATGATGCGCAGAATTTTCTCGCGCCATTGCCTATCGAAATTCTGGCCCTCGATTTGGATAATGATTAAGGCTGAATCATCTGAGTAAGGCACGCGCCCTCGCCGAAACACTCTCTGGCAAGGCTTCTTCGCCACAGATCAACACAGATTTACATGGATTGGGGAAGACGGATCAATCTCTCTCTTATCTGAAAAAGAATTCTTAAAGGCCACAACATCAAACTGTAGCTAACTCGATTGCCAGGGCGCTGGCCGCACGGACACGGCGACAGAGCGCAGTGGCTACAGGTCCAGACAGAGGTCAACCACCCACGTAGTTCGGATATTTCTCGTGCAACTGCCGGGCGGCCTTGTCCGCTTCGTCCGTCTTGCCCGCCCGTCCATAAGCCGTCGCGGCTTTCTGCAGGGCTCGCGGCGTAATGGCCGGATCGTCATAAAGCAGTGCGACACTCATAAACGCCTTGCCGGCTTCGTCGAACCTGCCGCGTTCCACTTGAACATCACCGGCCAGCAAACGCGCCTCCGCATTGACCTGACCCTCCGGCTGGAGGGTCATTATTTCCTCGGCGATCTTCTGAGCATCATCTGCTTTATGCGCTCCGATCTTGGCCGCCCCGAGGGCCAGTAAGACCTTGGCCTTGCCCGCCGGATCGGTCGCGGTTTGCAAATAACGGCCGTAGGCATTTTCCGCCTCCGTGAAATTCTTGAGACGCGACTCCGTGTCTCCGAGATAAAACCAAATGTCTGGTTTCACGTTGCTCGCATTGTTCATTTTTCCGAGAGCACTCAGATATTTTTTCGCCAGCGGATAGTTTTTGTCGTTGTAATTCTCAACCCCCAGCCACTGCAGAATATCGACCGGGATCGCGGCATTTGGATTCGTCGCCATGAAGGAATCGACCTCATTGGTCAACGCTTTTCGATCCTTCAAGTAGAAGTAGGATGACACGATGCGCACGGTCGCAATGTCGTAATACTGCTCCTTGCTCAATTGCCGCGCCGCATTCAACGCAGGAATGGCGCTTTTATATTCCTTCGCTTCGAACGCTGCCTTGCCGATGTAAAACTGGGCCTGGGACGCCACACTGCTCTTGGGAAATTCCTTCAGTAGTTGCCGAAATATGTCGCTCATTCCCTTAGCATTTCCCTGCTGTCCCAGAATGAGGGCCTTCTGTTGCAGGGCCGCTTCTCGCTCGTGCGCCCCCGGATATTTTGTTAAAATAGTATTCAGATCGGCCAGGGCGACGTCGTAGTTCTTGTCTTGCTGGTACGCGATGGCCCGCTGGGCCAAGGCGGCCGGCGCCTGCGGTGCATCAGGAAATGACTGCACATAAAATGTGAACGCCTCCACCAACCTTGGAGCATCCTTCATTTGCACATAGCACCAGGCCAGCTTGTAGGCCGCTTCCGCTCGCAATTTTGGCGAAAGTTGAGCCGCCCGCAATTCTGCGTAGATCGGGGCCGCTTCCGCGTGATTCCCCTGCTTATAGAGCGCTTCCGCCTTCAAAAGTTTGGCCTGATCGGCCCGTTCTGCGGCCGGGCTCATTTGCAGAAATTCATCGACCGCGGCGATGACAGACGGAAGATCAGAATTGTAAATGTTAATCAGGCGCTGGTATTGCGCGTCTTTCGCTTCCTCGCGCTTCGGATATTTCGCGATGATTTCGCCGTAGATTTGTCCAGCTTCCTTGCTATGACCCAGCTGCCGCTCGGCATTCCCCGCCAGCAACATAACCTCGGGGCGCGCTTCCTCCGGTAACTTCGACTGCTCCTTTTTGTATTCCGCCAGCAACTGCGCGTACTGCCCGGACGAAGAATAGAGACGCAGCAGTCCCACTTCGGCAATCGCACGGAACTTGCCTGCATCCGCCATTCCCTTACCCTTTTGCAACAGGGCGGTCGCTTTCTCCACCATCCCCTTATCGATCTTTCCCTTCTCCGACTGGATGAGATCGGCCGCGATCAATCCGCCCCGTACGGCCGCTTCCGCCTTCAACGCTGATTTTTGAGCTTCGTTGGAGAGAGCTTCATATTGCTTGAGCGCCTCCCCTTTTTTTCCACGAGACAGGAAGATCGAGGCCGCGGCGGAGCGTGAATCTTCGCGGAAAGGATTTGGATTTTTCGCGTCGATCACCTGTTGATAAATCCCAACCGCCTCATCTTTGTGGTCAAGACTCTCGAGGCAGCGCGCTTCGAAATAGCGCGAGGAAAGGACCACGGGCGGTTCCTTTGATTTGGCGCCGGCGCGATGAAAAAGCGGGAGAGCTGCGCCATAATTTTTCTCCTTAAACGCGGTTTCCGCGAGCACGTAGGCGGCCGCGCCGGCGAACTCGCTGTCTCCATAATCATCAAGCACAGCCTGGAAGTTTTTGCGGGCCGCACCCGGTTTGTTGAGCGCACGATAAGATTCCCCTAGGAAGAAAAGAGCGTTGGCCCGACCGGCTGCGCTCGGATGCTGATCCAAATATTTCTCGAACTCAGGAACGGCGAGATCGTACTGTTTCTGCGCGAACAAACCATTGGCGTATTCCAGTTGCCGCTGCGCGGGCGGGGCGGTCTCCTGAGGTGATGCCTCGGGCGACACTTCTGAATCCGGATGGGGCGGTGGAGGGTCCGCGGGCAAAGCCCGCGGCACGGTAGGCCCGTTGGCGGGCTGGGCCCGGCGAATGGGCGGCTGGCTTTGTCCTAAAAGATCGGAGGGTCCCGATAGGAGCGCCGCCAACCCGATGAAAGCGGCAGCGCCCAGCGCTGTTTTCATTTTGCCGTCGCGAAGGCCACGTTGCTGACGCCGGCCTGGCTGCAGACGTTCAGCACTTCCACGATGTTCTTATAGGCCCCAGCTTCGTCACCGCGAATGACGACGGCCTGCTCCGAATTCAACTGCACCAATCCTTTCAGCAAGTCTGTCAGCTCCGTCGGATTGAGCGTGCGACGATTGACCACCACATTTCCATCCGTCTTTACGTTAACGACGACGTCGCCGATGGGCGCACTGTGTTCCTTGGCCGCGGACGCCTTGGGTACTTTCACATCGATCTCATTTTCGTTGCGCGCCGCATTCCAGGTCATGAGAAAGAAGATGAGCAGCAACAGCAGAACGTCGACCAGCGGGGCGAGCTGAATACCGGGATGATGCAGAGGAGCACGGCTGCGCAGATTCATCGCGAAAGAAAAAACGGAAGCTGCTGTAAACCTGGGAATCTCAGGGCGTCCCTAGAATTCGTCCTCCAATAACACCGGAGTGCGTTCGCTTTTCCGGTCGTGCGAAACGGAGAGCAAGGCCAGGATATGGGTGCAAGCGGATTCAAGATCGGAGATGAGCTTTTGCACGCGCCCCCGGAAAACCGCATAGAACATCATGGCCGGGATACCGATGGCTAGTCCGGCGCATGTATTTACGAGAGCCTCGCTGATGCCTTTGGAAAGCAAAACGTAACGGGCGCTGCCCAGGTCCGCGCCGAGCGCGCCGAATGAGCGGATGATGCCGATGACCGTGCCGAGCAAACCGAGCATGGGGGCGATCATTCCAATGTCCGCCAGATACGTCACCCGGTTGTTCAGACTGGAGGCAACGCGAGTTCCTTCCGTCTCGGCGATTTCACGCACCTGCTGAAAGTCCGCGTTAGGATTTTTAGTCGTGAAATCGAGAACTTTCTGCACAACCCGCGCAATGGCTTCGCCATGGCGATTTGAGACAGCCAGCAACCCGAGGTGATCCCTCTTGCGCAACAAGGCATCCGCTGTCGCCATATACCCGCTCGAGACAATCGCTCCCCGGCGAATCGTCAGCAAATAAACAACAACCAACATGACGGAAAAGATAGAGAGGGCGATCAGGACATACATGACGGGACCTGCGCTGAGGATCGCGTCGAGGATGCTCTTCGTGCCCGACGTCCGCGGCATATCGGGCGCCGTCGTGACCGCTTGCGCGAACAAGGAAGGAACGCTTGCCAGCGCGGCAAACGGCAGCAACAAAATTTTCATGCTGAAAAGGTTTTTAATCATAGATGGCCGCCGCTTCGGATGCAAATGACCCCTACGAGGACAAACCCGCGGCTCCGGGTCAAGTTTGTCGTTCGCTCTCATTACAGACGGTGGCAGCCAGCTAGTTGTTCAAAGGTAGTGGCGGTTCACCGAACCGGCTTTCTGCAAGGATCTAAAGGCCGAGGCGATTGGGGTCAGTCGCCCTACCTCCCCTGTAGTGGCAGCCGCGCCGGCTGCGGCGCGCGTGCCTCGCGTCTCAGGCCAACCCGCCAGTCGTCGCACGCCGTCTGATCCGGAAGATGTGAGCGGGCTGAATTTCCGGGTCCAGTTCGACGTAATTCCGGCGATCCGTCCAAGTGTAGCGTGCGTCGCTCAGGAGATCGTGGACCTCATAAACGCCGTCCTCCACTCCGCCAAATTGCTCCACCGGCAACTCGATGTAGGAGCCGTGTTTGCGATGCGGATCCAGATTGACCACCACCAGCACGATGTTGTCCCGCGCCTCCGTCATCTTTCCATAAAACAAAATGGCGTCGTCGCTGGAGGGGTAGAAACGCAGGTTGTCGTACAAATGCAGGGCACGGTTCTCCTGTCTGATTAAATTCAGCCGGGTAATCCAATCCTTGATGTTGCCCGGCGCATTCCAATCGCGCTCCTTAAATTGATACTTCTCCGAGTCCAGATACTCCTCGCGCCCGGGCAGGGCTTCGTTCTCGCACAGCTCGAACCCACTGTAGATGCCGTAGACGCTCGATAAAGTGGCCGCAAGGACGGCGCGAATCATGAAGGCCGGGCGCCCGCCCGTCTGAAGAGCAAACGGCAGGATATCCGGAGTGTTCGGCCAGAGATTGCCCCTGAAATACTCGCGCATTTCGGTCTGGGCAAGTTCGGTAAAATATTGGGTGAGTTCCTCCTTCGAATGGCGCCATGTAAAATAGGTGTAGCTCTGAGTGAAGCCGGCCTTAGCCAGCGCCTTCATCATCTTCGGCTTGGTAAAAGCCTCCGCCAGAAAAAGCACGTCCGGATATTCAGCCCGCGCTCCGCCAATGAGAAACTCCCAGAAGGGCAAAGGCTTGGTATGAGGATTGTCGACCCGAAACGTGCGCACGCCATGTCCGGCCCAGAAAAGGATGATGCTCTTCATCTCCTCCCATAGAGACCGCCAGTCTTCGCAGCGGAAGTTGAGCGGATAAATGTCCTCGTATTTCTTGGGCGGATTCTCTGCGAATTTAATCGACCCGTCCGGCCGCTGGTAAAACCAGTCCGGGTGATCGCGCACATAGGGGTGATCGGGCGAGCAATTGATCGCAAAATCGAGGGCGATCTCCATGCCGCGTTGCCGGACTTCCTCGACCAGCCAATCGAAGTCGGCCAGCGTCCCCAAAGCCGGGTCGATTGCTTTATGGCCCCCGGCTTCGTTGCCGATCGCATAGGGTACGCCCGGTTCGCCCGGCTCAGTCGTTAACGAGTTATTGCGACCTTTCCGATTAGTATGCCCGATCGGGTGAATGGGAGGAAAATAGATAACATTGAACCCCATGGCCCGAGCATCATCGATGCGCGGCAAGGCTTCACGCAGAGTGGAGCCGCGCGTGGCCAATCCTTCGGCCGAACGGGGAAAAAATTCGTACCAGGCCGCCGTTCGGGCTTGTAGCCGGTCCACCGTCACGCGCGGGGCCGGCGCATATTGGGTGGCGGTCGAGCGATCAGGATACGTCGCCATCAACACTTCCAGTTCGCCCGATTGCGCGAGCGCGTTGATCTGCGCGTTCTCGCTCGTGCGAACGCCTTGCGCGAATTCAAGCAGGCGCGCGGCGTCGGCCGGGTTGGGGGCGCGCTGCGATGCACCTTCGAGTAAGGCCGCTCCCTCCAGGGCCTCGCTCGTTAAGTCCGCAATCTCAGCGACAAACTTGGTCGTGAACTCGTGCTGCCATCCCCGAAACGTATCGACCCAAGCTTCCACCGTATACTCGTGCACGGCGCTCTCATAAACGGTGAAGACGCCACGCCAGCGATCATTATCGACCAGGGCCATGGGGGTTTCGTGCCAGCGGCTCTCTCCCAGCACGCGCCACCGCAGAATGGCGGCTACGACGTCGTGTCCATCCTTGAAGACATCCGCCTCCACCACCACGTCTTCGCCCACGACCCGTTTCACGGGGTAGCGGCCGCCGTTGATGAGCGGCTGCAAATTTTCGATAACGACAGCAGGAAAGGCCCGAAGCATGGGCCATGAATCAACTGAGATTCTCCTTCGGGGAAAGGGGAATTGTCGCCCGCGCTTAAGCGACCGCTGCGCTTAAACCGCGAAATAGAACGCGCACTCGAACAAACCCGAGTTGCGTGTCTCTTCCCGGCGAACGTTCGTTCCGAGAATCGCCTCGAACATGTCCTGCTCCAACCGGCCCACGATGGGATACCGATCGATCAGGTTCAGCATGGGCGAATGGCACTCAAGGATCTGCGGACCACCCTGTTCATCCGGGGCGAATTGCGACATATAGCCTTCGGTGTCGCGCACCCGCGCCAGCCACTTGGCCCGATCCACCACCGTTTCGCCCTTCACCTTGGCCTTGAGGGCAGCCGTCTTTCTTTCGAACACGTTATAAAGAAGCTTCTCCGCTGCGTTCGGCCCATAGGTTTCCTGGACGGACTTGAGCAACTCGAGCGTGAAACTGTTGCTGTCCGACTGGAAAAGGTCATGCGTCCGGCGAGTCAACCGATAAACCATCTCGGGTCGTCCCATTTTTTGGGGACGCCGCCAGGTATCCAGGTATCCATCGCGCTGGAGCGTGAGGCAGTGCTGTTTGATGCCCATGTAGCTCATCTTCATTTTCCGGACGAGCTCATTGACGGACATGCCCTTGGAACGCTTGAGAGAATTGAGAATCTCAAGCCGCTGGGTGCGGCCGATTTCTGCGAGCATTCGTTGGTTCATGGGCGTGACGGGGATTTAAGCGCGCAGTTTATACGTCCCAGTCTTCAAAATACAATAACAAAATTTACGCAAGTCACGGAGCCGAAAGAAATTACGAAAACTCAATCTAAACCACGCGCCGGCCGGACGTTGGGTCGAATAGATGCGCCTTGCTCAGGCTCATTTCGAATTGCAACCGGTGTCCGGCTTCGCGGTGATCCATGGCCCGCTGGCTCCGGCACACCACGGTGTGAGCCCCGGTCTGCAGGTAAAGATTTGTCTCCGCCCCCATCGGCTCCACCATGTCGACGATGGCCGGGAAACTGCCGGTCGCCGTCTCGCTGCCGGCGAATTGTGCGAGCTCAATGTCTTCCGGCCTGATCCCAAGGAGCACCGGCTGGTTGAGCAACTCCCCCGCGCCGGGCCGGGATGCAACCGGCAGCCGTACCTGGATCGACCCGTCCTGAATCTCGGAGAAGAGAAACGCATCGCGCTCCTGTTTGAGCGTGCCGTTAATAAAGTTCATGGGCGGGCTGCCGAGAAAGCCAGCCACGAACAGATTCGCCGGTTCGTTATAAAGCTTCAGGGGGGTGTCGGTTTGCTGCACAACCCCTCCGTTCATCACGACGATGCGATCGCCCATGGTCATCGCTTCGATCTGGTCGTGCGTAACGTAGATCATGGTGGCCTGCAAGCGCTGGTGCAGTTTCGTGATTTCGGTGCGCATCTGCACACGCATTTTTGCATCCAGATTCGAGAGCGGCTCGTCGAATAAAAACACCCTGGGCTGCCTAACGATCGCCCGACCCACCGCCACGCGCTGGCGTTGACCGCCGGAAAGCGCCTTCGGCTTTCTCTCGAGCAATTCCTCAATCCCGAGGATGCCAGCCGCGTCCATCACCCGTTTCTTAATTTCGGCTTTCGGGTACTTCCGTAGCTTTAAGCCGAACGCCATGTTGTCGTAGACCGACATATGCGGATAAAGCGCATAATTCTGGAAGACCATCGCGATATCGCGATCCTTTGGAGGAACGTCGTTCACACGCCGATCACCAATATAAATGTCGCCCTTGGAAATTTCCTCCAGGCCGGCAATCATCCGCAAGGTGGTCGATTTGCCGCAGCCCGACGGTCCCACCAGCACGACGAATTCGCGATCCTGGATTTCGAGACTGACATCGGTGACCGCGGTCACGTCGCGCCCCTTCTCACCGGGGTATATCTTGTAAACGTTTTGAACAGTGACTTTCGCCATGGCGCGGGTGGATCAGTAAACTAGGGGGGGCAAAAGAAGGCGGTCAATCAATTCCGGCGGCAGCGCCGGTGAAAGGGAGATCGGCGATTTCAATCCGCACGGCGGGACGCCCCAGGTTCTCGAGGTTCGCCGCATCGAGCCGGTAGGTCGCATGAAAAAAGGGACGCTTTAAATAGCCGAGCGCTATCTCTTTCCCGAGTCGCCTGCTATGGACTGCACTGGTAATCCAGCCGGCCTCTTTCGTCTCCTCGCCGACCGGGAAAATTTTCATGCCTGGCTCAAGCGGCGCATCGTAGAGAGAGACGAATCCGCACAGCTTCTTATTGCGCTGCCCGGACATCTTCATGCGGGAAATCACTTCCTGTCCGATGTAACAGCCTTTGTCATAATCGATCGAGCTCTCCTCAAGGTTGGCCTCCACTGGGATGATCGCTTCGGTCAATTCGCGGTTCCATCGCGCGATTCCCTGCTCGATGCGAAGCACCTCCGTACACGAATCATCGCAAAAGGAATGGTCGCCCGACAATTGCGCGAAGACCTCCTCGCGTTGCGCCATCTCGACCCACACATCCCAACCGCTTCCGCGGAATCGACTAATCTGCACAACCCGGCAAGAATCCGGCACGGTCGGGGCGGAGGAAGCCGCCACGTGGAAGATGGAAAATTGAGCGCTTACATCTTCGATCGCGACGTCATCCGCAATGATATAGCGCTCGAGACGGGATCGCAGTTTTTCCCGCAACTCCGGATCTGCATCCACAAAAAAGCAGTCCGAGCCTTGCCATAGAAAAACGTGAGCATCCATTTTGCCCTTGGCGTTCAGCACGGAGGCGGCAATCGCGGCCGAGCCGGTTGCCTTGGCCGCGTCATTTGTAATCTGGCCGTTGAGGAAACGCAGCCGATCCGTTCCGCTCAGACGAAGTTTAGTTCGGGCGGAGAGGTCGAAAAACTTCGCCTCTTGCTGGTCAGTCGGCTCTGGCATTCCCAAGAGGCGACACCCGAGCTCAGCGACGCAACAGGCGGCTCAAAAAACCACGTTGCTGAGCCGATTCGTCTTCCGGCTGTTCCGATGAAAATTCTTCCGTGGAACGTTCTTCCTCCACGGCGACATCGCCGTTCGGTTGAGCGACGGCGTGAGCCTCCGGGATGGGCGCGGGGAAAGCATTCGGCATGACGTGATGAGGAAATACTTCCGTTCCTGTTTTCTGCTCCGTCGCAACCGGGACAGCTTCGGGAACGCCCGGACCTTCAGCGAAGACTGGATCAGGCAGAAGGGGCAGAACCGGATCGGCCGAGGCGGGAGAACCAAATAATTCCAAATCGCTTTGATCAACCATCGGCTGTCGAACATCCGGAAAGTACTTCCGGATGACGGAGGAATAATCTTCGTCGCCGTGTCCATTCTGAAGTTGCTCCAGCAGGCGGTCGCGCGCGGCCGAGCTGACGCCAAGCTCGAGGTGATGAGACAAACCGAGGCGGCTCGCGATCTGCATGTCTTTCAACATGTGTTTGACGGAAAAGTGTGGTTCAAAATTCCGCTGCAACATCTTGGGCAGCTTCATATTGAGCGTGGTCGAATTACTGCCGTTGCCCTGCATGGCGGTCAGGAATGTTTCGAGTGGAACCCCCGTGGCCTGAACGAGGGCAAGGGCTTCCGCGGCGGCCTGAACGGTCGCTGCCGTCACCATGTTCGTGGCCAGTTTGATCGCGGTCGCCTGCCCCACCGCCCCGATCTCCAAAATTTGTTTGCCGGTAGCCTCCAGAATCGGACGCACTTCCTTAATCGCGGCTTCGTCCCCGCCGACGTAGTAGACGAGTTCGCCTTTCTCGGCGGCCTCTTTACTGCCGGTAAATGGCGCTTCCACGAAACGCGCCCCTCTCCGCTCAACCACTTCCGCCGCCGCAATCATCGAGTGCGGCGCGACCGTCGAATGAGCGATGACCACATGTCTCGGCGAAAGGCCGGGGCTCAACTGCTTCACCACATAATCGAGAGCCTCATCATCTGAGACGAAGATTTGCAGGCAATCGCACATCTCGGCCAGCTCGTCCGGTGCGCCCACGAAGTTCGGAACCGGCCGCGGCGTGCGGTTCCAGACAAAAACGTGAAAACCTTTGCGCCGCAAAACATCGCGGACTCGACTGCCAATTATCCCTAGGCCGATGATCCCGACATTTTTGCGTGTGCGACGAGACATTTTTACGATGCGCGCATGGCCGAAGGGCGATCTGGCGCAGGATGAGACTGAGGTCAATTGCGCCCCGGCGCAATCTTCAATTTACGGTATTTGTAAATCGGGGCTGCGACTCTGCCCGATTCCACCGGATTTTCTGCCCAAGTTCTCCCGTGAGCGACTCAATCAGTGCGGATCGTTTCTCGTTCTCCAGCCTGGCCACCAGGGCCGCGCGGGCTTCGTCGAAAGGCATCGCGCTGGCCGGATGCACGTCGGTGACCTTAACGACATGAAACCCCAGTTGGGTTTGAATCAGTCCAGGGGCGTCGCCGGTTCGCCGCGGATTGATGGCCGCCCAGAAATCGGCCGGTATCCGCGATTCGGAGAAGAAATTCAGGTCGCCGCCGCGCTGCCTGCTGGCTTCGTCCTCCGAAGTGATGGCCAGATCGGCGAACTTCTCGCCTCGATCAAGTCGATCGCAAATTGCCTGCGCCGCCAGCCGTTTTTGTTCGATCAATTCCGGCGAAGATCCAGGCGGCGCTGCGAAGAAGATATGACTTGCCCGGATTCGTAAAGGTTGCGCGTAAGCATCCGGATGAGCTCTGTAGTAGGCCACGCATTCCTCTGGCTGCGCCGTTAGTCCGGCCCGTATTTTCCCTTCGATCCACGAGCGTGCGCCCAGATTTTTCGAGATGACGCATCTTAAAGAACGCTCCGAAAGCTCATTCGAGCGCAGCGCGGTGAGCCAGGCCTGCGGCGAAAACTGGAAACTTGTAAGATCAAATTGACGCTGAATGACATGGCTCGCGGCTGATTCATGTCGAGCCATCTCCTCGATCTGCAGATTGAAGGCGAGATGAGTAAAAAACGACCGCTCCTTTTTCTCTGGCTCGGCCTCTCCGTCTTCAGCATCAGGGTTCCGATCGTCGGATTCGGCCTCGGCGCGATCAATGTCAGACTGATACAAGCCGGCGCCTCCGCACAAGGCGATCAACGTACCCCGGCCACATCGCAGCCCAATGGCGTCGCGCAGGGCCATCGACGAACAGACCATATTGCCTGTTATGGCCCCGGCCAGACAGGCCGCCACGATCAGGCTCCCGCTGCGTAATTTTGATCTCACTTGGGCGCGCTCTCCGACAAATAGTAAAGCGCGACGCGACCGACAGTCTGCAAGCTCTCCGCACTAATCTTATCCATCGTGTCTTCGGTCGTGTGCCACGGTGGAAAATCGAAGTCGATCAGGTCAATCGTCGGAATCCCAGCGGCATTGAGAGGCGTGTGGTCATCGAGGATCTGGCGATCGAAGTAGGTGAAATGATCGCGCAGTCTGAGCGCATCGGCCGAGGCCAGGATTTCCCGCGCCAACTGCGACGGTGAATCGGGCGGCAGCGTGATGTTGAGTGATCGGTCGCCCACCATGTCGAACAGGATTCCACCGCGGAACTTCACTTTTTCTTTACTCAACTGCCGCGCAAAATAGCGACTTCCGTAAAGACCGTCCGTCTCGCTAAAATTTACGTAAGCCTCTTCTCCGTCGAAGAAAACCAGCTCAGTGCGCGCGGCCCGAGCAGGATCCTGCGCCAGCACCCGGCCCAATTCGACCAGCAGACCTGTGCTCGAGCCGCCGTCATTTGCTCCCACGAAGCGGACCGTCTCAAAAAATTTAGAATCATAATGCGAACACAACAAAAACTGAGGCGAGGCGGCGTCGCCGTAGGTTGCCACCAGGTTCACGAAATTCATTTTTCCTCGTGGCGTATTATCCGTGAATGATTGCCGCGTGACTTTCCATCCCCAGCTCTGCAACTGTTTCTCGATATAAATTCGCGACTTCTCGATCGCCTCGGAGCCGGGCGGCCGCGGACCGAGATCGACCAATTGTTGCACGTGCGCGAGCGCCTTCTCTCCGGAAACCTGCTCCCATAAGTTTGGCGGATGGGCCTGGACCGGTCCCAGGCCCAAGGAAAAGATACTGCCACAGAGCGCTGTTCGCCTAACGACTGTAAATCCAGGGCGCATCAGCAACAATCTAACGACGTGAGCGATCAGAGCTCGTAGCTCAAACCGAGCGCCGCCATGATGCGCTGCAGGTCGTCGTTGCCGTAATATTCAATTTCGATCCGGCCCTGCTTTTCGCCATGATGCAGTGTCACGCGCGTTCCCAGGTGCTTTTGCAAACGGTCCTCGAGCTCGGCCAGGGCAGCGGAATGCACGACCGGTCTAGTGCCTCCCTTGCGACGACGTGTCCGCGTCGGACCGAGCTGCCGCGCCACGAGTCTTTCGGTCTGCCGAACGGTTGCGCTCCGACGCAGAATAGTCTCCGCCACAAAAAGCTGATCCCCCGGAGTCTTCAGTCCCAAGAGCACTTTGGCATGTCCGACCGAAAGAAGATTTTGCGTCACCCAGGTTTGGATTTGCGGATGAAGGTCCAACAATCGCATGGCGTTAGCGACGGCGGCACGGCTGCGCCCAACTTTCGTCGCGATGTCTTCCTGACGCAGGCTGAACTCGCCGGCCAGGCGCGCATATCCCTGGGCTTCTTCGATGGGACTCAGATCGGCGCGCTGAAGATTTTCGATCAGAGAAAGTTGGAGGACTTCCAAATCATTGGCCGAGCGAACGATCACCGGCACCTGCGTTAGTCCGAGCTCCTGCGCCGCGCGCCAGCGCCTTTCTCCCGCGATCAATTCATATCGGCCGTCCACTTGTCGAACAATGAGGGGCTGGATGATGCCGTGTTCGCGAATCGAACTGACCAATTCCTGCAAGGCTTCGCTGGAAAACTCCTTGCGCGGTTGCATTGGGCTCGGCCCCACGCTATGCAAGTCCACTCGATGAATCTTTTCACCGGGTGCAACGTCCGGTGGTGGAGCGGGACGTGCGCCGATCAGTGCGTCGAGGCCTTTGCCGAGAGCCGATTTTGCCATCGACTCAAGGCTACCGAAGCGAAGGCAGCATGGCAAACAGCAAGCGCCCGGACCAGAACCGGCGTCCAGGCCTCATCCGGTTTCAGGAATCTTGCGCCCCGCCTTGTGCCGGATAGCGTCCGGCATGGCAACAGAGCACGGTCCTTTCACCCTCGGACATTCGCCCGACCCGGATGACGCGTTCATGTTTTACGCTATCGCCAAAAACAAGATCGACCTGCGCGGTTACCAATTCGAGCACCAGCTCGAGGATATCCAGACTCTCAATGAACGCGCTGTTCGAGGTGAATTGCACATCTCCGCAATTTCCATTCACGCATACGCCTATGTGGCGGATAAATATGCGCTGCTCCCCTGCGGGGCCAGCATGGGTGATGGTTACGGGCCGATCGTGGTCCGAAAAAATCAGTCCGCGCTCCGGATGGATGAAGCGTCGACGAAAGCATGGCTGCGCGATCGTGTCATCGCGGTCCCCGGCCGCATGACCAGCGCATTTCTGGCCCTGCAACTCTATCTCGGTGACTTTAGGCATATCGTCGTACCGTTCGATCAAATTTTCGAAGCGGTGCAAGGCGGAAGGGCCGATGCAGGACTCATCATCCACGAAGGACAACTGACTTATGCCAAATCGGGCATGGAAGGCATGGTCGATCTGGGAGAATGGTGGAAACGTCACACCGGGCTCCCGTTACCATTGGGTGGGAACGTTATTCGCAGAGACATCCCACCCGCGGTTCAGCGGGATCTCATTCAAATTCTAAGAGAAAGCGTTGATTTCGCGCTCGCCCATCGCGGGGACGCCGTGGAGCACTCCCTCCCTTATGCCCGGGACATGGATGCTGAGTTGGCCGGAAAGTTCATCGGCATGTACGTCAATGAATATACGCGCGACTACGGCGAAGCCGGCCGGGCCGCTATTCGGAAGTTTCTGGGAGACTCCCGTCAGGCTGGATACATCCCCCATTCCGTCGAACTGGAATTCGCCGGTTGAGGTATTTTTAGGTGATCTCCAAGCCTTGAATCGCCCTGCGACCGGCAAATCCTTGTCATCCTGAGCCATTCCGGCAGCTGCCGGAGCGAAGGATCTCACCCACACGGCCAAGGTCACTCACGCTGAATAGAGTAACGGCCAGCGCGAGTGGAGATCCCTCCTCGTCTCCGCGAGTCGGGATGACAAAAGGAGACGCCTATTTCTTGGCCGGGGCGGCTTTACTCGTTTGCGTTACGACAAAGGATTTCACACGCTCGAATTCCTTTTTGAAACCGGGCACAAAGTCGTGGCTGCCGTATTCGAAGAAGACAATGAAGGAGAAGGTGAAAAAGAGGAACAAAGCCACCCAAAACAAGGTGCGGAGCAACGCCATGTCCGCAGCGTAACTTACTCGGGGTATGCGGTCAACGCCGCTGTCCAACGGGAAACTTCCCGTTGAACCGGTCCCCGAACCTGCCATGCTTTTCACGCATGCGCGTTCCGCTGCTCGACCTTTCCGAGCAATACTCAAATCTGGCTGAAACAATCCGCCAGCGCCTCGATGAAGTGCTGGCCAGCCAGCGCTTCATCCTCGGACCGAACGTGGCCCGGTTTGAAGAGGCGATCGCACAGTTCACCGGCGCCAAACACGCCATCGGAGTCTCTTCCGGCACCGACGCGCTCCTGGTCGTGTTTATGGCCATGGGGTTCGGACCCGGGGATGCCGTCATCACTACCGCCTACAGTTTTTTCGCGACTGCCGGGTGCGTGGCCAGAGTCGGCGCTCGGCCTCTCTTCGTCGACATAGATCCTGCGACCTACAACCTGTCGCCGGAACGCCTAACGGATTTCCTGAGAGATCAATGCGAGCGGAGAGATGGCAAGACGGTTCATCGAAGCAGCGGCAGCGTCGTCCGCGCCATCCTGCCGGTGCATCTCTTTGGGCTTTGCTGCGACATGAATGCGATTGATCGCATCGCCCGGGATTACGACCTTCCGGTGATCGAAGATGCCGCTCAGGCGATCGGCGCGGAATATCTGTTCCAGTCACGGGTGACACAGGCCGGAACGATGGGCCAGTGCGGCTGCTTTAGTTTTTACCCATCCAAGAACCTGGGAGCGGCGGGAGACGCGGGGCTTATTACCTGTGGTGAGGACAACCTGGCGAAGAGGATTCGTGTCTTTCGTGAGCACGGCATGGAGCCGCGTTATTTCCATCATCACGTGGGCGGCAACTTCCGAATCGATGAAATTCAGGCGGCGATTCTTGATGTGAAGCTGCCTTATCTATCCGGGTGGTCCGCCGCGCGGAGAGCGGCCGCAGACTTTTATGGGAAGGAGTTTAGTCGTGCTGGTGTGACCGACTCGCTCGCACTACCCGTCGAGCCTTATCGAAACGAGGTTGCGAGTCATCACATCTATCATCAGTACGTGATTCGGTCGACGCGGCGCGACGCCTTGCGCGATCATCTGGAGAAAAAATCGATCGGTACCGCCATCTATTATCCGGTCGGCTTGCACGAGCAGGAATGCTTTTCCTACCTGGGCTATGAGCGCGGCGATCTGCCGGAGACCGAGAGGGCCGCGGCCGAAACTCTCGCTCTGCCTATTTTCCCCGAACTTTCGCGCGAGGCCCAATCCTACGTGGTGGACGCAATCGCAGATTTTCTGAGCTGAGTAGTTCGCTCCTCCGACGCCTTAACGTGTCATCCTGAGCCAGTCCGGCAGCTGCTGGAGCGAAGGATCTCACCCATTCAGGCGACGGCACGTGGTGTCATTTGTGTGATCCACGAGCGCTCGAGAGGTCCCTCGCTTGCGCTCGGGATGACAACGCATTCATCGCGGGCACGCGCATTGGAAAAAAACCGCCGAGCGCTTCAGAGCCACCGGCCGGGTTTCAACTCTGAGCGGTGAGAACACCCGGCAGACGCCCTTTCGCAGGGAGTCAAACCACTTGCGACGCGCACTGGGCGAGCCTATATCAACGCTCGCCCAAAGGGTAGGTACCGAAGTGGCCAAACGGGGCGGACTGTAAATCCGCTGGCTTACGCCTTCGCTGGTTCGAATCCAGCCCTGCCCAGTCTTTTCTCGGACCTTCTGAAAAGACCTAGCGTCGACTCTTCGTGCGGATCCCAATCTTCTTCGACTTGGCACCGGCACTCGATTTTTTGGACGATCCGTGCTTGCTCTCACCTTTGCGGGAGACGCTTCCCTTTGATTTGGATTTCGCGCTCGAGCTCTTCGATGACGCCTTCCCGCCTCGTTTAGGCTTGGAATCCTTGCGACTCTGGCCGCGGGAGGAACCGGAGGACTTGGCGGACCGGCCGGCCGTTCTCGCCGCACTCTTCACCACCGATCGGGCCTTGGATGCCACCCTCTTGATGGTTTTTTTGGACACCGGGCTCGCTGCACTGCGCTTTCCCATGGCTTTGGCGGCAAAGGCTCCAACCACCCCACCCACGACTGTGCCAACCGGCCCAGCTACGCTGCCAATCACCGCGCCGGCTACGGCTCCTGCCGTATCGCGTCGAATCGAAGGCATCTGGATGTCATCCGCATTTTCAGAACTCCGCTGACTTGATTTTGATCTGTCATCCATAAAGCACCCTTCCCTTTTTAAGATTGTGACCCGTTACAAAAACACTTCGGATCAGGGAGACGCGGCAGCCGTGCCCAACCGCACATCGCGCGTAAAAAACTTACGGAGAAACAAAAAAGCGGCCGCCGGAGCGACCGCTTTTTGAGAAAATTAATGGCTTCGTCGTCCGCCGCCGCCGCCACCGTCGCGACGACCGCCGCCACCACCACCGCCGCCGTAGCCGCCCCCGCCGCCACCACCGCCGTAGCCGCCGCCACCACCACCATAACCACCACCGCCGCCGCGACCACCACCACCACCACCACCGCCGCCGCCGCCGCCGGGCGGACGTGATTCGCGTGGCCGGGCCTCGTTCACAGTCAACGGCCGACCTTCGATGGTCTGACCGTTAAACTTCGTGATGGCCGTTTGAGCGTCGGCCTCAGAACCCATCGTGACGAAGGCGAAGCCGCGAGACTTGCCCGTGAATTTGTCTTGCATGAGCGTCACTTCCTGGACTGGGCCAGCCTGCGTGAAAAGCTCCTGCAGTTCGTTTTCCGTCGTATTGAAGGAAAGATTGCCTACGTATAGTTTAGTACCCATTGAGTTTATTCTAGAAAACGCCGCCAGGTCACTGTTCCCGCTTATCGGATTTCAAATCGCCGCTGAATAAACTCAACTGACAATCCACCAACCACCAAGCTACCGTTTCCGTTTGAGCAATTATTAAAGTGCTTCAATTCAGAAATCAACTGGAATCATTAGCCTGTGATAACTTGCCAACCGAGTGACATTTAGCGCTCGAATCGTAACAAATAGGCGGGTCGCAATCGTGGCTGCAGGAGTGGTCAGCCCGCTCGGCCTGAACCTGTCGGAAACGCTTGAATCGTTGCGGGATAGCCGCGATTGCATCACCCCCGTGACCCGCTTCCCGGTCGATCGTTGCCGCTGCAAAACGGCCGGTCAAATTGACGAGCAGAGGCTGCGCACAGCGAGCGGAATCGAGGGGCGCCGCGGAAAGCGTCTGCACCGCGCGTCCCACATGGTGGTGGCCGCGCTGCGGGAAGCACTCGAGCACGATTCCGAATTCAGACCGCAGACCACTATCTTTGGCACCACCAGCGGGGGCATGTCTTTCGGCGAGGAATATTTCCGGTCGCTCCAGGCCAATACCTCGCTGCGTGGGACGCCCGGGTGGATCGCCAATTATCCACCACAGAAGCCGGTCATAGACGGAATGGAAACATTCGGAATCTCAGGGCCGTGCCAGATCATCGCTAACGCCTGTGCTTCCGGAACCAACGCCATCGGCCACGCCTTTGAATGCATCCGATCGGGACGATATGACCGCGTCTTGACGGGCGGTTATGACGCTCTCTCCGAGTTGGTGTTCGTCGGCTTCGATTCGCTGCAAGCCTCGACCCCGGACAAATGCCGGCCGTTTGATCGCGAGCGTTCCGGCATGATTCTGGGCGAAGGCGCGGCCGTCCTCGCCCTCGAAGAAATGAAGGCGGCCCTGGATCGAGGGGCTAACATCCTCGGAGAAGTCACGGGCTACGGCATTTCCACGGACAATCACCATCTGACCCAGCCAGATCCATCCGGAATCGGACCCAGACGCGCCATGCAACAAGCGCTCGATCGCGCCGGCATCGAAGCGGCCGAAGTCGATTACATCAATGCGCATGGCACGGCCACGCCTTTCAATGACGCGGCCGAAGGCGTGGCCATCGCCGCACTCTTTGGCGACCGGGTGGCGGTTAGCTCCACCAAGGCCATGATGGGTCATTCGTTAGGCGCGGCCGGCGCGATTGAGGCGATCGTGTGCATCCTGGCCATACAGCATGACGTGCTCCCACCGAACCTCAATTTCCGGGAAACTGATGAAGATATCGCGCTCGATATCGTGGCGAATCGGGCGCGCTCCGGTTCGATCAAGACCACGCTTTCGAACTCGTTCGGATTCGGTGGCACAAATGCCTCCATTGTGATGCGTAAAAAGGCGCACGAATGAGCATGCACATCGCGGGAATGGGCTGGATCACGCCCCTGGGTGGGGATATGGGCGAAGTGTGGGATTGCCTGCGACGAGGAGAGGAGGCCGTGGCCGAAACGGTCCTCGATCAGAGCGGGAACCACCCGTATTGCGTCAATCGGATTCCCGCTTCGGCTCTGAAAGAACTGCCGGTCCATCCACGGTTGCGCCGGGCCAGTGCGATTTCCCGATTTGCGGCAGCCGCCGGCACGGCTGCGTTGCGCGATGCCCGGATGAACATCGGAGAAATCGACGTGTCGCGTCTCGCACTCATCTTTGCGATTTCAAACGGCGGGGTCATCTACACAAAGCGTTTCTATCACGACATCGTTGCTTCCGGGGCTGGGGCGGCCAGTCCGCTCCTGTTTCCTGAAACGGTTTTTAATGCTCCGGCCAGTCATCTGGCTGCGCTTCTGGGCCTGAACGGTCCCAGCTACACGTTGGTCGGCGACGGCGCGGTGGGGCTTTCCGCCATGAACATGGCGGAAGACCTGATGAGAAATGAAGCGTTAGATTACTGCCTCGTGGTTGGCGCAGAAGAGACCGACTGGTTGCTCTGTGACGCCTACGCCAAGTGGCGACTGCTTCGTTCGCAGCCACCGATTGAGCCATTTGCGAGGCGGCCAAAAGGAATGATTCTGAGCGAAGGCGCCGGCGCAGTCGTGGTGGCCCGAGAGGGCCCCATTCGGATCAAGGCGACCCATCCCGGCGCCTACTACAGGAACCGGACCGAACTCGCCCAGGCAGCCGAATTTGTCCTGCGCGAAGTCGCTGAACCTGCCGGGTCGTTCATCGTGGCCAGTGCGAACGGGACGTTTATTGATGCAGCGGAAGCAGAGGCGGTCGAGCGGGTCATGCCCAAGGCCCAGATTTACACGGCGAAGCCTTCCCTCGGTGAAAGCGTGGGGGCGAGTGGTTTATGGCAGGTCATCATCGCCGCCAAAGCCTTGTCGACCCAGACACTCCCACCTCTCCTTCGCGCCCCAGCTCATTTCGCTTTTTCTTCATCCCTTTCGTCCCGGCCCATCACCGAAGCTGTGATACTGGCTTCGGGCCTAAATCAACAGGTCGCCGCCTTGTGCCTGGCCACTTAAAAGCTTCATTCGCGGGTTTGGGCAGACTTATCGTCTGCCGGTCCGGGTTTTCGCCTTTGCAAGGAAGAACCCCTGCAGTACCTTCGGCCTTCTTAATGCGAAAGCCGGTTTCGTTGCTTTTTGGGCTATTTTTGAGCGCCGGTTTTGCCGGTGGAGCCATCGAAACGCCGAAGAACCAGCCGGTTGAGATTACCTCGACCGGTGAGACCAATTACGAGAATGGCCTGGCCACGGCCACTGACAACGTGGCCATTCACATCGGCGACACGGATATCTATGCCGATTCCGCGCAGTACAATTCACAGACCCATGACATCTCGGTGCAGGGGAACGTCCGCATTTATCGCGATGTCAGCCTTTATCTGACCGACCACGCCATTTACAACACCGAGACCAAGCAAATCAAGGCGGACGAGATGCGGACAGACTACGATCCGTACTTCGTCTCGGGCACAAGCGTCACGTCAATTTCAGCGAACGGGTATCGCATTGAGAACGGCACGTTCACCACGCACGACGCGCCCGATCCGAGTTTTCATCTGCACGCCCGCACCATCCGCGTTTACGAAAAGGACTACGTCGTTTTTCAGAACGTCACGTTCTACATCGGCAAGGTGCCGGTCTTGTGGTGGCCCTACGTTTATCAGTCACTCAATGACGCTTTCAGTTTTTCCGTCTCTCCCGCTTTTCTCAGCTCATGGGGACCATCCCTCCTGACGCAGGTGACCTTTCCGATTACGGATAAATTAACCGGAAAACTCCACCTGGATTATCGCACGCGTCGTGGTGTCGCCATCGGTTTTGACGCGAGCATGACCTACGGCAAGGACGACAATAGCTGGGCCAAGCTGAAGACCTACTATCTTCAGGATCAGAATTCGCTCATCAATCGCACGGACGTGCGGCGCGGCCTGGTTTCAAGCGGGCGTTATCGCGTGACTTTGGAAAACATCACCAACTTCACCGACGACATCTACTCCATCGTAGACGTGACGAAGCTGAGCGACCGGTTCGTCATGCAGGATTTTTATCAGGGTGAATTCAGGGTCAATCCGGTGCCGGATAACGTCCTCTCCCTGGCCAAGACCAGCTCCATCTACACCTTGACCGGGATCCTGCGATTTCAGGCGAATGAATTCTTCGAGCAAACGGAACGCCTTCCCGAAGTCGTTCTGGATGTTAATCGAACCCCTCTTTTCAACGGACCCATTTTTTACGAAGGCGAAACCGGCATAGCGAATCTGCACCGGCAGTTCCCTAACGATTCCGAATTCGAGGACTACAGCACAGTCCGATTCGATACATTTCACCAGCTCACCTATCCCAACACCTATTTCGGATGGCTTTCGGTGGTGCCGCGTCTCGGCTTCCGCGAAACCTATTACGGGCAGACTCGTGATCTCGGCAAAACGATGTTCGAACCGAGCGACAATCCTCTCGTGCCCGAATTTCTCCTGCCTGACCCCACTCTGGAGATGCCCATTAAATACGGCGACGGGAAATTCCGGACCGTTTTTAACGGAGGAGTCGAAGGGTCGTTTAAGATTTCGCGCGAATGGGAGGACGTGCAGAGCCGCTTCCTTGGCCTCGACGGGCTTCGTCACATCATCCAGCCGTTCACCAATTTCTCCTGGGTATCGAACGACGGCCCCGATCCGAGGGAAATTCTGCAGTTCGATCGCTTTGAGCCTTCGACCCAGTTGCGACCGATTGATTTTCCCCAATTCACTTCAATCGACTCGATCGATCACTGGACAGTATGGAGACTGGGCGTGCGCAATCGTTTACAGACGCGGCGCGATGACCTCACCGTCAGCTGGCTCGAACTTGAAACGTATGTCGACGTGAATGTCGATAATCCGTACGATCGCACGCCCTACTCGAACCTGTTCAACAAGGTCCGATTCACCCCGCTGCCGTGGGCATCTCTCGTGATCAATTCGCAGGTGCCGGCTTTCGATAAGGGATTCACTGAAGTCAACACAACCGTTGTTCTTCAGCCAGTGGCTAACCTCCAGGTGAGCGCAGGGCATCGCTACCTAAACTCCGACCCGTTCTTTAAGAACAGCAGTCTGTTTGTGGTCGGCGGATATTACCGCGTGGACGATAATTGGGGCGTCGGATTGCAGGAGCAATACGAGGCCACCAGCGGGGTTCTCGAGCAGCAGCGGTATTCCGTTTACCGGGATCTGACCAGCTGGGTTGCATCATTCGGAGCGGTCATTCGAGATAACGGCGGGGTCAAAGAGTACGGAGTGCTCCTCACCTTTACCCTCAAAGCGTTCCCCAAACTGGGACTCGATTTCAACTTTGATCCGGCCGGGGCGGGTCAAGGTCCTTGAGCGGCATCACGTCTGCTATTTGCAATCCGGCCTGCTCATGCGTTCCTTGTCGCAGCGCCGTTGAAGCGGCAGTTTTTACCAAGCAAATATGGATCTCTCGATCATAGGTTCCGGTTACGTAGGATTGGTCACGGGCGCGTGCTTTGCCGATGTCGGCCATAACGTCATCTGTGTCGATAACGACCCTCGTAAAATCGAGGCGTTGCAGGCGGGCAAAGTTCCCATCTACGAGCCTGGGCTGGAGGAGGTCATTCACCGTAATGTCTCGGCCAAGCGTCTTCGCTTCACCGGCAGCATTCAGGATGGCGTCGAAAACTCGCAAATCATTTTCATCGCGGTTCCGACCCCGCAACAGCCGAGCGGCGAGGTCGATCTCAGTTACATCGAAAAAGTGGCGAGGGAAATTGCCGGCGTCCTCACCAGTTACCGTGTCATCGTCGATAAAAGCACAGTCCCGGTAAAGACCGGAGAAAAGGTGGCCGAATCGATCAAGCGCTATAATCGGCATGGCGCCGAGTTTGACGTGGTGAGCAACCCTGAGTTTCTGCGCGAAGGATGCGCCGTAGCCGATCTGATGCAGCCGGACCGCATTGTGATTGGCGCGCAAAGCGAACAGGCGATCGCCCTGATGAAAAAAGTTTACGAGCCTTTCATGGCACCCATCCTGGTGACCGATATCAACAGCGCTGAATTGATCAAGCACGCAGCCAACTCGTTCCTCGCTCTCAAAATTTCCTACATCAACGCGGTTTCCGCCATTTGCGAAGCGAGCGGCGCCGATGTCGAAAAAGTTGCGGACGGCATCGGGATGGACCGCCGGATTGGCCGGAGTTTTCTCCATGCCGGAATCGGATATGGCGGCTCCTGTTTCCCCAAGGATATCGCTGCGTTCATTAAGATCAGTGAGCAACTCGGAGTTCCTTTCCACCTGCTCGAGGAAGTCCAGCGCATCAATGCCACCCAAAGAGAGCGCTTCCTGAAGGTGATTCGCGAAACTCTGTGGGTCTTGCGCGAGAAGAAAATTGCGGTCTGGGGGCTGACCTTCAAACCGGACACCGATGACATCCGTTCGTCTGTCGCGATCGACCTGGTGGCCGACATGCTGCAGGAAGGCGCGCATGTGGTCGCCTACGACCCCAAAGGGATGGAAAAGGCGCGCGAGGTCCAGTCGATCGCCAAGGTTCAATTAGTCGGGTCGGCCATGGAAGCAATCGAAGGAGCCGAGGCACTCATCATCGCGACGGAGTGGAGTGAATTCGCCAACGTCGACCTAGCCGTCCTGAAGGAGAAGATGACAACGCCCATCATATTTGATGGACGCAATTTGTTCGATCCCAGAACGATGGCTCAGTTGGGTTTCCGCTATCACTCGATCGGACGCGCGAGCCTGGCCCCGCGCTAGGGAGCATTCGTGGCCGAACCATCTGCGCGCAGAGCAACCTTGGTCGCTTTGCGAGAGTGGCAAACCTTTCCGGGTCGCGCCGACACGATCATCTCGGCGATTCTAGGCGAGGCGAACCTGAAAAAATCGGACCGCGCCTTCGCCTTGGAATTGTTTTATGGAGTCCTGCGTAATCTGACTTTGCTGGATTTCTGGATTGGTTGCCTGCGCGCTTCGCAAATCGACGCTGATCTTCGCGATATTGTGCGGCTGGGCCTGTACCAACTCTTCTTTCTGGGCACCCCCGATCATGCGGCAGTGAATGAATCGGTCGATCTGGCGGCTCCGAAACGGCGGGGATTTATCAATGGAATGCTCCGGACGGCCGTGCGCGATCGGGATGAGCTGCGGGCGCGAGCAAGGAAGCAACCACTCTCCGTTCGCTCCTCTCATCCCGGCTTCTTGATTACTCGCTGGCAGAGAAATTTTGGCCTGGAAGCCGCCGCCGCACTTTGTCAGTGGAACAACGAGCCGGCCTTCATCTACGCACGGGTCAATCGACTGAAGATCGATAGCGAGCAATTCATCCAGCGCTATGCGGAGTGCGAGCCGGTCCCCGGCTATCCCGACTTCCTGCAATGTTCCAAGTTGCCGAGTGAGGCTCTGCAGCGGGGGCACTGCTACATCCAGGACCCCAGCACGGTCCTGGCCGGCCAGCTTCTCGACCCGCAACCGGGAGAAAAAATTCTGGATGCCTGCGCCGCACCCGGTGGTAAGACCGGACATGTCGCGCAAATGATGCTAAATCGGGGAGTGATCGTGGCCTGTGACCGCGAACCCAAACGCATTCGCATCCTCGAAGAAAACATCCGGCAACTCGGGATTGGCGTGGCCAGTGTTCATCAACATGACTGGCTCCAGGCGCGCCTTCCCAAGAAGCTTGCGGAGATTGGTTCATTCGACCGAATTTTGGTCGATGCCCCCTGTACCAATACGGGCGTCATGCGTCGGAGAGTGGACGTCCGGTGGAGGCTCCAGCCCGACAGCTTGGCCAGGATGCGGCAGCAACAACTCGAGATCCTGCGGAGTGTTTCCGGCCTGCTCAAACCGGGCGGCTTTCTGGTTTACAGCACGTGCAGCCTTGAACCGGAAGAGAACGAAGAGGCCGTGCAACAGCTGCTGCTTGAATTCTCCAACTGGCGACTGGTCGAGCAAAGATTTTCCCGTCCGCTCATCGACAAAGTCGACGGTGCTTTCGCGGCCAAGCTGGTCCGAACGCCCACTTCTTAAAGGCTGGTCTCAGGCAGGCGGTTGCATCTCGATTGTAGAATGGAATCGTTGACGTCTATGCACGATCCCCGTTTCGACAAGCTCGCGAAACTCCTGGTAGAGTACTCCACCAGGATCCAGCCGAACGAAAACGTTCTCATAGATGCTTTCGACATTCCGGACGAAATGGTGATTTCGCTGGTGCGGGCGGTACGGGCGGCGCGCGGTCGTCCCTTCGTGCAAATCCAACGCGCCCGCATCAATCGAGCCCTCGCGCTCGAAGCGACGGAAGGTGAGTTAACCCTGGTGGCGGCGAATGAGCTGAAGCGCATGAAAAACATGCAGGCCTACATTGCGCTGCGCGGGAGCAATAACATTACCGAACTATCGGATGTCCCGGCTGATCGTCTAAAAATGTTGGGCAAGAAAATGCGGCCGGTGCTCGACCAGAGAGTGCAAAAGACAAAGTGGGTGGTGCTGCGATGGCCTTCACCATCCATGGCTCAGCTCGCGGGCATGAGCTCGGAAGCTTTCGAAGATTTCTACTTCGACGTGTGCACGCTGGATTACCGAAAGTTGCAACCCGGGATGAAGGCTCTGAAGGCTCTCATGGAAAAGACAGACCGCGTCACCATCAAAGGACCCGGAACCGACCTGCGCTTCAGCATGAAAGGCATTTCGGCAGTGATGTGCGGAGGGGATCGAAACATCCCGGATGGCGAAGTTTTTTCCTGTCCGGTTAAGGAGAGCGTAGAAGGACACGTCACTTTCAACGCGCCCAGTATCTACCAGGGCACAAGCTTCGATGGCATTCGCCTCGACTTCCGCGCCGGCAAGGTCGTTCTGGCGGTGAGCAACCAGACGGAAAAGCTAAACAGGATTTTAGATTCCGATGCGGGTGCGCGCTACATCGGTGAATTTTCTCTCGGCTTCAATCCGCGCGTGCTGCATCCGATGAGGGACATTTTGTTCGATGAGAAGATCGCCGGTTCCTTTCACTTTACGCCGGGGCAGGCCTACGAGGAGGCTGACAATGGCAATCGCAGCCAGGTGCATTGGGACCTGGTGAACATCCAACGTCCGGAATACGGCGGCGGCGAAATATATTTCGACGGCAAACTGATCCGGCGTAACGGCGAATTTCTTCCGAAGCAGCTGCGCTCGTTAAACCGAAGCAGCTTCGGCAAGGCCAAAAAGTAAACAGGCCTCGCTCACGCGAGGCCTGTCAAACTGTCGAATTTCGGTTTGGCCTACTGTGGCCGGCCAGCCCCACCGGCCAGATTGAGCTGCATCATTCCGATGTCGCCGCTTGGTCCCAGCTGAAGATTGGCGATATCGAATCGGGCCGCGCCTTCCAGGCTGGCTGCGCCGGGCAACTGCACAGCGACTTGCTTGGCGCTGGAGTTCAGCACGATTGAAGCAATCTCGAACGATGGTGAAAATTCCACGGTCGCAATTTGGAACGATCCGGTCACGAGGACGGAAGCTTGCTGCGAAGGTGTGAGTTGGACAGGAGCAGACTCGAAGTTGGAGACGAGTTGCATGCCAGCCACGGTGAAGGAAGGCGAGCCGACCACATTGGGTCTTTGCTGTTGGGAAGGGGTCAGACGCACCGTTCCAAGTCCGCCACCGGCTGGCTGGATCTTGGTGATCTCGAAGTTCACCTGAAGATTCATCGCCGGTTGGGGCTGCTGCGAAGCAGCCAGGCGCATCGTCACGATTTTCGAGGTCGGGCGCAGCTGCAACGCTCCCATCTTGAACGATGGGGTCAGTTGCATGGATGCGATCTCGAAAGAGAACGTCAGCTGTACGGCGGTGTGCATCGCACTAGCAGGTTGAGGCGCGCCCCCTGTGGCTGGAGTTCTAATCACTGGGGCGTTTTGCGTTTGGGTCGGTTCAGGCATGGTTTCGGGTATTGTTGATTGAAGAACTGAGGGCTCGGTTGAAACAACTGGAGGGATAAACAACGGTGCTTCCACAGGTTCGCGCAAGCTCCCAATTCCGTTCATGCCGGAATCGGCTGTGAAAGCAGTCGCCAGGGCCGGAAGGATTTCGATCGGCTCGGACGGAGCGGCCTGCTCGAACATCGGCATTTCATATGGCACGGGTTGGCCTTGTCCGATGGGCTCCATCTCGGTCTCAACCATCGCAGGAGCAACCTCGGCCGCCGCGACGGGTTCGACAGTTGCTTCTTGAACTTCTTCGTGAGTCACCGTCGTTTCGAGAATCGACTCGGCGGTCGTTACCGGCTCTTCCGCCATGACCGGTGCAGTCTCGGCGATCGGCTCGACCGCAACGATGGGCGCTTCTTCCAAGAGAGCAGCGGGAGCGAATGTTTCCGGAGCCGGCGAAAAAGCGACAACTTCTGGCTGGACGACCTCGGCGGTGGCAGGGGCGGCGTGCTCTCCTTGTTCAACGATGGGTCCGACCGACTCGAATCCAACGCCGGCAACCGGTGCGACTTCAGCCGCAGGCTGCGGTGCAAACACTACGGGCGCTTCCACCATTGTGACAGGCGCACCCGTTGGGTTCACGCTGAACGGACGCGTCGGCGAAGGCTTTGTGACTGGCCGAACACTGCGGCGAAGATTCGGCTCGGAAGCTTTCAGTTGGAGAGAAACCTGACGGGGCCCGCCAAAGAAGCGGCCAGGCGTGACCTTGGGCGCGGAGATTTGACCATTGCCGTTGTCCATGGTCGGACCTGTAGCAGGAATCGGGCGACGATAGACGGGCATGTCCGCCAGACGTCGGCGAATCTCGGGAACAGCGACCCAGGCGATGAGAGCAAGCGCGGCAATAATGAGCGCCCACACAAGAGCCGTCCGCTGCTCCGGCATGAAACGCGCAATTCGCTCGCCGAAGCTTGGACCAGTGGATTCAGGACGCACGCGAGAGGGCGCCAACACCGTGGCCGGCGTCGCCGAAACGGCGGCAATGGTTGCCACATTGGAGCCTGTTTCGGTGGTCGATTCGTTCGAAGCCGTATTCGCAGATGCCGCCGCCGCGGTCGAAGAAGCGACGATAGATGCAGATGGCACAGCCGCGACCTGCGTTTCCACGGTGGGCGATAAAGCCGGGGCCGACGTGGCGGGCATGTCTTCCGGCTTGGCCGGTGATCCCGCTGCGATAGAGTTCCTATTTAAGGCCAGAGTGGGAGCCTCGATGGCAGCGACGGCAAGGTCAGGAGTATGTGAAGTGGTCGCCTCCATCCCTGCGATAGTCGGGGCGGGCGCGGCTAAAGCGATCGATTCCCTGCCCTTGGCGGAAACGGTTGTCCCCGGGATTGGGCTTGGCTCGATGGCCGGGCTGGCCTCGGTCTGCGCCGACATGGCAGCCGCCGCGACAATAGCCGGGGCGGGTGAACCAGCGAGGGCCGGACTCTGGATCCAGCCCAAGTCGTAGAAAGAATCTCCGAACAAGCCATTCAGCGAGGGCGAGTAAATCTTTTTCGCTGATGCAATCCAATCCGTCGCCTTGGTCGGGTTGTTATGCTTAAACTCCCAGGCGGCCTGCGCGTAATAGAGAGCCGGCGTGTCCCCCGTGAACTGGAACTGCTCCATCATTTTTTGCGCGCGACTCTCCTTGCCTTCGAGCAGGAGGGTCATGAAAATCTTAAATTTGATGATCTGCGCAGCCTGATTCTTATCCCCGCCGGGAGTCTGGCTGAAGAGCGCTTCGAAACGATCACGCGCTTTCGCATAATCCTTTTTCTTAAACGGGATCTGCGCCAGATTATATTGCGCTTCGCGGAATTTCGGATCGATCTTGGCCGCTTTCTTGAAGGAAGCCTCGGCCAGATCGAACTCTTTTTGTTCCATCAAAATCTCGCCGCGCAGATTTAGGATGGAGGTTTGGTTCGGGTCGGCCGCGTCCGCTTCGTCGACAAACTTGCGCGCGGTGGCGAAGTCACGCTGCTGCGCGGCCTGTTGTGCCTGTTCCACACGGGAGCGCGCAAAGGCCTTCGTCTTGGCTGCCTTTTCGGCAGGGCTGCTTAGCTCGAGGGCAGCACGCGTCTGGCCGGCCTGCTTTTCCAGCCAGCCAATTTCGTACAACGATTCAGCAAAAAGTTTGTTTAACTGAGGCGAGAAATTTTTCTCCGCCGCAGCCATCCAATCCTTCGCCTCCTTGGAATTTTTATGCTGCAACGCGATGGCGGCGTTCGCGTAATGCACAGCGGGCGTCTCGGGCGAAAGTTCAAACTTGGCCAAAATCGAGTCGACCATGTTCTCTTTACCTTCGAGCAAATAGGTCAGAAGAATCTTGTACTGGATGAGTTGAGCCGCATCGCCTTGTAACTCCGATACGTTATTCGTGAGCAATTCCTGAAAACGATTGCGCGCTTCCACCCAATCCTTTTTCAGAAATGGGATTTCAGCCAGGTTGAAGCGGGCGTTCCAAAATTTCGGATCGATGCGCAGGGCTTCGTGCAATGCGCCTTCCGCCTTATCGTAAATGCCTTCGCGCATGAGGATGACGCCGCGCAAATTCTGCGATTCCGCCAGGTCCGGTTGACGCGCATCGATGGCATCGAGTTGCTTGAGCGCTTCCGAGAAATTATTGCCGTCGAATTCCCGGAAGGCTTTGTCGTACATGCCTTCGAGCTCTGCCTTGGACGGGGCGACGTTGCTGGCCGCGAAAGAACTCAATACCAGAACCGTGATCGCTACTAACTTCCTCATCTTCATGCCACTGCCCATAAAACCGTTCCAGGCAATCGATGACAAGCCTAAAATGACGAGGGATTGCTGGAAAAGGTTCGAAGTCTGCAAAAGCAGGATTTACGCCGGTAAAAACACCGATTTCTCAGGGAAAACGCCCCCCGGAAAAAAAGGCAAGCCAGCCAAACGGAGACCGCTTTTCACGTATATACTGGATCCCCTGATCCTTGGCCAAAGCCTGGTCGTCTACCGCTTAAAAACCCCGGTTCCCAGGTCGACTACGTGGCGTCATTCACCGGTTCAGATTCCCCACAATCCGCAACCCTTCCAAGGTTAGATTTTCGTCTACGATGTCAATCACCGGCAGTTTGCGCGCGATCAAACGAGCGTAACCGCCGGTTGCCACCACCTGGACCCGGCGGCGCCCGAATTCCTGTTCCTTGATCCGCTCAATGATCTCTCGCACGAGCCCCCGATATCCGTAGATGGCCCCCGCTCTCATCGCTTCGATGGTAGATTTGCCGACGGCCCGCCGTGGCTCGCGCAACGATAATTTCGGCAACAAGGCGGTGCGTTGATAAAGAAAGTTGGTCATCGATTCCAGGCCCGGGGCAATCACACCACCGATGTACGTTTTATTCGCGGCCACGATGTCGAATGTCACGGCCGTCCCAAAATCGACCACGATGGCCGGCGCACCATAGAGAATAGCCACGGCCGCGGCATTGGCCAAACGATCGGCGCCGATGGTGGAAGGAGTTGGATAATCGATTCCAACGCCGAGTCGGATGCGCGAATTTAACCAGACAACCCTGGACGCGCCGGCCACCCTCTTAATCTCACGATTCTTCGCCGGCACCACTGAACAAACCACGATGGCGCGCACACTTCGGCCGCCCAGAAAAGCATCCAGGGCCTGGCTCGTTAGGCGATCGGTCGGAATACGCGACGGGCGCTGTAGACGCTTCGTGGAGGAAAACGCGACCTTGGTAAAGGAATTACTGACATCCACCAAAAGGTAATCAGTCACGCGTGGCATAACGAAAGGACGGGCTCTCAGGAATTAATGGGAGGGGAACTGATCACGGTATGGGCGATTGGCGCGAAACTCTGTTAAAAGATTTTCAGCACGACGCGCCACCGTCGCATCACCGGCCGACCGCGCCAGCTCCAAGGCAACCTCCGCTGTGCGGATGGCTTCGGTGAATCTTCCCGCTTCCGCATAGGATGCGGCCAGGGTCGCCATGAGCATGGTGTTTCTCCGACTCGTTAGGTCGCACGCGCGCTCGGCCAACCGAACCGCCTTTGACCCGCTCCGCAGATTGGCGTCCGGACTCGTCGCCTCCAGCCACGCCAGTTCGTTTAGTAACGCGGAGGAGTCTCGCGCGATCGATCCTACTTGGACGAGGTGCCTGGATGCATCGGCATCACCAGGCAAGGCCGAGAGGACGAGCTTGAACTTGCCCTGCGGCTCGGGCCATTTTGGACTGATCAAAGTGGCGTAAGCAAATTGCGCCATCGCATTAAAGAAATCGCCCTGTTGCGCGGCCGCGATTCCGAGCGTGTCATGTAGAAAGGCGTTAAAGGGCGAAACCGTCAGGGCGTCGCGCGCGGCCCGCACAATCTCATCATTCTGCTTTGACTGGACCAAACAGCTCAAAAGGAGGTCATGCGCCAACGGTTCTTGCGGTCCGAGTTCGACCGTGCGACGGGCCTCGTTCAAGGCCGCGGCCGCCTGCCCCTGGTTCGCCAGAATCATACTGACCTGCCAATGCGAAGCCGGATTCAACGGACTTATCTCGACGGCCCGTCTGGCCATGGTCAGGGCTTCGTCCGCCTCACCTCTCTCTTCAAGGATGGACGCGCTCAGCCTTACCGCGTCCGCATTGCGCGGGTCCGCCGTCATCACTTTCCTCGCTTCGACCAAGGCGACGGCGGTCTGATGATCGCTACGAAGCCGGCGTGCCATAAACAAGCGCTGTTCAGGAGAGCGATAAATCCAGACCGATGCAAAACTGTTCATCGCCCAAAAGAGTAGGAGCGACCCCATGAGGAATTGGAGACGCGGTCGATGCCGCGCCGCTACCTCCCAGCCTATCACTCCAAAAATGCAGAGTGGAACGATGGCCGACAAGCCATAGAACGCTTTGATTTGTCCAAAGCAGGCCACTTTCAGCGTCATAAACAGGACGCCGAATACAACAGCCGCGGCCACCGTCAGCAAAATGAAATATTCGAAGGATGGCTTGCGCACAACGCGCCGCAGAGCAAAGGCTGCACCCACGAGAATGAGCAAAGTAGGGACCAGGGCCAGGAGATAACCGCAGACCATCAATCCGTAGTTCCAGGGAGGACGAAAGGCCATGTCGGACACGCCGCCACACAACGCGTCTCCCCACAGAGTCGAGTAAATTCCGTCAGCGAAACTGTTCAAACTACTAAACAACGGATCGACGAGCGAATGGCCGAATCTGCCATAATCGGCCGCCACGTGATAACCCGGGTCCTGCCACCAGGAAAAGCCGCTGGCCAAATCCCAGTTGCCCAGGAAAGGCGTTCCAAATCGCTTCCAGATGGGAAGGTAATACCAACCGCTGACCGCGAACGTGGCGAGGGCCGCGCTCCCGAAACTGCGCAGCCACCGTCCCGTCGGTATTCGTTGCGACCATAAGCTAGCGCCAAGTGTCAGGAAAAGTGGCGGAACGAGAAGAAAAGTCGTGGCCTTCGCGAGAAGAGCCGCTCCGACGGTCAAGCCAAAGAACGCGTAATAGGACACCGGCGCATTTCCATTCCGAATTAATCGCAGACAAAAATAGAGGGAAGCCGAACTGAGGACGGCCGCCAGAGTTTCGTTAGTCACATAATGTGACAGGTAAAGCTGCATGGGCAGGAAGGCGGCCAGAAGCAGCCCGACGATTTGCAGAATGAGCCGGCGCGGAAACAAGAGGCGCACACTGAGAAAGACAAAGGTGAATTGGGCGATGCCGAAAAGAGTCGTCAGAAAACGAAGCAAGATGATTCCCGCACCATCCACCGCGGATAGCCGGCAAGCTCCGAGCAGGATAGCCGAGACGACATAGAAAAGGGGCGCCTGGAACATCTCGTATCCCTTCGTCGGAGAGGGCAGCGCCCGCCGTTCCTGGATGTAACTGATATATTTGATGTGATCGCCTGCATCGAACCCTGCCAAAAACGGAAGCCGAAACGCATTATTGGCAAAGAGCACGATCCAGATGGTGGCAGCCAAACCGATCAAGGCGGCGACCTGGACGGTTGAGTTTCTGTCGGCCCATTCTTGCCAACGAATTCTCCAATGAAAGGCAACCGCGCAGAGCGTGACCGCCGTGAACGCCAGGAGCAGTTCGAACGGCCAGCTCGCGCGCAGACCGCCAAGGGTTGTTTCGCCACCGGCGAGGGGATTGCCTGGGCCCGGCAATCGCGGCGTCGAAGCCATCGCAACCGGTTTCCAGGCAGACCCGGCCAGGGAAGCGTCCCAACTTTGATCGGTTCGCAGCAAGAAGCCATCGCCCGCCACCAACCACAATGCAGCTGGAGCATTGTCGTTGAATACCCGGACTTCGATCGTGTTCGTGCCCGTTCGAAGAAACGAAGCGACGTCCATGGCCGCCTCGTCTTTCCAATGATGGACCGGTGGAAGGGTCACGGACATGTCGTTGATGCGCAGATCCACTTGTTTCGCGGCTCGGATTTTCAATTCAGCCTTTTCGGGTCGGCTGGTGAGAGAGAATTCGCGACGAAAGAGAGTGTCGAGCGTCACGATCTTATGGGAAGCCGGATGCACGGGTCTGGGGAAGAGGATCCAGGCCGCTCTTCCATCTTCGGGAAGAAAATTGATCGATGGATCGTGCCGACAGATCCAGACCAACGCTGTGGTGGCGATGGCGGCGGGAACCATGAGCAGGGCGGCCCGCTGCCAGGTTTTTAGATGAAGCCGCACGTTCCTCCGGTTAGGTTCAAGGTCGTGTCGGAGATTCTCTGGTGCGTTTGAAGTTTTCAATCGTATAAGCGACCCGGCTGGCCTGGCGGCTCCCGCATCGACAGGAGTCGCGCTTGCGACGCGTTCGGCCACTGCGTACTCTCGCACCGTGAGGACCTTGATTCATCGGCCCCGTCGGCTTCGCCGTTCGCCCTCTTTGCGCAATCTCGTGCGTGAAACCAAACTTTCTTCGCACGATTTTGTTTTGCCACTTTTCGTGAGCGAGAAGATCGACCGGCCCCGCGCGATTGTGAGCATGCCCGGCGTATCACAACTCTCGCTCGCCGATGTGACCGATGAGGCGAGCCGGGCGCAGGACCTAGGGCTGCAAGCCGTTCTCTTATTTGGCATTCCGGAAATGAAAGATGAACAGGCCAGCGGCGCATTCGCACCGGACGGGATCGTGCAAAAAGCCTGTGGCATGATCAAAGCAAAGTGTCCCGAGCTGGTTGTCATCACCGACGTCTGCCTTTGCGAATATATGAGCCATGGTCATTGCGGGGTGACGCGGGTGGATGGCGATCACTTTCACGTCCTGAATGATGAGACGGTTGATCTTCTCGTGAAGACCGCGCTCTCCCACGCGGCCGCCGGTGCCGACATGGTAGCACCGAGCGACATGATGGACGGCCGGATCGGGGCCATCCGCACGGCCCTCGATGCGAATGGATTCGATCAAACCGGAATCATCAGTTACGCAGCCAAGTTTGCTTCCGTCTTTTACGGTCCGTTTCGCGAAGTCGCGGAAAGTCCGCCGCAGTTTGGCGACCGGCGGTCCTACCAAATGGACTGCGCGAATGCGGAAGAAGCCCTGCGCGAGGTGGCGCTCGATATCGAGGAAGGGGCCGACATCCTGCTCGTGAAGCCCGCTCTGCCCTACATGGATATTCTTTGGCGAGTGCGCGAGCGATTCGCCAAACCTACCGCGGTCTACCACGTGAGCGGCGAATACGCCATGCTCAAGGCCGCCGCGGAAAAGGGATTGCTCGATGAGCGCGCCGCTGTTCTTGAGATCATGACGTCGCTGAAGCGCGCCGGAGCGGATATTATCATCACCTATTGGGCGCGCGAGCTGGCGGAATGGACGAAAATCTGACGAAGGGCAAAGCCGAAACCGCCGCCCACCGGGAATTAAAACGGCTCGCCTTCCTTTGGGCCCAGGCTCAGGGCTATTGCGCCGGCGCGCTCGAAGTGAGTCTGCCGCAATCCCGCTATCGCGCGGACGTGGCGGCGTATCGGCCCGGCCCAAGCCTTGCGACCGCAATTTTCGAGTGCAAGCAGGCGCGATCCGATCTGCGACGAGACAACTGTTGCACTCCGGAAACTCGAGAGCGCCTGGACACGGTGCAGCGGCGACGCCACGTCCTCGAAAAGCACCTGCGCATCCATTATCCGACGCTGCGCATGGCTGACTCGTTGTTCCCGGAATTTGATTCGCATAATTTTGCCGCGATCAAGCATCGCAACTACAGCCGTGTTCTGCGCGAGCTCAACGCCTTGCACAATCGCCTCTTTGCCTGTGCCAAGTTCGAGACATTGATCAGGTATGGTTGCGCTAACGTATTTTTTCTCGTTTTGCCTAACGATCTCTATCGTGAATCTGATATCCCGATCGGATGGGGCGCACTGCTGGAAAGAAACGGGGGGCTCTTTCTCCAGCGTAAACCGGTCTGGCACGAAACCAGTCCGGAGCGTTCTCTCCAGTTTCTGCAGCGTATTGCTCGCGCGGGAACGCGCGCTCTAAACCGGCAGCTCCAAATCACGTTTGAGGACGTTCTAGCAGAGCGGTCCCGCTCCGTCTCGGCGCACCCATGACAGGCATGGGGAGACCATCAACGAATTCGTGCTCACGGCGAACCATCGCGGGCATCTGTTTATTTCTCGCCGCCCTCACCTGGCTCGTTTTTGGTCAGACCCTTCGTCATCCGTTCGTCAACTACGATGACCAGGTTTACGTATATGAGAACCGATCGGTTCTGGCTGGATTGACCTTCCGCGGGATGGCGTGGGCGTTTACTCACACGGTCAATGCCAATTGGCATCCGCTCACCGTGATGTCGCACATGCTCGACTGCACTCTGTATGGAGTCCAAGCCGGGGGCCACCATTTCACCAACGTCCTTTTACACAGCACAGCCGTCGTCCTCTTGTTCCTGGTCTTGCGCGACCTAACGGGCGCAACCTGGCGCAGCGCTTTCGTCGCTGCTCTGTTCGCGATTCACCCGTTGCACGTCGAGTCGGTCGCATGGGTGTCGGAAAGGAAGGACGTCCTGAGTGCTTTGTTCTTTGTTCTGACGATTGCCGCGTATGTGCGTTTTGCGAGGTTGCCATCGTTCGCTCGCTATCTGGTCGTGGCCGTCTTGTTCGCCCTTGGCTTGATGTGCAAACCGATGCTCGTGACTTTGCCCGTCATCCTTCTCCTCCTCGACTACTGGCCGCTCCGCCGCTTCGGACAGTTCGGCGAAACGAAATTGGAAAGGGAACAGGAAAGGCCAGGACCCGGCCTGCCGGGGCTGATTCTCGAAAAGTTGCCGCTGTTGTGCCTTTCCGTCTTTTCGAGCGTGGCCACCGTGCTGGCACAGGAAAAAACGATCGCCGCGATGAGCAGGTTGCCGATGTCATCGCGCGCCGCAAACGCTGTTGTCACTATCATGACATACGCGCGGCAAATGATATGGCCGTCCGATCTTGCCGTTCTCTACCCTATCCAAAAGCAGGGCCTTCCCTGGTGGCAAATCCTCTTCTCCATCGCCTTTGTCGCCGCCATTACAATCGGTGTCTGGCGGTGGAAACGAACGCGCCCGTACCTGGTCACGGGCTGGCTTTGGTACTTGATCATGCTTGGACCCATCCTTGGCATCGTTCAGGTCGGACTCCAGTCCCATGCGGACCGTTACACCTATTTGCCGCACATTGGCCTATACATGCTGATCACATGGACCGTGGCGGATCTCGGCAAAGGATGGCGGTATGGTCGCGCCACGTTAACGGTCGGGGCCACGTGCGCTCTGGCCGTTCTGGCCTGGTCTGCTTCGATTCAGACTTCGTACTGGTCCGACACCATTAAACTTTGGACACACGCCGTGGCGGTGACGGCAAATAACGATATCGCCCACGGTGCACTTTCCGCGGCGTTCCTGAAAGCGGGACAACTCGATGAAGCCATCGAGCATTCCAAAGTAGAGACAAGCATTCGTCCAGTGAGCGCGGAGGGACATAACCGCCTCGGGGTGGCGTTTTTTCGAAAAGGACAACTGGATGTCGCGCTGATTCAATTCGAACGGGTTTTGCGCATCAATCCCAAATATCCGGGCATTCACTACAACATTGCCACAGTCCAATTAGAGAAAGGCCGGCTCGATGAAGCTATTTCCGAATATGGCAAGGAGCTGGGAACGGAAGCGGATTACACGCAAGTCGGCAACAATTTCGGGCGGACTGTGGCGGGAGATGAAGAATTGGATGAAGCGCTCCTGCACAACAACCTCGGCGCAGCGCTTGCCCGCAAGGGAGAACTCGACGAGGCGCTCCCTCATTTTCAAAAGGCGCTGGCGTTGAGCCCAAGCCATCCAAAGGTTCATTACAACCTTGGCAATGCTCTCTTGCAAACGGGAGCCACCGACGGCGCCATCGCGCAGTTCGAAGAGGAATTGAAGATTCAGCCGAATTACGCGCTGGCCAGCAGCGATCTTGGGATTGCTCTCTCGCAGAAAGGGCGCATGCGCGAAGCCATCGAGCAGTGGCAGCGTGCTCTGGAAATCGAGCCGGAGAATCTGAACGCGCAATGCAATCTCGCGTGGGTGCTCGCCACGAACTCTGAGGCCTCGCAACGCAACGGCGCGAAGTCGGTCGCTCTGGCGCAGCGCGCCGTTGAATCTTCGGGTGGCAAAAATCCGAGAATATTACGTCTCCTCGCGGCGGCCTGGGCCGAGCAGGGAGACTTTCCAAAAGCGATTGCCACCGCCGAGCTGGCCTTGCAGCTCTCTCACGAGCAAGGCAACCTTCCCTTGGCGCGCACGCTCCAAACGAATATCGATCTATTCAAAGCGGGTAGCCCGCTGCGCGATACCACCCCCTCGGCTCAAAGTCGTTAGGTGGTCGCGGAGGAAACGGGAACGAGCAGATTGTGGCCCGTCATTTCCGGCGGTTGCGGCAATCCAAGCAAAAACAGCAGGGTTGGCGCGATGTCCGCAAGAATCCCGTCGTGACAGCGAAAACGGGCCGCGTCGCGCGCGACATAAACGCAGTGCACGAGGTTGGTGGTATGCGCAGTGTTGGGCGACCCGTCCGGATTCCGCATCAACTCACAGTTTCCATGGTCCGCCGTGACCAGGCATTTGCCATCCAGATCAAGCAGTTCGGGGATGATCCGCGAAACGCATTCGTCAATCGTTTCCACCGCTTTGATACCGGCCGGAATCACGCCAGTGTGTCCGACCATATCGGGGTTGGCGAAATTGAGGATAATCAGATCGTAGTTAGACATGCGTGCCAGGACCTCCTCGGTGAGGAGCCGCGAACTCATTTCCGGTTGCAGATCGTAGGTCGCTACTTTTGGGGACGGAACGATTTTGCGATCCTCGTTTTCAAATGGCCGCTCGACTCCCCCGTTAAAGAAATAGGTGACGTGCGGATACTTCTCCGTCTCGGCGATGCGAAGCTGCGGTTTCCCGGCTGCGCTCACGACCTGTCCCAGAATATGAGCAAGCTCGACGGGCGCAAAAACGAAAGGCGAAAGATAGGTCGCATCGTACTGGGTCAGCGTGATGAAACGAACCTGCGGCCACGACTGCCGGTCGAATCCATCAAAGTCATGATGGAGAAACGCCTGGGAGAGCTGGCGCGCGCGATCCGCTCTGAAGTTAAAGAACAAAACAGTGTCGCCATCGCGAATTCGTTGCTCGTCAGGGTAAGCAAAAATCAGCGGCGGCATGAACTCATCCGTTTGCCCGGCCGCGTAATGGCGCGCCAGCGCGGCGCTGGGAGGCGAATCGCAAAACTCTCCGCGCCCCAGCGTGACTGCGTCCCACGCCTTCTTCGTCCGATCCCAGCGTCGGTCGCGATCCATGGCAAAGTATCGTCCCACCACCGTCACCACGCGGGCCCCGCTCTCTTTCAGGAGCTGTGCGCATTTCTCAAGACAAGGCGCGCCGCCTGTCGGCGAGTCGTCGCGGCCATCCGTGAAAGCGTGCACACAAATGTCATCGACGCCGGCCGCTTTGGCCGCATTGGCCAGAGCAATCATGTGCAGATAGTGGCTGTGCACACCTCCTTCAGAGACGAGGCCAAGCAGATGCAAACGGTGCCCGCGCGCGGCAGCCAAAGCCGTTTGCAATGGCGTATTCCGCGCAAGGTCCCCATCGGCCACCGCCTTGTTGATCCGAGTGAGATCCTGATAAACAACCCGGCCGGCCCCGAGATTGAGATGTCCAACCTCGGAGTTCCCCATCTGCCCCTCGGGCAACCCCACATCGAGACCGCTTGCGCTCAATCGGCCGACCGGATACTGGGCGTAAAGCTGTTCGTGGAATGGCGTACGCGCGAGCAAAGTGGCGTCGCCGTTTTTTTCGGCGAGGGCGCGACCGCCCGGGTTAATACCCCAGCCATCTCTTATCAGAAGCATTACCGGCCCCGCCATGTGTGGCGAACTGTGGCGACGATTGGGACCACGAACAAGCGGTTCTTTCGTTGACAACTTGGAAGACGGGCATCTACATCGCCAGCATGAAATGGCGCAATCAATTGCTCGCGCTGTTCTGCCTGGTGGTTTTCGCCGCCCTCGGCATCCTCTATTTTCAACACTGGGTGGTGCAAAAGCCCTTCGGAATCATCCTTTTCATTGCGGAGGGACTGGCGCCCCAACGGCTGGCTGCCGCGCGCGTCTATTCCGGCGGAGCCGACGCCAAGCTGGCCTTGGACTCGTTGCCTCACCTTGCTTTACTCAGCAACTACTCGAGGGATTTCGCCGCTCCCGACCAGGCGGCGGCCGCCACGGCCATCGCCACTGGCGTCAAAGTGAATAATCGGGCGATCGCGGTGGACGGGGAAAATAAAACCCTAACGAGTTTGATCGAACTGGCCCATGCCCAGGGACGCGCGACCGGACTAGTCACAAATGGCAGATTAACGGACGCCACCTGCGCGGCTTTCTACGCGCATCAATCGGAAGCGGGCGATGGCGACCAGATGGCGGTGGCGTTCGCGAGCAAATCTCCGGTCGACGTCGCGATGGGTGGCGGGGTTGCTCATCTTTTGCCCCAGGCCAAGGGGGGCGAGCGTCAGGATGATCGGGATTTGTTGCTCGAACTACGCCGGAACGGGTTCGATATCGTGCGGACGAGAGCGGAGCTGGAGGGCGTCCCAGCCTGGCGTCGCACGAAACTGCTGGGCGCGTTCGCCAACGACGAGATGGCATTCACCAACCAGCTGGAAGCCCGCAGAGATCAGCCCGGTTTATCAGATATGGTGCGCCGCGCGATCGAGCTTTTGCAATACAACGCCGGTGGATATTTGCTCGTGGTCGACGTCGGCCTGATGCGGAAAGCCGCCCAGGAAAATGGGGCCGAGCGCACGCTGGCCGAAACGATTGAGTTGGATCGCGCGGCGGCCACGGCGCGCCGCTATGCCGGCCCTCACTCCACCATCATTGTGTGCGGAGACGTGGCGATCGGAGGGCTCAGCCTGAACGGTTTTCCCTTTCGCAAAGATAGCGGTATCGCCCTGCTCGGCCTCAATTCTGCCGGCCAGCCATGGTTGACCTGGGCCACCGGGCCTAACGGAATCAAGGCTTATGGAAACCCCAGAAGTACCTCATCTACCGGCGCCAGCGAGCAAACAGAGATGTCACCGGATTCTCTCGAACCGGCGGCCGTCTACGACAAGCCAGCTCTCAATACCGTCGAGGATGTCCTCGCGCTGGGGATTGGACCAGGCACGGAGGGTCTGCAGGGTTCCCTCGATAACACCGCCATATTCAAGATCGTTCGGGACCAGCTGTAGCGGCGGCAAAGAAAAGCCCGCTCGCGCGACAAAAGCCGGGGAGCGGGCTGTAAATTCTAAACCGGTTCAGGGACTTGTCGGAAGGATTTCCGGCACGAACGTGAAAGGAGGAGGAGGAGGCAACGCGGGCGGTGGACCTTCCGCCGGACTTTCAGGTCCCTCTTCCGGCATGTCCTTGCTGAAATCCTTGCCACTTCCGAGATCCTTACCGTCGGCGACGTCTTTGCCATCCGACTCAATCCGATTCTGAGTCGACGCCGAAGTGTTCGCGGCGATTAGATTGCCCGGGCGACTCCCGCCAAATGCGGCAATCTCGGCAACCGAAAACGGTGCATCGGAATCAGCCGCACCCGCCCACTTCACCAGGATGTAGCGCCCAGTCGTCTCGGGGAAATCAATGGCGGCCCGGCCCGAGCCGTCGCTGACTGATCCCACTGCCTTCAGGTTGGCTAGCGCGGCGCTATCCAGCTTGAAATTCTTGGGAGCGTTCGCCGGATGACCAGGCAAAGATTCGAGGACATAGAAGTCCACATTACCCGGACGCGGTGTATACAGCGCCGTGATTCGACGGAGGGTCGTCACCTTACCCAGATCGATGATGGCCGTGGGCTCGGCGTCGGACGACGCAAACTTGTAAGTCGTAGCGGACTGATCGTCGATCATGTTGTTGGCTTCACGAATTTCGTTGCCTGAACTGACGTAAAGCGCGCGCGCCTTGGCATGCACATCGGTCAGATTGTAACTGATCAGGGCAAAGCTGTCGGAGTGCTCCAGGCTGAGCTTGCGCGCACGAGGCATCGTAAACGCCGCCACATTCGGGGTGGAATAAACGCCCAGCGCAGCGATGCGGCCGGGTTCGGAAACGTTGAAGGTGAGCCTGACGTATTTCGCTTCGCTCGGACCGACTTTGGCGCGAAAAGCGGAGGCCGTGAGATCCTGTTCCGAAACCACATGCCACTGCGTGCTGCTGACCGGGAGTTTGGAATTCGACGTCGCGATCGTAACGCTTCCCTTCACGCCGTGATTCAGGAAGGAGATGTTGTCGATATTTTCGATCTTCGACAGGGTGATGAGCAACGTCCGGCTGCCGTTCGACAAGGCATAACCAGTCGTGGGATCGTCGCAGAGGAGCGCCGCTTCAGATGTATTGCGGTCTTCGCTTTTCGAGCTCAACCGAAGATTGGAAGCCGGGTTCCCTGCGGGCGCGGCTTCCACTTGCGCGCCGAAATGATAGCGCGCAAGATTTTCCGGGTAGCCCGGGGCTTGCTCGACCGTGAGAGGCGGAACTTTCTGCAGGACCAGTTCATTAGCGAACAAGGCGTTGCCGCCGAGGGATGAAACGCCAACGATGAGGGTGCAGACTTTGAGGAGACGAGAAGAGGGTGCGCTCATAATTTCCATAGCTACAAGAACGATAGTAGACATCTGCCTCCTTCTTGGCAATAAAAAATTTGGGTCTCCCCTTCATTTTTTGCAGGAGGCGCCCCAACTGCCATCCGCAGGGCCGTCGGCCGGTCAGCCAAAAGCGAAAACCGTGCGGGATATTCTCCCGGCACGGTTTTGCCCGCAGTGCGAACACTGCACCCAACCCAATCTACTGCTAATTCTTGGCGTAAAGAGTGGACGAACTGGCGGCGCGATATTTCTTTGCTCCTGCGTAGGCGTAAAAGGGGATATAGGCATGAGACCCAACCTTCTCGGCGCGGCAGGCCGCCCAGTTCCAAGTCGGATCGAGCACGTAACTGGCGCCTTCCGTGGTCCACTCGAGCCAGGCGTGAGTCTTGCGGCTCATCCACGAGCGCTTGCCTATGACAAGCCGGACATTGTTGGCACCACTCGCGTGCATTCTCTGATAAAGAGCCACGGCTTTGCCTTTGCAGTCGGCGGCTGACCCGGTTTCTACTTCGGCCGGAGTCTTCCATTCGGCGCTAAAGCCATAGGGGATTCCGCGCAGATTCTGCATCCAATGATTCACCACGGCGAGAGAGATGTTGCTATTGCTGTGCGGGGCGATCTTGGAGAAGAGGACGGGTTGAATCCGCGTCATTTGCCGATCGTAGGGAGTGGAAGGAACACTGAGGAGCAGGGATTGAGCGAAGCCGGAGACGGAGGAAAGACAGATCATCGTGGCAACGAGGGCGAAGATCTTCTTGTAATCGAAAGGTTGGATGCTTATCAGGATCATAGTAATTATGATTCCTATAAGCAGCGCTCGTGCCAAGGCTTCCGGGCCAACCCAGCGCTGAAGTCCAAACGGACGGGACGGGTAGCAATTACCGGAGAGAAATGACTTTCCTCATCCGTCCGGCGCGGCCGCGCGCGGACCGGACTTCACCGCGCTACTGAGGCCAATGGCCACCTTCCCCCGCCCCACTCCTTATCTCGGTTTTTGGTAGCTCGAATGGGAGGCGTAGATGACGCGCACGCGATGAAGCTCGTTCACCAGAGCGACATTTTCAGTGGATGTGGCGAGCTCCAACGACCGGTCGACCGTTTCAAGCGATCGATCAAATTGTCCGGTCTCGGCGAAAGCCGCCGCCAGAGTGTTGAGGACGAGCGGATCAATTCCCTTGGCCAAGTCGTTCGCTTCCTGCGCAAGCTTCATGGCTCTGCTTCCGTCGCGCAGGGATGCGTCAGACGCGGTGGCCAACGACCAGGCGAGGTTGTTCCGCGCTTTGCCCGAGCGCGGCGACAGGGCCAGCGCTTTCTCGTAATGCCCGATGGCCTCTCTGTCCCTACCTTGTTGAGAAAGAATGTTACCGAGATTCAGATGCGCTTCCCAAATCTCGGGAGCGATGGTCAAAGCCCTCTCATAATGATCCGCCGCGGACGCGATCTCACCTTTCTGCTGCAGCGCGTTCCCGAGATTATAGAGGGCGTCCGCATTGTCGGCCCGCAGCTCCAAGGCGCGGGTGTAGTGCGTTATCGACTCAGTCAAATCTCCCGAGGCGAAGAGCGCATTGCCCAGGGCAACGTGAGCATCCGAGTTGTTCGGCTCCAACGTCACGGCCACACGGCATTCACTCAGCGCTCGTGTGACATCCCCTTTTTCAAGAAGGGCATTGGCCAAATTGTAATGAGCTTCGGCGTAGTTCAGCTGAGCCTGGCGCTCAACATGCCGTTGCAGTGACTTATTATAGTTCTCGATGGCCTCCTCAAACTCGCCTTTGCGAGACAACACGACGCCGAGGTTGTTATAAGCCATCCAACAATCAGGATTCCGGCCGATGGTGATTCGCCACAGCGTTTCGACGTCGCGGTAGGTAGCGGCCTGTCGCCAGGTGAGCGTTCCGAGCACAGCAATCACGGCGGCGCAGACAACGAACAGCATCGGTCTGCGCCACGTATCGGTTAGGCCATTTATCGCTCCGGTCAGAGTGGCCGCGGTCAGGGCGATGGGTCCGATACAGGCAAGATATTGATAATGATCAGCTACGAAGGTGTAGCGGAAAGTGTAGAGCATAATCAGTCCAAGCATCGGGCCGAGCGTGCAGACGAAGAACATTCCGGCTACCTCAAGGCTTCGTCCCACGCGCTTTCGGACGAGGAGAACCAGGCCAGCAGCGAGCACGCACGCGACTAGCCATATGTAGTTCCGTGGATCGCTGGCCGACACGCTCCACTGCGGATAAATGAACGTGAGATTGGCCGGCCAAAAAACTTTGCCTAGATAGAACCAGATGGCGTGACTCGCGGCGAGCAATCGCTCAATGGGGCCAAGGACGAAAAACTCGCCGCGCGTACCCTGGTGATATCGTTCCCACCAGACCGTCACCAATCCCATGGCCACGCCGAGCAGAACAAAGGGTACAATCTGCCACCCTCGTTGTTTTGTGATTGGCCTTTTCTGGAGCCAAAGGATGAGAAGCAGGGCAGCGGGCAAGGTGCACGCCGTGGTCTTCGCCGATAGGGCCAACACATAAAAGAGGATGGCGGCCGCGTAGAACCACCCTCGCCGTTTCACCTTTTCATCGATGAAAGTCGTCCACGCGAGAAGCGTCAGAAGGAAGAGGAATCCCATCAGCACGTTCTTGAGCTCGGTGATCCAGGCCACTGATTCGACCTGCACCGGATGCAAGGCAAAGATCAGGGCGGCGAGGAAGGCACCGGGCAGCTTGAGACGGCGAAGGAGCTGCCAAACGAGCAGAGCATTCGCCGTGTGAAGAACAATATTGACCCAATGATAACCCGCGGGGTGTAAGCCCCAAAGGTTTCGCTCAAGTCGGAAGACAGTGTAAACGAGCGGAAAATACTGGGAAGGGGCCTCCAGAGAGAACCAGATCTTTCCCCACCCGTTGGATTCCGTCAGCAGAGGATTACGCGTGACATAATCATCATCATCCCAAACGAACCCACCGTTCCACGCACCTTGGTAGGCGAGAACGGTTGAAAAAATAAGCAGGAGGGCGAGTGGAATTCGACGCACGTTCGGCGTGTTCGCAAACATCAGGATGTAAAACCGCACCGTATCACAATTACATTGGTAGAAGCACGTTTGATCATATGGACGCACGAACAAATATTTGGCGGCGGGTGAGAATTGCCTCGCCCGATTTGCGATTACATTGCCAGGTGACGGATCGACATGTGTGGGACGAACGCGCGCGACTGGCCGCGTCCCAGGATAGAGAATGAGCCGGCGCCATTTGACCGTCTTTCGGTGGGTCTGGACGACGCTCCTTGTCCTGGTGACGTCCGCGCCCTATCTCATCAATTGGTGGTCGACGCCGGTTGGTTACCATTACACCTGGATTGTCCCGCCCTATCCGGAGGACTCCTTTGGCTACATGGCTTGGGCGCAGCAAGCGGCCCACGGCGCGTGGTTATTCAAAATCAAATACACGGCACTGCCGCACGGGCCGTTTTTGTTTCATCCCCTTTTTCTAATCAGCGGGTGGTGCAGTGCCCTCCTTTCGTGCGAGATCGGAATTGTTTTTTTCGGAGTAAAAGCGATTGGCGTAACACTCTTCCTCCTCACGTTCTATCGCTTTGTCGATTACCTCGGACTCAAGCCGAGTCAGTCAGTCGCCGCTTCCATCGCCGTCGGTGTTTCATCGGGCTTCGGCGCGATTCTGTTGTTGTCTGGCGTGACCGAGCACTGGGCCGTGCCGCCGGCCGATCTTTGGATGCCAGAGGTAAGCACATTCTGGTCACTCTTATGGAATCCTCTGTTCCCTTTCTCTCTCACTCTGATGTTGCTTTCGATCTATTGGTTGGATCGCGGGACGCAACACGCACGGACGGCTGATTTCTGGCGAAGCGGGCTGGCGGTGGGCGTCATGGCGCTGTTACATCCCTATTCGGTGCCGTTGCTTTTCGCATGGGCCACGATCATTACGATCGTGCGAAAAAAGAGGCAGGCCGCGGGATATTTGTGGCGCTACTTTGCCGCGGCGCTTCCGTTCGCAATTTACCTGGCGGCGGTCTCGAGATTGAATCCTCTCCTGGCCCGGCACAGCGTGATGGGGGAAATGAAAAGCCCGCCTGCCGCTGCGTATGCGCTTGGATTTGGATTGCCGTTGCTCTTCCTTCTGGCCGGGCTGGCCGTTTTCCGCAGTCAACTACTGAAACGGCATTGGACGCTCATTCTTTGGTTCTTCCTCGCCGTCATATTTGCGTATTTCCCTTTCTGGTTTCAGAGAAAGCTCGTTTTTGGCGCGCAAATCCCGCTGTGCATCCTGACCGGCGTCGTCCTCGATTCCTTTTGGGGCCGATGGTTCCCCAAGCGCGCAGCGAAGTGGCCGTGGGTCATCGCCACCATCATTTTGCTGCCCTTGGTCGCATCGACATCCTGTTACCTACTTGTCAGCGAGAATGAACAAGTTAGAACAAATAAGGGCGACGCCTATTATGTAAACGACGGCATCGTCGAGGGTCTAAAGATCCTGCGTGAGCGAAGCGCACCTGATGAGGTGGTTTTGGCAACGCCTGGAACCAGTCGGCTCGTCCCTGCCTGGTCTGGCAACACGGTTGTGTGGGGGCATTGGGCCATGTCAGTTGATCGCAAAGAGCGGGAGGCCGCCCTCGCCGATAGCATCGGCGTCGGGTCGTATCTGTCCGATGACGAGAGAGCCCGTTTGTTCTGGAACAGCGGGATTCACCTTATTTTCGCGGATGGCGAATTGAAGGAGTTCATCGAGCGCCATCCATTCATTTGGGGCGCCATTCTCAAGGACGCCCCGAAGATTTTCGAAAATCAGTCGGTCGCAATCTATCAACACGAGAAGGGCTCGTAGGGGCGGCGATATCGAGACGTCATTTTTTGCTCGAGGGTCACCCGCCCGATTTAATCGCCAGCTAGTTTCGGCGGGCCTGGCGTCAAAGTGACGGCCCAGTCACGCCGAGTTCTCGCAATTGTTCTCGGGCTTGCGCGTAGTTCGGTTTGAGACGGATGGCTTCGGTGAGATGCGATACGGCCTCGTCGCGGCGCCCGAGTTGAAGCAGAGCATAGCCCAAATTGTAATGCGCCTCCGCGTAGGTCGGGTCAGATCGAATCGCTTCGCGGAACTGCGCGATTGCTTCGTCTGTGTTCCCAGTGGACGCCAAACATATGGCCAAATTACTGTGGGCCCGGGCGTTATTGGGTCGCGCACGCAATGCGGCCTGATAAGCGGGAACGGCCTGAGCGAATTCATGTTTAATGAAAAACGCGTTCCCCAAGCTATATTGTGCTTCGGCGGCGTCGGGTTTGATGGCCAGGGCCTTTTGATAATAACCAATGGCCTCGTCCACTCGTCTCTTTTGCAGCGCCACCGCGCCCAGATTGCTGAAAGCGGGCCAGCAATCGGGGTTCCGTGCAATCGACATTCGATAGAGTGTTTCGGCGTCGGCATAATTTCTCGCTTGCCGCCAGGTCATCGTTCCCAAGCCGAACAGGAGACCTGCCCCGACCATCGATTCCAGCTGTAATCCACTTCGGCCAAACGGGCCGCGGCCAGCGCTGGCAATTCCGCTTGCCACCAGGGCAAGCGGTCCCATCGCGGCCAGATATTGAAAATGATCGCTCACAAACGAAAAACGGAAGAAATAGATATTGAAGAAGCCCACCACGGGAAAAAGCGATACGACGAAATACGCGGCAGCGAGAAACACGGGCCGAAGAAGACCCGTCCTTTTCCACCACAGCAGAGATAGACCAGCGAGTGCTGCGACCAAAGGCAGATACACCACCGGATTGGTCGCGTCTATCTTCCATTGCGGGTAAAAGAAACTGAGCGGGGTTGGCCACGCTATCTTGCTCAAATAAAACCAGATGTTCCATCCTGCGATAGCCCAACGTTCTGACCAGGTTTGCGACCATTCGAGGCCGACGGCTCCGGCATGAAATTTTTGTTCCCAAATGGTCCAAGCGCTGGCCATAGCGGAAATGAGGAAAAAAGGCATGAGCACGGGAAGATCGCGCCAAGGAAATCGGTTCCGGCGCCACCAAAGGCAAAGCACCAGCACGACCGGCAACATGACCGTGGCGGACTTGCTTGTGATCGCCAGAACGAAGAAAAAGAGCGAGAGGCCGAAGTGCCATCTGCGATAGGAGGAATTGCGCTCGGGCAGGCCATCCGCTTTAAGGAAGAATAAAATCGAAAGCAGGTAAAAGAAACACGACTGCGTATTTTTCAATTCCGTCACCCACGCTACCGATTGCACCATGACCGGGTGCAGAGCCCACAAAGCAGCGCCGAGCCAAGCGGCGCGCACACCGAGTTGGCGCAGCCCGCGCCAAAGCAAAACGGCAGAGCCGGCGTGCATGAAAACATTCAGCAAGTGATAGGGCAGAGGATTCAAATCCACGAATTTGTGGAGAATCCAAAAACTGGTCAGAACGAGCGGATAATATACCGCCTGACTCGATGTCCAAATGTCCTTAAATCCGAGCGGACCGATAATGGCGGGGTTTTGCGTCAGGTGTTGATCGTCATCCCAAATAAACCCGGCGTGAAGGGCTGGCAAGTAGACCGCCACGGCCAATAGGATGATGACTGCGCCAGCGGCCCAGGGTGAGTCCACTGCTGCTTTCCACGATGGCGTGCGCTTCGAAGTTGGATTTGTCTGAAGTGGACGACCTCTTGATTGCTTCGCCGAATGCGGACGGCGACGTTTCGTTCGGTGGGCGCTCACCTGATTCAATATTGCGAGTCTGCCGGCATTAGATCAAAGACTTCAGACACCTTATCGAGATGAGCAGTCGATGCGCAAGCTCCAGCGGCTTGGAAAGACTGGTCCCCTCGCGGCGCGAATCGGGAGGGGTGTTTTTGTATCCGTACAAGCAAACGGCCGGGTTTGGTAACAAACCCGGCCGCTGGAATTTCTTAGATTAACCTAGGCTTAGAACTTTTTCTTAACGCCGACGTACCAGAACCGGCCTTTGGCATTGGCAGTCTGCTCGTCGAAGCCGTTCTCAAACGCGCCCGCCACAAATGGAGGTTGGTCGTCGAACACGTTCTCCACACCGACGATAAGAGTGGTCTTGTCCAACCACGCTCTCCATCCGCAGGGGTTGTACTCTGCCGTGGAAACCGGCATCACGTTCTTGTCCTTGCCGTCGTGCATCCGCACATTCTTGCCTCCGTCCTTGGACGAACCAGCCACATCTCCGGCCGCCGTCGGCGCTGGCATGTTGAATGTGTACTGCGCCAGCAGGTCGAGGGTGATCCACTCACGAACCTTGCGATTGGAGTTGTTGGGAGGCGCTTCGAAACCCTTCGCGTCCCAATATTGGCCAACGTAATGCACGGTCGCACCCGTATCCAGACCGCCCAACCACGAACCTTCCGGCCCGTCGTAATAGACGCTCGAGTACCAGCGATTGTGCGTGAAGCTACCGCCACCGTTGGCGCCTTGGAAGCCCCCGCCGAACTTGCCTACGACCTGTGTCTGGCCCTGACCAGGCAGGAATTGCACCTTGATACTATCAACATAAGTGCCGTTGAACGTCGTGGTGAGCGTTCCGAAATCGCCGTGACCAAAGCGAGATGTTTCAAGTGTGTAAACCATCTCGTAGTCGTAGGCCACTTCGATGAACCGCCCGAGGTTCAGAAGCGGGGTGAAGACATTTAGGATTGGGCCAACGGTCGGATTTGTGCCGCCGCCAGATCCGGGAGCACCCCGGGTGATGAACTGACCGAATCCATTGTTCTCGTTATTGATGACGAACTGGGGATCCAGTGAGGAGGTAAATCCGCGAATATCCAGGTGAACGTAGTCTGCGCTGACGGTAAGTCCTTGCAAGGCACTCCACCATTTGCCAGGCGTAATAACGGTCCCGGCCGTGTATTCGTATGCGGTTTCAGGTTGCAGACTCGGATTGCCGCTAAGGTCTTGCTCGACCTGAGGCTCAGTACCCGTGTTCGCTACAGGGTCGGTCACGTTCGGAAAGCTTTGGGCAAAGCCACCGAACAGTTCGCCGAGAGTCGGCGCGTGGAATGACTCTACGTAGGTCGCACGCAGCGTCCATGCGGAGTCGATCGGCTGCCAGCGAATCTGGAACTTTGGCTTCTCCGTATCACCGAAGTCACTAAAGTTCTCGTATCGCTCGGCATAGGTCACTTCCAAGCTGTAGAAAGCTGGGAAATTCCATGTCGGACTGGTGATAGGAACACGCACTTCCCACCAAGCCGACCACACATCGCGGGTGCCGCGAGTCGGACCGAAGTTGGTCGCACCAGTCGTCTGACCGGAAGCGGTCAGAGAGTCAGGATTATCCTGGATCGTCTCTTTCCGGTGCTCGGTTCCGATAGCGAACGAGACTGGACCGGCCGGGATATTGAACAGGTCGCCGTTGATTTTGGCGTCTTCCAACATTTCGACGAAATCGCTCAGGTGATTCGTCGTGACGAAGATTTTCCGGACCACGCTCGGCCTGTTTTGGTAAATGCCGAAAGGGTTAAACGCGGTCGCCGGATTGGTATCGAGCAATCCAACGCGCAAGGCGTTGTTATTGACGAGGCCTCCCGCACGCTCCGTGCGATAATCATCGTTGTAGCGGAAACCGAGTTCCCAGTTCCAGCTTTTGAAGTAGTCACCGAACTCGCCCATGTTGCCATTGAGGCCGGCAGTGAAGACATAGTTATCAGACTTGATCTTGTCCGTGCGCAGCCCTGCGTCGAGCGAGCGATAACGAACAGCCGTGGTGAAGCCGGTCTGGGGTGGGGGCGCGCTGACCTGCGTGTTCGGGAAGAGGGTATTAAACCCACCGGGCGACGTGTAATCGGCCACCGTGAATGGATTGAATGCATTCTGGATCGGCACGCTGATGCCAGCGCCGCTGATGCCGAATGGATGCGTCGCATCAGTGAAAACATCAGGCGTGAACGGAGTCGGAGCCAAGGCGCCATCGAAGAACGTTCGGGTGTATTTGAAGTCCGCGAAGGCCGTCAGATATTTGTCGCAGATATCCCGGTTGAACGAGCCGTAGAAATACTCGCGGTCGACCGCGGAAATCAACGGAGTCAGATCGGCAAAGTTGAAGAACAACTTCTCATTCGTAAAGACAAAGGCTTGGCTCGCAGGATTGTTGCGGTTTAAATATTGCGGATCAGTTTGCTTATTGGCGAAGGCGTGGGCCGTCGGGGTGCGTATGCCGCCGTTTTGGTTTGGAACGAATTGGAAGGCACCGATACGGCCAGCGAAGTTACCGCTGCGCACGTCGTTGCCGCCGAACGGAGTGTGATTCGCGTCATGCGAGATATCCACATCCCGCGAGTAAATGGCCGAGCGATTATAGAAGCCGGCGTAAACTACGAGGTTCGTCTTGTCGTCGCCGGTGCCTGCCAGGAGATAGGCACTCTCTTCACCCGCATCATTGGCGAAGCCAAGATTGCTGTTGCCATAACTGGCATACAGTTCCAAACCACGGAACCGGTGAATCAGGTAGACGTTCACCACACCCGCGACCGCGTCCGAACCGTAGTTCGGGGAAGCGCCGTCTTTCAGGATGTCGATGTGATCGATCAATCCCAATGGGAAAAGGTTAAAGTCAACCGAGTCACTGGTTGAAGCGACGTTGGCCAAGCGGCGTCCGTCCTGCAGGATCAGGGTCTCTTTAGGATCGATACCACGAAGGTTAATACGGGTCGTGCCGTCACCACCGTTGGTATTGTTTTCGTTCACACTTGAGCCGGTTGCAGCCGGGATCTTCTGGATGAGATCCGTCGAGCTGCGCACACCGAGCCGGGTGATATCGTCGCGGCGATAGGTGTCCACCGGGTTCGGTCCAACTTCTTCCGCTGTCGGAATATTGGAACCGGTTACGATGACTCGCTCGACTTCGGCCTGGCTGCCAGCTCCGCCAGCGGGCGGGATGTTAGTGCCAGTGGCCGGGGCCGACGAATCGGCCGGCGCTTGCGCGAACGCGTTTGAGAGGATGAAAACCGGAAGTCCCACCGCGAGCGCAAAGGCGACGCGAAGGGATCCCAACGGTTTTAGCACGTTTCTGATCATTAGTTTCTCCATGGGTTTGGTTAGGTTTGGGGTAGGCAATAATTAAGATTCTCTGCTCTGACAAGGTTTTTTTTAAAAAATCTTTGAACGACCAGCCCACATGCATGTCATGCAGACCCGTCGTTTGTGCTGTTCTATAGGATCGAGAAAGGCCTGCCTAGGAAAAAATTCATAAAATTTGAACGGACCCGATACGACCCATTGAGGCGCTACGGCTCAGCCAGTTTCGTGCCCGTCAAGCAGGTTTAGCCATACCGGCTGATATCGGTCTTCCCGTCGTGCCCGGTTCTGACCCGGCCCACGCCCGAGGTCGGCGACCCCTGCAATTCGTTAGGCGAAGGCGCGGGACTGCCGACGATTTCCTTTATGCTCCAGGCCTGGGCCCGCCATGGCGGGCCGGCTGCCCAAAGACGCTTCAACAGAGTGAGGCGGCTACAGTGCTCTCTTCCTCCAGCTACGGTCCGGCAGCTGCCGGATTGCCGTGCTCGATGGCCAGGCCCAGAAGAGATTTCTAAGATGACGTTGCAAGGATCGTCCACGGTGTTTGCCCCTTTTCAAGATTGGCATGATGCGCCTGGTAGGCGTAAAAGTTCCAGCATGTTCACCGGCTTAGTCGAGGAGGTCGGCAAGGTCTTATGGATCCGCGCCACCGACCAGGGAATCCAACTGGAAGTGGCGGCGCCGCGCACCGCCCTCCACGCGCACACCGGCGATAGCATTGCCGTAAACGGCTGCTGTCTGACCGTGACCGCGCATCGCCCCGAGCAAGTGACGTTTGATCTTCTGACGGAGACTTTGAACCGCACGAACCTGAGACAATTGCGCCGCGAGACACTCGTCAATCTGGAGCGCCCCTTGCGGGCCGACCGAAGTATCGGCGGCCATTTCGTGCAGGGGCATATCGACTACGCCGCCCGGATTTTGTCGTTCGAACAGGTCGGCAAAGACTACCGACTTGAGGTGGAACTGCCGCAGGAGTTCGCCCGCTACATTGCCCATAAGGGCTCCGTCGCCATCAACGGAATCAGCCTGACCGTGGCCGACATTTCGTCCAACAGCTTTGCCGTCTGGATCATTCCCCACACGCGACGCGCGACCAATCTGCAAAACGCCCAGAGCGGCGAGCAGGTCAATATCGAGCTCGATATCCTGGCCAAGTATGTGGAACGGATGCTCCCGGCTACCCTAGCCGGCACGACCTCGGCCTAACAAGGCCTTCGTATATATATATGTGTACGGCTACTTGGCTCCGAACCCAAGAATCACCGCCGGGACCGTCCGAATGAGAATCTTGAAATCCAAGGCTAACGACCACCGATCAATGTAATCCAGGTCGAGCTTGACCCAGTCACTGAAGTCCCGGACCTGGTTGCGGCCGCTGATCTGCCACAGGCAGGTCAAACCCGGCTTGACGCTGAGCCGGCGCCGTTGCGCCGTGTTTTCGAATTTCTCGACCTCGTAGAGAGGAAGCGGACGCGGGCCCACCAGGCTCATGTCGCCGAGGAGGACATTGGCCAATTGCGGGAGCTCATCGATGCTGCTGCGACGCAGCCACCTTCCAAAAGGTGTGATGCGAGGATCGGCGTCCACCTTAAAAACCGGGCCATTCATCTGGTTAAAGGGCTCCAATTCAGCCTTGCGCATCTCGGCGTCATCCGACATGGACCGGAATTTATACATGACAAATGGCTGCCCGTGTTTTCCGGCGCGGCGCTGTTTGAAAATGATTGGACCGGGCGACGTCACGCGGATGACCGCCGCGACCACCACCATGGGCAGGGCAAAGAAAAGAAGGGCGCAGAACGCTCCGACGCGGTCGATGACATCCTTGATGAACAATGTCCACGAGACATCGGGAGTGGAGCGAAAGACGAGCATGGGCCTCCCGGCAAAGGCGTCAAACGACGGTTTGGCGATGGAGGTTCGAATAAAATCCGCGGCCAACCAGGCGGGCACGCCTTCCACTTCGCAGGCCCCGATGGCTTCCTCCACGCGGTTCAACTGGCTGTGGCCAGCGGCAAAAATGACGCGCGCCACCGAATGGCGATGCATGGCTTCGATCAGATCGGAGAGCGGCTGCTTCTCGATATCGATTCGCCCCGAAATCTCCATGAGGAGTCTTTGCTCGGGCGTGAGTGATTGTTCGAGCGTAGCGATGTCCTGAAGCGAGCCGGCCAGCAAGACAGGCTCACGCAACTCTCCGCGCCGGGCCCGTCCCCGAACGTGATGGACGATAATTCGCTCCTTGGTTAGCAACGCCGCCATGGCGATGATCCCGAAAAGGATCGGAACGGAGCGATTGGCCAGCGGCAGGCGCAGGAAAATCACGCAAGCGCTCACAATCATCCCGAGGTAGATCATGGCCCGGAGAATCTGGCCGAGCGATTTCCGTTTCGTTTTGTCGATGGGAGAGTTGTAGAACCCCTGCAGATCGAGCAGGATCGGTCCAAAGAGCATGACCACGATGAGCAGCCAGGAGTAGTTGCCGAACCGGTCGATAGACTTCGATAGATTGAACCAGAGGGTGCTGTAGAGTCGAAGCGTGTGCCCCAGGAGCAAGGCGAATGCGAGCAGGAATGAATCGATCAGCTGCTGGACCTGGGTGCTGAGTTCCTGTTTACGAGCGAGCATGCGAAAAAAGCGAAGATTTAATCCTCCCTTGGACCCCGGGGTGGACAGATAAGATATGGCAGCGCAGAGCCCGGTCAAAACGCGGCAGAAGCAACGTTGCCAGATTGTGGGGGTCATCGCGACCAGCGCCGACCTGGCCGTGGCGGCGGGAATGCCTGAGCCGCCGGATATTTTCGAGCTTCGCCTCGATCACCTTTTTCCAATTCAGGACGAGTTGGAGAGAAAAATCAGCAGCTTGCGCGCGCCGCTCATCGCCACGGCGCGTCATCCGGCGGAGGGCGGAGCGAACACTCTGGCCGCAGCCCGGCGGCGCGAGCTTCTCTCCCGCTTTCTGCCGCACGCCAGATATGTGGATGTTGAATTGCGTTCTGCCGAATCGTTCCATGCGCTGTTGACCTCTTTGCCCCATCGAAACATCGCGCGCATTCTTTCGCTGCACGACTTCGATTCAACACCCACCCCGCGCAGTTTGCATGCCAAGGCACGCATCGCGAAATCTCTCGGGGCCGCCATTTTCAAAGTGGCCACGCGCACCGACACGGCCGCGCAACTGGCGCGCCTGCTCGAGTTCATTTCACATGATGAGGCTGACCTGGCGGTCAGTGTCATGGGCGTCGGCCAACTTGGTGCGCTTTCCCGTGTCGTCCTGGCCGGTTGCGGTTCGACCATGGCCTATGCCACGCTGGCCGATCGGCAGGTGGAAGGGCAACTATCGGTCAGTCAGCTGCAGGATTCATTTCGCATCCTCGGACTACGCTGAAACCACCCGCGTGCCCCGAATTTTTGGCGACGCTTGCTCATGCCCGGCGCGTATAGGTTATTAGGGAAGCATGGAATCGTCTGCCATCATTCCGGACCAGATCCCGGTCATGCCTTTGCCGGGATCTCTTCTTTTTCCCCACGCCCTGCTCCCTCTTTACATTTTCGAATCCCGCTACCGCGAGATGCTGGAGCACGCCCTGAGTCATGACCGCATGTTTGCGGTGGCGTTGCTCAAACCGCAGCGAGCCCAGTGGGATTCGCCGTCCGATTTTTTTCAAGTCGCGGGCGTGGGATTGATCCGGGCGTGTGTCGGACGTGACGATGGGACCTCCAATCTTATTCTGCAGGGCCTCGACCGCGTTCGATTCACCAGCTTCGAGCAGGAAGCACCTTTCCCGATTGCTACGATCGAACGGCTCGAGTCGGACAGCCAAACATCGATCGAAACAGAAGCTCTCTCCGCCAAGGTCCTTGAGCTTTATGCCAAGCTTAAGGGAGACGGGCGACAGCTCCCGGCCAAGGTCGATCACTACCTTTCCGATATGGCCGATCCCGAGATGCTCGCGGACCTGGTGGCGTCGACATTCGTGAGCGATGCCCTGCGCCGCCAGCGCGTTCTGGAAGAGCTCTCGGTCAATCAGCGCCTGCGCCTGCTCATCCAGTATCTGGGCGAGGAAAGCGGGACTGCGGCCGCGTGATTGTGCGCAATGCTGAAGGGTTGATCAGTTCGATGAACTGATGGCGGGCCGGCCACGGCCCGGCACCAGCCGCGCATGCTCTTCCATCAGATAACGGTCGGTCATGCCCGCCACGTAATCGCACACTGTTCGATAGAGGCCCTCGCTCTCGATCCGCTTGGTCGCGGCGTCGCCCAACTGTTCCGGGTCGACCAGCAACGCTTCAAAGACGCGGCGCAGCATTTCGCACGCGTTTTGGTTCACCTCCGCGACGCGCGGATGATAATAGACGTTTTGATAAAGGAAACGGCGTAGCGCCCGATTGGCGTCGAGCAACTGGTCGCTGTAACGAATGAGCGGGCCGCTCTGACGACGCACTTCATCCGCGCTCTGCACACCCGCATCGGCGATCGACCGGGCACTGCTCACGATGACATCGCGCACCTGCACATCGATGATGTTACGGATGACGAGCTTGTGTAGCTCCGGTTCGCGCGCCTCCGGATAACGGGCGACCACCGCGCCGTGGCTTTGCTGCCAGACCGTGTTTTCTTCGAGCTGCTTTGCGCTGAGGATCTCGAAATCAACCGCGTCGTCCAGGTCGTGGCTGTAGTACGTGATCTCATCGGCCAGATTGGCGATCTGCGCCTCGAGCGACGGACACCTGTACGTTTCCTCCCCGGGAGTCGGCGGATCGTAGAAGGCCTGATGCTTTTGCAAACCTTCGCGCACTTCGAACGACAAATTCAGGCCGGGAAAATTGGGATACGCGTTCTCCAGCAATTCCACGACGCGCTGACTCTGCTTGTTATGATCGAACCCGCCTTGATCACGCATACACTCAGCCAGCATCTCTTCGCCGGAGTGACCAAAAGGTGAATGCCCCAGGTCGTGCGCGAGGGCAATGGCTTCGGCCAGGTCTTCATTGAGCGACAAGGCGCGCGCAATCGTCCGGCTGATGGAGGCGACCTCAATGGAATGCGTCAGGCGGGTCCGCAAATGATCACCGGTGCCGTTGAGGAAAACCTGAGTCTTATATTCGAGCCGGCGAAACGCGCGGGAATGAATGATGCGAGCCCGGTCCCGCTGAAACTCGGTGCGATAGGCGTGACTGGCTTCCTCGTACTTTCGTCCGCGGGAGTCACCCGATTTTTGCGCAAACGGGGCCAGCGCCAGCCGCTCGGCCTGCTCCATTTCTTCCCGAGTTCTCCAGTGAAAGGTCGACGTCGCCGGGCTTGATTTCTGCGTCATGAAACTATTCGTTAGGGCGCCTGTCCGACGAGGAGGACGTGGCGTGGCGCGCGTACCCATCGCGCAGGTCGCGCTGAGCGGCCCGGCCGGCTCGCCGCGCCATGAGCAGATCGAACATGGCCAGTAACAACGCCGTTAAGGTGAGCCAGACACACACAATCCAAAAAGCGAGGGCCCAACCCAGATGTTTCAGAGGGTTGAGGAAAGGCGCAAGAAAGGTCGATCCGGCAAAGAGAAGAACCAGTGCGATCAGCAACAGAACGAACATTGTTTTCCGCCGTGTCGTTTGATCACGGATCACACCGCGGGTCGCATGGACGACGAACGATATCGACCGCAGCGGCTTTTCCTCAGACGCATTTACAGCCACAGAGATCATGCTCGCCGACCCGCCGAACTGGCGCAAGAGCGTAGCGAGACCGACCCAGAGGGCCGACAGGTCTGATGTTAATGAGCTTCTCAGCTGCAAATGAAAGCGCTAATCACTAAAGGCGTGACCAGACTGCAGGCCAAGCCGGCGAAAAAAAGAAGAAAGCCTCCCGCGACGAAGAATCCCTCGAAAGGCCTACAGACAGGAGACGCCACCGTCCGGAGCCGGGCTTTTGGCAAGGCAGTCCTTCAGGCCAAACATTACACACTGAGTTCCGATCGACTGCAGCAATTGGTAGAGCAGGCGGCCAGGACGGCAGCGTCGCTCCCAAGAAAACCTTTCCGGGAATCCTGGGCCTACCTGCATGCCATGCTTCGTTTGCTGCGCGCATATCAGCGCGGGGAATATGGTAAAGTTCCGCCCAACGCGCTTCTCTCCATGGTTGCGGCCGTGGCCTACTTGGTCGATCCGCTTGATTTCATCCCCGACGAAATTCCCTTTCTCGGTTTTCTCGACGACGCGACCATCGTTGAGTTCGCCATCCGCAAGACGCGCCAGACGCTGGATGACTTTATGGTCTGGGAATTGAAGCAGCTTCTCGCCAGGTAGGGACGGCTCGGAGATCCGTCTCTACCGGCAAACACTCGGACGTTAAACCAACAAGAGAGCCGGATTCTCCAGAAGCTGCCGGAGTTCCTTCAAGTATTCAGCGCCCAACGCGCCATCGATCACGCGATGATCGCAACTCATGCAAATGGACATGCGATGTCCAACCAGAATCTGATCGGAATCGTCGACGACCGGCTTCTTTGAGACTGCACCGATGGCCAGAATAAATCCCTGCGGTGGGTTGATGATGGCAGAAAAACTGTCGATTCCGTAGCCGCCCAGATTTGAAACGGTAAAAGAGCCGCCCTGGAATTCCTCGGGCTTCATTCGTTTGTGGCGGGCCCGGTGCGCCAGGTCCTTGATGGCTTCGCTAATCTCACGGAGCGATTTGTTCTGGGCCGCCCTGATCACAGGCGTGACCAGTCCATCATCGATCGCGACCGCCACGGCCAAATCGACATCCGCGTATTGCACCATCGCATCGCCGTCGAATGAAGCATTGACCTTGGGAACTTTGACAGCCGCCTGCACGGAGGCCTTCAAGACAAAGTCGTTCACAGTAATCTTAGCCGTATCTGCGTTTTCCCCGGCCGACTTCAATTCCGCGCGCGCCGCCATCAAAGGCCCCGCGTCGAGGTCGATGTTGAGATAGAAATGCGGGACCGGTCCTTTACTCTCGACCAGGCGCTGCGCGATCACTTTGCGCATACCGCTCAACTGAATACGCGTGCCGCCACCCACCTGAGCCGCCGCAGGAGCCGGCTTTGGCGCGGGAGACTGCGCGGGAACCGGACCTTGCGCTTTCGCTGCGGCCCGAACGTCACTCTCGGTGACCCGACCCTCCGGGCCAGTTCCATTCACATTGGAAAGATCGACTCCAAGTTCGCCCGCCAGTCGTCGCGCGACCGGGGAGGCTTTAACCCGCGCTTCCTCTTTGCCTACGTCCTGCGCCTTTTTTGATTCATCGGCCGGAGGCCGTGGCTCCTCTTTCTGATTTGGCGCAGGCTTTTCTGGCTCGACCGCAGGCTTTTCTTCTTTTTTCGCTGTCTCCGCTTCCTCTTTCTTTTCCGGTTTTGCTTCGCTTTTCTTCTCCGCCGGAGCCGCTTCTCCTTCAGCGCCAAGGAACGCGATTTTGTCGCCCACGTTCACTTTGCCGCCTTCTTCAATATAGATTTCGGTCAAGGTCCCGTCTTCCGGCGACTCCCATTCCATGGTGGCCTTGTCCGTTTCGATCTCGGCCAAAACGTCTCCGGCCGAAACTTTGTCGCCTTTCTTTTTTTTCCACGAGACGAGCGTTCCCTCGGTCATCGTATCGCTCAGTTTCGGCATGGTAATTTCAGGCATGGCGAATTCCTTCTAGGCGTAACAAACCTTGTGCACCGCAGCGATCAGCTTTTCCGTACTCGGCAGGACCGCCTTCTCGAGGCGTTCGTTGTAGGGCATGGGGACGTCCTCCTGGGCAACGCGCAGAATCGGCCCATCCAGTTCGTCAAAAATATTCTGTTGAATCCGATAACAAACCTCCGCGCCCACGCCGCAGAACGGCCGGTCTTGTTCAATAATCACAACGCGATGCGTCTTGCTGACCGACTCGTAAATGGATTTTTCGTCAAGCGGCTTGATCGAGCGGAGATCGATGATTTCAGCGCTGATACCTTCCTCTTCGAGATGGGCCGCCGCGGCCAGGGCCAGGGGCACCGTCTGCGCATAGCAGATGATCGAGACATCGCTCCCCTCCCGCTTCACCTCGGCCTCGCCTAACGGAATCAATAAATCCTGATCAAGAGGCTCGACCATTCCCTTGGAGCTGTAGAGGAGTTCTGATTCCAAAACGAGCACGGGATTATTATCGCGCACGGCTGTCTTGAGCAGGCCCTTGGCATCGCGCGGAGTGGCGGGTGTGCAGATTTTCAGTCCCGGCACGTTGGCATAGAGACATTCCGTGGCGTGGGAATGGGTGGCACCCAGTTGATGGGCCGGTCCGTTCGGGCCGCGGAAGGTAATCGGGATATTAAACTGACCGCCCGACATGGTGAGCATGTTGGGCGCATTGTTCACCACCTGATCGAACGCGACGAGCGAGAAACTGAAGGTCATGAATTCGATGATGGGGCGCAATCCCACCATGGCCGCGCCCACCCCCATGCCGGCAAAACCGTTTTCGCTGATCGGTGTGTCGATGATGCGCTCCGGTCCGAAGCGCTCAAGCAATCCCTGGCTCACCTTGTAAGCGCCGTTGTACTCGGCCACTTCTTCGCCCATCAAAAATACATTCGGATCGCGTTCCAATTCTTCCGCGAGGGCTTCGTTCAGCGCCTGTCGATAAGTGATCTCTCTCACGAAATTGCTCCCTCGGCGGACGCTCCGCTTTCTCCGCTTCCGCTCGCGTACGTGTAATCGTAAAGTTTCTCCAGAGCCGGCTCAGGGCTTTCCTCGGCGAACTTCACACTGGCTAAAGCAGTTTCCTTCGCGCGCTTGTCAATTTTGTCGAACTGCTCGTGGCTGAGTTTGCCTTCGCGGGTCAGCTGCGCGCGCAAGCGCGTAATGGGATCGTCCAGTCGATACTTCTCCAGTTCATCCTTGGTCCGGTAGCTGGCCGGGTCGGACATGGAATGGCCGCGATAGCGATAGGTGCGCGCTTCGACGAAGGCCGGATGCGGATCCTTACGAATCGAACTCACGATCTCCCCGAGACGATCGCGCACTTCCCGAAAATTCATTCCGTCCACTACTTCGCCCGGCATATCGTAACCTTCCGCGCGATCGACAATTTGTTTCAGGGAGGTTGATCGTTTCACCGACGTGCCCATGGCGAACAGGTTGTTCTCGCAAATGAAAACGACCGGCAACTTGTAAAGGCCGGCGAAGTTCAGAGCTTCGTGGAAGGCCCCCTGGTTGATCGCGCCATCGCCAAAGAAGCAAAGGGTCACGCGATCTTCCTTGCGGTATTTCGAGGCGAAAGCCATGCCCGCAGCCAGGGGAACATGCGCCCCTACGATGGCATGGCCGCCATACATGTGATTTTTGCGATCGAAATAATGCATGGATCCACCCAGTCCGCCGGAACAGCCCGTTGCTTTGCCAAAAAGCTCCGCCATGCAAGCTTCAGGGCTGGTGCCACGGGCCAGCGCGTGCGCGTGATCCCGGTAGGCCGTGATGATGTAGTCGTCCGGGCGAATGGCCGCAACGGCCCCCACCACGACCGCTTCCTGTCCTATGTAAAGGTGACAAAAGCCGCCGATCTTCTGCGCTTGATATTGTTGGCTGGCGCGTTCTTCGAAGCGCCGGATCAACAGCATCAGCGAGAGCATCTCGACCTCGTCGCGCTGCTCCGCGGGCTGCATGGAGTTTACGCGGCCCGCGCGAGTGCGGTTTTGCTCGGCGCGGCTTCAGCGTTGCGGCTGAAATGCACGCACATGACGAAGAGGCAGGTAAAAAAGAGATCGCTCACGAGCGAGTTGCGGAAAAACATCCAAGTGGGCGTGGAACTGTATTGGGGCAGGCCCACCGTTAGCGCCTGCACCAGGCCGGCCGCGTTTTTGATGTAACCCGGGTCGCTCAGCCAGGAAAAGACATTCGTGATCGCGTAAAAGATAACGGATGCGCCGATCGAGGCCGGCAGCAGTGTCTTGAGCGATGCGCGATTTTGCAGCAAAACTCCGACACAACCGACGATCGTTAGGGCGAGATAGCGGCAGACGACATGGGCATCGAGCAGGGAAGCTCCGTAATGCGCGTTCAGAACCAGGTCGGACAGAAATAACGCGATGAGTGGCACGGAGAATTTGAATTTGGACGGGAAATAGACAGCCGCGCAAAGGGCGACAGCGGCGAGCGGAGCGAAGTTGGACAACCAGGTCGCACCGGAGTGAATAAAGAGTCCCGTCGCGATGCGATAAGCAACGGCGGCAAGCACGAGAACGAAAGCCGGAATCATCGGCCAAGAATCTATCCGTCCTGCACGATATGCAAAGGCCATTTGGCTGCGTCGGAACCGCTCGACGAAGTCTGCTCTCTATTTGCTGGCGGCGAGCCCGCGCGCGAGGCGCGCCTTGTGTCGATTGGCCGCGTTGCGGTGGACGACACCGCGTTTAGCCGCCTTGTCGATGGCCGAAATGAGGGCGCGAACCTGGCTGCCATCGCCCGCTTCGGACGAACGGCTGCGCTTCTTTAGATTACGCAAATGCGTGAGGACACTGCGATTGCGCAACGAGCGCTTGGTGGTTTGACGAGAGCGTTTAGCAGCGGACTTGGTATTGGCCATGGATTCAAGAAAAGTTTCGGGGCGTGGAGAGTCGCGGTGCAACCCTCGATTGTCAAGGTGCGGGCGAATGCAAACGGGCGTTGAAGCTAAGCTTTTGGGCCGCTGTTCGAAGCCACGAGGCGCGGGGCCGGTTTGGCTTCGGGCAGGGCCGCCGAGGCGCGCCCACGACGCGCCTTGGGCATGCTCGGCAGACGATCCGGAACGATCTGGACAAGAGCGCCGATCGGAATCTGATTATACAAGGCTGTAATGTCGCGCGACTTCATGCGAATGCAGCCATAACTGGCGGGTTGACCGATGTAGCGCTCCTCCGGCGTGCCATGGATATAAATGCAACGGCTGAAAGCATGCGCGTTCTGCGGCTCCAGTCCACGCAGCCAAATAATCCGGGTGATCACCGGGTCGCGACCCGGAGCGTTCGGCCGCAGAATTTCACCGGTAAAACGGCGGTTATGAAAAACCGCACCAACCGGCGCGTGATCTCCAATTTTTTGCGCCACCCTCAGGTAGCCAAGCGGAGTGGTCATCCGTCCCCAAAAATCGCCCAGCCCGTACTTCGAAGTTGAAACAGGATAAACAGCTACCTTGGCCCCATTCTGGACGAGCATCAGTTTCTGGTCATGCACGCTAACCACCACGCGGTCAGGAAATTCCTGCTGCGGGGCTGGCAAGGTTGGCAGACTGGGGAGGATGGGTGAAACGTCCGCGCTCGGCGTAATCGTCGACGCAGCCCGCGCCGCCGGACCGAGCAAAGCCATGGCTAGCAAAACCAACAGGGGGCGAAGCATGCGCGACCCTTTACTCAAAATTCCCGTATTGTCACGCGGGAATCGCCGCGGGAGCCCGCGAGTTTCCGAAGCTGATTCGCGGCCACCAGGGTGCGAGTGAAGACAGGGAAACATAGAGAAAGCCGACTTGGAACATGAGCAAAAACGGTACCGACAGGAATTGCCGATGCGAAATGGCGTAATAAACAAAGTAAGTGAAGTAGATCGCAAACGCGATTTCCGCGATGGGCAGGAGTGACTTCATCGGCATGTACTTGCAGTTACGCCAGGGCTGCGAGTTCCGCTCGATGCCGTACTTCGGCGTGCGCGCGAAGTCGCTCTGGTGGTTGAAGACGGCTTCGAGAACGGCGCGTGCATTGTTCAGCGACAACCCGACGCCGAGGGCGAGGAGGCAAGGCAGCAAAAGAATCTCCTTCATCCATGTCCGGGGATGCAACTCGCGTTGTGCGCATATGTAAAATACCGCAACGGAGACCGACGCGGTCATAAAAATCGGAATGTCGATGAGGAGCGTGCGGACCCAGCCTTGCGGGCCGCCCGTGGCCGGGTGCAGCAGCACGCACAAGCAGGCCAAAAGGAGATAAGCAAAATTCGAGGTCAAATGACCGGTCGCCTCCAGCTTGATCGTGAGCGGCAAATCACTGCGCCAGATCGTCGGCAACAATTTTTTGCAGGTCTGAATCGACCCTTTGGTCCAGCGGTGTTGCTGCGACTTAAAGCCGTTCATGTCCACGGGCAGCTCCGCCGGGGTCACCACATCCGTTAGGAAGATAAATTTCCAACCGACCAGCTGGGCGCGATAACTCAGATCCAGATCTTCCGTCAAAGTGTCATGCTGCCAGCCACCCGCCTCTTCGATGCAAGCGCGGCGCCAAAGTCCCGCCGTTCCGTTGAAATTGAAGAACCGTCCACTCCGGCTGCGCGCCGTTTGCTCAAGCAGCAAATGTCCATCCAGAAACATGGCCTGGACGCGCGTGAGCAGAGAGTAGCCGCGATTTAAATGGCCCCAGCGCGTCTGAATCATGCCCACCTTCGGATCGGTGAAAAAATCGATCGTCTTCTTCAGGAGATCGGGTTGCGGAACAAAATCAGCATCCAAAATACAGACAAAATCGCCCTCGGCCGACTCCAGACCCACCGCCAGCGCCCCCGCTTTAAAGCCGGTGCGGTCGACCCGACGGATCAACTCGACGTTAAAACCACGCTGGCACAATTCCTCGGCGCAGGCCGACGTGAGCTCGCAAGTGTCATCGTTCGAATCATCCAGAACCTGGATTTGGAGAAGTTCCCTTGGGTAATCGAGCTCGCTGACCGATCGGAGCAACCGCTCTACGACATAAACCTCGTTGAAAATGGGCAGCTGCATGGTCACCTTGGGCAGTTGCTCGAACCGGGAAAGCGGTTTCGGTTCACGCTTCCGGTTCTTCAGGAAGAGATAGATGATGACGTAACGATGAACGCCGTACGCAGAGAGGCCGAAAAGGACACTCAAATAGCAAATCGTCCAAATAAAATAGCTAACGCTTCCTTGCATAAGGCTTCTAGAACCTGCTGGCGTAGCCAGCAAGGGCGACATGATGCCGCTTCCGCGGCGTGCGTCAAATCAAAAATACCCTGTTTACCTCGGGGAATGAGCCCATCATGCCTCGTAAAATCACCCGGTGGGCCGACTCGAATCGCATCCGCTTTAGTGCTTGTTACGCTCACTCTGGTGCAGCCCGCGGCAGGGCAGGAGGGACCGGCCGGCGAACAGGCGCACGAGCGCGAGGAATTGGGCGTGAACCGCTACACAGCCCCTCGGATCGAGCACGTCTTCGAGCAGCTCGACCGGCTCAAACCGCTCCCCTTCGCCCAGCTCTGGCGGGAACTCCCAACCGCCAGTTCGACGCGGCGTGAGCAGAAAGGGTTAATCTTCGGCGGACTGATCGCAGACGGCTTTCTGATCGTGACGGCGCAAAAGCAGAACCTGGTGGATGAGCTGGGGCGCGTTCTCATCAGAGAAGCACGCGGGCTGGGCGTGGCTGACCGGGTCATGCGCCACAGCGCCAGCCTGACCGAGCTGGGCCATGCCGGAAATTGGCCGGCCGTACGCAAGGAGCTGATCGCCACCCAGGCTGACGTCGAACATGCCATGATCAGCCTGCGCGACGAAAAAATGGCGGCGCTCATCAGTCTGGGCGGTTGGCTGCGCGGCCTTGAAATCGGAGCGGCCGCGGTGGAGGCGAATTTCTCGCGCGAACGGGCTCAGAACTTGGCACAACCCGAGCTGGTTGATTACTTCGTGGAAGAACTCAATACCTTACCGCCTCAGGTTGCCCATAGTCCGGTCTTTGAGAAACTGCGTTCAGGAATGAAGGATGTTCGAGGCATTCTTTCGAAAGCTGAGGGCTCGGGGTTGCAACCGGCCCAGGTAAAGGCGATTCACGCGACGGCCCGCGATCTGGATCTCAGACTGCGCCAGCCAAACTAAGGAACCCGGGCCAAACCACCACAGGCAGGACGAGGCGGGAGTTTGTGGTATATTGAATACCCCGCAACACCCGGATGGGAGAATGGAATTGCGAGAAACAGCCAGCAAAGGAAATCAAAGCCGCTTCGAGCGGTTCAACATTGTTTTTCCCATTCTGCTGGCCGGATGGGTCCCGTCCATCCTGACGCTGGTCGTTTCCTACACCATTCTCAGCAATACGCTTGAATCGAGGATCCTGCGGGACCGCCAGACTTTCGTTCAACTGATCGGCCACATGGTGGGCGACGACCTCAGCCGGACGGGCGGGATCATTGACTACTACCAAAGCCTCCCGGATACCGCCAGTATCCTTTCGGGCACAGGCACTCCCGCCGCCACAATGCAGTGGCTTTCGTCCGCTTTTTACTCTCATCCGCGGATCGACGGCATGTTCATTACCTCGGCTGATGGCCGGCTGGTCGCCTCCGTGCCGCCTGACCCGGCCATGGTCGGCAAGGAATACGGCGCCGAGTATTGGCGGGAAGCCGCGTCCCAGTCGAACGAGGCTTACGCTTCACCGGTTCACCCACGCTTTTCCGATAAACGAATGGCGACCGATATTGTGGGGGCGGTCCGTGCCCCTAACGGATCGGTCATCGGATATCTTGGGGTCTCGGTTCTGGTTGAACGGATCGGACGCCGTCTCTCGACCATTGAATTTGCCGACCAGGCACAGTGCCAGGTGCTGGACCAAAATGGGCACACCCTCTTCACGAAAAACTTCAAAGCCGATCCGAGTCCGCTCTCACCGGAAGGCCAGAGTCTGATCAAAGACATCGGGAAAAACAAGAACGGACACGTCGAACGGAATGGAAGCCTCTACTCATTCAGTCCGGTTGAATCGACTGGATGGACTGCCGTGGTAGAGCAACCAAAATCGGTGGCCTACAAACCGGTGCATGACCTGGTTGGTCGCATGGCCGTGCTGACCACCTGGCTGATGGGATTAACGCTCATCTTCGCACTGCTCGGCGGGCGCTTTTACCGCCGTCAGACGGAATCGGCTCGCCGCCTTGAACGCGAAGTCATTTTTAATGAGAAAATCCTGGCCAACATGCCAACGGGGATCGCCTTCGTCGACCCGGCCACGCGCCACTTTCTGCAGGCGAACGACGCTTTTGCGCAAATGGCCCGGCGCTTTGGCGGGTTGCCCCAGAACCAGGAAATCACCGGAGCGACCTACGACGATGTGAAGATTGCGCCGCCCGGCGCGATCGAGCGAGTGCTCTCGTTCGGCGCGCCGTTTCAGTTGATCGAACAGCCGTTCAAGGACGACGGAGGAATGACGCACTTCATTAACGTGAACCTTTTGCGCCTGCAAGATTCGGCCCAAACCGTCCAGGGCGTACTCTATCTCGTCGAAGACAAGACACGTGACGTGACGCTGCGGCAGGAATTAATCGGCGCAAACGCGGCCAAAGATCAGTTCCTTGCCCTGCTCTCGCATGAATTGCGCAATCCCCTTTCACCCGTCATTGCCATGGTGGGCGAATTGGAAGCGAGCACACCCGACTCAGCGCAGACCCGGCACGCTTTGGAAGTCATCCGGCGAAACGTCGAGTTGGAAGCGCGCCTGATCGACGATTTGCTCGACGTGACCCGCATCGCCAAGGGCAAATTGCAACTCAGCTTCGAATCCGTGTCCGTGCACGAAACGATGCAACGCGCCTATGAAATTTGCCGCGACGATATCGACCAGAAAAAGCTGCTGGTCGAGTTTCATCTGGACGCTACCAGACCGTTCGTGGAAGGCGATCCAGCCCGTTTACAGCAGGTATTCTGGAACCTGATCAAAAACAGCGTCAAATTTACGCCGGCCGGCGGCGCCGTCACGGTCACGACCTCAAACCCGACGTCAGACGAGATTGAGGTTCGAATTACGGACACCGGCATTGGCATTGAGTCGGAAAAGATTGGAAAGGTTTTCAATGCCTTTGAGCAGGGACAAAGCTCGATCACCCGGCGCTATGGCGGGCTCGGGCTCGGACTGGCGATTTCAAAGGCGATGGTCGACGCCCACGGCGGCAAAATCCGCGTTGAGAGTCCAGGAAAAGATCAGGGCTCCACCTTTACCCTGACCCTGAGAACAGTAGCCGCGCCGGCATCGGCGAATGGAAGCGAAAACGCGAAACCACCCGCTCCGGCCGATAAAAGGAAGCTCGATGACCGGACCTGTCATATCCTCGTAGTCGACGATCATCACGACACCTGCACGGGGATGAAGATGATGCTGGAACGTCGCGGCTACGACATCACCCTGGCGCACTCAGCCGACCAGGCCGTGGAGAAGGCACGCCACCAGAAGTTCGATCTCTTAATTAGTGACATCGGTCTGCCCGACCGAAGCGGCTACGACCTGATGCGCGAATTGCACGAGACTCGAAACCTGCGCGGCATCGCCATCAGCGGATTCGGCATGGAGCACGATGTCAGCCGGGCCAAGGAAGCAGGTTTTTCCGAGCACCTGACCAAGCCGATTAATTTCGAACGCCTCGAAGAAGCGATCCACGGCCTGCTCGACCTGGAAAAAGTCGCGCCAGTTTGAAACCAATCTCAGCTGACCGCGCTGCGCGTCTGAGTCTTCGGCTCTTCCTTCCGATCGGAAGCTTCCTTTAACTCACGGGACAGCTTCTCCACGCGTTGACGCATAATCTTGCCGGCCTTGAACTTGACGGTGGCGCGCGGCGGGATCACAAAACTGCTGCCTGGCTGATTGGGATTGCGGCCGACGCGCGGCTTCGTCAGGCGGGGCTGAAAGACGCCAAAGTTGCGTAGTTCAACGGCGACATTCTTGGCCAAACTGTCTGTTATCTGATCCAGCGTGCGCTGAACCACATCGAAGACCGCGTGCTGAACCATCCCCGTCTGATTGCTAATCGAGACGACGATGTCGCGTTTGGTTAACTTTGCCATACACCTTAAGAATCGCCCCACGTTGACCAAGTGGGCGCCAAAATTAAATAAAAAACGAAAAGTTCGGAAGGTTTAACCTCCTCAACCTCAGGAGCAAACGCCGGCGAGATCCACCGCTTTCCAACTTTGGCCGACGGTCGACACGCTAACGTCACCCAACCATCTCGCCCAGAAGACGCCTCAACAGAGTGAGGCGGCTACAGCGCTCTCTTCCTCTATTCACGGTCCGGCGGCTGCCGGATTGCCGTGCTCGGCCGGTTATGCAAACCCGGGAAATTAGGACGCGGCCAGCTGCGGACGCCGCACAAGACGCTGGAAATAATAATTCCAGGCGCTGAGAGCAGCCAACTGCTTGCGCCTGGCCTTCAATTGCCCCTGCATCACGCCAAGCTTCGTAAACACGCCGTTCCACTCCATTTCAAGACGGCGAATTTCGTCATTCGTCAGTTCGCGCACACCGCGCATGGAGGACGCGCGCTGCAGCACATTCATCGCCTTGCCGGAGAGTTCTCCAAGCATGTTGAGCTCCTTGAAGACAAATTCCGTCTCCTGCAGTAATTGCGCCCGGACTTCCGTGAATTGACGCTCTTGCTCGGCCGAGATGATTGGCTTGGCCTTGTCCAATCCGTAAGTAATGGAGTCGTGCAGCTTTTTCCAGCTATCCAATTGCAGCGTTAAAACGCGCAGTTTTGTCTCCAACTCTTTATCCTTCATAATACCCTTACACGCTGGCCAGCTCGAGCGTCTCGTCGAGCTTTTGCAGGTTGTCGATCAAGAGATGCGCCCAGGGCCGATCCACCGTTTGCACCTGGCTGATGATTCCTTCTTCAAAATAAAAACGCCCTTGCCGCCACCGGAAAATTTCCGCCACGGCTGCCTCGCCTTCGAGCCGCTCGAAGACTGCATGGCGCACCGCGCCTTGTTGCAGATAGATCTCGCTGTTCCCTCGTCCTGATTTGAAGGTGAAGCGGCCACTCCTCTGCCCCAGGCAACTCATTTGTAAAATCTCGGCTGCGGAAAATTGGTTGAGATTGCCGATCAAGGAATGACAGGGATCGATCCCCTCCGAGGCCGCGCCGGAAGGCTTTTCCAGTGATCGGACAAAACTGCGCAATTCCCGGTCGAGCCGCCGCTCGTTGCCATTGGCCCGGATCATTCGAATGTTCTGTTGTGCGGCCAGGCTCCCCGGGGCTGCATCCTTGTGCTCCGGCACCAGGCAGACGATTTGCAGCGATGGAAAGTGCTGGCGCGCGTTGGTCGCCCGTTCCACCGCCAGGGGGGCCTCTCCTTCTACGACAAAGGCGTCAAAATTCTCTCCGAGCAGGACCGAAATGGAGTCAGAAAGCGTTCGCACAATGCGGGTTTCAACCCCGTTCATCAGGTCGAACAAGCCCAACGCCCGGTCTTGAAAGACAGGGTCGGCGTTTAGAATGAGAAGCCTGGTTTCCACAAATGCAAAAGTTCGCAGCGGTCAAAGAGCAGGAATCTTGCCCGAGACTTGCGGGAAAAATACGCCGAACTATTTTCGCCAGGCCTGCCGGGGCGGAGGCGCCGGAAAATCCCCCGGAGCAATCTCGTGGGCTGTCCGGAAATGAATCTTAGCCACCTCCCGGAGAGCTTGCGCACCGCCCTGCTCAACGAGCTTTTTAGCAGCCTCTTTCACAGACGCGGAAACGCCGCGGCCCAGCTTCAACCCCAATTTCTTTCCGGACCTCTCCAGCCAGTCGATAAACGCTTCGCGCGCCAGAATAGACGCTGCCGCGACGGCCACATCTGACTCCGCCCGGGGCCGCTGTTCGATCACGATTTCGCGGGCCGGACCGCGCAATGACCTTTCAATGACACGCGCATCGGCGAACTGATCTGACAACGAGCGCGGACATTCCGGCTTTTTTTTCAGCAGATTTTCGATGACACGGGCATGCCCCCATCCGAGAAGACTGTTTAAGTTCCCGAAACTTCCGTAGAGCTCGTTATACTTGGCCGGACCGATCAGAACTGTTTCGTTCAAACCCAGAGTTTCCTTGCGAATGGCGTCGCCCAAGGCACGAATCCGCGCGTCCGAGGTGATTCGCTTGCTGTCCTGCACACCCGCATCGAGCAGCTTGCGCGCAATGCCGCGGTCGACATACACACCGGCGATGACAAGCGGTCCGAAGAAGTCGCCTTTACCGCTTTCGTCCACGCCAAAGTGCGCCTCAAACATTTCCGGCGAATGCACTTCTTCATATCCAAGTTTTGCTTCGCCCAGAATCTTCGGTTCCAACTCGAACTGCACAAACTCTTCGATCCCTTTTCCCTGGATCAAAATTTTGGGACCCTTCTCGTAGACGGCGACGCTCAGTTTGTTCTTTTGCGCGAAGAAAATGGTGTATTCCTTCGGCGTAAACTGGAATCCGAGTTCGTTAAGAAGGGATTGGAGTTTTACGACCTGCTCGGGCGTGAGAGGTTGAGTGTACGAATTCATTCCAGCAGATGCGGCCAACGCCCAACGCTCAACGTTCAACGCCCAACGCTCAATGCGGAATTTTGCGAATTTATTTTCCGATGCGGTTTCGTATTGAAAGACGAGACCACGCGAACCATCTGCCATTTCGCTTTTGGATTCGGCGACACCCAACGCACTGTCAGCCGGCGGCCGTAAGGTCCCTCGCATGCGCTCGGGATGACAGCAACACGCGGTCGGCATCACCCGATGACGCGGAGCAAATCTGGCGCAAGACGGATGAACCTTCCTCTCCCGGTGCGAGAGGATTAGGGTGAGGGCAATCTGGGACTGCGTGAACCCATCGCAGCATGGAGAATGTTTCGCCTTTGATCACTCCGCAGGATATCCGCTCTTTTCAAAGAGCTCTGTTCCGCTGGTATTCCCAAAATGGGCGCGATCTGCCGTGGCGCCGCACCCGGGATCCTTACGCGATCCTGATTTCCGAGATCATGCTGCAGCAGACGCAGGTGGCTACCGTCATTCCTTACTATAATAGATGGCTCAGCCGTTTCCCGAACTTCCACGCGCTGGCGGCAGCCTCTGAGACGGAAGTTCTGCATGCCTGGCAGGGCCTTGGCTACTATAGCAGGGCTCGCAATCTGCACGCGGCCGCCTTTACCATTTCACAGGACTACGCGGGAACATGTCCCACCACAGTGGAGGAACTACTGGCCCTGCCCGGCATCGGACGTTACACCGCCCACGCCATCCTGACCTTCGCCTACGATCGACCGGTCGGAATCGTGGAGGCCAACACAACTCGATTGCTCGCGCGAATCTTCAATGTCTCGGCCCGGATCGATTCGGCGCCCGCCCACCAAGCGATTTGGAGTCACGCCTTTCAGCTTGTTCCCCGACGTCGCCCGGGAGAGTTCAACTCCGCGCTCATGGATCTCGGTGCGACCGTCTGCCTGCCCCGCGCTCCGCGATGCGGGATTTGCCCGGCCAAGCCCTTTTGCCAGGCGACCGACCCGATGGCCCTCCCAGTCAGAAAAGCGCGACCAGTCAGGCAGAAATTAAAGGAACAGCATACCTTCGCGTTACAAGGCAGCCGGCTCTTGTTGCAGCGCTGCCAAAAGCGATGGCGTGGCATGTGGATGTTGCCGGCGCTGGCAACGCGTCCCGCCAGGAAACATCCGCTCCACGTATCCACCTTTCCGTTTACGCATCACAAGGTGACGCTTGAGATCTTCGCCGCTTCCTCCAAACAGATCCCTCGCAAAGAACAACAGTGGTTTAAAATTAACGCACTCGATGCTCTTCCCATCCCATCGCCGCACTGGCGCGCCATTACGGCCCTCCTCACCAAACTGGGCCCTGTAGCCTCTCGCTTCGGTTGACATGTCTTTTTTAAAGGCGCCGGACACTTGAACGCGGTAGCAGGGTGCCGTGGCTACAGAAAGAAGAGCACTAGCCGCCTCACTCTGTTGAGGCGTCTTTGACGCGGAACGAGAATGGCCGCCCGGCACGATCATTCCTTCTTCGTTTGCTCGACGGAGGGTCTTGCGAAGGCCGATTGAACGTTGAACCTTCTACTCCCTCATCAAGCGATGCAAAGACTCAACGCCACACCTGACGCCACCGGCCACTTCGGCCCCTACGGCGGCATGTTTGTTCCCGAGACATTGATGTCGGCGCTGCAAGAGCTAGCCGCTGAATACGATCGCGCCCGCAACGATCCAGCTTTCCAGAATGAACTGGCCATCTTGTTGCGCGACTTCGCCGGGCGTCCGACGCCCCTCTATTTCGCCGAACGTCTCACCGCCAAACTGGGCGGTGCCAAAATTTACCTGAAACGCGAAGACCTCCTGCACACCGGCGCGCACAAGATTAACAATGCGCTCGGCCAGATCTTGCTGGCCCGACGCATGGGCAAAAAACGGATCATTGCTGAGACCGGCGCGGGCCAGCATGGCGTAGCGACCGCCACCGTGGCCGCGCGATTCGGATATGATTGCGTGGTTTATATGGGCCAGACCGACATGGAACGGCAGGCGGTCAATGTCGCGCGCATGAAATTCCTCGGGGCCGACGTGGTCGCTGTTACGGCCGGCCAGGCCACCCTCAAGGAAGCGATCAATGAGGCCATGCGGGACTGGGTCACCAACGTGCGGACGACTCATTATATATTGGGCTCGGCTCTGGGATCGCATCCTTACCCGATGATGGTGCGCGATTTCCACCGGGTCATCGGCGAGGAAACACGCCGTCAGATCCTTGAGCGGGAGAATCGGCTGCCCGATCTTCTCGTCGCGTGTGTGGGCGGTGGCAGTAACGCTATTGGCCTGTTCCATCCCTTCCTGGACGACGCCGATGTGAAAATGGTCGGAGTGGAAGCGGGAGGCGAAGGAATTCGCAGCGGCAAACACGCGGCCCGTTTTCAGACGGGCAAGCTGGGCGTTCTGCAGGGAACGAAGACTTTCCTACTCGCTAACGACGATGGACAGATCGAGCTCACTCATTCGATTTCGGCCGGGCTCGATTACGCCGCCGTCGGTCCCGAGCATAGTTATTTGCGCGATCAGGGCCGGATCGATTACACCTATGCGACTGACGAGGAAGCACTCAACGCTTTCCGCACACTTGCGCAAACCGAGGGAATTATCCCAGCGCTCGAATCAGCGCACGCCATCGCGCAGGTCATCAAGACGGCCGGCCAGATGCCGCGCGACAAAATTATCGTGGTCAATTGTTCCGGACGCGGAGACAAGGACGCGGGTCATTTTTGAAATTACAGCACTGGTTCAACCGGCGCCTCGAACGAATTAGTCACCGCGCGCGAAAAGCGTGTGATCCCGAGACAGCGGCTTCGCTGAGGATGACAGAGAATTGGAAATCGCGTCGACAATCCGAACTTTCGAATTCACAGTCTAAGTTGTGAGATCGATGACAGGTTACGGTCGCGGAGAAGTCGACCATGACGGCGCCAAACTCAGCGTGGAGCTGAATACGGTGAACCGGAAGCAAAGCGATATCGTCGTCAATCTGCCGCGCGATTTGACGGAGCTGGAACCGCGCATTCGGCAAACGATCAATGAAAGCATCTCCCGCGGCCGGACCAACGTCCTCGTCTGCCTGCACCAAGGGTCGAACGGTTCGCCCAAACTGGCGCTCGATACGGAACTGGCGCGCTCTTATCACGACGCTATGCGCGCGTTGCAGAAAGAGTTAAGCGCACCCGGAGAAATCACGATCGGCACAATTCTACAGGCCCCCGGGGTGATGCGCGCACCTGAGGAAACAATCAAGCCGGAGGAAGCGTGGCCCACGGTAGAGCGGGCTCTGCGCGTGGCCCTCGCCGAGTTGGTCAGGATGCGCGAGAGCGAAGGGAAACATCTGGCCAAGGATTTGATTCACCGCTTGAAGGCGATGCGCAAGACCTTGAAGGAGATCCGCGCCCTCCATCCGGAAGTGGTCAAAAAATACCGCGCTGCCCTGCTCGACCGGATCGAGAAAGCGGGCGTTCCCATCGCGGCCGACGACGATCGCCTCATTAAGGAGATCTCGTTTTTCGCGGATCGCTCCGATATTTCCGAAGAGCTGACCCGTTTGGAAAGCCATCTCGCCCAATTTGCCCATCACCTGCGCAAGAACGAACCGGTCGGGCGCACTCTCGAATTCATCACCCAGGAAATCTTCCGCGAAGTGAACACGCTCGGTTCGAAGGCCAATGATGCCACCATTTCCCAACTGGTTGTGAACCTGAAGGCCGAGCTGGAAAAAATCCGCGAACAGATTCAAAACCTTGAATAAGCAGTTCAGCCGTTACGGAATTCTATTCGTTATTTCGGCCCCATCCGGCGCGGGCAAGACGACGATCTGCGATGCCTTGCGCCAGACGCCCGATTTCGTCTACTCGGTTTCCTGCACGACCCGGACGCCGCGAGCCGGCGAGATCGAGGGTGAAGATTATCAGTTTCTCAGCGAGACCGATTTCCAAGCGCGGGTTCAGGGCGGCGATTTTCTCGAGCATGCCAGAGTGCATGAGCACTTCTACGGCACTTTGCGGGAACCGTTGATGAACAATCTCCGGAAAGGCGTCGATGTTCTCATCGATATCGATACGCAGGGCGCCGCCGCCATTCGCGACTGCGGAGATGAGTTCATCCGGCGCGCCTTGACCGATGTCTTTATTATGCCCCCAAACTTGGAAGAGTTGCGCCGACGCCTGACCAAGCGAGGCACCGAAACGCTCGAACAGATAGAGCTCCGTCTCGTCAATGCGGCGCGGGAAATGGAACTTTGGCGCGACTATCGCTACACCATCATCAGTCAATCAATGGAAGAAGATTTGCAGAAGTTCCGTCACATTATCGGAGCGGAACGCTATCTGAGCAGTCGTTTGATTCAGAACTGATCGATACCGGCCATGCCACAGGACTCGAAACGTAAAAGTGAAAAGACGGGAACAGTTAAATCGATCGTCCTCGGTGTGACCGGTTCGATTGCTGCCTACAAATCCGCTGAACTGGCCAGCCTGCTCGTGAAACAGGGACACGGCGTCTTTGTCGTCATGACTCGCGACGCGGCCGAATTCATCACGCCGCTGACTTTACAGACTCTTTCCAAGAATCCCGTGACGACCAGTTTCTTCGACGAAAAGGAGAATTGGCAACCTGGCCACATTGAGCTGGCCGACCGGGCCAACCTTCTTCTCATCGCGCCCGCTACCGCCCATGTCATCGCAGAACTGGCGCACGGCCTGGCCAATCATCCTCTCACCGCCATCGCGCTGGCCACCCGCGCGCCCATTCTGCTCGCTCCGGCCATGAATGGAAAAATGTGGGAACACGCCGCCACGCAGGCGAATGTCGAACTGCTTAAGGCGCGCGGCGTCGATTTCATCGGACCGGAAGAAGGAATGCTGGCCTGCGGCTACGAAGGCGTTGGCCGTCTCTGGAAGGTCGACGACATTGCCTTTCGCGTTGAGTTTCTGCTCGCCCGTCAGCAAAATCTGATCGCGTGAAATTCCTTATTACGGCCGGGCCCACGCGCGAGCCAATCGATCCTGTTCGCTATCTGAGTAATCGCTCTTCCGGCAAGATGGGCTACGCGCTGGCCGAGGCTGCTCTCGCCGCCGGCCACGAAGTGGTCCTCATTTCCGGCCCGGTCAGTCTGCCCGCGCCCAAGCCAGCGCGAACCATCTCTGTCGTAACGAGCGATCAAATGCACGACGCCGTGCATCAGCATTTGGCCGGGTGCGACGTCCTCGTAATGTGCGCAGCCGTAGCCGATTACAAACCGGCCCAGGCTTCGCCCTACAAAATCAAGAAAGGCGCGGCCGGCCTGATTCTGGAGCTCGTGCCGACCCGCGACATCCTTTCGTCGATCGCCTCGCACGATCGCAATCTTCTCGTGGTCGGCTTTGCCGCCGAGACTAACGACCTCGAAGAAAACGCACGCAAAAAACTGCGGGCCAAGAATTGCGACATGGTCGTGGGGAACGATGTTAGTCGCGCCGAAACTGGAATGGAAAGCGACGAAAATGAAGTCACGGTTTTTTTTCGAAATGGCGAAATCACTAAAATATCTCGCGCCTCCAAAAAAAATATCGCGATTGAGCTCATAAAAATAATTACAAACACACGAGAAAAAAGTTTGACAAAAAAAACGTGGTGATTACTGACGTGTGTAAGTGAAGTAGTTTTAATTCTTCACCAACCCTCCGCAAAGTGTGCGGACCGAAAGGGGGGAATGAACGATGGCAGCAAAGAAAAAAGCTAAGAAAGCCGCTAAGAAAAAGAGTGCGAAGAAAAAAAGGCACTAACGCTTAGCGCCTTGAACGACTCCGAATTTTTCGGAGTTACATTCCAACTTCAACCCGGGAGGAGAAATTTATTTTTCCTCCCGGTTTTTTTTGGACAGAACGTCCACGGATTTTGCGAACGGTGAAACAAAATGCACGCCGCGCCCCAGGCGTTGTAGAGGTGGTTGGATCAACTGCCTTCTGATGGACATTCACGCGGCGCCTGATCGCGCCCAGTCAACCTCCTCAACGTGTCATCCTGAGCGAATGCGAAGGACCCCACAGGCGCTGGCGCGGCACACCATCAACAATCGTGTGCCGCCGTCTGAATGGGTGAGATCCTTCGCCGTCTTCGCTGGCTCAGGATGACAGGCGAGAGAGCGGGGCACGCGCGCCGGAGAACCTGAATCGAATTCGAACCGGCTACCTTATCCAAAACCATTTGGCACTCCCGGCGCACGCCTCTATTAGTCTCGCATCATGATGCACTACCGGGAGGCGGCCGAAGAGGCCGCGCGCGCCGCCGGCCAATTGCTCCGCGCCAGCTTCCACGGCCCCCTCCGCGTTAACGTGGCCGAAGCGCACGACATCAAACTGGCCATCGACGTGGAGACGCAGGATCTCATTACGAAACAACTTCTCGACCAGTTTCCCGAGCACGCTCTTTACGGCGAAGAAGGGATCGTAGGCGACCAATCAAGCGAGTATCAGTGGGTCGTCGATCCGCTCGACGGAACTGTAAACTACTTTTATGGCATCCCCCATTTTTGCGTTTCGATCGCCCTGCGCCGGTCGAGCGAGATCATCGTCGGCGTTATCTACGATCCCATCCGCGACGAATTGTGGGCCACCCAGAAAGGGGAAAAACCAAAACTCAACGGTCAGGAATTTCGCGTGAGCGAGCGGACCGATCTTGCTCAGTCCATCATTTCGGTCGGCCTTTCCAAAACCGGAGAGACGATTGCGGCCGGCCTTCCCCTCCTGCAACAGATGGTCCATCGCGCCCGCAAATGCCGGCTGCTCGGCAGCGCCGCCCTCGATATGGCTTATGTCGCGTGCGGACGACTCGACGCCTACATCGAACAGGGCATCAGCTTGTGGGATATTGCGGCCGGCTTGATTCTGGTGGAGACAGCGGGCGGCAAGGTCGACATGCGGACGCGCACGGATATGAAAGACAAATACAGCATCATCGCTTCCAATGGCGTGGTTGATTTGAAACTGGAATGACGCGGAGCGGCATCGGTTACGACGTCCATCGCCTGGTCGAAGGACGGAAGTTGGTCCTGGGGGGCGTGCACATTCCGCACACCGTCGGACTGGACGGCCACTCCGACGCGGATGTCCTGTGCCACGCCATTGCCGATGCCCTGCTCGGAGCGATTGGCAGCGGTGACATCGGCCATCATTTCCCGAACACGGATGAATCCATCCGCGGCATCTCGAGCATCGATATCCTCAAACGCGTGGCCGGGGTGCTCGCGCAGGCCAAAGCGCGGCCCGTTAATATTGACGCCACCTTGATCGCGGAGGCGCCAAAAATTGCTCCCCACATTCCGGCCATGCGAAAGAACATCGCGCAGGCCCTGCAAATGCAGGAAGCAGATATCGGCATTAAGGCGACCACCAATGAGGGCCTCGGATCGATCGGACGCGGCGAGGGCATGGCCGCCATGGCCGTGGCCACGGTCGAACGATAGTCGCTCGCGCGACAAGATAAGATGGCGTTGCGTTTATTTAATACCTGGTCCCGCCAACTGGAAGAGTTTCAGCCGCAGGACACGGCTGGACGGAAGGTCAGTATGTACACGTGCGGCCCGACCGTCTACAGCCGCGCCCACATTGGGAACCTCCGCGCTTACATCTTCGAAGATTTGCTGCAGCGTCATCTCGAACTCCGCGGCTACGCCGTCCACCGCGTCATGAATATCACGGACGTCGATGACAAGACGATCCGGGGCGCGCGTGAGAGCGGAACGCCTCTCCGGGATTTCACCGAGCCTTTCAAGCAGTCGTTTCTGGAGGACCTCGCCACCCTGCGCATCAAGCCCGCCAATGAGTTCCCGGCCGCCACCGAGCAGCGCTACGTCGACCGCATGATTGCCATGATTGAAACGCTCATGGCGCGAGAGCTGGCCTATCAAGCAGAGGACAAGTCCGTCTATTTCCGAATCAATAAATTTCCCGGCTACGGGAAACTTGCTCACTTTGATCTGACGCAGTTGCAATCAACCGGGCGCGTCAAGAACGACGAGTACGACAAGGAACACGTGGGTGACTTCGCGCTCTGGAAGGCCTGGGATGAAGCGGACGGCGAGGTCGCATGGGAAAGCCCATGGGGACGGGGACGGCCCGGATGGCACATTGAATGCAGCGCCATGGCCACAGCCTTATTGGGCGATCAGCTGGATATCCATTGCGGCGGCGTCGATAACATCTTTCCGCACCACGAAGCGGAGATCGCGCAATCCGAGGGCTGCACCGGAAAGACATTCGTTCGTTACTGGTTGCACTGCGCTCACCTCATGGTTGATGGACAGAAGATGGCGAAATCCTTCGGGAATTTCTACACCCTGGCCGATGCCATCGCGAAGGGATACACCGGGCGTGAGGTTCGCTACGCGTTGCTGCGTGTGAACTATCGCATGCCGCTTAACTTTACCTGGGAAGGAATGGAGGAGGCGCGCGAATCGTTGAAACGCATTGACGGCTGGTCGCAGCGACTGGTCACAATCGCCGGCGGAAAAGGGAACAACCCATCGGAAGCCGTCATTCCGGCCAAATTTGAGGAATCGCTCGATGACGACCTTAATATCTCGGCAGCGCTGGGCTTTCTTTTCGAATCCATCCGCGACACCAACCGGGCGATGGATCGAAATGAACTCACCGCGGAAAGCGCGGGTGGGTGGCTGGCCTGGTGGCAGCGCATTGACCAGGTGCTCCAACTCACCGCGCAAGAATCGTCTCTGCCCGCCGAGGTTGCTCGACTGGCGGACGAGCGGGCCAGAGCCAGGCTTGCCAAAGAGTGGAAAAAAAGTGATCAATTGCGCGACGAATTGAATGCGCTGGGCTGGGACGTGCGCGACACCAAGGATGGGCAGAAGGTGACACAAGGCGCGCGCGTTTGATTCTGAACAAGATGTTTGCTCCGGCCGAACTCCTCCAACTCGAGCACACCGCTCATTCCAAGCTATTTGAGAACCAGAAATACGTCTGGGACGCCCTCAAGCAAATTGCCAGCTACCTGCAATTCCGTCTCAAGCCAGGCGTGCTCGGGGAGTTGATTGGGAAGCCATTCATCAGCCGCAATGTGTTCGTCGGAGCCGGCACCATCATTGAACAGGGTGCATTTCTAAAAGGGCCGGCCTGGATTGGCGAAAACTGTCATATCCGCAGTGGCTGTTATATCCGCGAGAACGTCATCGTAGGCGACGGCGCGGTCCTCGGTAATTCGTGCGAGTTCAAAAATTGCATTCTCTTCGACGAAGCCCAGGTCCCGCACTTCAACTACGTGGGAGATTCGATTCTTGGTTACAAAGCACATCTCGGCGCCGGCGTCATTCTCTCAAACGTAAAACTGGATCACCGCGAAATCGCGGTGGCGGCCGAAGAGGGAAATATCGTGACGGGGCTGACTAAATTTGGCGCGATCATCGGCGATCGAACGGAGGTTGGTTGCAACGCCGTGATCAATCCCGGCAGCGTGCTCGGCCGCGATTGCATCGTGTATCCTGGCACCAACTTTCGCGGAGTCCTGCCGCACGGCAGCATTCTCAAGGTGCGACAACAGCATCAGGTGATCGCGCGGCACGATCTACCCGGGCCGAAATAGGATCCGTTCAGCGCTTTCGCAAACGCGCTTCCTTCTCTCTGTCATCCCGAGCGCCAGCGAGGGACCTTGCGCGCGCTCCGTGGCTCACACTAAATACATCGCGTAACGCCGTCTGAATGGGCGGGATCCTTCGCCGTCTTCGCTGGCTCAGGATGACCCTCGTGTGCTTGCGGACCGCGTTGAGCGTTCGGCGTTCGAATCTCCGGTCGGCCAGGCGCCGGATGTCATCTTAACACAGAACATCTGTAAGGCGCGGCGAGGTTCGAGGGAAAAACGCAAAGGTCTGAGGGGAAAAGCGCGGCGGCTGGCGACGCGAAGCAGGCGCTGCGATCGGCGATGATGAGCAGGAGAAGCAGCGAAGAGTTGAGCTAGAAGCTCGCGCGGAGGATCAGCTGCGAGCGGCAGCTGAAGATCGAGCGCTGCAGCCAGGAAAGAAGGCCCAGCGTCGTCATGGCAGAAAATCCTTAACGGATTTGTAAAAGCCTTCCCAATCAAAATCCTCAGGGTTATCCG
>JBBRNL010000004.1:0-383482 GCA_038230335.1 Chthoniobacterales bacterium | reverse complement strand
GGGCGGCTTCCACGACGCCGTCCTCGTCGTCGGCGCGGAGCAGCAGAAGACGATGTCGTCCAAGGACGGCTCGGATGTTCTCGGCGCGGCCGCCGATTTCGAGATCGAACGTCCCGAGTATGGCGACTTCATGTTCCCGAAATTGTTCGGTCGGATCGCCCAAATTTATTTTGAGAAATATGGGGCCTCTGAGAAGGCCCTGTCCTGGGTGGCCTATAAGAATTACGCGCACGCGCGTTTGAATCCGTTAGCCCAGATGCGGGAAGCCGATCTCACCTACGATGCGGCTTCGCAGGTCTCGGACAAGAATCCAAGCGTAGCTCCACCCCTCAAGGTTTCCGATTGTTCGCAAATCACCGATGGCGCCGCCGGCCTCGTTCTTGTCTCTGCAAAATATCTCGAGCGCCACGGGCTCGATAAATCCAAGCTTCCGCGTTTGCTCGGCTTCGGCAGCACGACGGATTATCTGGCCTTGGAAAAGAAGGATGCGCCCACCTTCAGTACGGCTACCAAGGCGGCCGATAAGGCTTTCGCCATGGCCGGGCTGAAACCGCGCGACATTCACGGGGTCGAAGTGCACGATTGTTTTTCGATCACCGAAATTGTGGCCTACGAAATCCTTGGCCTGGCTGAGCGCGGAAAAGGCGCGGAGCTGGCCATGAGCGGAGCCACCGCGCTTCCGCAGGTGCGCAACGAAAAAATCAGCGGAAAAGTCGGTTGGGAAATTCCGGTTAATACGGGAGGCGGATTGATCGGGGACGGGCACCCCGTCGGAGCGACCGGAGTTCGACAGGTGGTCGATGCTTATCAGCAGCTGACCGAACAGGCGAACGCTCGGCAAATCGCCGGCGTGAAGAAGTTCATGACCTTTAACATGGGCGGGAGTCTGACGACGTCCGTGGCCATGATTTGGGGCCGCGACTAGGAGCGGACGGTCAGGGACGGCTCAGCCGGCTGCGGCCAGCCGTGCGCGTAGTTTAACAATTCGGGCGTCAACCGTCTGGCAACGCTGAAGCTCGCGCACCGCGTCAATTTCGGGCAGGCACTGGGTGATATATAGCGGCCGCGTTGGTCGAAGGCAGTTTGCCACAAAATTATTGGCTAGAACGAGGCGTTCGATCGTGGCCTCGATTGTCTCTTGCGCGGCTTCCTCGATCAGTCCATCGCGGACGGCGATGTATGCATTGATCTCTTCAATCGCATATTGGCTGGTGTGGGAACGAGCGGTGGAATTGTCTGCACTGCGACGATTGCGGGAGACGTGTTGGCGTGATTTGACCGCTAGATCCATGGCACCGTATCGAGCATTTTTTGTGCTCGTGCGGCCCGCAAAATCAAACCGATGTAACGGTCCTAAGGAGACCGTCTTACCGTGCTTGCGGAGAGACCCTATTCGGTCCCGTAGACCAGTACGTGAAAGGTCTCTGGCACATAATTCGGTCGCCGCCGCTCCCTCGCTGGTGGGGTCGTTTGGTCTGGTGCGATCTCGGCCGTAGCCGAGTAAACGCGGTGCGTCTTGGGATCGACCGTCATGGTACGCGCACCCTTCTCGGTTTTTAGAGACTGAAAAGGCACGAGCTTATCGGGCGGACTGAATTTCGCGATGGTCAAGGTGCCGTCGCCACACGAAGCGAATGCCAATTGCAGGCCATCGTCGAACCCACAGCCGTCCACCCCGTCTCCAATCGGCACCGTCGTCATCACTTTGCCACTCTCGCTGTCCACCATGGCCATCACTTTGTTTCCACAACCAACAAAGAGCCGGTGATGCACCTGATCGAAGGCGATCCCGCTCGGCTCTTCATTCGGGGCGAGGGGCCACGACGCTACGACCGCATGCGTTTTCGCATCGATCACGTCGATTTGATTCTTGTCTTCGATATTGCAGAAGACTTTCCCAGCTTTGGCGTCGGACTCGGCGAACTCCGGCTTGCCGGAAAGCGCAACGGTCGCCACGACCTTGTTCGTTTTTGCATCGATCACAGTCGCTGAATTCCCGCGTCCGTTGAAAACGTAGACCTCCGAGTGGACAGGCTCGTAAAGGATGGCGTCCGGGTTTTCGCCCGTTTCGACCTTGGCCACCGTTTTGAGCGTCTTCAGATCGATCACACTGACCCGCGCTTCCTTTCCATTGCTGGAGAATCCGCGAGAGAGCTCCGGCGCGATAGCGAATCCGTGCACGCCCGGGGTATCGACAATCTCTCCCACAACCTTGTTCTGGTCGACATCCACCACCACGACCTTGGTCGCGTGTGTCACATAAAGGCGCCGCGCCACACTATCCATGGACAGACAGTCCCAGCCCCCTTCGCCGCCGATCGGGATACTTTTGAGAAATTTCAGCTCGCCTTGCGCTTCCGCGCCCTGTCCAAGCAAAGCAACAATCAAACAAACAAAATAACATCTCAATCTCATAAAGGTCCTTAGCGTATGGCGATCACTCTGCAACAACGACAGGTTATGGCGCTACCGAAACCCGGTAGTAACGCTGCTGATTCGTATCCGCCGCTTCGACGTCCACGACACTCAGGTTATCCCCCGTGCCCGGAAGGTTACTGCTGAGCACGGTCCACGGTCCGCTCGGACCGACACTTTGTTCGACGCTATACGTTTTTCCTATCACGCTCGGAAATGCGATGACCATATCGCCGCCTGATTTCTCGACTGACATGACGCGTAAGACACTCGCAGCTGACCGCGGGTTCGTTCCGGCGAAGTACTCCTGCACATTGGTCATACCGTCGCCGTCCGCATCCAAGCCCGCATCGGCCGCATTACTGGGGTTCAGTCCGTTCGCGCTTTCGTAATCATTCGGCATAAGGTCACCGTCGCTATCGACCAGGGCTGCGGTGGTGAACGTCCGGTCGATTCCCGCGGCGCTGCCCGCGCTGTTTCCGCCGGTTAACCGGTAATGATATGTGGTTCCCGGACGCAATCCGGCCAGATTCAAATTCACGGGCAGAGGCGCGGTGCCGCTCCCGGCGGATTGCACGACCTGGGTAAAACCATAAGTCGCATCCGTCCCGAGCTGAAACTGAAAGGCGCTGCCCTGACCTAACGGATCAATCGTGCCGTTCACGGTTGCAATCGTAGAAGCGACGGAGCTGGCCGCGGTCGTGGTCACGATTGGTGCAGCCGGGGTCGTGTCTATGTTGATGCTCCAGCCGCCTGTGATGGTGCCTTTGCCCGCAAAATATTCATTCAGCACAAACAGATTCCACGTGCCATTTGGATCCGTGTTGTTGTAGACGGAAAGCAATGGGCCGGGTGCACTCGGGGCGGGGGCTGGAAACGTATCTGAGTCGCCCGTGTAGTTAGTCGGCTTATAAACGCCCGTCGCGATCGAACTCGTCTTCGGCAGGAGAGCCGCGGCAGCGTCATCGAATGTGAGCGTAGCGGTGTTTAATCGCGCGCTGCCACCTGCATCCGAAATCAACATGACGTTCTGTCCCCCCGGCCCAACCATTTGGATGTCGATATCGGTGGCAAAGTCGCCGCTGCTCGCTTCGCCGATTCCATTTAATTGCGCGGTTACTTTCGTCACTTTTCCGATAAGACCACTGACCGATATAGCCGACGGATAAGGCGTTCCTTTTCCCGTGCCGGCTCCACTGATGGCGATGGACGTGACGTTAGAGAAGGTCTTCCCATTGGGCGTTGGCGTCGGTGTCACTGTCGGAGTGGGTGTGGCCGATGGCGTAGCGGTCGGACTCGGCGTAGGCGTCGGTCCAGGGCCAATCCCGGGCAAAGCGAGGACGATCAGCTCAATCGGTCGGGCGAATGTTTTCTGCTGGTTCGCTACCATCGTCGAAATCTGAGACGCAACCCCGGACATATCGGTGCGGGTCAAGCCGTTCACCGTGACGCTCTGGTTGGCGACAAGCACTGCCGCGGCCGCCGCCGCTGCGCTGTTCGAGATCAGGCGGCAGCGGGTCGTCACGCCCGGCACAAGATCCGGGCGGAAGAGAAAATATTGCCCGAGCGCGTCTGATTGAATCGGAGACATGGCCGTGCCCACGTACTGGACGTAATTCACGCTCGGACTCGGAAATGTGAAATTCACGTTGATGTTGTCGGCCGCGATGGTGGCGCTCACCGTTTGCGATCCGTCGAAGACTCCAGCCAGAACGGAGGACCCGTGAGTTGTGCCGTCGGGGTCGGCCACGATGTTCGGCAGATAGTCAGTGTCCTGCACGAAAGTGGACCCGTTCCAGCGCTGCAACTGCGTCACCGGATGAAGTTCGAAATGGCGCTCGCTCGCGTGCTCGGTGTAAAACCGGAATACGCCGCGGAAAGTCGCCTGCTGATTGGACAGGGAAGTGAGGTGACTCAATTGCGCCGGCGTGGCATTGATCACTTCGCAAACCAGCGGACACCCGCCGGTATTGCTGCTCGTGGTGCCCGTGCCGCTGGAGTTGATGGCCGTGTCGACGTGGATGTCGCCATCGGAGGAAATACTGGAGTGCGGGAAAATGAAATCCCAGGTGCCGGCGACGGTCGGATATTGCGCGTTCGGCAAAGGCGATACTGAAACGCAGTCCGTTTCCCAAAGATTCGCCATGGTATTCACCTCATCACGCGTAAAAGTGATAGGAGTGTTGGCGTGGGCTGACGCAAGGGTGGCGGCAACCGCAATGAGACTGATGAGGAACCGGCGAACGGGAGGGGACATTGGGGGCGGCGGTGATACTCGTTCGCCCCGGCTTACAGTCAATCTAGCAGGTGTAAGAAATCCTCGTAGGTCTGAATATTACGTTCGTGCGAACGTATTCACTCTAACCTCTGATTTGGCTCATCAGATTCTTCACGCGATCGAGATCCACCGGATTTGTCGCAACGCCGCCCCCCTTGAGCGCCGTCCCCACAATAAATCCGTCAGCCGCTGCCGCGAATTCACCGATCGTCTCGGCCGTTATTCCGCTCCCAATAAACACGGCCGAGTCGGGCGCGGCCGATTTTACACGACGTGCCTTGCCCGGATCGGTTGCCTTTCCCGTCCCCGCACCACTCACCACGATTGCGTCAGCCAAACCGCGCTTGATCAGGTCATCGACTTCGGCGTCGAGCGACCGTTCGGCTAGAGGCGCCGAATGTTTCACATCGACATCGGCGAAGATTTTGATGGCGTTCGCGCCGAGCATTGAGCGTTCGCGCAGCAATTCATGAGCAATTCCTTGGATCAATCCCTGGTCTGCGACGCGCGCTCCGCAAAGCACGTTCACCCGAATGAAAGTGGCGTCCGACGCATGCGCGACGGCCAAAGCGCTCCGTCCATCATTGCGCAGAACATTGATTCCAAGTGGCAAATCGATTTGGGCGTGCACGTCGCAAGCCAGTGCCGTCATGTGCGCGACTACGGAAGCGGGTACGCGATTGGGGTAGAAAGGAATATCCCCGAAATTCTCCATCATCAGGCCGTCGACGCCGCCCTTGGCTAATCTTTCCGCGTCGTGGAGCACATGGTCTCGAATTTCAGGAAGCGACAGAAGCGACTGCGGAGACCCGGGGAGGGCGGGAAGGTGAAGCATCCCGATGACGATCTGGCCTTTGTTTTGCCAGGCAGGATGCAAGGATTTCATTTCGGCCCAAGCATACGAGAGCCCGGAAAAGAAAGTGAATCAAAACTCGCGGCACTTTCGCGACTCGGTCGGGAAAGTGTCTGATTCCGGTAACGCCCGGCTGTCCCTTACCGTCGGCGGGTTGTTTTGGCTTTGTCGGCCGCGGCTTCCGTGGCCTGATCTTTCGGCGTCTCCGTTTGGGTCGATACAATCTTCCCACTCTTTGCGTCGACCTGAAGCTCGGTGATATTTTTCGTACCGGGTCGCGAAATGTCGAACGACCAAATCAGCTTGCCGTGCTCTTTTTCAAGCTCGGCCGAGTGAATCTTGCCATCGCGAACCTGCGAAAGGGCAATGTGCTCTGCTTCCGACCGCGTGACGCTTGCTTCTTTTATGAGGCTACCTTTGGCCGCGCCAGCCCACAGGGTATCCGTCGAGATGAAGAGGGCGCACAAAATCGTCGCCGTTCTGTAATTTGTCATACCTTGTTAGATTCCGCCGCGCGGGCTTTGTTCAGCGTTAACTTGCCGGTTTCGTTGCAAACTCAGCGTTATACGAGTTGGCTTCGCCGCGCCGCTCTGTTAAATCATTGATTCTGAATTCGGTAGCTCGATACTCGCTGCTCGGTCTTATGGGGGCCTGCGCACTGTGTCATGGCGCGGCGCCCACCGCATATGTACGAGTCAATCAGGTTGGCTATATTGCCGGTCAGCCGAAGCGCGCCATCGTCCTGTCGAACGAGCCGCTCAGCGGCACATTTTCTTTAGTCGATTCGAGCAGCGGGCTGGCTGTTTTCAGTGCCGCGATTCCCGAAGCCAACCAGGGACCGTGGAATCTCGCCTATCCAAACACCTACAAAATCGATTTCAGCAGCGTCACCGCTCCGGGCACTTATCTCATCCAGCTGATCGGCACAGCCAGAGTGGTCTCGCCTGTTTTTCGCATAGGGTCACCGGCGGAGCTTTACGCCAGTGGCATCGCCCATCTTCTCTTCTATTTCCAAGCGCAGCGGGATGGACCGGATGTGATTCCTTCCGTTTTGTCGCGCCAGCCATCCCACCTGGAGGATGAAATGGCTAGCGTGTACTCCCGTCCGGATTACACGTCGAACGGTTTCCTGACGAGCCCGCTCAAAGCTGTCGCCGGTCCGATCGACGTTTCCGGCGGATGGTTCGACGCGGGCGATTACGTGAAGTTCGTGGAGACGGCCAGTTATGTGCAAGGTCTGATGCTGTTCGCTCTGCGGGAATACCCGACGCTTCTTTCCGCGGGTGGTGATTTTGCGCGCGAGAGCCGCTTCGGCTTGGATTGGCTTCTCAAAATGTGGGACCAGGATTCGCAGACCCTCTACTACCAGGTGGGTCTGACGGATGGAGATAAAAACGGCACGATTGGAAGTGATCACGACCTCTGGCGGCTACCAGAGATGGATGACCTTCTGGCCGATAGCATGCCCGCGCAGTTTTACTTTTACGTAAAACATCGTCCGGTTTTCAGAGCCGGCCGAGGCGGCACCCGCATCAGTCCGAACCTGGCCGGACGCATGGCCGCTGCTCTCGCCCTCGGCGCCCAAGTCTTTCATGAAAGTGATCCGGTTTATGCCAGCCACTGTCTCCTGGCTGCTCAGACTATTTTTGACCTGGCCCGGACGCGTGCCGTCGGCCGTTTGCTGACGACTTCGCCTTACGACAATTACCCTGAGGTCGAGTGGCGTGATGATCTCGAATGGGCGGCCGTTGAACTCTATTTCGCGACGGCGCTGCCGCGGCCACCGGCCGGTCTTCTCCATTCGGATTCAATATTTTATCTTCAGCAGTCGACTCATTGGGCACAGCAGTACATCGCGAGTCGCAATCATCTGCAGGATTCCTTGAATCTTTATGATGTGAGCGCGTTGGCGCATTACGAACTATGTCATGCCCTCGCCCTCGCCGGAGTTTCGTCGCCGCTTGAGGTCCACCAGGCAGATCTCATCAACGACTTAAACGCACAGCTCGCCATCGGTTCCACGCAGGCCGCGCGGGATTCCTTCGGGCTGGGGCTGCCTTATGCGGGCGGTTCCGATATCGTACCGCATGCCCTCGGCTACGCGGTCACCGCGGATTTCTACAGGAAGCTGACCGGCGCGCATGATTTCGAGCGATTCGCGCAGCAACAGCGCGATTGGGTTCTGGGAATGAATGCGTGGGGCGTTTCATTTATCATCGGAGCGGGCTCGACTTACCCCTTCTGGCCCCAACATCAGGTGGCGAATCTTTCCGGATCGCACGACGGCGCCTCTCCTATTTTGCTTGGAGCGGTCGTGGATGGACCCGCTCCCGCGTCTGAGCTTGCCGGACTTGAGGCGCTCGACGGGATGATGACGACCCCGCCCGGCTTCGATCAGTTCGGATCATTCCGCACGACCAGCGGCATTACCTTTGTCGATAACGTGATCGACTGGCCGACCGTTGAGCCGGCGAACGATTATACGATTATCAGTTTATTGCTGTTCACCGCTGAAATCGGCGAGCCCTCTCCCTAGGGTCCTGTCGTGGCCCCGCCTATTTCTGGTCCTGACTCAGACTGTAAATTTTGCAGCGGGTCGAGCGTTGCAGGAGAGAAATCGCATTCAGACAATTCCTCCGGTCGGTGTAACCCTGGCCGGTCGCAATTGTTTCACCATTGCTCGCTTTGAAATGCCAGTATCACTCGTTGTTTTTCTGCGATCTCCAGATCTCGTATTTCGATTGGCGCGTGCTCATGAGGCCTTTGTACCAGATGGAGGGGATAACCGCGAGCCCATTTCTGGCATTCCTACTTTGCCTGGGGCCGCGTAAACGGCTTGGCCATATCCTGATGGAGAAAGGCTTTCTCCCATCGCGCCCACTTTGCTTCCTCGCCGGGCTTTCCGCTGATATGCAAAACGGGATGCTCCTTGCCTTCACTGGCCATTCTCCGGACACACTCAATCGTCGCTTCGATGAGATCATCGGATGACGCAGTCAACTCAAACGCCTCGAAAGCGGTTAGATCCTCAAGATGCAGGATAACGGTGTTCTCTTCATAGGGTATTTGAATTTTGATCCCGGCCATGGCGGCCAGATTCGACTCGCCCGCCCGGCCCGTCACCGGTGCGCTGGTTAAGAGGGAATTGGGCCGCGCGATGTCGGCGTACGGAGGATGACCTTGATAAGGAAAACATTCGAAAGGTACGGGCAGCACCGCGAACCCCTGCAAGGTCTTGATGGCGGTCGCCTCCCCGGCGGTCAGGATCGGTTGATAGATAAGCACGATCGCCGAAGCCGTGCCGTAACATACGGCACACAACACAGTAAAGAGCAGGCCAGCTCCAAGGAGTGCGCGCGACGTTCGGCTGCTATTTTTGCTGAGAACTTTCACAGGATACGCAATAGGACGGGGCCGGCCGGTATGGAAATCGCCCGGCCTAAATCTTGTAAACGACTTTGCCTTGCGGCGTGATTTCAATCGCCCCGCGCGTGACCAGCTCTTTCACCATCGTTTCGAGCTCCTTGGTCGATAAACGTTTGCCGAAGTGTGTGTAAATGTGGGACAGCAGTTTCTTCTCCGTTTTTGGGCGATTCAGCGTATTCGCCGTAAACCACTCTACTGTCTTTTTCGTTAGGTCAGGTGAAGGCGGGGACGTCGGGCTGTTTCGCTTTTTCTTGTGTGTTTTATCCGCCGTCGGTGACTTGCTGGAAGCAGGAAGGGCCGTCGATGTTTTCGCACTTGGTGCCAAGACCGGGATCTTCACGAACGACTCATGGCGATCGGCGAAAATATCGTTCTTCTTCAGGTGCTCGATTAATGCGTTGAAGCCCTTATCGCGCGAGAGGATGTGGAAATGACCGGCGCCGTCCGTGGTGGATTGCACTCCAATGAGATAGGCGAGCACGAAATCGAGCGCGTTCCGGCCCGAAAGACCCGCCTCCACCAAGCGCACTTGCGCTGGATATTTCAGAAGCTGTTTGACCAGGTCCACCGGCAATTTCTTGTGTCTTTCGCCTAGGACCAGGACAACGACGACCGGTTTGTTCTCGATCAAGTCGAGCTGCACTTCGTGAATGTTCTCGAAATCGACGAAGATGTAGTGGGTACGGTTCACAAGCGAAATTTTCGTTGCAGGGGTCGGATCGTTAGGGAGTCTCTAGGCGGTCTGCTTGTTCCGTGGAACAACGCTGATGGATCCATCATTCTCCAGGAATGCGCTCTGCACATCTTCAATGCGTGCGCAGCCCGCCTCCCGCAGGGCTGCCATCACCTCATGGTGCGTCAGCTTGGTGTGGTCCAATGTCTTTTGGTAAAGTTTTCCGTGGTGGATGAGCACCTCCGGACAGCCTTCCACCAGTGCCTCGATTTTCTTGTTCCGGTAGGTGAGCAGGCCAACGATCCAGTTTGCTCCCACCAATGTGACGGCCGAAATCATTCCGCCCGCTACGGAATTGTCGCCCCCGTTCATTGAATTCTGTACGGCGTTGCTAAGAACGAGGAGCAGGACAAGGTCGAAAGGCGCCATCTGGCCCACCTGCCGTTTTCCAGTGAGTCGTAATATTACGATCAGGAAGACGTAAACAATGATTCCGCGCAGAACAAACTCCCACCAGACGATCGACATATTCCACATAGCCTAACGATGACTAGCAGGCTCGCCGAAAAGATCGAGTCTTTAAATGAAGAGTTAGAATAGTGCGAACCTCGCTAGCGATCTACGTCAGTTTCCCAAAGCCGCGTACGACTCGGCCAGATCATGACCGAAGCTGATCACTCCGTCGCGGTGTCCCGCCATGGCGAAGGCTTTCTTCTCGCGGACATTTGTCTCTGCGAAAAGGTGCTGTACGGCGCGCGCCATCCCAGGTGTGCCATATTCGACGTTCGCTGGGGTCGTCGGTGCCTCCGCCAGAAGGACCTTCCATAAATCCGAGCTATGGCAGTGAATAATGGCTCCAATGGTCGGGTCGGCCGCGTAGATAGCGGCGTGGGTGAGCGACTCTGAAGAGGGCATCGCCCCACCTTCGAAGCGCACGCAATTCTTCGCCAAGTCGTATACCATGACTTTCGCGCAATCGGTCAGCATGAGCTCCGTTTTACAGCCACTGCCCGAACCCGTGATGTAAAACCGCGTGCTCGCCCCTTCTCTGATACTGACGTTGCCGAAAGCAATGCCGTCCTGGTCCACTCCGACCAAACCGCATTGGCGAAGCTTTGCGCGATAAGTATTTATGTCCACCAATCCGGCAAATGGCCCGATCGGTGTCGGAGATCGTTCCGCGATAAACTTTACCGAGCCAGTCTCTCTCACCGCCCTCGCTCCGGAAAAAGCGCAAGGATGCTCTGCTCGCTCGACTCGCAAATTCCACGCTCTGTGATCAACCGGGTAATCAATCGGCGTGGCGTGATATCAAATCCATAGTTCGCGGCGGGACTGCTGTCCGGCGCGACACTAATCCGCACTTGTTTGCCCTCGAGCCATCCCTCCGCGTTTTTCACTTCTTCGGCGGCTCGTTCTTCAATCGGGATATCGCGGCCGTGGCGAAGGGTCCAATCAAATGACGACGACGGCAGAGCCACGTAGAAAGGAATACCATTGTCTCTGGCAGCCAGAGCTTTCAGATAAGTCCCGATCTTATTCGCGACGTCGCCCGTGTGCGTTGTACGATCGGTTCCAACCAGAACCAGATCTACGTCGCCACGTTGCATCAAGTGTCCACCGGTATTGTCCGCGATCACGGTGTGCGGCACGCCGTGTTGTCCGAGTTCCCAAGCGGTCAGCTTCGAGCCCTGATTGCGCGGCCTCGTTTCATCGACCCAGACATGAACAGGACAACCGTTGTCATGTGCGGCGTAGATCGGTGCCGTGGCGGTTCCGTGATCGACAAACGCGAGCCAACCGGCGTTGCAATGCGTGAGCACGTTCACGGGCTTACCGGGCTGCCTTGACGCGATGCTCTGAATCAGCGGCAAGCCGTGCTCGCCAATGCGTCGGCAGAAATCGGCGTCTTCGTCCGCCACAGCCTCAGCCGTATCGCGGGCAATCTGGATCCTTTCTGGTACACTTTCTCCCCGCGAAATCGCTTTCATTTGTCGCTCGATCGCCCAGGCCAAATTGACAGCGGTCGGTCTGGTCGATCGAAGAGCGTTCGCTGCTTCGGCCAGACCATCGTCCCGACAGCTACTCTCGCGCAGCTCGAGCATCGCGAGATACATTCCATAAGCGGCCGCCGCCCCGATCAGTCCAGCGCCGCGCACATGCATTTCCCGAATGGCCGTTGCCATCTGGGCGACGGTTGTCACATCCTCTACGATAAATTGATGAGGCAACCATCTCTGGTCGATCAGTTGCACGACTCCTTCGCTGGCGGGGTGCAGCCAGATTGTGCGAAAATGTTGTCCGTCGATTTTCACGCCGCTCGAACGCTGACGCTTGCGCGCGCAAACATCAATTATGAAACTGCACAGGCGTTTTTTGAATCCAAAGACCGGATTGTCCGCATCTTAAATTAGAGCTGTATGTCTCATCCCACGCCTGTTCGCGCCGTCCCACTCTCCGTTATTTCCTGGGTGGGTCTTGGCCTTTCGCTCCTTGCCATTTTGATCGTCCGGCAGGTGGTGAACTATCTTTGGCCGGCCCTGCCTTTTTCAGCCGTAATTATCCGGGAGACACTCATCTGGGGAAGCGCCGCTGCTCTGGTGCTGCTCGTGCGATGGGGAGAACATTTGCCTTTCACTTCGATTGGCCTTGGCACGCGGCGCTGGTGGAAATCCATCCTTTGGGGATTAGTCATCGCCGTTCCCTGCCTCGTGGTTGGCGGTGTGCTTGCTTTTGTAACCCGTTATGGTCACGGCGCGGCCGCTGCCGCAATCGATAAACTGCCACTCTGGATGGTCACGTTAATTGTCCTGCGTGCGGGCGTGGTTGAGGAATTGTTTTATCGCGGTTATGCCATCGAGCGCCTGCAAGCCCTGGGCTTGAACCGCTTTGTTGCCGCCGCCATTCCGCTGGTCATTTTCGCAGCCGGACATTGGACCGGCGGCACGGCCAATATTCTGATCGCTCTGGCATTGGGTGGGATTTTAGCCGGCTTTTATCTGTGGCATCAGGATCTGGTGGCGAACATGATTGGCCACTTCGCCGTCGATTTCATTGCCAACGTCCTTCCGAAACTCTTCTCCTGAACGTGCCCTGCTTGGGCTTCACGGCGTGACGGCCTCTCTCATTCATCAGCCTGGGTTTCCTTATTTTTTCTGAGCGCATCCTTCTGCTCGTCCGACAAGAACGCCGTTTCCAACGCGTTCCGTTGGGCCTGGCGGATTTGCGCGCGAGACAAGCCGGCCGCCGGCGCTGCAATATTGAATTCGTAGGGCAGGTCGATCGCGCTGACTCCCGGATCATCGGTGTTAATTGAAGCACGCAATTCTTTCTCCATCATCGCGCGGAGAGGATGTCCGGCGAGATCAGGGACGGTACTCGTTTGCACATTGCTCGTTAGGTTGGCCTCAATCCCAATCTGATTTTCGACTAGGAAATCGATCAAAGCCTCGTCTTCCATGGCCCGCACCCCGTGGCCGATCCGCTCTGCTCCCAGCAGTCGCAGGGCATCCCAAACACTCTCCGGTCCGGCGCTCTCGCCCGCGTGCACTGTCACCCGCCAGCCCGCGTCGCGTCCGAGGGAAAAATGATCCACGAACAAGCGAGGAGGGAAGTTCGCTTCATCACCGGCCAAATCGAGCGCCACAATGTTTTGCCGCTGTGTGAGTAGCGCCGCCAGCTCTTGGTGTGCCATCTCGGGTCCATAAGTGCGACTGAGAATTCCGATCAGGTTCACTTGCACGCCGGTCGCTTCGGCTCCTTCCGCTGCTCCTTCCACCACCGCCGCGACCACGCGGGCCGGATTAAGTCCGTGAGGCTCGGCCATGAACCACGGACTGAACCGAAGCTCAATGTAATTGATGCCCTCTCGCTGTGCGTCTTCCACATTCTCGCGGGTCACGCGGCGGCACGCGTCTTCGTCCGCCAGCACGGCTGTCATCCATCGCATTTTCGAGATAAACGCCATCACGCCCGGTTGTCGTTCCATCACTTGGACATGCGGGCGCAGTGTTTCCAGGGTTGTGCCTGGCAACTTGATCCCGTGCTGCCGGGCCAGGTCGAGAATCGTGGTGAGGCGAACCGACCCGTCGAGGTGCCGGTGCAGATCGATGAATGGGATGAATGGATCGATCATCGGCTCCGTCATGTGAGGCGATTATGCCGGTCCGCGCTGCGACGCGCAACCACGCGGCGGTTGATCAAAGAAGAGCGTGCTGCGCCCTTCCGGCCTGCTTCTTTCTTCTACCTCTTATCCATCTGTGGCTAAATTCCTGATCCATGGCTAATCCCGTCTCCGTCCGCGCAGGTCAGATCGAGTTTTTGAAAATCAACGCGGACCGGTGGGAGTGGCGGGATGCTTACCATTGGATTCTGTCTTTAACCTGGCCGCGCTTCACTGCCCTCATTGCGGCGGCTTACGTAGGGATCAATCTCATCTTCGCGGTTCTTTATACTGTGGGAGGGGCTTCAATTTCCGGCATGACACCCGGATCTTTTCCGCAGGCTTTCTTTTTTAGTGTGCAAACGCTCGCCACGGTCGGCTACGGGCATATGTATCCGCAAACTGCCTACGGCCACGTCGTCACCACGATTGAAATCATCTCCGGCATGTTCTGGCTCGCCGTCATGACCGGCCTGATTTTTGTGCGTTTCTCGCGCCCGACCGCGCGCATTCTATTCAGCAAAGCCATGGTGATCGCTCCCTTTAATGGACAGCCGACCCTCATGATGCGTGTGGCCAATCTTCGCCATCACAGCATGGTCGAGGCGGAGTTCCGGATTGTCTTTTCGCGCGACGAACCCACCCTGGAAGGCGACGTCGTCCGTCGATTTTATCCGCTGAAACTGGATTTCGATCGCGCCATCATTTTTCCGGCGGCCCTCACGCTCCGGCACTTTATTGATGAGAAGAGTCCGCTGCATGGCGCGAACCGGGAAACTTTGGAGGCCTGCGACGCCTTTCTTATCGCATCGGTCGTCTGTATTGAGACGGTCATTCCAGCGGCCGTGCAATCTCAGCAGGACTATTCCTGGGAGGATATCCGCTTCGGCCAACGCTTCGTGGAAGTTTACGAAGAGAAGCAGGACGGCCGCCTCATCGTGGACTACGGCCGATTACACGAGACCGAACCAGCGCCCGGCGCTCGCTAGATTGAAAGGATGAGAGGCGCGAAGGAAGCCCCGGTTTTCGTCTTTCAATTCTCATCCCGAATCTTCAGCACCATCTTCCCCCGCGTATGATGTGTCTCCGCCTGCTCGTCTGCCTTGGCCGCTTCGGTTAGCGGCAGCACTTGTGACACAATCGGTTTGATCTTTTTTTCTTCGATCATTCTGGTGATCTCTGCCAGTTCCGTTGCATTCGGGTGTGAGGCAATGCCCGCGCCGCGAAGCCCGCGTTTATCCAGTTCGGCGCCGTCCAGGCCGCCCCGCAATGAGGCAATGATCCCGCCTTTCTTCACCACGCCGTAGGAACGCGTCAGCGTATCCCGCCCGACCGTGTCGAGCACGACGTCGACATCCCGGGCCACGTCTTCGAACTTCGCTTTCGTGTAATCAATCGCAACGTCCGCACCGAGTTCCTTAAGGAAATCCTGATTGGCCGTTGAAGCTGTGGCGATGACGCGCGCGCCGAGCGCCTTCGCGATCTGGATGGCAAAGCTTCCGACTCCTCCCGAGCCGCCGTGAACCAAAACGGTTTGGCCAGAGCTCAGGTGCGCTGTATCCACCAGTGCCTGGTAGGCGGTGAGGGCCGCGAGAGGAACTCCAGCCGCCTCTATATAAGTGAGCGACTTCGGCTTTAGCGCTGCTTCGCCTTCGTTCGTGACACAATATTCGGCCCAGCCACCGCCCCACAGCAGATAGGCGTAAACGGGGTCGCCGATTTTCAGTTTCGTGATTTTCGCTCCGATCTTCTCCACGACGCCCGCCATGTCGTAACCGGGCACAAGCGGCAAGTGCGATCCGAATTCCTTCGCATACTTGCCCGAAACGATCAGCGGATCGGCCGGATTGACCCCGCTGGCGATCACTCGGACGAGCACTTCATTCTCCTTGGGCTGGGGCACCGGAACATTTTCCAGTTTCAAGACGTCCGGACCCCCGTAGGCATGAGCTACCACTGCCTTCATGGATTTTGAAGGTTCCCCGGCGAGGCCGGCGGTCGAGCTCATCGCCAAAACTCCGAGTGTCGTTAGGCCGACAATTTGTAGCTGTATCGTGCAACGCATGTGGCTAACCTCGGCTCGACTGCGACGGTTAAGCGAGTAAAAACAGGCCAGGAGCCCCGAAAGGCCGGAATAAAGTCCGTATCCTCGAAGCGGATAACCTTGGTTCGCTTGGGGCGTTGCAGTGGAACCGGACACGCCTTGTTCTTGCGTCACGTTCCGCCTGTTACCGTGTATCCTTCCGCGCGTAAATCGTCGGCCAGATCCTTCTCCATTTGCACAGCCGCCTCGAACGGCATCGGATTGAGATGCTCGAAAAGCTCGGGCATCAGTCGAATCCCACATTTCTCCACCACCCGCGCCGCTTTGTATCCGTTTTTATGATTTTCGAACCGGTGATCTACGGGCAACCCCGTCATGCCGACATAAACGCACGGCTTGGATGTGTCGCGTTTTGGATTCAAGCGCAGCACGCCACGCTCTTTCAAAGCCGTCTTGCTCAACAAAATGACATAGACGCTGTGATGAAAGTGGGCTTCCGGTGGAAGCCGTGGCTGCTTTGTAACTCTCCGCCGCACAGATCGACCCAACCACACCTCGCGCATTTTGCATCTCCGTGGTTCGCGTGGCTGCGCGTTGCGCATTGTGCTCGCCCGCATTGCAGCAGAAGACACAGCTAGGCAAGCGCTGAACCGCCGACTAGCATCCAGCGCGATGAATCGTCCGCTGCTCCGACAAACGCTCGTTTCCTATCTCCGGTCGCCGGTTTCCTTGATCGCGTGGGCCTTGCTTTGCAGTTCTGGTTGCAAACCAAAGGGAGACGTCTCCGACGCCGGCGGCAACGATGACCCGCTCAAAGGCCCGGCCACAGTGGAGCAAGCGGCTCGCATTCTCGATCTCACCGAGTTCCCGCTCATGGACGGTGCGGCCGCAAATCCAAATCGCGCCCTGGCCAGCCTTACCTATACGATTCCAAACTCGAACGTAAAATCCGCCTTCGAGTTCCAGCGCAAAAAGCTTGCGGCCCGGCGCTGGAAGCAATCTTCACGCGATACTTCGGTGACGGACCAGTCCGCCAGCAGCACATTCATGCGGAATGGTTTTGTCCTGTCCGTAGCGGCCTATCCCAGCGGTAACGATCGCAGTATCACGGTCTCTCTGAACAACCGCGGCAACATCAACTACAGCAAGCTGCCCCGGCCGGGCGCGACCAAGCCGTTATATGTCGGGGATTCCTCAGCCTTGTATTTGACCGACGCCACGGTCGCGGGCACGGCGGCGGAGTGTCGTAAACTTCTTCTGGCCGATCACTGGCAGCCTTACGGTTCGGCCGCTGATTCCGCTTGGTTTAAACAAAACGCAATCCGCCTTGGCGTGACCGTTTCGTCGGCACCGGCGCAGGGCGGGAAGACCGTGATTTCTTTCAGCAGCGAACTAATGTCGGCTGACTTGCCCGCTCCGGAAGAGGCTGATGAATTGCGCTACTCGGACATGACCAAGGAGCTTAGCTTCGAAACGACGGCGAGCAAAGACGCGGTGGTAGACTTTTATAAGAGGACACTTGGCCAAACCCGCTGGGAACCAACGCTGGAGAAGACGGTCGAGATCGATGACAACCCGACCATGATCTTCCGTAATCCCGCGAAGGACATGCTGACACTAACTTTCTCTTCCCAGCGTAGCGGCAGGACGCCGATATCTCTGAAGCATCAGAGTGCCGCTGAAATCGCCGAACTGGAGCGGCAGATCAAAGCGCGGGCTCCGGAGATCAGAGCGGAAATGGAACGGCAACAGGCCAAGGAGGCGGCGGAGTTTGCCGAAGCGCACAAGCCCCTACCGAAAGTTGACGTCGCGGTGCCGGGTGACGCCGGTGGCGTTGAGCAATCCGCCAGCGAAATTAAATTTACCGTTGCCAAAGGAAAGGCGAAAGCGGTCGCCGAAGCGTGGCGAAAACAATTCCGCGATGCTGGCTGGAAAGAAAACGTCGCTGTCGCGGAGGCCATGGCCGGAGCCATCTCATTAGCGAAAGACAAGCAGAGTCTGACCATCCATTACACGGATACGGGCTTTACTCCGGCGGAGGTCACCATCTCAGCGATGGGAGCCGAGCTGCAGCCCTCGACGCGATAAGGCCAGGCCGGCGGCGGATCTTAGATGATGGGACCGCCTCTTGGCTCCTGAGGCGCGGACAGGTTGGCTCGCGGCAGGGCCTGTTTTTTTCCCCCGACAATCGCTGGCATATTTGCGGCCGGTCCATCCAGGGATAAATCCTTAAGAACGCGAGTCACTTTTGCGCGAAGCGATTTGGCAAGGTCTGCTTCCTGCAGATGGCTCAACTTAATTGGCGCGACGGTCGGCGTCGGGGACGCGGTCATGGGGGGAGGTGCAGAAATGGGCCGTGCAGGATCTTCCGAGGATCCTTTTTCGCGCGTGCGCCGAAATTTGAGAGGCCAAGTCAAGGGGCCTTCTGAAAGCAGCGTATCTCATGCCACCGAATGGGCCCGGACAAGCAACCTTCTCCTGTATTTTGGAGCCCCCTCCAGGCGGTCTCTTATCTCGTGGCCGCGTTCTTCAACAACACGTTCACATATCGGTCAAACGTGATTGGAATGTCGATCTGCTTGAGTGAACCGGGCTTGAACTTCCACTTGAAGAATGTCAGCACAGCCCCGCCATCGAGCTTTTGCGTACCTGTTTTTTTCAGAACGCCGACTTGATCGACCAGTCCGGTCTGCGGATTAATCGTTAGGCGGTAAACCCCCTGGCTTATTCCTGTATCTTTACGTGATCCTTCGGCGAAGACCGGTTCGGGCGCCTCCAGGATGATCCCTTTGAATTTCGCCGGTATCATCACCTGGTTTGCTCCATAACAGGGCGCGAGAAACGCGCTGAAACACATCGCCAGCAATACAATCGGTGCTTTTGATCGCAGAAACATCATGATTACGAACTATCCCGAATGATGATCGGGCGCCAGAATAAAAAAGCACGAGTACCTTTCGACTTCTTCGCGTCCTCTTCCTAATCTCAACGACCGCTCATGCCGCAACGAGCCCGCTACCTCTTCATCTGTACGAACCGCCGCCTAGGAGACGACGCTAAAGGATCATGCGCCGCGAAAGGCGCGGTAGAAGTGCGACAGGCGTTAAAAGAACAGCTCGCTGCCCGTGGTCTCGCCCAGCTCGGGGCCCGCGCCTGCACGTCCAGTTGTCTCGATCAGTGCTCGAGCGGCGTCACCATCCTGATCGAGCCGGATCATTTCTTCTATGGCCGTGTGACCCTGGCCGATGTGCCGGAAATCGTAGACGCGATCGCGCAGGGTCGTCGCGTCGACCGCCTCGTCCTCACGTCGGACGACCTGCTCCGAGGATAACGGCGCTCTAAGTTCGCGGTCAGACGAATATGGGCTTCAGCATAAACGAGAGGGTGTAGAGCAAACCGAAAACCAGATGGGCCTGGGCCGTGCCGGGCACACTGCCGCTGTGGGAAGCACGCCACAGGAAAGGAAACGACGCAAACGTGGCGAGTGTCCAAACCGGCAGGAAACCACTCCCGGTTCCAATCAGGACAAACAGAAGCGGACCAAAAAGAAGAACTTGCTGCCATCGCCGCCCGGTTGTGGGGGAGAGGAAAGTGGCGAGCGTGCGCACATGAGCGGCTCGGTCGTCCGCAGCATCCCGCAAATTGTTGGCGTGCAAGATGGCATCAACGAGCAGGCAAACAGGAAGCGAATAAAGCGCGACTGCGCCCAATTGATGGATGGAGATGGTGCCCATCTGCACACCGTAGGCACCGATCGTTAGGCCGAGACCAAAGGCGATGATGATGAGGAGATCACCCATGCCATACTTTTTTAGAACGGCTGAATAGAGCACTGCGCAGCCCAGTCCCACCAAAGTCAAGGGCAGAACGATCGCGCTCGGCCGGCGCAGGATGAGCCAGACACAGACACCGGCGGCCGCAAAGAGCCCGCACGAGAAAAGGAGAGCCTGCCGTGCCGTCAGATCTCCTCCGGTTAAAACACCGCTGCCGTGTTCCGGTCGTGTGTCTACCCCTTTGATAAAATCAAAGTAATCGTTCAGGACATTAGCGCCGAAGTGCGCCAGGACTGCTCCGGCCAGGACGAGAAAGAAAGTCGAGGGATCAAAACGGCCCGGGCCGGAAGAGGTAAAACCGCGGGCCGCTAAGACGGTGCCGAGCAAAACCGGGACAACGCTGGCCGGCAGCGAATAGGCCCGCGTGGCCCGCCAAAGCGTAGAAGGATGCATCGAATATATGCGGCCAAGCCCGCCGGAAAATGGAGCGGCCGGTCAGTGCTTTGATCGGCGCGTCTGTGTCATATTCGCGAGAATGGTCGAGATGGCGGGGCCTTCGTTCGGATCCGCGCCCACGTGAACGCGACCTGATGCATCGAACTCGACCGGGATCGCTGCCTTGTAGATCGTCCAGCGGCGAAATGTCCAATTCCGTAAGGCCGCCATGGCCGCGTCATCCAGAACCTGCGATCCGGTGCTGGTGAGAACTCGCACATTATCGACCGAGCCATACATCAAGCTGAGGTCGGTAATAAAAACGCCGCGACCACTAAGTCCCTGTCGCACCGCGCCTGCCGGATAGGTCGGATCGGGCGCGTAAATCAAATACCCGTTGGGCCCGAATCGCGTCACGACGTTATGATTCGCCGTGACCACGCCGGACGGTCGATTGGGCAGGGAAATTTGAGCTAGGCCCGACGAGGTAAGGAAAAGAAAAAGCGCGAGACCGGGGAGAAGAATTTTCATGTTACTGTAAAACTTATAGCCGACCGGAAGGATGTCCACCGGATGGAATGCTGCCTATGCTCGTAATTTTCTAACGTGAGTCGATACTTCCTAGAATCGTTTTCCGCCTAATTTTTCAATGACCATGAACGCAGATAGCAAAGATTTTCTAAAACAACTCGTGGAGACACCCAGCCCCTCCGGCTACGAGCATGAGGTGCAGAAGCTCGTGCGCGAGCGCATTCGCCCCTGGTGTGACGAGGTTCGCACTGACGTGATGGGTAACGTTTTCGGGATTCGGAATCCCGGGGGCAAACCACGCATTATGCTGGCGGGGCACTGTGACCAGATAGGCTTCATTGTGCAGTACATTACCAAGGAAGGATTTCTGCATCTCGAGCCAATCGGAGGCGTCGACCCTGTTGTGGCCACTGCCCAACGCGTCTCCATCATGACGCAGAGCGGTCTGGTCGCGGGAGTGATCGGACGGAAAGCGATTCATCTCATGGACGATGAGGATCGCAAGAAGGTGCCAAAAATTCACGAGCTCTACGTTGATATCGGTGCGACCCGCGAGGAGGACGCGCGCAAACGTGTCTCGATTGGAGACGCCGGTGTATTTCTGCAGCCTTATATCGAGCTGGCGAACGAGCGCGCCGTTTCGATGGCGTTCGATAACAAGATGGGCACCTGGATTGTGACCGAAACTCTGCGTTTGCTGCACCGCCGCGAGTTCAGCGCCTGTGTCATCGGTGTTTCGACCGTGCAGGAAGAAATCGGGCTTCGCGGAGCCACGGCGAGCGCATTCTCGAGCGAAGCCGACGTGGGCATTGCCCTGGATGTCGCGCACGGCACCGACACGCCCGGGATCGACAAGAGGAAGGCGGGCGACTTTCACGTCGGGAAAGGTCCGATGATCTATCGTGGCGCCAACGTCAACCCACGCGTGTTCGACCTGCTGGTGGCTGCGGCCGAGGAGGAGAAGATTCCCTGCCAGGTGGCATCGGCCGCACGCGGGACCGGAACGGACGCCAACGTCATGCAGCTCTCGCGCGGAGGGATGGCGACGGGTCTGCTCTCCGTTCCCCTCCGCTATATGCACACCCCTAACGAATTGCTTTCATTAAGCGACCTGGAAGACACGGCACGTCTCCTCGCCGCCTTCTGCGCAAAACTCGCCGCTGATCAGGACTTCACGCCCTAGGGTTAGTCCACGCCGTTGTGGTCCGTCTTGACCGCGACCATGGCCGGGAGACGCTGATTCAGTTCGTCCATGACCTCATCGGCCATGAGTTGAAGAAGTCGCTTATTCTCCTCTGAAAATTTACGAGGACGCACGTCGAGCAAACAGATCGAGCCAACGGCCAACTTGTTCACGCGAAGCGGAACGCCCGCGTAGAAGCGAACGCCACGCTCTTTCAAGAGTGGATTATTGGCAAAGCGGCGATCGCGCGCGATGTCCTCCACCACGAGCATTTCATTGTTCGCCACCATGTGTCCGCAAACTGAAAGGGCGCGCGAGGTAGCGCCCGCCTGAGCCAGATCGTTTGGCAAGCCGACCTGCGATTTGAACCATTGCCGTTCCCGATCAATAAAGGTGATGAAAGCGATCGGCACCTGAAAGAAACTCGCCAAGCGGGCTGTTCTGCGATCGAAAAATACTTCGTTAGGGGTGTCGAGGACCTGGAGCGCGGCCAGTTGCTTGATGCGCTCTTCTTCATCCTCCGGAATGGGCGCGGCGGCCATCTCGTCCATGATCACGACGGAAAATTTGGACATCTGCATGACCGCTTCCGCGAGCGAAACCACCACCTCATCTGCGCCTGAAACCCGCACCCGTTGTGCGGCATCCGCCATGTTCTCAGTCGCTCCCCAAAAGCCGACTACGATTTTGACGTCGGGCAGGCGGGCGCGTAATTTCGCAGTGAGATAGCGCGCGTGCACCAGGGTCGAGGGCGGAATCACGGAGACGCAGATGGCTTCGCAATCGGATTTGGCGGCGTGTTCCACAAGCTCCCCCTGGGCGAGCGTGGCCGACGCACTTTCGGCTTCAAAGTTTTGCTGTCGTAACAACTGCGCGAGCATCTGACCGGCCAGCTCGTCGCGTTGGGCGCGCGCGGGCAGGCAGAGAACGCGGCAGGTAGGAGCGCTCGCCGTCGTGGCCGTGGCTTCCGCGATCGACTTGTCGGCTTCCAATTTCGAAAGCGTCGCGGGGCGAGCCCCAAAGTCTTCGATCATGTCAGCTAGATTGTCATAAATGGTGGTACGCTCCTCCACTTCGAGAGCTTTGCGTTGCACATCCACTTCGGCGGCGCTGACGACTGGCAACAGGACGGTGTCGTAAAGGGCCGTGAGCGAGTTCCCTTTTAGAAATGTTTCAGCGAGATCGTTTGCCTGGTTCAAGCTGAGCGTCAGGAGGCGGTGGTAACATTCTTCCGCGGGCGAGAGCGCTTCCTCTTCACTCAGGAGCACGCTCAGGAAGTGCAGCCGCGGCACGTGTCGTCCCATGACCGTTACGCAGACGGTCAAAGGCGTGGAAAGGAGAAGCCCGACCGGCCCCCACAGCCACGTCCAGAAAACGGCCGCCACAATGAGGGCGAGCGATGACACGCCGGTGCTCGCTCCATAGAGCCATGGCTCGAGCGCGTTGGCATTAATCAATTCCAGGACGCCAAACAAACTCAGGGTGTAGATAGGCGTGAGCCAACTGTTCGAAACGGCGAGCGAAAGGAGCAGGGGAATGGCCGCGCCGATCCACGGCCCGATATAGGGAATGAAACGCATGACCGCCGCGAATGCGCCCCACAAACTCGCGTTCGGCACACCGATGTAGTAGAGCCCGATGCTGATAAGAAGGCCGTAGCCGGTATTCACCAGAAACTGCATGGAAAGATAACGCGCGACGCGTTGGCCCGCGTCGTCCATGGCGCGTGTGGTTTCGCTAATGTGACCCTGACCGATTAAACGAATGAGGCGGCCGCGCAGATCTTCTCGTTTCAGCAGCATGAAAACGACGAGCAAGAGGACAAGCCCGGCCGTGCCGAGTGGACTGAGAACGGCGCTGACCGTCGTTTGTAAGAGCTGTGGAACTTCGCTGTGAGAATCGACAATTCTTACCGGCATGGGCGGCGCGTTGGCGGCGCCAGAGCGCGCGTTGACGGAATTTTTTGCGGGGCCAGCCGTGCCTGGCGTCCCGGTTCCAGGTAGCTCCTTGCGTAGTTGCTCGATACTTTTCTGAAAGCGAATGAAGGCGCCGCCTGTGGGCATGCGGAACGAATGCAATTTGGCTTCAATATTCGTCTGGTAGTCAGGCAGCCTGGTCCCGAGATCGAGGATCTGCCGGGTCAACAGCCAGCCTGCGGTGGCGAGGACTCCGAAAAGCATAGCCACCACAATCAAGACCGCGGCGATGCGGCCGATGCCGCGCTCGAGCCGACTGACCAACGGCGCCAGTAGAAACGTAATCAGAGCCGCGAGCGCGAGCGGAATGAGAAGCTCACGACCTACGTAAAGAACGCTGATGACAAAAACGATCATCAAAATCGTCCAAATGCCGACCAGCGCGGCAGCCGACGAATTTTTTGGAGCGCGCATCCAATTCACCGTTCGTTCACACGGCTGATCAATTCAAATGGCAACTCTCGAGCGAGAGCGATTCGGATGGGAGAATGGTGCGCCCACACCTTGATCCCGCGACGACGGCGAACGACTCCGGTCAGGTTGACTTCTGTCGTCTCCCGGTTGTAGATCGCCCATATGCAACACGAGATAATTGGGAGCACCATGCCCCTGCTCGAGATCCAACTCGCGCCGGAGGAAAGTGTGATCGCCGTTTCGGGCGAGCTTTCCTGGATGACCAGCACGATCGACCTGACTACTACGACGCAATTAGGCGGGGGCGGTGGGTTGCTGGGAGCCTTTAAGCGCGTGGCGGGCGGTGGCTCGCTTTTTATGACGGAATACAGAGCCCGCGGAGCCGCCGGGAAGGTGGCGTTTGCAGCCAAGTTGCCCGGCCACATTGTGCCCGTGGAGGTCTCGCCCGGGCAGACTTATATGATTCATCGGCACGGCTTCCTTTGTGCCAGCCCTGGCCTTGAATTGAGCGTCGGTTTTCAGCAGTCGTTAGGGGCAGGCATCTTCGGGGGCGATGGCTTTCTGCTGCAAAAGTTGGCCGGTCAATGCCAGGCCTTCGTGGAACTGGGCGGCGAAATCGTAACCTACGATCTCACGGCCGGCGAAACCTTGCGCGTCCATCCTGGACACGTCGGAATGTTCGAAGCGAAGGTCAATTTCGGCATTACGCGCATCACCGGCATTCGTAACATGCTTTTCGGCGGCGATGGCGTTTTCCTGGCCGCCCTCACTGGCCCGGGTCGCGTCTGGCTGCAAACGCTCACCCTCTCGAATCTTGCGCACGCGCTGGCTCCCTATTTGACCGGATCTGGACGGGAGGTAACAGATGTGGGGGCAGGCGCTGTCATCGGTTCCGTTATTCGCGGTCTGACCAGAAGCTGAGCGAGTTCATGGCAATGAAATATGAGTTTCACTCCGGCCTCTTCCTCCGATAAGATGATCCCTGCTTCAGCGCGGTTTCGCGCGCCAAACCAACTGGAAAGAACATGACCATGGGACTACTCGATTCAATACTCGGTGCGGTGAACAGACAACCTGGCGATTCAGGCGGAGGGAATCCGCTTCTCGGTGTGCTGGGCGGTCTTCTTGCCCAGAGCGGGGGGCTGCAAGGCCTGATGAATAAATTCTCGCAAGGCGGGCAGGGGGGCGCCTTTTCCTCCTGGGTTGGCATGGGAGAAAACCAGGCGATTTCGAGCGATCAAATTCAAAAAGTGATTGGATCCGATCAGATCGACGCGCTGGCCGCAAAATTAGGCGTCGACCCGGCGCAAGCTTCGCAGTTCCTGGCGGAATACCTTCCCAAGATTGTCGATAAACTGACGCCGGCGGGCAAGGTCGATCCTGCCGTAGACCATCAACAGGGTCTGGCCGACTTGCTCCCCTCTCTCCTGCAAAGCCTCGGTGGAAAACCTCCCGTCGAGACGTAAGACCTACGGTATCGGCCGATTTGTTAATTCGTTAGGCTGCCGGTCCGCTGGCACACAGGCGCGTTGATTTTATCTCCTGGCCTGTTTTTTGGATTGATTGAGCGGGGAAGGCTCGTCCGCGCGGGCCTTCATTATCTCGAAGGTCGCAAACAACGGAGCCAGATCGATCACTTCGTTGGCGGCGGTTTTCAGGCCCGCCCCCAGATTTTGTCCGACTGAGGCCACTTCCACGCGAATGCCAGCGCGCCGCAGTTGCAGGGCGAGGTAAGAAAAGTCTGCGTCGCCCGTCACCAGAATCACCACGTCAGGTTGCATGACGTGGGAAAGCTCGATCGCGTCAATCGCCATCATGACGTCGACATTCGCCTTGTAGTGACCCTCCTCGGCCGGCGATCCATCTTTTGTGGCCACAATAAACCCATTGGAACGCAACCAATGAACAAACTTATTTTTTTTGTCGCGTTCCTCCTGCCAAAGTGGAATCGCCGGCGGCAGGCCCAGATAGACGACCATTTCAATAAGTTCACGTCCCGTGCTTTCGCCGGCGAGCGTCTCGCGCAGCTTCAACCAGTCAAGGCCGCGCCCGGCCGTTCGCACCGAGCTGACCACGTTTGATTCGTCCACCAAAACCAATACTCTCTTCCCGCCTTGTCGGGCCGCTGCCGGGCGCGCGCTTTGATCGTTCGTTTTACGCATTTAAAATCCGGCCCGGCGGTCTTTGCCTGGAGAGAGAAGACAAGCGGAGCTGTCTTGTCCCGTCATTCGCGGCCTCACCCACTTGCCGCGCTGGCGCTTGTTCAAGGCTTTCCGGTTGGGGTCGGTTTCGGTGTCGGTTTGCCGCGCGTGCGCGATGACTTCGCTGAGCTGTCCGGGCCGGGCCGGTTGGGTGACGTGTGCGAATTGGCGGGATTAGTAAACGACGTGTTCGTTCCCGTACGTGTCCGCGGTCCTCGTGATTTTCGCGATCCGGTTCTGTCGCCTGATTTCGTGGTCGGTCCGGAGCCGCCGCCTGTCGATGGCCCCGCCTTGATGATTGTTCCTGGTCTGGTTGGGTTTCCATTGGGTAAAACGCCCACTGGAATCCCATTGTTTTGATTCGGAGTTGGTCCCGGTAAGATTCCGACAGGTCCTCCGGTGAAATGATTCGGGGTGGGTGTCGGAGTTGGCGTGGGGCGGCCTGGATGCTGTGGCGTCGGCGTGGGAGTACTTCCCTGTCTTGGCGGCGTCGGAGTTGGAGTTGGGCTTTGCTCGCGGTCTGGCGGGCAGGGAAGCGGCGCCCACCAACAGTGTGGGCGGCGGGGAGGGCAGGGCGGTTGATCCCCGGGCGGGCCATGCCAGCGGTAACATCCGCAACCTGATTCCCACCACCAGTAGCCGCTTGTCTGGATCCAGACCCATTCACCTTCGCGGTTCCCGGTATCGCAACAAGTCAGGCCACAGACGTACGACCATGTCCCGCCATCAATCGGCAGCGGCGTGAGGATGAAGGCATGTTTCGCTCCGCTGTTCGTGATTCCTTCGCCCACGATGGCGCAGGAATCATTCAGAGCCTTTGCTACTGTCAGAACTTTGAAATCGCTCTTCGACAGATCGCAAAGAGTGTTCAAATCGTAGATCTGGCCGTCGATGTAAAGGAAGGCTCGCACGGAGTTGTCATTCGTGGTTGAGAACCCGACGATTTGCCCCGGTTTATTTATTCCCTGCGCTCCGCTTTGATTTCCACCCAGCGTTCCCAGATCACTCGTTACCTGGTCGGCGCGCCGGAAGGCGTGGTACGCGGTCGTCTCGGGAAGGTCAGACGCACCCACGATAGATCCGGGATTAATGGCGTTCGCGGTGCCACCGGCGCCCCCCAAAGTACCGAGGTCTTCCATCTTGCCGTTCTTATAGAGAAAGCCGTGGCTTGAACCGTCAGCCACAGCGGCAGCCCCAACCACGTCGCCCGCGGCATTGATGCTATTCGCCGTACTGGTAGCCCCGCCAAGGGTGCCCAGGTCGACGACACTGTAACTCAGCTCCGCGCTCACCCGGGAGAAAGCGGTGAGGAGAAGGAATATCGCTGTAACGCTTGCCTTACCTGACGAGTGTCGTTTCATCACCGTTGATAAAGCAAAACGGCGGGAAAGTTACAAGTTATCTGCGTCAGCCGCGCGGTTGGCCCTATTTCGCTGGCCGCACACAGAACGGAAAGTGGCTTTGAGCCAGGGTAGCGGAGCGCTTACTGGGCCTCTTTGATGGATACTTTGTCCGTTTTGTCTTCCACCGTGACGCTGAAATGCTGGCCCACCTCGGCTGCGCCACCGACCGGCTTTTGATTATACGAGACCGACCACGTGTCGTTTGCCGTAATGTAGACCACCCGTCGGCGCGGATAATCGGCGATGTTGTAGCCCTGGGTGCCAGCTTCTGCATCGGCCAGCCTGATGACGTCGGCTTTGGAGAGGCGCGGAGGCGAGGGGGATTGTGTCGAATGTTGAGGCACCGTCTCGACCGCAGGATCAGTCCGTAGCCCAGAGGGAGGTCCTGTGAGCGACCGAAGAGCATTATTCCCCTGGCCCTGTGTCTCGGCCGGTCCGGGAATATCATCGTTAGGCCGTTGGTCTGTCATGGAAGATCCCCCGGAGGAAGGTCCCTCGGCCGGTGGCCGCACCGCGGAGCGTTCGGTGTTTGCGGCTTGTTCCCTCACGGCCTCCCGCGCTTCTCCTCGTTTGCCGGAGCCTGGCCCAGGCCCCATGGCCCACTCACCGCTCCTACTCCCATCGGCGAACTTTGCGTGGAAAGTCCTGCCCTTCTCGTCCACCGCAACCACGGGTCCCTCAAATTTACCCTGAACCATGTTGCCCGAATAGCGACTGAGCAATTTCTGCTTGGAGACCGGGACATTGGAGCCTGTCAAAAGCTTCCGGTTTACTTTGTACCAGGTGAGCGTGCCCGGCCCGGTGGCGAAACCGTCCCCGCCCCGGTCGCCCGACCAGCTCGCGGCATCTTCGGGTTTTGGATCGTTATTCCAGACGAGACTTTTTCGGTCGATCGTCCGTTGGTAGGTTCCGCCGTGCGCCACGCTGGCCAACAGGATCAGAGCACCAAAGGAAACAAGATATCGCAAATTCACGGCTAGATTTTTCAGGAAGAAATCTTACCGCACTCGTAAAAGTTCCGGCAACAGGAATCCGTCGCGACAGCCACGGTTAAGCCCGAATTGTTCCCTTCCGCTAACCAGAAGGAGATCGGGGCGAGAGGGCCCTTATCTCCCAGGCACGATCGTTGTCTTCTTCGTCTTACCGTCCACCGTGACCGCGAAATGCTTGCCTGCCTCCGTCGTTCCGTCGGCCGGTTTCTCATCATACGAGAGCGACCATGTGTCGTCCGCGGCTGAGTATTGCGCCTCCGGGGGCTGGTATTCGGCGGGACGATAGCCGTGCGCACGGGCGACGGTGTTCCCCAGGTCGATCACTTCCTCTTGTGTAAGAGGCGGATTGGGGTCCGTCGGTGCCGCACTTTCGGGTTTGGATTGGGCTGCCGAGCTCGAGCGTAACGACGAAGGCGGTCCAACCAAGGAGCGTAAAGAATCATCCACGCCGGGCTTCGGCTTTCCAGGGTTGGCCGGTTTCGGAATGCCCTTTCGAGGCGACCGACTCGCGACCGCAGCTGGTTTCGCCGGTACCGGCGATGGTTTTGCGAGCACCTCGGGCGGAGCGGATTCCTCGCGTTTCTCGGCCACGTCTGGTGCCGTCGGTGCCAGGGGAGGCGGTTGCGCCTCGGTCTCACTCGGAACGGGTGTCTCCCGTTTCTCGACAATTTCTGGCGACGGCGATGGTGCCTGCGTGGGCGATGGCGTATCGGCCTTTGGGCGAAGAGGCTCTGAGTGCCTTTCCACCACGGCAGGTCGGGCCGGCAATGGTGGGGCGGCCGGCTTTTCTGTGATAGCGCGCGGCGCGTCGTCAATCTTTGCGACGGCTTCCTTCGGTTTGGCGGGCGGCCCAACCGGTTGCGCGCCGACTCGGCGGGACGACGCCGGACCGCCTACCCATCGGCTGGTTCGTGTGCCGTCGGTGAAAAGAGCGTGCGCTATTTTTCCCTTGGAATGCGCATTCACTTGGCCATCAAATTTCCCTCGGATCATGTTGCCGTAGTAACGGGCATAAACATCGCCCCGTGCGGTGTACCAAGTGAGCGTGCCAAAGCCTTTAGCGTAGCCTTCGCGGTCCCGATCACCCACCCAGCTAGCCGTGTCCCCGGGTTTGGGATTGTCGTTCCAAACGGAAGTCTTGCCGTCTTTGGTGCGTTGGTAGGCACGCTCACCCAGGGCGACGTTCGCGAGCAGCAGCAGCGCGCTACAAACAATGAGACATCGCATGGTCACGGCGGACATTTTTGTAAGCATTACAAGCAAGATGGAAGGGAAGTTAACGCACGCTCGGTCTCGGGCAAGAAATCAGCCCCGGAGATTCAGCGATGTCTGCTGTGAGTGCACAACCGTTCGCCCCTGGTCCGAGCGCTCAGAACTCAGCTGAAATTGCCGTGGTTAAAGAGCTGCAGCCAAATGAGAGCGGCGGCTCCGCATGCCAGGTTAACGAGAGGTAATAATGAGACGCACGACGTAATCGTGAAGTGTTTTCGGATGTAAAAAATCCACGACATGGCAATCGATGCGAGACAGACGACCGGGAGGGTCAGCGCGCTGCAGAAGAGCACAATGGTAGCGGGATTGTTTTCCGAGCCAGGAGCGTCAAAGAGAAAGAACGAAGTGAGGGCAAGGATGACCCCGAAAGCTCCGATGGCACCGAACGCAACCGTGGTGACGAGGATCCAAGTGCGCGCCGATTTTTGGGATAAAGACATTGAAATTGAAACGCAGAAAGGGTTGCGAAGTTGAACACGTCATCAGCTCAAGCCGTAGCGTTGCATGAGTTGTTGGCGTACTTCGGCCTGCAGCGCGGGGTTCAGGCGCGTTAGGAGTCTCTCGCGATGGTCGCGGTCGAAGGCGGCGAGTTCGGCGAGATATTTATCGCGCGTCTTCTTTTTTTCCCAGCGGCTCCAACCGATGCCAGCGGCCAGGACAGCGCTAACCGTCCAGACGATGATTGAGGTAAGATTCAACGGATTGACCGAGCAGAATTCGGGAGACGGGAAACTGGGTCTCGCCGCGCTCGCGACGAGACCCAGGTTAATCGGTCTGCGCTATTCTCCCTTTTTAGCGGCTTTAGCTCCTTCTTTCATGGCGTCCGCCTCGCTCATGTATTTGCCCTTTTTCGTCTTGCCATAGAAACGCGAACCTTCTTTGTGATAGATGTGCGTCTCGGTGTTGACCCAGACCATGCCGTTTCCGCCGCCGGGTGCGGGGGTGCCGGCGGTGGTCGCAGCGGCTTTCGTCTTGGCGGGAGCGGCCGGGGTCGCCGCGGCTGGCGATGGGCTCACGGAACTTTTCGGTTTAAAGAAGTCGGCCAGCGTCTTCTTCGCGGGGGACGGTGACGGAGTCACGGACGCTGCCGCGGTTGCCGCAGCACCTTTCTTCTTGCGGCCATGTTTCTCGGCCGGCGAAGCCGATGGAGCGGCAACCGCCGCGGGTGAGGCGCTGCTGCTGGCAGCCGGCGAGGCAGCAGTCGCGGCCTCGGTTTTTTTATGGGATTTATGTTTGGCCGATGCCGATGGAGCAGCGGTCGCCGCGGGTGAAGCGCTGCTGCTGGCAGCCGGCGAGGCAGCAGTCGCGGCCTCGGTTTTTTTATGGGATTTATGTTTAGCCGTGGAAGGCGAGGCGGATGCCGCCGGCGAAGGCGTGGGAGACTGGGCATTGACCAGGCTGGCCGCGGCGAGGCCGACCGACAGCAGGAAGACGGTAAGTTTTATGTTCATGGGGCAAAAGCCTAACGATGGCGACAGGCGAGGGGAAGGTTAAAGAGCGAGACAGGTTGAAAAAACTAAAAAGGCAGGAAAAGCGGGCCGAAAATAATTTCTCCTCGGATGCGGCGAGGTTGTTCTCTATAAAGGCGCCAGCCTCCTCGCTATGAGATTGCTTCGTCGCTTCCATCTTTACCTCGGTTGCCTGTTTGCACCGATGTTGATCTTCTTTGCCGTGACCGGCTCGTGGCAGATTTTTAATTGGCATCAATCGACGAAAAACGGGTACGTCGCTCCGCGCGCGCTCTACATCTTGTCGGATATTCACAAGGACGCGCATATCCCGCCGACCCAACGCTCCAGTCCGGCGCCAGTGCGCTACTTTATGTTTGCGACTGCTTTGGGGCTCGTGATGACGACGGTGATCGGGGTCATCATGGCCTACCGCTTTAGCCGGCAGCCGCTGGTCGCGACGATCTGTTTGATCATAGGCACTCTTTTGCCGTTCACGCTCTTGTGGATCTATAAATAGGAACGCAACGGATGGGCGACGTCGGTGTTCCTCCTTGTTTGCGTGAAACGGTGACGGGGGCTTAGCGTTGGCTATGAAGACCCTCCTGCCAGCCATCATCGTAGTCGTATCTTTTCCATTTATCCTGATCGGCTGCGCCAACCAGTCGTCGACCGCGACGGCTTCCAACACGGACCCAACGAAGAGAACAGTGACACAGAAGGATTTGTCGAGGGCGACCAGGACTCAGCCCGCGGAGCAATTGCAAGCGGCCGATCCGTCGATTGGGAGAAGGTAGATCGGAAGAAGCATCGGAGGACTCCAGGATCAACCCGGCTTCGAGACTACCACGATGTAGGCCGCTTTCGGGATGGAGAATGCGGATCCTTTAGCGAAAGATCGCACGGCGATTTCGATAGCGGATTGGATGGCGTTCAGTTTCTCGGGTGTCTGGCGCGCCAATAATCCGGCGGTGCGCACGCCGGCGTGGCGTTCGGCGTCGAAGATGTAGCGAGCGGTCGGCACATTCCATTCGATCGTGTGAAGATTGAAGACGAGAGAGTCTCCATCGAATCCGGCGCGTTCCATCGCCTCGCGAAAACCGTTGCGCCCAACAAACAAATGATGGGGTGGACCAGTCGGGAGATCCACGGCGACGTCGGCATAAGCCTCCACGGCATCGTCGATTATTTTCGCGTAAGGACTCTCCGCGGCCGGCCCCCAGACGGTGAAGCCAAATCTCCCTCCTGGCTTCAGCACGCGAAAAGCCTCGGATGCGGCCCGCTCGGGGTCGGCCAAATGGAGCAAGGCGAAGTTGGCCACGACACGGTCAAAAGTCGCGTCGGCAAAAGGAGGGTTTTGCGCATCTCCTTCACGAAATTCGATAGCCGGAAACATCCGGGTAGCGATCGCGATCATGGCAGCGGAGAAGTCGAGACCGGTGAGCGACGCGCCACGATTGTGCGCGGCGGCGGCGACGTAGCCCGGGCCGCTCCCGACATCCAGAACGGACAGACCCGGGCGAATGTCGGCGGCATCGAGCAGAGGCGAAATAAACTGGCGCGTCGACCCGGCCCAAATGGAGTCGTATTTGTCGGCGACACGCTGCCAGCCTTCGTGTTCGAACTCGGTGAAGGAAGAACTCATTTTAAAGAACTGAAAATGAGGAAAACGCCTAACGACTTTCCTTGGAACCAATCTCGATGAGACGTTTCGTGAGGAAGACAAGGCCAGCCATCTGAACCCATTCGGAAACAATGTTGCCGACGACCTGACCCCACTTGCTGTCGTTGTCCATCCTGATGAACAGAATGGTCCAGCCGATCCCGGTGATGAGGAGAAAGAGGAGGAGGGAGTGTCGGTGCAGGAAGTCGAGCCAGCGAAAACGCTCTCTCCCTCTGACCGGCCGGCTCTCCGCCGAACCGACTTCGTAGAGGAACTTTGTCCCCAGGATAATGACGACGGATCCGCTCCAGTCCGCGATGGCGTTGCCGAAAAACGAGCCGAGGTGGGTTTTCGGATCGAGGAAATGGTAGCCGACCAACCACACGATGAGGAGACCGATCGCGACCAGGCTCAACGAATGGCGGGCGAGGAAACGGCGCTTTGTGTGTTTTGCTTTGGCCATGGGTATGTGGAAGCGGGAACGGAAGAGAAGATGGAGGAAGAAATGCGGATCGCCAATTTCGGATGGAAGAAATGAGCGGTGGAATTCCGGAGAGTTCGATCCTTGCGACAAGATGCGGGCGATGCCTGCTCTGCTGATAAAGCCTAACGACTCAGCGTCTCCTGAGTCCGCGGACCTTCGTTTGTCGTGATGCCAAGTTTAGTGTCGGTGGTCGCGCAATCGCTCAAGAGAACGGCGATGGCGAGTGAAGCGACCAATGTGACGAGTCTCCGCATCTCAGTGGGGCTGCCCATGGCCACAGTTTCGAGGCATGCGCGTTTAGCGGTCGGTGGCCGCACGTGTATTTCGGAAAGCGAGCGCAGCGATAAGGCCGACGATAAAAAACCCTACAATCTGGCTAAACATATAGGCGGCAGTGTAGCGCGCAGGGAAGCCATACCAGTTCCAATAGGAAACGTTGGTAGCGAGGGCAGCAACGATTCCGGCAACAATGACGAAACCGAGCCTTCCCCCAAAGGTGTTGAGGCGCGTCTGAGCGAGAAGGTAAATCACGAGAAAGGATTCCAGAAGTTCCGTCGCGAACTCCGTTCCCAAAAGGGACGCCAGGTTGAGCGTTCGCCCGGCCGGATGATACATGAAAATGCCAGAAGGATTGTGAGCGATTTTCTCGCTCATGTGCTTCATTGCTTCACTCCTGGCCTCTCGGGTCGGGTTCGGCCCGAGGCCGGGTCCGGGAAAAATGTAGAGCCCGCGATTGTTGCCCAGGCTGCTCTGAAGCGCGGCCATGGTGGTCGCTTCGTTTGGCATTTCGCGAATGCCCGCTTCGCCGAGCGGCAACATGTGCGCAATGGATGTCCAGATGAACATGGCGATTCCGCCGAAGAGACCCGCCAGAATGATACGTTTGTTCATAAGCTTTCTTTTGCTGCCCATGATCATAGGGGCCTAACGATGTAGGCGGAAGAGATTTAAGGACAAAAATGCGTCTCGGAAGCCGTGAGTTTGGCTTTTAAACAGGGGATGAATCAGTTACGAAAGGAGGATGCGCTCGCGGTTTCGGCAAAGATTCGCCCGCGCGCTATCATCAGGCCTTGGGCTTGTCGCAGCGGGCGCGACCGCTGCGCAAGGCGCGGATGTATTGACCTGGCATAATGACCTAGCTCGAACGGGACAGAATCTTGCGGAAATTGTGCTCACTCCGGCCAATGTGAATGCGGCGAATTTCGGAAAACTTTTCCTGGTCCCCGTTGATGGGCAGGTTTACGCGCAACCGCTCGTCGTCTCGGCCTTGGATATGGTGGGTCTCGGCCTGCGCGATGTGATGTATGCGGTGACGGAGCATGACACGGTCTATGCCTGCGATGCGGACACGGGAGCGGTTCTTTGGCAGAGATCCATGCTCCTACCCGGAGAAGTTCCGTCGGACCCATTGGGTTGCGGAGATCTAACGCCGGAGCTGGGAATCACGGCGACGCCCGTGATCGATCGAGCGATCGGGCCGAGCGGAACGATCTACGTCGTGGCCATGAGCAAGGATGCCGGCGGAACCTATTTTCAACGGTTGCATGCTCTGGATCTGGCGTCCGGCGCGGAGGAGTTCGGTGGCCCAGTCTCGATCAGTGCGAGTTATCCGGGCACGGGCGACAACAGTGTGGGCGGCAACGTCGTTTTTGATCCCAAACAGTATTTGGAACGGGCCGGTCTCGTTCTGAGTGGGGGCGTTGTTTACACGACGTGGGCGTCCCACTGCGACACTCGTCCTTATACGGCATGGGTGATCGGTTTTGATGAAAAGACCCTAACGAGTGTGAGCGTCTTAAATCTTACACCGAACGGCAGCGAAGGAGCTATCTGGTCGTCCGGGGCGGCTCCAGCGGTTGACCCGGATGGATTTATTTACGCAATGAATGGCAACGGCACCTTTGAAACGACCACGGATGCGAACGGCTTTCCGAGCCTGGGAGATTTCGGGAATTGCTTCGTGAAACTGCGACCGTCCCTGTCGGCGCTCGAGGTGGAAGACTTTTGGACCCCTTCCAACACGGTGAGTGCTTCAGCCGCCGATGTGGATCTGGGTTCGGGCGGGCCAGTGGTGCTACCCGACATGACCGATGCGAACGGCATCGTGCGGCATCTTGCGGTGGGCGCGGGCAAGGATGCGCACATTTACATCGTGGACCGGGACAACATGGGAAAGTTCGATCCGGCTTCGAACAACGGCACTATCTACCAAGACCTGCCCGACGCGTTACATCACGACCGCGGAGAATTCGGCGCGCCAGCCTTCTTCAATGGACGGCTCTATTTTGGAGCGGTCAACGATTTTCTGAAGGCGTTCGATTTTGCCAATGCGCGGCTGGCCGCTTTCGCCAGTTCCACGACGCAGCTGGTCTACGCGTTTCCCGGGACGACGCCGAGTATTTCGGCAAACGGAAGCAGCGACGGGATTGTTTGGGCCTTGGAACGAGCTTCGATCGGCGTTTTGCATGCTTATGATGCGGCGGATGTAGGGCGCGAACTTTATAACAGTGGGAACGGGACGAATACGCGGGATCAGTTTGGTGCCTTAACCAAATTTGCCGTGCCGACGGTGGCAAACGGGAAAGTCTACGTGGGTGCGACGGCAGGCGTTGCTGTTTTCGGTCTGTTGCCGACTCCGACACCAACGCCAACACCAACGCCAACTCCAACTCCAACGCCAACTCCAACTCCAACTCCAACTCCAACGCCAACTCCAACGCCAACTCCAACGCCAACGCCACAATTGTCTGCTCCACTCATTGCGCCGGGCGGCGGTGTTTATGGGAAGAAAGTCAAGGTGACTTTGAGCGCCAGCACTGCGCTCACCACGATCCGTTACACCACAGACGGGACGAACCCCTCGGGCAGCTCAGCCCTCTATCTCTCTCCAGTTAAGCTGACCTCGTCGGCTGTGGTGAAGGCCCGGGCGACGAAGAGTGGCTACCGGGACAGCGCGGTTACCTCGGCGACTTTTACGGTCGGTCGAAAACGGTTTGTGGGACAGGGTGGAGACTAACGAAAAAGCCGCCACGGCGCGGCCCAGCGGAATCAGCCAGTGCGTTTGGCCAGGCTCGCCACCATGGCAATGAGTTCGGATGGTTCAACCGGTTTGGCCACGTGCATTTGGAAGCCGCTCATGATGGCCCGTCGACGGTCTTCGGAACGGGCAAAAGCAGTTAAGGCGATGGCGGGGACATTGCCTCCGTCGCTCTCTCCCAGTTGTCGCACTCTGCGAATGACCGCGTATCCATCTTCGCCTGGCATGCCGATGTCTGTGATGAATACGTGCGGCTGATTTTTTTTGAAAGAGGCGAGTGCGTCCGCACCGGAACCGGCCGTGTCGACGGTGGCGCCGCAGCGCGACAGGATGCGCTTGATCAGTTCGCGGGCATCCGCTTCGTCATCCACAGCCAGAACTCGGATACCGGTTAGGTTGGGCATGGCATCGGTCACTTCGCCGCTGGATCCGCCGAGCGGATGGCGGCGATCCGGTTCCGCCTCCAAACGGGCGCTGGCGATAGGAAGGGCGATGATGAAGGTCGATCCCTGATCTAATCCCGGGCTTTTGGCGCGAACGCTGCCGCCATGAAGTTCGGCCAGATTCTTGACGATGGCGAGGCCGAGGCCGAGGCCGCGTTGCTGTCGTGTGGTCGAGGCGTCGGCCTGCCGAAACCGATCGAATACGTGCGGGAGAAACTCCGGAGTGATGCCCTGTCCAGTATCCTCAACACTAATCTCGATGTGGGAATTAACCCGTTCGAGAACGACGTGAACGCGACCGCCTTTGGGCGTAAATTTCATCGCGTTGGTGAGCAGGTTCCAGAGCACCTGCTGAAGCCGCGCGGGGTCCCCGGAAATTAGGCCAGCCAACGGATCGAGCACGGAGGTCAGCCGGATCTCCTTGCCGCCCGCCATCGGCCTGACTGATTCCAAGGCGCTCTTGATCACGGCCACCAGGTCGACCCGCTGAACATCGAGGCGCACATTTCCCGAGACAATGCGGCTCATGTCGAGCAAGTCCTCGATGATCTGAGTCTGGGCGCGGGCGTTTCGCTCGATGACCTCGAGCCCTTCCATAATTTCGTCTCGCTTATCGGTTTCGCGAATGATGCTGGCCCATCCAAGGATGGCGTTGAGCGGAGTGCGAAGCTCGTGCGACAGGGTGGCGAGGAATTCATCCTTCATGCGCATTTCGCTCTCGGCCCGTTCGCGCGCCTCTTTTTCGCTAATGAGCAATCGTTCACGCTCGGCCTCGGCTTGCTTGCGCCCGGTCACGTCGTGATAACTCCAGACGCGTCCCACCGGGTTGCCGCTCAACAATTGGATACGGGAGAGCCGTTCAAAAACCCGGCCGTCGATGAACTCGATCAAATCAAAAGACTCTTCCGGAGCGGATTCATAAATCTCCCTCGTCCGAGCCAGAAATGGGTCCGGCTCCTTCAGCTTGGCGGCGGCAACACCGAGAAGCTGCGCGCGCGCGCCCGGGCGCATCATGTCGCGCGGTAATTGCCACATCTGGAGGAACCGTTCGTTAAAGTCGGTGACATCACCGTTTTGATCGACGACCAGGATGCCGTCCGTGGTGGACTCCAGAGTGGCGCGCAGGAGCGACAAAGAAAGTGCAAGCTCGGCCGTCTTTTTCTCGAGAGCTTCCTTGGCGGCAAGGATTTCCTGCTCCGCCCGATGGCGGATCCGCAGAATCGCGTCGGAGGTCTGTAAGGCAGCGGAGCGCAGCCGCTGCTCTTCCTCTTTGCCGGCCGCCACTAGGTTGCTCCAAGAATTTCCGCGGCCAGAGCGGTGCCGAGCACACGCGCCCGAATTTTGGCGAAAGCGGTCTCGCGCGAGGTGGACGTGTCATCACTAAATGGCGAAAATCCGCAGTCATCGGTGGTTCCGAGTTGCGCGAGAGGGATGTATTTGGCCGCGGTGAGCACGCGGTCCCGAACTTCCTCGGGCGTTTCAATGTGCGGGTCGATCGGCGCGATGACCCCGACGAAGGCGCGTTGATCCGGTTTCAGATAATCGCGGATGATGTGCAAGACGCGCTCAGGATCCTTTTCGCCGGCTAGCGCGATATAAAAATGACCAGCCTTCAACTCGAATAAGCTGGGCAATAATTGCGCATAATCAACATCGGCGCTGTGGGTGGAGTCCCGGTCGGCCCCCGGACAAGTGTGGACGCCGATGCGCTGACGCTCCGTGGCCGAGAACTGGGCAAGTCCCAGATTATTCAGATCGATAAAGCTGTTCAACAGTTCGCCCGAGGGATTGATTTTAACAGCCAGACGTGCCTCCGTGAAATCGACCTGCACCTTGTGCGCGCCTTTCTCAAGACAACGGCGCACTTCCTTGACGTGTTCGAGCAAAAGGTCGTCAATAAATTGCTCACGCGGGTAATCCGCGATGCCGTCGGCCGGATACATGAGACTCAAGGCTGAAGGCGAAATGACGGCCTGTTTGACCGGCACTTTGGCAAAGCTCCGGGCCAGGTCGAGGAATTCGTCGGCATATCTTTTATAGCGAAATGGGCCGGACAGAAGGCGAGGCCATCGGCGCGTGTGACTGACGAATGGAAGTTGGAATCCATCGGGAGCAAGGTTCGCAAGTCCGTCCACGCAGTACGTTCCGAAATTGTGATATTTTCTCTGCTCGCCGTCGGTGATGACGGGTGAGCCGGTGGCTTCGAATTGTTCGATCGTGTCGCGAATGGCCTTCTCGTAGAGGGGCTGAAGTTTGGCATCGTCTGGATGGTTGGCCGAAAACGCTTCGATCAGCCAGAGCGGACGGGGAATACTGCCGATGGGTTCGGTGGGAATTATCATAGATGCAGAAGCCGGATCATTAGAGATTTTGGGAATGATCGCTAGAGATTTTTACGGCAGAGCAGGAATATCGAACGAGTCCCGAGAGGGACAGCCGGATTGCGTGAAGGGCGCGCACGGACGAAGAAGTTCGGATGCATCCAACCAAAGGCTATGCGGCGCAGTCCCAATCTTCTTCGCTCACTCCATTTTCCTTCGAACGGCGCGATCCCACACCGAGCGATGTGCAGATTGAAATTTTATTTTGCGGCGTCTGCCATTCCGATCTGCATACGGCCCGGAACGAATGGGGCGGCAGCACCACGTATCCATGCCTGCCGGGCCATGAAATTGTCGGACGCGTGACGAAAGTCGGGAGCGACGTAAAGAACTTCAAGGAAGGCGACCGGGTGGCGGTGGGCTGCATGGTGGATTCGTGCGGTGTCTGCGAGAACTGTCAGGAGGATCTCGAACAATTTTGTCTCAAAGGCCCTGTGTTCACCTACAACAGTAAAGACGAGCACACCGGCGGCGTCACTTACGGCGGGTATTCCAAGAGCATCGTGGTCGATCAGGATTTTGTGCTGCGCATTTCCGAAAAACTGGATCTGGCGGCGACGGCGCCGCTCTTGTGCGCGGGAATCACGACTTATTCGCCGTTGCGCCGCTGGAAAGTGGGCAAAGGGCAAAAGGTCGGCGTGGTTGGACTGGGCGGGCTCGGACACATGGCGCTAAAATTTGCCAAAGCCTTCGGCGCTCAGGTCGTGCTCTTCACCACCTCACCCGGCAAGACGGCGGACGCGAAACGATTGGGCGCCCATGAAGTCGTGCTTTCGAAGGACGAGGAGGCGATGAAGAAACACGAGAAAAACTTCGACTTCATTATCGACACGGTCTCGGCGGCGCACGATCTCAACGCTTATCTCACCCTGTTGAAACGCGACGGTGTCATGACGCTGGTAGGCGTGCCGCCGGACGCGGCGCCAGTCAATGTCTTCAACCTAATCATGCCGCGACGTCAGCTGGCGGGTTCCTTGATTGGTGGCATCGCCGAGACGCAGGAGATGCTCGACTTCTGCAGCGAGCATGGCATCACCTCCGACATTGAAATGATTGCGATCGAGCAGATCAACGAAGCCTACGAGCGGATGCTGAAGAGCGATGTGAAGTATCGTTTTGTGATCGACATGGTATCGCTGCGCTAGCAGAGATTAATGCTAAAGTGGTTCGATTTTTCATGGCACGGCGCCCACTTGCTACGACTCAATGCGCTTTTTGGGCTGCGGTCTGCCTGATCTATATAATAGGTAGTGCGCCCAGATTGGTGAAGGCGTTGCGCGCTGACGCCTTCAACGCGCCGGCGGCGTTTCACTCGACCGACAAGTATCTGGCGGCGACGGCCGGGATGACGGATGGCTCCCGCCGGATCGGTGATGCGCTCACGCTCTTGCCCGACAAAAAACGACCGATTGGAATCGTGAAGAGTGAGGAGCCGGTCAGCAGTTTTATCGGCATGGTCGTGGCCTACCTCGCCTGGCCTCGTGAGATCCGGTTCATTTCGGCGGCCACGGGTGTCACGTCTGACGCCGGCGAGGGTCTGGATCGAAGATGTTTGAGTGGTGTGGTGTTTTGCGATGTGAGCACTCCATCGTGGGCTCGGAAGAGAGTTCAACTGGGCCCGAGCGTTAGTCTCGTGCCCTCGCCGACCATCATCGAGCCGGAGGCGCGGTGATTCTGATCGGCTTGATCGCAGGCCTTGGCACAATTCTTCTTGCCGGTTTCGGAGTGACATTACTCCTGCTGCGAAACACGCCGCGTTTGCAGGCAGCGGAATGTTTAGCTCTGGCCTGGTTATTCGGATGCGGTGCGGTCTCATTGCTTCTCTTCCTGGGCGGAATATTTATGACCGGTTTGCCCTTGCAACTGCTCGTCACGCTCGGATGCGTCGGTCTTGCGTTTTCCGGTTGGAAAGCAAAGGCGGGTTCGCCATGGGTGGTTCCGAAACCAGCAAACAAGCTCGAATGGTTCCTGTCGGCCCTGATTGTTTTCGGTGTGCTCACCATGTTTCTTGCCTCGGCGCAGCACACGCTGGGCTGGGATGGTCTGCTCAATTGGGAGATCAAGGCGCGTTACGCTTTTTTGAGCGGCGGCGTTCTGCCTTCGGCTTACTACAGGGACGCGGCGCGCGTTTTCAGTCATCCGGAGTACCCGCTTCTTATCCCGATGACGGAGACCTGGCTCTATCTTTGGATGGGTGAGGCGAACCAGTTCTGGGTGAAGACTATTTTTCCGCTCTTCTATGCGGCAGGTGCGATTCTGCTGGCGCTGGTGGGCAGCCGGATGGCGGGCCGACGCTGGCCTGGCCTGGCCGTGACCGCGCTCCTGGTTCTTGTTCCCTTTTTAACAAATGGCACCGGAGGCGTGGTCGTCGGGTATGCAGATTTCCCGCTGGGCGTCGTGTATCTCGCAGTCATCGGTTATCTCCTCACGTCGCTGAAACAGGATGACGCGCGATCGTTCCGTGTTTATGCGGCCGCCATGGCGCTTCTCCCCTGGATGAAACGGGAAGGTATCGTGCTTTGGTTAGTCGCGGCCTTCTGCGGTGCGATCGTTTTATGGCAAAGAAGAGGAAAGCCGGGGGCCTGGCTGAGCCTCGTCGCGGGCGTGGCCGTGTTGATTGGCTGGAGGGTTTATTTGCACGTGGTGCATGCGGTTGAATCGCACGATTTTCTGACGCCCGACTGGACGATGCTCCGGACCAACTTCTATCGGGTTGGACCGGTCTTTCGTGAAGTGTTCATGGAGATGAGTCGGGCGAGCGACTGGAGTTTCTTTTGGTGGATCGTGCTCGCTGCCTTTGGCACGCTGGCCTTTCGCGCGCGACACGTCGGGACGTTCCTGCTTTCCCTGGGAGTGTTTGCGCCGATTGCTTTATTTGGATGCTCTTATGTGTTTAGCGCGTGGCCTGATTATTTGGCCCACATGAGCACCTCTTTTCCGCGGCTCTTGTTACAAATCATGCCAGCAGGCTGGGTGGCCGTGGCGGCAGCGGTCGGGGAGAATCGAGGACTTGACTGAAGGCGCGAAGCTACCGGGCCCGTGCGCTCATTGCCGGTTGCTTTGCCAGGCGGGACAGGTCGGGAAGAAAGGCCGTGAGAAGGCCGATGAGGGGGAGGTACGAGCAGATTTGGAAGACGAAGGGGATGCCGTGGCGATCGGCCAGGACGCCGAGCACGGCCGAACCTATTCCGCCCATGCCGAAGGCGAGTCCAAAAAAGAGACCGGCCATCAGTCCAACTTTCCCCGGGACCAGCTCCTGCGCATAAACGAGAATCGCGGAAAAGGCGGAGGATAAGATCAGGCCAATGATGGCGCTCAGGATGCCGGTCCAGAAAAGATTGGAATAAGGCAGGGCAAGGGCGAACGGCGCGACCCCGAGGATGGAGGCCCAGATGACGGCTTTGCGGCCGATGCGATCGCCGATGGGACCGCCGAGAAAGGTGCCGGCCGCGATGGCGAACAGAAAGATGAAGAGATGGAGCTGCGCGCTTTGCACGGTGAGGCCGAATTTCTCCATCACGAAAAAAGTGTAATAGCTCGACATGCTGGCCAGATAAAAATATTTCGAAAAAACAAGGACCATCAGGATGCCTAACGAAAAAATAACACGCTGCCGCGAGAGAGGGGAGGTGTGACCGTGCGGGTGCAGGCTGGCCGCTTTGGCGGTGTGGCGGCGCGCCAGAACCCGGCCGTACCAGCGGCCCACGCCGATGAGCACGACAATCCCGAGCAAGGCGAGAAGCGAGAACCACATGATGGAACTGCGTCCGCGCGTGACAATAATGGCGGCGGCGAGGAGCGGCCCAAGCGAGCTCCCCGCGTTCCCGCCGACCTGAAAGAGGGACTGCGCGAAGCCGTGTTGTCCGCCCGAACTTAAGTGCGCGACGCGCGAGGCTTCCGGATGAAAAATGGACGAACCGAGACCGACGAAGGCAACCGCGACCAGAACAAGGCCGAGGCTATTGGCGAGCGAAAGAAGGATCAGGCCGATGAGGGTGGAGCCCATGCCGAGCGCGAGGGAGAAGGGTTGGGGCCGACGATCGGTGTAGAATCCCACGAAAGGTTGCAGGATCGATGCGGTTAACTGGTTCGTTAGGGTGATGAGTCCAATGTGCCGGAAGTCGAGATGAAGCGCATCTTTCAGGAGCGGATAGATCGCGGGAATCAGCGATTGCAGCGTGTCATTGACTAAATGTGAAAAACTAAGCGCGGCCAGAACGCCGAGGACAGGCGATGCGGCGGGGGCGCGGGAACTTTCGGCGGAAGGCGGTGATGCGGGAATGCACGGTCCCGTGGCAGGCGCTTCAACAGGATCGTGCATAAAGGATATTAGAAAGAAAGCGTTGGGTGACCAGCGGGAGATGGGTCGCTTCTGCGACCGACTGGGGTAGTCGAGTCATTTGGTGTGAATGGGTAGGATCCCTCGGCGCGCTGCGTCAGCCTCGGGATGACACATTTAAGGCGTGGCTTACAAAGTCCAACTTCCACAATCCGGGCACTCCACCGTTCAGCGCGTAACGCCGAACGTTCAACGCCCAACGTTCGGAGTTCATCCCGCCCAGGCGTGTCATCCCGTTCCAGCGGAGACGGCGAGGGATCTCCCTCCGAAGCGCGGCGTTACGCAGTCAACCTCGTTCGGAAAACAAGGCGAGCGGCATGGAGGGTACACAAATCTATCATCCGATGTTCCAAAAAGAGCGTCGCTCATTTGAAAAGAGGCGCGCGGCGCGCGAAGAGGAGTGATGACAAGTAAACTGATGGGCCGGCGCTTCATGGAGGCAGGGGGACTTTTTCTGATTGGGGATGGCCTTATGGGATTAGTGCGGCCACGCCGCCAATCGTTGCTCGGCCGGTTCGGGCCGGATCTGAGTCGCGCTTTAACGGAGGAGTTAATCGAATATCCAAAAATTGCGCGCTCCGTCTATCTAGCGGAAGTGGCCCTGGGAGCTGTCCTGTTTCTCGGCCGGACGTGCCGGTAGATCTCTGTCTTTGGAGTTTTGATAACCGCGGGACACGGCAGCAGGGTGCCGTGGCTACAGGAAGAATGCACGTTAGCCGCCTGAACTCGGTGGAGGCGCAGGGATTGAGTGACGAGCGGGCGGTTTTGGGTTATCATAGAACCGCATGTGGGAGCTGATTCTCGGGTCTGCCAAATGGGCGGCGGTTGGCTTCGTGGTGGCGTTCTTCCTCATGAAGATTTACGAGGGCACGCACATTCACGACGATGTGCCGAGGCCCGACTTCAAGGTGCGGCGCGCGCGACGCGCGACCATTGTGCTTTCCGCCTTTGCCGGCGTGCTGTCGGCTTTTGTCTGGCTGCTCGTGCAGAAGCTGGACTGAGAAAACTGACGAACTGAAGCGCGCGGTTTCGCCGGCAGCTCAAGCGCCGAGCAATGTGCCGCGGCACTTTGAAGAACCGCAGCGGCATTCATATTCCCGCTCAAGCTTTTTTGTGCGGGGCTCATCGACTTCCAATCCGTAGTCATAGAAGAGTTCCTCGCCCGATTGGAGGGGGCGCAGGGCGTAGATGAAGACGCGGTTTCCTTCCTCGATCGCCTCGCAATTTGGCTCGCACGAATGATTGATCCAGCGCGCCTCGTTGCCGCCGAACTCCGGGTCGATCACATCCTTCCCGTTGGTCAGGCCAAAGAGAAAAGTGTGTGGGCCGTCGGCTTGGGGCGTGGCTTGAAGCCATGGAACGAGCTGTCCTGTGTACTCAATGATTCGTTTGCCTTTTTTAATCGCATCGGTCGCGTAAACGCCGCGGCCGTGCACGGTGGACTGGCGGACTTCGAGGGCGGTTGGTAATTTTCGCGCTCGCCCTTTCCGCGTTTTTCCCTTGGACGAGACCTTCGATCTCGCCTCGTTTTGTTTGACGACAGAGCCAGATCGATGCTTGCGCAGGCTGGTCGGCGGCGTTTTTATGAAGGGAAGCATTCCATCCTTTTTTTGTGGTATGTCAGTGAGTGGGCAGAGCGGAAGTTCCGGATCGCGCAAGATTGGAGCGGTGAGTCCGATGTTTGGCAAGGACTACTCGCATCCAGTTCGAGATGGCGGGGCCGTGCGGTTCATCGATGAAGGCGGGGCGGGCGGAAAATGCTGGTCTTTGCTCCGGCCAATCGGCACCTTGGAGAGCCACCGACGCTCCCATGAAAAATGTTACTCATCCTGTTTTGTTTTTGACGATTGTCTTGGCTGGCGCTGAACTGTGGCCGATTTCCCGGGCGATGGCGGCTTCCGATGAAGCGCGCGTAACCCGAATTGTCCACGACGTGAAGCTTTTGCCTTCCGATGGCAAAGCGAAGCCGGCCGCTTTGGATGACAGGGTGAGCGACGGTACCGGCGTGCGCACGGGGACCGCTTCGCGCTCGGAGCTGACCTTCGTGGATCTGACGATCGAGCGTTTAGGGTCGAATACGGTTTTCAGTTTCAACCGAAGCGGGCGCAGTGTTCATCTGGACAACGGCTCGATGCTTCTGCGCGTCCCAAAAGACTCGGGGGGAGCCAATATGTCCACCGCCGCAGTGTCGGTGAGTGTTACCGGCACGACGGTGATCTTGGAATCCGCTCGGGGCGGGAGGAACAAGTTAACGGTGTTGGAGGGTGGTGCGCGCATTTCTTTGAATAAGAATCGGAGCGAATCGGTTTACGTGCGAGGCGGCCAAATGGAGGATGTGCCTGCGGGCGCCACCAAGCTGCCGCCGCCGGTAAATGTAAATCTGTCGGACATCATGAAGAAAAATCCTCTGATCACAGACTTCGGACCGTTGCCCAGCCGGGATTTGATTATGACGACCGCTTCCAATCCGGCCGCTCCCCAGGGAGCACCAGCAGACGGTGAGCCTGCACGACCGGGAGCGGTGTTCCCATCTATTATACCGTCAATTATCGGGGTAGGGCTGGGACCCATCCTGGGAGGAGGGGGCGGACACCAGTCCAGTTCGCACTCCAACAGAAATACGAATACGCACACCAATAGGAATACGAATACGAAGTCTCCCGGATCAACGCATACGGGAACCAAGGGGACCGGTGACAGCGTGAAGGGAGATCGCACCCATTCCGGCAAGTCCCCGAGTTCATCGCGCGCCAGTGCCCGCCCGACGGATACGCCGTCGCGTAAAAAGAAACCGGCTAAGCCCTCCGTAACTTACTAGTCGAGTCCATGCAGTTGAGCCGAAAATTCATCGGCGAATGACAAATAGAGACGTGAATCTGGTGCCGCTGGAAAGGTGACTGGCGTTCGGGCGATAGTATTAACCCGGCATTGCTAAAGTTTGTTCTCAATCCTGGCGTCATTTTTGTCGCTGTTCTTTATCTCGCGGGTCTGTCGCGGAATAAGGACTTTGAATTCGCGGATGCGGGGATCGAACTGGTTTGTTTGGTGTGCTCCTGCCTTTGATCGCGTGGGCGACCTTCCAGATCAATTTGCAGCGCAGGAACCTTTTCGGGATCATGCTTATCCATGCGGCCACCGATCTGCTGCCGAACGTGGGAGGGTGGATCGAAACCCTGGAAGGCGGCTCACTAAGGTGCCTGAATTGCCTTGGGCCGAAGGAATATGCTTGCGGTTTTAGCGGCGCCTGAACAGGCTGATCGCCCTTACAAAATCCTATGAAAAAAACCATCTTTTCCTTCATCACCCTCCTGGCCGGCGTGGCGTTTGTCGTCTCGTGTGCCCACAAGACTGAATCGACCGCTTCGACCACGTCGACGACCAAGGCCACTACCACAGGCAAAAAGTCGACCACCACGACGGCTGCAAAGAAGTCTGGCACGACCAGCGCTTCCACTTCGGCCTCGACCACCACGAAGAAGAAAAGCTCGGATGGCGGCGCTTCTGCGTCGACCACGACCAAGAAAAAATCCACCACGAGCAGCACAGACGCTTCTCCTTCGCCTTCCGAGAAGACGAAGAGCTCCTCGACCACTACTGAATCCGAGGCTTCTCCTTCCCCGTCACCTTCTCCGTCCGCGACCGAAGGCTCCGGACAATAGTCGCATGGGCGTCAGGCCCGGTTGAATGCGAAGAATTATTCGCATCTGATCCGGCGAGTGCGCCTTTCGCGATTTCTGTTTCGTTTTTGCGGGACTCAGTTGGCCGTCGATGGTCAGCTGGGTCCTTGTTTTGTACAAGATCCCTTGCCCTGGCCATGGCGAATGGGCGACAATCGAAGGCGTGAAGTCAGTGGCTGAAGGGGACAAACTCCATATCGCGCAGATCGAGAATCGGCATTTGCAGAATACGATTCAGGCTTTGCGTGACGAATTGGAAGCGATGCGGTCGGCCAACGAGGCTGCAGTGCAAGCGGCGGTGGCCTCCGGTTCCAATGAAGCCCGCCAGTTACATGCGACCATCGGGGCTTTGCGAACTGAGCTGGAGCAAACGGTTTTCCGTCAGGCCGGCGAAATCGAGCAAGCCAGGCGCGCGGCTCACGATGAACTGCGTTCCTTGCGCGAAACGGTTGCGGCTTTGCGCGAGAATTTAGAAAACAGGCCGGCTTAGCGAAAATGCCCGCAGTTCGTCACGGCGCCGTAAAAGCAAAGCGACCACCTCGTCGCAGCGGAACGACGCAGCAATTGCACTCGCGGCTCCGCCGCAGCGAACTGCTATTGAACCTGGGACAGCGCGTCGGATCGATTGAGAACCTGGACGAGCTGCTCGCCACCCTTGTGGGGATCGTAGCCGCGGAAACGGACGCGGAGCGGGGGACGCTCTTTCTGAATGACCCGACGTCGAACGAACTCTATTCGCGCGTCGCCCAGGGCGCGCTCAATCGTGAGATTCGTTTGCTCAATAATGAAGGGATAGCGGGGGCCGTCTTTCAAACCGGGCGCGGAGAAATTGTGCCGGACGCTTATGCCGATCCGCGGTTCAACCGTGAGATCGATCGGCAAACGAACTTTATTACCAAGTCCATTTTATGCGCACCGGTCAAAACAACACGTGGCGATGTGATCGGCGTCGTGCAGACACTCAATAAGAAGAGCGGACAATTCACCGCGGAAGATCTGGACCTTCTGGAGGCGATGGCGACGCAGGCTTCGATTGCTTTGCAGAGTTCGCAATTCATCGAGCGGATGCAGAAGACTCGTCAGCAGGAGATGGAATTTCTCAGCCTTGTGGCGGACATCACCAGTTCTCTCGATCTCTCCATTTTGCTGCGCCGCGTTATGAGCGAGGCGACAAGGATGCTGAAGGCGGACCGGTCCACACTGTTTCTGCACAATGAAAAGACGAAGGAGCTTTGGTCCGAGGTGGGGGAAGGACTGAATGCGGTGGAAATCCGGCTCCCCGATCACGTCGGAATTGCGGGCACCGTTTTTCAATCGCGGCAGAGTGTGAATATTCCGTACGCCTACGCGGACCTGCGGTTCAATCCTGCCTTCGACAAGAAGACCGGTTACTTCACCCGCTCCATCCTGTGCGTGCCCGTGATCAACAAGACGGGCCGTTGCATTGGTGTCACGCAGTCGCTCAACAAGGCGGGCGGTCCGTTCACCGCGGAGGATGAGGCCCGGCTCAAGGCATTTACGGCGCAGGTCTCCATCGCCTTGGAGAACGCCAATCTTTTCGATGACGTGCAGAACATGAAGAATTACAACCAGTCCGTTCTGGAGAGCATGTCGAGCGGAGTGATTACGCTGGATGAAGAGGGGCGCATGCATACCTGCAACGCGGCCGGTTACCGCATTCTGCGTGCGCAGAAAGATGACTTGTTAGGCCAGATTGCCACGGAATTTTTCAAGGATGGCAACCAGTGGGTTAGCGAACGCATCGCCAAAGTAACGGAGACGAATGTGAGCGAGGTTTTGATGGATGCAGAAGTGGTGTTTGGGAGCGAAAAGCTGAACGTCAATGTAACGATTCAGCCCTTGGTTAGCCTGAAGGCGAAGCGTCTCGGAATCATGCTCATGATTGAAGACATCAGCAGCGAGAAGCGGATGAAGTCGACCATGTCGCGCTACATGGATCCGGGACTGGCCGACAAGCTGCTCGCCGCCGGGGGCGATATTCTGGGCGGACAAAGCGTGGAAGCGACCGTTCTGTTTTGCGATATTCGTTCGTTTACGACCCTGACGGAAGAACTGGGAGCGCAGGGGACGGTGGCGCTGCTCAACGAATATTTTTCGATCATGGTCAACTGCATCGCTCGAGAGGGAGGCATGCTCGACAAGTTTATCGGGGACGCGATCATGGCCGAGTTTGGCATTCCTGTTCCGCACGGGGACGATCCCGACCGGGCCACGCGCGCGGCCATCAGCATGATTACGGAGCTGAATGGGTTGAACGAGGAACGCCGCAAACGCGGGCAGAAGCCAATCGCCATTGGGATCGGGCTCAACACCGACGCCATTGTTTCGGGCAATATTGGATCACCCAAACGAATGGATTACACCGTTATCGGCGATGGGGTAAATCTGGCTTCACGCCTGGAGAGTGCTTGCAAGGAATACTCAGCCCAGATCCTTTGCAGCGAGAATACCTACAAAAAATTGAAGGGATCGTATCGCGCCCGGGAAGTCGATCGCGTGGTGGTGAAAGGCAAGACGGAGCCGGTGGGAGTTTACGAGATCCTCGATTTTCATACCGACGAATCGTTCCCGAACATGCCGGAGGCGCTCAATCTTTTCCGGGGCGCTCTGAAATATTACCGAAGTGGTGAGTTCGATCGAGCGATCGCGCAGTTTCGCGAAGTGCTGGCCACGAATCCGGCCGACAAGCTGAGTGAGATTTACGTGCAACGTTGTGAGTATCTGAAGGCCAATCCGATCAATGGCGCATGGAATGGCGTCTGGGTCATGACAAAGAAATAGGCCGTTCGGAAGTCGCCATGCGGAAAGTGAATACAAAGGAAATCAAGGAGGACGTGTGGTCCTCTCCGAAAGGTAAATTCGCCGGCGGCTACAAGGGGGTCTCAGAAGCGCTCGGTCGAAAGCCGGCCTCGACCGACTTGAAGGAACGGCATCCGTTTGACCTGGAGATCTGCCGGATCCCTGCCGGCAAGGTAGCCTACCCGTATCATACGCACAGCGCGCAATGGGAACTGTATCATGTGATTTCCGGCTCGGGCACGGTCCGTCACAAAGACGGAACGACTGCGATTGGTGCGGGGGACGCCTTTATTTTCGGGCCGGATGAAGCGCATCAAATGATCAACGACAGTGACGAGGATTTGATTTGCTACGTGATCGCAGACAATCCAATCGGCGAATTTTCATACTATCCGGACAGTAAAAAGTGGCTCGTTCGCTCGCCCGAGCGCCGACTCATCCGTTCGGAGGGACTCGATTACCTCGATGGTGAAGAATAGGCCGCGCAATCTGTGCTAATCCATCGTATTCGCCCGGTTGGACCCCCCTTGGCATCGTACGTCGAGCATCTTTGGATGGCGCGAGGTCACTTGTCGGCGCGCTGGCGCAACCTGATTTTTCCGGACGGTGCGGTCGAGTTGATGATCAACCTGGGCGATCCGCAAAAGCTCTGCCATGCCCGCGACCACCGCCAACAAACCACCTTTTCTCGCAGTTGGATTTCGGGTGAGCGGACGGAGCCGATCGTCATCGAGGAGTGCGGTTACGTTCACCTGGTCGGTGTGCGGCTGAAACCAGGCGGAGGTTGGCCTCTCCTTGGTATGCCCATGCGTGAATTCACCGGCCGCGTGGTGGAGCTGGAAGCCGTGCTGGGGCGCGAAATCAACCGATTGCGCGAGCGTATGCAGGAATCATCTGATGATAATGGAAGATTTGACCTGGCCGAATCCTGGCTGTTGGAGCGGTTGCGGGCCGGGAGGACTTCGACGAGGGCGGTGCATTACGCGGTGCAGGCGATTCGAAAGGGGGACGAGGGGCTGCGGATCGGACGGATCGCAGAAGAAATCGGACTGAGTCACAAGCATCTCCTGCGCGAGTTCGATCGCTGCGTTGGCCTAACCCCGAAGATGTTCGCGCGGGTTTGCGCTTTTCAGAAAGCGATCGCGTGGATCGGGCACAAGGCGGAGGTAGACTGGGCCGATACGGCGGCCGCCTGCGGATACTACGATCAACCTCACTTCATTCATGAATTCCGTGCTTTCAGCGGGTTGACTCCGTCCAGCTATCTGACACGGCGTGGACCTTATCTCAATTATGTTGCGAGTGAATGACCCTTGGACGAATTCGGAGCGTCGTCCAGGAAAGAGGTAGGGGCGATGGACCCCAATCGCCTGGGAGAGAGAGAGAAGCAAAACGCCCAGCGCTCAACGTCCGAAAGAATTATGTCAAATTCTTACAATCCAAGGCAAAGGCGACGCGATAGCATTGGCCAATGAAAACCGTAAAGAATTTCAACTTCGCACTGATAGGATTTGCCCTCGCCTTACTCTGCGCGGCAGCTGATCCGGTCGAGAAGAAAGCCACGGACTCGCCGCTTGAGCCTCTGGCATTTTTGACCGCCAGGGAGTGGACCGCCCAACTTCCGGAACGTCCGGACGGTAAGAAAATAAGTATTCACGCCCGCTTCAGCTGGGCGGAAAATCGCCAGGCCATTCGGATCAGTAATCAATTTATAGTGGACGGCAAACCGACCCCCTACATCGAAGGGCTTTACGTGTGGAATCCGCGAAAGCGCGCCATCCTGTTTTGGTATTCCGATGCCGAGGGGAATCTGTCGGAGGGAGCGGTGACCGTGACGGAAGGCAAGCTCGTGCACGATTTCCAGGAGATTCATCGCGACGGAAAGATCGAATCGTTTGTGGCTCGAGTCACTCCCCTGCCAAACGGCGAAGGTTGGGACAACGAAATCCTGATGCGGAAAAGCGATGGCCTGACGCCGGTCGTGAAGGTGCGCTATTTAGCCGCCAAATAGACTGAAAGAAATTGCGGCCGGGATGCGAATTGTTCATATCCCTACCGCGTACCTTCATCCCACATCCGAGCGGGCGGGCCATGGCTCACCCGAATTTGATCCGCGCCGCGGTGCACATCGGCGGCCCGGCCTCGATTTGCTGCGCGCCCTGGCGATTCTGTTGGTGGTCGTTTATCACGCCGGGCTGTTCGGCTTTGTTCTGCCGTATCGGATCCAGCGTTTTGGCTGGATTGGGGTCGATCTCTTCTTCGTCTTAAGCGGTTACCTTATCGGCGGACAATTACTCAAGGCTGCGGCACGTGGAGAAGATATCGATATTCGCGGCTTTTATTGGCGCCGCGCTCTCCGCATTTTACCGGCCTACCTTGTCATCGTTTTCGTTTATTGGCTATTGCCGGAACCAGTGCGCGAGTTCGAGCGCATGCCCGCCTTGTGGAAGTTCCTTACCTTTACCCAGAACCTTGGATTGCGGGGAGGGACCGCGTTTTCCCACGCCTGGTCGCTTTGTATCGAATTTCAATTCTATCTTTTGCTTCCGCTTTTTCTTCTCTTCCTGACGGCACGAGTCCGACGAACGGCTGCGGCCTTTTGGCTGCCTATCGGCATTCTGCTGTGGTGCGTCGTGGTGCGGGGAGTCGTGGCGCATATCATCACGTCCAATTACGGCCAGGCGTTCGGACCGTGGCAGCAATGGGTTTATTATCCCACCTACGCGCGGCTGGACGGTTTAACGATCGGGGTGAGCCTGGCCGCGATCGAAATCTATCGGCCCCAGTGGTGGGCCAACCTGACGAGACACGCAACGTGGATTTGGTTCCCCGCCGTGGTTGCGCTGGGGGTGGCTTTGATTTGGGCGGAAGACGGTTTGAGCATTGTGAGCTCGGGGCTGGGTTTCTCCCTGGTGGCGGCCGCGTGCGGCACGTTCCTGATTTGCGCGCTCAGTCCCAGTCTGCCCTTCACGAGAGTGGCGGTACCCGGGGCCGGATTTCTCGCCACCGTCGCCTACAGCGTTTATCTGACGCACAAACTTCCCATTCACTGGGTTGATTCGGTTGCCGCGGCGCATTCATTCTCGCGGGCCGCCGGTTATCTGCTGGCCATGGCATCGGTGCTGTTACTTGGCTCGCTTCTATTTTTGCTGGTGGAAAGACCGTTCCTGCGTTTGCGTGAGCGACAAGTTCTCTCGAAAGACCGTTCCAATAGACAAAACTAAGAATTGGCGGCGTCTGTCGAATAGATGAGTGCATCACCGGGTTCGGAAAGGCTGGCCGAAGTGCTGCGCCAGCTCGTTGCCCTGGGCGACGATTCTCAGGTCGAAAAAAATCACACGCGATGCTCGAAAGTTAAATCTACCGAAGGGGCGGCCGGCATCTCATCATTGAAGTCCTCTACTTGCCCGGCTCATGAACTCGGTTTTGAGCCGGACCCGGAGTAGACAGAAAAAACGCCTATGCTCGAATCATTCCGCCAGGACGTTCGCATCGGTCTCCGTGTTCTCATCAAGGAGAAGACTTTGCTTCCTCGCCGTGCTCGTCCTAGCGCTCGGCATCTGCGGAGTGACGACCCAGTTCACCGTCGTCAATGCCTTCGTCCTGCGTGGCTTCTCGTTCCCGCATCCGGAGCAATTGGTCAGCGTGGGATTGATCGATCCGCAGGCCACTGCACAGAATAACAATTTCGGCGCCGGCAATATTCCTTCCGCGCAGGATTACGAAGACTTGCGGGCCGCCCAGCATCGTTCTCGATGATGTCGGCCTATCTGAATGGTTCGGCCATCAACGTGGCCTACCACAACAACCCGGTGCGTTACACGGGGGGCTATGTCACGGAAGACTTTTTCCTTGGCCTGACGCGCGGGCCCGTTTTCGCCAAAACCTTGCGCGCGCTTCCATTCGAATTTCTGCCAAATCGCAAAAAAAGATGGTTGACGCCCGCTATCTGCTTCGTTAGTCAAAGATTGTCATGAAACGCATAGCCTTAATCGTTGTTATTTTCTCAGTCTTGGTCGGTGCCGCTTATGCCGGTCCGGAGCAATATTCAGGCAAGGAGATGAAGCAGGTAGCGGTGCCGCCATGCCCCGAGTGGTACGCCGACCGGGAATTTAATCTCAGTATTTGGGGGACTTACGTCTTCTCGAATCACAATAACGAGCGTCAATCGGCGGACGACTTCGACGACGCCGAACTTGGCTTGAACGACGGTGCTTCTTTTGTCGACCTGAGCCGTGAGAATTCAGGCGACCGTTATCTTGAAACAAGCCATGCCTGGGGCGGTGGCATTGACTTCAAATACTTCTGCCACCGCTACTTTGGCGTGGGCGTAGAGGGTTTTCTGCTGGATGCCCGACGCACCCGCACAGACATAACGATCGACGACACCGGCCAGGTTTTCTTTCACCGGCTTGATCGGTCGGAAGATCGCCGAGCCGTCGGTGGGGCGCTTGGGACCTTCACGCTGCGTTACCCGTTTCATTGTTCGCGCTTCGCGCCTTACGCCTTTGCCGGGGCGGGCGCGATGTTTAACGGAGGCGAGCGAGATTTACTGGTCTCGAATGTCGCGCAGGACTTTGCTTCGACGGATCATCAGGGATCGACGACTAAGGCGGTCGGGCAGTTCGGCGGCGGTTTGGAAGTTCGTTTCACACGACACATCGGCTTGACCAGCGATTTTAGCTGGAATGTCATTGACGGCCCGCGCAACAACTTCGGAATGGTGCGGAGCGGTTTGAATTTCGCGTTCTAAGAGCGGGGCCACGGCTACCCTACTGCTCTAAGGATATTCGCCCCAATTTCGAACGAGCGAAGACGCTCGGAATGGCCGTGGATCTGGCTGGTGATGATGATTTCGTCGGGTGCGGCTTCGACGATGATTTGCTCTAGACGCTGGTGCACAGTGCGGGCCGATCCTACTGCCGTGTATTGGCCGCGCTGCGCAATAGCTGCGCGTTCTGCTTCGCTCCAAAATTCATCCATGCTCTCGACGGGCGGAGGGAGCTTGCCCGGGCGGCCCCGAATAAGACTCAAAATCTGCTGTTGCGCGGAGGTGAAGAGGCGACGCGCTTCGTTGTCGGTATCGGCCGCGTAAACACCCACGCCAATGATGGCGTAGGGTTTTGTGAGTTGCGGGGAAGGTTTGAATTCGCGCCGGTAGATCGGCAGAGCGACGTGCAGGTATTCCGGGGCAAAGTGCGAGGCGAAGGCAAAAGGGAGCCCGAGCCCGGCGGCGAGCCGAGCACTAAAGTCGCTCGAACCGAGCAGATACAACGGCACGCTTATTCCGGCGCCCGGCACCGCTTGGACGCGCTGGCCGGTTTGAACCGTGCGGAAGTAGGATATCAACTCGTGCAGATCCTCCGGGAAAGTATCGCCACTACTGCCAAGAGAACGTCGCAGGGCTCGCGCAGTGGCCTGATCACTTCCGGGCGCGCGACCAAGCCCGAGGTCGATGCGATCAGGATAAAGAGAAGCGAGCGTTCCGAACTGTTCGGCAATGACGAGAGGTGCGTGGTTGGGCAACATGATGCCACCGGCGCCCACTCGAATGGTCGATGTGCCGGCTGCGACGTAGCCGATGACGACGGAAGTGGCGGCGCTGGCGATGCCCGGCATGTTGTGATGCTCGGCCAGCCAGTAGCGGTGGAAGCCCCATTTCTCGGCATGTTGGGCGAGGTCGAGGGTGTTGCGGAAAGCGTGCGCTGCATCGCTTTTTTGGGGGACAGGCGCGAGATCGAGGACGGAGTAACGCATTGAGTGGGAAGGAAATTGTAAGCGCCGAACGCTCAACGCCGGGGCGGACAGGCACGTCGCCCGGTCAATACTTTTCCTTTGATCATGAGTAGGTGAGCAGCATTGTGAGGCATCTATGGGATTTGAACAATATCACGAGCCGGTCGACGAACTGTCGAAGGAAACGCGCACCTTCGCGCGCATGATTGTTTCGTTAGGCGAAGAAGCGGAGGCGATCAACTGGTATGAACAGCGCATATCGGTGGAAAAAGATAAGAGCGCGCGCGCCATCATGCAGGATGCGCAGAAGGAAGAGTTCAAACATTTCTCGATGGATCTGGAATGGCTGCTGCGGCAGAAGCCTGTTTGGCGTGAGATTGCCCAGGGCGTGCTGTTTACCAAAGGCAATATCGTTTCGGCCGGTGACGAGGCGGAAGAAAACGCGGACTGAGGGCCGCCATCCGCTGCGGAATTTAGCGCAGATCCGTGGAGGTAAGAGGGATTGCGTAGGTCCCCCCCATGTAATCCACCGTCACGGTTTGAGCATTGCGTGAGATCACGCGCAGTTGCGCTCCGCGCGGCAGAGTCGTTTCCCCGTATGGGATTCGGATGCGAACGGGCTGAACAATCGTGGCTAGCTGCTGGGGCGTCGGAGTGGCGATGGGTACCGGTGGAGCGAACGGGGCTACACTGGCCGAGAGCGTTGCTTCAGGAGTGGCTGAGGTAGGAGGCGAAGAACCGGGACTCGGCGGGACGGCGGGGAGATGAGTCGCCGTCGCGGAGGCGGCACCATCCGCCCGTTCGATTTTAAGGACGGGATGAATTTCCCAGGCAATCGAGCGCCACGGATTGTGAAACTTGTTTGGTGCGACCGACCGGACGGCCGTTCCAACATCGGCCGTTCCATTGTGTTCGTCGTCCCACAGGAGATAGCCAGTGACCCGAATTTTCTGGGCCTTGTGTCCGGTCGGTTGGTAGGTCATATCGGTCTGCCGAAAAAATGCGGTCAGCTGCTGGATCCGGATACCATCCCGGTAGATCGCGTTCTGTGTCCGAGGTGCGATTTCACAGATGATCGGCGTCGGATCGCCCGGCTTGGGAGGATGGTCGATCGGCTTGTCAAATACCTCGAGGTGCCAGTCGTGAAAGTCTCCACTGCCGCAATTGGTGGATTCGGGCGGGCCGGCATAGGCCAGACCGAGATAACCGGTCATGGTGACGATTTGTTTTTCCAAAGGATCGAGCTGCTGCTTTTGCGCAGGAGTCAGTTCTTTGCGACGACGGCCTTTGGTTAGTCCTTCGAACTTGGCAATTCGCTGGAGAAAACCAGCGGAATCGGTGGCTTCAGCCGCGGTAATTCCGCCTTCGGGCGCCGACCGATTTTTCAGGCGATTCCGCTCGGCTCCGTCCGGCGTTTTGGCGGTTCCCTCAAGGTGATTGGCACAATCCCAGTGCGCGATGTCGAGCTCCTTCAGATCGCGATCGTCCGACACGCGGGGCCGGGCCGCGTTGGCCACTCCTGCCATGAGCAGGGCCGCTACGCTAAGACGCCAGTTCATCCATTTAATGACGCGGCGCAGGATCTGTTTGTTCGCCATTTGTTTGATCGCGAGTCCGATGATTCCTCGTCCAGCGGGTTTAGCCCATATAAAAACCGCCGTTCACATTCAGGACATGCCCTGTGATGTAAGAAGCCATGGGAGAGGCAAGGAAAAGGGCAGCGTTCACAATTTCACTGGCATCGCCGAGCCGGCCCAGAGGGATCTGCTTGATGAAGTTGGCCGTCACTTCATCGGGCATGCCTTTGCTCATGCCCACATCGATAAACCCGGGGGCAATCGCATTGACCGTGATGTTCTGGCGAGCGAACTCGCGCGCGGCGACCTTGGTCAGAGCGATGATGGCTGCCTTGCTCGACGAATAATTCGCCTGACCGAACAGACCCATTTGTCCGCTGACCGACGACAGGTTCACGATGCGTCCGCCGTTTCGTAAAACGGCCGCCGCTTTTTGCGTGATGTTAAACGTGCCAGCCAGATTGACTCGCACTACGCCTTCGAATTCGTCCATGGAAAGCTTCTTGATCGTGCGGTCGCGGATGATGCCGGAGTTATTCACGAGAATATCGAGGCCGCCATGCCGTTCCTGGATCTGCTTCATCATCTCCTCGGCCTGGGCCGAATGGGTCACGTCGCAATCGATGACGAGCGGACTCTTGAGTTGGCTGGCCACACTCTCCGCGTCGCTTTTGTTCTGGCCAGCTGGGTCAGAAATATAGTTCACGACGCATTGCGCCCCGCGCGCGGCGAAGGCTTTGACCATTTCGGCACCGATTCCCCGCGAGCTCCCGGTCACGAGCACGATCTTGCCGCTGAAATCCAGAAAATCGCTCATAGATGGACTTTAGGCCGGAAACGGATTGCCGGGCAACCGATTGCCAGTAAGATTTTGCCTTGGCTTGGGGCGACGTTCCCGGAACGTTGCCGCTCCAAAGATCATGGCTTCACCAGTTCGCATCCTTACGGCTGTCCCAATTTGCGACGGCCACGACAGCGCCATTAACACGATCAACCTGGAGTTTATCCGGCACGGCATCGAGGTCGTTTATCTCGGCTTTCATCGCTATGCCGGAGACATCGTGCGCGCGGCCATCCAGGAGGATGTCGCCGCCATCGGGATCTCGAGTTACAACGGGGGCCACATCGAATTTTTTGCCGAGGTTGTGCGCCAACTGCGCAAGGCCGGCGCGGATGATATCGCGGTGTTCGGTGGCGGCGGCGGCACGATCAGTCACAAGGATGCGATGATCATGAAGCGCAAAGGCGTGGATCAAATCTTTTTTGCCGGCACGTCGCTAACCGAGATGGCGGACTACGTGCAATCTGAATATGGAAAGCGGCGGAAACGAAGGATCCGGGCCAAGCCGGATTTGGTGCTGGCGCGCAAGCTCACGGAGATTGAGGACGCTTTTTGCGCTGGGAAAGGCAAACGCCCAACGTCCAAGTTTGAGAAAAATCGCTCTTCGCGCGGCTCCCTCGGCCGTTCCAAGGTCATTGGATTTACGGGACCCGGTGGTGCGGGGAAAACGACTCTGATCGATGAATTGGTTTTGCGATTCTTGCAGCGCGAACCGAAGGCGCGCATCGCCATTTTATCGCACGACCCGAGCGTGGTCGGGAAAGGCGCTTTGCTGGGTGATCGCGCCACCATGATCAACGCGCAGGCTGATCGTGTCTTCATGCGTAGCATGGCGACGCGCGGCCAGGCCGGCGGATTATCACCGGCAACGGAGAGTTGCTTGGAACTGCTCGCCGGTTCGAACTTCGATTACGTCATTATCGAGACAGTCGGCACGGGCCAGGAAGCATTGCCTTTTGGACATCGGTTGGTCGATCAGACGGTCCTGGTGATGAACCCCGATTACGGCGCGCGCTTGCAGCTACAGAAGATCGTGATGCTGGACGTGGCCGACATCGTCGTGGTGAATAAGACGGATCTGGATCGAGCGAAGGCGGCCTTGTCTGAAATCGAGCACCGGCTCACGCAAAATAAAAACGATCAGCAGATCGTGGCGACGGTTGCGAAACGGCACCGCGATGGCGGGGTGGATGAACTTTACGAATTAATTTCCAACAAACCTGTGATGGAGGTTTCTGGCCGCAGTGACCGCGGGCCATCGAAACCCGCGATGAAATCGAAAGTGAGGAAACGATGAGCAAGCTTGGACAAGTAGTGGAAGCAGTTGATCAGCACGGAAAATTCGTGCTCGAACAGGTCAAGAGAGCACGCACGGACGAGAAGTTCGGGCGCGAGATGGCCGATCGCTGGACGAAAATCAAAGCGGCAATCCCTGTTTCCCAGGCGCCGACCGGTCTTCCCTTGCCCCGTCTCGCCTTGCCGGAGATCGATGAGCCCGGCGAGATCACTCGTTATCTTCTGGGTGACGGGTTACCCGGCGAGTTCCCATTTTTGAATGGAGCTTATCGAGAGATGTATCTCGAGCCGCTCCTGGAGAAAACGAGTGACGACGGTCGTAACGGTCACAAGAAATCCGCAAAGTCCCGGAACAGCGCGAACGGCCAGCAGAACGGATCACGTACGCAGGAAGAACCGACGCGGTTGTTTTCCGGCCTGATGCTGGCGGAGGATACGAATAAGCGGTTTCATTTTCTGAGCGCTCATCAGCGATCCAAACGTCTGAGCACGGCCTTCGACGGGCCGACTCTTTATGGGATCGATTCCGACGCCGACGGTGTGTTCGGGAAAGTGGGAGAAGGCGGGGTGGCGGTCGACACAGTGGAAGACATGGTCCGCTTGTATGACGGATTTGATGTGGGATCGCCGGATTTCTCCGCTTCCATGACCATCAGCGGGCCGGCTCCCATCATCATGGCAATGTACATCGCTGCGGCCAAACGGCGTTTCGGGCCCGGCGTGGTGGCGAAGTTGCGCGGGACGATTCAGGCCGATATTTTTAAGGAAGTTCAGGCGCAAAACGAAACAATTTTCCCGACGGAAGCGTCCCTGCGTTTTCTTTGCGACATGATCGAATGGACCACCGCCGAAATGCCGCGCTGGTATCCCGTTTCCATCAGTGGCTATCACATAGGCGAAGCCGGATCGACGCCCGTGCAGCAGGCCGCCTACACTCTGTCCAACGGATTTGCTTATGCTGAACTACTGGCGGCACGCGGGCTCGCCGTCGATCAGTTCGCGCCACGCCTTTCGTTCTTTCTCGATTGCGGACTCGATGTTGAATATATCGCGCTGGCCCGGGTCTCGCGAAAGATCTGGGCCATTGGAATGCGCGACGTGTTCGGCGCGGGTCCGCGCGGTCAGATGTTCAAGCTGCACACGCAGACAAGCGGGCGCTCGCTCGTGGCGGCCGAGTTCAAGAATAACCTGACGCGGACGGCCGCGGAATTAATGCTGGCTTACATGAATGGCACCAATTCATGTCACTCCAACAGTGCGGACGAACCATTTACGACCCCGAGCGAAGAATGGATCCGCCTGGCTGCGCACGGTCAGGCCATCCTGCTCGAGGAATCCGGCATATTTAAACACACCATGAACATGCTGAGCGGTTCGCCTGGCATGAAGGCGGTGGAACGGGCGGTAGAAAAGGCCATTCTGGATGAGTTCCGACAGATCGAACAGTTAGGTGGCGTCCTCGCCGCGGTCGAGAACCGATATCAGCGCAGCCAGATCCAGGCGGCGGCGCATCGCTACGAACAACAGATTTATGACGGAACCAGGCCGATCGTCGGTCTGAATCGTTACCGTGGAGAAGAAGAATTGCCCGAGATGGAACTGGCCCGCACGCCCAAGTCGAGACAGCAGCTGCAAATCGATCGACTGATCAAGTTTAAGAAAAAACACGCTCACAAATCAGAGAGTGCACTGGATAAGCTGGCCGAAGTGGTGGAGCGGGGCGGGAACTGCTTTCCCATGTTGCTGGAGGCGGTCGAGGTTTGCTCGTTAGGCCAGATCACGGACAGATTGCAGGAAATCGTCGGGCGTTTCCGGCCGATGGTCTGAGAACCAACACGGCCACAGAGTGCCGTGGCTACAGGAAGAGAGCACTGTAGCCGCCTCGCTCTTTCGAGGCGCCCATCTGCACCGGTAAAGCACCCGCGCAGAGATCAGACGCGCTCGACCCGGCAGGAATAACAGCCGGCGCGCGCGTTGTGCAGATGGAGGTAACTGATTTTCCGATTAGCCAGAAAATGGTCGATCTGTTTCGGAAGGTCCGGACCCTGCGCAACCTCACAATTCACCATTATTCCGTCTGCATCGTAGGCCCGCACCGAGAGGAGCCGGGTGGTTGCAACCTGGGGAATTTCACCTGGCGGGAGGGATGCTTCCTGCGCCAATTCGCGTACGAAGATGGGTCCGGAAGCGCGGTAGGGCGACGCCACATCGTGGTGCATGAAGGGAAGCAGGAGGAGTCGTTCGCCAGGTTCGGCGTCGACCAGGCTCACGCGGCACGGAAATCCCGGATGTTTGTCGGCGATCACGCGACGTGCGCCATGCTTCAGAAGTTCTGAATCATCAAGGGCGATTAGGTAAGAGAAAACCTCAAGCGGTAGCGGGACGATGCGAAACGAATTGCTCATTCCGACAGTGTCCGCCACTGCGCCGTCGCCCAACACCCGATTCTTGCGCCGATTTGCGGAGCCTATCGTGACTGTCTTTCTCTCCTTTGTCGCAGGCTTGAGCCGGATGTCGCTCCGTAGAATTGCGGGCAGCGACGCGCGCGGGTGAGCAGAATTCAGATTGTGAGCGGCAACAATCGCGCCTTATGCTGCGCGGAACCATGGCTTCCCCGCAATCAGACGCAGGGGCGAGTGCACGCACGCGAATTGCCGGACGGCTCCTGCCGTTTCTGTTTCTCCTCTACGTCGCCAACTATCTCGACCGCACCAACATCGCGTATGCGACGCTCGGGATGAAAGGCGACCTGGGCCTGACCGATTCGGTATTTGGCACGGCCAGCGGGATTTTTTTTATTGGTTATCTCGGGCTGCAAATCCCCGGGGCGCTTCTGGTAGAACGTTGGAGCGCAAGGCTTCTGCTGGCGATAACTTTAATAACATGGGGCGCGCTGACCACCCTCACAGCTTGTGTACGCACTCCGCACGAGCTTTATGGCGCGCGTTTTCTGCTCGGCGCAGCTGAGGCGGGCTTTTTCCCCGGCGTGATCGTTTATCTTTCCCACTGGTTTATTTATCAGGATCGGGCCAAGGCGGTCGCGCGGTTTATGTCCGCGATTCCAATTGCTTATATTCTGGGTGGCCCTCTGGCCGGCAAGATTATGAGTCTGCACTGGCTCGGTCTTCCCGGATGGCGATGGCTGTTCCTGTTGGAAGGCGGGCCCGCCATCCTGCTTGGAGTTGCGACGCTCTTCCTGCTGCCCGACCGGCCTAACGACGTGCGGTGGTTGCGGACAGACGAACGCGATTGGCTCGCGTCTCGTCTGGACGAGGAGCGACAGGCCAAAGCAGACGTAGCGCACATGACGATTTGGCAGGCGCTTCGCCAGCCGCCGGTGCTCGTGCTCACGGCCGGACTGTTCTTCTGCTACACGGGAGGCTACGCCTTCTGGTTTTGGATGCCCACCATGCTGCAGCGGCTTACGGGATGGACCGATGTGCAGCGCATTGGCTGGATCGGCGCGATTCCGTTTGTCGCCGGCCTTATCGGAATGCTGCTGCTGGGCTGGAACTCCGATCGCACACGCGAGCGCCGCTGGCATTTTGCCATCCCCCAGTTAACCGCAGCGGCGGCGCTGATGGCCTGGTTCCTTGCTCCGCATTCGAAGGTAATGCTCATCGTAGTGTTTACGCTGATCGGGTTCGGCACGACTGCCTACCTTCCATCCTTCTGGGCTCTGCCCTCGGCATTCCTGACGAGTTCGGCGGGCGCTGCGGCAATTGGCTTTATCAATTGCATGGCGAGCATAGGCGGATTCGTCGGTCCCAAGATTATTGGCGACCTGAGCCAGCGCTCGGGCGGCTCTTTCAGCGGGGGATTTATTTTTATGATCGTGTGCTGGATCGTCGCTGCCGTCCTCGTGTTGATTTGCCCGCGGGAACGGACGACGTGAAGCTGACAATGTGGGAGGGCCTCAGTGCCCCGGACCGGGATCTGCCAGAGAGTGAAGACAATAATACAGCGGTCGCGGCACTAAGGCCCCTCCCACTTTTTTCTAGCCCTTCAACGCAACCTCGAACGGCGCGGCGGTCTTCGTGCGAATGTCGTCCACGGTGACACCAGGATGCAGCTCGGTGAGGACGAGTCCACCGCCCTGTTTCACCTCGAACACACACAGGTCGGTGATGATCAGGTTAACGACTCCAAGGCCCGTGATGGGCAGAGTGCATTCTTTTAGAATCTTAGACTTGCCGTCCTTCGAACAGTGCTCCATGACCGCCACGACGCGCTTGACGCCGGCGACAAGGTCCATCGCGCCGCCCGGTCCTTTCACCATCTTGCCGGGAATCATCCAATTGGCGATGTCGCCTTTGTCCGTCACCTCGAAGGCACCGAGGATGGCGAGATCGATATGCCCGCCCCGAATCATCGTGAACGAGTCGGCGCTCGAGAAAAAAGCCGAGCCGGGCATGGTCGTGATGGTCTGCTTGCCCGCGTTGATCAGGTCGGGGTCCACTTGATCTTCAGTTGGAAAAGGACCGATGCCGAGCAGCCCGTTCTCGGACTGCAGGGTCACGTTCATGCCGTCAGGAATGTAATTGGCTACCAATGTGGGAATGCCGATACCGAGGTTTACGTAATACCCGTCGCGCAGCTCTTGCGCGGCGCGCTTCGCCATTAACTCACGGATCGGATTCTCCTTTTTCGAAGTCGTGCCTCCCTGCACGGTGCGGAACTCGATCCGTTTTTCGTAGCTCGGCCCCTGCATGATGCGATCGACGAAAATGCCCGGCGTATGAATCTGGTCGGGATCGAGTTCACCGGCCTCGACGAGTTGTTCGACCTCAGCCACGCAAACCTGGCCGCAGCTGGCGATCATGGGGTTGAAATTGCGCGACGTTTTCCGAAAAATGAGATTGCCGGATTTGTCCCCCTTCCATGCTTTGACGAGCGAGAGCTCGGCCTTGATGCCGGGTTCGAGCACGTATTCCTTGCCGTCGAAGGTTTTCGTCTCTTTGCCTTCGGTCAGTTTGGTGGCGAAGCCGGTGCGCGTGTAGAAACCGGGGATACCCGCGCCGCCTGCGCGCAAGCGCTCGGCCAGTGTGCCCTGCGGAATGAGTTCGAGATCGAGTTCGCCGGCCAGCACCTGGCGCTCGAACTCCTTGTTCTCGCCGACGTAGGAAGCCATGACCTTCTTCACCTGCCGAGTGGTGAGCAGAACGCCCATGCCGAAACCATCCACGCCAGCGTTGTTCCCGACAATGGTGAGACCCTTTACGCCGCTGTCGCGCAAAGCGACGATCAGATTTTCCGGGATGCCGCACAATCCGAATCCGCCCGCCGCGATCGTCATGTTATCGTGGAGCAGGCTGGCGAGAGCGGAATTGGCGTCCGGGTAAAGTTTGCTCATGTCCGGATAAAACTAACCACGGATTACGCGGATGGGCACGGATGAATTGCGCTGCAGGCCTGGATAAGAAACAAATCAACGCCGCGCAGGCGACGACTCTTTCGCTGGGGAGCGCAGGCTGCCAGCCTGCGCGTCCCGGACTGCGGCCTTGCCCACGATGGTTTCGTCGGCAGATTGGAGGTTCGCTTGTTATGACTACGACACTCGCCCATCAGCTCGCCAATTTTGCCTGCAGCCTTCAGTACGAAGATCTCTCGAAGAATGTCGTGCACGAGGTGAAACGGCGCGTGATCGATTCGATCGGTTGCGCACTGGGCGCGTGGAACGAGGAACCGTGCCAGATCGCGCGCAAGGTGGCTTCCGATTTTTCGGCCAAGACGGGCGCCACCGTTATCGGGACAACGCATCAGGCGCCTCCGGATTGGGCGGCATTCGCGACTGGCTGTTGCATTCGTTATTTCGATTACAACGATACCTACCTCTCGAAAGAGCCGGCCCATCCGAGCGATAACCTGGCTGCGGTACTGGCCATCGGTGAAAGCGTTGGTGCGACCGGGAAGGAAATCATTCTGGCGGCGGCGATTGCGTACGAGGTGCAGTGCCGGCTGTGTGATGCGGCCAGTATTCGCGCGAAGGGCTGGGATCATCCGACCTATGGAGCGTTTTCGACCGCGCTGGCTTGCGCTAAATTGATGAAGCTGGATCCGGAGCGCACGCGGCAGGCGATCAATATCGCGGGTGTGGCCGGCATGGGGATGCGTCAATCACGGGTGGGGGAGCTTTCGCATTGGAAGGGCGTGGCCTTCGCGCACGCCGCCCGGCATGGCGTCTATGCGGCCCTCCTGGCGCGCGCGGGGATGACCGGGCCGGCGCCAATTTTCGAGGGACAGATGGGATTCGAGAAGCAACTGGGCATTTCGTTAGGCGATCTTTCGCAGATATTCACCAAGTCGGCGGAAGCGATCGCGGGCGAAGGGCCCGCCTCCATGATTTTAAAGACGAGCATTAAGTATTGGCCGGCGGAGTATCACAGCCAGAGTGCGATCGAGGCGGCCCTCTTTATTCGGAAGCAGATTCCGGATTTATCGCAGGTGAAATCGATGATGATCGAGAGCCATGATGCTTCGGTCGATATCATCGGGAGCGAGCCGGAGAAATGGCGGCCGCAAAACCGGGAGACGGCCGATCACAGTCTGCCTTACATCACGGCCGTGGCGCTGATCGATGGAGAAGTTACGGACAAGCAGTTTGAGCACTCCCGGTTTACCGAGCCAGGCATCGTGAAGTTCCTCGACCAGGTGAAAGTGCAGCGGAACGACGAGCTGAGCGCGATTTACGCGGAGGCGGTGGCCAACATCGTGCATGTGGAATTGACCGACGGTCGCAAGCTGTCGAAGCGGGTCGATTATCCGCTGGGGAACGCGAAGAACCCTTTGAAAGACTCCGAAGTGGAAGGCAAATTTAAGGCGCTGGTTATCCCTGCTTTGGGGGAGGAGAAAGCGAAAGCGATTATCGATCTTGGCTGGAAACTGGATGAGGCGAAGAATGTGGGCGGACTAATGGAGGCGACAGTCATGAAAGGTTAGGCAGGGGCGGTTCACCGAACCGCCCGCGGGCGATTGAGGTCAATCGCCCCTACCTGGTCTGCCCTGGCGAAGGACGTAATTGGACATGACAAAGATAACGAAGGCGGCGCGGCTTCGGCAGCTCATCGCTCAAGGCTGTGTCGCCATGCCGGGCGTGCCGAACGCCGCTATCGCCCGTCAGGTTGAAGGGGCCGGATTTGAAGCTCTCTATATTAGTGGAGCGGGCCTGGCCAACACGACCGCCGGTGTGCCCGACATCGGCCTGCTCACGCTGACGGAAGTGGCGCAACTGGCCGGCTACATCACTAAAGCGGTGAACATTCCAGCCATCGTGGATGCGGATACCGGGTTCGGCGGCGCCGAGAATGTGGCGCGGACTGTCCAGGAGCTGGAGCGGGCGGGTCTGGCTGGTTGCCACATCGAAGATCAGCAATTTCCGAAACGCTGCGGCCATCTGGCCGGCAAGTCCCTCGTGAGCTGCGAAGAAATGGTGGAGAAAATTGAGGCGGCGGTGGGGGCGCGGCAGGATCCGGATTTCCTGATCATGGCGCGGACGGACGCGCGTGGCGTGGAGGACTTTCCGGGCGCGGTTCGTCGGGCCGAGAAATACATTGAAGCGGGGGCCGACGTGATTTTTCCAGAGGCCTTGCAGAACGCCGATGAATTTCGCGATTTCGCAAAGGCGATCGACCGGCCGTTGCTAGCCAACATGACGGAGTTTGGAAAGAGTCCGCTCCTTTCGCTGAGCGAGCTTTCGGATCTCGGTTACCGCATGGTCATCTTCCCCATGAGTGCTTTTCGGATTGGCATGAAGGCGACGGAGCAGTTTTTGCGTGCTTTGCACGAGAGCGGCACGCAAAGTCAGTGGGTCGAGAAGATGCAAACGCGCCAGGAGCTGTATGCTCTGCTCGACTACGATCCGGCGGCGCCGAGCTGGCCGGTGAGAAAGTCGTGAAGGTCCAACCGACAGGGTTGAAGCTTGACCAATTGCGAGTAAAGGAATCAACCAGATGACCACAGAAACAAAACCAGCTTATAGCCCGGGACTGGCCGGAGTCGTGGCAGGCGAAACGGAAATCTGTTGGGTCGATCCGAATGCCGGCCTGATGTACCGCGGCTACGACATTCACGGAATGGCCGAGCAAGCGAGCTTCGAAGAGGTCGCCTATCTTTTGCTCAACGGCGAACTCCCGACTTTTGCGCAGCTCGGCGAATTTTCTCGGGAGATCGCGAGCCAGCGGGAATTGCCTGCCGCGGTCGTGAAAATGCTGCGGCTTTTGCCGGCCAATACGCATCCGATGGACATGCTGCGCACGGGCGTGTCGATGCTGGCACCCTTCGACAAGGAACTAAACGACCACTCGCACGAGGCCAACATCCGTAAGGCGATCCGGCTCATCGCCCGCGTTTCAACTCTCATGACCGACGGCTGGCGGATTTCCAAGGGCCAGGAACCCCTCCCGGAGAGACCCGATCTCACGCACGCCGGGAATGTTTTCTACAAGCTGCGCGGCGAAGTCCCGCAGTCATGGGAAATCCGCATGCTCGACACCATTTTCATCTTGTACGCGGATCATGAATTCAATGCGTCCACTTTCGCGGCGCGTGTGACGGCTTCGACTCTGGCGGACATGTATGCCGCCGTCACGTCGGCCTGTGGGACTTTGAAAGGCCCGCTGCACGGAGGCGCGAATGAGGAGTCGATGAAGATGCTCGACGACATTAAAACGGCCGACCGGGCGGAGGGCTGGTTGAAGGAGCAGTTGGCGAAAAAGGCCAAGATCATGGGATTCGGCCATCGCGTCTATAAGAGTGGTGATTCGCGCGTCCCGATCATGCGCGAGATCGGGCGAGACCTCGGCAAACGGACAGGCAAGGAACAATGGGTGCCGATCTGTGAAAACCTCGAGCGGACCATGGAACGCGAAAAGCAGCTCTGCGCCAACGTCGATCTCTACGCGGCGCCAGTCTTTACGATGATGGACTTTCCGCCCGAATTAAATACGCCCATCTTTGCCGTTTCCCGCGTGGCCGGCTGGTGTGCGCACGTGGTCGAGCAGCACGATCACAACCGTTTGATTCGGCCGCGGTCGCTCTATACGGGACCGCCGTTGCGGCCTTATCAGGGCACGCCGACGGGCCGTTGAGTTTTGGCTCTGTAGTTAGCGGCGACCTATGACCGCTGCTACAAAAAATGACGGCCGACTCCAATCTCTCACTCCAGCAAACGTTTGCGCCGGACAACGCTTGCTTTGGCTGTGGCCCCGCCAATCCGGACGGATTGCATATTGGCAGCTTTGCCAAAGGCGATGAAGTCACGGCTGAGTGGAAGCCGCAGCAAAAGTACGAGGCATTTCCCGGAGTTCTAAACGGCGGGATCATCGGATCTTTGCTGGATTGTCACTGTAACTGGACGGCGGCTTATCACCTGATGAAGCAAGCCGACGCGCAGGAAGTGCCATGCACCGTGACGGCCGAGTACGCGATCAAACTGTTGCGGCCGACTCCGACGAGCGATTCTGTCTTTTTGTCCGCCAGGGTTGTGGACTCAACGGGCGACCGGGCGACGGTAGAAGGCACGTTGACCGCCGGCGGTAAAGTTTGCGCTACGTGCCGTGGAGTTTTTGTCGCGGTCAAGGAAGGTCACCCCGCGTTTCACCGCTGGTAGAAGTCGGCGTCTTCAGAAATTTCGACAATCCGCGGACAGCTCGGAGATCCGCCCTACCTGATCGATGGAATTGAGTGCCTGAATTTCGTCGATGCACAACAGCCATGTCTGCACCTAGACTGCGGCATGAAAGCGATGGAGTTACTGCCCTCTTCCGACCTGATGTATCGCGCGCTGCTCGATCGCGACGCCAGCTTTGAGGGAATTTTTGTCGTGGGAGTACGCACGACCGGCATTTTTTGCCGCCCCACCTGCAGCGCAAAAAAGCCGGCTCGTCAAAATGTCGATTTTTTTTCAACACCGAGTGAAGCCTTGCACGGCGGTTACCGGCCGTGTTTGCGCTGTCAACCGATGGATCCAGGGCAGCGGCCGCCTCAATTAATCGAACGATTACGCGCCGAAGTGGAGCGGGCTCCGGGGGGTCGATTGACCGACAAAGAGCTGGGAGCCTTGTCGATTGATCCGTCGACTGCACGCCGACAATTCAAGCGGCATTACGGCATGACTTTTCAAGCCTATCACCGGGCGCGTCGGATGGGTCTTGCCCTGAAGGAGGTGCGGAAAGGCGGTAGCGTTGAAGAAGCGCAGAACGGCAGTGGTTTTGAGTCGGCCAGCGGTTTTCGGGAGGCGTTCACCCGAATCTTCGGTGATCCGCCAAGTGTAGCGAAAGACCGATCCTGCCTCTTGGCTGAGCGAATCGAGACGCCACTCGGTATTATGCTTGCGGTGGCGGACGATGCCGGTCTGCGCCTTCTCGAGTTTACTGATCGAAGGGCTTTGGAACGCGAAATACCCATTCTGCGCCGTCGCTTGCGAACCAGTATTGTGCCGGGCGAGCATCCTCATCTCACCGCCGTGCGCCGTGAATTGCATGACTATTTCTCCGGTCGCGACCTGCAATTCCGGGTGCCGCTCGCTCCGGTGGGCTCGGATTTTCAGATGCGCGCCTGGGACGTTCTCCGATCGATTCCGCTGGCCGAAACGCGTTCCTATTCGTGGATGGCGGAACAGCTGAAGACGCCGGGCGGGCAACGCGCGGTGGGGCGGGCCAACGGCACGAACATGATCGCCATTGTCATTCCGTGTCACCGCGTGATTCGGGCGGACGGAACCTTGTGCGGATACGGTGGGGGACTTTGGCGCAAGCGCTGGTTGCTGGATCACGAGCGGAAATGGAACAAGAATAAATAGTCGTGATGACGCCGATGGCGAATGGATAAGCGAAACGTTCGTTGCCGCTTGCGCAGAAGAAGCGTGACTTTCCTGCGGTCGCGTTAATACTTATTGAAATGGCCGAGCGGGTCAGCAGCCCCAAACCCCTGCGTTTCCTGTGAAAAAAAGATCATCTTCGCACTCTGCCTTCGTTCATCCGCGTCTCCTCTTAAGTTGCCTTCTTTGCGCGGTGGGCGTTTCGCTCGCCTTGGTCGCCTCCGGTCTGTTTTCAGGCAACTCCCTCTCGGCGCAAGCCCCCACCGCCCAGGCGAGCAGCCTGCTCGTGAGTGCATCGTATCGAAACGACGTGTCCCCTCCATTGCGCACCATGCCGGCGTGGACTGCGGCCGACGCCAAGTCGGAACATGAAGCGAATGAGAATCCTAAGATTCCCCGGCGCCATCAGGACAGCGCGGATCCGGTCATTCAACACAGCCACGAGTCCGCCGTTCTGGGTCGGGCCGCTGCCAGCATCGCGTCAACTCTGCTGAACTTTGATGGCATCCCGTTCCCCGGTGTCGGCTGTAGCTGCGCTCCACCTGACACCAATGGTGCGGTGGGAAAGACTCAATACGTTCAGATCGTTAACGAAGGCTACCAGGTTTTCGACAAGAGCACCGGTGCGTCCGTTCTCGGACCGAACAGCATCTCATCCATCTGGAGTGGGTTCGGCGGCGGCTGTGAGACGTTAGGCAATGGAGACCCGGTCGTGCTATACGATCACCTCGCTGATCGCTGGATCATTACGCAGTTCGCCAAAGCCACGTCGAACGGACCGATCACGGACGAATGCGTCGCGGTCTCTACGACCGGCGATGCGACTGGCACGTATGCCCGCTACGGCTTTCACCTGGGCTCGAACTTCTACGATTATCCGCACCTCAGTGTCTGGCCGGATGGCTTCTACATGAGCATGAACGTCTTTAACGCTTCGGGGAGTTCCTATCTCGGTCCCCAGGCGTTCGCATTTGATCGCGCGAAAATGCTGGTGGGCAGTCCCGCGACATTCGTTAGTCCGGTCGGACCTTTGGGCGGAACGATTGACCCCTTTTTACCGGCTGATCTGGACGGACCGACCTTGCCGCCGACAGGCGCGCCCGCCACTTTCGTGGGCTTCCCCGGCCAGAGCACAAGTCCGAACTACACGACCTATCACTTCCACGCCGACTTTGCGACGCCCTCGAATTCCACCTTCGCCACCTTTGCATCTCCTCCCGCCGCAGGGTTTACATTTCTCTGTCCGAGCACACGTGCCTGTGTGCCCGAGGCGGGTGTCGCATCGCGGGATTACCTGGATGGCATCGGCGATCGCCTCATGTTCCGTCTGGCCTACCGGAATTTCGGCACTTACGAATCGGTTGTCGGCAATTTCACGGTTAGTGCGAATGGCGTGGCCGGCATCCGTTGGTTTGAGCTGCGCAATGTCACCGCAGGGCCGGTCGCCGTCTATCAGCAGAGCACCTATCAGCCTGACACCACCTGGCGATGGATGGGCAGCGTGGCCATGGATGGGCAGGGAAACATGGCGCTCGGATTCAGTGCTTCCAGCTCAGCCATTAATCCGCAGATCCGTTACGTGGGACGTCTCGCGACTGACTCGCTCAATACGTTAGGTCAGGGCGAAGCCCACCTCTTTGATGGAACGGGCAGCCAGAGCGGCACGGGCAACCGTTGGGGAGACTACAGCGCCCTCACGGTGGATCCGGTCGATGATGCAACCTTTTGGTACACCACCGAGTACTATTCGACGAATAGCACCTACAATTGGCGCACGCGAATCGGCAGCTTCAGGCTGGCCGGAGGCAGTCCTACGCCAACCCCTTCGCCAACCGCGACCCCTTCTCCAACTGCAACTCCGTCGCCCACGGCGACTCCGACGGCGACCCCATCGCCCACGGCGACCCCAACACCTGCTCCGAACTTCTCGTTAGCGATCAGTCCTTCTTCCGTGACCGTGCGGCGCGGCGGCGGAACGGCAACGTATACTGTGACTGTCACGCGAACGGGCGGATTCAGTGCGCCGGTTAATTTAACGGTGAGTGGTCTTCCAGCCAACGTAACGGGCACATTCACGCCGAATCCTGCGACAAACTCTTCCATCCTGACCGTCAAAGTCGCATCCGCGGCAGACCGCGGTACATATACCTTCACGGTGACTGGCACCGGCGGAACTCCGGCAATGACACACACTGCGACGGCGACGCTGGTCAAGAGTCCGGCGAAGTAAAGCGCGGCGAACGGTGGAAACCGTCGGCGCGCCGCTTTTAAGGGTGCGCGCCCGGGGTGACTCGAACACCCGACCGACGGATTAGAAATCCGTTGCTCTATCCGGCTGAGCTACGGGCGCCAAGCCTTCACATATAGCCGGTTTCAATCCGAAGAAAAGTCGCGGCGCGTTGCGGCGCAGGCGGGAAAGAGATGCACCCCACAGGGTGCTGCCGGGGTCAGGACGCTTGGGCCAGAGGACGATGAGCCGGGCCGGCGTGACGAGAGATGCGTGGGTTCAGCTTTGAGGCAAGGACTCGGCGAGACATTCCCCAACCCTGGACAGGGCCGCCGCGTTTCGGGTCCAACGTCTTTAGAACGATTCGATGAATGCGTGGGGGGATGATATTGTTCATTCGACGCGGTGTTTCAATTCCCAGACACGGAGAGCGGCGAGGAGGAGGGCTTTGGTTCGGGTCAGACTTCCGGCAGCGGCGAGGCGAGGGACGCCGTTGGACGCGAGATCGACCTTGGTGCGGGGGCGGCCGCGCCTGGCCTTGGGTTTACGGCGGGCGGCAGCTTCGCTCACTGGCAGGTGTCCACTATTCATACTTTCCATAATTAGCATGTTTCCTGCCAATGCTCAAATCCGGCCGGCCAGGCGACGAGTGGACGTCGTCCATCCCCTTCGCGGCGTTGGCCCGACGGGCGCCATCTTATCGCCTTCGACACGCTCTGCTCAGGTCGCAAGCGAGCGCCGTCACAGGCTCCGGGGAGCGCGCAATGCACGATCGCGTGACGGTGTCTGAAGGGGCGAGATCCTTCGCCGCCTTCGCTGGCTCAGGATGTATCACCCAGGAATCTGCGGCGCAGGATTTCCCGCTCATCGCGAAGACCTTCTGGTCTGGAAACTACTTGTGCCCCCACCGGTTATCCGCCAGCTTTCAGGCCTTATGGCCGACCGGAAACTGGGTTGTCTCAGTATTTTTTTGTTTGTCGCCTTGTGCGCGAGCGTCTTCGCTAATTTTATTCTGATGGTGGCCGTCTTTCGGCGCGCTGGTGGCGGGGGCATGACTGACCGGGAAGCTCTGCCTCGATTCCGGGAAGTCACGGTCGAGCGCGGGCACGGCGGCGACAAAGTCGCTTTGATCGTCCTGCGCGGGTTAATCAGTACGAGCCTGCCGGGGAATGTGGGAGACACGATGGTCGACGATATGCGCGCGGCTTTGCAGCAGGCGCGCGAGGACGATCACGTCAAAGCGGTCGTCCTCGAGATCGATTCGCCGGGAGGGGAAGTGACCGCTTCCGACGAAATTTACAACGCGGTGGTTAAAACGCGGGCGCGCAAGCCGGTCGTTATCTACATGGACACGCTGGCCGCGTCGGGTGGCTATTACATTTCGTGTGGTGGCAAATATATCATGGCGAATGACACGACCATTACCGGGAGCATTGGCGTCATTATCCAAACTCTGAACTACGAGCAATTGTTCAACAAGATCGGGCTCTCCTCGGTCGTCTTCAAGAGCGGCAAGTTCAAAGACATCCTGAATGGGGCGCGGCCCATGACGCCGGAGGAACGCGATTACATTCAGGCGTTTGTCATGAAGACGTACGACAAGTTTCTCGGTGTGGTGGCGAAAGAGCGCAATTTGCCAGCGGAGGGTTTGCGCAACGGAATTGCGGATGGCCGGATTATGTCAGGCAAGGAAGCGCTGGAGAATAAGTTGATCGATGGGTTGGGGCAGCTGGAAGACGCCTACGAGAAAGCGAAGCAGCTGGGCGGTGCGCCCGGTGCTGCGATCGTGAAATATGGACCGCCCTTCAGCCTCGGACGTTTCTTCCGCGCCTTCGGCAGGGCGGACAGCACGAGGATCCAACTGGAACTTCCGAAACAGCTTGTGCCCCAATTGGAAGGTGGGCATGCCTACTTTTTGCCGAGCTTTTACGCTCCTTAACGGGCAGAGTCTCCGATGTCGTTCGAGGCGTAGGTGAACGCGCTGATCTTTATCCTGTCCGGGCTTTGGTTTTTGGCCGGATTCTACGTTTATACGGCGCTCATTCGTCAAATTAGCGCTCGTGCGCCTATCGTCTCTGACGAAAGCGCCCCAGTAAATACTTTTGGGCTGGCCGAAGCGGTCGTCGCCCTTGTCCTGATTTCATTTCTATTGCTCAACGTCATTGCCTCGGTCTCGGCTCCGGCCGCGCCGCTGGGCTCGCGCGATCTGGCGGCCAATCTTGTTCTGACCATCGTCGTTCTCCTGATTCTGATTGGATTTCTGGAGCTGCGCCGGCTTAACGTCGACCGACTGGCCGGGCTTTCCAAATATGGCCTGGCTAGGGCGATCGGCACCGGCACATTGTTGCTTTTGGCGGCCTATCCGCTCATTTCGGGAGCGGATGCCCTGATGCAGCGTTTCGAGCATGGCTCGAGCAAACAGAACATTGTCGAGCTGTTCAACGGCTCCAATACGATGGAGCAGAGAGTGATGATCATCGTTCTGGCCGTGGCGGTTGCGCCGATCTCGGAGGAGTTCGTCTTTCGTTTTTTCCTATACGGCGTCTTGCGACGTTACATCGGCCGCTTCGGCGGCCTGGTTTTTACGGCCCTTCTTTTTGCGGCCGTTCATGCTCATCTTCCTTCTTTTGCCCCGCTTTTTGTTTTGGGTATTTGCTTTACCCTTGCCTACGAATGGAGTGGATCGATTCTGGTCTCCATGACCATGCATTCGCTTTTCAATTCGTTAACTCTGGCGTTCCTGGCATTTCCTCAGTTGTCTGACCAATGAAGCTACGCCGATCGGGCGAGGATCGGCTTCTGGCCGAACTGCTCCCGTCACTCGGGCGGCCGCGCTCTGTGATCGCCCCGGCGGGGGACGATTGCGCAGTTGTTCCGTCGCCCGGTGGCAGGCTGCTCTTGCTCAAATGCGATTGCGTGGTGGAAAAGGTTCACTTCCTGACCGCGACACCGCCGCGGTCGATCGGATGGAAGGCCATGATGCGGCCTCTCAGCGATTTTGCGGCGATGTCGGGAGTTCCGCAGTTTGCCTTGATTACGTTGATGCTTCCGAGCGGAACGACGACTCTGTGGGTCAAGAAGCTATACGAGGGACTCACGCGGGCTGCGTCTGAATTCAATGTTGCCATCGTCGGTGGCGAAACAAGCGGCACGCCCGGGCCGATCGCCATTTCCGTGACGGTGTCAGGCTTTGTGGAACGCGATCGCTGGGTTGCGCGGGGCGGGGGCAAGGCGGGCGACGATCTTTTCGTGACGGGCAATCTCGGAGGATCGATCCGCGGCAAACATTTGACGTTCGTTCCGAGGATCGACGAATCGCGCTGGCTAACGAAGAATTTTGCCATTCATGCCATGATGGATTTGAGCGACGGATTGGGGGCCGACCTTCCGCGACTCGCCGCGGCCAGTCGGGTGGGCTTCGAAATCGATGAGAAGAGTCTGCCCCGGACCGCCGGGTCCGGGATCAAGCAGGCCATGGCGGATGGGGAAGACTACGAGCTTCTTTTTTCTGTCCCGGCCGCAGATCGCGCCAGATTGATCAAACGCTGGCACAAGCGTTTTCCAAAACTGCCCCTGTCCAGAATCGGCCGGTTGACTCGCAAATCGGCGAGGCCTAATCAAAAACTTCCCGGTGGCTACGTTCACTTCCAATAGCGCGGCGGAAACCGAAGCGCTGGGTCAGCGTTTCGCGCACAGACTCTGCGCGGGAGACGTCGTGGCGTTGCAGGGCGACCTTGGGGCAGGAAAGACGCATTTCAGCAAGGGGCTGGTGGCTGGCCTGGGCAGCGCGGGTCCCGTGACAAGTCCGACTTTCACGATTATGCACGAGTATCCAGGAGGCCGGCTCCCCGTCTATCATCTCGATTTCTTTCGACTTGAAGATGCACGCTCGGCCGCGCGTCTTGCGCTGGATGATTATTTTTTTGGTGACGGAGTTTCGGTCGTAGAGTGGGCTGACCGTTTTCCTGAGTTGATCCCGGCGACGGCGCACTGGATTAAAATCGAGATGACATCACCGGACCAAAGAAAAATCCACCTGCCATGAAAATTCTGGCACTTGAGCTGTCAACCGCGCGGGGCAGTGTCGCCTGGAGGGACAAGGACTGTATTGAGAAGGATTGGCCTAACGATCGCAAGAATTCCGGGCCGTTCTTCGAAAGCCTCGAAACGATGGTGAAAACTTACGGAGCACCCGACGTGATCGTGGTCGGTCTCGGCCCGGGCTCCTACGCGGGCGTCCGAATTGCCATCTCGGCCGCCATCGGATTGCGGGCGATGGGCCGCGTTCGCCTGGTTGGTCTGCCGTCAATTTGTGCGTTGCCCTGTGAGGTGCCGAACTATTACGCCATCGGCGATGCTCGCCGCCAAACCTTCTTTCTCGCGCGGATTGAGAATCGTTCTCTCGCGCACGAGCCGGAGTTGTGGAGCGAAGAGGAAATGCGGACGAGGTTGGCCGATCGCGATTCGCTGCCGGTGTTGTCTTCCGATGACTTGCCGCAATTCGACCGTGTGCGATCAGCCTATCCGACCGCGGCGCTGTTGGCGGGACTTGCCCAGGATGAAAACCGCCGCTTTTTAAGGCCGCCCCTTCAGCCGATGTATTTGCGCGAACCTCACATTACCATGCCGAAAAAACTCATTCCGTCAGTCGCGATCGTGCATGAATACTGAGACTTATCGATGCTGGGCGGAGATTGATCGGGCGGCCTTACGGCACAACGCAAAGATGGTGCGCGAACGTATCGGGTCGGCCGAGCTTCTCGCTGTCGTCAAAGCGAACGCCTACGGTCATGGCATGGTCGGCGTGGCGCAGGCGTTACAAGCTGAAGCGCAGTTGTTTGGCGTCGCGAATTTGGAGGAGGCGACCACGCTGCGCAGTCTGCTGTCTCATCCGGTGATTGTGCTGGGACCGGCGTTGCCCGACGAGCGCCCGGGCATCGCGGCGGGGCAATTCATCCCTTCGATTTCCACACTCGAGGAAGCGCAAGACTTTGATCGGCTGGCCAGAAATGAACCGTTGGCTGTTTGCTTCGTGGTTGATACGGGCATGGGACGAATGGGCACGCCGGAAGCGCAAGCCATTGATGTGTTCCGTAAAGTAGCGGCGCTTCCTCAACTGAGAGTACATAGCATCTCCACGCATCTCCCCGTTTCGAATGAGGATGAAAGCTACACGCGGGACGAACTGGCGAGTTTTGCAAAGCTGATTCAGCGGCTTCGCCAGGAGGTTCCGGGGGACTACAAAGTCCATGCCCTGCCCAGTGCCGGCGTATTGGCTTACGCTGATCCCAGTTTCGATTTCGTTCGCACCGGCATCATGCTCTACGGAATCTCCCCCCTGGCCGAGTTCCAGAAAATTTTGCGACCGGTCATGACATGGAAAACGCGGATTGGTCTTATCCGCGATATGCCGAAGGGACGCTCGATCAGTTATGGCCGGACCTTCATCACACCCAAGGAGATGAGAGTTGCAACCCTGACGGCCGGGTACGCGGACGGCTACCCGCGCCATCTTTCGAATCGAGACGCAGCGGTCCTGGTGCGGGGTCATCGGTGCCCGCTGCTGGGGCGGGTCACGATGGACCTGATAATGGTTGATGTATCGGACGTCCCCGGTGCCGAAAGCGGCGACGAAGTTGTGTTGATGGGACGCCAGGATAGCGCCGAGATTTCGTGCGCCGAACTGGCGGAGCGGGCGGACGCGATTACCTGGGAGATTACAACGCGCGTGGGGCAGCGCGTGCGACGGGTGTACGTTTCATAGATTTGGCCGCGCGAGATTTTGTAGAGTTGGCAGGCAGAGGCGGCGCGGTTAGTCTGAGAGAGCGATGTTCCAGATTGTCTTCAATGAGCTGAGCGCGGCGGAGATTTCGGCCCTGCCTAAATCTCTACAACTCGAGCTGCTGGCGGAGTTCCAAATCCTGCCGGAGGATCTGGATCGGCTGGATTCAAAGCGTTTCGGCGTGATCGAGCGAGAGGGAAAGAAGCTCTATCGCTATCGGGCCAAGGATTACCGGATCTATTTCGACAAACGGGTGGAAGGCATTACGATCCACCGGGTCCTGCACAAGAATACGCTGCGGGATTTTCTGTTTCGTAGCAAACTTCCGATCGCGGAGGACGCACAACTGGGCGAGACGCGCGAATTCTGGAAATTGATCGAGCAGGGCGAGCGCACGCGCAAAGCGTAAACGCGGTGGCATGGGCTTCCGCCCATTTCTTCATCGGCCGGAGACCGATGTCACAACCCTACTTCATCAGCAGGACGGACCGGCTGCGCTTGATTTCGCGCGTGATCTTGCGATGCAAATGCGCGGGCATCCCAGTGACGCGACGGGGCAGAATCTTGCCACTCTCGGTCACGAATTTTTTCAGAAGATCGGGATTCTTATAATCGATCGCTTCGATTGAGATATCGATGCGGCGACGGGGCATCGTGCGATTGGCGCGGCGGAAAGCGGAACGGCGTTTGGCTGTTTTTGGTTGCATGGCTGGTTACTTCGTTTCGCGATGGAGCGTATGCTTGCGCAGGAATGGATTGTATTTCTTCTTTTCCAAACGATTCGGCGTCCGCGGACTCTTCTTGTTCCGCGTGCTCATGTAGCGCGAGACCGGTTTTCCGAGCGCCTTGGCCTCGGTGCATTCCAAAGTGATAATTTCCTGCGCCATACTTTAATCCTCTGATTTCTGCGCCGGCGCTTCTTCCTCTTCGCCTTCGCCGCCTTCGTCGTCCGTTAATCCGAAGAGAGAAGTCACGGATTGGCGAACGCGGGACGCCTTATTTTGTTTCTCGAGCTGCGACTGGCATTCGACGGTGAAGCGGGCAAAGGGAATGGCCTCGAGCCGGGCCCGGAGGATGTGTTTGCCTGACATCTCGCAAACGCCGTAGGTTCCGAGTTCGATCCGCTTGAGGGCCTGATCGATTTCGTAGAGAGCGTCTTGTTCCTGCGAAAGCAGGCTCAGGGCAAAATCGCGATCGTAAGCATCCGATCCGGCATCGGCCTGGTGCATGCCAAAGGCGGAAGCTTCGCTCCCTTCGGCGCGTGAACGCAAAGTATCCTGGGCCACGCCGGCCATCGAATCGACCATGGCATCGCGGAGTTGGAGGAGCTTGTCCTTCTGCTGACGCGTGAACGGGTCGAGCTTTCGTTCCTTGCGATTGTTACCGAGTAATTTGAGAGTATCGGGCGCGCTGTTGTTTCCCTTTTTCGAAGCGGAAACGTGATTTGCCCGCTTGGCCTTGGCGGGGCTTTTGGCCGCCTTTTTCGGAGCCGGACGGGCGGGAGAAGACTTGTGCGCTGTCTTCGCTTTAGGCGCAGCCACCTTCTTTTTCGGAGCCTTCTTTTTTGTGGATTTGGCCATAATTGAAGAGGCGCCGTTGTCCGGCGCCGAGCGGAGGCATAATTAAGGACATTTCGCCAAAGTCGCAAGCGGAGATTTCCCAGCGGGAAACCCCTGATTTGAGCCGTTTTTTACGCTCTTTTCAGGAGCTGGCGCTCGAGTAATGGCGCAAGGCAAAACGCCAAAAACATCGGGAGAGCACCGAGATAACGGTCGAGGCGACGACCAACTGAAACATGAGCCAGCCGGGTTGGCCGAGTGATTTGATGAGGAGCCGAGCTGGAATGTTGGCCACGATGACCACCGGGACAATCCAGCCGAAGATAAAGCGAAAGATCGGGGGAAAAATCACGTCAGGGTAACGCGCGATATTGAGGAAATTGAAGTAGCCGTAAACGAGTCCCTGCGCGCGCACGATCCAGAAGCTGACGGCGGCGAGGCTGAGCATGATGGAATAGTGGACGGCGACTCCGAAACCCAGAGCGATCACGTAGAGAATTACAGAAGAGGGCGTGGGGACGACACCCAGTTTTGAGAGAGATACGACAACCACGACGGCGCCCACGATGGCGTTGATGACGCTATCCAGCCCAAACTGTTTGGTCGACACGGCGAACTGGCTGTCTATCGGGAGAACGAGGAGCGAATCCAGCTTACCGGTGCGGACGAGTTCGGGGATATTCGCCACGTTGACGAAGAAGAAAGCCTGAAAAAGCTGTGCGATGATCTGGTGCGTCCCGACCAGTAACACCACCTCCCATTTCGACCAGTCGCCCAGGCGGTTAACATTCCCGAAGATGATGCTGAAAAACACGATCTGCCCGCAGAACCAAAGAACCTCGACCAGCATCCAAAGCAGGAAATTGGCTTTGAAACTCAGCTCGCGGATGAGGGAGTTACGAAGGATGATGGAGTAGATTTCGATGTAACGCCGCACTAGCTCTCCCTGTCATTTTACTTGCATGCGAAGTCAAACATCACCTGCATGAAACGCTATCTGTCCGTCCTGGCATTGATTGGCGGCGGGCTGCTATTGTTTCTGCTCCTACGCCAGTGTGAACGTCGCGGAGCAACCAATTATCAGACGGCGAGCACGACGCGCGGGGTAATTATACAAGCGGTCACGGCCACGGGTACTCTGAATCCGGTCGTGACGGTCCAAGTGGGTAGTCAGGTTTCCGGAAACATCGCGAAGTTATTTGCAGATTTTAATTCGGAGGTCAAAGCAGGCCAGGTGGTGGCTCAAATCGATCCGGTCATATTCCAAGCCACCGTCACGCAAACAGAAGGGGACCTGGCTTCAGCCCAGGCCGCGCTCGAACTAGCTCGGGCCAACATGGGCCGGACGGAAGACTTGGTGAAGAAACAGAATTCCGCGCGAGTCGATCTCGACCAGGCCACGGCGAGTCTGCATCAGGCCGAAGCGAATGTGCAAATCAAGCAAGGCGCGCTGGACAAGGCGAAAGCCGACCTGAATCACTGCACCATCACCTCGCCGATCGACGGCGTAATTATTTCTCGAAACGTCGATGTCGGTCAAACGGTCGCCGCCAGCTTGCAGGCACCCGTCATTTTCGCCATCGCTAATGACCTGGCCAAAATGCAGATCGACGCCAACGTGGCCGAGGCAGATGTCGGAGTGGTCACGGTCGATCAAACGGTCGATTTCACGGTGGACGCATTTCCGGCGCGAATTTTTCACGGCAAGGTGGTGCAGGTCCGGAATGCGCCGATTACGGTGCAAAATGTCGTGACCTACGACACGGTGATCGGGGTGAGCAACGCCGATTTGAAATTGAAGCCGGGAATGACCGCGAACGTGTCGGTGGTCGTGGCTCATCGTGACAATGTTTTGCAGCTTAAAAATGCGGCGTTGCGTTACCGGCCGGCTGACTCAACGCCGGTCGAGAGTCGAACGCCCGGAGAGGGCGGGAGTGCAAGGGCGAACGGAGCGCGGCCCGCCGGTCCGCGCGAGGGCGGAGGACGCGAGCGCCGCAGCGAACGCACCGTCTATGTTTTGGCGGCGGGGTCGGCGCGGCCCCAGCCGGTGCAGATCAAAACGGGAATCAGCGATGGCGTGGTGACGGAGGTGCTCGAAGGACTCAATGAAGGAGATCGGGTTGTCACGGCCGATCTTACGGCGCTGCCCACGAGCGGATCTACACCGGCACCGAATCCGTTTAGCGGCGGGGGCCCAAGGCGATTCTGATCGGCCTCTGAAACGATGGAAAACGGCACGGTGGTTCGGCTCGAGAACGTGCACAAAACGTATCGCAGCGGCGAAATGGAAGTGCATGCCGTGCGTGGTGTCTCCCTCGAAATTCGTCGCGCTGAATTTGTGGCACTGATGGGAGCAAGCGGTTCGGGCAAGTCCACCCTGATGAACATTCTCGGCTGTCTCGACCGCCCGACCTCGGGCCGCTACATGTTGGACGAAGTGGATGTGTCCGGGTTGGATCGCGATCGACTCGCCGACGTCCGGAATCGGAAACTCGGGTTTGTCTTTCAGAGTTTTAATCTGCTTGCGCGAACATCGGCGCGCGAGAATGTCGAGTTGCCTCTCCTTTATGGCGAGCATCGGTTAACCAATGCTCAACTTCGCGAACGCGCGGATCGCGTGCTTGGGGCGGTGGGGCTGACTGGTCGTGAAGACCACCATCCCAGCCAACTTTCGGGCGGACAGCAGCAGCGCGTGGCCATTGCCCGCGCCCTCGTGAACGAACCTGAAGTTGTGCTGGCGGACGAACCGACCGGGAATCTGGATAGTCGGACCAGTGTCGAGATTATGGGAATTTTTCAGAAGCTCAACCGTCAGGGAATCACAGTGGTGATGGTGACGCACGAGGCCGACATCGCCTCTTATGCGCGCCGTAATGTGGTGATGCGCGACGGCCTGGTGCAACACGATTTCACAGTGGAGCGCCGCCTGGATGCAACCGCCGAACTGCAGAAACTGTCGGCGCAAGAGGAGGAAATGCCCGCGCGATGAGAGTTGGATCTACCGTCAATGTTGCCTTTCGCGCTTTGCGCCGAAACAAGATGCGGTCTGTCCTGACGGCGCTCGGGATTATTATTGGAGTGGGTGCCGTCATCGCCATGGTCGGAATTGGCAACGGCGCGAAAGCGCAGGTCGAAGCGCAAATAGCGAGTCTTGGGCAAAACGTCATTATTATTTCGTCTGGAAGCACCACCTCGAGCGGGATCCGCACGGGCTGGGGCGGAGCGGGCACGCTCAAGATTGAAGATGCGGACGCAATCCGGAGGGAGGTCGCGGAGGTGACGGGAGTGAGTGAAGAGATCAGGACGATCACGCAGGTCGCGGCGGGCAATCAAAACTGGTCGACCGTGGTATTGGGCGAGTCGGCCGACTATTTTGACATCCGGCAATGGCCGCTGGCGGATGGGGCCCCCTTCACCGCGCAGGATGTTCGCAGCACGAACAAGGTTTGTGTGATCGGCCAGACGACGGCGCGGCAGATCTATGGCAACGAGGATCCGTTAGGCCAGGTATTACGGATCAAAAATGTTCCGTTTACCGTGACCGGCGTCTTGACCCCCAAGGGTTTTAGCACGCAGGGTCCCGACCAGGATGACGTAGTCGTGATGCCATTCACGAGTGCGATGAAGCGCGTGGCCGGCGGAACGACCTTGCGTGCGATCAACCTGCAAGTTGGGAGCGCCGCGGAAATTAATGCCGCGCAGCAGGAAGTTATTTCGCTGCTGCGGCAGCGCCACAATATCCGGCCCGGAAGGGACGATGATTTCACGGTCCGCACACAGCAGGACATTGCGGATACAGCCACGGCTACAACGAAAGTGATGACTCTTCTGCTCGGTGCCATCGCGGGAGTGTCGCTCGTGGTCGGCGGGATTGGAATCATGAACATCATGCTGGTCAGTGTGACGGAACGGACGCGTGAAATTGGCGTTCGTCTCGCGGTGGGCGCGCACGGCCGGGATATTCTCACGCAATTTTTGATCGAAGCGGTGGCACTCAGTTCCGTGGGTGGCCTGATCGGGATCGCATTGGGGATCGGTGCCTCCAAACTTCTGTCCATCTACGCCAGTTGGCCCACGCTCATTTCACTGACTTCGATTGCAGTGGCCTTCCTTTTCAGCGCGGCCGTGGGCGTGTTCTTCGGATTCTATCCGGCGCGCGAGGCTTCCCGCCTCGATCCGATCGAGGCGTTACGTTACGAATAAGCGGCGGGCGCTCTGTCGCTTGATCTTGCATCCGGTTAACGGATGCTCAGAGATGGATGGTTTTCAGAATCTTGTCGCCGAAGCGAAAAAGAACATCACCGAAATTTCGCCGGAAGAGGCGGCGGTTCAGTCGAAGAGCGGTGCGGCCGTGCTCGTGGATGTGAGAGAGAAGGATGAATGGGACGAGGAACATGCGCCCGGCTCGGTTCATCTGAGTCGAGGCATGATTGAGGTGGAGATTGAGGAGGAGGTTCCGGACCTGAATGCCTTGATCATATGCCACTGCGGCGGCGGCGGACGTTCGGCCCTGGCGACGGAGAGTTTGCAAAAGATGGGCTACAAGAATGTGCGATCAATGGCCGGCGGCTTCAAAGCGTGGAAGGCAGCCGGGTTGCCCACCGAGAAGGGCTAGGACGGCCTAACCTCCGACCGCCTGGTAGTGTCCAAGTCCTTTTCGCCACATGAGATTGGCCGCGGCCCACGTGACGAGCATCCATCCTGCCTGGATGGCAAGCGCCTGAAAGAGAGCGGGACCGCGCAAACGTTCCGTAAAAATGGCAATCGGACAGAAGAGCTCATAATAAAACGGAAGCCACTTCATGACGGCCTGGATGCCGGCGGGCATGATATCAATGGGAAACATCTGTCCGCCGAGGAAATATTCGAAGGAATAAACGATAAAGATGATGGTCGAGATTTCCAGAATCCAGAAGGCCATCATGGCGAGCGAATAGGTGATGAAGAATTGCATGAACGCAGCCATCAACATGGAGATGCAAGCGTAGACGGAGGTCATGCCGTGCTCAGGCATGACGAGGTAGTGCCGGTAATAAAGAAAGATCAGAGCGATGGGCGGCAGGGTGACGAACGTGTAAACGAGCCGGCCGCTTAAAAAGATGCTGAACCGGTAGCCTAGATAACTGACTGGTTTCGTCAGGAAAGAATTGATCTGCCCTTCACGAATGTCGGCCGCAATTTGCCATTCGTCTTCCGCCGGTGTGACCAGATTGCTGACCAGTATGGTCAGCAGATAGTAGTAGATCATCGATCCGTAATCGTAACCATGCAGGCTCCCGCCGCGCTCGTTGAAAACGGCCCGCCACAGAAAGACGGTGCCGGCCAGGGGGATCAATCCAAACAAGGCCCGCAGAAAATAATTCCAGCGGTAAACGAACGTGTTCTGGAGTCCTATATTGAAGACCGAAAGATATTTCGCGAATCTCATACGTTTTCGGGCGGTCTGGTCATGCGCGCGATGGCCCGGTCATGGATCACACCGAGGAAAAGAAGAGCACAGGTGGCGCCGATTAATGCCATGAACATGTCTTCCTGCGTGTCCCAGATATCTCCCTGGGTACCTAGAAATGCGGTGGCCGCGCTGCCGCTGGAGAGAGCCGTCCACCACTCGACTAACTCATAGAAAGCACTGATCCCGAGACAAACGGACAAAGTGAGAAATGGAATCCATTTCCGGCGCGTCACCACTCCAAGGCGCAGGAGAATTTCACGGGTAATGATCGCTGGGACTAAACCTTGCGCGAAATGGCCGAGGCGATCGTAGTGATTGTGCTGCCAGTGAAATACGGGCCGCAGCCAATCGAAGAGCGGAACGCGCGCGTAAGTGTAATGGCCGCCCACACAAAGAATGCAAATGTGAGCCGCGATGAGGACGTAGCAGAGCGAGGTGAACCGGAATCGACGGTAAGTGGCGGCCAGGATGATTAAGCCGACCACGCCGGGAAAGACCTCAAGATACCAGGTGAAACGATCGTACGGTTGCCAGCCCGACCACACGAAAACTACCACCACGATGAGCAGCAACAGCAGGTGTGATGGCAGGATCCTTTTCATCGGCCGTGACCCGCTCTTGCTTCCGCTAGTTCGACCGAAAGATTAACCGCCGCGATCATGCTATCGGGTCGCGCAATTCCTTTCCCGGCGATGCTCAAAGCCGTTCCGTGATCTGGACTCGTCCGCGGAAAAGGGAGCCCAAGGGTGACATTCACGCCGCTGTGAAATGAATGCAGCTTTAAAGGGATGAGCCCTTGGTCGTGATACATGCAAAGGACGGCGTCGAACTGACCGATCGCCGCGCGATGAAATACGGTATCCGAAGAAACCGGACCCTCGAAGGCAGCGGAGGCTCCGGCCGCTTCCGCCAATTGGGCCACGGCGGGCGCAATAATTTCAATTTCTTCGCGGCCGATCTGACCAGACTCGCCGGCGTGAGGGTTCAAGCCGGCCACCGCGATCCTGGGCGATTCAATCGAACGCAGCTTGAGGAAATCCTGGAGAAGTCGACCAACGCGAACGATCTCCGATTGCTTGAGCGCATTCGGAACTTCGCGCAGCGGGATATGAATGGTAACGAGCGCGACCGTCAGGCTGCCTCCGGTCAGAAGCATGGCGAAGTTTTGGACGCCGCACCGATCAGCAAAAAACTCAGTTTGGCCGGGAAACTTGAACCCGATTTCGTACATGGCCGCCTTGTGAACCGGGCCGGTCACGATGGCGTCGAGCTCTCCGCGCCGGGCCAGAATGACCGCTTCTTCCAAGGCGGCGGCGGCGGCGCGCGCTGTGTTGGGAGAAGGCTGACCCGGGATGCAGTCAGGGTAGCGACCGATTATTTTGTAATCGGCTTTGGGCGATAGCAGTTTCGAGTCGAGAGCGGCGCGGGCTATCTCGGGGCCAATCCCGGCGACATCACCCAACGTAATTCCCACGCGCAGCGGCATAGGCCATTGTGAGCAAGGGCTTGCCGGAGGGCAAGTCATGGCGCGCGGACGGACGCCGGGATGCGTTGACGCCGCAGCGCGGCGTCCCGACCACTAAAACGTGCGGATGTAGGCTTTGGAGCGAAGGCTGGCCAGCCACTTCTCCTGCAGGTCTTGCGCTTCCGTCTGCAAAAGTTTTTTCTCGATTTCATCCCGCACGGAAGCGAGCGAACGCGTGCTGCCGCCTTTTTTCTCTTCCACTTTTAGGATGTAAAAATTGCCGCTAAATTCGACGATATTGCTGACGCGTCCCACGGGAAGATTAAACACCACTTTTTCGAGCGGCGGGGCGAGCGTCTTCCGCTCGATCCAGCCCCAGTCGCCTCCCAGATCGCGCGAGCTGTCTTCCGAATAGATTTGCGCCATGCGATCAAACTGGGCGCCGCTGGAGAGCTTGCTGAGAATTTCCTCGGCCATCGATTTCTGGCCGGCCGCGTTGCCATCGTTGGCGTGCGCCGGAATCATGATCATGCGAAGTTTAACCTGCTGCTTGGCCGTAAACTCGTCGTGATGCGCCTTATAATACTCATCGATCTTGATGGGTGAGGCGACCGCCTCATGCTTCACGTTCTTGCTGCGCATGGCCTGCACGATCATTCGCTCCGTCTCCATCCGCTTGAACTCACCCAGCGTGTAGTTCTGTGCTTCGAGAGTTTTAATGAACGTGTTCCGATCTCCGCCGAAATTCTCCTGGATGATTTCGTGCATGCGCTGGTCTACGTAATGGTCGGGAATCTGATAGCTTTCCTTCTTAAAGGCTTGGATGATGAGCTGACGATCGATCAGATCTTTCAGCGCGAGCTCTCGCGTTTCCTTCACTCTCTTAACCAGCTCTTCGCCGGTAAACTGGGAGCGCAGCTGCTTCTCCCGCGGCACGACGAGCGCACGAACCTGGGAATAGGTAATGATATCGCCGTTTACGACTGCGGCGATGCCGTCAATCACCTCAGTGTTCTGACCGTAGGCGGCGAAACAGAGGGGCGACAGCGGCAACATGATCGCGCCGATGAGTGTGATAAAAATGAGACGAACGATCATTTGGTTACAATGTCCTGATTAGACACAGGACCTCGGCAAGCTGTTCGATTCTACGGGCAACTAAACGAGGGAATTTGCCACCCACAAGTATAAAATCCCCTCGCCGGGTCAGCATCAATTTGCCGTCGCGCACTTCGACGCGACTCAAATTCGCTTTGGCGGCGGCGAGCTTGATTTCGGTCAGAAGGAACAAATTGTCAATGGCTGGCGCCGCCTTTCCGAAACGGTCGCGCCAATCGCGCCGCAGCCCGTGCAGCTGTTCGTGGGTCGTGATTTCGGCCAGATTCCGGTAGGCTTGGATGCGCAGGATGGTGTCGTGGATATAGCTCGTCGGAATAAACGCCGGCACTTTTTCTTCGGGGCCGTGGGGAGGAAAGGCCGCTTCGTTCGTTGCGACAAAATCGAGGCGCGCGTCAACCTCGAGCCGGAAGCTGGCTTTCTCGCCCTTCAATTGCGCAACCGCCTGCTTCAGGAGTTGGCAATAGAGATCGAAACCAACCGCCGCGATGTGCCCGCTTTGCGCGGTCCCGAGAATGCTCCCGGCGCCGCGAATCTCGAGATCGCGCATGGCGATGCGAAAACCGGCCCCCAGTGAACTGTACTGTTTGATCGCGTTGATTCGTTTGCGGGCCGCGCCCACCGACATCATCTCGCGCGGAAGCAGGAGATAGGCGTACGCCTTGTGCTCGGCCCGGCCGACGCGACCCCGCAGTTGATAGAGATCGGCCAGACCGAATCGATCGGCGCGATCGATGATGATCGTGTTCGCATTGGGGATATCGAGACCGCTCTCGATGATCGTGGTGCAGACGAGGACATCGATCTTCCCGGCGACGAACCGCTCCATGACCGCTTCCAGTTCATCCGCGTCCATTTGGCCGTGGCCGATGTCAACGCGCGCCCCCGGGCAGAGTTCGGCAATCTTGTCTCGCATGCGCTGGATGCTCTGCACGCGATTGTGCAAAAAGAAAATCTGCCCCTGTCGCTCCAGCTCGCGGTTGATCGCGTCCCGAATGATCCGTTCGTCGTATCCGCAGACGACCGTCTCGACCGGCAGGCGATTGAGCGGCGGCGTCTCGATGGTGGACATGTCTTTCACGCCGACGAGGGACAGATACAATGTCCGGGGGATGGGTGTGGCCGACAGCGTCAGGACGTCGACCAGTTTGAAAAGCTCCTTGAATTTCTCTTTGTGCACGACGCCGAAGCGTTGCTCCTCGTCGATGATGACGAGGCCAAGATCCTTGAAAGTAACATCACCCGAAATGATCCGATGTGTGCCGATCACGATTTCCACTCCGCCTTCGCGAAGTAATTTGAGCACCTTACGTTGTTCGCTGGGCGAGCGGAACCGGCTCAGCATTTCGATGCGCACCGGATAGTCGAGCATGCGCTGGCGGAAAGTGTCGAAGTGCTGTTGGGCGAGAACGGTGGTGGGCGCGAGCATGGCGACTTGCTTTCCTTCCATGACCGCCTTGAAAGCGGCGCGAATCGCGACCTCCGTCTTGCCAAAACCGACGTCGCCGCAAATCAGGCGATCCATGGAACGGGCCCGCTCCATGTCCATCTTGGTATCTGTAATGGCTTTTTGCTGGTCGGGCGTCTCCCGGAACGGGAAGGAATGCTCGAATTCGGCCTGCCACTTGGTGTCGGGTCCGAAGGCATGTCCCAGTTGCGTTTCTCGTTCTGCCTGAAGCGACAACATCTTGCCGGCGTAATCGAAGATGGAGGCAGAGGCGGTTCGCTTGGCTCGAGCCCAACGGGCATCGGCCAAGGAGCTGAGCGGCGGGTTCTTTTTGCCCACGCCGACATAGCGAGAAACGAGGTACGCCTGCTCGAGCGGCACATACAGTTTCGCCTCGTCGGCGAACTCCAGGGCCAGGACTTCTTTTTCCACGCCCGCTGTCTGATTTGGGGCCGGCAGCCTAACGAGACCGCTGAATCGCCCGACTCCGTGCTCGAGGTGGACGATATAGTCGCCTTCGTGCAGTTCGCTGAAATCAATCTGGGTGCGGTTTCGCGTCAGACGATCGCGCCTCTGCAGACGGCGCACGGTGTGTTGGGCAAATCTTCCGAAGAGTTCGGCGGCCGAAAGAACGACCAGATTGGCCGCGGGAAAACAGAAGCCGCGTGGCAGGCTTCCCTCCACCAGGTCGATCCCTTCCAACGTGGCTGAATGGCCCAGGATCTCCCGGAATCGCTCGATCTCACCTTCGGTCTGGAAGTAAATGACGATGCGGGCCTCCTGCCGTTGCCATTCCTTCAGTCGCGCTACGAATTGGGTTCGCTTCGCCTCGGCCAGCATGAAATCGCCGACGGCGAACTCGCCGACTTCCGAATCCTGAAAGGCGCCGCTGAAATCTTCTGGTCCCTGCTCGATCCAGCTTTCGCTGATGGCAATATGCGAATCATCGGCGGCGGTCTCAGGCTCGATCTCTGCGATTAAATCGTCCCGAGAAATGTAGTCACGAATCCGGCCGGACTGCTCGTCCGGTGCGCCGAGCAGCACTTCAATATTCGCCAGGTCCTGCACGGACGTTTGCGTATCGATATCGAACTCGCGCAAGGACTCAATATCGTCCCCGAAGAACTCGATTCGAACCGGCAGGGGAGATTGCCACGAATAAAGATCAACAATCCCCCCGCGCACGGCAAACTGGCCGCGTGCATTGACCTGAGGAACCCGATGATACCCGGCGCCGGCCAGCTTTTCGAGCAGCGCTTCCAGACCGACCGGGAGACCGCGGCGAAGCGAAAGAGAAGCCGAGCGGACGGTGCCCGCTTTGGGCGCAGCCTGATCGAGGCTGGCTCGAGTGGCGACGACCACACTGACACCCGTACGCTGATCAATTTTCGCAAGCAGGGCGAGACGCTCGGCCGTGATTTCCGGATCCGGCAGGATATTTTCGACGGCCGCGAATTCCGCTTCCGGAAGAAAGTCGGCCGAGGGCAACCAGTTCACCAGCGTTTCGTAAAATAATTCCTGCGCCCGAACGCTGGGACACAGGACCCAGATTGGTTTGGCCAGATGGCGGGCAATGGCGGCGAGGAGGAACGGTTGAGCGGATCCGAGCACGTGCGAAAAAAGCACGGGCCACTTGCCTTTGTCCGCCTGGCCAAGCTTTGCCGCGATACCCGGGGTCTTCGCGGCGCGCGTCAGCAGATCGACATTGTTCTCCACCGCTAACCTGTGCGCCGAAACGCGGCAAAGGTCGAATTGTCCTCTGCGGAGCGGACTCTAGTTAGTAATCGTGACCGGTGTCCCGGTCGAGACGGACTTAAAGAAGTTCTCCGCCATGAACTCAGGCATGCGGATGCAACCATGGGACGCGGGATATCCCGGGAGGTAACCGGCGTGCATGCCGACGCCGCCGGTGATGCGCATGAAGTAGGGCATGGGTGCGCCTTTGTAGTGGGCACCCGGCGGCTTCTTATCCTTTTCGACGTCCACATTTGGCATGACCACATTGCCCGCGTCATCGACGTAATCGCCGTATCGACTCGAAACGTGGGTCACATCCTTCTGGATGATGCTGTAATGGCCCGACGGAGTGACCAAACCTTCGCGGCCGGTGGAAAGCTGTGAGATCCCAACGAGCATATTATTTTTATAAAAATAGGCGCGCTGTTCGGAGAGACTGATTTTGACCGACGGTTTTCCGCCGATGTTATCGCCGTCCCAATAGGAGACCGTGTCCTGCGGTGCTCCGCTGGTCGGACCATTTCCGTAAACACCCCCGAGATACTGCGTCTGGGCGGAGAAACGAGGATCGTCTTCTTCGCAGCCTGCTAGAAACAGGGCTGCGCCGGCAAAAACGGAGAGAGGGAGAACACGGTAAATGGATCTAAACATAAGAGACTTTTTCCGGACAAACCTTTCGGTGTTGAGCCGCGGAAGTCAAGGAACCGGCCCATGCCCGGCTTGAATTGTGCCCGGGCTGGGGCAGAGTTCGGCCCGTCCTTTCCGGCGCTTGTTTTTCCGATTGTCATGCCCACCTACGAGTATCACTGCGAGAAGTGCGGAAAGAACTTCGACGCCTCCCAGTCCATGAAGGACGAAGCGTTCCGCGAGTGCCCTAAGGAGCTCTGCCAACGCGTCAAATGGGGGCACGGCAAAGTGAAACGGCTACTGGGCACAGGGGCGGGCCTGATTTTTAAAGGTTCCGGCTTCTACATTACTGACTACCGTAGTTCGTCTTATAAAGAGGGGGCGAAAAAAGATGCGCCGGCCAGCCCCGATTCCGGCACTCCGAAAGCGTCCGGCACAAAAGACGCTGTTAGCAACAATCCACCGGCCAAGAGCGCCGATGCCAAGCCCAAGAAGGATTAGCTAACATGACCAGTACAATGACGAGCGTGGTCTGCGCTGAGTGCCGCCACGAAAACGAGCCGGAACGCATCTATTGCCATGACTGCGGCGCGCGCCTGGACCGTACCGCCGTGAAGGTCCGCAAAGAGGACGTGCAGGATGCGCGCAAGCGCGTAAAGAAACTTTTTGATCCACAGCGTGCCCGCCTTCGCGCGCTCTTTTTCAAGATCAGCAAAGTGGTACTGGGAGCATTTCTCGTGGCTGCTTTCGTTCAGATGGTCCTGCCGCCCGATGTGCCGGCCCCAACGAAGACGGCGATGCTCGCATCGCAGATCCGCTTCGACCTGGAGGGTGCCACAACCCGTCACCAGCCTGCCCTCCTGCGCTACACGGACGACCAGGTGAACGCATTTCTCATTTACGCCTTGAAACCGAAACAGAAATCGCTCGATCAACCCATGCTGGATTTCAACCGCGCCGTTGTTGAATTTCGCGAGGGAGCCTGTTCCGTCACGATGGAGCGTTCCCTTTTTGGCTATTCCGTTTTCACGACCATGGCTCTGGCCCCACGGCTGACGGCCGGCCAATTGGCGGTGACCACGAAGGGCGGCAGCATCGGACGCTTGCCCATTCATCCGCAAATCGCGCAATTCATGGGTCTGCTATTCGCCGATCTGCGCGGTGCGCTTGATCGCGAAATGAAATTAGTCGCAAAAATGGGAGCGATCGAATTTCACGACAAGGCGGTCGTCCTGGCGGCTGCTCCATAGCGCCGACGCGTTACAGCGTACGCGCCAATGAGGTAGATTGCCTCGTGTTCAGCACGGCGCGGGTTGAATCAAGTCAAAGCGAGCCTGGTTTCGAGCTTAATCTCTTCAATGTGGTTCGCTGTTTCCTGCTCGATTGTGAGGCCACCCCCGGGCTAGGATGCCTTGCGCCTCAGGATGAAAATCGTCTGGCAGTTTATCCTCCCGATCATCGTGCTTCCGGCTTTTGCTCCGGCGGCAGCTCTGGCTGCGCCTCTTGAACGCAGTACCAGTCCCTCGCGTCAGTTCATCATCTACGGAGCAAGCGTGCCATTGCGCGGAGCAATGGGGGACCTGGCGGAACAGACGAAGGCCAGCCTTTTGGGAATCCTGCAAAGACACGACGACTGGAAAACGCCAATCATCCTGAATTTGCAATTCCGGCAGGCCAACGTTCCGGAGATTCCGGCTTCGCAACTGCACGTGAGCCAAACCGGGATGGGCTTAAAACTGCAACTGGATCTTACCATCCCGGCGAACGTGGACACGCCGGCCGTGCAACACAATCTGCTGCGCGTGATTTTCATCGAACTGATCTACCGGGATCATCCCGATACACCGGTCGGGACGATGTTTGCCGAGGCCCCGCCCTGGTTGATCGATGGAGTCATGGCCCGGAGTGCGCGCGTTCAAAAACAAACACTCAACGACTTGCTTACGGCTGCGGCGGAGTCTGACAAGATCGTCTCGCTCCAGGATTTTATGGAGCAAAAGCCGGAGCAACTCGATTCGCAGGCGCTTTTGCTTTATCGCGCGTACGCGGCGGCACTCCTCCAATTTCTTCTCGATCAGCCGTCCGGTGCCAAGCGTTTGTCCGCCTATATCGAGAGTTTATCCCGCGCCTCGAACGATCCGCTGGTTGACCTCAGGTCGCAGTTTCCCGGGGTGGGTAGTGGCGGTGCTTTGGACGCTTTGTGGAAATCGGCGGTGGCGAAGTTTGCTTCTGCCTCGCGCTATGAATTTTTTCTCAGCTTTGGCGAAACGCAGCGCCGGCTGGAAGAGCTGCTGCGCAGTCCGATTCCAAACTCGAATGCCCGGAGCAAACCGCTGGAGTTGGGAAATCTTGGCCGGACCAAACCGATCGTGGGTCAGGTCCCTGCTCTTCGCTCGCTCAGCCAGAATTTGCTGTTGCTCTCGACCTCCGCCCACCCGCTCATGCGCCCGGTGGTAGTGGAATATCAGGAGATCGCGCAACTGCTCGCGGCCAGGAAACGCGCCAAGATTCCGCAACGGCTGGCCGTGGTTAAAGAGACCCGCGCGCGGATTGCCAGCCGGATGACGGATATCGACGACTACATGAATTGGTTCGAGGCCACGCAACTGCCGACGAGCAGCGGATCCTTTACCAATTACCTGAAGGCAGCCGGTCAATCGAGCGAGCCGGAGAAACGGCGCCGCGATGCTCTGTCAGTTTATCTGGACTCGGTCGAAGCGCAGTTCCAAAACTGATCCATGCACGAATCTTTGCCCAGGACGATTGATTACGTCGAAATGCCGTCGCGCGACCTGGCGGCGACGAAACGATTTTTCACCGCTTTATTTGGCTGGCCATTCACGGATTACGGGCCCGACTATGCGGCGTTCGATGACGGCCGGATGACCGGTGGATTTTACAGGGCGGAGAAAACGGCCGGCGTTGAGGCGGGCGGGGTGCTCATTGTTTTTTATCAGCGCGATCTGGCGGCTGTTCTCGAAGAGGTGAAAGTGCTGGGCGGCGAGGTGACGCGCGAAATCTTCGAGTTCCCGGGCGGACGCCGCTTTCATTTTCGCGAGCCGGGCGGGGGCGAGTTCGCCGTCTGGTCGGAATAGCGGAGTGCGATCGAGCCGAAGCTTTCCATTCTTCTTCGCCGCCGGTAGTTGCTCGCGTGATTGTTGCTGGGTATCGTAAGCGCTCGCGCCCTGTGTGCGCCCTTTCTACATGCAAAAAATTGGATTTGCCGAAACGCTCGACTCCATCGTAGCGACCGATCCGCGCTATTCGCGCGACGCGTACGTATTTTTGCGCGACGCGCTCGATTTTACGACCAAGCAGCAGAAGAAAATCAAGGGCACTACCGTCCGGCACGTGGCCGGACCTGAGTTACTGGAAGGCGTCCGCCAATATGCGCTGAAAGAGTTTGGTCCAATGGTGGTGACGGTGTTTTCCTGTTGGGGTATCCACCAGTGTGAAGATATCGGTCACATGGTCTTCAACCTGATTGGGGCGGGTATTTTTGGAAAAACGGACGAAGATTCGATGGCGGATTTCAAAAGCGTCTACGACTTTAAAGATGCTTTTGTGAAACCGTTTGTGCCGGACAAGGCACCTCCCGCGCAGTTGCCGCCCGGTTTGCCTGCACCGAAATCCTTATGAGCGGCTTCGCGCCGCGCCTTGCCTTGATCGGCGCCCTTATGCTTAACACTGCCAATTTGAACGCCGCGCCGCCGCACGAATCCACTGCTGTCACGGTCCCGCCGACGGGTGCGCAAAAGTGGGTGTTGCCGGACGGACTCACGGTCATCGTAAAGGAAGATCATAGCGCCCCGGTGGCGAGTGTGCAGGCCTGGTGCGCCACGGGGAGCATCAATGAAGACGAGCGACTCGGAGCGGGCTTGTCCCACATTCTCGAGCACATGTTGTTCAAGGGGACGAAGACCCAGTCGAATAGTGCGATCGCGCAGAAGGTCCAAGACGTGGGCGGTTACATCAACGCTTATACCTCATTCGATCGCACGGTTTTTTGGATCGATGTGCCGAAAGCCGGAGTGGCCACGGCGCTCGATGTCTTGTCCGACGCGATGATGAATTCGACCCTTCCGCCCGATGAATATTTAAAGGAACAGGAAGTAATCCGGCGGGAATTCGCCATGGGATTTGATGATCCGGACCGCATGTCCGGGCAACTGCTCTTCGCCACTTCCTACCAGCGCCATCCTTATCGCCTGCCCGTGATTGGACAGCTCGAAGTGTACAACCAGCTCACGCAGGAGCAGGTCATGCAGTATTACAAATCGCGCTACGTACCGAACAACCTGACTTTTGTCATCGTGGGCGACGTGGAGGCCGACAAGGTCCGCCAGCAGTTGGCCGACTTTTTCAAAGCCTACCCCGAGAAATCACTCCGGCCGGTTTATATTCCGGTGGAACCACCGCAACTGGGCCGACGCGATGCGCATCAGGAATTTCCGACCGAACTGACGCGCCTGTCACTGGCCTGGCATGTGCCGGAGGTAACGCATCCGGATGTGCCGGCGCTCGATCTTTTATCGTCTATTCTCGGCGAGGGACGCAGTTCACGTTTGTATCGGCGAGTGCGCGATGAGGCTGGATTGGCTTATGGCGTCTCCGCGTTCTCCTACACTCCCGGTGATCCCGGATTATTCGGCCTCGATGCCACGGCGGAACCGGCCAAGCGGGAGGAGGTGGAAAAGCTCCTGCTGTCGATAATCGGAGAAGTCAAACAAGCCGGCGTGACGGCGGAAGAACTGACCAAGGCAAAGAAAATGTCGCTCAGTCATCATCTTGGTTCTCTGACCACGATGAAGGGGCAGGCTTCCGACATCGGTTCGAACTGGCTCCTGACGCGAAATTTGAATTTTAGTCGCGATTATCTCGACGCCGTTCAGAAGGTCACCCTCGAAGACATTAAGCGAGTGGCCGCTACCTATCTGACTGACGATAAGCTCACGGTTGTTTCGTTGAATCCCAAAGGTTCGCTAGCCAAAGGACGTGATGCGGTGAAACCCGTCAGCGCGGGAGAGGTGCAAAAGATCGAGCTCTCGAATGGGCTGCGTGTGCTCGTCCGGGAAGACGCGCGGCTGCCTCTCGTGGCCATGACCGCCGTTTTTCGAGGTGGGCTGCTGGCGGAAACCGCGCAGACGAACGGCATCACGCGTTTGATGGCGAAATCATTGTTAAAGGGAACGAAGACGCGCACGGGCGAGCAGATCTCCGGGGAGATTGAGGCGGTCGGCGGGGTTATTTCGAGCGACGCCGGCAATAACAGCTTCAGCGTTGGCGTGGATGTGACCAGGCCCGATCTGAAACTGGGTGTCACGATCCTGTCAGACATCTTGCTCAACGCCACCATGCCGGAGAAAGGGGTAGCGCGGGAAAAAGAAGTGCAGATCGCCGGGATCAAGCAGGAGGAGGAGCAACTCACGACAGTGGCACGCAATATCATGCGGCAAGCGCTTTTCCACGATCACCCTTACGCCTTGCGCGCGAACGGAGCGGTCGATTCGGTGCAGCGATTGACGCCCAAAGATTTGCTCGAGTTTCGTGACCGTTACATGGTGGCGAAAAACGGGGTGATCTCCGTCTTTGGCAATGTCAGTGCGGCCGAAGTGAAACAACTTTTCGAACAGACGCTGGCGCAAATGAAGCCCGGGACACTCGCGCTGAGCGATGCTCCCAAACCTGCGCCTCTGCTTAAGACTGAGCCGGTCGACGCGCGACGGGATAAGGCGCAAGCCGTGCTCATGGTCGGCTACGGTGGAGCGGATGTTTTTAGTCCGGATCGGCACGCCTTGGAACTGATTGATGAAGCGAGCAGTGATTTGGGCTCACGGTTCTTTATTAGAATCCGCGAGCAAATGGGGCTGGCCTATTACGTCGGAGCGACCCAGGTGCAGGGACTCGTTCCGGGATTGTTTGCGTTTTATCTTGGGACAGATCCGGCCAAGATTGAGCCGGTGAAAACAGCATTGCTCGACGAGATTGGCAAGCTCGCCAGTGACGGACTAACTGCCCAGGAGCTGGCCCGAGCCAAGAAAAAGCTGGTTGGGCAACAGCAGATCGCCAATCAGAGCAATGATAGCTACGGTTTTCAATGTGCGCTCGATGAGCTCTACGGGCTCGGGTTCAATTTTCACAAATCACTTGAAGCCGACATCGATAAAGTCACGCTGGAAGACATCAAACGGGTGGCGGCAAAATATTTTCGCGATCAACCGTACGTGCTGGCCACCGTCCAACCGCCAGACGCGGCCGCAGCTACGAAAGGAAAGTAAATATGGCTGAAGTCCAAACCAACACTCAAAGCGGCGAGCTTTCGCAGCGTTTTGTCGAATTCGTGATGATGCATGCGCAGAACGCGGCGCTTTTTCTCGGGCAGATTCCGAATCCCCAAACAGGTCAGGGAGAAGTAAACCTGGAACTGGCCAAGATGTTTATCGATCAACTGGCCATGATTCAGGAGAAGACACGCGGGAATCTTTCGCAGGAGGAAGCGACCGTGCTGCGCAACGCCATCTCGAATCTGCAAATGGCATTCGTGGAGATTTCGCAGGAGCAAAAGAGTGGCGGCGCCATCTCTCCGCCAGCGGCCGAGCCCTCGCCTTCGCCGGGCCCTTCCAGTGACGCGCCGGCCCCCAGTGAAACCATCACACCGACAGCCGGAGACGAGTCGGAATCGAAGAAAAAGTTTACCAAGAGCTACGGCTCCTGAGTCCGCGGCTGCAGTGGTCCCGACGCTGGGCTGCAAATAACAGCAAGGCCTATCGCATCGACCATTGCGATTCAGTCACGTGACCGGCATGGCGAAGAAGGCTTCAAACGCAAAAAAGAAACCTGCCGAGGTCACCACCGACCCGGCGGAGGTGGCCGAGGAAGCCGGGTTGCGTTACGTGAGCGACGACCAACCGGGATATACACGCAAGGCGAAGGGCGATGATTTCGAGTATCTCGACCTGGACGGAAAACCGGTGCGGGATGAGCAGCGTTTGCTTCGCATCAGGCGCATCGCCGTCCCACCGGCCTATACCAGGGTTTGGATTTGCCCGACGGCCAATGGTCATATCCAAGCCACGGGCCGGGATGCGCGAGGTCGCAAACAGTATCGGTATCACGAGCGCTGGCGTGAGATCCGAGACGAAAACAAGTATGGGAAAATGGTTTTGTTTGGAAATGCCCTGCCCAAGATTCGCAAACGCGTGGACGAAGATCTGAGTCTGCCCGGCCTGCCCCGCAACAAGGTTCTGGCCACCATCGTCCATCTGCTTGAGCGAACCTTCATCCGGGTCGGAAATGAAGAATACGCGCGGGACAATAAATCCTTTGGCCTAACGACTTTGAAGGAGAGGCACGTGGACGTGAAGGGATCTAAACTGTCGTTTCGTTTTCGCGGCAAAAGTGGAATTAAACACGAGGTCGACATAAAGGATCTGCGCATCGCCCGGATCGTTTCCAAGCTGCAGGATCTGCCCGGCCAGGATCTCTTCCAATTTATCGATGAAGAGGGGAAGACGAGCGATATCACCTCGCAGGATGTGAACGATTACCTGCGCGAGATCACCGGCGAAGAATTCAGCGCGAAAGATTTTCGAACATGGGGTGGAACCGTGCTGGCCGCCATGGCGTTGAATCACCTTGGAAAGTTTGAAACGAAGAAAGAGGCCAAGGCCAAGATCAAGGAAGCGGTGACGGCTGTCAGTAGAGTGCTGGGGAACACGCCGTCGATCTGCCGGAAATGTTATGTCCACCCGGCCGTATTCGAGAGTTATCTCAGCGGTTACGCAATCGAAGGGCTGAAGAAGAAGACAGAGGAAGCGTTGGAAAGCGAAGCGATCGATCTGCGGTCGGGCGAAACGGCCATCCTGAAATTTCTGCAAGGCCGTCTGACCGCGAAGGCGGCCTGAACTGGTCGCTAGCGTCCCGGTTTCGGCGTCGGCCTGGCTCGCGTGCTTTTCCGGACGGTGATCGTATCAGGCGCGGGCGCGGGGGTTGCCTCCGGATATTTCTTGGTTGTCGGATAAATCAAGCGCCAGGGCTGGCTCTTCACCGTGTTCGTAAACTCCGTCAGATTCTTCCCGCTCTCGCGCAACTGCGGACTGAGATCGCTCATGACTGTCTTGAGTTTCTCGGACGAGTCTCGAAAGTTTTGCAAGGTGACCGCGATGTTGTTGTTGGCGGAGATGTCGTGACTGATTTTTTCAATGTTCGCCAGTGACGTATTTAACGAGCCTTCCGGCGCGGTTAGTTCGACGAGGTGTTGGCCGAATGTTTTGAACTCTGTCAGCGCCTTGTTCAACTCGGAGTTCTCATCCGTGATGTGGCTGAGATTTTGCGCAGTCGATTCAAGCTCTTTCATCGTTTGGGTGGCTTCCTTCGCCACCGGTTCGACGATCTCGAGTAATTTGGCGGCAGCCTCCGCGAAGTCGGCGGCTCGTTCGCCCGCGAACATTTCACCGTCCCGCGCCCGTCCCGAGCCCTCCGTGCCCTGTGTGATATCGATGGCCATCTCGCCGAGCAGACCGAGTGAGATCATGCGTGCGTGCGCGTCCTTATAAACCAACGCGCCTTTATCAGCCTGGACGTCGATACGCACCTCGAACTTGAGTTTGCCGTCGGGCGGGGTCGGGCTGGCCTTGGCATCGGGCGGCCGAATCTGCGCCGCCGCTTCTTGCGCGCGTTGGTCTTCTTCCCGTGAGACGGGCGAATATAACTTCTGCACCTGTCCGATCTTGCGCCCGGCCAGGAGCACGGGGGCGCCCAGTTTAATGCCGGCGGCATTATCGAAGTAAATCTTGTAAGTCACGAGCGGACGGAACAATCCGGGGGCTCCCAGCAAAATCAGGATGCCGACCACAACGACCACCGTGCCGACCACGAGCAGGCCAGTTAAAATCTCATTTCGTCGTAATTGCATCCTGACTTCCTTCCAAAATGGGACCTTCCGTGCTTCCGCTCAAGAATTGGCGGACGACCGCGTTGTTCGATTGGCGAAATTGATCTGGCTCGGCGTCTTCAATGATTTTCCCCTGATATAACATAGCCATGCGCGTGCCGATGCGAAAGGCGCTATCCATTTCATGGGTCACGATAATCGAGGTCACTTTATGCTTCTCGGTCAGGCCGATGATCAGCTCATCAATGACCGAGCTGATGACCGGGTCAAGTCCGGCGGTCGGCTCGTCGAACAGAATCAATTCCGGCTCCATGACGAGCGCGCGGGCCAGGCTCACCCGCTTGCGCATGCCACCGCTCAGTTCCGATGGCGTCATGTATTTGGATTCGAACATTCCGACAAGCTGGAGCTTCTCGTCGACAATCTCGTCGATTTCCGCCTGAGTTTTATCGGTCAATTCTTCCAATGGGAGGGCGACATTATCGCGCACGTTCCTGGAGCTGAGCAGGGCAGAGTACTGGTAAACCATGCCGATTTGCCGACGGATCTGCTGTAGTTTGCGGCGCTGCAAACGGGTCACCTCGAATTGTTTGAAGAAAACAGAGCCTTCATCCGGTTTCAGAATTCCAAGAATCAACCGAAGGATGGTGCTCTTGCCACTGCCGCTCTGTCCCATAATGACAAGTCGCTGCATCGGATCGACCGCCAGCGATACACCATCGAGCACTTTTTTATCGTCGAACCGCATCTGCACATCACGCAGTTCAGCCACATAAGAGAGAGGATTCGTCACGGGAAGAAGATCACGTAGACAATGTTGTAAAGCGTGTCGACGCCGATGACCGTTGTAATGGCGGTCACGACGCTCGAGGTGGTGGAACTGCCGACTCCGGCGGCGCCTCCCTTTACGTTGAGTCCGCGATAACACGCGATCGCCGCAATCAATAGCCCAAACATAAAGCTTTTGAAGATGCCCGTCACGATGTCGCGAATGAGCAGCGCGTCGCGCACGAGGTCGAGAAAGTAAACGAACGCGATGCTGAAGTAGGCGTGGCAGATCAGGCTGGTCGCGAAGATTGCGGCGATGTTCGAAATGGTGGAGAGACACGGCATGAGCGCACAAAGCGCGAGAGTGCGGGGCGCGACGAGGAAGCGGAGCGGGCCGATGCCCATCGCTTCGATGGCCTCGACTTCCTCCGAAACCTTCATCGTGCCAAGCTCGGCCGTAAAAGCAGCGCCCACGCGAGCGGCCAGCATGATCCCGGTCAAAAGCGGCCCCAATTCACGGGTGAAGGCAATGGCGACCAGACCGGGGACCAGACGCTCGGTGCCGAAGCGTTGCAACTGGTACCCCGTCAGCAGCGCCATGGTTAGACCGAGAAAGAACGAGACCAGGCCGACCAGCGGAACCGAACCGACGCCGGCCCGTTCGGTGTAACGGAAAAAGCTACTGGCGCGAAACGGTGCACGACCCTGCCGGATGCGATCAATTGTCTCGTCGACTGTCTGAATGAAGAACCAGAACATGCCGCCCACCTCACCGAGAAAATGCCGGCTGGCGTGGCCGACGCCCTGCATGGCGACGACCGGATTGGCCGGCAGAAGCGGCTTGTTCCCGTCGTCACTTTGTTGATCGTCCGCCATATCCGACGGGCAAGTTGCCTCAGTACGTGAGGCAGGAAAGGGGAAAAGTTTACGGGGGGCGGCGCAACCTCATTCCCTGCGTTGAATTTCGCCCCCGCTTCCTTGCGCATGGCTCGCTCCCAGAGCAGGGCATCCGGCAGGCGTCTTGGCTTCTGGCCTGGAGCCAGCTCCCAGAGCACGGCAACAGAGTGCCGTGGCTACAGGATCAAAAAAATCGGCCGAAAATGCTTTGCCATTTGCGCGACGCTTGGACCCGCTGCATTAGCGAAGATGGAGAACTGGGTTGGACAGCGATGAGCAATAATCAATTCGGCCTGGTCATTCACGGCGGCGCCGGGGCAATCGATCGGAAGAAACTGACGCCGAAGCGCGAAGAAGAGTATCGGGACGCGCTCGAGCAATCGCTCAAAGCGGGATTTGAAGTCCTCAGCCGCGGTGGTCCCAGCCTTGATGCGGTAGAAGCAGCCGTGCGCGTCATGGAAGACGACCCGCATTTCAATGCGGGCAAAGGTGCGGTGTTCACGAGCGCGGGAACGCACGAGTTGGATGCTTGCATTATGGACGGCAAAACTCTCAAAGCCGGCGCAGTGGTCAGTCTGAAGAGTATTAGAAATCCGATCAGCCTGGCCCGGCTGCTGATGGAGGAATCGCCGCACCTGATGCTGGATTGCGCCGGCGCGGAGGCTTTCGCGAAAGAACACGGCATAGAGTCGGTTGATCAGAAATATTTTTTTACGCAGGAACGATGGGACGCGCTGCAACGCGTCCAAGAAGCGGCGAGGAAGGGTGAAAACAATTTCGTCGTTTCCGACCAGGACCGGCATGGAACGGTCGGCGCGGTTGCGGTCGATCAAGCGGGCAACCTGGCCGCGGCGACTTCGACCGGGGGAATGACCAACAAACGGCCCGGGCGGGTGGGCGACTCACCGATTATTGGCGCCGGCACTTATGCGAATAATGCGACGTGCGCCGTTTCGGCCACGGGGGACGGCGAATATTTTATTCGCGCAACGGCGGCGCACGATATTTCGGCGCTCATGGAATATCGCGGAATGAGTGTCGAGCAAGCATCCCAGAGCGTGCTCGAAAAAGTGCGAAAACTTGGGGGCACAGGGGGACTCATCGCGATTGATGCAAAGGGCGGTCTGGCGTTGCTTTTCAACACGAACGGGATGTACCGCGGGCACGTCGATCAAGCGGGAAAGTTTGTCGTGGATATTTATCGGTAGGTCGGGCCCCGGCGGTGTTTGTTTTAAACGCTAGGCGCAAGACGCGCGTGCCTTTATATGACTGGGATGCTGTCAGCGTTTTCCGTCGTTATTCCAGCATTCAACGAAGCGGAACGCATCGGAGAAACACTTCGGCTGACCAGTGAGTACCTGAATGCGCACTCCCCCGGGAGCGAGTTGATTGTCGTCAATGACGGGTCGACTGACGACACCTCCGGGGTCGCTCGGGAAGCACTGATTCGGGCTAACGTGCGAACGGAATTGCTCGAAAACTTCCCTAATCGCGGCAAAGGCGCGGCTGTACGCCGTGGTTTGCTCGCGGCGCGCCAACCGATCGGTTTGTTTTTCGATGCCGATCTTTCCACGCCGCTGGCGGAAACTCCGAAGCTGATTGATCCGATCGTGGCCGGTCAGGTGGATATCGCGTTCGGATCGCGCGCGCTCGATCGCCGACTCATCGGAAATCGCCAACCATGGCGGCGCGAGCAAGGCGGCCGCGTTTTTAATCTTCTCGTCCGGCTTGCGACCGGTCTGCCGTTCTGGGATACGCAATGCGGGTTCAAGGCTTTTCGTTTGGAGGCGTGTCGTCCCCTGTTGGAGGCCGCGCGCCTCGATGGATTCGCTTTTGATGTGGAGTTGCTTTTCTTGGCGCAACACGCCGGTCTTCGTCTGCGCGAAATTCCCGTGCGTTGGAATCATCACGAAGGCAGCAAAGTGGACTTCGCGCGCGATAGCGTCCGCATGCTGCGTGAAGTGCTTGCCCTGCGCACGCGTGGGAGCGGCGGCCGGGAACGGGCGACGCATGGCTCCGGCCGCGCCGACGAGCAAGCTTAGGCGGCGGACGTTGACTACTTCTTAACGATCTCCGCATTCTCGATCATGGTCATACCGCCACGCTCGGCCAGCTTGCCTTTGACCGTGATCGTCTTGCCCGCGAACTCGGCCAGTTCATCGTTCATCGGTTTATGTTCGCCGACGAGCAGATAGCTTTTTCCGTCGCTCACGATTCCGACTGGGCCGCCCCCCTTGATGCACTTGCTCGCGCAGGCCGCATGCTTATCACCGGTGGCGTTGTGATCGATGTAACACATCAAATCGACTACTTCACCAGTCACGGTTTTGCTCGCGCCGGCGTCGAGACCGTCTTTCTCGTGTTCGTGCGCCTGCACAATTCCGAAAGGTGCGATGGCCAGGGCGACAGTGAATCCGAAGGCAACGGCAATTTTTAACGCGGAGGGCGAGGGGGGATAGGTCATGTGGAACTATCGTCCAGAGGCGACTCCGGTCAATCGGCGCGGCCCGTTTCGATGAGCTCGGCAAACTGCGAGAAGAAATAGGAAGCGTCGTGCGGACCGGGCGCGGCTTCCGGATGGTACTGCACGCTGAAGATGGGCAAGTCCCTGTGTCGCATGCCTTCGACGGTGCCATCGTTCAAATTCAGGTGAGTGATCTCGATCTCCTTCGATAAGGAGTCCGGATCGACCGCGAAACCGTGATTCTGGGAAGTAATAGCGACCCTTCCGCTGCGGAGGTCTTTCACCGGTTGATTGCCTCCGCGATGGCCAAACTTGAGTTTGAAGGTGGACCCGCCGAAAGCGAATCCGAGGACCTGGTGGCCCAGGCAAATTCCAAAGATCGGTTTTTTCTCCATCAGGCCTCTCACCGCCTTGTGAGCGTAGGGGAGAGCGGAAGGATCGCCCGGGCCGTTCGACAAAAAGACGCCGTCCGGATTGAGGCGCAAAACTTCTTCGGCCGAGGTGGCCGCGGGGACCACGGTGACGCCAAAGCCTTTCTGCCGAAGCAATCGGAGGATGTTCCGCTTCATGCCGTAATCGAATGCAACCACGCGAAAACGAACTGGAGGAAGAGGGCGGGCCGGTTCCGTCGCATCCTTTCCCTTTGCTACTCCCCACGGTTTGCTCAGCTCGTCGTCTGGATCCCACTCATAACTTTTTGTCGTGCTCACCTCGCGCACATAATCCATTCCGATGACTCCTTCTCCTGCGTGGGCCCGACGGGTCGCCTCAGCCGGAGCGATATCGTCAGTCGTTAGGCAAGCTTTCATGGCGCCGCGCTCGCGCAGGTGACGCGTCAGGGCGCGCGTGTCGATCCCCTGTACCCCTGGAATGTTCCACTGTTCCAGATACTGACCGAGCGACATTTCGGAGCGCCAGTTGCTCGGCATCTCGCTCAGCTCTTCAATGACGAATCCGCTCACGTGTGGCGAATCGCTTTCCTGGTCGGCCGAATTGATCCCGTAATTTCCGATGAGCGGGTATGTCATGGCCACGATCTGTCCGCGATAAGACGGATCGGTCAGAACCTCCTGATAACCCGTCATGGAAGTGTTGAAACAGATCTCGCCGACGCGCGTGCCGGGGGCGCCAAAGGAGAGACCCTCGAAGAATCGGCCATCTTCCAGAGCGAGAAGTGCGCGCATTGTGGCGGACCTTCGCTTTTGCGGGTGGATTTTCAATGCAATAGGCCAAAAAAAATGCCCGAACCATTTTCTGGCTCGGGCATTTCGAAGTATTACCCCGCAAGTGCCGTTTAGGCGGATCTCCCGTTCCCTTTCGGTAACGGGCGGACGACCGTCAGCGCAGCGTCAGACTTCCAATGAAGGCATGTCCTCTTCTCCGCCAACCAAGCCTCCTAGTTAAGAAATATCGGTTCGGGAATCACACCTGGTATCGCGAACATCGCAGGGCAAATTTTTGAAAGCCGTTCATCGAGAGTTGGAAGAAAAGCACTGGTTTCCACCCCAACCCTCGATTAACGACTCTCTGTTTTCAAAGAACTACTCCCGCAACTCCGCCTCTAATTCGCTTTGCAATCGCTCACGAATTTTGGCGTGCGCCGCAGTCACTTCCTCACTCGTGAGTGTGCGGTTCCTGTCACGGTATGTCAATCGATAAGCCAGCGACTTTCGGTCCGGCCCCAGGTTGTTCGCAGCGCTGCCGGCGAATAAATCGAACAACTCCACGCGCTCGAGTAAGGGTTCGCCCGGCGTCTCAATGACCCGCACGATCTGCTCGTGCCCAACTGTGTCCGGGACGATCAGCGCGATATCGCGCGTCACTCCCGGATAGCGGTCGATTTCCTGGAACACGTGCGGCGTCCCTTGCAATCGCGCGATGAAATCGATGTCTAATTCTGCCACGAACACACCACCGCCGGCATCCAAGGCGGAGGCGCGATCGGCCGAAAGTTGACCGGCAAATCCCACGGCCTGGTCGCCCACCAAAACATCAGCGACAAGGGCAAGATCCCGATGCGCGCCGCGCGCAAAACGAGTCCCGACCGGGACGAGCCAATCGATCACGCCTTTCAGATCCACAAAATCGAGGCGCCGCTTGTCGGTGGAACGCCAATGCATCTGGCTGGCCGCATTCCCCCACAAAAGAAGACCAAGCCGGCGAACTTCTTTTGCGTCAGGTGAAACGAATACGCGACCGATTTCGAAGATGGCGACATGGCCGGCACCGGCGCGCACATTTCTTTCCAGCACATTGAGCAGTCCCGCGAGAAGACTTGGGCGAAGCGCGACATGATCCTCGCTTAAGGGATTCCGCAACCCGACTGCGTTCTCGCCGAAAGCGACCGCCTTGCGTGGAATCAGCTTCGAGGTTCGCGCTTCGGAGAGTCCGCGGCCGGCCAGGTGCTCGCGCAATCCGGATTCGACATCATGGGAAAGATCGGCCGAGCTATTCGGAGTGAAACGACTGCGATCGGTCCCGGGAATTTTTTGCACTCCATAGGCGCGCACAACCTCTTCGATGAGATCGACGTGGCGCTGCAGATCGCGCCGATAGCTTGGGATGGCCCATGTCGCGGTCGTTCCTTTGACGTCGCCCTTGGTCAGGCCGAATCCTTGCAAAATCTCGTCGACGGTCTGCGATGGCAACGCGATCCCCATGAGCTGATCACACTGTGCGTAAGACAAGGGGATGTCGGCTGGATGCGCCGGCAATTCTCCGGCTATCGCGATTTCCGCGGCGGGCTGTCCTTCCGCGATAGCGCGCATCAATTCGCTCGCGCGTTGCGAAGCAGGCAGGATCATCATGGGATCGACTCCGCGTTCGAAACGGTAGCTCGCGTCGCTCGGCAAGTTGAGGGTGCGCGCGGTGCGGCGAATACTGGACGGCTGGAAAAAAGCCGCTTCCAGGAGGATATTGCGCGTGGTTTCGGTCACACCGGTTTCCTCGCCTCCCATCACCCCGGCGATTCCGACAACGCGCTCATCGTCGGCGATCACGAGATCGCGAGGATTGAGAGCGTAGGTTTTTCCATCGAGGGCGAGAAACTTTTCTCCGGCACGGGCCAACCGAACATTAATTTTTCCTCTCAATTTGTCGGCGTCGAAGGCATGAGTGGGCTGGCCTAGTTCAAGCATCACGAAATTCGAGATGTCGACGATGTTGTTGATGGATCGGATCCCGGCTGTCTCCAAGCGGGCGCGCAACCATCCCGGGCTGGGTGCGACTTTGACGTTCTCAATTCGGCGAATGGAAAAGAAGGGGCATTCCTGGAGAGCATCAACGGTCACGCTCTGCTGTTTGCGACTCGGTGCGTCCTTTCCCGTTCCTTGCCCAGGCGGGCGGAGCGTTTTTCTGGAAAGGGCGGCGATTTCCCGGGCCAGTCCGTTATGACTAAGCAGGTCTCCGCGATTGGGTGTGATTTCAACATCCAGGATCGTGTCAGCCGGGAAAAGCTCCGCCATCGGAGCGCCGACCTTTGCGTCGGGCGAAAGAATGAGAAGGCCCGCGGAATCCTCGCCCAGGCCCAGTTCGATCGCGCTGCAAAGCATCCCCTGCGATTCAACGCCGCGAAGTTTGCTCTCGCGGATCTTGGTTCCGTTAGGCAAAGACGCTCCGGGCAGAGCGAGAGGAACCTTATCGCCCACCTTGTAGTTCTTCGCTCCGCAAACAATCTGCCTGCTTTGTCCCGTACCATCATCGACCTGGCAAACACTGAGTCGATCAGCGTTCGGATGCTGGGCCGAGGCATTGATCTGCGCGACCACAACCTTGTCGACGTCCGCACCACGTTGTTCGATTCCCTCGATTTCCGTACCGGCCAGAGTCAGGAGATCAGCCAGGTCCTCTACTTTGGCTGGAAGATCGACAAATTCGCGCAACCAGTTAACGGAAAATTTCATGACACGCCCTCTTCGCTGGTGGCTGCGCGATTAACCGCAGATTGAGCGTCCTGGCAGTTTGCTTTACGGGGGAACGAGTGCGTAACGCTCCATGAAGAGGGGAGGTCCCTCGGCGCGCTGCGCCAGCCCCGGCATGGCATGTATTGCGTGCAAGCGTTCATGCGAACTGCTTCAGAAAACGCAGATCGTTTTGTGCGAAGAGCCGGATGTCGGGAATGTCGAACAAGATCATGGCCAGCCGATCCATGCCCAGACCAAAAGCGAAACCGGTCCATTCCTCCGGGTTGAAAGCCAGATCGCCGCGCGCCTTATTCACTTCTTCGAAGACGGCCGGATGGACCATGCCGCATCCGCAGACTTCAATCCATTGTTCGCCGCCTTTCAGTGCCTTGGACTTGACGTCGATCTCGAAGCTCGGCTCGGTAAACGGAAAATAGTGCGGCCGAAACCGCACAGCCGTGTCGGCGCCGAACAGTTCATGCATGAAGAATTCCAGGGTGCCCTTCAAGTCAGCCACACTCACCTGTTTGTCGACATAGAGACCCTCGATCTGGTGAAACTGGGCGCTGTGTGTGGCGTCGACCTCATCGCGCCGATAAGCCGCGCCTGGCGCAATGACACGAATGGGCGGCGGCGCTGATTGCATCGCACGAACCTGCACGGTCGACGTATGCGTCCGGAGAAGCCGGCCGTCCGGCAGGTAGAAAGTATCCTGTTCATTTCGCGCCGGGTGATCCGCCGGAGTGTTGAGTGAATCAAAGCAATGCCATTCGTCTTCAACGTCCGGCCCGTCCGCCAGGGCAAAGCCCATCCGTCGAAAGATCGCGATCCCGCGATCGAGCATCTGGGTGAGGGGATGGAGCGAACCGCGTTGGCCCGGTGAGCCGGGCAGCGTGACGTCGATGTTCGCCAGCGCGGCCGATTCCCGGGCGGCGCTAAATTTCGCAAGTCGCTCGTCGAGCACGGCCGTCAGAGCGGTGCGAACTTCATTGAGCAGCCTGCCCACCACGGGCTTTTCTTCCTTGCTCAGGGTTTTCATCCGATCGCCCCACGCGGAAATGCTGCCGTTGCGTCCGAGGTAACGGACGCGCACAGCCTCGAGCGATGGTTCGTCCGTCGCGCTCTCAGTCGCGCGCCGAGCTTCCGTGCTCAGGTCTTCGAGTGGATGAGGCATGGGGTCTCGTGAAAGATTAAACGCCGTTTCAGGTTTGAAGCGTCAAAGCGACCAGTGCCTGTAGCATAGTCCTGAGCGGGTTTCCGCTTCAACGCTTCATCTCTTTAACGGTTCAGCGTTGAAACGCTTCGCCGTTTTATCGCTCCAACGAACCTGCGTCAGGCCGCTTTTTTGTCTTTCGACTTGGCCGGCTTTGATTTGGATTTTTCGTCGAGCGCGCTTTTCACCTGCTCGATGATCGATTTGAAAGCAGCCTCGTCGTTGACCGCGAGGTCGGCCAGGATTTTGCGATCCAATCCGACCCCCGCCGCCTTCAGGCCTTCGGCGAACCGGCTGTAGGTGAGGCCATTGGCACGGGCCGCCGCGTTCAGACGCTGAATCCAAAGATAGCGGAAATTGCGCTTGCGGGTCTTGCGATCGCGGTAGGACCAGTACTGGCCCTTCATGGTCGCGTCTTTGGCGTAGCGGAAAAGTTTCGACCGCCGGCCGCGATAGCCTTTGGCTTTCCTGATAACTCGTTTGCGTCGCTCCCGGCTGGCCGGGGCGTTAGTGGCTCTTGGCATGTTATTTGTCCGGGATCGCTCCGGGACTCCTCATTCAGCGAGCTGTTATTTAGTTATAGATCTGCGCGACCTCACTCGCCGAGATAGTCCAACTGGTCGGACCAGGTGCGTAGATCAGGCTGACGCTCCGAGCGTCAGGGCCGGGAAGATGATACAGATCCGTCCTCCTGACAAATGCTTTTGGCAGGAGGGGTCATGGTAGGGACGCCGCGCTGCGGCGTCCAATCCCCGAGTTGAATCAACGCCATCGGCCTCCGCGTCATGTAGGGGAGCTGCCAGCTTTCCCGGTTTACGAATGGGGAAGCAAACTGCTTCCCCTACAGAGCGGCGCCGCAGCGCGGCGTTCTTACCCCGGACTGTTCAAGACACCCGTGCTCTCTATATAGTGAGGCGATGCATTGGATGAATCGCCATCGGCTGCTCATCCTCGCCGCCATTTGCGCCTTTTGGACGGGCCTTGTCGTCGTGGCGCATTTCTTTCCGAATTTCCCCTTTCTTTCCACCATCTGGCGCAGCGAGCAGGGTTTTGAAGATTTGCTGAGGCGGGAAGGGCGAAAAACGCCCACCTCCCCGGATCTTGTCTTTATCGGAATTGATCAGAACTCGCTGGAGGATCCGCCTTTCGACGACGCGCAAAAGGTAAGCGACCGTGCCATGCAATTAATGGCGGGTCACCCCTTCCCGTGGTCGCGCGAAGTTTGGGCCTTGCTGCTCGACCGACTCTTCAAGTCCGGCGCCCGCCTCGTCATGTTCGATCTCGTGTTTAGTCCGCCTAACGAAGGGGATCCGGTATTTCGCGCTGCGCTTGAGCGGTATCGCGACAAAGTCGTGGTCGGAGGAAACTTCGATTTCTCCGGCGTGGAAGGTGTCGGCGGCTCGGTCAAGAATGTGCCACCAAACGCCAGCCTCATTCCCGAGCCGCAGATGGAAGATGATCGCGTGGGTTACGTCATCTTTTTTCCCGATCCGCTTGACAAAAAAATCCGGTCCGCCCGCTACACCATGACCACTTTTCAGCTCGCCCGGCAGCTGCCGCAGCCTGGAGAGGTTCCGTATCAATCGCTTAGCGCGCGCGTCATGGTGAAGCTGGGGCTGGGAGCGAAAGTCCCACAGGACTTGGAGGCCCATCTGATTCGTTTCAGTGCGATCGATGCATACCCGCCGCATGCGCTCTGGGAGATTTTCGACGACAAAATCTGGCATGCCAATTATCACGATGGCGAGTTTTTCAAAAACAAGATCGTGCTGGTGGGGCCATCCGCTCAGATCATGCATGATTTTGCCAACACGCCGATCAGCCCCGAAACGCCGGGCCCGGCCCTGCACCTGCATGCGTTGGCGGCCGCCATGGCGCAGGAATTCCTGCGGAGCACATCGGTCTGGGTTGACTTCACCGGGATCGGCCTCGCCGGGCTCGTCTCCTGGATGCTGATTGCCTGGATCCGGCGGCCCGCCATTTGTCTAATGGCGTTGGTTGTGATCAGCGCAGTTTATCTTGGAATTGGGCGCCTGCTTTATGATCGAACCGGCCTGATCCTGCTGGTTATCCCGACGCTCGCCGCATTTTTGTTAAGCGGGATGTTTAGTCTCGGCTTCGAGTACATCCTCGAGCGCCTGGAGAAACTGCGCACGCGTCGAACGCTCGAACGTTACGTATCGAAGAACCTGGTGAAGGAGATCCTGGATAACCCGGACAGTTATTACCATTCCATGCTCGGTTCGCGGAAACCGGTCACAGTTCTTTTCTCAGACTTGGTCGGTTTCACGAGTCTTTCCGAGAAAGCTGATCCGGTCAGCCTGGTCAAGCAGCTCAATGAATATCTGAGCGGAATGGTGGGTCATGTTTTTGATAACGGCGGGACGCTCGACAAGTTCATCGGCGACGCGATCATGGCCGTTTGGGGAAATGTGAAGAGCCAGGGGGTTGATCAGGATGCGAAAGCGGCCGTGCGCACGGCACTGGGGATGCGGCGCGAACTGTATAAGCTGAATGAGGGATGGAAAAGTGAAGGGCGCACCCCGCTCGGTTTCGGTGTTGGGATCAACCATGGCGAAGCGGTCATCGGCAACATCGGCTCGTACGAGCCGCACGAACGTCTCGATCCGACCGTCATCGGCGACTCAGTCAATTTAGCCTCGAGGCTTGAGGCCCTGACCCGAGCCTACAGCGTAGACATTCTGATCGGGCCGACCGCGGCGGAATTAGTGGAGGACGAATTTTATCTGCGGTCGGTCGCGCGGGTGCAGGTAAAAGGCAAAACCAGGCCGGTCGATGTTTTTACGTTGATCGGTGCGCGCAACGAGGCAATTGATCCGGAGTTGTTGAAGCGGGTGGAATCGTACGAGCAAGGCATCACCAAGTTTCGCGAACGCGAGTTTGCGCAGGCCAGGGTTTTGTTTGCCGGATTTCTCGAGTTCTATCCGGAAGATTTTCTGGCCAAGATGTACCTGGAACGCGCGCTCGAGTACGAGAAGGAACCGCCGGACGAGGCTTGGAACGCGGTGGAAGTGTTTAAGAAGAAGTAAAGCCACGCGGCGGGCGCGTTCATCTCTGTCATCCTGAGCCAGCGGAGACGGCGAAGGATCCCGCCAATTCAGACGACGCTACGCCATGCAGTTTGAGTGACTCCGAAACGCGTGGGAGATCCCTCGGCGTCTTTGCTGCCTCGGGATGACAGCGTTCGTTAATTGCGGATCCAGGGAAACTGGGTCGCGCGTGGCGCGGATTATCTGGTTAACTTTCCTCACTGGCCAAATGATTTGTGCAGCGTAAAGAACTGGTGTGACTGGAGAACCGCGCAGTTTTCATTTTCTTGGCATTTGCGGAACGGCCATGGGGTCGGCGGCCGCCGCCTTGGGCGAGCGCGGTTTTGCGGTGACTGGCTCAGACGAGAACATCTATCCGCCCATGTCGACCTTTCTGGAGGAGCGCGGCATTGCGTTGAAGGTCGGCTACCGCGCCGAAAATATCCCGCCGGACACCGACGTCGTGGTGATCGGCAACGCCATTAAACGCGGCAACCCCGAAGTGGAGGCAGTCCTGAATCGCAAACTGTTTTATCTTTCTCTACCAGAAGTATTGAAAAATTATTTTCTGCGCGGACGACACAATCTGGTCGTCACGGGAACGCATGGAAAAACCACTACGACCGCCGTTTTGGCCTGGATTCTGGAGAAAGCCGGGCTTCACCCGGGTTATCTGATTGGTGGCCTTCCTCGGAATCTGGGACAGGGCGCACGATTTAACGATTCGAAATATTTTGTGATCGAAGGGGATGAATATGACACCGCGTTCTTCGACAAGCGCTCGAAGTTTCTGCATTACCTTCCGGAATTGCTCATCGTTAATAACATCGAGTTCGACCATGCCGACATTTTTGACACGCTCGATGAAATTAAACTGAGCTTTCGGCGTTTGCTCAATATCGTGCCGCAAAACGGCATGGTCCTGCTCAATGGCGATGACGCCAATTGCGTGGACGTGGCGAAGGATTGTCTCGTGTCACTTGTGGAAGTGGGTTTGTCGGAGAACTGCGGGCAACGCATCCGTGACGTCGCTTATTCAGCAACTGGGTCGCACTTCACGCTGGGCGATCAACGGTTTGAGATTCCGCTGCTCGGCGAGTTTAACGTGCGCAACGCCGCCATGGCCGCCTCGGCGGCGCGATTCTATGGAGTGCCGGATTCAAAAATCCGGGCTGCGCTCAAGAGCTTTCAGGGAATCGCCCGACGCCAGGAAGTGCGCGGCGAGGCGCGCGGCGTCAAGATTATCGACGACTTTGGCCATCATCCCACGGCCATCGCACAGACCTTGCAGGCCTTGCGTCACCGCTATACCGGCCATCGCATCTGGGCGATTTTCGAACCGCGGTCTAACACGACGCGGCGCGCCATCTTTCAACGCCAATTGACCGAGGCGCTCAAGTTCGCCGATGGCGTTTTCATCTCCGAAGTGGCGAAATTGGAACAGATTCCGGAGGACGATCGGCTCAACCCCGAAGCGATGGTTGCAGCGATTGGGAGTGATGGGCGCCCGGCCTTTTACGAAAAAGACGCGAACGCCATCGTCGCGCGAATCGTGCCGCTCTTGCATCCGAACGACGTCGTGGCCGTTTTTAGTAATGGTGGATTCGACGGCATTCACGGAAAGCTTTTGGCCGAATTGCAGGAACTGTAGCGGCGGTCTATGACCGCCGAACCGTAACCCTACGGCGAAGCCGCCGATGTGTGATCCTGCACGATGCGCCATCCGTCCGGCGTGCGGCGAAAGATGAGCGTGAAGCGCCCCGCCGGATTGTCTTTGGCGCGCTTCAATTGCCAGCGTCCTAATACGACGGCGGCATCGGCGGCGAGCGGCGTTACCTCCAAATCGGAGAAGCTGAGCGTTCCCATCTTCTCTCGATCCGAATATTTCTTTTTGTAACGGTCGAGCACCGTCTGCCAGCCGCGCGTCACCTCGTCGCCCGACACGAAAGTGGTTTTATCGGCGCGCGCGTAGCCATTCATAAACCCTTCGAGGTCGCCCCGATTCCAAGCCGTTTCCTGAGCTTGAATGATTGCTCGGATTTCGACCACGGTCTGCTCGCCCGTTGAGACATCTGTCGGGGCCTTCGCGGCCGGGACAAAACCAATTCCGCCCATAAAGACCATGACCAGGCTGGCTGCAAAAATGCTCGGCTTCATCAGGTCGTTGTAATCTTTGACCACCGACACTGTCCAGACTGTCCCGAATCCCTCATTTCCTTAGGCGAAGCAGATTGACCGTGCTACTATGAAAAAGTAAATACGACCGTGCTGAGACTTTCCCGGTTAGCCCTCTTTTTCCTTCTTCTGTCACCTCTGGCCGTTGCTCAGGTCGCGCCCGTCGCGCCGCCACAGCAGGAGGAGGACGACGAAGAACGCCCTCAACCGACGCCTCCGCCGATCGCCGTGGCGACGCCGCGAGCGACCATGGCACCGAGCCGGGTCGCACCTGCGGCCCGCACTCCTGGAGCGCCAGCCCCGGCCGGTGCGCCGGATATGGTGCGCCTCCAGTTTCCAAACAGCGACGTCGATGATGTCTTGCGCTTATACGAGCAGCTCACCGGCAAGAAGCTGGTGCGCGATAACTTCGTGCAGGGCAAAGTAAACATCTTCATCAGTAAAGACGTGCCGCGCGATGAAGCGATCAAGATCATCGAGATCAACCTCTTGATGAACGGGTTTTCCTTGATCCCGGCGGACGACGATATTGTCAAAGTCATCGGCACAGGCAAAAATCCGCGCACGACCGGCGTCCCGATCATTTCGGATGCTTCCCAAATCCCCGAAGGTGATCATGTCGTTAGTTTTCTATTCAAGCTGCGTTACGCCGATCCGCAGGAGTTACAGCAAGTCCTTGGGCAATATCTCTCGCCCCCGCAGACCTACACCTCCTTTCTCGCCTTGCCCAAATCTTCCAGCCTGCTCATCACGGAAAACTCGGCCGTGATTCGCACGATCTCGCGAATCATCGAACAGGTCGACATCCCGCCGGCGGAAGTGGTGAGCGAATTCATCCCGCTGCTGCGGGCCGACGCGAGCAAGATCGTGGACATGCTCAAGGACATTTTCGAAAAAGGAACGCAACAGGGCCAGCCGGCTCAGCCCGGTCAACCGATCCAGCCCGGGGTGCGGAATGTGCGGCAGCCGGCCGCGCCGGTCCCGCAGCAGGCGAATTACGACAGCGATGTCGGTTCGCTCACCGCTTTGACGGAAGACTCGATCGTCGTTGGAAAAATCAAACTGGCGGCCGATGTGCGCACGAATCGCATTCACGTCATTACGCGGCCGATCAATATGCCGTTTGTGCGCAAGTTGATTGCGGAGTTCGACGCTAACGTCGAGTTCGCCAAGCCGGTGACACGTGCGCTGAGATACATTTCCGCGGGCGAAGTTCTTCCCGTCCTGGTGCAGTCGTTAACCGAGCCTGGCTCACAGCAGCAGGGTGGCGCGGCGGATGCCAACGGCGCGCCCAATCCGGCTAATCCAAATCAACAGCTCAATCGCAATCGCTCTGGCACGTCGAATACGAGCGGGTTAGCCGGTTCGAATAGCGGAGGCGGCGAGAGCAATCTCAATGTGTCGGAAGAGCTTTCCACCACCGCGACCGATACCACGCCTAAGGCGGTCACGGTTGGGAACGCAAAGATCATCGCCGATCAGCGCGCCAACGCGATCATCGTTCTGGGCAATCGCGAAGTCGTAGTGAAGGTCGAGAAGATTCTGGACGAGATGGATGTGAAAGCACCCCAAGTCGCTCTCAGCACGGTCATAGGCGAATTGACACTCAATAATGACGAGGAGTTCGGGGTCGACTGGTTCGCCAAGTATAAGAACAAGATCGTTGGAATCTCGCGAAACACCACCGCGCCCATTCCGAACCCGACCGCAGCCTCGTCCCCGAGCGGGAGCCCTGTCATCACGCCAGGTATTATTGACCCGTCCGGATTGGTCAATTTCGGCACTGCCCTGCAGCAGGTGGCTAGCGGAACGAACGTTTACGTCGCTGCTGGAAACTATCTCTCGACCATCGTGCATCTGCTGGAATCGACGGGTAACTTTAAGGTAATTTCTCGACCGATGGTTTTTACAAGCAACAACAAGAAGGCGATCATCGCCTCGGGTCAGGAAATTCCTGTTCCGGTTAATACTTTGACCAATGCAACGACGTCGGTCGGCGTTGCGTCGGTCGCGTCGAGCATTCAATTCAAGAAAGTTGCCCTCCAGCTCGAGGTGGTTCCTTTAATCAATTCCGAAAAGGAGGTGTCGCTAGACATCTTACAGAAGATCGACAGTTTGGAAGGCGCGACAACCACGATTGATGTTAATCACCCTCCGACAATCAACACGCGGTACATTCGAACGAACGTATCTGCACCGAATGGAGCGACGATTGTTCTCGGCGGTCTTATCACTGACAACAAGGCCAAACAGTTCAACGGTGTTCCAATTCTCGATCGGATTCCGGTGCTCGGCTATCTGTTTCGCAGCACGGGTAGTAGCCATCGTCGGACAGAACTAATTATTCTGATGCGCCCTGAGGTCACGCTGACCAAACTTGATCTCTATCGCCTGCGCCGTAAATCCGAGGATCGAACACACTTCGGCCCGGAAATTGATCAGGACGACTGCCCCGATTGCCCGCCGCGGGCCGGCGAGGAGAAACAATTGCCGCCTCCTGATTTGCCATCGGCCAAAGACTTGTGAGTGAACGACATCGATAATCTCGTTATGAAAAAAGCACTTACGTTCGCGCTAGCTTGTGGATTTGTCCTGACGGCAGCGCAGGCTTCGGACGACTCACTGGGCCATTCGATCGATCCCCTTGCGGCACGAGACGAATTGGGACTACTGCATCAGAGCCCAGTTCTGAACCCAACCGACACGGCGCCACGTTTCCACTGGCGGCCACTTTATTATCTGGAAGGTGGCCGGGATTTGATCGCGCAGCCGGCTTACGTTGGCGCCTTACAGCGGGACCTCCATCGCCTCGGCTATTATTGCGGCGAAATCGATGGCATCTTTTCGCCTGAAGTATCAGATGCCGTGGCTCGTATGCAGAAAAATTATTCCATGCGCGTGACCGGTACTCTCACCATTCCGGTACGGCGTGCCTTGCATTTGCCCTAGCCCGGTATGAGCTCCGCCGCCAGTCAGTCGCTCATTAATCTATTGCTCGAGGGCGGCGTCGCCACCCGGGAGGAGGCGACGGAACTCGCGCAAAATCTGAATGGCGGATCCTGGACTACGCAGGTCCTCGACTCCGGTAAGATCGATGAGACGCGTTTTCTGACCGCGCTCGGGAAATTTTTTAAAGTGCCGGTCACGGCGATTGATGCCAAGACAATCGATCGTAAAACCTTGTCCATCCTGCCGAGTCGGTTTGTTTTTCAACACCACATTCTGCCGATTGAAGAAAAAGAGAAATCGGTCGTGCTCGCGACCTATGATCTTTTCAACTCGGTCGGCCGGCAGCTGGCCAGTCAGCTTTTAAAGAAACCTGCCGAATGGGTGCTCGTGCCGAGGGCGCAGATTTTGCGCGCCATGAAAACGGTTTACGGCGTTGGCGCGGAAACCTTCGACGAAATTTTGAAGACCAACCGGGCCTTCGAAGTTCTGCAGGATACCGAGACGAGTACCGATCTCAACGCGGACGATCCGGAAGCGTCGGTCGTGAAGTTCGTGAACCAGATTATCCGCGAAGCCATCGTGGAACGGGCCACGGATATTCACGTGGAACCCCTCGAAGGGGATCTGCGCATCCGGTATCGCATCGACGGCATTCTCCATGAGGTCGCGGTGCCGCCGCAACTGCGCCTGCTGCAGTCGGCCATCATTTCGCGTCTCAAGGTCATGTCGCACATGGATATCGCGGAGCGCCGTTTGCCCCAGGATGGACGCATGAACCTGCAGGCGGCCAGTGCCAATATCGACGTGCGTGTTTCCACCATCCCGACCGTGAATGGGGAGTCGATCAGTTTGCGTTTGCTCAGCCGGGGCGAACAACAATTTGGCTTTGAGCGACTCGATCTGAGTCAGCGCCAGGAAGAAATCATCCGGCGTCTGCTCGCTCAGCCGAATGGAATTATTCTGCTCACCGGACCGACTGGCTGCGGAAAATCGACGTCATTGTACTGTTTTCTCTCCAGTATTAATTCGGTCCAGCGCCGCATCATCACGATCGAGGAACCGGTCGAATACCGGTTGCCCGGCGTGTCGCAGATCGACGTAAAGCCGGAGATCGATTTGACCTTCGCCAAAGGTTTACGGCACATCCTCCGACAGGATCCAAACGTCGTCATGGTAGGAGAGATTCGCGACGTTGAAACGGCCGATATCTCTATTCGCGCGGCCATGACAGGTCACCTTGTGTTCAGCACACTGCATACGAACGATGCCGTCGGTGGGATCACGCGTCTGCTCGACATGGATGTAGAGCCGTTCCTCCTCGCTTCTGTCGTGAAATCCTTCATCGCACAACGGCTGGTGCGTACGATTTGCCCGGAATGCGCGCAAACCGTGCAATATCCGCCGGACTACCTGGCGGAAATTGGCGTGCCGGTAAAAGAGATCGGCACGAGATTCCTGCGCGGTGTCGGCTGCGATCAATGCCGTCAGACCGGATACCAGGGCCGGACGGCGATCTATGAAATTTGTGTGATCACGGAACCGTTGCGCAAAATGATCATGCAAAAGCGGGATGGCGGTGAACTCAAGCAATGTGCGGTCGCCGAAGGAATGGAAACGCTGCGTCAGGACGGCTGGCGCCGTGTCTCGCAAGGCAAGACCACCATTGAAGAAGTCGTCCGCGTCACACAAACCGATGAAGTGATGGCGGAAACGAGGAGCGACGCCGAACCGGTGGTGGCGACCGATGGGGCTTCCGGGTAACGGAGAGTCGCCGTTCGCCGGAGGCTGCACAATCTAATCGGCGTGATCTGTCACCCTTGTGAGAGATCCTTCACTTCGTTCGGGATGACAACGCTTTGTGATTAGGCAGCGCTCATCGACTTAGGTCACCGTTGAAAGATCATCCACCTCTCAACGCGCGTACCGCCGCCGCGTAATCGGATGTGTGAAAAACCGAGGTGCCGGCTACCAGCACATTCGCGCCATGTTCGATCGCGATCGCGGCGGTGTCCGGATTGATGCCGCCGTCTACTTCGATGTTCAACTTTGCCTTGTGCAACTCCTGCCAGGCACGTGCTCGTTTGACCTTGTCCATCATTTCGGGACGAAAGGCTTGTCCGCCGAAGCCGGGATGAACGGTCATGACTAGGAGCAGATCAATCCTGGAAAGAAAGGGTTCGACTGCTTCGAAAGGTGTCGCCGGATTCAGCGTTAATCCGACCTCGCAACCGGCTTCGCGGATTTGTTGCAAGGTTTTTGCGACGTCGTGTTTCGCTAAGGCTTCGACATGCACCGTAATGGAATTCGCCCCGGCCTTGACGAAGCGCGGCACGTAATGGTCGGCCTGCTCGATCATGAGATGCACATCGAGTGGAAGTTTGGTTTGCTTCCTAACGACCTCGACGACCATGGGCCCGAAAGAAATGTTATCGACAAAATGGCCATCCATAATGTCGCAGTGAATCCAATCAGCACCGGCTTCCTCGACTCGGCGAATTTCGTCAGTCAGGCGCGAGAAGTCGGCGGCCAGGATGGAGGGGGCGACGATTGTTTTCCGCATGAAGGCAAACGTTCAACGCTCAACGTTGATTCGCAATCACCGATTGCTCACCCGTTACACGAAACGGGCTATGCAGTCCATCCACCGGCCTCCCGTCACGTTGTATACAACGTCCAGCGCTCAATTTCGGAAGGCCTCGGCTGGCTATTGGAGGGATCGGAGCATGGCGGCGATGGCCTTGTTTCAGTCTCCTCGCCACTCAATGACTCCGTCGCCTTCTATATTAAGAGCTTGACGCAGCGAGCCACTGTTTCATGTTACCGCGTTTCAGCCGGTCGAATCGCGCTTGCAGGGCCCATGACTGCGAAGATCGACACAGGGACGCGCTTCCGCCAGACTGGAAATTAAGCGCGGTAATTTTTTTTAACTGATTCATGTTCAACGGACTCTTCGGCTGGCTATCAAGCGACATCGGCATCGATCTCGGAACGGCAAACACTCTCGTTTACGTTAAGGATCAAGGCATCGTTCTGCGGGAACCGTCCGTCGTGGCGGTGCAGGCCGGCACGAACAAGGTTCTCGCCGTCGGTGATGAAGCCAAGCGCATGCTGGGTCGGACGCCCTCCAACATCGTCGCCGTGCGCCCGTTGAAAGACGGCGTTATCGCGGACTTCGAAGTGACCGAGGCGATGCTGCGTCATTTTATATCCAAAGTGCACAACCGCCGGGTCAAGGCGAGGCCGCGCGTGGTCATCGCGGTTCCTTCCGGTATTACCGAAGTGGAGAAACGCGCCGTACGCGAGTCGGCCACCCATGCGGGCGCCCGCGAGGTTTATCTCATTGAAGAACCGATGGCGGCGGCCATCGGAGTGGGTTTGCCCGTGCAGGATCCGGCGGGCAATATGATTATCGATATCGGCGGCGGCACCACTGAAGTCGCGCTGATTTCCCTGTCCGGGATTGTTTTCAGTCGCAGCGTTCGGGTGGCGGGTGATGAGCTGGACGAAGCAATCGTCCAATACATGAAGCGTGCCTACAACCTCATGGTGGGCGAACGAACCGCTGAGGAGATCAAAATCAAGATCGGATCTGCCTATCCGAGCGAAAAGGAAACGAGCGTCGAGGTGAAGGGCCGCGACTTGGTAGCGGGTCTGCCTAAAACGCTGATGATCACGTCTCAGGAGGTGCGCGAAGCGTTACTCGAGCCGATTTCCACCATCGTCGACTCGGTTCGCATCACACTGGAGCGGTGCCCGCCGGAATTGTCGGCCGATTTGGTCGATCGTGGGCTGGTCCTGGCCGGTGGCGGGGCGTTATTGCGCGGCTTCGACAAGCTTTTGAGCGAAGAGACCGGTTTACCTGTCCATGTTGCGGAAGATCCCCTCAGCGCGGTCGCCGAAGGAACGGGTAAATGCCTTAATGAACTCAAATTTTTGCGTCAAGTGGCGTCGGCCGATCGCCAATGGCGCTGATAACGTGAGATCGGCGTCGCGCCGATATCGGAACATGGGCGGGAAGCCCATGCCGTAGCCATGAACCGGACCAGCATCATCGCGCTGCTCATTTTTGGCGCGCTCCTGGGCTACATCCTTAGCTTTGGCCCCGACACGACGCGGAAATTTCAGGCGGGAGCATACAAGCTAATCGCCCCTTTCCTCACGAAAGGTTCGGGATTGCAGAAGCAAATCACTTCGGTGCGATCTGGTTTAAAATCGCTGGAGGAGTTGGAAAAAGACAACTCGGGGCTGCAAGTAGAGAACCGCGAATTGAAAGCCACGAACAAGGCTCTGCGCGATGTGGAACACGAAGTAAACCGGCTCCGCCATGCTCTGAATTATCGAGAGCGGTCCGTCTTCAAACTTGTGCCGGCCGAGATTCTGACACGCGATTCATCCACGTGGTGGCGCACCGTCACGATCAATCGTGGCAAGGAAGACGGCGTCGAGGGAGATATGCCGGTCGTGACCGACGAAGGCCTGGTCGGCAAGACCACCACGGTGAGCAATAACATTTCCGTAGTCCTTCTCGTATCAGACGAAAACTGCCGGGTGGCGGCGGCGGTTGAAGGAACGCGCGAGCAGGGGATCGTCTCGGGCGAACGCGTGATTGGCGGTCTGACTCCATTGTTGAACTTGAATTTCCTGTCCAAACAGGCCAACCTGCAGCCCGGACAAAAGGCTGTGACGTCCGGCGTCGGAGGGGTCTTCCCAGCCAGCCTTCTCATCGGGACAGTGAAGAGCTTCCGTGTGCGGGAACTGGATGGTCAGGCGCAGTTGAATCCCGCCGTCGATCTTTCGCAATTGGAGGACGTTTTCGTGGTGACGGGCCGCAAATGATTTTCTTTGTCATTCTCCTCGTCCTGATTTTTTTCGCGCAGGTGGCGGAATTTTTCATCCCGGCCATTCCATGGATGTTCAACGCGCACGTTTATGTTGTGCCCGTGATTGTTTTCTTCGGCGCGACGGTCCTGCCATTCCCTTTGATGCTGGCCCTGGCCTTTTATGCCGGCTTCCTGCTCGACGCCCTGACCGTGCAGGTTCTCGGGTCGCGAGTTGAAATTTCCCTGGGCTCCTCCATACTGCTCTATGCGGTTTTGGCGGGCATTATGCATGGCCTGAGACCACTGTTCATTCGAGGACGCTGGGAGATTCACTGTATTGTCTGCGGTCTTTGCACGTCGGGCATCGTCCTGGCTCAATACTTAATGATTACATTCCGGCGCGGCTTCGTTTTCTTTTCGCCGGAAGTCTGGTGGCAGATTGGTGGTCCCGGTTTGATCGCGGTGCTGATCTCTCCGGTGGCCTTTTGGATCCTTCATTGGATCGCGCGAGCGACGGCTTATCCTTATCTCCCGACCAGCAATAGAGACGACTACGAATGAACCGGCGCCGCCTCAATCCACGTTTGCGCATCCAGTTTCTGGGACTGCTCATGCTGCTCGGCTGCGGCGCGCTGGGCCTTCGGCTCTGGTGGGTCCAGGTGGCGCGCGGCGCGGAATGGACAGCGCGGATCCGGGGCAGTTCCGAAGCGACTGTGCGTATTCCATCCGTCCGCGGCGAGATCAAGGATCGGAACGGGCTTACGCTGGTTGGCAATCGCGCGAGTTATGAGGTCGATTTTTACCTGCCGGAAATGGTCAAGGGTTACCGCGAACGCTTTGGGCAACCGCCGCAAAGTGAGTATCGCGCCATCATCAATGGCATGCCGAAGGATCAAAAAGAGCCCGATATCATCAAGATCGTAAACGATGGGGTGGTGCCTCGGCTGGATGATCTTGATCTGGCGCGCGATTACAATGCGAACCAGCTGCAAAAGCATTTTCGTAACGATACCGAGGTTCCATTTTCGTACATCAAGGACATCGATTTCCAGACCATGGCCAAGTTTTCCGAACACGATGTAGGCCTTCCGGGAGTTGATATCGCGATCAAGCCGGTGCGCTCCTACGTCTATGGTGCGCTCGCTTCACATCTGCTCGGCTACGTGGGTGCGCCCGACGATACGAACAAGGAAGACGCCAAGCGTTACACGTTTTATCAGGAGGACGTGGAAGGGAAGTCGAACATCGAGAAATCGATGGACGAATACCTGCGCGGCAAACCGGGAGTTCGCTACCTGCGGCGCAACGCCAAGGGCGTGATCGATGGCGTCCTGCGGGAGGAACCGCCCAAGCAGGGCGCGAATGTTCTCCTCACTCTGGACGCGCGCATTCAGTCGATCGCGGAGGAAGCGGTCCGAGCCGTCGGCCGTGGTGCCGCCGTCGTGATCGATCCGAACAACGGCAATGTGCTGGCCATGGTTTCAGTGCCGTCGTTCGACCCGAACGCATTTATTCCGAGCATCAAGGCGAAGGATTGGACGGCTCTGCAGAAGGATGAAGCGGACCCGCTCGTTAACCGCGCCATTAGCGCTTTGCCCCCCGGCTCCACCTTCAAAATCATCACCGCACTGGCCGGCTTGCGCCGCAAGATGGCGAATGCCCATTACAACTGCAGTGGGGGCGTGAGCTACGGGGATCACTATTTTAAATGCTGGATCGCGGAGAAGGGTGGAGGACACGGCACGCTTGGCCTAGCTGATGCCATCAAAGTCTCTTGCGACTCCTTTTTTTATCAGTACGGGAACGCGGCCGGTATCCAATCGATTGATGCCGTCGGCAAAATGCTGGGAATGGGTGAAGAGTCAGGGATTCACCTGACCGGTGAACAGGTGGGGATTATGCCCGGTCCTGAGTGGATGCAGGTTCATCATCCGCAGGAGAGATGGTCGCAGGCGCAGACGGCCAACGTTTCGATCGGCCAGGGCTACACGCTCGTCTCGCCGCTCCAGTTGGCCATGGCCTACGGGGCGGTGGCGAACGGTGGCGTTTGTTATTACCCGCGTTTCATCGACCGGGTGTTGAACCAGGATGGCTCTCCCATGCTGGACGACCACGGCAAGCCAGTGTCCGGCGCTCCCAGGGTGCGGGCCGATTTAAGAAATGATTTTACGCGCGACCAAATCGACATTGTGCGTAAAGGCCTTTGGAAAGTGGTCAACGAAGATGGCGGCACCGGCGCCCGGGCCCGCCTGAAAAATGTGGTCGTGGCGGGTAAGACGGGCACGGCCCAGGCCACGGACCGCGGGCATAAGGATACGATCGCGTGGTTCGCCTGTTATGCGCCTTACGATAATCCCCGCTATGTGGTGGCGGCGATGGTACAGGGCGGTGCGCACGGTGGCAGTGTGGCTTGCCCGATCGCTGATCGAATCATGGAACGGGCTCTCGCGCTCGAGGATGGTAAATTCGACATGCAGGTGGCGTGGCTGGCCCCGGCCCACAAGCAGAATCCTTTCCAGATGATCAGTGACGTCAATTACAAGGATTCGGGCCCGAACGTCGCGGGGGCCGATGAAGAGAATGCCGATGCCTCGAACGCGGATGCGCAAATGGCCGGCGGCGGCGGCGCACCGGATGTGGAACCTGAGGCAGACGATCAGGGGCGCGTGGCCAAGAGGCGAACGGTGCAACGTGCCCAACCCGTGGCGCCGGTGCGGCAACCCAACTTTTTTGAAAGGCTATTTGGCGCTAAGAGGGCGGCCCCTGCGCCCACTCCGCCGCCCGTCCGCCGTCGATTTTCAAATTAAACAAGCGATCTACCTGGTGATGAATAATGGTTCCACATCGATCCCGGTTCTGAGCGCAGGAACAGTACAAATTTATGCTAGAAAAGGTTCGGAAAATTTTAGGTATCTCGACCCGCAAGACGGGAAACAAGATAGTCATCAGCGTGGAGAAACTCGAGCGGCGCGTTGCCTTGCTCGAGAACGGCCGGCTTGAAGAATATAGCGTCGAGCGGAACACCTCGCGCAACATTGTAGGCAGCGTCTACAAAGGCCGCGTCAAGAACATCGAGATGGGGTTGAAGGCGATGTTCGTCGATATCGGCTTCGAGAAAAATGCCTTCCTCCATTTCTGGGATGCCATCCCGGCCGCGCTCGACAGCGGGATCGAGGAAATCGATCGGCCTGGGCGAAAACAAAAGAAAAAGATCACGGCGCGCGACATCCCGAATATTTACCCGGTCGGCTCCGAAGTGATCGTGCAGGTGACGAAAGGCCCTATCGGGACAAAAGGTCCGCGTGTTACCACCAATCTGAGCTTCGCCGGCCGTTATCTGGTCCTGATGCCTTTCAGTGATCGCAGTGGCATCTCGCGCAAGATCGAAGATCCGAAGGAGCGCGATCGCCTGCGCAAGATTTTGCGGGAACTGGATATACCCGAGGGGATTGGGGTGATCATCCGCACCGTCGGCGAGGGCCAGCGCGCGCGTTACTTCGTGCGCGATTTAAGTTTCCTTCTCGATCAGTGGACGAAGGTGGACGAGCACATCAAAAACGACCGTGTCCCTTCACGCGTTTTCGAGGAGCCCGACCTGGTCGAGCGCACCGTGCGCGACTTTCTCACCGAAGAAATCGACGAAGTGATCTGCGACGATCAAGCGTCGACTGAGCGCATGATCGAGATGGTGGGCAAGATTTCGCATCGCGGCCGGAATCGCATTCGCTCCTACGACGGTGCCACCCCGGTTTTCGAGGCGCTCGGCGTGCAGAAACAGATCGAGGATGCCTTTCATCGTCAGGTTTGGTTGCGGTGTGGCGGCTACATCGTGATCGATGAAACGGAGGCTCTCGTCGCGATCGACGTGAACACCGGCCGCAACAAGGGCGGCCGTGATGTGGAGAAGACCATTCTGCAAACCAATCTGGAGGCGGCGGACGAGATCGCGCGGCAGCTCCGGCTGCGCAATGTGGGCGGTCTCATCATCGGCGACTTCATTGATATGAAGAGCCGCAAAGATCAGCAAATGGTTTATGCGCTCATGAAAGACCGGTTGAGACGGGATAAGGCGAAGACGCATGTTCTGCCTATTTCGTCGTTAGGTCTGATGGAGATGACGCGCCAGCGAGCGCAGGAAAGCTTGAGCGATACGATCTACGAGAATTGTCCGTATTGCAGCGGGCGCGGCATCGTCAAAACCTCGATGACGACGAGTGTCGAACTGCATCGCAACCTCAACACCGTCATGCGCAAGTACCAGGACACCGTGCACGAAATTCGGGTCATTCTAAATCCGGACGTATTGAAGCGGTTGAAGGAAGAGGACGAAGAGCTGCTCGTCGAATTAGAGCGGCGCTATGCTGGCCGGCTCCTGTTCCGCGGAGATCCAAGCTACCATCACGAAAAGTTCACGGTCACGGACGCTGCGACCGGAGCCGAGCTGAAGCCGTAACAACCCGTTCCCGGGAAGACACCGGCACAGCATGTGCTGTTTTGCGACATGCGATGCTCGCCCGAGTTTCGGTTTTTTAAATGCCGCGCTCGATATCGATCGAGCGGGTGATTTTCCTTTTGCCGATATTTTACGTGATTAGAACAATAAATACCCATTTTTTACCTCGACAGTCGCCCGTTGAGGTTAGCCTCTTATCTTTTCTGAAAATAAATAGTTGACGGTGTTTCTGCACCCATGTAAAAGCCTGCGTAATGAAGAGACTCACCTTAACCTTTGCAATCATGTGCGCCGCCTGCGCACTGTCTTACGCCGGCTCGGAGAGCTACTCCGGCAAGGACAAAGAAATAGTCCAACAAGCGCCCGCCCCATGCGAGTGGTACCGCGCGCACGAGTGGGACTTTAACCTTTGGGGCACCGTTGCCTTCCCGTATAACACCGGACACAGAACCGATTTTCGCACGGGCGACTTTGACGGCGAAGCTCGTCTCGATGGTTCGCAAACGGAACATATCGACCTCGGCGAGTGGAGCAATGATCGCTTCATCAACCGGGACAACGCCTGGGGTGGCGGTCTGGATATCAAATACTTCTGGAACAAACACTGGGCCGCGGGTGCAGAAGGCTTTGTGGTTGATGCCAACGACAACATCGGTGGTGGCGGTTTGGGTACCATTACATTCCGCTGGCCGATCGGCTGCTCGCGTTTCGCCCCCTACACATGGGCAGGCGTTGGAGCGACAAGCGGTGGATCCCATACCTCCCGCTTCTTCAACGAGTTGCAGCGCGGTAATGAGCCCGAGTTTCGTCAGAACCAGACCATCAAGAATCGCAAAGCCAATCTGACTGGCCAGTTCGGTGCCGGTTTGGAAGTTCGTATCACCAAGCACATCGGTATCATGGGTGACTACGCCTACAATGTTCTGCAATACGGGAACAACGACTTCGGGATGGCCCGTTTTGGCGTGACTCTGTCTTACTAACCTTAGTCGAAGCTTTTTCAGCGGCGGCATTCGGGATACCGAATGCCGCCGTTTGCTTTTAGGCCCACGCGGTCGGCCTAATCCGGTCGCACCGCCGGCGGCTTCCTCGGTTGCTGTTGCTATTACGGGCTGATACAGAAAGTTAATTGCATGTCCTTCGGACGGGTTCTCGATGCTTTGCCTTTGGCCGGATCTTCCGCGCTGCGGAGTTTCGAAGCTCTGCTTCTGCCGAAGTCGGACGGAGAACTGGAACGTCTCGCGCAAATGTCCCGCTCCCTGACCTCCCGGAATTTCGGGCGGACTATGCGCCTATTCGCGCCGCTCTACCTGTCCAATGAGTGCATTAACAACTGTCAGTATTGCGGTTTTTCGCGCGACAACCCGATCCTGCGCGTGACGCTCAGCGTTGATGAAGTTGTCGCGGAGGCGCGTCACCTGTCCAAAGCCGGCTTTCGCCACGTCCTGCTCGTGGCCGGCGAACATCCAAAATTCGTCAATCAGGGTTATCTGGCGGATTGCGTGCGCGCGTTGGCGCCCAGCTTCTCCTCCATCGCCATCGAGGTCGGCCCCATGTCCGCCCAGGATTACGAACCAGTCGTGAGCGCCGGTGCTGATGGGCTCGTTGTTTATCAGGAAACATACGACCGGGGTCTCTACGACGAGTTGCACACAGCGGGGCCGAAGCGCGATTTCAACTGGCGGCTGGATTGTGTCGAGCGCGGATACCAGGCGGGATTCCGTCGGCTCGGCATCGGCGTTCTATTTGGATTGGCCCCATGGCAACAGGACGCGATCGCTTTGGCCGGGCACGTGGAATACCTTTTGAAGCATTGTTGGCAGGCGCAGATCAGTGTCAGTCTGCCTCGTCTTCGCCCCGCCGCCGGCGAATTTCAGCCTCGCTTTTCCATGAGCGATCGAGAGTTGGCGCAGCTCGTTTGCGCATTCCGGGTGACGTTCCCACAGATCAATCTTGTTTTAAGCACGCGGGAGCCGGCTGCCTTGCGCGACGCCCTTGTTTCTCTTGGCGTTACGATGATGAGCGCGGGCAGCCACACCGAACCCGGGGGCTACACCGGCCAGGGGAGCCAGAATCTTCATCACACGGTGCGGGGCCGGATGATTACGCCTGAGTTCGAGCGAGGCCAGAACCAGCTCGCCACCGGGCAATTTGAGATTAGTGATGAAAGGTCTCCCGCTGAGATTGCGTTATTTTTGCAGCAGAATGGATTTGATCCGGTGTGGAAAGACTGGGATCAGGCGCTCGCCCAGACATGACCATTTCGCTAAACGGCGAACGCAGTGACGCGCGCGGGGCCAAAACCGTAGCGGAACTGGTGCAGGTTTACAAATTGCCGCCACAGGCTGTTCTAATCGAACACAATGGTCTCGCTCTCCATCGGCATGAATGGATGCAACAGGAATTGGCCGATGGCGACAAAATCGAATTCGTTCGTGTCGTGGCAGGAGGGTAACTCCGCAGCCATGTCAATGGAGTTGAGTAGAAGACGCGTCAGGCGCGCTTTACCACCACGCGCATGCCGTCAGCCTCGACGACCGTGATTTGCGTGTCCGGTGGAATAAAATCGCCCTCTGTGACCACGTCCACCGTATGGTCCGCGAACCGCGCCTTGCCGCTGGGTCGCAACATCGACAAAGCCGTGCCTTGCATGCCGGGAGACAGGTGGCTGGCGCTGGCGAACTCGCGTTGTCCGGTGGCGAGCGACGTGCCTGGTGCATTGGTCGTCATCAACGCAAATCGGCGGTAGAGACTCGTGCGCGGCAAATAACGAGCGAGGACCACGATCACGATCCCCGAGGCGATCATAGCGATGAGCAGATTCCGCAACGGCACCAAAAGCATCCCGCCGGTCGGCAGAAAATTCTCGCCCGGATACCGGTCGGTCATGGCCCACAGAATCGAACCAAGCATGAGAAATATCCCCACCACGCCTACCACAATGGTCGAATGAGCAAAGAATAGGATTTCGATTAACACCAGAATGAGCCCGAGAATAAACAACGCGACCACTTCCCAGCCCGCCAGACCCGCGAGGTAGTGACCGAGAAAGAAGAGCGCGAAGCAGATTGCCGCCACGACGCCCGGCAGGGTCGCCCCCGGAATTTTAAATTCCAGGTAGGCGCCGATGATGCCGCCTAATAATAGAAGTGGAGCCAGTCCGGTGATCCATAGCGCGAGTTGCTCGAAACCTGTGGGTGCGAGCGACGCCACGTTTCCTTTTAACCCGGCCTTGCGCATCAATTCCGCCACCGAATCGGCAATCCCGGCAGCGAGGAGGGGCTTCCCATTAATTTGTTCGGCCGCTTCCTGCGCATTGAGAGTCAGGAGCGTTCCTTTGGGATGAACGATGCGATCGCCGATTTTTACTTCCTTATCCTTATTCATGAAGGCCTCGCCGATATCCGGATTGTGGCCGTTGCGCGTGGCGGAGCTTCGAACCAAAGCCGACCAGTAGGAGATGGTCTTTTCCCGCTCTGTTGCGGGCAGATCCTCGCCTGTGGACTGAACCGGAGCAGCCGCTCCAATCGCGCTGACCGGGGCCATATAAATATAGCGTGTGGCCAGCGCGAGAAGCGAACCGGCCGAACCCGCATTGGTGTTAATGAACGTGTAGGTGGGAATGGTCGCCCGGTTCAGGACGTTCGTGATCTCCTCCGCCGAATCGAGCCGGCCGCCGTAGGTGTTCATCTCAAAAATAATGGCAGAGGCCCCGCTGCTCTCCGCCTCTTTTTCGGTGCGCCGGATAAAAGTGGCAAGCGATCCTGATATTTCGCCGCTCAGAGGAACTACCACCACGTCGCCTTTGCGCACGATCTCGCGCGCATCGAGGCCACTCGTTCCCCCCGCCAGCCCAAGTAAGGCGCAAACGAATAATCTTCGTATCATAGTTGGAAGCGTCTTGCCGCTGCGTAAGTTTCGCATCGCTAAGTCAAAGGAACGAGCGAAAAATCCACCGCGTGGGAGCCATTGCAACACAGACCATCGAGCAAATCGCTGCGGCCAACGATATTGTCGAGGTCATCGGCTCCTATTTCCCTTTGCGCCGCGTCGGCGGCAATTTTAAGGCACTCTGCCCCTTTCATCAGGAAAAAACGCCTTCGTTTCACGTCAATCCGGCGCGCCAGACCTTTCATTGTTTTGGCTGTGGCGTGGGCGGCACCGTCTTTCGCTTCGTCATGGATTATGAGCATGTCGATTTTCCCGCGGCGGTGCGCAAACTGGGGGCGCGGGTTGGAATCACGGTGGTGGAGGAACGTCGCCCCGGCGGCGAGGAGGATCGCCAGCACGAGGCGCGACGGACCCTTCTCCAACTGCACTCCGAGGCGGCGGAGTGGTTTCACGACAATCTTTTGAAGAAGGATTTTGCCGCGCCCGCGCGCGAGTACTTGAAGCAACGCGGAATCGACCGGGTGGTCGCCAAAAGCTGGCAGCTTGGTTATGCCCCGCCAGGTTGGGATGTTTTTTTGAACTGGACGTTGGAGCGGGGCTATCAACGCCGCCAGATTCTGCAGAGCGGGCTGGTCAAACTGCGTGATGAAAGTAAAGAGCAGGGCGACGTCTACGATCGTTTCCGCGATCGCATTATGTTCCCGATTTGCAACGATGTGGGCGAGGTCATCGCGTTCAGCGGTAGGATCCTGCAGAAGGACGCGGAAGCCGCGAAATACATCAATTCGCCGGAGACACCGCTTTTCCGCAAGGGCAATGTCCTCTTCGGATTGCACAAGACGAAGAGGAGCCTGATCGACGCGAACTCCGCCATCGTCTGCGAGGGACAGCTCGACCTTATCGCCTTGTTCGAAGCAGGGATCACGAACGTGGTCGCACCGCAGGGCACGGCGTTTACCGAGAGTCAGGCGCGAGTCCTAAAGCGATTTGTTAACGAAGTGGTTCTTTGCTTCGACGCGGACGCGGCTGGGAAGAAGGCGGCCGAACGATCGCTCGATGCCCTTCTCCAGAATGATCTGATCGTGCGCGTAGCCGAAATGCCACCGGGCGAGGATCCCGATTCACTTGTTCGAAAGAACGGAAGGGAGGAGTTCGAAGCTCGCATCACGTCGGCCCGCGATTTTTTCGATTATTGGATCGAGCACGAAGTCTCCACGACCGATCTTAATTCGTTAGGCCAGAAAATGGAGCTGGCCCGGAGCCTGGCCGAAACGGTTTCGCATATCCGGGATTCGCTGATGCGCGGCGAGGTCGTGCGAAAAGTGACGGCTCGGCTCGGCGTATCGACCGCAGATTTCGAAAATCTTTTGCCCAAGGCTGCAAAAACATGGACCCCTCCCGGGCAGGCCGCGCCGGCTCTCGCTCCGGCGCCTCCCCACGATGTCGCCTTGCTCTGTCTGCTCGCTTTGCGGGATGAATCGGCCGCTGATTTTCTAAAGCAACAAAACTGGCGCGAAACGCTGGCCGAGACGCCGAACACCGAATTGCTGGCCAAGGTGCTGGCGAGCGACGTGCGCCCGTCCGATCCCGCGTCGCTGAACGCTTTTATGGTGACGCTCAGCCCGGCGGAAGAATCGCTCATCTCCTCATGGCTTATGCAAAGAATGCCAAAGGAGCCGGGTCACATCGTCGAGCAGTGGTGGCGCGGCCTGCGCCAGGCCGTTGTCCGGCGGCAGCTGGCCGTCGCGCAAAGCCGGATCAAAGCGGCCCGGTTGAGCACCGGAGAGATCGTCAATTTGCAGAAACAAATTCTTGACCTTACGGATCAACTCCACGAACTTTCGCAGTTTTCGCCGACCCCATCCGCGGAAAGCTGATTTCCGCAGAATGCTACTAATCGAACGTCCCAGTCCACTCCCTAAACGCGCAACTTTGGCCAGGCATTCGAATCGAAAAACCCGCGCCCCGCAGTCGCCCAAGATGCGGCCGAAGCCCAAGCGCGTTCAGCTCAAAGAAAAGAAGAAGCCGTCGCGTAAGCCGGCCGTTCCTTCCAAACCTGTGGCCAAGGCCAAGGGCGCAGCCGAGGCAAAGCGTCCGCGCCGTGGCGCCGCCCCTGCCGCCAAAGCGGCCAATGCTGTGCCTCTACAATCCGAAGCGGACTTGCAGGCCCGCATCCGTGAGCTCATCAAACTGGCCAAAGAACAAGGCTATCTCACGTTCGATGACCTGAACGAAGCGCTCCCCGAAGGTCTCACCGATGCCGATGACCTTGATGCTATCCTGATCCGACTCCGCAAGATGGAGATCGATATCATTGAGGCGTCCGAAGTCGATCGCTTCAAGGACGGAAAGAAGGACGCGGAAGAAGAGGAGGAAGAAAAACCGGAAACGAAACTGGATATTCTTGATGACCCGGTTCGCATGTACCTCAAGCAAATGGGTCAGGTCCCGTTGCTCACGCGCGAGCAGGAAGTAGAAATTTCCAAGCGCATTGAAGAGGCCGAGAACATGGTGCAACAGCTCATCAACCGCTTCGGTTTCATCGCCCAGGCGCACCTCGACCTGGCCGCCAAGTTGACGGAAGGCCGGGAGCGCTTTGATCGCGTCATCCTCGATAAGAAGATCGAGAGCCGCGAGCGCTACATGAAAATGCTGCCGCGCTTGTGCAAACAAGTGGGGAGACTGAGCGCATCCATCAGTCATCAGTACGGGCTCATCACCCGCTCCTCCAAGAAAGACTCGAAAAAATCGAAGGCCTTACAGCGCACGGTTGCTTCTTTGCAGAGGTTTTACCCGAAGTTTTATTTTAAGCAGAAAGTCACAGAAGAATTTGTGCATCTGGCCGACGAACAGTACCTCGTTTTGGTTGAACTGAAGGCCGAGGTGGTGAAAAAACCACGCGGCCGTGCCGGGCACGCCCCCGTGGCTGCGAAGATTTCTGAGCTGGAAAAAATGCTCTGGCTTTCCGTCGATGAATACAGGGAGCAATATCAGGATTTGAAAAATTGGCTGCGCAAGGCCCTGCGCGCCAAAACCGAAATGGTCGAAGCCAATCTTCGGCTCGTCATTTCCATCGCCAAAAAATATACAAATCGCGGGCTGTCATTCCTGGATCTTATTCAGGAAGGCAACATGGGTTTAATGAAAGCGGTCGAGAAATTCGAATATCGCCGCGGCTATAAGTTTTCCACCTACGCCACCTGGTGGATCCGGCAGGCCATCACCCGTTCGATTGCCGATCAGGCCCGCACGATTCGCATTCCCGTGCATATGATCGAGACGATCAACAAATTGATGCGGGTGCAAAAGCAACTTGTCCAGGAATATGGGCGGGAACCGACTCCGGAAGAGGTGGCAGAAGAGATTCTGCTGCCGGTCGATCGCGTCCGCGCGGTCTTGAAGATGGCCCAGCAGCCGATCTCCCTTCAATCGCCCGTGGGGGAAAGTGAAGAAACCAACTTCGGCGACTTTATTGAAGATAAGGGCGCGGAAAATCCCAGCGACATGACCGCGATCGTCCTTTTGAAGGAAAAGATCAAGGATGTCTTGGAAACGCTGACCGAACGGGAGCGTCAGGTATTAGAGCAGCGGTTTGGCCTGGTTGATGGCTACAGCCGGACCCTCGAGGAAGTGGGACGGCAGTTCCGCGTGACGCGCGAGCGAATCCGACAGATCGAAGCCAAGGCCCTGCGTAAAATGCGCCATCCGACTCGGATTCGCCAGTTGGAAGGCTTCCTTGAAGCCGCCGAGGCCTAGATCTCCATAATCGGGGGGCTTGCGCAACTTTGCCGCTCTCCGTTAGGTTCAATAACCGGACGACTATGCAGCGTGAAGATGACAAGCAACTGTGGGACCTCCTGGGCTCGACCCCCCGGCCGGCGGCGGCTCCGTTCTTTGCCCGCGATGTCCTGCGCCGGATTCGCGAGGAGACTGCCCCCAGCGCGTGGTCCCGTCGATGGTTAAGCTGGCGGCGAATGCTCCCCGTCTCAGGCTTGGTCGCGGCGACCGCGGCCATCTTTATCGCGTACACCTTTTCGTTCCGTCCATCCCGAGGCGGGGAGGACGAGGCTATTGCGAAAATCGATGCTCAGGATTATGAAGTTGTCGCCGATTTGGACGACTTGCTAGCGTCCGACGAAAATAATCTGTGGGACGACAATTCATCGCTGTAATAGCCGCCGCTCTGGTGGTGGTGGGCGCATCTGGCACCGTGGTTGGTCAGGGCCAGCCTACGCCACACTTTCGCTCACGCGCCTTCGGCCGGGGCAATGCCCTGAAGAATCCGGGACGTGATCGGCTTTATCAGCTGTCTCCAGACGAGCGGCAGGCCTTCCGGCGCAACGCGGAGCGTTGGTTACAAATGAATCCGGAGCAGCAGAGAGTCTTGCGCGAGCGGGAACAAGCGCACCGCCAACGGATAAAGACGGAGGCCGAGGCGGCCATGCGTCAACTAGGCCTGCGACTCGACCCGAATGCACAAGGCCAGTTCGAAGCGCGCTACTTCCAGGAGCGCCGCAGGATTGAGCGTGAGTTGCGCCAGGAAGTTGAAGCGAAACGGCAACAGGAATTGCCCCAACTGAACGAACGGCTGAAGAGCGAATTTCAGCCTCGTCAAGGTGCCGCCGCTACGGCCACGGTCAGTCCTGTCGTCCCCCCGTCTGGTTCAGCCAAACAGCACGATTGATTGCCGCCCGCGCCAAGGGCTGGCGAGTTTCCAGTGAGCTGTCCATACGCGTGAATCCAGGCGCGGATTTATCCGGCTCGCCCTGCGATTCGGAAAACAAAAACGAGCTGGGGGAAGCCACCTTCCCGCCAGCTCGCAAATTGCAGGGCTGGTAACGGACTAACGCCAGATGCGATGATGCCGCCGAGCGTAGTAAACACGATGCCCGTGATTCCAATAGAAGCTCGGGCCACCGTAATAAACGACAGGCCGGTAGGCATAGGGATAAGCACAGCCGCGGCCGTAGCCGTAACCGCCGCCATACCCGTAACCAGGATAGCCGTAGCCATATCCGGGAAGCCCGATCCCGATTCCGACCGATACGCCTGCGTTTGACTGCGACGCGGACGCAAAGGCAAAACCACCCATCACTAACGCGATCAATAGAAGTTTTTTCATTTTATTTCCTTTGTACTATTTAACCTTAAGTAGGACGCAAAGTTTCACAGTTTATTCGACGCACACCGCGGCCGTCATCGCGGGATAGCCAACCACCCGAAGATCGTGACCAATTTTCGTATAGGACAAGCGCTCCAGCCGAACTGCCTTTTGCGTTGAAGACGCGCCACGCCCGCCAAAGGCCACGACAGGGCCACCCGTAAAAGCGGGACCGACATACAGCTGCACTTTATCGATCAGCCCTTGGTCGAGCGCCTGGCCTAAAAGGTTCCCGCCGCCTTCGATCATCACGGTTAGCACTTCCTTCTTTCCCAGGTTCCTTAGAACCGAGGTCAGGGATTTATTGCGATAAACCAGAGTCTTTGCCTTAAACCGGTCGCGAAAGACGCGCCCGCTGGAGGGCAACTTTCCGGATCTCGTCACGATCACCCGCCAGGGCTGCCTTGCGTTCTTCACGCCCCGCACGGTCAACCTCGGATCATCGACTCGAATGGTTTCGGCACCGACGAGAATGGCGTCCACTGTCGATCGTAAGTGCTGTGCATCACGCCGGGCCGCTCCAGTTGTAATCCACCGGTCGCCACACGGAGGTAGCGTTAACCGGCCATCCAGCGTCATTCCGCATTTCGCGATGACGAATGGTCGGCGCGAGACAATCCATTTATTGAAACCCTCGTTCAGGTCGCTGCATTCCGTTCCCAAAACTCCGACGCGCACCTGAATCCCAGCACGTTCGAGGGCGGCGATCCCGCGGCCGTTGTGCCTCGGATTTGGGTCGATCGCGCCAATGACCACGATGGAGACGCCCGCTCGAATGATCGCCTCCGTGCAACGCCCGGTTTTTCCGACGGTCGAACACGGCTCGAGCGTGACGTATAAAATGGATTTGGCTGGAAAAGGTGCAGCGCGAAGAGTTCCGAGGCACTGAATCTCCGCGTGTGGACCACCGCGCTCCTGGTGGTGCCCCCGCGAAAGAATCTTGCCCCCCATCACCAGCACCGCGCCCACCGCCGGATTTGGACTTGTTCGTCCCAAGGCTTTGCGCGCCTCGCGAATCGCTACCCGCATGTAGCGCTCGTCTATTGTTTGCTGCGTCACGCGAACACGCTTAACGCCGGCAACGGGCTTCGGCAAATCGTCTCCTGTCGCCGAACGCTGCGGGGGGAAGGAAGCCCGGGCGCCCATTCTCGTCAACAAATCCGTCGATCGATGCCATTTTTGACCGATCAGAGCCTTTTTACTTGGCGAATGCCTCGCGCACGACTTACCTAGAAGACTCCTATGGCGACCAAGACCGAAGAAAAACCGACCGAAAACAAGGTGATAGCCGCTCGAAACAAGAATCTCGATCTGGCCATCCAGCAGATCGCCAAGGATTTCGGCGACGGCGCCATTATGCGATTGGGCGACGACAAAATCGTGGATATCGACGTCATCCCCACTGGAAACATTCTGATTGATCGCGCGTTGGGAGTTGGCGGCTTCCCCCGCGGACGCGTCGTGGAGGTTTTCGGTCCGGAATCATCGGGTAAGACCACCCTGACTCTGACCGTCATTGCGCAGGCGCAGAAACGTGGAGGACTGGCCGCTTTCATCGATGTCGAACACGCCCTCGATCCGAAGTACGCCAAGAAATTGGGTGTTAATCTTGACGACCTGCTCGTGTCCCAGCCCAGCTCCGGGGAAGAAGCGCTCCGTATTTGCGAGACATTGGTCCGCTCCAATGCGCTGGATGTCATCGTGCTCGATTCAGTGGCGGCTCTGGTAACGAAGGCTGAACTCGAAGGCGAGATCGGAGACGTCACGGTCGGCGCGCAGGCCCGGCTCATGAGTGCGGCCTTGCGCAAACTCACCTCCCTGATTTCGAAAGCGCGGACCTGCTGCATTTTTACGAACCAGATCCGCGAAAAAATCGGCGTCATGTTTGGCAATCCCGAAACGACCCCCGGCGGCAAGGCCTTAAAGTTTTACGCCAGCGTTCGTGTCGATATCCGCCGCATCGGCGCGATTAAGCAGACCGATGGCGTCGTCACGGGCAATCGGACGCGCGTCAAGATTGTGAAGAACAAGGTCGCTCCTCCTTTCACCGAAGCGGAGTTCGACATCATGTACAATGAAGGAATTTCTTCGACCGGTGCATTGCTTGATCTCGCTTTGGAGAAACAAATCATCGAGAAACGCGGCTCTTGGCTGAATTACAAAGGTACGCAGCTGGCCCAGGGGCGCGATGCCGGCAAGGAAGCGCTCAAAAGCGATCCGAAACTGTACGAAGAAATCGAAGCCGCCGTCAAAGCCAAGCTCGACGAAGAAAAAGAAGACTAGTCGTTTTGGGCGACTGCGCTCTTTGATGTCTCTTACTGCGGCTCAGCGACTGAAGCGGAGCTGGACGGCAAAAGATAACCGGTCAGAATGGGCATCGGCACGGCGATGAGACCTTTCGCTTTATCTCTGTTGTTTTCTATGGCGGTCGGCGCACTGCCGGTCTCCTCGGCGGCACTAGGAAAAGGTGGCCCCACGAGTCCGGCGCCCCGCTTGATGCCGGGCCTGGGTGACGTTCATCATCCGGTCTCGACGAAGAACAAGCAGGCGCAGGACTACTTCGATCAGGGTCTGAAACTCGTTTACGGATTTAATCACGACGAAGCGCGTCGCTCCTTCGAACAGGCTGCGCGGCTCGACCCGAAACTGGCCATGGCTTGGTGGGGTGTCGCGCTCACGCACGGTTCAAATTACAATCTGCCGGTCGATCCCGAGCGCGAGCAGGCCGGATATGCCGCCGCTCAAAAAGCCTTGTTGCTCGAACCGAACGCGTCCGCGCCGGAACGCGCCTACATCAACGCGCTCGTGGTCCGTTATTCCAACGATCCCAAGGCGGATCTGTCTCAGCTCGATCGCGCTTACAAAGCTGCCATGGGCAAAGTGGCGGCTCAATTTCCGGATGATCTTGACGCTGCTACGCTCTACGCGGAGAGCGCCATGAACCTGAATCCGTGGCACCTCTGGACGCTCGACGGCAAACCAGCCGAAGGCACCGAAGAGATCGTGTCCGTTCTCGAATCGGTTTTGCAACGCGACCCGAATCATCTCGGGGCGAATCACTATTACATCCACGCCGTCGAAGCATCGCCCCATCCCGAGCGTGGGCTCGCTTCGGCCGCGCGCCTCGAGAGATTAGCGCCTGCGGCCGGTCATCTTGTGCATATGCCGGCGCATATTTACGCGCGGGTAGGGGACCACGTCGCCGCGGCGCGATGCAATGAAGCAGCGGCCGCGGCGGACCGCAAATTTATGGCGGAGACGCATGCGCAGGGCCTTTACCCGCTCATGTACTACAGCCACAACCTCCAGTTCCTGGCCTATGCCGCGTGCATGGACGGCAATTTCAACGAAGCCCGCGACGCCGCCGCCAAGTTGGTGGCCAACGTCGCGCCGGCCGCCAAAACCATGGCGATGCTTCAGGGCTATCTGCACACGCCTGTTCTCGTGTTGCTCGCTTTCGAGAAATGGAGCGACATCCTTAAACTTCCCGCGCCCGATCCAGCCCTGCCGGTCTCCGCCGCGGTTTGGCATTTCGCGCGCGCCATGGCCCAGGCCAACCTCGGCGAAACGGTGGGCGCCGCAGAAGAACAACTCGCCTGGCAGGCCGCCGCTGCGCAGATCCCGCCCGACCATGTACGACGATTTAAACAAGACCGGCGCGGTTTTTCAGATCCACCATGATCTCCTGCTCGCCGCGCTCGCGCGTTGTCGCCAGGATGCCAAGGACGCTCTCGACAACCTGAGGCGCGCCGTCGCCGCCGAAGACGCGCTCAATTACGGCGAACCACCGGCTTGGTACCCGCCCGTGCGTCCGATGCTGGGCCGCGAACTAATCGCCGGCAAACAATTCGCCGAAGCCGAAAAAGTCTTTCGCACAGATCTGCAAAAGAACCCGCGGAACGCCCGTTCTCTGGCGGGCCTGCGTGATTCTTTGATAGCGCAGAATCGCACCTACGATGCCGAACTGGTCGATCGGCAATTCAAAGCCGCCTGGACCACCGCTCCTGCCAGGTCCCGCTCGCGCTGAGCCTTTTCTGTAGCGTCACATAGCGCGCCGTAATCTCTCCTGTGGCGGCGGTCTATGACCGCCGATCCCCAGAAGGCGGATCACCCCGATGTTCCGGATTGTCGTGAATCATTGAGTGCATCCGCGCGTGGCTTAGACTCGTTTTGGTATGAATCTTGCACTTGGGGCAGACAATTTCTCGTCACGCAATGTCGCGCGCACTCTCCCGTTCCCTATCAAAATCTGGCTTGGCGATCGGCTTGGCCATCTGTCTCATTTCCCGAGGTAGCGTCTCCGCGTCCGTAACCCTCATTGACGACTCTTTCACGGCGGCAGATAACACCGCGCTGATTGGACGGTTCCCGGCTCCCACAGATTCACCTGGCAACGCTTACGGCGGCAATGGAAACGTCAGTTTGGTTGGAGGGTTTTTCGGCACGCCTTACGAAGCGGATATTCTAAGTAACACCGCGCGTGTCGGCGGCGATGCCGGACTTGGTTTGAATCTTGGCGTTGCCACGCCCACCCAGTTTATACTTTCGATCACCTTCAACATTAGCGCCGATACCGAGAACCAAACCAACAACGCGCATCGCGGCGCCGGGCTCGGCTTTTTTAGTTCCGTCGCGACCGGCTCCGGTGGCTCCTCGCATGGTTTCAATAACTTCACTGGCCTAGCCGTTGATCGGACGGGTAGTGTTCGCCTCATTGTCGCCGGGGCCAACAGCGGAATCGCCACCACCGTTGCCGGGTTCGATCCATCCCTCACTCATACCCTTTCTTATCTCGTCGACACGACCGCGGGGATCGGATCGAGTACCTATATTTATTTGGACGGTGTCGGCGTCGTGATCGCGGCGCCCGTCAACACCTTCACCGTGGCCCGAACGGCGCTGGCCGGTTTCTATAACTCTTCGGGCGCCACCGAAGTCGCAACTTTTGACAACTTTATGGTCGTAGTTGTTCCAGAGCCAGCCGCGCTCATGGCCGTAATCGGTGTGACGTTGTTGATCTGCCTGCATTATCTTGGCACGGCCCGTGTCCGTTCCTCTCATTCCGCCGGCGTGCGACAGTAGCGGCGGTCTATGACCGTCGACTCTGAGATTCCATCCCTATCCCTGACGCACTCGTTAGACTAAACTTCCTGCGCAAGTTCGTCGAGAGGCTCTGTTCATCGCCGTCATGGATTAAGACAGCTCTTTTTTTTCTCGCGACGTTCGGTCGCTACGTGGGAACTCGGCTGTCTTGAACCCATCTCCTCGTGGTTCCCGTCCGACGTCCCATTGCCGTGCGTGGCTGGTCATGTACCACGCTGTCGCACAACGGTCGGCGATTCCACGTCTATGAACTCCGCTCGAAGGCAGGAGAGAAGATTGCGATATACTTTGATCTGGGAGCGGATGATCTTCCAGGGCCTAACCGGGCGATGCAGCGAACCGCTGGCCGCTTCGTTTTAGCTTTCGATGACTTCCACACTTAACTTTCAGCTCCGCGCGCCATCGCCGGCGGTCGCTGATCTTGTGTCTCGTTAGATGATTTTCCCGGCGCCATGAAAACAACGCTTCTTTTAATCCTGCTGTCGGTTGGGTTCTCTTCCATGCACGCCGTCCTCGCGCAGTCTCCGCGGTGGGTGCCCGAAAATGAGGAGCAGTTGTTTGGCTTTCTCGTAGGCACGGTATGGGCTGCCGACGGCAAGCCGGAAGAATCCTATACCTTCCTGTCTGACGGACACTTTAAAAGCAGCGAGCTTCAACCCACTTACACTATCACTGGCCGCAGGATGGTGATAATGCACTGGGCTCCTGAAACGAACATCCGTTGCCTAATCAACGAGGAATTGTCCGCTATGACCGAGCTTGGAGGGGAGCGCCATACCTTTGTCCATCTTCAGTGAATGTAGCTCCAGCTCTGCCGTGGGGAACTGGCACATCGCCCTTTTCATAACCGCTCTCCTTTACGCGGCGTCTAGCCCGGCAGGCGCATTGCCCCAACTCGAGCGCGGGCTCGTTGTTCATCTGCCATTGAAAAGCGATTTGCTTGACCATGCTGCAAAGGCGCATCCTGTCGAAGTTTTCGGACGAGTCGAACTCCGCGACGGAGGAGCATGGTTTGCCGGTGAGAAAGACTGGCTCGATGTTCCTTTCGTTCCACTCAACGACCGGCCCTTTGCGATTGCCGTATGGCTAAAGCCCGCCGGGAGCGAGCCCACCTACGGCGTGCTTGAGCAGTGGGATAAAAATGTCCCAGGCCATATTCTGCACCTGATGCTCCGCAACGGCCTGAGCCCGTATCTCGGCTTTTACGTAAACGACCTCGTCTCACCCGTGGCTCTTTCCAATGCTGGAACCTGGCAGCACTTGGTCTTCCAATATGACGGCACTTATCAGCAGATCTGGATCAACGCGCGGCTCATCGGTCGGCGCGCAGCCGAACCATATCGCGGGACGGCCGGTAAGACGCTCCTCGGCAAGAGCCCGGGCTGGAGCAACGTGCCGGCCAAGAACTACACGGGCTGGATGAGCGACTTCCGCATCTATGATCGCGCACTTGCCTTCGATGAGATTGACGCCCTAGCTGCCACTACGCCCCGTGCCTTCGAATCAGTCGTAGCCACCTTGAGTGTGCCCCTTCTGCCTCGTTCTGCTGGCTCAGTTGCCCACGCCGGATCGAGCGAAGTGCCGCTTCTCTCAATCGAAGCCGACAAGCTACAACTGCGAGGCGAACCGGGCCAAGAATACGTCGTGGAGGCCTCCGAGGATCTCGTGAATTGGGAGGAGCTTGGGACGGTCATCGTCGGACTTGAAGGCGTGGCCGATTCCGCGGATGCGGATGCGGCACAGTTCCGGCAGCGTTTCTACCGCATCCGCTATCCAGGCGCAAAATGAAGACGACCACCCCCGTGGGGATACCCCGGGAAGAAAGTTGAAAGGTGAAATTAAAGTATGAAGTGTCAGCGAAACCTCGGTGTTGGCAGCCGCGGCCGATCTTTTGTCTTGTTAGGCGTTTCCTCGCGCGTTCCATAAATGAAAGCCGTTCTTTATCCATTCATGGTGCTTGCCGCGTGTGGCCTCGCTCTCAGCATCGCGGCGCACTGCATGGCTCTCGCTGGAGTTCTCATTCCGGGTGGCAAGCTTGTGTGGGGTCTTCATATTGGCATCTTCGTCGTCTGGATTCCGACTGTGCTTACCTCCAAGCAGATGACTCGCTATGCCAACCGCAAAGACTTTTGGAAAGTTGCTCTTGCCGGCTGCCCCTCCTGGATGCGTCGCGCCTTCTACGTGCTCGTCGGCTATGCCATCCTCAACTTCATCGTGTTCATCGCCGCCACTACCACCCAACCGCAGCAGCAGCAGCAGGCTGGCGACGCACCACCATCTGTCGTTCGCGGCTTTTCCGGACACTGGATGATTTTCTACGGCGCAGCATTCGCAGTTCTTTATTCCCGGATTCACGCGCCACAGCTCTACCGCGAACGTAAATGTCCACAGGGGCACACGGTCTTACCTACCGCTCGCTTTTGCTCTGAGTGCGGCTACGACGTTTCAAATGAGGCCGGAAATGCCTAACCAGAGGATGCAGCTTGTAGCTTTAAAAGGAGTCCGGCGCGATGAAAATCAGGGACGCTGATTTAATTCTGCTTCGAAAAGATATTGAGCGTGTTCGTAAACACGAAGAGAAACGTCGTTCTGAGGAGCAACCTAGCCCATCGAAGGAGGCCGCTCCCGAACCGGTGCCGGGCGCGAATCGGAGCGAGCAGGACTTATCCATTACGATTCGTATCAAGCGCCTGCTGGATGGTCTGCTCGGACCGCCCGAGCCATCCAGGGAGAGTCTCGAAGCAATCCCTCACTATGTTGTCACCGTGCTTAGTGTCATCCGCGAGGAACCGAAGTTTCGAACGTGGCTCCTGGCCCTGGAGAACTTCCCCTTGATGCATCGCAACCAGCAGCTTGAAGAAATGTCGCGCGCCTTCCGCATCGAAGATAAGAAGTCCATGATTGCCGCCGCCTTCGACCGCTTCCACGAGCCCGCGTTGTTTAAAGCGGTCTGCCAGCTTTTGCGCGATGAGGCTCAGGCGAGGAGCTGACATCTTCACCAACGCCCCTCGGATCTGTTACAGTCGAGCGCATGGGACTGTTTAAATCCTCCAAACCAGTCATTGCGATGATTCACCTCGGCGCGTTGCCGGGGACGGCGACGGCGCGCCTGACTCTTCGCGAGATCGAACGCCAGGCGCTGGCCGAAGCAAAGACCTATCGGAACGCCGGTGCGCATGGTGTGATGCTGGAGAACATGCATGATACGCCCTATTTGAAAGGCGCGGTCGGGCCGGAGATCGTCGCGGCCATGGCCATCGTGGCGCGGGCCGTGAAAGATGCGACCGGGTTACCAATCGGTGTGCAGATTCTGGCCGGAGCGAACCTCGAAGCTCTGGCCGTGGCGCACGCCACCGGACTTGATTTTATTCGCGTGGAAGGCTTTGCCTTTGCCCATGTGGCTGATGAGGGTCTCATCGAATCGTGCGCCGGCGAGCTGCTGCGATTCCGCAAAAAGATAGGCGCGGGTCGGGTGCAGGTGTGGGCGGATATAAAAAAGAAACACAGCGCCAACGCCGTCACCGCTGACGTTTCGATTTCTGAAACCGCCGCGGCCGTTGAATTCATGCGGGGCGATGCCGTGATCGTGACCGGCAGTGCGACCGGCCACGCACCATTACCGGAAGTGGTGGCGCAAGCAAAACGCGGCACGCGCCTGCCCGTGCTGCTTGGCTCCGGCACGACCGCGGAGAACCTGTCCGAATTTTACGAAGTAGCCGATGGGTTCATCGTGGGTTCACACTTCAAAACCGACGGTACGTGGTCGAGGAAGGTGGACGCACAACGCGTGCGCCGTTTCATGGCCATGCACCAGCGTCTCGGCGGTTAGGCGGCAATAGTCCGCCCGGGCCGGGTGCTGTCGTGGGCTTGTATTTGGTCCCATCTTTTGGAAAGCCGTCTGTGCGAATCCTCTGGTCATTGGCCTGGCCCCTGGCCATACTGTCGACTTCTAAGCGCAAGCGCGCGAACCACGGAGGAAAATATATGTTTCATTTGATTTGGTACATTCTTGTTGGATTAATCGCCGGAGTCATCGCCAAATCGGTCATGCACGAGCACATCACGATATTCTGGACGATCGTGCTCGGCATTATCGGGTCGATCCTCGGGGGAGCCGTGACGCACATGTTTTCGCGGCCGGCGAATGAACGATACCATCCGGCCGGTCTGATCTTTTCCACACTTGGCGCGATCCTGGTCCTCTTCGTCTGCTACAAGCTGAAGATCCATTTTCCTCACCTTTGAAAATCGTCGGTTGCTCGGCTGAGCAGCGAACGAAAGGATAGTGACTGAATGACTATGCGATCGAAAAAGACAAAGACTCCGAAAAAGCAGATTAGGATTCGGGATCTCAGAGCAAAAAAAAGTGTGCAGGGTGGGAGAACTCCATCGCCCGGTGGTCCCGTGCCGATACCGTATCCGAACTGACAGGCGGCGCAGTTACGGTCAGGTTGATGACGCGCTACTTTCATTTGATAGCAGTCATGGCTGCGACGGTTTCGGGTTGTGATAAGCCATCTTACCGTCCGGCATCCAGCGCAGCGCCTGCGAGCAGTGCCGTGACCCGGACGGAAGCGGATCTTTCTCCTTCGATGTCGGATGAGCAGATTCTTCGGGCCGTGGGGGTTGATCCGGTGGCATTGCGGTCGCACCGCGATGAGGGGAAGGATGGATATACGATGGTCTATGAGAACGGCGGCAGCCAGGTGATGATCACCCGGTCGCGCGTCTCAGGTGTCACTGTCATCCGTCTGCGACCGGTCGAGCAGATGCGCGAGTGGAAATTGGGAAAGCCATGATGCGTCGAGCGTGCGATGGGCTTCGGCTGACGCACGGGCGTTAGCCTGGGTTGTGATTTACCGACTGTGTCATTCCAAACACGATGTAAGCTTTCGGCAATACATGCGCGGCCTCGACTCTCTCGCTAATTGCTTACAGCTCTTGCCTGCTCATCTATGTGCGAATCGCCCAGAGTTCGATAGTCCAGTGCGAATTGAAACAAGATGGCCGTAAACGATCTGGGAAAACTGGCCGTGCTCATTAAGCAGGAGCGCGAAGCCTTGCTTTTGCACTGGCGGGAACAGGTGAGGCAACTCCCCTCCGCGCAGTATCTCGACATCCCCACGCTGAACGATCATATGCCGGGGCTCATTGATGAACTGGCCGATGCACTCCAGAACAATTCCGGGGAGACGATTTCAGAAGCACTCAGCGAAGGCAGCCCGCCCGCCCACGGTTTGCAACGTCTGCAGGACGCATTCGATATTGAAGAAGTGGTGGCCGAGTATAACATTCTGCGCAGCTGCATCCACGATCTGGCCGACCGCAACGGTTTGCGCTTGCAGGGCCAACCTTTCCATATTCTGAACCGCGTTTTAGACGGTGCAATCGGAGTGGCCGTGCAGACCTACGCCATGCAACGAGCACTGGAAGTGCAACAGCGCCGCGAGGAGTATCTCGCTTTTGTCGCGCACGATCTTCGAACCCCATTGAATGCCATTTCCCTGGCGACCAGAGTCCTGGAGACAACTCTCTCGGAACAAAGCCCCCTCACTGAGACGGGCCAAATGCTGAGAGCCTTGCAGCGGAACGTCCGGCACCTCGATGGTCTGATCGGCAAGGTGATGGATGAAAACACCAATCTTGTGACAGAAGTCGGCGTCAAATTGGAGCGGCGCTCCTTTGATCTCTGGCCTCTTGTCCAGGGTCTCATTCACGATCTGCATCCAATCGCGGGGACTGAAAGCGTCCGGCTGCTCAACCAGGTGCCCGACGAATTGGTCGTCTACGCCGATGCCAGCTTGTTGCGCCGGGTCTTTCAGAATCTAATCGCCAACGCCATCAAGTATACGACGAGGGGAGAGATCGTCATTGGGGGACGCGACCTCGGTGGGGAAGGCGGTGTCGAATGCCGGGTCAGCGATAACGGGGCGGGGATTCCAGAAGAGCTTCTCAACAAAGTCTTCGACAAATTCGAAGCCGATCCGGAAAAAGAGGATGGGTCAGGTTTAGGCCTCGCCATCGTTAAGACGTTTGTCGAGGCCCACGGTGGGAACGTGACAGTCGAAAGCAAAAAAGGGATCGGCTCAACTTTCCGGTTTACGCTGCCACCTCGAACCTGATTCAGCTCGCTCCCGCGACGAATTATTCGACTTCTACTTCGATGCCACCGATCCAGCGCGCGATCACGTTGTAAAGGGCGGCGCCGAGGATGCCGAAGACAAATCCCATCACGCCGTACATGACGGGCATGAACAGGCCCATCCCGAACATGATTCCAGCCATGGCAGCGGGAGCGCCTGCTCCAGCCTGAGCGCCTTGTGCATGTTGAGCGAAGGCGCCGGCCAGGGCTGCTAACATAAAAATGGGCAGAAAGATCAGTCCCATACAGGTGTAAAGGACCCCCATCATCTTGCCTGCTTGGAGCGGTGCGATCCGTTTGATTCTGCGTTTCATTTGAAGTCGATGATGGGGCGGCCCGATCGGATCTGGCAATGACATTAGTTCTTCTCCGATGCAACCAGTGAGCGCATCCCAACGTCGAGCTCGAAGGAAATTACGAGGTCAACGCAAGGTTAGGATCGATCTCTTGCGCGATGAACGAAGCCGCGCCTTGCGCAAGGCGATGCACGGCGGCGAATGCGATCATGGCGGCGTTGTCTGTACAGAGGAGCGGTGCAGCGGATTTGAATTGCAATCCGACGCGGTCGCTGGCTTTGCCCAGTTGATCGCGCAAGGCGCTATTGCAACTGACGCCGCCGCTGACCGTAACCACACGGACCTTGTGCTTTTTCGCGGCCGCGAGGGTCTTGTGGACAAGCACGTCGATGATGGCCTGCTGGAAAGAGGCGCAGAGATCGGACAGCACTTGCGGTTCAACATTTCCCGCGACGGCGATTTTGGGCATGAGATAGCGGACGGCCGTTTTTAGTCCGCTGAAGCTAAAGCTCTCGGAGTCGGGCATGCTGCGGGGCAGATCAAAACGGGTTGGGTCGCCGCCACGCGCCGCTTTCTCGATCTCGGGGCCGCCCGGGTAGGCGAGCCCCAGCATCCTGGCCACTTTGTCGAACGCCTCGCCGGCCGCGTCGTCCACCGTGCGACCGATGATTTGATAATCACCGACGGCCCGCACGAGCACGGTCATGGTATGACCGCCGCTCACGATGAGCGAGACGTTTGCAGCTATTTCCGGGTCATCGAAGAAGGGCGAAAGGAGGTGGCCTTCAAGATGATTGATCGCCAGGTATGGTTTGTTGAATCCGATTGCGAGCCCTTTGGCGATGGATGCGCCGATCATGAGCGAACTGGCCAAACCCGGTCCACTCGTGGCTGCGAACGCATCAATGCTCGTCATGGCAATTTTCGCCGCTGTGACGGCTCGCTCCAGCAACTCGGGTGCATGCACGAGATGGTTGCGCGATGCGACTTCCGGGACGACGCCGCCAAATTTTTCGTGCTCGGCTATCTGCGACGCGACTTCGCTGGCCAGCAGTTTGCGGTCGCGCAGGATGGCGACAGCGGTCTCGTCACACGAGGTTTCGAGCGCGAGGATCGTTTTCACGTTAACAAGCTCCAAGCTTGTTGGGGTTAACTTCACGCTTCAGGAATTCGCTTAGGTTCTGCACCTAGCCACTACGGCGCCCTTTATTTCCTGACCGTCTCGGCTTTACCGCCGTTTTGCTGGGCGTAAATCATGACGCCCTTGAGTGCGTCGATGGCGCGAAGCATTTGCGGATCCTTGCTCCTGATCAGAGTCTTGTCGTCCTCCGGCTTGAGGTTTTCGCTGCTCCGGATGGTGAAGAGCTGCCGCTCCTGTTCAGCGGTCATCGACACCCGGATGTTAGGCGCAACGCCGTTGCCATGAATCACTTTCTTGCTCGGCGTGTAGTATTTCGCGGTCGTGAACCGAAGGGCGGAACCGTCGGGGAGTTGCAGGACGTTTTGCACGGAACCTTTGCCGAAGGTGGTTTCGCCGACGAGGATGGCGCGATGCAAATCCTTGAGCGCGCCGCACACAATTTCGGCGCCGCTGGCACTGCCTTCGTTCACGAGCAAGGCCAGCGGGAACGGTGGGCGCTCTTTGGAAACGGCAGAGGTGGCATAATCGCGCTGTTGGGAAGCGGTCCGGCCCTGCGTGGAAACGACTTTTGTATTGGGCGGCAGGAATTGTGCGCAGACATCGACCGCGCTGTTTAGAAGACCTCCGGGATTATTGCGCAGGTCGAGGACCAAAGCCTGCATGCCCTGCTTCTGCAAAGCGTCCAGCGCCTTGGAAAGCTCGTCCGCCGTCGGTTCGTTGAATTGAATGAGGCGCACATAACCAACCTTGAACTGGCCAGTCAGCTCGGAATCGAGCATCCGTGTGCCTTTGACACTCTGCACTTTGATCTCGACGCGCTCGAGCGTGTATTCTTTTACCTCCTTGGTCGACGGGCGCAGCAGAGTGAGAGTGACTTTCTGACCGGGCGAACCGCGCAAGAGGTTGACCGCGTCTTGCAACTCCATCTTGTCGGTGGCGCTGCCATTAATCTTCAATATTTGGTCGCCCGACAAGATTCCCGCCTTGCCCGCGGGTGTATCTTCCATGGGCGAAACCACCGTGGGCAGCCCGTTCTTAACGGAGACTTCGATCCCCAGGCCGTTGAATCGACTGCGCGTGTCATCCTGCATGTCGCGGAAATCATTCGGATCCATGTACTGACTGTGCGGATCGAGGGATGAAAGCATTCCTTTCAACGCAGCCGTAATGAGGTCGTGGTATCCCGTCTTGTTCCCGTCCACGTAGTCCTGGCGGAGTAACTGCACGGCCTTGGCGAAAATAGCGATTTGCGGATAGCCGTTATCCTCTCCTTCATCGTTCGCGGCCCGGACCCGGTGCAAATAACTCCCGAGGATAAGAGTGAAGAGCACAAGGCCGAGAAACGTGCTGAGGGCGAAACGTCGTTTCATGGGGTAAATTGCATTCCGGAGCGAGACGGACAATCGCCTATCCGGAAAATTTTGGCAACGCGCAAAGCGTCGGCTACAATGGGCCTCGCCCAGCAGCAACGCGCCTCACGATGAATGCCTTACGCACCCTCTCTGTCATCGCGGTTTCCTGTCTCACCTTCTCGACCGCCCTGGCCGTGCAAACGCCCGATGCGGAATACGAGGGGGTGGCCGAGGAATATATCAAAGGGTATCTGGCGGCCCGTCCGCTTCTCGCCGTGTCGCTTGGCTTTCACGAATACGACGGCAAGACCGCAGACTACAGCCGGCTCGCGCTCGACGCGGAGCTCACCCGGCTCCGACGTTTCGACGATCGCCTGAAGAAGTTTGATCTGGATAAGCTGAGCCAACGGCAATCGATCGATCTCCGCGTTCTCCAGGCTGCCATCAAACACGAAATTTTCGAGCGTTCTGATATGGCCGCCTACGAGCGGAACCCGATGGTCTACGCGCGGGCAGCCGACGTGAACGTCTACATGAAGCGTAATTTCGCCGCGCTGGAAGACCGGGTGCATAGCATTGTCCTGATCGAGTCGCAGATTCCCAACGTGTTGATCGCGGCCAAGACAAATCTCGACCCGGTCTTGCCGAAACCGTATGTGGAGCTCGCCATCCAAATCGCCAGAGGCTCGGCTGATTTTCTGCGTAAGAATCTGGTCGAGGCGGTCCGAGATTTAAAGGACGACCGGATCAAAGCGGAATTTCAGGACGCCAACCGAAAAGCGGCGGCGGCCCTGTCAGACTATGCGGGATGGCTGGAGCGGGAGAAGCTTCCGAAGGCTTCGGCTGAGTTTGCCCTGGGCGAAGAGAAGTACCATCGCTTTCTGGCCGAGACCGAACTGGTGGATCTTCCGCCGGACAAGGTGCTCGAGCTCGGGCTGGCCAAACTAAAAGAGGAGCAGGACGCCTTTGTCGCTGCGGCCAAAACGATCGATCCGGACAAGTCCGCTCTCGAAGTTTTCAAGCAGATCCAAAGCGAACATCCAACTTCCGCGAGTCTCATTCCCGACGTAGCGAAGAATCTCGAGCAAATTCGGAAATACGTCGCTTCGCGCAAGCTGGTGACGATTCCATCGGAAGTGCGGGCCCAGGTGAAAGAGACGCCGCAATATCGACGGGCCACGTCGTTCGCGTCGATGGACACACCGGGTCCTTTCGAGAAACGGGCGACGGAAGCGTTTTACTATGTGACGCCGACCGAGACCGAATGGCCGGAGAAGCAGAAGGATGAGTGGCTGACCTCGTTTAATTACTACACCTCGGATATCATCTCGATCCACGAGGCTTATCCCGGCCATTACGTGCAGTTCCTGCGGTTGAATGCTTCGACCGCGACCAAGGTGGAGAAGATTTTCGGAAGCTACGCATTTATCGAAGGCTGGGCGCATTATTGCGAGAAGATGATGGTGGACGATGGGTATGGCAGCGCGGCGTCAAACGCCCCGAGCGCCGATGAGGTGAAACGTGCGGCGAAGTATCGCATGGCGCAGTCCGACGAGGCGCTGCTGCGATTATGCCGGCTGTGCGCATCGATCAAAATGCACACGCAGAGCATGACGATCGACGAGGCGACCAGGTTTTTTCAAGACAACTGTTATTACGAAGAGAAGCCGGCCCATGCCGAAGCGATGCGGGGGACATTTGATCCCGGTTATCTCAACTACACGCTGGGCAAATTGCAGATTTTGAAATTGCGCTATGACTACGAAGCGCAGCTGGGCAAGGAATTTTCGGCCCAGAAATTCCACAACGAGCTGCTCAACCACGGCATGCCGCCGATTCGGCTGTTGCGCGAGATTATGCTCAAGGACAAGAGCAAATGGAACGACGTTCTGTGAGGGACGCTATGACGAATTATCCGCGTCGCCGCTGTCTAACAAGTCCTTCAGCATAGGCTGCGGATTGGAAGGCAGTTCCTCCACGTCGCGTAATTTCTTATTGATGGCCCGGGATCTCACATCGACCTCCTCCATCTTGCGCGCGGCTTGATCGAGCTTGTCCTTCACCGCGGCCAGGGAATCGCCGAACTTTCCAAACTCCGTTTTCACGCCGGCCAGCAGGTTCCAAACCTCACTCGACCGCTTTTGGATGGCGAGGGTTCGGAAACCCATTTGCAAACTGTTCAGCAGTGCGGCCAGGGTAGTGGGGCCGGCGAAGATGACGCGGCAATCACGCTGCGCCTGCTCGACCAGACCGATGCGGCGAATGGCTTCGGCGTAGAGTCCTTCCGTAGGCAAAAACATGATCGCGAAATCGGTCGTGCGCGGCGGATTGATATACTTGTGGCAAATTTCCTTCGCACTCTTTTTTAACTGCGTTTCCAAACCCTTCATGGCTTCTTCGATCCCGGGGACGTTGCCCTCATCCTGGGCCGCGAGCAGCCGCTGATAATCCTCCGTCGGAAACTTCGCATCGATCGGGAGCCAGACGGGCTGCCCGTTTTCATCGCCCGGAAGCTTGATGGCGTACTCGACATGTTCGCCACTGTCTTCGCGGGTCTTGACGTTGCGCGCGAACTGGTCGGCCGTCAGGACCTGCTCGAGTAATGCGCCCAGCTGAACTTCCCCCCAGCTCCCGCGGGTCTTCACATTGGCCAGCACTTTTTGCAAGCCGCCCACGTCGCTGGCCAGCTGCTGCATGGCTCCGAGTCCCTGGTGCACCTGCTCGAGCCGGTCGCCGACCTGCTTGAATGCTTCGCCCAGTCGTTTCTCCAGGGTGCCCTGTAATTTTTCGTCGACCGTGGCGCGCATTTTATCGATCTGCTTGGAGTTATCCTCGTGCAGCTCCTTCAGACGGAGATCGACGATTCCGCGCACACTCTCGAGTGACGCGCCTAATTCCTCGCGCTGGATTTTTGAGGCTTTGGCCGTTTCGTCACGGCCGCGGGACATTTCCTCGCGCAGCATCCGCTCCGCGCGTTCCTGGGCGCGGTCGAGCGTTTCGAATCGCTTGACCAGCTCGGAGTCAACGCCGCCCTGTTTGCGACGCCCCATCAGGACGATGAGCCCGGCGACAAAGCCGCCGCTGATCACGCCGACGACAAGGTATAGCAGCGGATTCACCATGGGTGAGTAACAGAATGGAGATGCTGATTCAAGGGGGCCGAACATAAGGCTCGCTGGAACGAGCTAAAATGAAAGGGTATGCAGAGCCCGCCGCGACGGTTCAATCGACATGATTGCCGCTGTTGTAAGACATTTACCGGAGCGGAGGAGTGCCATCGTCATAACGACTATCATGATCTTCGAAGTGCGAGTCGACCCGGATCCCGATGTCGAAGCACGGTAAAGCCTGTAGTCGCTTCGCTCTGCGATGCGCGACGCGCGCGAGATATCATAGAGGCGGCGGCGACAAGGTTGCGTAGCGAATTCTAGAAGTGGATTTTCACACCGCCGTAAGCGGCGCGGCCCAAGGCGGGGAAACCGAAGACTTCCGAGTAATGTTCGTTCGTTAAATTATCAACGCGTCCGAAGATCGTGAGGTGCGGGTTCACTTCGTACTCAGTCGCGAAATTCACGAAATTGTAATCTTCAATGTCGAAATTGGGTGCGCCGAAGTTCAGTTCTTCGCGCGCATTGACCCATTTCGCGGCGATGGTGGTGCGCAGTTTCTTGCACCACAGGTATGAGGCGGAAACGTAGATCTCGTGGCGGGGACGCCGGGGCAGGCGTGCGCCCGCGGGCTGACTGATATCGGAGGCCGACGTTTTCTGTGTGTCCAGGTAAGTGTAGGTGGCCGTGAAAAGCAGCTCCGTGGTGGGCTGCGCGCATAGCTCGGTCTCGATGCCCTGGGTTCGCGCTGCGCCCAGGTTGAGCGTGGCGAACAGACCGTTGAAGCCGATGAGATTGGAAAGGTCGTTATGAAAATACGTGGCACCGAAGATGATTTTGTTCGCCCATAACCTTTGCTCCACCCCCGCATCCCAGCCAAGGTCTTCCTCCGGTTTGAGCCCGAAATTGTTGCCGAAAATCTTGTCCTGACTGCTGGGCGGACTGAACCCGGTCGCGACACTGCCGTGCAAAGTGGTGTTCGTCTGGTCGATCTTGTAACTGCCGGCGAAGCGGTAGGTCCAAACGTCGCCGAATTGATTGAAGTGATCGATGCGTCCGCCGCCGACTAAAATAAGATTGGTGATTGGGGTGATGGTTGTTTCGAGGAATTCGGCGGTTTCGTCGGTGTGATCGCTCACAAAGGTGGGCTGCGGTCCAAATATTTGCAGGATAAACGGGCGCTCCTGCCCGGCGTTGACGCGGCTGTAGAAGAAACCAGACGTGATTCTAAGCCACGAGGTTGGGCGTAAATCATTTTGGTAATCGATGGTTGTGCGTTCGAAGAGTGCGCGAGTGGCTCCGACGAATCCGTCCTGATTCGGATCATTCAACTGTCGCTCGTGATCGTAACTGAAAATGAATTTATGCTCCCACCAATCGACCGGCTTCCAGTCGACATGCGGTGCGATGAGCCACTTTTCGGTCAGGAAATTGTCGATCGGTTTCGGGTCGAAGATGGAGTTTGGATTTCCGGTATCGCTCAAGGAATAGGCAAACAAACTGCTGACGCGAAGCTGATCATTCGGCGACCAGCCGATATTGGCAAGGCCGGCGCTGTTTCGATATTGATTATTCGGCCGGGCGTTGTCGGTATCGAGCCGGCTGGCTCCAATCGAATAATCGAACTGCTGGATCTTCCCTTCGCTTTGAAATGTTTCCCGAAACGTGCCGTAGGAGCCGCCTTCGGACGTGAAGGTCGCTTCCGGTGCTTCCGAGCCTTGTCTGGTGAAAAGCTGGATCGCTCCGGCCAGCGCGCGCGGGCCGTAGAGAGTGCTCTGCGGACCGCGTGCTACCTCAATTCGCTCGAGATTATCGGTAGTCAGATCGGCGAAGTTATAAAGGCCGGCCAGTCCCTGATTGAACGGGATCCCATCGAGCAGGACCTGGGTATGTTCACTGCGCAGGCCCCGCATAAATACGGAAGTAAGCTGTCCGGGCGAGCCCGTCTGCACGATCGAAAGTCCCGGCACTTCGCGCAAGGCGTCGCCGACTCTTCTGATTTGCTTGTTCTCGAAATCCCCCGAAGTGATCAGGCTAACGCTGGCGGGTGATTGATCGAGTGGAATATCGAACCGGGTCGCGGTCACGATGACGGCTTGCGCAACGCTTTCGTCAGGCGCGCCGGTCGGGGTCGTTAGATCGTCATGAGGGAAGGGCGCAAGCTCTTCCACGTTTTTGTCGGCCGCGCGCATCGAAAATGCGGCGGCGAGCAAACTACATACGGCAATACAAACTGGGCGAATCCACATAATGAGTCCTCCAACTCTAGAGAGTGGGGACTGATTGCGGCGTCGGCCGCAGGGGCCCAGCTCTCATTCCTCTTTTTGCGAAGAAGTTTTTTCAAACCGGCGTGTAGAAGGCCGGCGGTCACAGACCGCCGCTACAGAACGGCACGAATGAGTCGGATCGGGCAAATGTTCTGGCTTCTGGCTTATGGTCCGGCAGATGCCGGACACACCTTCTTCCCGCCTTCACCCCCGAAAATTCGAGGATTGGCTCATGGGAAGTCGTATCCAGTGACAGCAGCGCAACTGCTCCCGATTTGCACGGGATTTCTTGCGCCGATCCTACTAATCAAAGCTCGCAAAGAACCAAATGCAGAAGTAGCGGCTTGCGCTTCGCCGCTCAAGACTTATTTAACGGATCCAATCCTGTTCCCATGTCGACTCGACATGAGAGGATGGAGCGCTTAACTATTTTCTGCTGTGGCTTCTTCCGACTCTCCCCTTAACTTAATTGTGACCGGCGGTGCCGGCTTCATCGGATCGAATCTGACCCTCGGTTTGCAGGAAAAATTCCCGCAGGCCCGCTTGACTGTGATCGACGATTTTCGATCCGGCGACTTCAAGAATCTGACCGGTTATAAGGGGGATTTTGTCGCGCAAAACCTGGCCACCCTGGATTGGAAGGCGCAGTTCGGCGACGAACGATTTGACGCAATTTTTCATCTCGGCTCGATCACGGATACGACCAATCACAACCAATTCGAGCAGGTGCACGATAACGTGGAGAGTTTCAGGCGAATTTTACGATTCGCGCGCCCGAACAAGACACGAATTATCTTTGCCTCGTCCGCATCCACGTATGGGTCGACCAGTGAGGCGAGCGTGGAATCGAATGGGGCGGCCCCGGCAAATGTCTATGCATTTTCGAAAGCGATTATGGACAACCTGGCGCTTCGGGCGGCCCGTGAAATTACTGATTGGATCATTGTCGGGCTCCGCTATTTCAACGTTTACGGCCCACGCGAGGCGCACAAAGGTGTGCCCGCTAGCATGGTCTACCATTTATCGAAACAAATGAAGGCAGGGCAACGACCGCGCATCTTCAAGCAAGGGGAGCAAAAGCGCGATTTTGTTTACGTGAAAGATATCGTCGCGGGAAGCATGAGCGCGCTGGATGCGCGCATGAGCGGCATCTACAATCTTGGTTTCGGGCGGGCGCGCACGTTTAACGACCTGGTCGCGATCCTGAACAAATCGCTCGGCACCAATTTTGAGGCTGATTACATCGACAATCCGCATGCGCATTACCAGAACTTCACGCAGGCTGATTTGAGCAATGTGCGTAACGGGCTCGGTTACGAGCCGAAGTTTCCCCTGGAAGACGGTGTGCGTGATTACATGGAGTGGTTGTATCCGGGCAAGGCGTCTTAGCGGGAGAGGATCGGCCTTTAGAAAATTGTATGGAACCGAAAAAATCTGACCTTCTCGTTGAAGTAGTTGAACACATCGACATCAAAGAGCACAACGTCGTGCCACTCGTGGAAGCGATGGGCAAAATGGCTTTCTCTGCGCGCGATCTCGGCCGGGCCGCGCACATCTTCGACCAGATGGTGCGCGACGAAGATTGCGCCATCATTCTTTGTCTGGCGGGTTCGCTCTTTTCGGCCGGTCTTAAGAACGTCGTGGTCGACCTGATCCGGCATAACATGGTGGACGCGATCGTCTCGACCGGTGCCATCATCGTGGATCAGGATTTTTTCGAAGCGCTCGGGTTCAAACACTACAGGGGCCAAATCGACATGGATGATGACGTCTTGCGGCGTCTCGGGATCGATCGAATCTACGATACCTATATTGACGAAGATCAGCTTCGGATTTGCGACGCCACCACCGGCGAGATTGCCGACAGGCTCGAGCCCCGGCCGCATTCATCCCGAGAGTTCATCCGCGAGATGGGTCGGCACCTTCAGGAACATGCCAAAAACCGGGACTCCGTCGTCTTGTCGGCGTTTGAAAAGAATGTGCCAATCTTTGTGCCAGCATTTAGCGATTGCAGCGCCGGCTTCGGATTGATTCACCATCAATGGCATCATCCGGATAAGCATCTGAGCATCGACTCGGCCAAGGATTTTCTGGAACTGACCAAGGTGAAGATCGCCTCAAAGCAGAGTGGCCTGTTCATGATCGGTGGCGGCGTTCCCAAAAACTTCGCGCAAGACACCGTGGTGGCCGGGGATTATCTCGGGTTCGATGTCGGGATGCACAAATACGCAGTGCAAATCACGGTGGCCGATGACCGCGACGGGGCGCTTAGCGGGTCCACCCTGAAAGAGGCGAACTCCTGGGGTAAGGTCGACCTTGGCGCGGAGCAAATGGTCTACGCCGAAGCCACCCTGGCCGTCCCGCTCATCGCGGGCTACGCCTATCACAAGGGCGGCTGGAAGAACCGGCCGGCGCGCGAGTACGCGAAGTTGCTCGATCAGCCTACTTCTTAGCGGAAAAGTTTGCCGAATACTCGGTCTGTTCCCACATCAGTTTCAGGATCCCACCGCCACTGGGGTTCTTTTCGATCGCGATGGTGAATTGGTCGACCGGTTTGTCGAGCGCTTCCTTTTTTAGGTCAACGCGAGCGAAGTCCTGTTTCTCGTCATATTTGGTTCCCCACTGCCCGGTTTGTTTGTTGATAATCAATCCGGCTGTGCCGTTCCCTTCGGGCTGAGTAAATAGCGAATAGGTGCCAGCGGGGAGTGTCGTGCTTCCCATTTCAATGGGTTTGGTGATGGTGAGAAGAGTCGCTTCGTCGGCCCCGGTCCTCCACGTTTTGCCGAACGGGACAAGGCCTCCCCATATCTTTCGCGCTTCTCCGGATTTCGGGTCCTTCGTGTAAGGCCGTCCATAAACAACCGTGATTTGATTATCGTCCACGGTAGCATTGACGGTTTCATGCGGGCTGACGCGTTTCTTCTCTTGCGCGTTTACGATCGACAGGGCAGCGATGGTGACGAAGGCGGTGAGGGTAATCCGTAATGCATTCATAAGTTTGGGAGCGTAGTCTAACGAGTCGCTAGCCTTCCCAAAAGAATTTGGTAGGGCGATTAATTTCGGCTGGAAGACTTTTGTGGACCGGACAATTAAGGGCCGCTTGTTCAAGCATATCGCGCTGCGGACAATGTGCCGGAAGCGGTATATGAACCTCTGATGGCAAAGCGACGATCCGACGCGGCGCGTCTTTAGACATTTCCTTTTGCACGGAGACGGTCATGCCGCGCAGGTCGAGCCCCTCCTCTTTCGCGCGCATGCCCATGATCGTAGTCATGCAGGTACCGAGGGCCGTCGCGACAAGATCGGTTGGCGAGAAGGCTTCGCCCTTGCCTTGATTGTCGGCCGGCGCGTCCGTCGCGATAGCCGCCTGAGAGGGACCATGGGTGGCCGAGCAATGTAAGTCGCCCTCGTAGCGGATGGATACGTTGACCATGACTGAAATATGCGACGGGTTCAGGGCTTAGACAATGTTTTGCGTTGGATCGATCCACCTGCTTTTGTGCTTTAGTGTCCGGTGAGGACTGGAGCCTCCTGAATCTTGCCGGCGTGCGACTTCAGTTCTTCCCGGAAAACGCGCGTCAGGTCGCGATCATGCAAAATGATCAGATCGGAATCGTGTTTCTGGTGGTCGTCATTTTGCCAGCCTTCGTTCCACCAGCAAAACCCGATGATGGCCGGCCAGCGGTGCGAAAAAAGTTCGTCGAAGGCGCGGTCCACCCAGCGTGCAGCATCGACGTGACGATTGTGTAAATCGCAGCCAAATTCCGCCACGATCATGGGCTTGCCCGGGGCAAGTTTGGTCAGACGCGGATAGGCCTCGCGCAGTTTGAAGGCGAAATTTTCCGTCCCATCCGAGGTCGTGGGCGTGGTCGGCCCATACGCACTCAATCCCACCCAGTCGCAATATTTGTCGCCCGGAAAATAGTTCTCGAAGCGATTCCACTTCACCGCTGGTTCGTCGTACCAGTTGACGTGCCATACCCACTGAAGGTTGGCCGCTCCTTCTGCTCGCATGACGTCGACGATGTGACGATAGGCCGAGATGTAATCGCCGGCCCCTCTCTGCGCGCGGCCATTCCATTTTCCGTTCCAACCAAACCAGTCGCCGTTCGGTTCGGTGCCCCACTCGATTAAAATGGGCGAATCGAAACGTCTGGCCTGCTCCGCCCAGGCGCGTAAGTCCGTGTCGAATTCGCCCGCCGCGATTTTTTTCAGCGTGAATCTTTTCTCCGAATGCTTTTGATCAACATCGGAGCGCAGCATCAATCGCACGTACGGGATCTTGCCGAGGCGGCGAATCCAAGTGCACATTTCTTCCGGGAATTCACGGGATTCGAACCAGTTGTCCGAAAAATAAACCCACGTCACTCGTTGACCGACGGCTTGCTCATAACGGCCGACATCTGCCGGGGTGACGTCGTGCTCGCTCGGATCGTGCGTGTCGGTTCCGACTCCGCCCCAATAGAACCCATGATACAATTTACCGTCCGGGGGCGGGGCAATCGGGGGAGCCTGCGCGCGCAGAAGGGCGGGTGCGATTCCGAGAATTAAAAAAGCAAACTCGGCGAACGGCTTCAAGTTCTAGATTGTAATGGCGATCTCTCATCGACGCATGCATTTGGATGACGCCGCCAACGAAGAGCGCTCTCAGTCACATGTCATCCTGAGCCAGCGAAGACGGCGAAGGATCTCTCCCATTCAAATGACGTCACGCAACTTGGCTGGAGTGATCCTTGGAAAGCCGGCGAAGAGTCGAGGGGAGATTTTGCAACAGACGAAAACGGATGAAACACAGATGGACGAAAGCAAAAAGAAAGGGCGCCGACCGCTCGGCGCCCTTCCACTTTCTGATAATGATTTCCGAATCAGCTCACCTTGGACACATCCCGTAGTTGTTTAATGCGGTCGTGGGCGCTTTTCACGTCCGTATATTGACGGGCTACGATTTCGCGGACGGGAGCGGAAAGGTCATCACCTTCCATGGCCTCTTTGTATTGCTTGATGGCCGAATCTTCGCCGCGCTCGCATTCTGCGAGCACCGCGTGGTCGTCGCCGCTGGTAACGGCGGATTTCAAGTTGATCCAGGCCCGATGCATTGCACCGGCTGTGCTGCTGCTGTCCTCCGGGTCGGACTCGCCCATTTGGACGGCCTGAGCCTGCAGCTCGCCGGCGAATTTCGAGCGCTGCAATGAAAATTCACTGAAAAGCGATTTCAGATTCGAATCTTTGACCGCTTCGGAAGCTTGCTTAAAGCCTTCCTGGCCGTCTTTGAGCGTTTCGATCAGACTGTTAATGGTGGAGATGATTTCTTTTTGTTGTGACATACGTAAATGATTCGCGGCTGAGGATGAAATTGCGTCCCCCCGCCTGCGAGTCCTGAAGGCAAGTTGCGGCGGCCACCTTTCGCGTTAGCGTTAAAACATGAATAAGATCGTGACGGGGAAAGATTTAACGAAGGAAGCTCCTCGTAGTCCGCGCATCCGCATTGGGGGCTACGTCATCCTTGGACGCACCATCGACAAATGCCGCGCTCTGGTGGCGGGGGACATTGGAGAATATCATTTCGATTGTCCGCTCGATAACATGCTTTTCGGGTTCAAAGGAGTGAATGGCCCTGATTTTAAGGCGCAGATTGAGAACGGCGCGAGCGACCAGCAGATGGCGGAATGGCTTGATCAAAGCGGTCAGCCCAAGACGGCCGAGGAGGTGAAGCGCTGGAGCGACGAAACGGAAGCAACCGACCCGTATAACAATCCGGAACGGCGCGATTGGTTTGTCGAGCAAACCAAACCGTTGGGACTCGATCCAGCGAAGACCACCTTGTTCGACTGGCTGGAGGTCGACGACAAGGCAAGCGGCGCGAACGTATAATCTCTTCTGGCGGGGCCATGCCGCAGCGTGGCATCCCTGCCATTGCGCTCCGCAATTTTAATTTTTGCGGGCGACGAAAAGGCCACGCCGCAGGCCAGTTACGTTTCAATGGGTGAGGCGAAGAGACCTTTCTCGCGGTCCCAATAATTATGGCAATCTCCCTTAAACCACAGCATCTCAATCGGTACCGCCAGATCGCATGGTTGTTGATGAAATACGGGCGATCCGACCTGGTCAAGAGCAGCGGATTGGAGGAGACCCTCCAGGCGGAGGAGCGGGTCACTCCGAAAGAAGCGGCCAAGGCGGATGAGCTGGCCGCCGATCTGGAGAAGCTTGGACCGACCTTCGTCAAGCTAGGGCAACTTCTTTCGACGCGTGTCGAACTGATGCCGCGCGCTTATCTGGAAGCGCTCGCCCGGTTGCAGGACAAGGTGGGGCCGTTCGGTTTCGATGAAGTCGAGAAAATCGTTTCGGCCGAACTGGGTGTCCGCATGTCGAAGGCCTTTTCTGATTTTGAGATGGTTCCGATTGCATCCGCCTCCCTTGGACAGGTGCATCTGGCCCATCTGCGCGATGGTCGCGCGGTGGCGGTGAAGGTGCAACGGCCGGCCATTCGCGAGGCGATGGTGGACGATCTGGAGGCGCTCGAAGAGATCGCCATTTTCATGGACGAACACACCGCGGTAGGCAAACGCTACGAGTTCCGCTCCATGCTGGATCAGTTTCGCAAGAGTCTGCTACGCGAGCTCGATTACCGCCAGGAAGCGCACAACCTCAGCACGTTCAAAGAGCAATTGAAAAACTTTGAACGGATCATCGTGCCGGCGCCGATCACCGATTATTGCACGTCGCGCGTGCTCACCATGGAGTACGTGCCAGGGGTTAAGATCACGGAGGTCAGTCCGGTGGCCCGCATGGAGTTCGACGGAGCCGCACTGGCGGAGGATCTTTTCCGCGCCTATCTCGAGCAAATTCTGGTGCACGGCTTTTTTCACGCCGATCCGCATCCCGGGAATGTTTTCCTGACCGACGATTACCGCGTGGCGCTCCTCGACCTCGGCATGGTCGGCCGGCTCATGCCGCGCCTGCAGGAAGACCTCATGCAACTTCTCCTTGCGATCGCAGAAGGGCACGGGGAGGAAGCGGCCCAAATCGCCATCAAGATCGGGGAAAAGAAGGAAGATTTCGACGAGAAGGCTTTCATCCGGCGCATCTCCGAAATTGTGGCCATCCAGCAATCCGCCACGATTGGGCAGATGCAGGTGGGGCGGATTGTGCTGGAAGTCACACAGGCGGCAGGGGAAAACGGAATTCGCGTCCCGGCCGAGCTGACCATGCTGGGGAAGACCCTGTTAAACCTGGATCAGGTGGGCCGTGCTCTCGAGCCGGAGTTCGACCCGAACGCGTCGATCCGGCGGAATGCTGCGGAGATCATGCAACGCCGCCTGGTCAAGAGTTTGTCTCCCGGCAATCTGTTCAGCGGCATGCTCGAAGTCAAAGACCTGCTGCAACGACTGCCCGCGCGGGTGAATAAGTTTCTCGACGCGCTGGCCAACAATGAATTGAAAATTTCGGTCGACGCGATCGACGAGCAAAAGCTGATGATCGGATTTCAGAAAGTGGCGAATCGCATCACGGTTGGATTGATCGTGGCCGCGCTCATCATCGGGGCGGCCTTGATCATGCGAGTGGATACGACGTTTCGAATCTGGGGCTATCCCGGCATTGCTATCATCTTCTTCCTGGCCGCGGCCGGCTGCGGGATCGTTTTGTTGATCAACATCCTCTTCTACGACAAGGGCGAATGACGCTTGACCGCGCCGTCGGAGCTGGCTGACGGGAGCGGCTACTCGATCGGCGGAGAAGTATTCTCGGTTTTGCCGGCATCTTTCCCGGCCGCCAGGTTGCTGTGGCGGACACCGTAGAAGAAGTAGATGACAAGGCCGAGAGCAAGCCAGACGAAAAACCGTCGCCACGTAATGACAGGAAGGCTCAACATGAGCGTGAGGCAAAGAATAACGCCGGCGATCGGAAACCAGGGCACCAATGGTACCCGGAAAGGGCGATGGCGTTCGGGCGACGTTCGCCTCAGGACGATCACACCGATGCATACCAGGATGAAGGCGAAGAGCGTTCCAATATTCGTCAGGTCGGAGAGTTCTCCGATGTCCGTGACCATGGCAATGCCACCGACGAAGATCCCCGTCCAAATTGTGGTCACATGGGGAGTGCGGAATCTCGGGTGAATGCGCGCGAAATATTGCGGCAGAAGACCATCCCGCGCCATAGCCATGAAAATGCGCGGTTGGCCCATTTGAAATACCAATAGAACGGACGTGAGCCCGGCAAGCGCGCCGGCGCTGACCAAAGCCTGCGCCCACGGGCGCCCTTCGAAAGCGGTCGCGACCGCGGCGGAATCACCCAGGTAAACTGTATATTTCTTGATGCCCGTCAGAACGCCGGACATCAGGATGTACAAAATCGTGCAAATGATCAGGCTCGCAATCATGCCAATCGGCATATCGCGCTGCGGGTTTTTCGTTTCCTCGGCGGTTGTGGAAACCGCATCAAATCCAATGAACGCAAAAAAGACGATGGCCGCGCCGGTCAGGACGCCGCCAAATCCGGTTGGCATGAATGGATGCCAGTTGATTGGATGAACCAGGAACGAACCGAAGGAGATGAAAAAGATCACGACCGCGACTTTGAGGATCACGATCATCGAGTTCGTTCGCGCGCTTTCCCTAATTCCGTAAATCAGCAGGACGGTCACAAGAGCGACGATGACAAAGGCGGGGAGATTTAGAGCGATGGGATGGCCGGCAATGACCGGCAATGCCGTGGAGGAATAGTTCTGCAAGGACTCACCGCCATGCGCGATAATATCGGCCGCGCTTTTGTAATCACTGGTCGCCCAAAGGGGAAATCTCAGACCAAAGAGACTGCCGCATAGTTTGGTGAAATAACCCGACCATCCGACCGCGACGGCCATATTCCCCACCGCGTACTCGAGGATCAAATCCCAACCGATGATCCAGGCAATCAGCTCTCCCAGAGTTGCGTAAGAGTAAGTGTAGGCCGAGCCGGAAACCGGAATCATCGCAGCAAGCTCCGCATAACAGAGCGCGGCGAAGCCGCACACGAGCGCGGCCACCACAAAAGAAATGACGACGGCCGGTCCCGCTCCGGCCCGTCCCATCTCCAGCGGCATGTGCGTGGTCCACGCCTGGATGAAGTTGAGGACCGGGGTATGCAGGAGATCCGCGGCCGCTCGTTCGCCGGCCGCCGCCGTGCCCGTTAAAGCAAAAATTCCAGCGCCTATAATCGCACCGATGCCGAGACAGGTCACATCGAACGCGGTGAGCGATCGCTTCATTTTCCGATCGGGCGCTTCCGCCTCTTTCATGAGGAGTTCGGGGCTCTTCGTTCTGAGCAATGGTGAAGACACGATATTTATCCGTTAAGCAAGTCGGAGCAACGAGCGTAAGCGGACGCCGCGGATGGTGGCATTCCGGCGGGGAAATGGTCAATCCTTGTTTTTGCCGGAAAGACGTGGGGTCGGCCCGGCCAGGGATCGCGCGACCTGCCCGCCTCGATTCTCCGCGGTTGGCGCGCATTTAGCTGCTTCCAAGAGTGTGCCTGACCTGAGCGAACTGAGCGGTCCCAATCTAATTGGCAATCTGCTTTTCGGATCGATCGGATTTGTCGCCTTCATTTATGGAAAGAGGCAGAGCCTCTGGAAACCAATGTTTTGCGGCCTCGGCCTGATGGTGATGCCCTACTTCATCGCCGACACCTTAAGCATGTATGGCCTCGGAGCGTTGGGCACCGGTGCTCTGTTCTTCCTTCGGGATTAGTCATCGGAGGACAGCGCCTCCGGAGTGGACGTTGGCGCGCCGCTTTCGTAGTCTCGCTTTCCATGGCGGACGAGGCGGCGAAAATCCTTTTAGGCGACACCGCCATTTCCGCAGGCGAGCAACCGCCGGGCGGTCGCGTGGGTTTGTTTCGGCGCAAGAAAAAATCCGGGCGGCCGCCGCTGACACATTGTGAAAATTGCAGTGCCTCACTGACCGGTCATTTCTGCGGGCAATGCGGGCAACCTGCGATCGATTACCGCCGTTCCTTCCGACATGTCATCGTCGATGTCCTGGATTCTTTTCTCAACTGGGACTCCAAATTTCTGGCCACGCTCGCCTACCTCCTGACCCGGCCGTGGAAATTGACTAACGAATTCCTGGCCGGTCACCGTGTTCGCTACCTCAATCCCCTCCGTCTCTATCTGTTGGCCAGTGTCTTCTTCTTCCTGGTGGCCAATTGGGGCGAGCGCCGGGCCGAGAAAGACACGCAGCCGATCCGCTTTGATTCGCCCGATGAAATGGTACCTGGGGAAGCGCACGAGCCCGCGCCGGGCGCAACGCCTCCCATCGACCGGCCAGGAGACAATGACGACGAGGGGAACGAGCCGCGTGTGATGTTCGGATTGGACCAGAACCGGACACCCACCACCTTCGAAGCATGGTTGCAGCAGCGGATCGAAGAGAAGATCGGGAAGAATGGGAGCAAGGGGAAATTCTTCCTGCGCTCCCTCATGGAAAATCTGCCCTACATGATGCTCGCGTGTGTTCCTCTTTTCGCTTTTGTCCTCAAAATTTTATATTTCTTTCGACGCACTTTATACATCGATCACCTCATTTACTCTCTGCACATTCACAGCTTTGCCTATCTGACCGCTCTCGCGATTACGGGAGTCGAAATCGGGCTGAATCAAGTCGCGCCGCGGGTGACGCCTTTTGCCCTCTTTCTCCTTATCGCGACGGCGGTGGTACAGGTGTTTCTCTCGATTCGAAGGGTTTATCGGCAGGGATGGATCATGACAGTATTCAAGTTCTTCCTCGGCGCGGTGGCCTATTCCATCGTGATTCTGCTGGCCCTGGGAACGACCACGTTCATCACCATCGCTCTACCGTAATCCGCTGTTCGTGTAACGAAGACGCGAGATTTTCTTTTCCTGAAGCCGAATCGTTGTCGCACATCCGTGGCAAGACGATCGCTCTTGGTCCGCGACACAGCCACGGCAAAACTACCGTGTGCTAAATGTGCCCATCGAAAATTCAGATAGTTAACTGAATTATCTTGCGCGCTTCCTCGAGGGCTTGCCTGATCTTGGATGCGTCCTTGCCTGCTCCGCGCGCGCCTTCCGGGCGGCCCCCGCCTTTGCCTCCCACGATCGGAGCGATCTGCTGAATCAATTTGTCCGCCTGAATCTTCGAGGTGAGTTCCTTTGGAACCGACGCAACTAACGCGACCACTCCTTCGGCCGCACTGGCCAGGAATATCGGTCCGTTGATCTTTGCCTTGAGTGCGTCGACCACGGCTTGCAGCAATTTGCCGTCGCCTTCCGTTACTTCCGCCACGCAGGCTCCCGTACTGCTTTGAGATAAGGCAAGCTCGGTGGCGATTTCTGCGGCGCGGCTTTGCAAACCGGCCTCCGCCGTCTTGGCGTTTTTCTTTTCCCAGTCGTGCACTTCCGCTTCCAACTTCTTCAGATGTTCCGCACGTGCGTCGACCTGATCGAGCAACTGTGAAGTGCTGCCCGTGGTGGAGAAAACGGGAAGAGCGGTCAGGTCAGATTTCTTTTTCGCCAACAAATTAAATTTTTCCTGTTGGCGCGCGGCTTCCTGCTCGGACCAATCATGGGCGGCGTCGCCCGACAATGCTTCGATGCGGCGGATGCCGGCGGCGATGGCCGATTCGCTGACAATGTGGAACGAGTCGATCTCGCCAGTGGCGCGAACATGGGTGCCGCCGCACAACTCCATGGAGTAACCGGTGAGGGAAGCAGGCGCGCCGCCGATTTGTACGACCCGAACAGTGTTGCCGTATTTATCGCCAAAAAACTGCTGAATATCCGTCCGCTGCTTTGCCTCGACATAAGGAATCTCGGACCACGACACCGGTAAGTTCTCGCGAATCTTGTCGTTCACCAGTTTTTCCACGGCGTGTTTCTGCTCCGGCGTGAGGGCGGCGCTGCTGAAATCGAAGGTCAATTTGTCCGGGCCGACATAGCTTCCTTTTTGCGTGGCCTCGCGCGAGACGATTTCGTGGAGGGCCCAATGTAAGATATGCGTGACCGTATGATGCCGTTCGATCGCGCGACGACGGGCCTGATCGATCTGAATGGTGACGTGCTCTCCGATTTTTGGCGGGGCGGTGTCATCGATTAAATGAATCCACGTCGCGCCCGTCTTGTGCGTATTCGAAATTCTCCACGTTTGTCCGCCTTGGGTTATTTCGCCGGTATCACCGACTTGCCCGCCCATCTCGGCGTAACAGACAGAGTTGTTTAAGATCACGCCGGTTTTTTCATTGAGCGCGAGCACTGCCTGAACGTCGGCGCCCGTATGGTCGTGCTCGTAGCCGAGAAAATTCGTGGAAGGTCCCGCGTCTTCCTGAGAAATCTCTATGGTAGATTTCTTCTGGGCGGCGCGCGCGCGTGAGCGTTGCTCCTCCATGCGCTTTTCGAAGCCGGCTACGTCCACGATCAATCCGCGCTCTCGCGCCATTAGCCCTGTGAGATCCAGAGGGAAGCCCTGTTCATCATACAAACGAAAGGCAAATTCACCGGAGATTTGGCGAGCGGATTGGGCCTCCCGCTCGAAGAGATCGATGCCTTTATCCAGAGTCCGGTTAAACGATTCTTCTTCCCGTTTGATCGTGTCCTCAATTTTTGTCTTTTGTGCGCGAAGTTCGGGAAACACGTCGCCCAACGTTCGCGCGACTATGTCGACGAGCTTGAAGAAAAACGGCTCGTGAAATCCGAGAGTGCGCCCATAACGGACGGCGCGTCGAAGAATGCGCCGCAGGACATAGCCGCGGCCTTCGTTCGACGGGATGATGCCATCCGCTACGGCCAAAGAAAGCGTGCGGATGTGATCAGCCAGAACGCGGAAGGCGATGTCGATTGCGGATTGCGGATTGCGGATTGCCGAGTCGCCTGCGCCTGGGAGGGTGCTCGTGTAATTCTTCCCGCTGAGTTTTTGCAGCTCGTCAAAGATGGGGCGGAAGATGTCGGTTTCGTAATTGGAAATGATGCCGGAAAAATCAGTGAAATTCTTCGTGCCCTGGATGATGGCGGTGGCGCGCTCGAAACCCATGCCGGTGTCGACATGGCGTTGGGGCAGGGGAACGAATGAGCCATCGGGGTTCGCGTTGAACTGGATGAAGACAAGATTCCAAATTTCTATGCAGCGCGGATCGTCCTGATTAACGAGTAGGCCGCGCGTGTCGCCGTTAGGGGTCAGATCGACGTGCAACTCGGAACAGGGACCGCATGGACCGGTGTCGCCCATCATCCAGAAATTATCCTTCTTGTTGCCGTCCACGATGTGCACAGCGGGATCGAGGTCCGCTTCGCGGAACAAGTGCGCCCAATGGTCGTAGGCCTCCTGATCGAACTCACTCGGCTCGTTAGGGCCGGGGCGATAAACCGTGGCATAAAGACGTTGCGGCGGTAGCGCCCATCGCTCCACGACCAGTTCCCAGGCCCATCCGATTGCTTCTTTCTTGAAGTAATCGCCAAAGCTCCAGTTCCCCAGCATCTCGAAGAAGGTGTGGTGATAAGTGTCCAACCCGACGTCTTCGAGATCGTTGTGCTTGCCGCCGGCGCGGATGCATTTTTGCGTGTCGGCGGTGCGGGGCGGATCCCACGTCGCTTTCTGTTGCCCGAGAAAGATGGGCACGAACTGGTTCATGCCGGCGTTGGTGAAAAGCAGGTTGGGCGAATCGGGCAACAGGGACGACGACGGAACGAGTGTGTGCTGCTTCTCGCGAAAGAAATCGAGAAAGGATTGCCGAATTTCTGAGCCAGTCATGTTCGCACGTGTCATGGGTTCGAGCCCATGTCTCATCGGCAAGATGCCGATGCCGCTGGCCAGATCAACCGTGTATATGACGGTAACGCAAGGGAAGATAACCGTCCGCTGTCATTTCGTTCACGCTACGTTCGGAGGCGACTGTTTTGCTGAAGGGTGACGACTCATAAAAAAGCGCGCGCTTCTTTTCCGGATCGAGCCATTTCACGAACAAGAGCACGTGACCGCCCGAGTTGTTCATGATATCGGCAGGCTCGAGCGCGGCGGTGGCAGAGAGTTTCTGGCAAATCTCGCGGAAACTGTAGGTAGAATATCGTTTCTTCAATTTCCAACATCGGCAGATGAAGCCGGAGCAATCAATTCCGACGGCGGCCGCACTGATGCCCGCCCCGTCCAGCCGGCGTTTTTCCGTCGTATAGACATCTCCAGCCGCCTTGCCGGCTTTGATTCCGGCATCGAAAGTCTCCGGCGTGTCGAGCCCGCCCCACTTGTAAGCGACACCGATATTCTCGGATTCGAACGTCCAGCAATGGGCGAGAGGAGCGCCGCGTCCGCTCGCCCGATCGGGCGTGTGCACTTCAATTCCGTTCGCATCTTTCCCGTGCAGGACATTTTTGGACGAGGCCCGCCAATGATGCTGCACGAACGACTCGGCGATTTTTAGCGCCTCAGTCCGCGAGACCGACTGTGCGGAGGCCGCGTTGACCGCAGCGAGGCAGAGCAACAAAAGGCCAAAGCGGATCTGATTCATGAACTGGGAAGGCAGGAAAGTAAGAATCGTGCGCCGATGGGGATGTTCAAGGGTGTGACACGATAGAAGCGCGGAGGGCGACGGAGTCTCCTGTCTGTCATTCGGACGGGCGTGAAGGAATCTTTCACAAAAGAAGAGATGTCCCCAAATTCGCCGGACGGGGTATGACGTCGCGCGCTGCGTAGGAGGGCACTTTTCCTGCTCCAAACGGGTGCGCATGCAAGGCTTACATTCAGCGACCAAAGGCGAACGGGAAGTAATCCGCCAGCTCCTTCATTCGGTCCTGGTCCGAGACATGAGCAGCTTCAATCCGGAACGTTTCAAGGAATGGATCAAGGCGATGGATACCAATTTTCGCAAAGTTGCTCTGACGCTTGGGTTCCGGATCCACGATCGGACTGTGAGTTTCACGATCAAACAGCTGCGCGGCAGCAGTGGCAGCGGGGGGCGTGTTATTTTTCAATTTGCCTCCGCCACGCGCGTCCGATTCGACGACGGCGATGTGACGGCCGTCGCACCGATTATTGGTCACGGCTAGCGGGTCGACGGCCCAAAAGAATGGACGCCTCGGAGAGACGTCCCTGCCTGAGTTAGTACTCGCGTTGGAGGAGATGGTTGGCCAGATCATGCAGCCGCGCCGCGTCATCTCCGAAAATGGATAAGGCGTTATGCGCATGGCGCGTCAGGCGCCTGGCTTCGTCGCGAGATTTATCCAAACCGAGGACGGCGGGATAGGTGGCCTTTTGGGCGGCGACGTCTTTGCCGGCGCTCTTGCCGAGCTTCTCGGTCGTTTGGGTGACGTCGAGAATATCGTCGATGACCTGGAAGGCGAGGCCGAGCGCTCGTCCGAATTTTGTAATCGCTGCAAGTTTTTGGGCACTGGCGTTGGCGCTCATGGCGCCGAGGCGGACGGAAGTCGTCAAGATGGCAGCCGTTTTGTTTTCGTGAATGTAGCGAAGGTCGTTGCGATTGGACTTTTTGCCTTCGGCCTCGAGATCGGCCACCTGACCGGCAATCAGTTTACGGCTGCCCGCCGCGACGGCGATTTCCCGGAGTAAGGCCGACATGCCGTAGCGACGCGCAGGCGTGGCGCGCGCGACGATTTCAAATGCAACCGTGAGTAGAGCGTCGCCGGCGAGCACGGCAATGCCGTCGCCGAAAACCTTGTGACAAGTGGGGCGACCGCGACGGAAGTCGTCGTTATCCATGCTGGGGAGATCATCGTGGACGAGAGAGTAGGTGTGGATGCATTCCATAGCCGAGGCGAGAGCCAGCGCATGTTCGAGCTGGCCGCCGCAGGCCTCGGCGGCGGCCAGGCACAGGATGGGCCTGAGACGTTTGCCTCCGGCGAAGAGGCTGTAGCGCATCGCCTTGTGAATGGTGGCCGGCCGCACATTTTCCCTGGGCAGGTAGCGGTCGAGGGCGCGATCGATTCTTTTTTGGCGCGAACTGAGATACGCCTTGAGATCCATGGGAATGCGAATGTGAACAGTCTTGGGAGAGTTCGCCATCGAAATATGGAGGGGGACGTTTGGGCGCGAGCCTGGCGGGGCGGCGGTCTTGGACCGCCGCTATAGAGGAATTGCTACGGCAGCTCGGGGGGAGCTGTCCCTGCTAACAAATTATATCCTAAGGTTTTGGGGGTTGGGTTGTTAACCTTGTGAAGGATATGCCCGAGACCAGCGTGAACGGAGAGTTAGATCGGACGACGACGCTTTTGCGCAGGTTCGAGATTCCCCTTCTGCAGTTCGCGACCCGGATTACGGGCGACCGGGAACGGGCTCAGGACATCGTGCAGGAAACTTTTGTACAATTCGAACGCAACGGGGCGAAGGCGGGGCGTAACGGCGAACCGGCCACGTGGCTTTTTACGGTCTGCCGGAACCGCGCGCTCAATGTTTGCCGGAAGGAGAAGCGAATGATTTTTCTGGAAGAGGGCGTGATGGAGGCGCGACCGGACGAGCAGCCGATGCCGCGCGAACAGCTGGAGCACAAGGAAGCAGCCGGATTCCTGCTGCGGATCGTGGCGACTCTCCCCCCGCGCCAACAGGAAGTGATCCAGCTGAAATTTCAAAACGATCTCAGTTATCAACAAATAGCGGAGATCACCAAGACGACGGCAAACAATGTGGGTGTCTTGATACACACCGGTCTGAAGACGCTGCGGCAGAAATATGCCGAAGCGTCGAAGGATTTTCTGCCGTTCAACCCCCGAACAACCTAACGAATGAATGTGGATGATCCAATTTTAACGGCTTACGCCCTGGGTGAACTGCCGGCCGAGGAGCGGGCGCGGGTCCAGGCGGAAGTGGCGGAATCGCTGGAAGCGCAGCGTTACGTGGCCGAGTTGCAGGAATTTAGCGACCTGCTCCAAGAGAGCTATGAGAGCGAGCAGGAGACGGAGGCGGTGCGGCACTCGAACCTTATCGATATCCGCGGAGATCGCTGGTTCTGGTCAATCGCGCGACCTCTGGCGTTGGCGGCCCTGCTGGCCGTGGGAGCGCTAATCGCCGGCATTATTCTTTCTCCGAAGTATCGCGAAGGCATCCTGGTTGGCCCGCGCGTTTCTTTGGGAACGCGGCAATCGCAAGTCAATCAGCCTGCTGGTACTCCTTCCTTGGAAGTGCAGGGCGAGTTTGTGGCGGAGGATCCGAACGCCAAATCGGCTTTGACGGGCTTGAGTTTTACCACGGGTGTTCGCTATCGCTCACTCGAGGCTGGGCGGCGAACAGACCAGATCGCCAGTGATCAGCTCGCCTTCTCCGGTGGTTTGAATCCGAAAAAGGCGGAGCCCGGTCCGCTAGATGCCTTAACCGCCAGTGGCCAGACCGCGGGCAGCAATGGATTCGCCGGTGGAGGGGCCAGTTTGAAACCGCGCAGTGGAAATTTTGCGGGCGGAGTCGGCGATGATCTTTTCAAGACACCCGCAGGGCCCACGACCTACGCGATCGGCGCTCAACACCGCATCGAAGGCCTTGAGATGGCGCAGGCGCCTGCCGCTCCCCCGATGGAAGAGCCTTATGGCGGAACGGCGCAGGGGCAATTCAATACCGCTGCTTACGATCATGTGGTCGAGAATCCATTCCTCGACGCGAAGACGAATCCGCTTTCTACCTTCTCCATCGATGTCGATACCGCGTCGTACTCGAACATTCGGCGGTTCATCAACCAGGGCTCGCTGCCACCGAAAGATGCCGTGCGCCTGGAGGAGATGATCAACTATTTCACGTACGATTATCCGCAGCCGACGGACGGGAAGCCGTTCTCGATCAATGTCGACGTAGCAAGCTGCCCGTGGGAAGCGTCGCATCGGCTCGTGCGGGTAGGATTGAAGGGTCGTGAGATCGCGGTCGATAAACGTGGCGCCAGCAATCTCGTGTTCCTGCTCGATGTGTCCGGTTCGATGACACCGGCCGAACGGTTGCCGCTAATCAAGCAGTCGATGCGTTTGCTTGTGGAAAAGCTGACCGAGAACGATCGGGTTGCCATTGTGGTGTATGCCGGTGCGTCAGGTCTGGCGCTGCCTTCCACGACGGGCGACCACAAGGATCAAATTCTGGGCGCGCTGGAGAACTTGCGGCCCGGCGGATCCACCAACGGCGCGGAAGGAATCCAACTCGCTTACAAGGTTGCGGCCGACAATTTCATTAAGGGCGGAGTGAACCGCGTCATCCTTGCGACGGATGGCGATTTCAATGTCGGGGTGACGAGCCAGGGCGATCTGATCCGATTGATCGAAGAGAAGGCGAACAGCGGCGTGTTCCTGAGTGTGCTCGGGGTCGGCACGGATAACCTGAAGGATTCGACCATGCAAAAGCTGGCCGATAAAGGAAATGGCAATTACGCCTACCTCGATTCGCTCGATGAGGCGCGCAAGGTTTTGGTGCAACAGATGAATGGCACGCTCGTGACGATCGCGAAGGACGTAAAGATCCAGGTGGAGTTCAATCCGGCGCGGGTCGCGTCCTACCGCCTGGTCGGGTACGAAAAGCGGATGCTGCGGAAAGAGGATTTCAATAACGACAAGATTGATGCGGGCGAGATCGGAGCCGGGCACACCGTGACGGCGCTCTATGAAGTGGTGACACCGGGGGTCGGAGCCGGTCCGGCGGCGGGTATGCCACCGGTCGATCCGCTGAAGTACTCCGCGAACCAGCGAACAAGAGGCGCTTCGCAGAGCGAAGCGACTACAGACTCCAATGAAATGCTGACGGTGAAACTGCGCCACAAAGCGCCGGACGGCGATAAGAGCGAGCTGACCGAGCGTGTTCTGGTTGATCGTGGCGCTGGGTTCGCGAATGCCTCACCCGATTTAAAGTTCGCGGCCGCGGTGGCGGAATTCGCAATGTTGTTGCGGGATTCCGAGCATAAAGGGCACGGGAATTTTGGCGCGGTCCTGGAGTGGGCTGAGGAAGGGAAGGGGAGCGACCCGAACGGCTATCGCGCGGGGTTCATCGAGCTGGTGCGAAAGGCTCAGGCGCTGAGCAAAGGCTGAGCGAAGCACCAATTCCAACCTCCAAACCTCAATGCGCGTCCGCGCGAAGTTTGGAGCTTGATCAGTGAAGCCTCCCTGGTGCTTGGATGTTGGAGTTTGGTGCTTCAGATCGCCTCGGCTGACTCGGTCGTCGTGGCCGGTTTCGTGCGCATGGCGAGAAATGCCCCGAGCAGGAGAATGGCGGCGCTCCATAGTTGGGCCTGACCTAGGCGCTCGTGGAAGATCCAGGCGGAAAGGGCGAGCGCGCCCGCCGGGCAAAGCAGTTGGAGGGTTTGGGCAAGGGCGACGCCGATTTCCCGAATCGCTATATAATAAAGGACGTGCGCGATGGTGATGCAGCTGACGGCCGAGACGATGAGTACGACGTTGACCTGGCCAGTGACATGAAGTGGAGTGGCTATTTTGCCGAAGAGAAGCGTTAAGGGTAGCAGCATGGTTGACGTGATCAGACTGATCAGGCCAAAACTGCGGATCGACCCGAGACGGGCGGAGGGCCGCTTGACGAAAATGCCGTAGAGAGCCCAGCAAAATGTGGCAGTGAAGGCGATGGCGAGTCCGCGCAATGGAATGTGCCGCGTGTCCAGGCCGGCTTGAAACCAAATGACGCCGAAAGCTCCGACGAGGCCGAGGAGCGTGCCGAGCAGGAATTGCCATTGTCGGATGACGTGACGTTCCTCCGGAAAAAACAGGAGGGCGAGCAAGGCGGTGAAGATGACGGATGAACGCGTGAAAATGGCGTAGACGCCGGGGCCCATATAGAAGAGCGCCATCACCTGAGTGACCTGGTGAACGACATTCGGCAGGCAAGGCCAGAGACAGGCCAGGAAAGCAGCGCGATCTATCCATTGTCGATCGCGCCAGAGACGATAAAGAACGAACGGAGCGACGGCGGCGCAAGCGACGGCGTATCGGTAAAAATTCTGCGACCACGGGTCGTAGAAGCGGTTGAGATAGAACTGGAAAAGGGACGGCATCGACCAGATGCCGATGGTGGCAAAGACGGCGGCGTAGCCCTTTGAGATGTTGGGGCGGAGCGACGCTCGTTGGGCCGGGGAGGGTGCGAGAGGGAGGGCTGACATCTTCGTCTTTTTTGGTGGGACACTTTAATTTGCTGGCGTGCCAATAAACAATGGCGCAGAAAAGGAGCAGCGGAGGAACAGAGATGAGGATTAAAACAGATCAAATGAGAAGAGTAATTGTCGTTATACTGCTTTCGGGCCTGGTGGCCGGGCCATTGTTTGCGAGGAGAAGCGGAGGAGGCGGCGGCGGGGCGGGCGATCACACGGCCAAGGGTGTGGAGCTGGCGCAGCAGAAGCAATACGACGCGGCCGTGGTGGAGTTCACCAAAGCGATCGAGGCAAATCCGAAGGATCCGCGAAGCTACTCGAACCGGGGTACATCCCTGCGGGCGGCGGGGAAACTGCCCGAAGCGGTCGCTGACTTTTCCAAGGCGATCGAAATCGCTCCGAAGGACTTTGTTGGCTACATGGAACGCAGCCAGACGGAACTGATGATGGCCAATCAGTCCGACGCGGCCCTGGCCGATGCAAATAAGGTGATCGAACTGAAGCCGGATGAAGCGGCCGGGTACAAATACCGTGGGTTCGCGGAAATTGCGGCAACGCAATGGGATAAGGCAGCGGCCGACTTTACCATCGCAATTCAGAAAAAACCGGACGATCTCCAGAGTTATGACCGGCGCGCGTGGGCCAATCGAAATCTGAAGCAGTACGATGCTGCGGTCACGGATTACACGGTTTTGATCACACACAACCCGGCCGACTCCGAATCGTTAGTCCGTCGCGGATTGACGTATGCTTTGGCGCAGGATTACGAAAAAGCGATCACTGACTATGAGGCGGCGCTAAAGATAAAGCCGGACGAAGATACCGGTTCGCGCCTGCAGTACGCTCGTGCGCAGTTGGCAGCCAAGAACGCGCCACCGCCGGCGGCAACCCCCGCGCCGACCCCGACGCCGGCCGGGCTGCTCACGCCCATCAATATTGGCATCGGCCTGGCGGTGATTCTGATTTTAGCCGTAGTGGTCAAGCTGGTGACGCGCGGGAAATCGGAGGCGACCAGCAGTAAGCGAATCAGGTAGGAGAAGTGGGTTCAACATCCTCCCGATGGGGATTGAGGCAGGGATGCCGTGCCGTCCGGTCCCAACAAATTACTTTGACACTCCAGAGCGCGCTGATAGCTTTCGGACGCTTTTTGCAGAACGGGGCGGTCCCATGGTCGTTCAAATTGCAAGGTTTGATGCGGCCCTGGGATTTTTAGCTCTTTAGCAGGAGGCAACCGGTTTGTGGCGGGCTTTGAACCAGCTCGCGGCGAGCATCGAAATGACAAAGAGCGGCCCATGTAGCTCAGTTGGTAGAGCACGTCCTTGGTAAGGACGAGGTCACCGGTTCAAACCCGGTCATGGGCTCCAAAGCGAGCCCGCGGCCGAACGACAGTTTAAAACAAAAAGACGCAGTATAGTTAAACAGGAGAATCGAAATGGCGAAGGAAGCATTTAAACGGGATAAGCCGCACTTGAACGTCGGCACAATCGGTCACGTGGACCATGGTAAAACGACTTTGACGGCCGCTATCACGAGCGTGCTGGCCAAGAAGGGTTTCGCGGAAGCGCGCGCCTACGATTCGATCGATAACGCGCCGGAAGAAAAGGAGCGCGGCATTACGATCAACACGGCGCACGTGGAATACCAGAGCGACAAACGGCACTACGCGCACGTCGATTGCCCTGGCCATGCTGATTATGTGAAGAACATGATCACGGGTGCGGCGCAGATGGACGGCGCTATCCTGGTGGTGAGCGCAGCGGACGGTCCCATGCCCCAGACCCGCGAGCACATCCTGCTGGCGCGTCAGGTCGGCGTACCTGCCATTGTCGTGTTCCTGAACAAGGTGGACATGGTGGACGATCCGGAGCTTCTCGATCTCGTGGAGATGGAAGTGCGCGATCTCCTGACCCAATACGAATATCCGGGAGATAAAATCCCGATCGTCAAAGGCAGCGCCCTGAAGGCGTTGCAGGGCGACGCCGAGCAGGAGAAGCAAATTCTCGCGCTCGTCGCGGCGGTGGATGATTACATCCCCGTACCGGAGCGGCCGATCGATCAGCCGTTCCTCATGCCGGTGGAAGACGTGTTCAACATTGAAGGTCGCGGCACGGTCGCGACCGGTCGAGTCGAGCGCGGCATCCTCAAGAAAATGGAGGAAGTGGAAATCGTCGGCATCAAGGATACGGCCAAGACGACCGCGACCGACATCGAGATGTTCCGCAAGCTGCTTGATGAAGCGCGCGCGGGCGACAACGTGGGTGTGCTCCTGCGCGGGACGAAAAAAGAAGACGTCGAACGCGGCCAGGTCATCGCCAAGCCAGGGTCGATCAAACCGCACAAGAAATTTAAGGCGGAAGTTTACGTGCTAAGCAAAGAGGAAGGCGGCCGTCACACGCCGTTCTTTACGAACTATCGGCCGCAGTTCTATTTCCGCACGACCGACGTGACCGGCCAGGTCAAATTGCCGGACGGAGTGGAAATGGTCATGCCGGGCGACAACGTGTCGGTCGAAGTGGAGCTGCATGTCCCGGTCGCGATGGAGAAGACGATTCGGTTCGCCATTCGTGAAGGCGGAAAAACCGTCGGAGCGGGTCGCGTCAGCGATATTCTCGATTAAGTTAGGAAAGCTTACGCCAGTAGCTCAATTGGTAGAGTAGCGGTCTCCAAAACCGTCGGTTGGGGGTTCAAGTCCCTCCTGGCGTGGACCGAAATCGTTACAAGGAAACATGATTGCCAGAACAAGAAACTTCTTCAGCGAAGTCAAAGTTGAGCTGCAGAAAGCTTCGTGGCCGTGGGAACCGAAAGAAAAAGGTTTTCGCCGCTACAAGGAACTGACGGACTCAACCCTCGTCGTCATCATCGCCATGCTTTTGCTGGGCGGTTATGTCGCCTTGTTCGATTTTATTCTGGTCAACGTGGTCCATTATTTCACGAAACTGCACTGACCCATGGCACAAGCACTCGCAGGTAAAGATCAATGGTTTGTCGTCCACGTGCTTTCCGGGCAGGAAAACAAGGTGCGGGATAACATCCTTAAGCGGGTCAAGACGGAAGAGATGAGCGACCTCGTTTATGAGGTACTCGTCCCGACGGAACGCGTTTCTGAGATTAAGAAGGGCAAGAAAAGCGAGACGACCCGCAAGTTTTTTCCCGGCTACCTCATCGCGAACATGCATTTGCTCGATGAGAATAATCAACTGGTCGGCCGCACCTGGTATTTTGTGCGGGACACCCCGGGCGTGATCGGTTTTGCCGGGACCAAGGATAAACCGATCCCGATGCGCCAGTCCGAAGTCGACAACATGCTCGCGCAAATGAAAGAGCGTGAAGAGAAGGTGAAGCCGAAGGTCAGCTTCGAAGTCGGCGAGACGGTCAAGGTGGCGGACGGCCCGTTCCAAAACCAGAATGGTATTGTCGAAGAGATCGATCCCGAACGCGGCAAGCTGCGTGTCTCGGTCACCATTTTCGGACGGGCTACGCCGGTGGAACTCGAATACTGGCAGGTAGAAAGAGGATAGTTTTAAGTATTAAGTCTTAAGCAAGACATCTGCTCGCATGCCCCAAGTAACTTAAAACTTAACACTGTACACTTAACACTTTTTAAAAATGGCCAAGGAAATCATAGCTCACATCAAATTGCAGATCCCTGCGGGGCAGGCCAATCCGGCCCCGCCTGTTGGAACCGCGCTCGGACCGCGCGGCGTCAACATCATGGCGTTCTGCAAGGAATTTAATGCCACCACCCAGAAACAGGCAGGCGACATCCTGCCGGTGGTCATCACCGTGTTTAAGGACAAATCCTTTACCTTCATCACGAAGAGTCCGCCCGCTGCCATCCTGCTGAAAAAGGCGGCCAATATTGCGGCCGGTTCGAAAGAGCCTAACAAGACCAAGGTCGGTAAAGTGACGCGCAAACAAGTCATGGAAATCGTCAAGACCAAGGGCAAAGATCTGAACGCGCGCAACCCCGAGGCTGCTTTCCGAATCATCGCCGGCACGGCCCGTCAAATGGGTCTCGAAATCGTCGACTGATCGCTTCTGCACTGGCGATCTAGGGCCGCGTGGGCCAGCCGCCTCACTCTATTCTTCACCGCGACAGAGCAAGATCCGGGGCGGAGCGCCCGGTCACCCTCGTTAGACGGACGTATTCTCTTGCCTTGTTCAGGGCTGGAATTCAGTCTGCCCGTTAACGATGAAACCCCTCCGAACAAAAATTCTTCGCCGGTCCAGGAGCGCTCCGCTCCTGCTCACGTTCTTCCTCACTACAGTAATTTGCTTCCCTCAAGCCAGGGCCGGCAACACGATCCTGAACGGCGCTGCGCCCCGGCCTTTTTACGTGTTCGCGCATAACCCAAACTCGACGACGGAAATCGACAACGCCTTGAACAACGGCTGCAACGCGCTTGAGCCGGACATTACGACAGCGAGCTGCGGCGGTCAGGAGATTCTGGTGGACTGGGACTCGGATTTTCCGAATCGCGACGGCAAATGCACCGATCTGCATCTGGCCGACTGGTGCGAGTATGTGCACGCCAAGGCCCTCCTGCCAAACTCCAAACTCTCGTTGATTGTCTTTGACACTAAAACTCCGGCGGCCTCCGCAGCCCGCGGCCCGGAAATTCTCGACACCATTCGCCAGCATCTTAACTACGGCGGTGTAAACATTAATGTCATCATTAGCGTGGCCACACGAAGCGATGGCGCTCTTTTTGATAACATTTTGACTCAGCTCGGAGAGCGTGAGGCGGCGCAGGTGGATGCCGAAAACGACGCGGCCGACATTCTCAATTTTTTCTTCGCCCGGAATTTCAGCGGAAACATCGGCTACGGTGATGGCACCGCCACCCAGGGGCCCAATTTACCCAGAGCCATGGATAAGGCGGCCTTTCTCCGGGCCAGCATTGGCTACCCGAGGATCGTGACCTACGTTTACACGCTGAGCGAGGAGGACTCGGAACATTCGTTCATTGACGGCGGCACGGACGGCATTATCCCGACGGATGGGAGCCAGCTGGAAGTGCTTGGGGTTGTCGCCTCTCATCCCGAAATCCGTTTGGGAGTGCCGTCGGACAATCCTTTCCAACCTTTAAACGAGGCTTACGGTCTGGAATTCCAGACGAGTAACGATAATAATTCCGGCACCGACGCGGATTTCATTTTTACCCTGACCGGATGCCGGGGTAGCGCCACCATCCGGGTCAACGCAGGGTACATTATTCCGCTGCTTTACGACTCGCACCGCTTTGAGGATGGCCGGTTCGACTGGGTGACCATTCCCTCGGCAAATCTGGGTGAATTGCAATCGATCACCATTCAGAACTTGGGCGGCGGGAACGCGCCAGGCTGGAAACCGGTGGATGTGAAAGTTAGCAGCGCGCGCTGGCTGGGCCCTGATTCCAGTAACTCCCGCGAATACCACGTGACCATTGATCAAGCGATTGACTCAGGCGAAACCAAGAACTTTGCTTTAACGCGCAATTTCCAATTACTTCCCTCGATTAAATGCCCGGCTGATATTACAGTGCCTAACGATCCAAATCAGTGCGGGGCTGTGGTCACGTTCACTCCGGTGGTGGACGCTCCTTGTAATAACGGGATATCGATTTCTTCTCCGGCCTCGGGCGCTCTTTTTCCGGTTGGTTCAACGGTCGTCAGCTCTTACGCGCAAAGTCCGGAGGGCCAGTCGGTGCCCTGCACTTTCACGGTGACTGTTCAGGACAAACAAAATCCGATTGTCAATTGTCCAGCGTCGAAAGTGGTGAACGCCACCAGTCCGGCCGGCACGGTCGTCGCATTCGCTCCAACGGCATCGGATAACTGCTCCGTCGCGAGCCTTGTTAGTGTGCCGGCCTCGGGCAGCACGTTTCCGATAGGCGACTCGAGCGTCACTTGCACGGCGAAAGACGGGGCGGGTAATGTCGCTTCCTGCAACTTTAACATCCACGTGAAGGGAGCGCAGGAGCAGGCCAACGATCTGATCGGAGTGATCGGCGGGCTTCCCATTAAGAGTAAATTGAAGCAATCGCTAACGACGGAATTGAACGAACTCTTAAGTGAACTGGCGCAGTCCACGACCCCGTGTGACGAGCTGAGCAAGTTCATTGAAGCGGCGCAAAAAGCCCAGAAAACAAAGAAAATAACGCCCGCGCAGGCGACTCAATTGATCAACGCGGCCTCCCTCATTCAGGCGGTCGTCGGCTGCTAAAAACCGAGTGTCGCGTCGACCGAATGAGGCGATTGAGGTCCATGCCTCTACCTCAAGCAGGTCTACCGAACCGCCCTCGGGGCGTGGCCCGGGTAGCGACTGCGATCTACAAGGCGCCAGGCACAGGTTTGCTTAGCTTTGGCACGTCGTCATCGACGCCAAGAAATTCCCAACGTTGCAGGGCAATCGGGACATTACCGTTTTTCCAAACGAAGTCGTGAAAGGCTCGCAGGTCGAATTTGTCGCCATCGCGCATGCGCGCCTCGGCCAGAAGTTTTGCGATTTGAAGCTTTCCGATTTGATACGTGATGGCTTGGCCGGGTCCGGTCCAGAAGGCGATCGCTTCCTGTCGCGCTGTGCCCGGATCCATCGGAACCTTTTGCTCCAGGTATTTGGCCGCTTGCTCGAGAGTGAATTGCCCGAGGGCCAGCTTCACGTCCACTTCCACGCGCAGGGCGCGCAGACGCATGAAGTTGTAAATGATCTCGCGCATATGCGGGCTGTCGTCGAACAGACCTGCCTGCAGCATCATCTTTTCTGCGTAAAACCCGATGCCTCCGTTGGCTCCGAAGTCATATTAATGTTGGCGGATCGGGTCCTGTGTTTCCCGGACAGGCAAAGTCGGAAAATGATGCCATAGGATTCCCTCATGCGAGGTGAGCGGGCGCGGATCGGGCGCGCTCCTTGTTCCAGCGGTCGTATCACGTTAGAAACGCTTTTTTATGGCAATGTAGCAGAAGCGCCCTTTGGCATTGGCCGTGGCTTCGTCGAAACCGTTCTCCGCCGCACCGGTCGCCTGCACGGCCGCGGCGACGAAGGGGGGCGCGAGGTCAAAGGCGTTGTTCACCCCGATAGTGAGTGTGGTGTTGTTCAGGCAGGCCTGCCAGCCGCATGGATTATATGCCGCGGTCGAAGTCGCCTTCCCTTCCTTTCCGCCCGCTCCGCCCTCCTTGGCCTGCCCAGGAACGTCGTTAGGCAACGTGCGGGCCGGTGATTCGAACGTGTAATTCAAGATCAGATCGACCGTGGTCCATTCCCGAACCTTGCGATCACTCACCCCGACGGGGCGCGATTCCGGATCGGTCGGGTCGCGCGGCTTGTTCGAGTAGAAAGTGAAAAACTTGTTGTCCCAATATTGTCCGATGTAATGAATGGTAATTCCTGTATCGAGGCCATGCAGCCAGCTGTTGGCCGAGCCATCGTAGAAAAGGCTGGCGTAACAACGATTGTGGGTGAAAGAGCCGCCCCCCGTGGTTCCCTGAAAGCCGCCTCCGAATTTTCCGACCACCGATTGCAGGGGATCATCCGGTAAAAAACGGATATCGACGTCCATCAGGTAAGTGCCACTGAACGTGGCGGTGAAGGTCCCCCAGTCGCCGTGGCCTAACCATTGCGTTTCGAATTGCTCGACCGCTTCGTAATCGATATACGACTGGATCATGCCGCCAAGGTTGCGTGTTTGAACGGTGATGTGCTCGATCTGTTGCGTCACCGGATTGCGGGTGACGAGGCCGGGAAACTTCTCCTCGTTATCGACAATGAACTGAGGATCGAGCTGGGTCGTGAATCCGCGGAGGTCGATGTGCCCGTAATCGACCGTTAGCGTCAGGCCGCGGAATCCATCCCACCATGCGGCCGGGGTCAGAACACCGCCGCAGGTGTACTCGTAGGCGATCTCCGGTTGCAGATTCGGATTGCCCAAGAAGTCTGCCGGCACTCCGCGAATGAACTTTCCGGTCACGGGGTCGTCGATGGGCGGAAATCCGTTGGAATGGCCGGCAAACAGGTCGACCAGGCTCGGAGCATGAAACGCTTCTATATAGGAAGCGCGCAAGGTCAGCGGCACGGGCGAACCGCCAAACGGTTGCCAACGAATAGAAAATTTCGGCCGTTCGGTCTGGCCGAAATCACTGTAGTCTTCGAATCGCTCGGCGTAATCGAGTTCGAGGCTGTGCAGTCCGGCAACATTCCATGTGGGGCTCGTGACCGGAAGCCGTACCTCCCAAAAGGCCGACCAGTTGTCCCGCGTTCCTTTCACCAAGCTGAAGGTGCTAAAACCGCCGACCTGACCGGCGGCGGTCAGAGCATCGGGCTGATCGGTGATGTGATTCTTCAAGTATTGCCCGCCCATCGCGAATGAGACCGGCCCGGCCGGAAGGTTGAAAAGATCGCCATTCAGAGTGAGGTCCTGAGTGAGCAGGGTGGTGTCAAAGTACTCCTGCGTGGAGATGATGAGCTTTCGGATGATGTCCGGGCGGTTTTGATTCAAGCCAAACGGATCGAACGCGGTCGCCGGATTCGAATCGAGCAACGCCGTTCGCAGCGCATAATTATTAATCAATCCGTCGATCTTTTCGATATGCGCATCTTCATTCCAACGAAAGGCGCTCTCCCAATTCCAGGTTTTGAAGTAATCACCGAAAAGACCAAGATTCCCGTGCAGTCCGGCCGTGGCTATATTAGTACTGGCGGTGACTTTCGGCTGGCCAAGCCCGCCTTCCAGAAAGCGGTAGCGCACGCCGGTCGTGAAACCGGTACCCGGCGGCGCCGCGCTCACCTGCGTCGCCGGCGCGTTCGGATCAGTGCCACCAGGCGAAATGTAATCCGGCACGGTAAACGGATTAAACGCATTCTGGATTGGGACGCTAAAGCCGCCGTCGCTGATCCCAAAGGGATGGGTCGAGTCGGTCCAGATATCGCCTTGCACCGGGCGAGGCGCGACCCCGCCATGCCAGAAGCGGCGGCTGTGCTCGAAGTCGACAAAGGCCACGAGATACTTATCACAAATGGTGTGATCGGCTGATCCATAGAAATACTGGCGATCGCTCGGCGCAATGACGGGAGTGAACTGCGCGATGTACTCGGGATTGGTCGCAACATTCGCGGCGGAATGAGGCGTGGGAGTGCGCGCGCCGCCGTTGAGCGAGCGTTGATAAACGAAATTGCCGACCCGGCCCGCATAATTTCCGCTGCGCGAGTCGGCTCCGCCAAAAGGGCGGTAATCGAGTGTGCGCGAAATATCCAGATCGCGCGAGAAGATCCCCGCCTGGTTAAAATATTCGGAGAAAACGACGAGGTTGGTTTTATCGTCGCCGGTGCCGGCCAGGACGTATCCGATCTCCTGGCTCATGTCGTTAGCCGAACCGAGATTGGTATTGCCGTAACTGGCGTAAAGTTCAACGCCGCGAAATTTGTGGATGAGAAAAACGTTAACCACGCCGGCCACGGCATCGGTGCCATAGACCGGGGAAGCGCCATCTTTCAAAATGTCGATATGATCGATCAGTCCGATGGGGAAGAGATTGAAATCCACCGCCAAACCGTAGGCCCCGCCGGTCGCCAGGCGCCGGCCATCCTGCAGGACAAGCGTCTCCTTCGGATCAATCCCGCGCAGGCTGATGGCGGCGCTTCCTTCGGAGGTGGAGGTCGTGCCTTCATTGGATCCGCGCCGAACGCTGCCGGCAATTTTTGAATGAAATCGGTTGGCGTTCGCACGCCCAGCCGTGTGATATCATCGCGCCGGTAGCTATCCACCGGGTTGGGCCCGACCTCTGCCGCCGTTGGAATATTGGATCCGGTAACAATGACGCGTTCGGCTTCGACCATGCCGTTGGCGTTGACTGGTGGCACCTCTTGGGCGCGAAGCGCAAATGAGCAGCCCGCCCAGAAGGCTGCCCAGGCGCAGCATCGAAGGCCACGTTGGATTAGAAGTGCTGCCCGGATGGAACTCGTAACGAGCGCATATGCTACTTGATCCGACACAAACGCCGCAAGCTAATCAGTCGGGTGCGAATGCGGTTATTGTCGTGCGCGACTCACCAGCTCGCTTAGTGGTATTCGATCTTCGGCGGCGGACTGTTGGCTAGTTTCAAGAACCGGGGGTTATTCCGCAGAGGGTCCCAGTGCCAGAACTTCAAGTCCGCGACGTTGAGTCCGGCGGGCGTCCTGACTACCTGCTCAAGCAAATCCATCGCCTTGTCCGCTTCTCCGACCCGTCCGTAAATTTCGGCCAGGTTTATTATGAACAACGGGCCGTCGAGTGCGTCCCTGCTTGACGGCATGAGTTCAACCGCGCGTTTTCCTTCAGCGATCGCTTCTTCTTTTTGGCCGAGGTAGGCGAGAATAATCCCCAGTTGCGCGTGGCGCGACTCGTTATCCGGCGCTTCCCGGAGTTCGTTGCGGGCGAATTGTAATTCGGACTCTAGCAAAGGTCGTGCTTTCGCGGCATCGCCCTGGACAAGCGCGGCGATACCAAAATAGAAATTTTTTGTGACGCGTGGTCCGGCGAAAAGTTCGATGATGCTCGCGGGCGATTCCGAGATGGCCTTCTCCGCGTCGGCATACTTGCGCTGGGCCATGCGGACATCAAAATGAACATTGGCGATCCAGGCATTGGGATCTTCGACGGAGGCATATCGGGTAATGAGGTCATCCAGTTTCTCGAAGCTGCCCGTCAGATAAAAATAGAGCCACGCCCAACCCTGTTCCTGTCCAAATCTTTCCGGCGAGAGAGGCGGCAACAGGTCGGCCGATCGCCGCTTCGCTTTTTCGGCGTCGCCCACGCGGCCAACCGCGCTGTAGGCGTCGGCCAGATTATTGAACATGTTCCAGTTCATGGGGTCGAGCGTGGTCGCTTTCTCCCAACCGGCGATGGCTTCGCGAAACCTGCCCTGTTTCATCTCCACCCAAGCGACTCCATAGGGGATGTAAACGTCGTTAGGCGCGCCTTTTTTGGCCAGCTCGTATTCCTTTAACGCGGTTCCGTAGTCACGCGTAAGGCGGCCATGGTAAAGGCCGAGCGCGAGATGGCCTTCGCTTAAATTTGATTGCAGACGCAGCGCCTCTTCCGCTTCTGTTCGGCCACGTTCGCGGTGCATCGGCGAAGGGTCATAGAGCACCGCAATCCGGGTGTGTATTTGGGCCAGCCGCGCGTGGGCCAGCGCAAACTGCGGATCGAGCGAGATGGCCCCTTCGAAATAGCGTTGTCCTTCCTCCATCCATGCCACCGCGATCGCTGGGCGGCGCAATACTTCCGTTCCCTTCAGATAGAGTGCGTAAGCCTCTGGACTGTTGGTCACTTTTTCGTCGAGGCGCTCCTTCTCTGCCGCCGTCAGCGTCGCGCTCAGGGTGGTCGCAACTTGTCGCGCGATTTCAATCTGCACCTTCAAGAGGTCGATCAGTTCGCGATCGTAGGGGTCCGGTGTCCAAATTGGTAAATCCATGGCCGCCCGGATCAACTGCACATGCACGCGAATCTTGTTTTGAACTTTCTGCACCGTGCCTTCGAGGATGGTGGTTACGCCCAGCTCTTTCGCGATCTGGCGAATGTTCTCCGGTTTGCTTCCATACTGCAGGGTGGAAGTGCGGGAAATAACCTTGAGATCGCCAATCTTGGAAAGCTGCGTGATGATCTCGTCCTGGATGCCGCCGGCCAGAAAGGCGTTCTCTTTGTCCGCGCTGAGGTTCTCAAACGGTAGTACGGCCACACTTTTCGCCGGAATTTCAGCTTCGCGCGCGCGCAGCGTTTGTTCGGCGCGATGGAGAAGAAAAAAATACGCGCCCCCGAGCAAAAGCCCGAGAAGCAAGAGGCCGACACCGGCCAGCATGAAGGTTTTCCGCGCGCTTTGCTTATGTTCGGCGCGCCGGGCCCGTTTTAACTTCTCCGGAATATTGGGATTGCCGTAAGTCTCCGCGAACAAATTTGCGACTCCGATCCGCTGGCCGTGCTTGACTTCGATTTCGCCGAGCGAGTGTAATTGGGGCTGCCACTTCCCGTAATGCCGCAGGTCCTCGGCAATTCTCTGCGAAAGAAGAATGTGCCCGGCATCCCCGCAGTCCATCACGCGTTGGGCCGTGTTGATGCCAGCTCCGGCGACGTTTGTTCGCTCGTTCACGTCGGCCACGCGGTCGACCGGACCACTGTGAATCCCCATGCGCAGCTCTATCTTTGGGTCCTCCTTGTCCGCCTCGCTCAGCTCAATCGCACAGCGCACCGGCGCGTCCGGTGCGGTGAAAAAAACGAGGGCCATCCCGTCGCCGGTTGGGATGGTGATCAGTTTGCCGGCCAGTTCGGCTTTGCGAAATTGTTCTGTTTCGCGCACAAGACGCTTCAGCCTTTTTACCAGCGCCGTTTGCTCGTTCACCAGGCGTTTGGAGTAACCGACAATGTCCACGAATAGGACGTGCGCGATCTCCAGCTCCGGATCGCCGGTCTCGCGAACTGTATCGTCGGATTTCGTCATGCCGTAACCGCACTACCGCGTCGGCTTTGCAAGGGCGGGCACGGCGCCGGGGTCGCCCAGATATTCCCAGCGCTGCAAAGAGATCGGCACGTTCCCATTCTTCCAGACGAAATCGTGGAAGGCGCGCAGGCTGAATTTCTCACCGTCGCGCAGGCGAGCCTCGGCCAGCATCCTCGTGATCTGGATCTTGCCAACTTGATAGGTGATGGCCTGGCCCGGGCCGGTGGAAAAAGCGATCGCTTCCTGTCGTGCTGTTGCGGGATCCATCGGGACTCTCTGCTCCAGATAGTTCGCCGCCTGGTCGAGGGTGAACTCACCGAGCGCGAGACGCACATCGACTTCCACGCGCAAGGCGCGCAGACGCATAAAATTATAAATGATCTCGCGCGTATGCGGGCTGTCGTCGAAGAGGCCCGCCTGCAGCATCATTTCTTCGGCGTAAAATCCGATTCCTTCGTTCACGCCGGAATCGCAGTAGTGCCGGCGAATGGGATCTTCCTGTTTCCACGAGAGGCAAAGTTGAAAATAATGCCCGGGAATTCCTTCGTGCACCGTGAGTGGACGCGGATCGGTGGCGGTGGCGCGCCCAAAATATCCAAGCTGCGGTGACGGCGGATTCATGTAGCGAACGCAATTATCCTGGAGACGCGCAGGCGAGGTGAAATCATCCATCTCGGTGAAACCTTCGAGGGGCTGCAAGTAAAGGGGCATCGGCTGCAAGATGTAATGTTGCACCCAGGCGGGGACGGTCAGGATGTTGTGCTTCTCCAAAAACTCGCGAATCGCTATTTCTTTGGCGGCGGCGTCCGCCTTCCAGCGATTGATATCTTTGGCTAACGAGAGGAGAGGGACATCGCGATTCCGTTGGTTCTCGAAAGTTTCGAAAGCGACCGCTCGATCCCATTCGAGCCGGCCCATGGCCAGCAACTGCTCGGGTGAATAGGGAAGAAGCGCGACGTTTTTCAGGAAAAAAAGATAAGCGTCGCGTCCCAGAGCCGTCTCGACGGGGAGAGAAGGCAACAAACCTTCGAGAAAGCCTCGATATTTTTCGAGGGCCGCGCCGGCCCGATCGACGGCTGCGGCCAGATCCTCGTCTTTCAGGGTGGTAGCAGGCCGCAAGGCGCTCGCCATCTTGTGCAACTGTTCCCGCACCCCTTTCAACGCCTGAATGGCGACAGTGGTGAAAGGGGCGGGGGGCTTAACGAGATTGCTTTCGGCCGCCTGAAGAATGTCGGGAATGTTTTGCAGACGGACGAGAATCTCGCGGCTGCGGGGATCGTTGAAGGGGCCGGGCACGGTGAGCGCCTCGGCCACCGGCGTGAGGGTCTGCTCGATGTAGAAGTTGGGGTCGCGTTTCCAGCGAGGATTGATCTCGAGTTCCCAGTGAACCCGGGCCAGGGCTGAGCCCATCAATCGGTAATCAACCTGATCAGGAATGGTCCAGCCGGTTGTATCCAGAGCCTTCCACTTCGCTTCGAACTCGGAGAGTTGCGTTTGCCGTTGGGTGACGGCGGTGGCCGACCAATCACGAATTCCGCCGGGACGTTCGATCCGGTTGACATCGTCGCCGGAAAAGGGAGCGGTTCGAGCGCGCCAAGTCCAGAAGTCGGCGCTCAATTTCTGCAGCGTCGCGGTCTGGGCGCTGGGCGCAGCGTGGACGGTGGCAGAGAGTGCAATCAAAGCGACGGCGGCCGCAAAGAACGATTTCATCACACGATTGAGTTAGCTGGTAAGGCGACACTCTGTCGAGCGGCCTTTGATCCCGGATTAATCGATGGCCCGGACGAGTTTCGTTCCCCGGAGAAAATCAGGGCAGCGGTTCTGCGGCTACCAGAATTTTTTCGTCACGCTGACATAGACAAAGCGACCGGTCGGGTCGTAGATGAAACGAGGATAGTTTGACACGGAGGCGGGTGGATCCTGATCGAAAACGTCGGTGCAACCCACTGTGATAGACGTTCCCGCGAGCCATCGTCTCCACTTCGGCGGCGCAAGATTGGCGGTGACAGGTGACATATCCTTGCCCGGGTCGGTCGGACCGGCCACGGCAACCCCGGGGACCGCGCTGTTGCTCCGCGCGATGAAGTCGAAATTGTAGGATGCCTGCAAATCAAAAAACCAGGTCTGCTTCACCCAGTGCTCATTGCCACGATCGTTGAACTCGTGGAATCCATCTCGATAATTGCCCGTGACGCCCAGGGTCAACCCATCCCATGACCATTCGAGGCGGGAGGTCCCTTTCCATTTAAGATAGGCGTCCTGCGAAAGTAACCCGCTCACGGCGGAGCTGCGCAGTTCATGTTCGGTTTCACCGGGAACCGAGGAGAATTGATAGGAGTCAAGGAACGTTGCCTGAGTTACGAAGGTGAAGGTGCCAACGAGAGTTGGCAACTGATAGGAGACGCTAAGGTCTGCACCGCGCACTTTTTGAGTGCCGCTGTTTTGATCGCTCAATTGAAGGGAAACCAGATCGCCGTTTGCATCTCGGACCACGATTTCTCCGGGTAGACCATGGCCATGAGCGATGCGTTGCAGGACGTCGTTTGGATCGATGAACGGATTGATCCACCCGGTTGTTTCGATGTCGAAAAGATCAACCGTCAGCGTAAGGCCGGGCACGAACTTCGGCGTGTAGACAACGCCGCCACTGAAAGTCCGAGCGTCTTCGGCCTGGAGATTGCGGTTGGGGACGAATTTTACCCCGAACCCCTGGTAAAATTTGCCGGTCACCGGGTCGAAGAGATCTGTGAAAAAGGTAGCTGGCGCTGCATTGAGTTCGTGCAACGAAGCTTGCTTGTACCCTTCTCCCCAGGTCGCTCGAAAGGTGAGCGAATCGTCGAAGGGCTGCCAGCGCAGGCCAAACTTGGGGACGGTGACATTGCTGTTGGTATCCAAAAATGCTTCGTAGCGGACCGCCGCGGTAAGCTCAAGGGAGTAGAATCCGCGTGCATTGAAGGCAGGACTAAAAACCGGGATGCGCACTTCTCCATAGCCGGCGTAGTCCACCCGGCTTCCGAAGATCTCCGTGTAGAAAGTCCCTTGGATGACATCCCCGCGCAGAAACGGAGCACTGGCGCGGTTGGCCAGATCCTCGTTCTGAAACTGTCCACCAAAAGCGAGACCGACACCGCCAGCCGGAAGCGTGAACAGATTGGTAGTATAAATGTTTAGATCGATGGAGAAGAGTGAGCCGTCGTTTTTCGTCTTGGCGTAAACGGTGGCGAAGTCGATCAGCCGATAGTTGTTTCTCCTCTGCCGCCGGTAATCGCCGAAAGGATTGTAGGGCACGGTGGTGCCGATGTACTCCGGTGAAGCTGGATCAAAGATGGGATCGGCAGCGTTAAAGATGCGATTGATCAGTGGTGCCGATTGGGCTTTAAAAGAGTCGTTACTAACGATGTAACTGTAGCGCGCGGCCAGATCGTATCCCCAAGTCCCGTCAAATAACTTGTCGCCCCGGATTCCAAGGGTGGGGTACAAGCTATCGGTCGTGGTATCGTAGAGCCGGTCGCCAAAATCGAAGAGACGGCCGCGGCTCCCGCCCGAAATAATCTGCTGGAAAGGGTTAAACGGGTTGTAGGCACCCGGGGCGAGACCCGTCTCCGCGTAGGTCGGGCCTCCCAGAGTAGGACCCGGTGCATGTGGCGGGATGGCCAGGATATGGCCATTCAGGGAATCGCCGAAATCGCCCGTGTTGGTGGACGAGTAGTCGTAATGTATCTTCCCGCGCTGAAGAGAAAAATCGGCGAAGAGAACCATCTGGTCGCCGAAGATTTTGTGATCAGCGCTAATATAGGTTCCGTAGTTCTCCCGGTCAGGCAGCGCGACAATATATTTTTGCGGGTTGAAATGAACGGCACGACCCGCCGTATAGACATAGTCGGAGGCGGGACTTGTTCCCGTGCTGAAAAACGGCGCATGTCCAAAAAAAGTGTCCCCCCAGCGCGGGATCGGGATTGCCGCCGGCTGCGATGACGGCGTCACGTGACAACTCGAGATTAAATGGACTAGCGTTGGTGCTGAGGCTAAAAGGCCGCGCTGCGTACGTTCGATCGGCGTAGGCAATGGAATTGCGCCGGTGATAGTTTACTACGCCCGTGATGTTGGTGTCTCCCTGGCCGACGCCAAAAAGGAGCGAAGCGCTGAATTCACCGGAGTCTCGGCTGGTCGTATTGCCGTAATCGACGTTCGTCTCGGCGCCGTTGTAATCATGACGCAGCTTGATATTCACGACGCCGGCAACGGCGTCGGCACCGTAAATGGAAGAGGCGCCGTCTTTTAGAATCTCGATGCTTTCGATGGCCGCCTTCGGAATCGAATTCAAATCGAAGAAGGCTTGGGTACCGCCTTGTGCCCCGCTAGGAAATGGAACAACCCGGTGACCGTCGACCAGCACAAGTGTCGCTCCGGGATCCAATCCACGCAGGGAGACTGATGAAGCCCCTTGAGCGGGATCGCCGGGATTACTGTTTCCCGGCACTGCATTCGCGTTGGCGATGGGCAGAGCTTTGATCAGCTCCGACGTGGTGCGTTCGCCTGACCTGTCTATCCTTTCCCGATCCAAGGTCTGGACTGGGTTGGGACCTACCTCTGCAGCGGTGGGAATATTCGAGCCCGTGACCATGACGCGCTCGGCTTCGGCCATCCCATTCTCGTTTACTTTTGGCGCCGGAGTCGGAGTGGCCGTCTCGACTGCGTCCATCTGAGCGAAAATGAGAGACGAGGCTGAGCCTGGATACATGCAGGGGTGCGTAGTCGCGACCTGCCCGACCGCGTTCGTAAGATCGAGATAGAGAAACGCGAGCGAGGCGGCTAGAACAGGACGACCGGCGATTCGCGTTCTCATTGGGCGTCCCGAAAGTTTCTCTTCAGTTCGCAGGGGAAAGGCTAACCAGATGCGCGAACCACTGACAAGCTCCGTTTTGTTAGACTATTTGTAGATCACCTTTGGCGGAGGCCCGCCAGCAATTTGAAAGCGCGGATTCTGGCCGAGTGAGTCCCAAGTCCACTCACGTTTCAGATCGATCTCGAGAGACGAGTCGCTGGAAGCTTTAGCCGGCATTATTGGTAAACCAATTTTGGTGGCGGAGTGGCCAGCAGTTTTTGGAAACGAGGATTTTGCCGCAGCGGATCCCACTCCCATTGGCGTTTGAGCTGAGGCAGGGTTATGACCCCGGGAATGGTTAGCGATTTTTCGAGCAATGTGATTGCCTCTTCTGGCTCGCCGACTCGTCCATAAATCTCGGCGAGATTGTAAAGAAGCCACGGCCCCTCGAATGCATCTTTTGCTACCGGCAGAAGATCGACCGCGCGCTTGCCCTCGCTGATCGCTTCCTCTTTCTGACCGAGATAGGCACAAACAAGTCCGATCTGCGCGTGTCGATTAGCGGAATCAGGCATTTCGTTCAGTTCGCTCCGTGCGAATTGAAGCTCCACTTCGAACAGCGGCTTCGTTTTCGCTGAGTCACCCCGGACCATCGCGACGATGCCGAGGTAAAAACTTTTCGTTACGCGCGGCCCGCTCCACTGCTCAAAGATCGTCACCGGACAAGCGTCGAGAATACGTTCGGCCTCAGCGTAATTGCGCTCCTCCATTCGCGCCCAAAACCGCAATGCAGCCATTAAACCCGCCGGATCATCCTTCGGATCGGTCGATCCTTTGGCTAACACTTCATCGATTTTTTCAAAACTTCCGGTCAACTCCAAATACGCCGAAGCCCAACTGCATTCCTCGGTGAACTTGCCGGCCGACGGCCCCGGTGTGAGTTCGGCCGCGCGTTTCTTGGCCTTTTCGGCGGCCGAGAATAATTCCACTGTGCCGTAGGCGTTCCCGAGCGCATCAAAGACATTGCCACTACGCGGGTCTAACGAAGCCGCGCGTTCTAGATCCGCAATGGCTTCGCGGAAGTGTCCCTGCCGCATGTGAATATTTCCGGTAGACATCAAAATCGTGCTGTCGTTCGGCGAAGTCTTCCTTGCAATTGCGTATTCCTTCAGCGCCTTCTCGTAGTCACGCTCGACTCGCCCGAAGTAATTACCGAGCGCAAGATGTGCTTCGCTCAGGTCAGGTTGTAATCGCAATGCTTCATCCGCTTCCGCTTTGCTCGAGAGCTTATGAATCTCTGTCGGCTGATAAAGCGCGTGGATCGACGAATGGGCGCGGGAAAGACGCGCGTGGGCCAACGCGAATGGCGGGTCCGCCGCGATCGCTTGCTCGAAGAAATGCTGCGCTTCCTCTAGTGGCACCGCGCTTCCGACGGCGCGAGTCACCGCTTCAATCCCTTTCAGATAAAGCACGTAAGCCTCGGCATTGTTCGTGGGCTTGTTTTCGACCAGCGTTTTCTCCTCCGGACTGAGCGTCGCGCGCAATGAGGAGGCGATCTCCGTGGCCACGTCGCTCTCCACTTTCAGAATGTCGATCAATTCGCGGTCGTAGATTTCTGCCCAAAGATGCGAGTCGGTCGTGGGTTTGATCAGCTGAACATTGACGCGAATCGTATTGCCGACCTTCTGCACGCTGCCTTCGAGAATGGCAACGACGCCAAGCTCCTTCGCGATCTGCGCGAGATTTCCAGGCTTGCTCCCGTATTGCGCGGTGGAAGTTCGCGAGATGACTTTGAGCGCCGCAATCTTCGACAGGCGCGTAATGATTTCATCCTGGATGCCGGTGGCGAAAAACGCATTCGCCGGATCCGCGCTCAGGTTCTCGAACGGGAGGACGGCCACGCTCTGCGCGGGAATATCACCGAGGCGCGCGCGCGCGGTTTGTTCGGCGCGGCGCTCGAGAATCCAGAAAGCTCCGGCCAGCACTAGGGCGAGAATGGAAGCAACCGCGCCAATTCGAACGAGTCGTGTACGAGCAGCGCGTTTGCTCTCGGCCTTCGCTCCAGTGAGCCGCTCACGTTCGACACGCTGGAGCTTTTCCGGCGTGGCGGGATTGCCAAACTGATCAGAATAGAAATTAACGAGACCGAGTCGGACTCCGTGCTTCACTTCTATGTCGCCTAACGAGTGTAGATACGGTTGCCATCGCGCGTACTGGGCGAGATCGTCGGCAATCCGTTGTGAGAGCAGGATATGACCGGCATCGGCGCAATCCATGACGCGCTGCGCCATGTTGATACCGGCGCCGGTTACATTCGTGCGATCGTTCACATCCGAGAGCCGATCGATCGGTCCGCTGTGGATTCCCATGCGCAACTCGATCTTCGGGTCGGCCAGATCGGCTTTGTTTATTTCAATGGCGCAGCGCACCGGAGCATCAGGCGCGGTGAAGAACGCCAGCGCCATTCCATCGCCTGTCGGCAATCGAATCAATTTCCCGGCCGCTTCGGCCTGGCGAAATTGTTCGGTGCCACGCACTAAATCATTCAGCCGTTTGACCAGTGCGATCTGCTCGTCCGCCAGTCGTTGGGAGTAGCCGACAATGTCGATGAACAACACGTGCGCGATTTCCAAATGCAAATCGTGATCGCCCTGCTGCATGAATACGTCCGGTTTAACAACAACGGCGCGAAATTACGAGACGAAAGCCCAGTTTATCAGCGCAGCGGGAGTTGAATGGTGCTGGCGTGATTGGTGTCGTGGTAAATTTGCACATGCGCGGTTTTGGCATCCTTGGCTGTCTCCTCGGCTACTACGCCGCCAGAATTGTAATTCTTTTGCCAGAAAATGGAGTTCGGCGAAGAAATGACAAGGCGCAGACGACTTCCTTTCATGAGGCGTCGCGCGACGAACAGGCCGGGCTTGAACTCGCACTTCACCACTTCGCCCGGTTTAACGAGTTTCGCTTCGCGCAAGGAATCCCGGTAGCGCAAGCGACGGAGATCGCTCCAGAGGGCGATGCTGGTTCCGTCCGGTTGGATTTCATAAAGATCAGCGGAAAGGTCGGTGTCGGGAGTATCGATCGACAGCCAGAGGGTGACCTGGGGGCAACCGATTATCGGGAGCTCGTTAGGCAACGGATCGGTATGATAAACCAATCCATCTTCGCCGATGCTGAGGGGATAGCGCTGATCGAGCCCGGCAATCTTGTCGGTTGCTTCGACGCCTTCGACTTCTTCACCGCGATGCGTGTCGAGAGGGTCATAAGTATAGTGGTCGGCTCCTTCGTTCGGCTGAGTCGGGATCAATTTCCCGGAGCGAAACGCGCCGTTGGCATCGCCCTTCGCGGAATCGAGGTAAAAAGTCTTTGGATTCGCCGTTAAGGTTTCCAAACTGTCGGCGTATTTCCATTCGCCGTTCGCGCCGTTGTTACCCGGCGCTAACACGTAGTAGGCGACCTGGTTCTTGAGGAAATCCGGTTTCGCGCCGGATTTCATGGTCCAGTCGTACCACTGCCGATGGAGATCGTTCATATCGAGCAGACTTCCTGAGCCCAGCTTGACGCCTGCCACATCATCGGTGGGCGTGCGCGTGCCGGCGTGGTCCCATGGCCCGATGATGAGAAAATGTTTGGCCCGGGCTTCGGGTGAAGCGTTGGCCAGATGATCGCGGTAAAAGGCGAGCGCGCCCATTTCATCGCCGTCGTATTGGCCGGTGATGGTGAGGATGGGGAGATTCAATTTCTGATACTGTTCGGGCGTGGGCGCCATGGCGTCGTAATAGGCGTCGGCCATGGGATGTTTGACGATGCGCTGAAAGTTGGCCGATGGATTGCCGACAAAGGTGTCGAGCGACTTGAAGGGGAGATGCTGTTTGTAGGCATCGAGGAATTTTGTGCGCCAGAATTTGTCGTCGCCAAAGAGGTTGGCCTGGCCGGTATGCCCGCTGGTGAAGGTGAACCAGCGGACATCGTAGGTTTCGCCAACATTATTGCTCGAAGGGTAATCGAGCGGGGGATGGGCGGACGCGACGGGCACAATAGTCGTTAGGTGAAGTGGAAATTCCTTGGCCGTGGCCCATTGATCGAACCCGGCATAGGAGCCGCCCCACATGGTGACCTTGCCATTGCAGAAAGGCTGCTGCGCCAGCCACTCGACCACGTCGTGGCCGTCGCGTGGCTCCTGCGCGAAGGGCTCGAAGTCGCCCCCTGAGTTTCCGCGCCCGCGCACATCCACCAGGGCGAAGACATAGCCATGGGCGGCGAAGTAGGCACCACGCGCGTGGTAGGAATCGGAGATGTAAGGCGTGAGCGTGAAGATGACGGGATATTTTTGCGCGTCTTTGTTGGCAGACTTGGGCGTGTAAACGGTGGCGTTCAATTCGACTTTGTCGCGCATTGGAATCTTCATTCCCCAGCGAAGGTCGTAATCGGCTGAGGCGAGGGGAGAATCTTTGGGCAAAGGCACCGGCCCGGGCGGCGGCGATTGCGCACGGAGCGAGAGAGCAACAAGGGTCGCGAAGAGGGCCAGCGATGATGTTTTCATCTGCTCTCGATTGAAACGAAGGCGTCTGACCGAAACAAGGACGTTTCTGCTTTTTAAGTGGAAACGGTTTTAGCAACAGCGAGTAATCAAAGTGCAATTGAGGAAACCAGCGCCTGAGACTAAACGCGCGGAACTCGAGACAGCTGACCTTATTTTTTTAACGCCGCGTCGCATTTGGCGATCTCGGCTGCGATCTCCCGAGCCCAGTTTTCGTTCTGGCCCAGGTCGCCGTCACGACGGCGCGCTTCGTCGATGATGCTCTGGCTTTGGCGAAACATCTCGCGCGCCGCGGTCGTATACTTCCTGCTCGCGTCAGCCGACGCTTGCGGTGACGCGGCCAGCGCGACGTAAGCGTAGCCGAGATATTCGTGCGCCTGCGCTTTCCCGAGATGACCGGGCTGGTCTCCAGACGTTTCCCGCAAGAAGGCAATCACGTTGTCACATTCTTCCAAGGCGGGTTCGATTTCGCCCAGGCACGCCTGCATCCGAGCCACGCCAGCGCGGCACGTCGCGGCGTAGAAGCGCGAACTCAAATCCTCCGGCGCATCCTTGATCACCCTCTGATAGCTCTCGTTCGCTTGGCGAAAATGCCGCAGAGCTTCAGAATGCTCGTTTAGTTCCACCAGGAAATCGGCGACCCGTTTGTCATTATAGGCCAAATCTTTGCGCGCCGTTCCATTGGCTGGATCCGCAGCGACCAATTCCTCGCCCAGCTCGACCGCTCGGCGGACAAACTCTAGCGCTCCGCGCTTGTCGATCTTTTGACGCATGTCGCCGCCATTCTGGTAATTGATGACCAGGCTGCGCCGGTAGTCCGCATTGAGAGGGTTCTGCGCGAGGAGCGCCTCGCCCAACGCGAGCGCCTTCGCGTTGGCCGCAATCGCATTGGCGACATCGTCTGTTAACCACAGCGTGTAAGCGATGGACATCTGACTCCACCAGAGCTTATAACGGTACCATGACTCTCGCGGATTGATCGCCACGAGTTGTTCCCAGGTGGCGAGGGCGGCGCGCCCCTGTTCCAAGGCGCCGGCGAAATCGCTCCCGCCACCCAGGTCGCTGGCAAGACTAAGGCGGGTCTCAGCGAGCTCATTTCGAAGATCGGCATCCGCTGGTTCTGCCCGCGTTAGTTCGAGAAAAAGGGAAAGCGCTTTCCTGAGATGTTCGAGGCCGCTGCCCACGTTCCCGGTTGCCCCGAGCCGGTCGCCGATCTTCCTATAGCTGCTTGCCAGTCCACGCCGAGCCTGCAAGTCGCTCGGATCCGTGGCCACGAGCGCTTCGCGGATTCGCAACGCCTTCATCTGACTTTCCAGAGTTCCGGCCATGTCGCCAAGCGTCTGGCGAACATCGCCGACTCTTTCGTAGGCGGCCGCGAGCTCGCGCTGGAGCGCGCGGTCGCCGTGCGCCTCGCCCGCGAGGCTATCGAGGTAATTAAGGGCATCTCTGACCAGTAGTTCCCGTACTTTGGTCGCGCCGGGGAGTGCCTTGATCGCGTCGTGGTAATCGAAGAGAACGGAGTGCGCCAGCTTGCGCACTTCGTTGAAGCGCCGCTCGGCTCGCGCTTGTTCAGTACGGGCTCGGTGGGCCTGCGAGGCCGTAGCGACGATTCCGCCTACGAGCGTGAGAAAGAGCAGCGCCGCAGCGGAAACGGCGAGTTTGTTGCGCTGCCAAAATTTTTCGGCGCGATACGACAACGTGTCCGCGCGCGCGATAACCGGACGGCCCGTGAGGTGACGGCGGATGTCCTCCGAGAATTGTTCGACCGAACGGTAACGGCGCGCGGTATCGCGACGCATCGCCATAAGCACGATGTTATCAAGATCGCCGCGCAGCCTCCGTGCATCTTCTGCCCGAGCCACTCTTGCGCTCGGCTTCTCGATCTGGGTGGCCGTGATCGCCTTCGCGATTTCCTGCGGGGAACGATTTTGCAGGCGGTACGGCCGGTGGCTGCTCAGTAATTGGTAGAGCACTGCACCGAGGCTGTAGACATCGCTCAGAGTGGTCGCGTGCGTCCCCTCGATTTGCTCCGGGCTGGCGTACTCCGGTGTCATCGCCGGCATCGCGGTGATGGTCGCGAGCGCCTCCATTCCGTCGCCGGATTGGATGATTTTCGCGATGCCGAAGTCGAGCAGTTTTGGAGTGCCCTCCGGAGTGACGAGGATGTTCGAAGGCTTCAGATCACGATGGACGACGAGGTTTTGATGCGCGTAAGAGACCGCGCCGCAGACCTGCCGGAACAACTCGAGGCGCTCGGTAATCGAGAGGCGGTGCTGTTCCGCATAATGATCGATCCGCTCGCCTTTGATATATTCCATGACGAAATAGGGCAGACCGTCGTCGGTCGTTCCGCCGTCCAAGAGCCGGGCGATGTTCGGATGTTCGAGCGAGGCCAGAATCTGCCGCTCATGCTGGAAGCGCCGCAAGACCTGGTCGGTGTCCATCCCGCGTTTGATCAGCTTGACCGCGACCTGCATCTTGAATTCCTGATCCGCGCGCTCGGCCAGAAAAACTGCGCCCATCCCGCCGCGCCCGATCTCGCGGATGATGCGGTAGCGGTCGATGATCTGGCCGGGCAAAAAGGCATCTTCTTCGAGGCCCTCGCTGGAAAAGAAGTGTTCCGGTTCGTCCAGGAAAGCGCCGGCCTGGCCATGGGCGTGGAGCAGAGACTCTACCTCGCCACGCAATTCGTCGTCGCCGATCCCTTGTAGAAAATGCGGCCTTTCCGCCGTGGGAACTTCCAGCGCCTGCTCAAAAAGCGCCTCGACCTGCTTCCAGCGTTCAGGGATCACGCCGCTTTGCTCGCGCCGATTTCCCGGTGCAACCAAGCCTTGGCCGTCTGCCATTGCCGATCAATCGTGCGCGGCGAAACCTTCATTACTTCCGCGGTCTCTTCGACCGACAATCCGCTAAAGAAACGCAGCTCCACCATTCGGCTTTTTTCCGGATCAAGCGTCTCCAGCCTGGTCAAGGCATCGTCGAGCGCGAGAAGATTTGGATCGCGTTCCGAAGCGGCCATCAGTTCTTCCGGCAAGCTGATATGCTCGGCGGCGCCGCCTCGCTTTTTCGCTTCCCTTCCACGCGCGTGACTCACCAGGATCCGGCGCATCATTTGGGCGGCGATCCCGAAGAAGTGAGCCCGATTTTGCCAACTCACCTCGTGCTGATTAACGAGTCGGAGATAAACCTCGCTCACCAATGCCGTGGGTTGCAGGGTGTGCCCCGCGCGTTCCCGGCGGAAAAAGCCGACGGCCTGGCGGTGCAACTCTTCGTAGACCAGTGGAAGCAACGACTCCAGCGCATCAGCGTCGCCCGCGCTGCCCGCAACCAGCCACTGCGTCACCTCTCCCTTGGCCGGCGTTGCCATCGTGTCCTCCTGTTCGGAGGCTCCAGAATCTAGGGAAGAAGATTTCACCGGGACAATTTCGCGCGGTTCAAATCCAGATTTTCCGCGCTGGCGCGATCATGACACACCGGTTGCGGGAAAAGTAACAAAAAAATTGGCGTGATTGGCCGCCGGCCTGCGCGTTCACGGTTAAAGACAATTCCGTTTCAGAACCCAGAATATATGAAAACAAAACAGCCTCCGATCCTTTCTACGCGGGCTTCCCCCAGAGCTGGCAAAAGAGGAACCATCCGTCCCCGGTTATTTGCTTTGGGACTTGGTGGATTCTTGTTCATCTCACTCTGCCTGCTCCTGCCGTTTCCAATGCAGGCGGCGGATCCCACGCCGAGACCGGAACGCACTGGGAGTTCGAGGATCAAGGTGAACCCGGCCGTGGTGCTCGTGCCGGCTATGCTTCCCTTCGGCACGGCCAACCTTAGTTGGGCGTCTGGAACGCGCCACCCGAATGCTGAAGTGCGATTGCAGGTCAATGGCCAGGACCACGGTGTTGTCGGGAAAGGCGGCCAAGGCGCGATGCAGGTACAGGTGGTGAAGGGGCGGGTCTATGTCTACACGCTGATGGACTCCGGCCAGCTGCTGGGCACTGCCCAAGTTGTCGGCAAATAAAGCGCGCTGCAGGAGGCGACCTTTGCGTCGCGATCAGATTGTGACAGCCACATATCATGACGCGGCGATTGCCGAGAAACGGAAAAAAATTGGCGTGATTTGCATCCCGTCTGCGCGTTCAGGGTAAAGCCAGATTCCGTTTCGAACCCAAAGGATATGAAAACAAAAACCTCACGCATGGCCGGTTTGACCATGGCCCTGCTGTTCGGCACCGCGTGGACTTTGACTGCGATTGACTTCCAGCCACCCGCCATTCCGGATGTGCTGACGAATGCCCAGAAGGACCTTAACAAGACTCGGAAACCGACGATTTCGGCCAACCCGCAAGTCGTGCAAAATGCCGAGGGCGGAAAAACGACTACCACTGTCACTTGGGATGCGGGGCCGGCCCACCCGAACGCGCAAGTGATGCTTAAGAGCAATAACGATCCCCAGTTCGTCTTTACTGGTAAAGCAAGTGCAGGTTCGGCCGCCGTGGTAGTACACCCGGGGACAAATCTTTTTACCCTAATCGACAGCGGCGGGAGCCTGGCCAGCGTGACGGTCACAGGGAGGGCTTCTCATAATACTTATGACGCAAATGATCCTAACAGACCACACGGCTTCATTAACGGGCTTCAATTGGCCACGCCGACCCCGAGCGCAGAAGCGGATGAGTCTTCATCGAGCGACGTAGACGACCACCATAAAAAGAAGAAAAAGAATAAGCACAAGCACCATCACGACGATGAGGAGAACCAGGGTCACGATTAATATGAACAAGCGAAGACTCTATCTGGGTGGTTTCATCACGGCGGTGCTTCTTGGAATTGCGGTGACTTCGATGGCAGAGCCATCACCCACGCCAAAACCCACGCAGCTCCTGCCCTATTTCGAAGTCGATCTGTCAAAGAAGTCGACATCGCCGGACGGCCTGATTTTCACCAACCCAAAGACTGGCTCACAAGGCAGCGGTAAAGGAACCTCGCCCTCCGTGACAACTGGCGGGACTGAGAATCAGCGTGTCACGAAAAATCATAAGAACCGGCCGCAAAAAAAGGAGAGGCAAGAGGCTGCCCACGCCGGCGCGGCTCAAACCTCCGAACACGCGACCGAATCCTCATCAAGCGACACGGAGGACCACTCCCAAAAGCACAAGGAAAAGTATAAACACCATCATCACGACGACCAAGAGAATCGGGGCAACGATTAGGTCGACGTCCTTGAGCCGACGAAACGTTTCAGGAAGCAAGCGTATGAAAACAAAACATCACCCAAATCTGCCGATGCCGGTGATCCAAAGCGGCGACCAAACCCTAAACAATACAATCCCTCACAGGTTTGCCCTGGCGCTTGGTGGATTGTTGTTCACATCCATTTTCGCGCTGTCGGCTTCTCCGGTGGAAGCTCAGTGCCAGCAATGGAACGTCGGCCACGGGTGGCGTTTAAAACAAGGCCCGACCAATGTGGACCTCGACCTGCACCAAAACGCAACTGTGATTACGGGGACGGCGAGTTTTGTAATGCGTGTGATAAAGGAGCGTGATGCGATTCATCTCGGCCGCACCTTCGGCAGCAACCAGACCGTCAACGGCGATGTCGACGGCACGGTAAAAGGCAATCATTTCGCCGTGATCATTCATTGGGATAACAACACCACTGGCGTTTATAACGGCGAGATCGGGGATTCAGGCAGAATCGAGGGAACCGGTTACGAACAACGGAGCCGTTCGGTAAAGGTAAATTGGCACAGCGATACGCACATGGAGTGCGCGGATACGGCCCCGGCGAAGACCACTGCGCCAGCGACCCCCCCGAAGCCGGCAGCCCCCGCTGTCTCGCCCGGTTGGGCCGGCCGCTGGGAGACGAGGACCGCCCAAGGCGGCCATTACGAAATCATTTTCGTGCAGAATGGTGACACCGTCCGTGGCGCCTTCACCGACTTGAATGGCAACCCGAAGTATAATGGCTCGCTCAGCGGTGACGTTTCCGGCACCTCTCTGCTCTACGAGTATAGCCAGCCCGAGATGCAGGCAACGGGTAAGGGGGTGTTCGAACTTGGATCCTCGGGAAGGGCAATCACGGGCACCGGCGTGGTTAATGATGCCGCTAAGACCAAATTCAAATGGTGGGGCTGGAAAACCAATTGAGTGCGAGCCGCGATAAGTGGCTCGCCGTGAGCCTGGTGGGGGTGTTGATCGCCTCGGTCTGGTCCGATGGTGTGGTGGGCTCTGGCTTGCGCGCTGGCGAAAAGGAAAAAGGCAGGCCCGATCTTGGCCCTAACGCGAGCTTGCACGGCTATCGCCCGTTTCCCGACGATAATCCGTGGAACACGCCGGTCGATAAGTTGCCGGTTGACGCCAAATCGCCAGCTTTTATCAAAAGCATTGGCGCCGATAAGCCGCTGCATCCGGATTTCGGAGCGCCTTATGAGGGCGCGCCGCTCGGTATTCCTTATATCGTCGTCGCTGGCACGCAGCCGAAAGTACCGCTGACTTTTGAATACGCGGACGAAAGTGATCCTGGTCCCTACCCAATTCCGCCGGATGCGCCGATCGAAGGTGGACCAAAGGCCGACGGCGACCGCCATGTGGTGGTGCTCGATCGCGACAACGAAAAGCTCTACGAAGTGTTTGCCGCTTTTCCGGCCGGCAAGGCGTGGCGCGCCACCGGCGGCGCGGTTTTCGATTTTAAAAGCAATAAATCGCGTCCGGTAGGCTGGACCAGCGCCGACGCCGCCGGTCTGCCGATTTTCCCCGGTCTGGTGCGCTTCGACGAAGTGATGGAGCAAAAAGAGATTCGCCACGCCTTGCGCTTCACCGTGCAGAAAACGCAGAAGGGCTATGTGCCGCCCGCCAGCCACTGGGCCAGCGACAGTAAAGACCCAGCGCTGCCGCCGATGGGCTTGCGCGTGCGGTTGAAAGCCGGTTACGACATCTCCAAATTTCCCGAATCGGCGCAGGTGATTCTGCGTTGCCTGAAAACCTACGGCATGATCCTGGCCGACAACGGCGGCGACTGGTTTATCTCCGGCGCGCCCGACGATCGCTGGGACGATGAGGCATTGGGCGCCATCAAGCGTGTGAAAGGCAGTGACTTGGAAGTCGTGCAAATGGGGTCACTGACGACGGATTGAGATGAACGAAGGAAACCATGACAATGAGAATCAGGTCTATAATACTTGCCACCTAAACCGGAGATACAGCATATGAACAAGAAAAGATTTTACATCGGTAGTTTAAGCACGGCGCTTCTGCTCGGCATTGCGTCGACCTCGATTGCGGAGATTACGGAGATATCGGCTACGCCAGCACCCACTCTGCTCTTGCCCTATTTCGAAGCGGACGCATCCGGTAATCTTAAACCAAAGTCGACGCCAACCCCCTCTTCAGGGAGAGCTAACGGGACTGAGGGTCAGAATTCGACCAAGGACTACAAGAAAAAGAAGAAGAAGCAAAACTCGGTTGCGGGGTCAGCACCTACGGCAACACCCACGCCTTCGCGCTTTGGCGTCGGCTTTGACCCGTCTTCAGGGTCAGCTAACCGGACTGAGGATCAGAGTTCGACCAAAGACCACAAAAAGAAAGAGCAGCAGCAGGAAAAAAAGAAGTGGCACCACAAGGAGAACGAAAAGGAAGATACGTCGAACTGAAGTGGCGCAAAACGAAGGGCGCTAAAGGGGGAACCATGAGAATGAGGACTAGGGCCGCATCGGGTCTTGCGATATTAGTCGGCGCACTATTAGCGATTTCGTCTTCTCCGGCCCTCGCGCTGTGCGTGCGATGGGATGTCAGCGGAAAGTGGAACATCGAGCAGGAGAGCCCGACGGCCCACGTCGAGGTGGACCTGACCCAAAACGGAACGGAAATTACCGGAACGGCGCGGTATAACGGCCAACCGGGCACAGTCAAAGGCACCCTTGTCGGCCAGGATTTTAGTGTGGAGATTTCCAGCCCAACGTGGAAGCACGTCTTTCGCGGGGTCGTAGGACCGGAGCGAATCGCCGGCGTCATGCGTATCGAAGGCGCTTCGGATCCGATAATCTGGTATAGCACCACCGCGATGAAGTGCGTCGAGGAAGGGGCGACACCGAGCAGCACGCCATAACTTCGCAACGCAGCCGAGGGGCGATTGAAACCCGGGCAACGATGAGGTCGACTTCTTGAGGCGGCCGGCGCTCGCCCCCTTTCCTGCGCGCTAATCCGGCAGGAGCTTCGCGCCTCTCCGGCGCGCGGCGAGCCCATAGGTCGCCTCCATCGAGAGGTAAAAAAAATGGCGTGATTTGCCTCCGATCCGCGCGTTGACCATTAGAGCGAACTCATGAAGTATTGTATGAAGCGATTTCGATTAAGAGGAGCGAGGCAAATAGCTTTCGCTTATTGCTTTGCAGGTTTGGTGTTGATGTCGGCGCCAGCGCCGGCGGCCAACAAGGCTAAAGGGTCGGCCAACGCCGAGCAGCCGGCGACGGGAATCAAGATCAACCGCACGGTTCCCAAGGTCGACCCACCAAAAGGCGGTTTGCAGTTTTCCGCCAAGCCGACGGTGGAGGAAATTTTCCGAGCCAGGATTTTTGCAGAGCCGCTCGTGCCGATCGGCGGACAGCCTAACGAATCCGAGAACGTCGATCTTGTCTCAGCCTTGCGCGCCTATTCGAATCGTTCCGGGCCGGATGACTTCGCCAGCCTAACCGGTTACCTCGAAAAACATCCGAAGTCGGCCTGGCGCGCGGCTCTGCTCACCGACCTGGGTCTGGAATATTACAATACCGCTCACTACTCGCTTGCGCTCGAAGCGTGGGCTGAAGCATGGGCGCTGGCCAAGGATGCGACGGATGCAAAAGGCAAAGGCATCGGAGATCGCGCCGCTGGGGAACTGGCCTGCATGCATGCGCGGCTCGGGCGTATGGAAGATTTAGAGCCGCTGCTCCATTCAGTCGAAGCGCGAGTATTCGTCGGACCGAGCAGCGAAAAAATCTCGGGAGCACGCACGGGCTTGGCCAACATGAAGGAGCGCCCCGAAATCGCGTTCAAATGCGGACCGCTCGCGCTTCACCGCATCAAGTTATCGATCGACCCGAAGAATGCCGGCGACACGACGATTATTAAAGCGGCCTCCACGCAGAAGGGGTTTTCGCTTCCGCAGGTGGCTGAGCTGTCGACAAAAATCGGGCTCAACTATCAAATGGCGTTTCGTGAAAATGGCGCGCCCATCGTGGTCCCGTCGGTCGTTCATTGGAAAGTGGGTCATTACGCAGCGATTATTCGCCAGGAGGGCGACCGGTACCTGATTCAGGATCCGACGTTCCAAAATGATGTCTGGGCCACGCGCACGGCGTTGGACGCGGAGACCAGCGGATACTTCCTGGTCGCTCCCGGCGAATTGCCGGTGGGCTGGCGCACTGTCGATCCTGGCGAGGGCGGAAAAATCTGGGGGAAAGGAAACGTGGGCGGCCACGATCCCAACCCGGATGGTCCTAATGACCCCAAGCCGCCGGCGCCCTGCCCGAAAAAGGGGATGGCTGTCGCGAGCGCTCATCTCATGCTCGTCAGCTTGAACATCATAGACCAACCGGTGGGTTATTCACCGCCGGTTGGGGAAGAGATTTCGTTTCAGGTAACTTATAACCAGCGCGAGGCGAACCAGCCCACGGCCTTCTCCTATCCAAACTTTGGCCCGAAGTGGACCTTCGAATGGCTCTCTTTTATAACGGACAGCCCATTCAGCACGGCCGCGGATGTGAAGTATTACATGCGTGGCGGCGGCACCCGGGTTTTCACCGGCTTTAACAGCTCAACCCAAACTTTCGCTTATCAGCAGTACGAGCAGGACCGGCTGGTCCGGACCTCTCCATCGACCTACGAGTTGACCTCATCGGATGGATCGAAAAAGATTTTCGGCCTGTCGGACGGCTCGACCGGATCCACCCGCCGGGTTTTTCTTAGTCAATTAGTCGATCCTTTCGGTAACACCGTCTCGCTAACTTACGATTCCAACTTTCGAATCGTAGCGGTCACTGACGCCATCGGTCAGGTGAGCACCTTCACCTACACGAATCCGTCCGATATCTACAAAGTTACCAAGATCACCGATCCCTTCGGGCGCTTTGCCACCTTCGAATACGATACCTCGGGACGGCTGATCAAGATCACGGACGTGATTGGGATCGTTTCGCAGTTCGCCTACGAAACGACGAGCGATTTCATCAATTCGATGACGACTCCGTACGGCACAACCACATTTGTTAGGGCAGAGAGCGGTACGACTGCCTCCCTGGATACCATTTATCCGAATGGCGAGCGCGACCGCATTGAGTTCAATCAAGCGACCAACCTCGGCATTCCCCAATCAGTCGCCGCGAACCAATTGCCCGCCGGGATGAACACGCACAACGACTACATGTCGTATCGAAATACTTTCTACTGGAGTCGGAACGCCTACGCCGCAGGCTATCCCGATTACACCAAGGCCAGGATCTACCACTGGCTTCATACCGCCGACGGGACATCAGCGGCCGGGATCTTGGAAAGCGAGAAAGAGGCGTTGGAAGGTCGGATCTGGTACGATTATTCGGGGCAGGGAGATTCCATCTTCGTTGGAACGACTAACACCCCGACTCATATCGGGCGCGTGCTCGACGATGGGACGACCCAACTTTACACCTATGAGTACGACAACTTCGGGCACGTCACGAAGCAGATTGATCCGGTCGGGCGAACGTTCTCCTCTGTTTATGCCGCGAACGGAATTGATCTGCTCGAAACGCGCCAGACCCGCGGTGGTCTCAACGAGCGACTTTCAGAGAGTACTTATAATGCGCAGCATTTGCCGCTGACAGGGAAGGATGCCGCCGGGCAAACCAGCACTTATACCTACAATGCCCGCGGACAGCTGCTGACCCAAACAAACGCCAAGAATGAAACCACGACCTACGGTTATGATGCCAATGGTTATCTTTTGACGATCGACGGGCCACTCGCCGGAACAGCCGATTCGATCAACTACACCTACGATGGTTTTGGCCGCTTGCGCACGCTGACTAACGAAAGCGGCTATACCTTGACGTATGATTACGACGCGCTCGACCGGGCGACCAAAACTACTTTTCCTGATTCGAGTTTCGAGCAGCTGACTTATACCAATCTGGATGTCACGGAGTTTCGCGATCGCGCGGATCGAAAGACGTTTTTCGAGTACACGCCCCTCCGTGAGATGAGTAAACGCACCGATCCGTTGAATCGAGTCACCCGTTACGAATGGTGTAAGTGCGGCGGCATGAAAAGTATGACCGATCCAATGGGCCGCACGACTCAGTGGGAGAACGATGTGCAGGATCGGCAGACCGCCAAGATCTATCCCGACCGCACGAAGGAATCTTACTTCTACGAAAAGGCGACCAGCCGGCTTCGAGAACGGGTGGACGAGAAGTTGCAGGTGACGCAATACAGCTACGAGCGGGACGATAACCTGAAGTCGATCTCTTATCCGAATGCGACCGTGGCCACGCCCTCCGTCACTTTTACCTACGATGCGAATTATGATCGCGCTGTGTCGATGACCGATGGAAGTGGGACCACGCAGTACAGCTATTTGCCCATCGGCTCGAGCCCAACCCTCGGGGCTGGCGCCTTGGCGAGCATTGATGGCCCGTTGCCTAACGACACCATCACTTACTCGTACGACGCCTTGGGTCGGTCGGTCGGCAAAGCCATCGGCGGCGAGCCCTGGCAGACGACCCTCGATCCCGCGGGGCGTGTCACCGGGATAACGAACGCGCTCGGGGCCTTCACCTTTGGTTATGACGGACCCTCCGCACGTCTGCTTTCAGTCGGCTATCCCAACGGTCAGGCGTGGTCGCTGGCCTACGACGGCAACTCGAATGATCGGCGGCTGAATCGGATCACGCACACCCGCGCGAGCACCGCGCTTTCGGAATTTCTGTATACTCACGATTCCACCCGCAATCGGTTAACGAGCTGGTCGCAGCAGGCCGGGACGGCGAGTCCCGTCAACTTTGCGCTCGGCTATAACCCTGGGAACGAGCTGACCTCCGCAACCGGTTCGCAAAATGCCGCGGTGGTGAAGACTTTTGCCTACGCCTATGATCCCGGGCAAAACCGCACGAGTGAGCAAGTGGATGGCGGAGCCCCGCGGACCGCCAGTTACAATGCGCTCAACGAACTCACCAGCGTGAACAACAGCCCGGTGACTGCTACCACCTACGAGTGGGATGCGGAGAAACGGCTGGCGGCCATCAACATCGGGAACCTAAGAACCGAATTTGCGTATGACGGTCTTGATCGCCGGGTCGGTATCCGCGAGCTGAACAACGCCGTCGAAACCAGCAATCGGCGATTCGTCTGGTGCGACGGCGCCATCTGCGAAGAGCGGACGGCGGCAGGCAGCGTGGTGAAACGCTTCTTTCCACAAGGCGTAAAAGTGGAGGCGGGAGCCTCAACGGGAAAGTATTTCTACACCAAGGATCACTTGGGCTCGATCCGCGAGCTCTTGGATGAGGCAGGTAACGTGCGGGCGCGTTACGAATACGAGCCCTACGGGGCGCGGACAAAGGTGAGCGGCGATCTCGACGCGGACTTTGGCTTCACCGGGCATCTCACGCACCTGCCGACCGGGTTGTGTCTCACGTGGTATCGCGCCTACGATCCGCGCCTCGGCCGCTGGCTCTCACGTGATAGCTATCCGGGCGCGGAAGTGGCCCTTGCCTCCAATCTTTTCAACTACGCTTACAATGACCCGGTCAATTATTTCGATCCTGACGGTCGTGATCCGTATAGTGCGGCTGACTATAATCGAGATAGGAAGGCTTTAATTGATTTTTACGGAGCTGCAGCGCTCGCAGGAAGTCCTTTGGATGCAGTTGCCCTCGCGGCAGGCCTGCTCGCACTCGAGGCCAAAAGAGATGGAAGCTGGGCGCGTGACAATTATGACAATCGAAAAGAACCGTCTCCAGATTTCGGGCCTTTTCGTCTGCCCGCCCCCGGGCCGCCCGCGCCTGCGCCTGCGCCCGCGCCCGCGCCTGCACCTCCAGCCCCGGCCCCAGCCCCGGCTCCCGCTCCCGCTCCGCCTCCAGCTCCAGCCGATCCGCATCCGGGACCGCCCCCGAAGCCCGACGGCCCGCATCCCAGGAAGCCGCCGAAGCCCGGAAAAAAACCGCCGAAACCGGGAAAAAAACCGCCCGGGAAACCGCCGAAGCCGAAGCCTTGTCCTTAACGATCAATATGTCGCGCCAGTTGATAAAGCGGAACGGGTTAGCAATCCCGCGGCTGGCGACGGTGGTTCTCCTGCTTGCCCTCTGCATCAGCGTAGCGCCGTCGGCGAGGGCGCAAGGATCAAGATTTACCAGCGATCTTAGCGGCAATCTTCTAAGCAAAGCCTCCGGTGGATTGTTGGCGCCGCAAATTCAGACCCAGCCACAATCACAAATCGTCGAACCGGGGAGGCTTGCGTCCTTCTCTGTTGTTGTCGTGGACAGCCAGGGGGTCACTTATCAATGGCGATTCAATGGCAACCCGATCAGCGGGGCGACGAGTGACTCGTTAGTCCTAACCAATGTCAGCGCAGGCAACGAAGGGCAGTACTCAGTGGTGGTCACGAACAGCGCCGGGAATGCGACCAGCGCAAACGCGACGCTCTTTATTGACTCGGACCGCGACGGTCTGGCTGATTCCTGGGAGCAAACGAATTTTGGAAATCTAACCCAGAGCGCGACCGGCGACTTCGACAACGATGGCGTTTCTAATCTCGACGAATTCCGTGATGGAACGAATCCGAATAGCAATGCTTCGCTTCGGCCGCGGTTAACGATCATTACCGACGGAGGTGGCGCGGTCGCGACCTCGCCGACGAAAGTTAGCTACAACCTCGGCGAAGTTGTTACCCTTACGGCGATAGCTAACCCGCCCAACACGTTCCATGGCTGGAGCGGCGCCCTCACCACGCAAACCAATCCAGAGACGCTCACGATGAGTGCGAGCAAGACGGTAAAGGCTCACTTCATCAGCACCCCGATACCGGCCGGGGTTGTCTCATGGTGGCGCGCGGAGAACAACGCTTTGGATACGATTGGAAACAACAATGGCGCATTAATAAATGGAGTTTCCTTCGCTACCGGCGAAGTAGGACAAGCATTTAATTTCACCGCCACTACTCAACAGGTTAAAGTTAATTCTTCTCCGACATTAAACGTTGGCCCTGGGAGCGGGATGACCATCGAGGCATGGATCAAGCCAACTGATCTCACCGAGCGACCGATCGCAGAATGGAACAACGGCTCCGCCTCCGGTTGGGGCGCGCATTTTTGGAGTAGCACCAGCTTTAGCGGCCTGGGTGGACCAGGCTGTCTGTATACCAACCTCAAAGATATCAATAACGTCGATCACTTTGTCTTCTCGCCAGCCGGCCTGCTCAGCACAACCGCATGGCAGCATGTCGCCGTCACCTACGATCGGACTTCGGGAGTCGGTAAGTTGTTTCTTAACGGCGCGGTCGTGGCCACGGCGAACTGGGGCAGCTTTGTTCCGAACACGACCTCCGATCTCTATCTGGGTTCTCGGCCTGGGGGAAACTCGTATTCCGGGCTGATGGACGAACCGGCGCTCTACAATCGCGCCCTGACAGTCGATGAAATCTTTGCCATCAATGCTGGCGGCCCCGCGGGTAAAACCGCTGCACCTTACTTCACTTCGCCATCACAACTTCCGGAGGCCGCCCTAGGTAACTCTTACTCGCAACAGCTAGTCGCCACTTTGGGCGCCGCTCCACTGACTTATTCACTCGGGACGAGTGCATTGCCGCCGGGCTTGTCGCTTTCGGCGACAGGTCTCATCAGCGGAACTCCTACTATAGCGGGGACCTACTTTTTCAGCGTGCGCGTAACCGATGCGGTCGGCCAATCGTTTGAACAAATATTCAGTCTCAAAGTATCTGCGCCTCTGACGCCACCTGCGGGTTTGACGTCATGGTGGCGCGGGGAAAATGACGCCCAGGATTCCTTCGGCACAAATCACGGCACCTTGCAGAACGGAGTGACGTTTACGACAGGCAAAGTAGGCCAGGCCTTCAACTTCAACGGATCCAACCAATGTGTGCTTGTGCCGAACAGCGCGACTCTCCAGCCACAAACTCTGTCCGTCGACGCGTGGGTTTACCCGCGCACGGTTGGCACCTTTAATGATTCTCTGGGCTCCGTGATTTTCACTAAGGATCGGGGTAGCGTGTCCGGCGCACCAGTTTCTTATGCGCTCCTTGGTCCAGGGAACACTGGGAGGTTCACGGCGAATATACAGTTCACCGATAGCACAACGATGAACCTTCAGAGTACGAACACATATGCCTTCAATCAGTGGTACCACGTCGCAATGACATGGAGTGGCGACACGCTGAATTTGTATGTTAACGGCAATCTGGCTGCCTCAGCGTCAACTTTCGTTCCAAAGACAATCATCTATACGAACGACAGTGCAGCCATTGGCCGCCACTCCTTTGTCGCCCGGTCGAGTGACTCCGTGATTGATGAAGTTACCCTCACCAGTCGCGCCTTGGCTGCGACCGAAGTGGCGGCCATCTTCAATGCCGGCCTCGCGGGCAAGACCACGGCCGGACCGATCATAAATACGCCGAGCGCTTTGCCGGATGGATATGTAGGTCAGGTTTACTCGCAGACCATGACCGCGCTTCGAACCTCTGGCGCGACCACCTACTCCGTCACGAACGGTTCTTTGCCTCCAGGTCTCTCTCTCAGTTCGGTCGGTCTGCTCAGTGGAACACCGACAACTCCTGGCACCTACAATTTCACCGTTCGGCTCGCGGACGCTTCCGCTCTGATCGCCGAGCAGGTCTTCACTCTTGCCGTCTACGCGTCACCGCCTCCGCTGCCGGGATTGGTTAGCTGGTGGCGTGCCGAAAATAACGCAAGCGACGCCATCGGCGCCAATCACGGAACGCTTACCAACGGCACCACGTTTGCACCAGGAAGGGTAGGCCAGGCGTTCGCGCTCGATGGCGCTAATGATTACGTCAATATTCCTGACTCGCCCTCGCTCCGACCCGTTTCCCTCACCCTCGAGGCCTGGGTCCTGTTTACAGCCTCGAATGGCGTCCGCGTGATCATCGCCAAACCATTCGGAGCCGGCACCCTCGATTCGTATGGCGTCTATCTCGACAACGGTGTTCTCAAAGCGTTTGTTGGAGATGCTGCCGGGGCCGGATCGGTTCTGCAATATCCTTTCTCGCCCGTTCTCGGGCGGTGGTACCACATCGCCTTCACTTTCAATGACGCTACCTGGCAGCAGGTTTTATTTTTAGATGGCGTCACCGTCGCCCTAGGAACGGGAACAAAATCCCCAGGCTACGACACCCGTCCCCTAGTTCTGGGAGCCGACATTGAGAACGGGACGCCGAACTACTTCCACCAAGGGCGCATCGATGAAGCAACGATTTATAGCCGCGCCCTGAGCACGACCGAGATTGCTTCGATTTTCAATTCCGGGTCGGCGGGCAGAACCGTCACGGGACCGTACTTCAACACCCCGTGGACCCTGCCGGAGGCGCTCGTCGCAACTCCCTATTCGCAAAAGATCGCAACCTCGCGCGGGACCGCGCCTATCACCATCACCGTTGTCGGCGGTTCCTTGCCGCCTGGACTCACATTGAATTCCAGCGGGTTGTTAAGCGGCACGCCCACCACCGCTGGCAGCTTTAGTTTCACGGTGCGTGCAACCGATGCGAATAGCCTGATGGCAGACTTAACGTTTACGCTTCCAGTTCTACCCAAAGTCTCTCCGCCAGCCGGGATCATCAGCTGGTGGCGTGGTGAAAACAATTCTCAGGATTCGATCGCGGCGAATCACGGAACACTGACTAACGGGACGACGTTCACGGGCGGTAAAGTAGGAACCGCTTTCAGCTTCGATGGCGTTGATGACTTGGTTTCCACTCCATCTATCAATGCGGGTTCCAAGTTCAGTGTTGAGTTCTGGCTCTTTCCGACCCGTTCCGCCGGATACGAACATCTGGTTTCAAATAGTGGCGGAAGCACGAACTACGGCGACCTCTACTTTAAAGACAATCACATTGAATATTGGCAGGGTAACGTCCTCAGAGCCGCGACAGTCTCCGGTACAATTCCGCTATTCAGTTGGTCGCACATCGCGCTTACTTACGACAACGGAGTCGATCGGATTTACATCAACGGCGTTCCCCTTGCCGTCAGTGGTAGCCATACCGAGACTTTCAATAACGCGCTGGCATTTGGTTACACAAACGCGGCCAGCAACAATCATTTGAAGGGAATGTTGGACGAGATCGCGGTCTACAACCGGGCCTTGGGAGGCGCGGAAATCGCAGCGCTCTACAGTGCCGGCGCCGCGGGCAAAACTACAGATGGCCCTTACATCAACACGGCGCCACAACTGCCCGATGGCACGATCAATCAAAGTTACAATCAAACCATCACCTCTTTGCGCGGAACAGGAGCCGTTACTTATGCCCTGCTTAGCGGCGCACTACCGCCCGGCATAACGTTGGCCTCCAACGGTGTCTTAAGCGGCACGCCCACCGCGACCGGCTCATTTAATTTTGTCGTCCGTGCCACCGATTCTTCGAGCGCTTTCGGCGATGAGACATTGACCCTTCGCATCTTTTCTCCGTTCCGTATCCCGACCGGATTGATCAGCTGGTGGAAGGCTGAGAACAACGCGCTCGACGCAATCGGCACGAACAACGGGACCCTGACCAATGGGACGACCTTCGCCGCCGGCAAAGCAGGAACCGCTTTCAGCTTCGATGGCATTGATGACTTGGTTACTACTCCATCTATCAATGCGGGCTCCAAATTTAGCGTGGAGTTCTGGCTCTTCCCGGCACGTTCCGCCGCATACGAACACCTGGTTTCAAATAGTGGGGGAAGCAGTAACTACGGCGACCTCTACTTTAAGGACGACCACATTGAGTATTGGCAGGGTGGCGTCCAGAGAGCATCCACGGCGGTGGGCAGTGTTCCGCTTTCTACCTGGTCGCACATTGCTCTCACCTGCGACAACGGCGTGGACTTGGTCTACATCAACGGCGTCCTTTTCGCGGTCAGCGTTAGCCACACGGAAACTTTCAATAACCCGCTAGTCTTCGGTTACACAAACGCTCCCAGCAACAATCATTTCAAAGGAATGTTGGACGAGATTTCGCTCTACAACCGCGCCATCACCGCGCAGGAAGTGAACGGAATCTACAATGCCGGCGCGGCGAGCAAACGTCTCTTCTACCCATTTGAGACCTGGAAACTGACGAACCTTGGCAATGCCGACGCGCCGATTGCGGGCAACCCGGACGGTGATGGTTTAAGTAACCTGCTCGAGTACGCCTTCAACAGCGATCCGAACAATCCTGCTTCGAGTAATCAGCCTATCCCATCATTAGACGCCACCTATCTATCACTCACCTATACCAAAGTCCTCGGCGCGACCGACCTGACTTATTCGCTCCAGCAATCTACCGACCTCACCCTATGGCAGTCCGTGACGCCAACGAATGTAATCCTGTCCGATAACGGAACCGTCCAGACAATCAAGGCGCAGGTGCCTCGATCAAATGCAGGCAGTGCTAACCGGCTCTTCTTGCGGGTGCGAGTAACCCTGACGAATTAATCGATCGGTCATAGGGGTGGGTCGCAGCAAGAGCGCCACGCCTGTCGAACGCGCTTGCTTTGCCGCCGGCAATCTCATATGTCGCCACCATGAGACGATTCCCGGTCGCGGCTGCGTTTGGCACATTCATCGTTTGTTCAAGCTTTTCGATTTTATCCCTGGGCGCGACCGAGCAAACGATCGCGCTCAAAGGTGCGCGTTTGTTCGACGGCAAATCCAAGACGCTTTTGCAAAATGCCGTGATCATTGTGCAAGGCGACAAGATCGCTGACGTCGGCGCCAATCTGGAGATTCCGAGCGATGCCAAAGTTGTCGATCTAGGCGATGTCACGCTGTCGCCCGGGTTCATGGACGCGCATACGCATCTCACCCTGGATTTTTCGGGTAACTTTAATGAGCTGCGCATGCGCGAACTGCAGATGAATGTTTCCGAGCAGGCCATTAAGGCGACCGCATACGCACGCGCCACGGTCGAGGCAGGCTTTACAACGGTCCGTGATCTCGGCAGCCGCTTTATCGGAAGTCCGGAGTTCGTGGACGTCGCCTTACGAAATTCCATTAACAAGGGAATCGTGGTGGGTCCGCGGATGCTGGTGGCGGGATTCGGAGTCGGTGCGACGGGAGGCCATTTCGATAATACCAACGGCTTCCGCGACATGCTTTTCGGGCGTGAGCCCGACTACAGTCAGGGGATCGCGGACGGCCCTGATCAGATTCGCAAGGCAGTTCGATTCGAAGTGAAGAATGGCGCGGACGTGATCAAGGCAGCCGTTTCAGGCGGGGTGCTTTCGCTCGCGGATGAGGTTGATACTCCGCAATACACTCCGGCGGAGATGGTCGCGTTGGTCGATGAGACGCACCGCTTGCGCAAGAAGATCGCCGTGCATTGCCACGGCGACCAGGCGGCACGCGAAGCGATCGAAGCGGGCGTGGATTCGATCGAGCACGGTTCTTTTCTCAAACCGGAAACGCTCACGTTGATGAAGAATAAGGGGACGTATCTGACACCCACTTTGATGGCGAGCGAATGGATTATGAGCAAATTGGATTCGTATCCGGCTGTCCTGCAGGCCAAGGCCAAGGCGGCCACCGCCGCGCGCAGCGATATGTTTCGCAATGCGGTCCGCATCGGCGTGAAAATTTCCTTCGGAACGGACGCCGCGGTTTTCCCTCACGGGCAAAACGCGAAAGAGTTCGCGCTCATGGTCGGCCTGGGCATGGCACCGATCGACGCCTTGCGCGCGGCCACTGCCACTGACGCGGAATTGTTTGGGATTGCTGCGAAAGTGGGGACTCTGGAAAAAGGAAAACTCGCGGATGTCATCGCGATGCCGGGCGATCCGACGGCTGACATCACGGTTACCGAGCACGTCTCGTTCGTGATGAAGGAAGGCAAGATTATCCGGAACGGTCCGCCCAGTCCGAAAACCGCAGCCGCGTCGGACGATGCCACGGACGTGGTGATGCCGGCGGATTAGGTCATCGCTCTAACGCGCGCTCTTCTTGTCATCCCGAGCGAAGTCGAGGGACCTCACCTACAACGCGAACGTACTCGATTTAAACTGCGTGATCCACAGCGCGAATGGGAGTTCCCTCGCCGTCTTCGCTGGCTCGGGATGACACGCATTTTTGTTTAGCGACGTGAGGCGATATTGCTTCGCCCGCCGTTAAAAAAAATGGGACACGCCGCCGCGTATCCCTCCAAAGTCTAACGAGTTGGTTCTGACAGGTGCAACTCACCCGAGTTGCACCTGTCATCCTTAACCAACGACCAATCTATTTGGGGCTTACAGGCCCTGGCGAGAGACGACGGCTACCATGGCGGATTGTTCGCTCGCTTTGCCGATATAGTAGAGCGAGACGCCGCCGGCACCGTAGACGCGGTAGAATGTGTAGGGCTGGCCGGCGATATAAACCGGACTATCCCAGTCGATATGCATGGGCCGCGCGAATTCATGTGAACTGATCGCGACAGAATCGCTAAAGTTGAACCGGTTATCGCGCAGATCGCCCCGCCCGTCGTAAGGCGTGAAGCGCCAGTTGCGCACTTCGTTTGTAGGAAAGAAACTGCTCGAGAAGGTCTCGCCTTCGCTGAGCAGCGGGATATTGCGCGCCACGTCTGTGCCGGTCCGAATATTATCGATCATAGCCGGTTGAATGTGATCTTCGCCCGCTACCCGATAGGAATAGAACGCAATCTCGTAGTCGGCGCCGCCGTACTCGCTCAAATTGATGGGATGGCCAAACGCGACATTGAACACGTGCACCTGCGGTTGAGGAGCGGCTGAGCTTTCCATGCGGGCGGCGGCGAGGCGGCGATCGCGCGCGTCCAACGCGTCGGTTTCGTCCCGGGACGCCACCAGGTTGGCGCTGCGGAGGGACTGGACCAGAGAGTCGCTCGCGCCCTGTGCTTTTAAGGTCGTCTCCTGTTGGGACGTTAACGGACGCATCAGCTTCCGATGCGACACTTCGTCACGGATGGAGGTTTCGCTTTCGCGACAGCGCACGAGAAGGGAAACCTCGTTAAAATCGACGGGGCGCGCGGAGACCTGTCCGGGGGCGAAAAGGAGCGCGGTGCAAAGGATTGACAGACTATAGAATACGGGGCGATTCATAATCGCCATTTTTATCAGGAAGTACTCGAGCATAGCAATCTTTAAAAACAATCCTATTGATTCGGCGGTCGTAGACCGCCGCTACAGAAGAATGGCCCTATTCCGGGTTGATTAGGTTTTGACAACGGAAAGGCGTGCATTACAGTGCGCGTCCCGAAACAACCGCAGGAGAGCTGAGCTCGTTTGCACTGCTAAATTTATGGCTATTACTCGAAGTAAACGTTATCGCGCCGCCGCCGAGCAGGTGGACCGCGCCAAACCTTATAACCTGAGCGACGCCGTCGCCACGTTGAAGAAATTTCCCCCGACCAAGTTCGACCAGACCGTGACGGTATCGATGCGTCTCGGAGTGGATCCGAAGCAATCGGATCAAATGGTGCGCGGCACCTGTCCTCTGCCCCACGGCAGCGGGAAGCAGGTGCGCGTTCTGGTGTTCGCGGAAGGCGAAGCGGCTAAGGCCGCGAAGGGTGCGGGCGCCGAATACGTCGGGTTCAAAGACCTCATCCAGAAGGTGCAGGAAGGCTTTCAAGATTTCGATGTGGCCGTTTCCACGCCAGCTGCCATGGCGGAAGTGCGCAAACTGGGCAAGGTGCTTGGTCCCCGCGGATTGATGCCGAATCCGAAGACCGGGACGGTGACGGAAGATACGGCCAAGGCTGTGCAGGAGGTGAAGGCCGGCCGCGTCGAGTTCAAGCTGGATAAGAACGGCAATATTGCCGTACCGGTCGGGAAATTTTCGTTCGAAGAGAAAGCCCTGGTGGAAAACGGCAATGCCGTTATCGAAGCGGTGGTGCGGGCGCGCCCGGCGACGGCCAAAGGGCGTTTTCTTGAGGGGATGACCTTAAGTGCGACGATGTCGCCTGGCATCCATGTCGATCCCTCGCCGTATTTGACCGTGTAGGAGACATTTTTTATGCGACCCGAAAAAGCTAGTATTGTTGCCGATCTCTCCGAGAAGCTGAAGGGATCACCTTTTATTTTGGTGACCGATTATCAGCGCATGAACGTCAATCATTTCGCTGATCTGCGAAATCGTTTGGCGGCCAGCGGCGCCGAGGTGCATGTTGTAAAAAACAGTTTTCTGAAACGGGCCATGACCGATTCCGGACTGCCGGACGTGGCCGACAAGCTGACCGGTCAGACGGCGGTCGTGACAGGCGAGAAAGATGCGGCACCGATCGCGAAGATTCTGAAGACATTCGCGGCGGAATTTAAAATTGCCGCGCTTAAGATTGGCGTGATCGACAAGGCCGTTTTGTCGACGCAGGAAATCGAAGTTTTAGCCGAATTGCCATCGCGCGACGTGCTTTTGGCGCAGTTGCTTGGATTACTTTTGTCGCCGGCCACAAAACTGGTGCGTTTACTGAACGAACCGGCCTCGGCTTTTGCCAGACTTTTGAATGCGAAGGGGAGCGCCATGGCAGCGGCAGAGCCGCCCAAGGCAGAAGTCGCCCCGGCAGCCGAAGCGCCGCCCGTGGTCGAGAAGCCGGCGGCAGAAGAGCCCAGGGCCGAGACGCCCGCGGCGGAAGAGCCCAAGGCAGAATCGGCTGCACCGGAACCCGGGGCAGTGGTGGCGGCTCCGGCCGCGGAAGAGCAGCCTGCGGCGTCCGAGCCGGCCAGGGAAGAGCCTCCCGCAACGGAGGGCGCGGCCTAACAAAATTTCGTCCCGCCGTAGCGGGACGAGCAACAAACAAAAACTGTCCGGACCGGTGGCTGCCGGTCTTAATTTTCCGAGAGCTTTCGGAAGCGGCAATTGGAGGAAACACAAATGGCGGATACAGATAAAATGGTGGAGCAACTCAGCGGCCTAACGGTTCTTGAGATTGCCGGATTGGTTAAACAACTCGAAGAAAAATGGGGCGTAAGCGCAGCCGCACCGGTGGCCGCGGCGGCCGCACCAGCAGCCGGAGCAGCGGCTCCGGCGGCGGAAGAGAAAACCACTTTCGAGGTCATTCTGAAAGAAATGGGAAGCAACAAGATCGGCGTGATTAAGGAAGTGCGCGGCGCGGTGCCGGGCCTCGGATTGGCGGAAGCCAAGGCGCTGGTGGAAGGGGCTCCCAAGACGATCAAGGAAGGTGTGACCAAGCAGGAAGCCGAAGAGATCAAGAAGAAGATCGAAGCGGCTGGTGCGAAGGTTGAGATCAAGTAGGCGTCGATAAACAAGGGCGCTCTGTCGCCTGAACAATTTCAAGCGAGGCGCCCCGGCAGAGCGGGGCGACTGAACCGGCCGGGCGCGGGACACATTTTGTGCTTGCGCGCGAGGCCAGTTTGGGCAATCATTTCAATTGTTAAAGATAGGCTGAATTATTTTTAACCGCGCGGACGGCAATAAAAATTTAGAGTGGCAACGGAACGGTAGCAGTCGATTTGACTGGTTTCCGATTCGCTGCTATTTTTGTCGTCTTCGCACGCGGCGGAGGCAGTAAAACCCCAGAGAAACGGTGTCGTGTGTTCTATCGGCGCCGTGGAGTTCTAGCGTTGGAGAGCATTAATTATGTCAGACCGGGCAGAGCGCATTCACTTCGGAACCATTAAAGAGGGGATCGAGCCCCCAAACCTCATTGAGGTTCAGCTCAATTCTTATATAGATTTTCTGCAGAAGGACGTTCCTTTTGCCAAACGAAAGGCTTCCGGACTTCAAGCTGTTTTCAAAGAAGTTTTTCCGATTGAGAGCTACGATGAAAAAGCGGTGCTGGATTTCAGTCACTATGAAATCGGCGAGCCAAAACTGAGCGCTCTGGAAGCGCAGCGCGAAGGCCAGACCTTCAGCGCGCCCTTGCACGTCACTTTCCAATTGCGGGAAGAGAAGGGGACGAAGGAAGAGAAAGTTTACATGGGCGAAATTCCGCTCATGACACCGCAGGGCACTTTCGTCATCAATGGGGCGGAGCGCGTGGTGGTTTCGCAACTGCACCGCTCGCCCGGTATTGCTTTTGAATCCAGCATTCACCTGAACGGCAAGGTTCTTTACAGCTTTCGAATCATTCCGGATCGCGGTTCCTGGATCGAAGTTCAGTTCGATACGGCCGACCTGCTCTATATTTATCTCGACCGGCGCAAACGGCGCCGCAAATTCCTCGCCACCACGTTTCTCCGCGCCCTTGGCTATGGGCCCGACGAGGATGTAATTAAGCTTTTTTACACGGTCGAAAACCTGAAGTTGAGCGAGAAGCTCGACGAAGAGAAACTCGCCACCAAAGTTCTGACCGCCGAAGTGATGGATGGCGAGATTACGGTAGCGCGCGCTTTCGAACCACTCACTCTAGCCACGATTCGCCAGATCATGGCGCTCGGGACCAAGGAAGTGAAGGTCATCGATATCTCGAATGACGACACGGTGGTCAAAGCTCTGCGCAAGGATCCGGCGCACGATCAGGAAGAGGCGTTGAAAGACATTTATCGTCGGCTCCGCCCGGGCGATCCGCCAACCGTGGCCAACGCGCGCGCCCTGCTCAAGCGTCTCTTCTTTGATCCGAAGAAGTATGATCTGGGACGGGTCGGCCGCTATAAGCTCAACCAGAAACTCGGCATCGATGTCGATCTGACGGAGCGCATCCTGACGGACAAGGATTTTATTGCCGCGATCAAATACCTGATCAACCTGCGCCGGGGCGAAGGCACTCTCGATGATATCGATCATTTGGGTAGCCGTCGTGTTCGGACGGTGGGCGAGTTGCTGGCTAACCAGTGCCGCGTCGGCCTGGCCCGGACGGAACGTCTGGTCAAAGAGCGCATGACTTTGTTCGACATCAATGTCGATGGCATGACGCCGCAGAAACTCATCAATCCGAAAGCGCTCAGCGCAGTCATCCGCGATTTTTTCGGTCGTTCACAACTCTCACAGTTCATGGATCAAACGAATCCGCTGGCCGAGTTGACCCACAAGCGCCGGCTCTCCGCTCTCGGGCCAGGCGGTCTGAGCCGCGACCGTGCCGGATTCGAAGTGCGCGACGTGCATCCTTCCCATTACGGGCGTATTTGTCCGATCGAGACGCCGGAAGGTCCGAATATCGGTCTGATCAGCTCGATGTCGACCTTCGCGCGCATCAACGAGTTCGGATTTATCGAAACACCGTACCGCAAGGTTCACAACGGCCGAGTGCTGGAAGATATCGATTATCTCACGGGCGATCGGGAAGAGAACTATCTCGTGGCACAGGCGAATGCGACGGTGGATGGCAAGGGACATCTCACCCAAGAGAAAGTTTCGGTTCGTTATCGCGGCGACTTCCTCGAAGTGGAGCCTTCCAAGGTTCACTATATGGATGTTTCGCCCAAGCAATTGGTGTCGGTGGCAGCGGGTTTGATTCCGTTTCTGGAACATGATGACGCGAACCGCGCGCTCATGGGTTCGAACATGCAGCGCCAGGGCGTTCCATTGATCGTGTCCGAAGCGCCCCTCGTAGGCACCGGGCTGGAAGGCAAGGTCGCGCGCGACTCCCACGCTGTTCTCATCTCGATAGAAGTGGGCAAGGTTGCATCCGTCACGGCTGATCAAATTGTGGTCACGAAAGACGGTCACATTCCGGAAAGCCGCAAGAAATTGAAGACGGATCACGCCGCAGGCATTCACGTTTATGAACTGCGCAAGTTCATGCGCTCCAATGCGGGGACCTGTGTGAACCAGAAGCCCATCGTGAAAAAAGGGCAGCACGTGAAGCGCGGACAAGTCATCGCGGACGGTCCCAACACCGATTTCGGTGAGTTGGCCCTCGGCCGCAACGTGCTCGTCGCGTTCATGCCCTGGAACGGCTACAACTTCGAAGATGCCATCATGATCTCGGAGAAGGTGGTGAAGGAGGACATCTACACCTCCATTCACATCGACGAGTTCGAAATCGGCGCGCGCGACACCAAGCTCGGGCCCGAGGAAATTACGCGGGATATTCCGAACGTAAGCGAGGAAGCATTGCGCAATCTCGGGACCGATGGAGTGGTTCGAGTCGGCGCGGAAGTGAAGCCCGGCGACATTTTAGTCGGCAAGATTACGCCCAAGAGTGAAACGGAACTCGCGCCGGAAGAGCGCCTGTTGCGCGCCATTTTCGGAGAAAAAGCGGCTGATGTGAAAGATACATCCCTAACGGTTCCATCGGGAACCTACGGAATCGTGATGGACGTAAAAGTGTCGTCACGCCGCGAAGTTTCGCGGGAAAAACTCACGCCTACGGAAACGAAACGCCAGCTCAAATCGATCACGGAAGATCATCGTAAGAAGAAGGATGAATTGACCGAGCAGCTGACCGATTCGCTCTCCAATATCCTGCTGGGTGAGAAGATTCCGCTGGATGTGGTCAACGCGGAGACCGGTGAGATTATCATCCCAGCCAATCGCAAGATTACGAAAACACTTCTGCGCAAACTGGCGGTCGTACACGATCACATCGAGATCGATCCAAGTCCGATCCGGAACAAGATCCGCGAGATCATCACTTCGTACGAGCACAAGTTTGCTGAACTGGAGCTGGAACGCGAGCGCGCGATGGACCGGGTGGAAAGTGGCGATGATATCGATCCTGGCATCATCAAGCAGGTCAAAGTTTATATCGCGAGCAAGCGCAAGCTGTCGGTCGGTGACAAGATGGCCGGCCGCCATGGTAACAAGGGCGTGGTCGCGCGAATCGTGCCGGAAGAAGACATGCCTTTCCTGGCAGACGGAACGCCGGTTGAAATCGTTTTGAATCCGCTGGGCGTGCCGAGTCGTATGAACGTTGGGCAGGTCTTGGAGACACACCTTGGCGTAGCGGCAAAGGCCCTTGGCTTTAAAGTCGCGACCCCTGTGTTCGATGGAATCTCGGAGAAGAAGATTCGCGAATATTTGGTGGATGCGAAAAAGCAGGACGGCTACTCGTGGGTCCAAGAGAACGGGAAGTCCCGCCTGTTTGACGGCCGCACGGGCGACGCTTTCGATCAGGAAGTTGTGGTTGGCTACATCTATATGATGAAGCTGGGCCACTTGGTCGCGGACAAAATCCATGCGCGCGCGGTCGGTCCTTATTCGCTCGTCACTCAGCAACCGCTGGGAGGCAAGGCGCAGTATGGCGGACAGCGTTTCGGCGAAATGGAAGTGTGGGCTTTGGAAGCCTACGGAGCCGCTTACACCTTGCAGGAACTGCTCACCGTCAAATCTGACGACGTGCAGGGCCGCACCCGCATCTACGAGTCCATCGTCAAAGGCGACAACTCTTTGGAAGCGGGAACACCTGAATCTTTCAACGTTCTTATCAAGGAAATGCAGAGCCTTGGCCTCGATGTCAAAGTCGGCGGTCAGGCCCCGCAAAGTGTCTTCGATACAGCAGCGTAATTTTTGAAACCGACAGACTAGACAAATCATGAACGAACATTCCTGGCGTGAGTTGGTGGGCGAAGAACGCCCCGTTGGTTTTGACCAAGTGGCGATTGGCGTTGCGTCGAGTGACACGATGCGGTCGTGGAGCAAAGGCGAGGTCAAGAATCCTGAGACGATCAATTACCGAACCTTCAAACCCGAGAAGGGCGGACTTTTTTGCGAACGCATTTTTGGTCCGACCCGCGATTGGGAATGCTCGTGCGGCAAGTATAAGCGCATTAAGCACAAGGGCGTAATCTGCGACCGCTGCGGCGTGGAAGTGACGCTGGCGCGCGTGCGCCGCGAGCGCATGGGGCACATCGAGCTGGCCGTGCCTGTTTCGCACATTTGGTTCTACAAATGCATGCCATCGCGGCTCGGCTTGATGCTGGACATGAGTGCCCGGCAACTCGAGCGCGTCATCTATTACGAGGATTACATCGTGATCGATCCGGGCAAAACTCCGCTGCAAAAGACCCAGTTGCTCACGGAAGTAGAATATCGCGAAGCCCAGGAACAGTACGGCGAGGATTTTGTCGCCGGTATGGGCGCGGATGCGGTGAAGAAGCTTCTCGCTGAGATCGACCTGAACAAGCTGAACAAAGAGCTCGATGTCGCGATGGGCAATACCAAGAGCAAACAGATTCGCAAGAAGCTGGCCAAGCGGGTCAAGCTCGTGCAGGGATTTCAGAACTCGCATGCGCGTCCTGACTGGATGGTTTTGGATGTGCTGCCGGTCATCCCGCCTGACTTGCGTCCCCTCGTTCCGCTGGAAGGCGGCCGTTTTGCCACGTCAGATTTGAACGATCTCTATCGCCGCGTCATTAACCGGAACAATCGCTTAAAGAACCTTCTTCAGCTGAAAACGCCGGATGTTATCATCCGAAACGAGAAACGCATGTTGCAGGAAGCGGTCGATGCATTGTTCGACAACGGCCGTCACGGACGCGCCGTGACCGGTGCGGGCAATCGTCCGCTCAAATCGTTGAGCGACATGTTGAAGGGCAAAGGCGGTCGTTTCCGTCAGAATCTGCTCGGTAAACGCGTCGATTACTCGGGTCGTTCCGTGATCGTGATCGGTCCGGAGCTGAAGCTGCACCAATGTGGCCTGCCTAAGAAGATGGCGCTCGTTCTGTTCGAGCCATTCATCATTCGGCGGCTAAAAGATCTGGGCTACGTGCATACCGTGCGCAGCGCAAAAAAGATGATCGAGCGTCAGACGCCGGAGGTCTGGGATATTCTCGAAGAAGTGACGAGAGGCCATCCTGTCCTGCTGAACCGCGCGCCGACGTTGCATCGTCTGTCCATCCAGGCCTTTGAGCCGCTCCTGATTGAAGGCGAAGCGATTCGTATTCATCCGCTGGTTTGCACGGCTTACAACGCCGACTTCGACGGGGACCAAATGGCTGTGCACGTGCCGCTCTCGGTCGAAGCACAGATGGAAGCGCGCATGCTCATGCTGGCGCCCAATAATATTTTCTCGCCCTCGAGCGGCAAACCCATCACAACACCGTCGCAAGACATCACGCTGGGGTGTTACTACCTCACGCAGAATCCGCGCGGAGTGAAGAAGGAATCGCAGGATCTCTCCCTCTTTTCCGACGCCGTCGAAGTCGAATTCGCGGTGACCGATGGAGCGGTAAAGACCCATGATCGCATCCGGCTCAAGAATCCGGACTTTGGCAAGCAGACCATCTATGGGAACACCGAGGCCAAGGTGATCGAAACGACGGCCGGTCGCGTCATTTTCAATCAGATCTGGCCAGCTGGACTGGGGTTCTTTAATAAGGCTGCGGGCAAGAAGCAGTTAAGCGACATCATCTGGCGTTGTTATCAGGTGGCTGGTCCGCAAAGCACGGTCGAGACGCTCGATCTTCTGAAGGAACTCGGCTTCACCCACGCGACGAAGGCGGGCATCTCCATCGGAATTTCGGACATGATTATTCCGAAGGAAAAGCAAACCGAGTTGGACAGCGCCTATAAGCAGATCCGGCAGGTCGAGCAGCAATACCGCAAAGGCATCATCACGGACGGCGAGCGCTACAATAAAATCATCGATATCTGGACCCACGCGGGCGACGAAATCTCGAGCGTCATGTTCCGGACTCTGGAGCACAACGAGGGGCGCAAGGAATTGAACCCGGTTTACCTGATGGTGGATTCGGGCGCGCGCGGCAATCGTCAGCAGGTGCGGCAGTTGGCTGGCATGCGCGGTTTGATGGCAAAGCCGTCCGGCGAAATTATCGAACGGCCGATCACTTCAAACTTCCGCGAAGGTCTGAGCGTGCTGGAATATTTCATCTCGACGCACGGTGCGCGCAAGGGTTTGGCCGATACCGCGCTGAAGACAGCGGACTCCGGTTATCTCACGCGCAAACTGGTTGATGCTTCACAGGACGTGATCATCAACGAAATGGATTGCGGCACGGTTAACGGAATCACGGTGCAACCTATTTACGAAGGGGACGAAGAAGTGGTCGATCTGGCCACGCGCATCATCGGACGCGTCAGTTGCGAATCGATCGCCGATCCAGTGGAGAAGAAGAAGAAGATTGTGAAGGCGAACCAACTGATCGACGAGAAGATTGCGAACGATCTGCAGCGCATCGGCGTCGAACAACTGAAGATTCGTTCCGTGCTAACCTGCGAATGTGGTCGCGGCGTCTGCGCGCTTTGCTACGGGCGCAACCTGGCCACCGGTCAGTTTGTGAAGCTGGGCGAAGCGGTCGGGATTATCGCGGCTCAATCGATTGGTGAACCGGGCACGCAGCTGACCATGCGAACATTCCACATCGGTGGAACGGCCAGCCAGACCTTCAAGCAACCGATCATCAAGGCGAAGAACGACGGTAACATCCAGTTCAACGATCTCCGCACCGTGCAGGCGCTCGATGGAAGCTGGATCGTTCTAAATAAGAACGGCTCGATCGGCGTGCATAATGCGGAAGGTCGAGAACTGGAACGCTATAATGTCGTTATCGGTTCGGTCATTTCGAAACCGGACGGATCCGCCGTGAAGAAGACTGAAACCTTCGTGCAATGGGATCCGTATAACGTTCCGATTTTGACCGACAAGACCGGCAAAGTGGAATTCCGCGACATGATTGCGGGGGTCACGATCAAGCGCGACGTCGACGAAGCGACCGGTTTGATGGGCACGGTTATTATTGAGCACAAAGAGGATCTGCATCCGCAGATCGTCATTGTGGGTGACAAAAAAGAAGTGCTGGCCAGTTACTCGATCCCAGCGGGAGCTCACGTTATTGTCGAAGAAGGTCAAAAGGTTCGCGCCGGCGCATTGCTGGCGAAGACACCGCGCAAAGTGGCAAAGACCAAAGACATCACGGGCGGTCTCCCGCGCGTGGCCGAACTATTCGAGGCGCGCCGTCCCAAGGACGCGGCCGAGATTGCCAAGATCGACGGTGTCGTCGAGATGGGCGGAACGGTTCGCGGCAAACGCAAGCTGATCCTGAAAGATCCAGAGACAGGTGCCGAGGAAGAGCACCTGATTTCGCTCACCAAGCACATTATCGTTTTCAAGGGCGACTTCGTGAAGAAGGGCTCGCAGTTGACGGAAGGGCCCGTCGTCCCGCACGAGATTCTGGAGGTTTGCGGACCCCAGGATCTTCAGGAACACCTGGTCAACGAAGTGCAGGAAGTTTATCGGCTGCAAGGCGTGGAGATCAACGACAAGCATATCGAGATCATCGTGCGCCAGATGTTGCGCAAGGTGAAGATCACCGATCCGGGCGACACTACGTTGCTCTGGGGTGATCAGGTCGATCGTCTCGACTTTGATGCGGAGAACAGCCGTGTCGTCGAACAAGGCGGGAAGCCCGCCGAAGCGACGCCCGTGCTCCTTGGCATTACGAAGGCATCCCTCGAGACCGACAGCTTCATCTCGGCGGCCTCGTTCCAAGATACGACTCGTGTGCTCACGGAAGCGGCTACGCTCGGCAAGGTCGATCGTTTGCGCGGATTCAAGGAGAACGTCATCATGGGTCACCTGATCCCAGCCGGCACCGGATTCCCAGCGCATCGCGAGATCCGGCTGATCGAAAAGGGCGAACCGATTGGTGCCTCTTTGGCCGACGAACCGGAGCCGCAACCGGCCATCGGGTAATCTCAATCCAATAAGAATGTGGAATGTCGAATTGGCGGAAGCTGATTCGACCTTCTTGTTTTCAGACCATGTCGATTGTCACTAAGACCGGCGATAGCGGGGAGACCTCGCTCATGTATGGACGCCGCGTGCGGAAGACGGATGCGCGCGTCGCAGCCTACGGGTGCGTCGACGAATTGACCGCTGCTCTCGGTCTGGCCCGTGCCTTGTCGACCGTTCCGTTTATTACTGATCAAATTTTGGCGGTGCAAAAGGAGTTGATCATCGTGATGGGCGAATTAGCGACTGCCACTGAGGATATGGACCGCTATGTGAAGGAGGGGTTTCAACTTACCACCCCGACCATGGTGGATCGCATCGGGACCGCCATTACGGAATTGGAGAAGGATAAGTCTCTTTATCCAAAGGACTGGGTCATCCCCGGTGCCACTCTCGGATCCTCGGCCCTGGATCTGGCCCGGACGGTGTGTCGCCGGGCCGAGCGAGAGGCGGCTGCCTTAGGCCAGACGGAGACGAGCCTCAATTCGGAAATCGTGCGATATCTCAATCGGCTTTCCGACTTTTGCTGGCTTCTGGCTCGTTACGCGGAGCGCTCTTCCCCGGCCCGGAAAGCGTGAACATTCCGTTTGCCTTTATCATGCGGGTGTAGCATCTTCCACGCTCGCTGTTTGGGGTCCCGGACAGCTCGTTTTCCCTTATGTCGAATACTACAGAGTTAGTGCCCGAGCTTCTTGAAGCAGGCGTGCATTTCGGACACCAGACAAAGCGCTGGAATCCGAAGATGAAGCCATACATTTTCGAAAAGCGGAACCAGATTTACATCATCAACCTCGATGTCACGGTTCAGCAACTGCATCGCGCCACGGAATACCTTCAAGAAGTCACGCGACGCGGCGGCAAAATTCTCTTTGTGGGATGCAAAAAGCAGGCCCAGGAAGCGGTCAAGGAAGCGGCCATCGCTTGTGGCCAATTCTATGTGAATCAACGCTGGCTTGGCGGAACTCTGACCAATCTCGCCACCATTCGGAAGAGCATCGGACGCTTGAAGTATATCGAGCAAATCGAGCAGTCGCCCGAATACAAGAAAATGGGCAAGCAGGAACTGGCGGCCTTGAATCGCGAAGCGGCCAAACTGCGGCGCAACCTGGATGGGATTTTGGAGATGGATAAGCTGCCGGACGCTCTTGTCATTATCGACACGCAGCGGGAGCAGAATGCCGTGCTCGAAGCGCGCCGCCTCGGTATCCCCGTGGTTGCGATCGTCGATACCAATGCTGATCCCGAGTTGATCGATTATCCGATCGCCGGCAACGACGACGCTATCCGCGCGATCCGTGTGGTCCTGCAGAAACTGGTCGACGCCATCGTGTCCTCGAGCGGCGAGGCAAGGATTCGCGAACAGATCGAAATGGCCGGCGTTTCGGCTTAATCGCCGGACGCGCCTTCCTCTGCTGTTTTGAGCTCACAAGTGTCCATGGAAATTGATCCACAATTGGTTAAGCAACTGCGCGAGAAGACGAACGCGGGCATGATGGATTGCAAACGTGCCTTGAGCGAGGCGAGTGGAGATATCGAGAAGGCCGAGACCATTCTGCGGACCAAGGGGATCGCCAGCGCAGGCAAGAAGGCATCGCGCGTGGCCAAAGAAGGCATCGTTGCCTCCTACATCCATCTGCAGGGCAAAGTAGGCGTTCTGGTTGAGGTCAATTGCGAAACCGACTTCGTGGCCAAGAACGAGAATTTTCGGGATTTTGTCAAAGACATCACGCTCCATATCGCCGCAGCGCAGCCGCAGTTTGTGAGCCGGGACGATGTGCCGCCGGCGACGGTGCAATCCGAGCGTGCCATTTACGAAACGCAGATGAAGGACAAACCGGCCAACGTGGTCGGCAAAATCGTCGACGGCAAACTGGACAAATTTTACAGCACCGTGTGTCTACTCGAGCAGGGCTTTATCAAGAACCCGGACCAAACGATCAACGATCTGGTGAAGTCAAAAATCACGGAACTGGGCGAAAATATTGTGATTCGCCGTTTCACGCGGTATCAGGTTGGTGAAGCCGTGGCGACGGGTTCCGCTTCGGTCGGCGCGCCGCCGGCGGAGTAGGCCACCGCTTTTTTACTTAAGATACGCGCAATGGCGCGGGCAGATTCGTTTCTATTTTGCGCACTGGCTTCGGTCGAAGCGGTGTGTTTCGCAGGCTGGAACAATTAAAACCGGAGGGATTATGAAACTGGATACACTGAAGAAACTTTACGTGGAAGAATTGCGCGACATTTACAGCGCGGAGAACCAACTTTTGAAGGCGCTGCCGAAGATGGCGAAAGGCGCTTCCTCAGCCGAATTGAAGCAGGCGTTCGAAGATCATCTCGAACAGACCAAAGAGCATATTGAACGCCTGGACGAGATTTTCGACCGTCTCGATGAAAAACCGGCCGGCAAAACCTGCAAGGCGATGAAGGGATTGATCGAGGAAGGGTCAGAGATGCTCGAAGCGGAAGGCGAAGAATCGGTCATTGATGCCGGGTTGATCGGCGCGGCCCAACGCGTGGAGCATTACGAAATTGCTGCCTACGGCACGGTCCGCACGTTTGCCAATCTACTCGGTGAAGAAGAGGCGGCTGATCTTCTCCAGCAGACGCTGGAAGAGGAAAGTGAGACCGATAAACATCTGAGCGAGCTGGCCGAAGAGGTCGTCAATCAAGGAGCTTTATCCGAGGACGAAGAAGAAGAGGAAGAGATGACGGCAAGTTCGCGCCATCGTTAATCCATTTTCAGGCTAAAAGATTTGCCACCGACGCCTCACCGGCGCGGTGGCTTTTCTTTTGGTCGTTTTACGGAACAGTTTCGCGGCTAGATTCACCTCCATGGGCCTGACGGAATACAAGCGGAAGCGTGACTTCGCCACCACGGCGGAGCCGAAAGGAGGCAAACCCTTGCCGAAGGCGGTCAAAGGCGCGTCGCGTTTTGTTATTCAAAAGCACGATGCCAGTCGCCTGCACTATGATTTCCGCCTCGAGATGGAAGGAGTGCTGAAGTGCTGGGCAGTGCCCAAGGGATTGCCGTGGAAACCGGGAGAAAAACATCTGGCGGTCGAAGTGGAGGATCACCCTGTCGAATACGCGGCCTTTGAGGGAATCATTCCGAAAGGCCAATATGGGGGCGGCACCGTGATGCTTTGGGACCGCGGGAAATACTACGTCTATGGCGAGCAGCCCCTGAAGGCGTGGCGGGAAGGGAGATTGCACCTGGTCCTCGACGGCGAGAAAGCCAAAGGCGAATGGGCTCTGATTCGAATCCGCAGCCATGAGGACAAGAGTCCGTGGCTTCTCCTCAAGGCCGGCGCAAGCATCAAGCCGCTTTCTAGAAAACGGGACGACCAGTCGGTAAAGACAGGCCGCACCATGAAGCAAATCGGACATGACCAGGACGCCGAATGGGAGTCCAATCGTTCAGATGCTCGAAAGACATCGGCGCCGTCCGGTTTGAAGACGCGCATCAGTAAAGCGATTAAAAAAAAAGAGTCGGGTCGAATAAAGCGCGCGCGAGGAAAGGCGTCTGATCGGACTGCTATCGCGCTGCCCGCGAATTTGGCGGCGGGCAAGCCGCGCTTCCTCGAACCCATGAAGCCGCGTCTGGTCGAAGACCCCCCGACGGCGGGCGACTGGATGTACGAATTGAAGTTCGACGGCATTCGTGCGCTGGCCATCAAAGAAGGGAATAATGTGTCGCTCATGTCGCGCAACCAGAATGAGCTGGGCGCGCGATACCCGGAAATCGTTGCCGCCGTCAAACGGCTATCGGTCAGGGAATGTGTGATTGACGGCGAGGTGGTGGCGCTCGACGAAAAGGGTCGCTCGTCCTTTCAGCTTTTACAGGCGCTCGAGTCGGACGATCGGAAGTCGCCCGTCTACTATTACGTATTTGATTTGCTGCAAGCAGAGGGCAAAAGCCTGCTTTCTTCGCCGCTGCATACCCGGAAAGCCTTGTTAGCCAGGGTCCGCCACGAATCGGGTGATCCCATCCGCTTTTCCGATGAAATCGGCGGGGACCCCCGTGCCTTGCTTAAGGAAATTAAGCGCATCGGGCTCGAGGGTATAGTCGGCAAAAAACGCGAATCGATTTACGAGGCCGGCCGGCGAAGCGGCGCGTGGATTAAGTTGAAATGTGTTAATGAGCAGGAATTTGTCATTGGCGGCTATACGCCGCCCGCGGGATCCCGGAAATATTTTGGCGCTTTGCTGGTTGGTTACTACGGTGGGGAAAATTTCCGGTTCGCCGGGAAGGTTGGGACTGGCTTCACCGGGAAGTCGCTCGCGACCCTGTACCGGCAATTCCAAAAGGAAAAACGGCGGGACTGTCCATTCGTTGATCTGCCCTCCAAGCAAGGCGGTCAATGGGTTCAGGGGATTACGCCGGGGCAAATGCGGACGTGCACCTGGATTAATCCGGAGTTTGTCTGTCAGATCAAATTTGCTGAGTGGACGCGCGAGGGGAAACTGCGCCAGCCGGTTTTCCTTGGACTTCGCGACGACAAGAAGCCGGCGGAAGTGAAGCGAGACCTGTAGTCGGCTGCTCCCGCCGCCGTGGGCCCCGGGAATGCGGGAACGCTTCGTGCTCGTTCATGGGTCGCCCCCCCCTTGCCAGAAAAGTTATTGACATTTATTCACAATTGAGAGAAACCGAACTCCCTCTTTAAGTATGCGTCCCATTTGGAAAGGCAGCATTAGCTTCGGGTTGGTTTTCATCCCGATCGCCGTTTACCCTGCCACCCGCGAAGAGAAGATCAGCTTCCGCCAGCTGCGCCGGACTGATCTGAGCCCGATCAAGTATAAGAAGGTGGCGGAAGCGGACATGAAGGAAGTCTCCGGCGACCAGATTGTGAAAGGGTTCGAATACGAACGCGGCCGCTACGTGATTCTAAACGAAGAAGACTTCGCTAAAGTGAAGATCGAGTCCACCCATTCGATCGACATCACCGATTTCGTGGAGCTGGCTCAGGTCGATCCTAAGTTTTTCTACAAACCCTATTTTCTCGAGCCGCAAAAGGGTGGTGAAAAAGCCTACGCGCTTTTGCACAAGGCTTTAAGCGGGACGGATAAGATTGGCGTGGCCAAGGTTGTGATCAGTAACCGGGAACATTTGGCGGCCGTAAAACCGGATGGGTTGTTTCTGATTCTCGAGTTAATGCACTTCGCGAGTGAGATTCTGAGCGCAGAAGAGTTGAGTCGTGGGCCAAGCACAGCGCTCAATGAGAAAGAATTAAAGATGGCGCAGGCTTTGGTCGACAGCATGACGGTGGCATGGGAGCCGGAAAAATACCGCGACGAATACAAGACGGCTGTGATGGAGTTGATCGAGCAAAAGGCTAAGAATAAGAGTATCGATATCAAACCAGCCGCGCCCCATCCGAGCACCAACGTGGTGGACCTGGTGAAGGTTCTACAGGAAAGCCTCAATCGCAGTCAGTCGGTGAAGGTGAAGCGCAGTTCGAATGGGACGCGCGCGCGAGGGAGTGCCTCACTCGTTAAGCAAAAGCGCCGCGCGGTGGCGTAGCGCGAGTCGACCGCGGTGGGAAGCTGGGGCTTCCCCGACAGGAGAGGACGCCATGTCGGCGCGCGACGTGTTCGTCCTTTATTACGATCGCGGAATTGGCGTGATTCCTTCGAGCTCTGGTGTTTCGTCCTGTCTCCTCGCCTTATAAAAGATCATCCATACACCGAGGAGGACAAAGAGGGCTCCGAGCAATGACCACAGGGGAAAACGTTCGCCTCCGAACAACCAACCCAAGGCGACGGCCCCGGGAGGAGTAATCAGCGCGATCGTTTGGAGGTTGGTCATGCTCATGCGCGGCATCAGCCAGTAAAGGAGAAGAAAGGTGAGAGCTGATCCGACAATGGCGAGGTAGAGCAGGCAGAAGATCGACATGCTCGTCCAGTGAAAGCGAAGCGGATTTCCGTCCAAGGCCAGACCGATAAGTAGCATGGGTACAACGCCGAAGATCATTTGCCACGCGGCCAGCATGGCGGGGGCGAGACGGATGGCGCGTGCCTTGAGCAGGACATTGGAAAAAGCCGCACCGGCTGCTCCAAGGACGATCCCCAGTCCGGCCCAGAACGCCATGATTCCATTGAAATCGAGGAGACGCGCGCAGATTACGGCCACGCCGGCTAGCGCGAGGAGGCATCCGATCAGTTTGCGCGATTGAATCGGTTCGTCCGGCAACATCCAATGAGCGAAGATCATTCCGGAAATGGGAATGGTCGCCTGGAGCACGGCGGCCAGACCGGAAGAAACATATAGTTCTCCCCAAAACAACAGCCCGTAATTGATCGTGAACATTAAAACCCCGGTAAAGGCGAGGACCGCGTAGTCGCTCCGCCGCTGGGGGAGCAAGGGGACGCGCCCAATCGAGACTGCGAGCAGCGCGAGGATGGCGATGACGAAGCGGATGGCCGCGTAGGAAACGGGCGGTAAATCGCGCAGCCCAAACTTGATGGCCAACCATGTGGAACTCCAGACGACGCACAGGGTCAACCAGGCCGCCGGCACGCGCCAGCCCATCTGCGGCCGCGCCATGGTCAGTTTCATTTCCGCGCGACCATCGCGCATGTGCGCCCCGAGGTAAAGTCGTCGCGGCCGAGCTCGGAACGACTCTTGAGCCCGCCAAGTTTTACAAATGGGCTTGTTGCCGGCCCAAGCCGATCAATATTACCTGATGAAAGTAACCGTGGTGGTAAAACCGAAGGAAGCGGTGCTAGACCCGCAGGGTGCCGCCGTTCGAGACGCCATGCGGCACCTCGACATGCCGGAAGTGCGCAGTGTTCGAATCGGGAAATTTATGGAGATCGAGGTCGACGGTGAAAGCCCCGAGTTGGAGGAGCGGTTGCATGGCTTATGCCGCGATCTCCTTTCCAACCCGGTGATTGAAGATTACGAACTGCAAAAGTTGGAAGCCAAAAGTCAGCAAGGGGAGAAGAAAAATCAGGAATGAAAGCTTTGCGTTATTTTTTTTGTATCGTGTTGCCACCGGTCGCAATCCTCATGACAGGGAGAATGGGGAGTTTCCTGCTCAGCCTGGTTCTGACGTTGCTCGGGTGGGTGCCGGGAGTTATTCATGCTTGTCTTGTCGTGACCGACTACCACGAGGAACAACGCGCCATTCAGCGTTCCCTTTCCGCTAAGCAGTGATGAAATTCGCAGTCATTCAATTCCCGGGATCGAACTGCGACCAGGATTGTCTCGCGGCTATCAATGACATCGATGGATTGGAAGCCGAATACGTCTGGCACAAAGAGACCACGCTCAGTGGCTTCGACGCGATCGTCTTGCCTGGCGGATTCGCTTATGGCGATTACCTGCGCTGCGGAGCGATCGCGCGCTTTTCGCCGGTCATGCGGGCGGTCACGGCGGCGGCGCGGTCGGGCCAATTGATTCTAGGCACGTGCAATGGCTTTCAGATCCTGTGCGAAGCGGGATTGCTGCCGGGCGCTTTGGTGCGGAATCGATCTCTCCGCTTTGTTTGTGACATGGCGACCACTCGAGTTGAGGTGACCGATTCACCTTTCACAAATCGCTGTAGGGAGGAGGAACTGTTGCGGCTCCCCGTCGCGCACGGGGAAGGCTGCTTTTTTACGGATGCCGAGACGCTGGCCGGACTGAACAGGCATCGACAGGTCATTTTGCGCTACGCCGATGCCGACGGCCGAGTGGTGCCGGAGGCGAATCCCAATGGGTCCATTGACAACATCGCCGGAATTTGCAACCGGGAGCGCAACGTTTTTGGACTGATGCCGCACCCCGACCGCGCGTCCGACTCGCGCTTAGGAAGCGCGGATGGGTTGAAAATTTTTCGTTCCATGATTCACGCGGTGGAAGAGGAACGGGTCCGCGCGGCCTGAGGCAGCTTCGTTTAAGGTGAGCCTTTTCGTTACCGGAACGGACACCGGTGTGGGGAAAACTCACACGGTGACGCAACTGTTAAGACTGTCCTCTCGACGGGGTGAGCGCTGTGCGGGGATGAAACCGATCTGCTGTGGCGACCGCCAAGACGCCGAACTTTTGCTCGCCGCCGGCGCCGATGGTCTCACCATCGACGAGATCAATCCAATATGGTTGAAGACACCGGCGGCTCCTTTGACGGCTGCCCAGATCGAGAGCTTTGAATTCAAGGTTGAGATCGTGCTGAACGCTTTCAACGCGCTAAAGGGGCGGGTGGAGAGAGTTTTTGTGGAAGGCGTGGGTGGGTGGTTGGTCCCGATTGCGGACAATTATTACGTAAGCGACCTGGCTGCGGCGCTTCGTTTACCAGTCCTGCTGGTCGCTCAAAACAAGCTGGGCTGTCTTAATCACACCCTCCTGACGCTGGAAAGCATCCGCCTGCGCGGCCTGACGTGTCTGGGAGTCGTGTTAACGGATCCGGAGGGTCTTAGCGATATCGCGATGGCGACAAATCGAGACGTCCTGCGCCAGCTTTGCCAGGTACCCGTGCTTACAGGGTTGAACGAAAAAGAGGGTTTTCTGACCCCCGAATGGAGCGCGGTTTTGGATGCCGCCCAGCGTTATTTATTGTCCATTGAATGAACACAAGTGTAAATTATGTTTACACAAAAACGACCATCAAAACGGCTCTACCTAGGAGAAAATGGGGTGGCACCTCCGCTGCTAAAGTAAACGGAAACAACCCTATCTACCATGCTCCTACAAAAAACACTTCACATGAGTCAGTCCCTGGAAGAATGCAAAGCTCGCCTGGCTAGCATTCAATCCTATCGCCGGCAGTTTCTGATGGTCACGAAAGCGACCGTAACGTCGTCGAAGACCGTTGATTTTTCGTTTCGAGGCCCTCTCGGGTTCCAAGCGCAGACGGTGCTGCTCGCGGTGGACAGTGAATCGCCTGAAGAATTTGCCTTCGAATCAGTCGGCGGGAACATCGACCTGATGGGTCTGGTCGAGTTCTCCGAAATTCGTCCACAATGCACCGAGGTGACCCTGGCTGTGCATTACGAAATTAAGAACAAACTTTTTGCCTGGCTCGATCGTCGTCTGCATTTCGTAGATGCCTTTGTGACTTCGGAGCTTCGCAGCATCCGTTCGCACTTCGAAGGAATCGCGACGCCCTATGTGGAGCAGGCGCCATCGAATTTGGCGATGTTCGAGGCGGCTGTCGCCTAACGGAAGACTGGTTTCTCTAAGCACGCGGCCGGACACGGCTGCGTGCTTTTTGTGTACGGCTACTGCACCCGCACAGCGTGCGTCTTATCGAGGCGAAGGATTTGCCCGTCCTGCAAATCGAGAGTTGTCTTGGGATCCACGATCTTAGCGCCATCCAGTTGGACGCTCCCTTGCTTGATGAGCCGGCCGGCTTCGGCGCGAGATTTCTCGAGGTGGAAGACTTCCAGATAGGCGGCTACGACGATGTTGAGGGTTTCGCCCTGACGCTTTCCGAACCTCGGCAGCTCGGTGTCGCCCAAACGCTTTTCGCTAAAGCGGACATTCCATTCATCCCGAGCCGTCGCGGCCTGGGTTGAGCTGTGATAGGACTGAACAATTTCGAAGGCCAGATCCTTCTTGGCCTGCATGGGATGCACATCGGGCGACAAGGTGCGCCGGAGGAGCATGGGGTAATAACGCGCCATGAGCTCATCCGAAATGCTCATCAGTTTGCCGAACATTTTGGCAGGCGATTCGTTCACCCCGATGAAATTGCCCAGGCTTTTGCTCATTTTCTTTGAGCCGTCTAATCCTTCGAGGATGGGCAGAAGGAAAACAACCTGCTGCGCCATGCCTTCTTCGCGCTGAAAGTCGCGACCGACCAGGATGTTGAAGAGTTGGTCGGTTCCTCCCAACTCCACATCGGCTTTCACCATGACAGAGTCCCAGCCCTGCATGATGGGATATTGGATCTCATGGGCATGGATGGGATGCTGTTGGGCGAGCCGGTCGCTAAAATCTTCGCGCTGCAGCATCTGTTGCAAGGTGACGCGGCTGTTCAGGCGGATGACATCCTCATACCGCATCTGGCGGAACCAATCCCCGTTGAAAACAATTTCGGTGCGGCTGGCATCGAGAACTTTGAAGGCCTGCTCGCGATATGTTTTTGCGTTGGCTTGTATTTCCTCGTTGGAGAGATGGGGCCGGGCCACGGAGCGACCGCTTGGATCGCCGATCATGCCGGTGAAATCGCCGATGATGAGAACGGCCTGATGACCGAGATCTTGAAACTCGCGCAATTTGCGCAAGACGATGGAGTGACCAAGGTGAATGTCCGAGCTGGTCGGGTCGACTCCGAGTTTAACGCGCAAAGGCCGGCCCAGTCGCAGCTTTTCCCGCAGTTCGTGCTCGCTGATTATTTGCGCTGCTCCGTCCCGGAGGGATGCGAGAGCTTCGTCCGGTTGCATGGTCCTGAACGGAATACGGCACCGGCGCGATGTGCGCTATTTGTTCTTGTTCAGTAACTCGCGCACCTGCTCGATTGTCATCGGAGGATTCTTGCGATCGAGCGATTTCTGGCTTTTTCCTTTTTCGAGGAAAGGCCGGTTCCCGGCGAAATCGGTCGTCTCGGACTGTTTGTGGCCGTCCCGTAAATCGACGGAAGCGCGGGCGGCCGGAGTCGAATAGGAGCGTTGCGACACGGTCGATCGCGCCGCGAGCAATGAATTGCCACTGCCGGAACTATCGAAGCTGCGAGCCTGGAAGTGGGTGGCTTGGAAATCGCGCGTGTTTGAAAAAGTCTTACTGGTTGGCTTGCGTTGCAGATAGAAGGTCCCGACGCGTGCGCGTTTAGCGTCGGCCGCACGGTCGGCCGTAAACTTCTTGTTCTGTTCGCTGCTGGAGAGGGAGGTGTCGGGACGGAGGAGTCGATTGACCAGCTTCCCTTCCTGTTCCTGCGCGCGAACGAGAGAGAAGGATAAGACAAGCAAACTAATGACAAGCAGGCGCCTCACTCATGAAGGCTGGCGAAACGACGCCTCGTTTGTAAAGAAAATACTCCACCAGCGGACCAGCGTCAGTGCCCTAGCGCAGCCTGCAGGGTGGCCGCCATGCGCGGCGGTTGCACTCGACCTTGTAAGATCTCGCGGGCGGCGGAGCGGCGTCCGTAATAGCGCGCATTCTCGTCTTTCTGGGTCCCGAACACCGCGCCTTCAACAGCGGCGCCCGCAAACAGACCCTTGGTCCGGCTATAAGTGTAAATGGCAGCCATTGGCGTGATGGCGACGTGTGCGTCGCGTCCGACCGGACCGGCGGCCACGCTGGCATCCGCGCCCAGTGTGATGTTTCCGCCTTTCGAAAAAGCGCGCACGGCGGCGTCCGTATTCAAGACGAAGACAAAGTCCGTCGCTTCGGCCCCGATCTGCAATCCCCATCCCGCGCCAGCTTGTGCGACGAAGGACGGACCCGACCATCCCGCGGGCGTTCGCGCCACGACCACACCATGCCCGGCCTTGCCGCTGAAGACGAAGCCGGCCTTGATGACTGTAATAATGGCCAGGCCCCTGGCTTCGCGCAAGACACTGCGTGGGATACTCGTCTCGGGCATCCGGCGAAAATCTCTGATGATGCGGGCGCAATGATCAACCGTTTGTTGTTCGGTTGCGTTGGCGGTGGCGGCAGAGACCAGGGCGAGCGTGACGACGAAAGCGACGAAGGGTTTGTTCATGGGGTAAGCGATGTCTAAGCCAAACCTGAACGAGTTACAACAACGTCAGCGCGTCTTCTCGACGCCTTGTTCCAAACGCATTTCCCTCGTCACGAAAGTAGCGTGCCGGCTCGGAATGATCCCGGCGCCACATTCGCGGCTGTAAACTTTGGTGAATTCCGCACCAAAAAGAAAAATGACGGTGGAATAGTATATCCAGACCAGAACGAGGATGAGCGCTCCGGCGGCGCCGAAACTCGATGTAATGCTGCTACGGGCAAGGTAGAGAGCGATCAGATATTTACCGATCGTGAAAAGGAGACCGGTGACGAGCGCTCCGATGCGAACGTCGCGCCAGCGGAGTTGCACGTCCGGTAACACTTTGTAAATGACGCCGAAGAGCAAGGACAGCAAGCCGAAGGAACATAGTTCCGTGACCGGTGCGGTCACACCCGGGAAGGGCACTACTCCAGTCATGTAGCGAGAGACGGCCTGCATGCCGGTGGTGAGAACGAGCGATACGATCAGAAGGAACCCTACGGCGAGAATCATTCCGAAGGAAAGAACATAGCCGCGTGTGAACTCCCTGATGGCCGCGCCCGGCTTGATGCGCACGCCCCAGATCGTGTTGAGCGCATCTTTTAACTGAGCGAAGACGCCGGAGGCCCCGATCAACAGGGTGACGATCCCGAGAACCGTGGCGATGGCGCTCTTGGGCCGGTCGCCGGATGCCTGGATCAACCCCTGGATTTCGGTGGCCGCCTTATCACCGAGAAGATTGGAGAGCTGCTGGAAAATTTCTCCGCGGGCGGCCTGTTCGCCGAAGAGAAGTCCGGCGACCGAGATCGCGATGATGAGGAGAGGAGCCAGTGAAAAGACTGCATAGTAGGCGAGAGCCGCGCTGAAACGCAGAGCGCAATCTTCCGACCATTCCTGGTAAGTCTGCTTGAAGAGCGACCACCAAGAGCATTTCATTTTGCTGTTCGCCATGTCAGTCTTGTAATCTTTCCCTTCAGAACCGTCTCTCGGATGCAATTTGGACGTCTCAAACTCAATGGATAATCAGGACGATTTTTCGCGTGATGAGGATTTTATGCGCGAAGCCTTGCGACTGGCCAGCAAAGCATACCAGGCGGACGAGGTACCTGTCGGGGCGGTCGTGGTGCGTGGCGGTAGAATCATTGCCCGGGCCTATAACCAGGTGGAGATGCTGAAGGACGCAACGGCGCACGCGGAAATGCTGGTATTGACCCAGGCGGAAGCGGCGGTGGGCGACTGGCGATTAAACGAATGCGACCTCTACGTGACGAAAGAACCATGCGTGATGTGCGCGGGAGCGCTCGTGCACGTGCGGATCCGGCGCGTAATTTTTGGTTGTTCCGATCCGCGGAGCGGAGCCGGGGGTGGATTCATTAATCTGTTGCAGCATCCGGCGCTAAATCACCATTGTGAGATTACCGCGGGAGTCCTGCAAAACGAGAGCGCCGAGATCCTGCAGGATTTTTTTAGGAAAAAACGGGGATTCGGCGTCGTAGAAGAGTAAGGCGATTTTTGGGGAATGGAGGACCGCACCAGCTGGCTTGGCTGCCTCGCAAGGATTCGAACCTTGACAAAGAGATTCAGAATCTCTCGTGCTACCGTTACACTACGAGGCAAGAACGGCTCGGAACTGCGAACCTAAGTCTATTCTGAGGCTTGGCGCAAGAGGCGGGTCACGGTGTCACTGGCCGCCGAAAATGGTTTCCGCTCCTTCGCAGGCCGCTTCCACTTCGATCGATTTGCCGGCGGCAGCCACGAGCTTACGGGCGTTCTCGACCATCCCGTCCAGAGCAGCATCGTCGTGGGTGGGATCGTGGTGAAACAGGATCAGTTTCTTGACCTCGGCATCGAGTGCAAGAGTGACGGCTGAACTAAGGGACCCGTGGCCCCAGCCGACGTGCGCCTTGTACTCGTCGTCTGTGTACTGGGTATCGAGGATAAGCACGTCGCAGCCTCGCAAAAACTCGACTAATCCGGCGCGGGCTTCTTCGGCGCGGGACCTTGTTTGTTCCGGGCTCAGTAGCTGCGATTTAATGGAGTGAATCTTGAGCGCATCGTACGGTTCATTATCGGGTAGAAAGGCTACCGATCCCTGGGTGCTGTCGAGGCGGTATCCTACACAAACGCCCGGATGATTCATCAATTTAGCGCGCACCTTAACGGTGCCGATGTTGAATTCGTATTTCTGCAGCCTCTTAATTTCGATGCGGCCGGGGAGCGCCTGTAGCTTGACCGGAAAGAAGGGCGTGGCCATCTGGCCGATCAGAATGTCGCGCAGCCCGGCTTCGGCTCCGTCATAGCCCATGATGCGGACGAAATTTTTATCGTTGTAGGAGGGGAGGAAGAACGGGAACCCTTGAATGTGGTCCCAGTGCATATGTGTGATCAGCAAGGAGATCTTGATGGAACGCGAACCGAATTCCTTTTCCAAAGAAGCGCCGAGTGCGCGAATCCCGGTGCCAGCGTCGAGCACGATGATCTCACCGTCGGCACGAAGTTCCACGCAGGTGGTATTGCCGCCGTAGCGCAAAGTGCCGGACCCGGGGACCGGGATGGAACCGCGGACTCCCCAAAATTTCAGGCGAGCCGGTGATGATGAAGCGGTTGCCATGAACGAACGGCGGAGATTTTGGCATGCAAGCTCACCGAAACCAAGAGTTTTTGCGGTGTTCGACCGCTTATTCGTTGGGCGGCGGGGGCGGGCTCTTGAGGCAGAGAACAAAAAAGGCCACCGCGGAAACCACGGTGGCCTCTTGAGAGGGAAATTGATTTAGCTCTTTTTGCGTCGGCGCAGGAGCGAAGGGATGCTGGCGGCAACGCCTGCTCCACAAACGCTCAGGATCGGAAGAAGAGCGGACATTTCAGGAATCGGAACGGAGATTTGGCCCACGTTGTCCACTTTGGTGCCAGCGTTTGGACCGCCGTTGCGCGTTGCTTCGGCGGCGAAGTCGGAAGAACGCAACTGGTTGGAGGCGGCAATGACCGAGAAGTTACCGACAAACTGAGCGCCGTTGATTGGCGTAGTGCCGGTATAAGTCCAGGTTAGATTGAGCAGAGCCGGATTATCGGTTGGCGTGACGAGGGAAGGGTTCGTGCCGACGAGGGATGACGAGAAAGTCCAGCCAGCCGCCTGTAAGTTCGAGCCTGCATTAAAGGCGCCGAAATCGTAGATGGTGAAGAAGTCACCGTGCGTCACCATTTGGTCAACGGTGACATTGACGCCGTAGTTCCAAGTAAATCCGCCGACCGCCGGCGCGGGGGCGCTCGGAGAGAGCGTCGGAATGATATCTCCGTGCGCTGCCATGATCGTTACCCCAATCGTGATGATTCCCAAGAGTGCTTTTTTCATAGTTGTTCTGAAGTCCAGCGATCATGGCAGATTTTGAGTCGCAAAGTCAATTAAATTATCATGCCAACTCAGGGCTTTTTTTCAGGCCCTTGGCCAGACGGGCGGGTCGAGTCTATGATCCCTTTCATGAGCGACTTGGAAGGGCTGGCCGTCCGAAGGGTGGGGATTCCCTGGCCGACGCTTTTTCTGGTCGCGTTTTGGACGTGGGCCATCTGGAGCTGCGCCGAACACTGGAGAGGCAATCCGAACTATTCCTACGGGTGGGCGGTGCCGGTTTTGGCCCTTGGTTTCGGATTCAGGCGGTATTTTCTTTCACATGATGATTCAGGACGTCTCGGCGGCGGCAATCAGGCGGTCCTTCTGATTGGCGTCGGAGTCGTTTTGGGCTTTGCCGGGTTCGGCCTCGAATACGCCCGGGAGGCCATGTGGCACCCTGAGATTATCCTGTGGACGATCTGTCTTCTCTGCACCGGGTTGACCCTCATCGTTCTGTGGTGGTTTGGCGGTGTGACTTTGGCCAAGGCCGAGGTGATTCCGGTTCTATTCTTTCTGACCGCCGTGCCTTGGCCGCCACGGTTTGAGCAACCGCTAACCGGCGCGCTGATGCGGTCGGTCGCGTCGGTCACAACGGAGGTGCTTCATTGGTTAGGCGTGGAAGCGCAAAGTTCCGGAGGTGCCATCGCTCTCCGCTCCGGATTGGTCGGTATCACGGAGGCGTGCAGCGGTATTCGTTCGCTGCAGGCCGGTATCATGTTCGGCCTGGCCATGGGTGAATGGTTTTTGCTCCGGCCCGGTCGGCGCATCCTTTTGGTATTTATCGCCGTCCTCCTGGCTCTGGGCACCAACCTGGCGCGAACTCTGACATTGGCCCTGCAAGCCGAGTGGCACGGAGCGAACACAGTGGACCGGGTTCACGACCTTGCCGGAAACATCGCCATCACGACTTTGGTCCTGGCCATTTGGATCGCGGGCAAAGTCTTGTCGAATCGAACCGATGAAAACCTTTTCTCTTTGCGCGCAGCGAAAGAGCGAACAAAGCGCCTCATGCAGAATCTGTTTACGCGAGGCTCTGGTGCTTTCGCTGCGGCGGCCATTGCCATCGTGGCGGGAATTTTCGGTGCGCGCCTGGTTTACGCTCGAGCGGAGGGCCGGGTCTACATGCAGACATCGCCCCGCTTCACGGCACGAATGGGGACGGCAACTCTCAACCGTCTAGCGCCAGTGCCTCGCGAGGTTTGGAACGAACTTCGTCCCACCAGTGGGGAGTATGTTCGACACGGCGATTCTGATTTAGCGGGCCGAACCGGAGATGGCTTTCACTTTTTCTGGAAACCCTCTGTCTGGAACCGATTCGTCCTCGTTCATCGACCAGATATCTGCATGCCCGGAATAGGGTGGCAGTCCGTTGGGCCGGCGGAGCCGGTCGATCTCGACCTGGATGGACGCGCGGTGCGATTTTATTTGTTCCGCTTCCAGCGAGGCAATACCCATGCGCTTGAGCTTTGGGGAGCGTGGAGAAACGGCGACCCCGTACCGCTCGACTACACGGCGGAGCAAGTTCTCGGAGCCGCGCCCGCGCCGAGTTCTCTGCACCTCGAAGGCAAGAGACGTTCCGCGACGGAGATTGTGGCATGCAGTATTATGACTGATGGAGGAGAGCCGGCCAAAGAGATAGCGGTAGCGCTTTTGCAGTCCGTCTTTCAATATAGAACCGATGAGTGAAACGGAATCGCTGGCCCGCCGCATGGCGGCCGATCGCGCGGAGCGGGCCTCTGCGCGTCGCAGAGTCCTGATTGCATGGTGCGTCGGGGCCGCTCTCTTGATTGCTGCGATCGTGGGTGGCCGGCGGGCTTATCATTGGGCCAAGGCCAGGCGCGCGGGGCAGTTCGTCGACACGGCCGATGAACTGGCTGCGGCTGGTAAATCGGAAGAGGCAGCAGCCAAGTATCGAGCCGCTTTGCAGCTCGACCCGATGGGTTATCGCGCTTTGGCCGGCGCGGCTCGCTTTGCTTCCAAGCTGGGCCGTCCAGAAGCCGCCGACTTGTGGGGAGAAGTGATCAAACTTTCGGCCGCCACGACGCGGGATCGGCAGCAATATGCCGAAGCGCTCATCGCGGTGGGCCGTTTTAAATCGGCGGAGCCGATTATTGAGCGGCTCCTGAAGAGCGATCCCGATACCAAGACACTTCTCATCGCATCACTGTATTCGCGCAGTAATGGCGATCTTTCCAAGGCGATCGAATTCGCGCACGTGGCGGTGAATCGGGCGTCCGCGGATGGCGCGGCGCGTTTCGCCCTGGCCGATTTACTGTCCTTATCGACCGATCCGGCAGAACGTGCTGAAGCCCGGAAAATCCTGTGGGATTTGTCGGAGAAAGAGGGGGCTTATCGCCAGGCCGCGATCCAGGGTCTGGCCATTGCGCCGGAAAATTCCGCCGAAGAGCGGACGCGTGTTTTGCAAATGCTTGACGCCAATCCGTCGCCCAGAGTTAGGGAAGCGTTGCTCGCTTCGGATCTGCGCTTGCAGCTCCATCCGGAAGATTCCGGCAAGATTTTCGATCAAACCGTGGCGCGATGGAATAACAGTGAGACGCTCGAGCTGAGTGAGCTGGCGCGCTGGTTGAATCTGCACGCACAGCCCGAGCGCGTTCTCTCGCTTGTTTCGATCGAGCGCGCCTTGGAGGACAATCAACTGCTGCTGAGTCGACTCGATGCGTTGGCCACTTTGCAACGCTGGGACGACATTGAGAGTCTGCTGCGTCAGCCAAACCTGACTCTGGATCCTTCTGTGCTGGAGAGTTTTCGGGCGCGCACGGCTCAGGAGAAAAATGCCACTTTGGATGCGGAGATGCATTGGAATCACGCCATTTCGCTGGCCGCTAACGACGCCTATAAACTGCGTTTCGTGGCAAATTTCGCGGAGCAAAGTCACGATCATGGCGTCGCCCTGAAGGCCTACGATCAACTGGCCAAGATTCCGCAACATGCCGTCACGGCCTATCGCGCCACGCAACGGCTCAGCACGACCACGGGCGACGCGTCCGTCCAGCGATCAGCCGCGCAAAAAATCGCGTTGCTCGCACCGGGCGAACCGAATGCGGCGGATCAGCTGGCTTATTTAAACTTGCTGATGGGCAGCGATTTGGACACGAATTTCGAAAAAGCCAAGGCGCTGGCCGGGCAATTCCCGGATCGTCTTTCGTTTCGCGTGACGGCGGCCCTCGGGTATTTGCGTAAACATGATCCGGGCCTGGCGTTGGCCGAGTTTAAAGGACCGCCCGGAGCGCCTCCTATTGATTGGCAGAAAACGCCGCCGGCCTGGCGCGCCGTCTATGCCGCCACGCTCTTGGCCAACGAACAGGCGGACGCGGCGCAGGACATCATCAAGACTATCCCGCGTGACAAGCTAAGCCCGCCGGAACGGGAACTCATCGAGCCGCCCAAGTAAGCGGGCGCGTTTCGTGCCTAGAGGAGACTGGACCCGAAGGCGCCCGGGCCCTTTTTCCAGCGTAATTCCGGGCTCAAATTGATCTCATCAGGTCGGACATCAAATCCTACGGATCGCAAAAGGTAAGCCACCCCTTCGCGGCTCTCCATCGTCTCCTTCAGGCTACGGGCGAAAAGCTCGATGTATTCCTTATAAGATTCCAGCGCGAGCTTGCCGTCCCCGAAATTCTCAGCCAGAGCCTCGTCGTGATAATCGATCAGGTCGATCAACGCGCGACGCAAATCCAGCCGCAGCTTCGGATCGATCACAACCTTGAACGGCGTCGCGTTCGGATCGGGCTTAGCTAGCTGGTCCCTCCGGATACCGCCTTGATTCGACGCGACGATTTGGAAATCGCGATTCTCTGCCATGGGTTGAGGATGACAATGCGGTGACCCGCAACCGACTGTCGATGTAAAAGAGCGCGGGAGGCTCTTAAAAGAAAATAGGAATGATCAGGATCGCCACAATGTTGACGACTTTGATCATGGGATTAATGGCCGGACCGGCGGTGTCCTTGTAAGGGTCGCCCACAGTGTCACCGGTCACGGCGGCGGCGTGGGCGAACGATCCCTTGCCGCCGAAATTGCCTTCTTCGATGTATTTCTTGGCATTGTCCCACGCGCCGCCACTGGAAGTCATGGCGATGGCCACGAATAAACCGGTGACGATCGTGCCGACGAGCACCCCACCAAGAACAACGGGTCCGAGCGGTTTGATCATCGCCACAAGAAGGACGACCGCGACGGGCAGGAGCGCAGGGACGATCATTTCGCGCAACGCCGCCTTGGTCACGATATCAACGCAGGTGCCGTATTCTGGCGTGTCCTGACCGGTCAGAATCCCCGGCTTGGCCTGAATCTGGCGGCGCACTTCGCGCACAACCGCTCCGGCGGCTTTGCCCACGGCGTCCATGCTAAAGGCGGTAAAGATGAAAGGAAGAAGACCGCCAATAAACAAACCGATAATAACCTTGGGCTCGGTCAGCGAAAATTGGAACGAATACGACTGTCCATTTGCGGCAAAGTGCGCCTTCAATTCTTCGACATAGGAACCGAACAGGACGAGCGCGGCCAGTCCGGCGGAAGCGATCGCATAACCCTTGGTGACCGCTTTCATCGTGTTGCCAACTGCATCCAGTTCGTCGGTCACGGCCCGGACTTCCTTCGGGAGATTGCTCATGACCGCGATACCGCCGGCGTTGTCTGTGATCGGGCCGAACGCATCCAGAGAGATAATAATTCCGGCCATCGACAACATGGCCATGACAGCGATGGCGATTCCGTAGAGGCCGGCGAAGTGGAAGCTGAGCAGGATGGCAATGCCGATAAAACCGACGGGCAACGCGGTGGCATGTTGTCCGACGGCAAGTCCGGCGATGATGTTGGTGGCGTGCCCTGTCTCGGAAGCGCGCGCGATCTTCTGCACCGGCCGATAACTCATCGATGTATAATAATTCGTAATCAGCACTACGATCCCAGTCATGAGCAGGCCGATCAGCGAGGCCATGTAGAGGTCATTGGCCGAACGCTGCAAGCCACCGATCACGACACCATTCGGGAAAAGACTGTGCGTGGCGGGCCAAAAAAGAATGGCCGAGACGAGCGCGCTCATCCCGACTGAGCCCATCAGAACGCTGGCCGGCTTGCCGGGTGCGACGCTGACGAACAAGATGCCGCAGATGGCTCCCAGAACCGAAATCCCTCCGAGGACGAAAGGATAGATGATCGCGGCCGGCTCGGTCGCGATGGTGAGAGCACCCACCAGGATGGCACCGATAAGACTGACCGCGTAGGTTTCGAAAACATCGGCTGCCATCCCGGCGCAATCGCCGACGTTGTCGCCCACGTTGTCGGCGATGGTCGCCGGGTTGCGGGGATCATCTTCCTCAAGACCCTTTTCGATTTTGCCGACCAGATCGGCGCCAACATCGGCCGCCTTGGTGTAAATCCCGCCGCCCAATCGGGCAAACACGCTGATCAAACTCGCACCCAAAGCCAGACCCACGAGACTACGCACCGCCGCGTCGTGGCCGATCATCCGGCCCGCGACATAATAGAAGATGCCCACAGCAAGCAGGGCCAGACCGACCACGAGCAAACCGGTGACGGCACCCCCGTTGAAAGCGATGCGGAGAGCCGCCGTGCGCGACATGCTGGCCGCCTGGGTGGTCCGGGTATTGGCCAGGACCGCGATGCGCATTCCGATGTAACCGGCGGCGAGCGAGCAGACGGCGCCGATGACGAAGCCAATTCCGGTCGGATGGTCCTTGAAGAAAAACAAGAGAACAAAAAGAACGGCCGCGATGACGCTGATCGAAGCGACCTGCCGGTTCAAATACGCCTTGGCCCCTTCCTCGATGGCTCCGGCAATCTGACGCATCCGCTCGTTTCCGGGCGAACAGCGCAGAATGTTACCAATTAGAAAAAAGGCGAATCCCAAGCCAATGATGGCGCACAAGAGAGCCAGTGGCACACCGGAATTCAGAAGGTCGAAAGCAAGGATTATCATGGGTCGCGCGGTAAAGCGCACGACTTTATGGAGAAATGCCTAACAGGCAAAGGGTATTTGCCGGAAAGAGGTGACGGCACATTGGGACGCCTCTTGTCTGTGGCCTGCCGGTGAAGTGCGCATTTGAACCATAGCTATCGGGAGATTTCTCACCGCGGCCGGAGGACAGAAAGTGAGCTTACGCCACGCGTTTGTCATCCTGAGCCCGCGAAGACGGCGAAGGATCTCGCCTATTCAGACGGCGTCACCCAACTCAATTTGTGTGATCCACGGAGCGCTTGTGAGGTCCTTCGCCGGCTCTCGGGATGACAGGATCGCAGGCTGTCGCCATTTGTGATCCCTTTCTGTCCAGGGAAGTCAAAGGGTGAACATTTTTTGGAGCCGGGCCAGAAAAGTAGCGCGATACTCGCGCTCCTTGGCGGCGTGATCGGTCGGCAATCCAGCTTCCTTGACGATTCCCTCGGTCTCGAGCCGACGGGCCGCCAGGATTTCACTGAGCTGGCGCAGACATTCCGGCGCTTCGCGGATGACGCCGCCCATCACTTCCTTGTCGATCTCCATGACGAAACAGTCGCCCTGCGCGTGCACGGTGGCGCTGCGGCGTTCTCCGGTGAGTAAAGACATTTCGCCAAAGCAGTCTCCGGTTGTAAGCGTGGCCACCGGAATGGGGTTGCCGTTTTTGCTGACCGAGACCTGAGCCATTCCCTGGAGCAGAACGAACATGGATTCGCCGGCCGCGCCTTCTTCAATGATGCGTTCGCCCCGGCCGAATTGATCGAGATGCGACGCCTTGACGAGATTCTCGATCTGGGAATCGGATAGACACTGGAAGAGCGGCTCGCCCCGAAGGATGGCGCTGGCTTCGGCGTGATCTTCATCCTGCGGTCGCGTCGATTTCCGCTCCACGTGCAAGGTCCGGATGGGGAAGGGAATCGTAATGCGCTGCCGTTTGAATTCGTACCAGATATTCGTGCGAATGGCATCGTTCACGTCGTTGATGGCGGCGTGGTTGCCCATGTAAAACTTGACCTCATAACTGATGGCGTGATCGGCGAAATCGACGAGGAAGACTTTGACGCGAGGTTCCTTGAGGACGCCGCGTGCACCAATGGCGGCACGACTTAGCGCGTCCTTCACCCGGTTGGGCGGCACGCTGTAATCGGCTCCGACCCGGATGCGCATGGCGTGGATTTCGGTCGGATAGTGGAGATTGATGATGGTCTGGCGAACGATCTCGTTATTCGGGATATCGAGATAGATTCCGTCGTTGGTCCGAAGCCGTGTGGAGCGCCAGTTGATCTCCATCACTTCGGCATAGCGGTCTCCGACCTGCAGCCAGTCTCCTACTTTGTAGGGACGGTTGATCTGCAGAGACATGCCGGCAATGATGCCGCCAAAGAGGTTCTGCCCGGCAAAGCCGAGGATGACGGCGGCGATGCCGGAACCCGCGAGCAGGCCTTTCAGCTCGCGTTCGGCATGATATCCGACGCTGAGAATAAGGAGCAACGCGATCAGGAACAAAAACATGGCCACCACTTCGCGCAGGAAATGGGGAATGGGGATTTGCCGGCGCTGTTCGAAATAAAAATCCCAGATGTATCGATTAACGAGCGCCACGATGAGCGCGGTGCTGAGGAGAAATGCGATCGCGCCGATGTGATTCTTCCAGGGCGCGTGCACGCCGGCGAAAGCGAGCGCGATGTAGAAGGCAAAGGCCAGGCAAAACATTTGAAACATTAGCCCGAGGCGGACCCCGGCCCGTCGCTTCAAAAAGCGCCCAATCCAGATGGCAATGAAGAATGTCCCGACGAAAAGAACGACCGTGATGGCCGCTTTTTGCGTCTCAAGCAACGCTCTAAACATTTGGAACGTAACAGTAGCAGCTAAGTGAGAAGCTCGACAAGGAGTCTATGGGCGGGGCGCCAGGACGAGCCAGGCCCAGCCGGCCAGAAAACAGAGACCGCCCAGAGGGGTGATCGCGCCCAGCCAGCGCGCATTCGTTAGGGCCATGAGGTAAAGACTGCCACTGAACAGGACGATTCCGGTGAAGAGTAACCACCAAACGCTGCGCTGTCCCGCCGGCACCAGAGCAAGCACAAAGAGCGCGATCGCGTGGACGAAGTGGTAGAGGACCGCTTTGTTCCAGACCTCGCCCATGGCGTGTTCCTCCAGAGTTGCCTTGAGCGCGTGCGCGCCAAAGGCGCCGAGCGCGACGGCCAGGAAGCAGAGGGCCGCGGCCATCCGGATAAACAGGGTCGGCATCTTGAAACAAAATCGAATAGCGAAATTTGGAAGTCGAAACAAGGTACAAAGAGAGAAGAAACGGCTCGGCGGTCGACGCAGGATGGGTCGTTTTCTCAATCGCTATCGCTTGCGTCCGGAAAAGAAGACGATGGGAGACGCGGCCTGACGCGATTCCCGCATGCTCCGAAAGTAAAAGATGCTGCCGGCCGCACCGAAGGCAGCCGCGCCCAGGAAATTGAACTCGGGACTCACTTTCCACAAGTAAGCCCCCAGGATGGCCCCGACGCTGACGATCAAATCGCGAATCAGATAATAAGTGCCGACGAACTGGCCGCGCCGTTGCGGATCGCAGTAGCCGATGATTAAAGCTTTGCGCGAAGTGTCGCCAAATTCCTTGAACCCACGAATGGCGAACGCGATCAAGAGCGCGGTAAAACTCTTGGCTACGAGCAAGCTGAGCGGAAAGAGGGTGAAGAAAATGAATGTCACCACGACAAAGCGTTCGCGTCCATGCCTGTCGGCGAAGTGGGCCGCGGGAATAATGCATAGAGTTGCGGCCAGCATCTCGACCATCGTGAGCAGCCCGATCTGCCTTCCGCTCATGCCGACGTAGTCCATGGCAAAGATAACGACCCAGGCGTAGGGAATCCGTTCGCAGAAGCGAATAAGGATGTCGCTGAGGAGCAATCGTTTGAGGGGCGCGTTGAATTCGCGCGCGCTGCGCCAGAAATTCCAACGCTCGGCTTCCGGGAGGGGCGCGCGCGGCTCTTCCGTAAGTTTGCGCTGCACCAGGATGGTGGCGCCGGAGAGGAGGATTGACAGAATTAGGCCGATGCGGACTCCTGGAATAACACCAAACCGGTCGATCAAGATTCCGCCGACGATCGGTGCGACCATGATCGGTAATCGTTTGATGACCGACTGAATGCCGATTCCCATGGAATGCCGGTTCGCGGCCAGGGTTTCGGCCACGAGAGAAAAAGTGGCGGGCAGCGAAAAGCATGTCCAGGAGAGGAACAGAAACATGCCGCCGATGACTGCGCCCCAGTGAGGAATAAGAAGGACGACGGCGTAGCCGGCGATCGACACCAGGTTGAAGATAAGAAAAGCACGCCGATGTCCCCAGCGATCGACCAGGATGCCGCCCGGGTAGGCGTAAACTGCGCCGAGTAAGGTGCGAAGCCCGTCGTAAAGACCGATCACGAAAACCGTCGCGCCGAGTTCCTTTAAGTACTTCGGAAGAAATCGCATCCATAATTCTTCGCCCGCGCCGATGCAAAAAATGGCGATGAGCAGGATAACGAGATTGCGGCGCAGTCCGAAAAACTCGACCAGTTTGCGCAGGGGACCTGCACCTGGTTCGGGGGAAGCTTGGTTTTCCATCGCGAGATTCTGCCTCAATGAGACGCATTTGCGTCGTCGGAGGCGAGTGTAAAAAAAGCGTCTTGTGATCGGGAGTGCGGAACGGGGTAATTACGTTCGAAGACGCCTCAACGGAGTGAGGCCGTTACAGCATCAAGATCACGCGCCCGTGAATTCCGTATTTCCCCTCGAGCAATGCGTTGTAATCTGCCGGCGCGCTTTCATTGTCATTATCAATTGGAACAGAAAAGTACAGCGAGAGGACACGCTCCGGACTTCGCCGAAGCCTTCCGGTTTTGGATGAAGCTCGGTTTTATTTCGTTCGGCGGGCCGGCCGGCCAGATCGCCATCATGCAAACGGAGTTGGTCGAACGGAGAAAATGGATCAGCCAGGCGCGATTTCTCCATGCCTTGAATTACTGCATGCTGCTCCCGGGCCCGGAGGCGCAGCAACTTGCCATCTATATTGGATGGCTGTTGCACCGAACCTGGGGCGGGATTGTGGCGGGCGCGCTTTTCGTGATCCCCTCCATGTTTGTGCTTTGGGCGTTGAGTTATCTCTACGCGGCGTTTGGCCATCTGCCGGCGCTCGCGGCTGTCTTTTACGGATTGAAACCTGCCGTCACGGCCGTTGTCATTGCTGCCGTCATCCGGATCGGGCGCAAGGCTTTGAAAAACGAAGTGATGTGGGGCCTCGCCGCGATTGCATTTGGCGCGATTTTTTTTCTCAAGGCGTCGTTCCCCATGATCGTTTTCGGCGCTGGGCTTGTGGGGTTAGTGGGAGGGCGCATTTGGCCGGCAAAGTTCCAGGTTATTTCGAAAGACGGATTGGCTGAACCTGAATCCGTTTTGGGCGACGAGGACGAATCGCCTGCGCACACCCGACCTTCGTGGCCGCGTGCTCTCCTTATCACGGTTGTGTGCGTGGCACTCTGGGCAGCTCCGACACTGATCGCGGGGTTTACGCAGGGTTGGGGGAGCACTTTATTTCACGAAGGATTGTTTTTCAGCAAGGCGGCCGTCGTGACTTTTGGCGGCGCCTACGCCGTGTTGCCTTATGTCGCGCAACAGGCGGTCAATCATTATGCCTGGTTACATCCGGATCAGATGATGGACGGACTTGGCCTGGCTGAAACGACGCCGGGCCCGCTCATTATGGTGGTGCAATTCGTCGGCTTCATGGGCGCGTGGCAGCATCCCGATGGTTTGTCTCCGTTAGGCGCGGCCACGTGGGGCTCGTTCATCACAACGTGGGTGACCTTTACACCCTGTTTTCTGTGGGTTCTGGTCGGTGGACCGTACATCGAACGTCTGCGCGGGAATAGGAAACTCGAAGCCGCGCTCTCCGCCGTGACGGCCGCCGTAGTTGGAGTCATTTTAAATTTGGCGGTGTGGTTCGGTCTGCAGGTTCTCTTTCCGCAAAGCATGCTCGACGGGTTCGCCTTAACGATCTGCGCAGTCGCCCTGGGCGGCATGCTGCGGTGGAAATGGAACGTCATTCCAGTCGTTCTTGTCAGCGGCTTGCTCGGCCTTATTTTGAAATTTGCCGTCGCGCATTGAAATGACTTCGGTTGCGAGCCAACGCTATTTTCACCGGCAAGATCGCAGAGCCAGGACAAAAACCGGACAGGATCAGCAGGATTGTACGGGATTAAAACAATCCCCATCCTCATTGCAAAACACTTTTCACGCGACGGTGCGATCGTTATCGTTCGGCATGAATCGCTTTTGCTCTGCTCTTCGAGTTTGTTTCGTCGTTGGTTGGGCGGCGCCCGTTCTGGCCTTCGGCGCTTCCGCCATTCAGGATCGGGCTGATCGCTTTCTTAAACTGGCCAACACCGGATATCAGGGCTTGTCCAAGGTCAACCAAGAGGCGCAGTGGCTGGCCGTAACCGATGTCAGCGACGCGCACGATGCCGGCGCGGAAGTCGCGGGCAAAGCGGCCGCTGCGTTCAATGGCAACCCTGTGCTGATCACGGAAGCGCGCGACCTTCTCGCGCACGCGAAAGAGTTGGATGAAATCACGGTTCGGCAGTTGAAGCAGCTCCTTCTCAATGCGGCCGAAGGGCCCATGACCAATCCGGATCTGGTCTCGCAGCGCGTCGAGGCCGAAACCAAACAGGCCTCCCTGCTGAACAGCTTTGAGTTCAAGCTAAAGGGCCAGCTCATAACGGCCAACCAGATCGATAACAAACTGGATGCGAGCACGGATTTAGCCGAGCGGAAGGAGGTATGGGAAGCGTCGAAAGAGTCGGGCAAGGCGCTGAAGGAAAACCTCGTGAAGTTGCGCGACCTGCGCAACGGAGTGGCCCGGGAGATGAAGTATCCAGATTACTTTTCTCTCGAGGTCGCGTCTTACGGCATGACGACGGACGAGATGCTGAAAATGCTGGACGATTGGATGGCCACGGTGCGGCCGCTCTATCTGCAGCTGCACACCTGGTCGAAGTACAAGCTGGCTGAAAAATATCATCAGCCCGTCCCGAAAAAAATCCCTGCTCACTGGATCAATAATCGATGGAGCCAGGAATGGACGGGCCTGGTCGAGGCGGCCAATATCGACAAATACTTTGAAGGCCGAAAGCCGGAGTGGGTGATCAAGTCGGCCGAGCAATTTTACACTGGTCTCGGCTTTTCGCCTTTGCCCGCGAGTTTTTGGACAAAATCGGATCTCTACCCGCTGCCGCCCAATTCGAAGCGCAAAAAGAACACCCACGCTTCGTGCTGGCACATCGACTTGGAAAACGACATTCGATCGCTACAAAGCATTGAGCCAAATTCGAAATGGTTTTACACGGCGCACCACGAACTGGGGCACGGTTATTACTTCAAGGCCTACACACGTCCGGAAGTCCCGTACCTGCTGCGGACGGGAGCGGCTCCCGGATTCCACGAAGGGGTTGGAGAATTGATCGCCCTCGCATCGAGCCAGGTGCCGTATCTTCAGTCACGTGGTATTTTGCCGGCCGATTTCAAGGCGGATAAGACGGCCTTTCTACTGGACGACGCGTTGGCTCGTTCAATTCCATTTATTTTTTTCTCGGCTGGAGTCATGCCGCATTGGGAAGCGGACATCTACGCGCGCAACCTGCCGCCCGATCAATGGAACGCGCGCTGGTGGAAATATGTGAGCGACATGCAGGGAGTGGAACCGCCCTCGCCTCGCGGCGAGGAGTTTTGTGACGCGGCCACCAAGACGCACATCAACGATAATCCGGCGTATTATTATAATTACGCCTTCGCCACCGTGTTTAAGTTTCAGCTGCACGATTACATCGCGCGCAAGATTCTGCATCAGCCCCCGCAATCCTGTAATTACGCGGATAACAAGGAGGTGGGGGCCTGGCTGGATAATATTTTGAAGAAGGGCGCGACCGAGGATTGGCGCAAAGTCTTAAAGGATGCAACCGGCGAAGATATTTCGACGCGCGCCATGGCTGAGTACTTCAAACCGCTGCAAGCCTGGCTGGAGGAACAGAACAAGGGCCGACCGATCGGCTGGGAATAGGAACAGGTGTCTCTACGAAACCTACTCCATTCGATCCGTTAGGCTGAGGCAATAGAGTAGCGGAATGGCTCCGAGCAGGCCGAAACCGCAATCAATCAGCCGCCAAAACCAGGGAATCTCCCTGATGGGGCCGCAGATGAGGGCGATGAGAAATACCCCGGCGCAGGCGAACAGACCGACATTGAGCACGCCGCGGTAACGTCGTGGGTCAAGCAGCGGCAAAATGAAAAAAAGCGCGATGACGATGTGACTGAAGGCGAGCCAGTCGCTGGCGTAGCCAAAAAATGGGAAATGGGCGTAGGTCTGTTGCAATCCGAAAGCGACGAAGGCGATCCAGTGGCGCACTCCGGGCAGGCTCGGAAAGGCGGACGCGTCGGGAATGCCGAGCAGGTTCAACAGAATGGAGAGTTCGGCTCGCAGGGGGAAAGCGCTCAGGCCGCTCAGGACTAATCCGAAAATGAAGAGGCCAAGAACCCGGCGATACCTCGTGAGGTATCCCGTGCCGCCGCCAACATAGGCATTAGAACTTAAACGCGAAAAATACCGCACCGATGATGAAGGCATAGGAGACAAGATAGTTCCATTTCATGGGCGAACGGAAGGGCGCAAATGCAACGATCGTAAATAGGACGAGCGCAATGCATTCCGCATCAGTCCGGCGCCATTGGGCCGAGGCGGATGCTGCTGCCGTCTAGTCCTTGTGCCGAATTTCGCCCGCTCCGGTCACATGTTTCTGCACGGAAGGATTGCCGTGATAAACAACTTCACCCGCCCCCGTGATGGTGACCTTCAAACTTTCGCTCACCGAGACTTCGGCGCTGGCCGCGCCTGTGGTAGAAATTTCAGCCGTTCGGGTTTGGAGCGACTTGGCGCTGAGTTCGCTCGCGCCGGTCATGTCGGCGAGCAGATGATCGACCGTACCGTCCAGTTTAATATCGGCCGCGCCGGTGGTTTGCACGGCATAGGTAGTGCCCGTCAGCTGGTGCGCCACCAATTCTGATGCGCCGGTCAATTTTGAGCCGGTGCGCTGCGAGCTGGAGATGACCACCTTGAGGCCATGGGTCGGGAGAACGCGCTCGCGCACGCGCAAACGCAGGCTGTTGTCCCGGATTTCGTTCTCCACGTAAGGCAGGAGATTCTCGTCCGTTGTGATCGTGAGGGAGGGAGGGCCACTGCGCCACTCCACGTCAAACGACCCGGTTGCCTGTAATTCCGCGAAATCGATGATGTTTCGCTGCTCTGTCTTGAGGTGTCCATTGCCTCTCACGCCCAGCCACCGGCAACAGGTGAAAGCCAGGGTCAGGGCCACAAGGATGAAAATCGATGTTCTCTTCATAATAAGCGCTCTAACCAGTTAGATGCGCCGCCCCGGCCCTTTGGATTCGAAAAAATCACCCATACGCTTACTTGAATCGATCCGTTGGGTTGATCTTCAACTTGACCGTATCGATCAGTTCGTCGTCCACGTAGAATTCGACGCGGTAAGTCCCTGCCGCCCAGCCCTCGTCCGGGCGGGACAAGGTAAAGACCCCGCGCGCGTCCGGGATACTGGCCACGGCGGTCGCTTCGTCGATGGTATAATTGGCTGGTGCCACGTCGCCCACATTTTCGGCAATCCAAAGCGCGCGGATATTGGCTTGATTGTGCAGGCCGCGGCCCTGCCAGCGGGCATAAAGCTTCGCAGTTTCAGTCGAAAAGCTGGTGGCGAAGGGGCCGACTGCTTCGCTGGAGAGTCCAACCGATAGTTTTTTTGCCGGTTTCACTTCCGGGCGCGGGCCGATCTTTGGCTTTTCTTTCAGGTCCAGTTCGATGCGGCGCAGGATGTCGCCATCTTTGTTTCGCGTTGTCGTCACATCCTTGATGATGCCGATTCCAACGACGAACCAGCGCTCGATCGTGGTGGAGTCCGGGACGGTCTGTTCGCCTTGAATATGAAATGCGCGGAAGCGACCGGCTGGCACGACGACATCCTCTTCCCCGGTCACGACGTATTTCTGGCGCACTTCCGAACCGCCCGCGGTGCCGGCGAACTCCCATGAGAGATCGGCTTTGAGGGGAGCGGCCACGATTGTTTGAGGTGGAACGAGTGGAATGCGATCGCCCTCCACGCCGATCCGGGCCGAACAATGGATGCCGTGATCGTCGACGGTCATCAGTTCGGTGTTGGTCACAAGATTATCGCGATGCATTTCGAATTTCAAAAACGATTTGCCATCGATCTTCTCCGTTCCATCGAGGCGGTAGATGACGTTGCTATGGATTTTTCCGTCGCTTCCCGGGGTTGTGCCGGGAAGGCTAACTCCTTCGCCCAGCTCCTGCGTCATCGCATAGGGCCAGTTCGTTCCTGGAACGGTTGGAATGATGGGACCTGCGGTTAAGGAACCGGCGAACAGGATCGGAAGCAGTGCCCGTAAAATCTTCGGCATGCCGAACCGTAAAGTACCTGTGGGTAATGCCAAACGGTTCCGGGGCTTGCCGTTGGATCGTCGTGCATGAATGAGCACCTCCGCTGCTTGAGTATTCAACATCGCGCTCGGAGATCGCGATCCACCAGCTTTGGGTCGGAACGAGAGGGTAGGTGGAACGACCTCTCCGAGGGCGTTGGTAAAACCTACCGCCGGAGGCGGCTCATGACCGGACCAGAATCGGGTCGCACGGACCGATGGGATGAATATTATGAGCGCGTGCGAAACAGACTCTCGCTCTGCCTGGCCCCGGCCATCTTCCTGACGGCAGCCCTTGCATCTTCGTTAGGCGCCGACGCGCCGGGACCGGAACGCCACGTCGTGATCGTCGTGTGGGATGGGATGCGGCCGGATTTGGTGACACCGGAAAATGCGCCGACGCTCTGCCAGCTGGCAGAGACAGGCGTCACATTTCGCAACCATCACGCTGTCTACTTGTCGGCTACGCATGTGAATGGGACGGCCATCGAGACGGGCATGTATCCGGAACACAGTGGGTTGATTGCCAATTACGATTATCGACCGGGCATCGAGAAGGAGAAGTTCGTTTCCACGGAGCAGGCTAAAGTGATCGACAAAGGCGACGCGATTTCGCACGGGAAATATCTCGCGGTGCCGACGATTGCGGAATTGGTGCGTCGGTCTGGCGGGCGCACCGCCATCGCCGCCGCCAAGACGGTCGGTTTTCTGCTCGATCGGCAACCTGATGCTCGTGCGGCGGATCACGCCACAACACTCTCGGCGGGGGATTCTCGACCGGACGCCGCGCTCGCACCGATTGTCGCAGAAGTCGGATTATTTCCCGGATTTCCCATGTATGGCAACGGCCAGCGCGATACCTGGACGACCATGGCGCTGGCGCAATCGCTTTGGAAAGACGGTGTCCCGTCTCTTTCGATTTTATGGCTGGGCGAACCTGATCTGACGCAACACGAAACAGCGCCGGGTGCCCCTCCCGCGATCGCCGCGATCAAATCAGCCGATCAAAATCTTGCGACACTCCTGGCGGCACTCGACCAGAAAGGCGTGCGCGCTAACACGGATGTATTCGTCGTCTCAGATCATGGATTTTCCACGATTGAGCACTCGATTGATGTTCGAAAATATCTGATCGAGGCAGGCCTCAACGCGACGGTCGATTTCAAGGGCGAACCGAAACGCGGCGAAGTGCTGCTGGTAGGCAACGGCGGCTCGGTTTTGTTTTACGTGACTGGCCGCGACGCCGCCGTGTCGAAACACCTGGTGGAAGCGTTGCAACAATCGAACTTTGCCGGGGTTATTTTTACGAAGGACGGTGGCGCGGGAACATTTCCTTTGGCCAAGGCTCAGATTGACGCCCCGCAAGGTCCTGAAGTGGTCATGGCGTTCCGCTGGACCGAAGAAAAAAACCAGTTTGGCGTTCCCGGAATGATTGAGGGCGATTGGAATCGGCAAAGCGGGAAGGGCACGCATGCGACGCTCAGCCGCTTCGACATGCATAATACGTTCTTCGCCACAGGGCCCGATTTTCGCCGCGGACAGACGGACGACCTGCCGACTGGGAACGTGGATCTGGCCCCGACGATTCTCAGTATTCTCAAAATCCAGCCAGCGCAGCCGATGGATGGCAGAATCTTGCGCGAAGCGATGCAGAATGGATCGGAAGCGGAGAAGCCGGTCACGGAAACAAGCGAAGCGATGCGAGACTACCCGACCGGGATTTGGAGACAGTCGCTTCAGCAATCGCGCGTCGGATCGACCATTTATCTGGACGAAGGCAATGGCGCCTTCACGCGCAAGCTGGAGAAATAGGGTTCGACTGGCCGTTGACGTTGCGTCGCGTTACTACGGAGAGCGAGGAGGAGCGATTTGCGTGTTTGCATCATGGCAATTGATTATCTATCTTTTTTTCGTAAAAATATGGGGACTACAGGTTCTTAAATGCGACACACGCGTGGGAAAGTTCGGCGCGTGGTCTCAATCGAATCTGTTTTTCCTGCGTATGCCTACGTGCTATCAAAGACTCGGAATTGATGCTGGCTTATTAATATGAAAGACCTGTGCGCGCCCTAAGACCCATCCTGTTGGGTTCGGTATTAGGCCTTTTCATTCAGGCAATCAGTCTGGGGACGGCGTGCGCCGGAACTGTGACCATCACCGGGCAGGGCACGGGTCCAACGCCTTTCATTAGCGAGATCAACGCCACGGTCAGCCCGGCTCAATCTCTGAAGAGCGTACGATTCACGATCTCCCCAAAGCCAGGGTCCGTGACGCGGCCGGTATCGGCGATATACACGAGCGGTTATTTGAAGAGCCGTGGTTATTTAAATACTCAGACCGGTGTACTCGTGATTCCTGTCTTCGGTCTTTACGCGAATTACGCGAACACGGTGTCGGTCAACTGCGTCTTTACCGATAACACGATCCAGCAAACGAGCGTGGTCGTGACGGCCGCTGCCTGGGTCGATCCCTGCCATCAATTCGACCAGCCCACGGTGGCGCAGGCGAGGTCGAGCAGCACCGCTTTGAGTTATGACTACTTCCTCGTCAAGAACGACTGCGGATTTCAGTCGCCCGTGCTGATGGACAGCGACGGTGCCGTGCGCTGGGTTGGCACGGCCGGAGTGACCAGTCACGCCTCCATGTTCTTCGCCAACGGCGTCTACATCTCCGCGCCCTCCCCAAGTTCATCGCAACGGAGCGGGCTGACCCGAATGGAATTCGACGGGACGATGACCTTTCTTCAGGACTACGCTGCTCTCGGTGTGACGTGGACGGGCCATCACAACTTCGACCCGGGCAAAACGGGAATGCTTTTGGAAGTCGACACAACCAGCCAGACGGAGGCGGTCATCATCGAAGTAGACGCGCTCGGCAATCCTGTGAAGACATGGAACATGGCCGACATCATCAGCGCGGCTATGACGGCCGGGGGCGACGATCCTAGTCAATTCCTTGGACCCGCGCCGCGCGACTGGTTTCACAACAACGCGGCCACCTATCGGAAGTCGGACGACTCGTTGATCGTGTCGAGCCGTGAGGATTTCGTTATCGCTCTGGATTACGAAACGGGCGCGATCAAATGGATTTTGGGGGATCCGACGAAGCAGTGGTATCAGTTTCCTTCCTTGCGAAATTTCGCGTTAGGTTTGGACGCGAGCAGCTTGCCGCCCATCGGGCAACATGCGGTGTCGTTTACAACGGACGATAAGCTCCTTCTTTTCGACGATGGACAAACCAGCTCCAACCATAGTCCGGCTGGCACCCAGCGCGGCTATAGTGCTCCTCGCAAATATGGGCTCGATCTGCCGAACCGGGCGGCTTCGGAGCTGTGGAACTATTCCACCGGCCAAACGCTCTTCAGTTGGATCTGCTCGAGCGTCTACGAAGATGCTGCGAGCAACTACCTGGTCACCTACTCGGACGTGATCAATCAGGGGGGGCCGCAATTCGCGGCGTTGATCGGTTTAGAGCCGAACGGCGACAAGGTTTTTGATTATCGCTATACGACCACTTTTTGTTCGACCGCCTGGAATTCCATCCCGATCCATCTCGAATCGATGACGTTTGCGACGATCGATCCGGTCGCCGCAGTTTCGCGCAAGGTTCATGGAGCCGCCGGAATCTTCGACATTAATCTGCCCTTGAACGGTGCCCCGGGCGTGGAATGCCGAAGCGGCGGAGCGACCGGTGATTACCAGATGGTGATTACGTTTCCCACGCCGGTGACGGTGAGCGCGGCGGCCGTGAACGACGGTCCCGGGGGCCAGGCGGCGACGGTTGGACCGCCGACCGTGAATGGAAAGCAGGTGACTGTAAATCTCACCCACATCGGTGCTTCGGATTCTCTTGTCATTACGTTGTTCGGAGTGAACGACGGCACCAATGTGGGGACCGCTGCTGTCCCGATGAACGTCATCCTGGCCGACTGCAACGGGGACAGCGTGGTCAACAACTCCGACATCAAACTGACCAAAGGTCGCTCGACCAAGCGCATCACCAGTTCAAATTTCCGGGCGGACGTAACCGTCGATGGATTGATCAACGGCGCCGATGCGGCCTTGGTGAAAGCAAATAACGGCAGAATCCTCGGCCCTTAGAGCGCGTCGGTTCGCTTCCCGACGACGCTCATCCGCCAATGTATTCGTAGCCGAAGTGTGCCATGATCTCCGGGATCGGCTGGAGGTGACGATTAATTTCAGCGAGCTCTTCCGGAGAAAGCAGTGCGATCTGCTTCTCGTTGTAATTAACGATGGGTTGACGGACCCGGCCGTCGAGGGAGTGGACTTCCACATCCCGGCCCACGTCGAGATCGCTTAGTTCGGGCATGAAACCGACCACTCGCTGGCGGCAGGATTCCGGTTGCTCGGAAAGTTCTTCGTAATTCATTTTGATGGCGCGCCGCAAAAGTTTTTCGTTCCGCATCTGCTGCCGGGCGCAGCGGATCCAATGTTCGATGCATCGCGCGAGAGTCAGTTTCGCTCTTCGCCTGATGCCCTCCGCCACGGCGTAGGGATTGCGCTGCATGAGAATGAACGAACTGTCCTCGAAATGCTTTTGCAGCATGGAGGCGCGAAAAATATTGGGCGGCGATTTTTCGAGAAAAATGCGCGGATTAGCCGTTTCGAATTTTGGATTTTTGGCCCATTCCTCGTTCCAGCGCAGCTTGATCTTCGGCCACTGGTAATGAAGCTCGTTAGCCAAAATGGCCGCTTGCTCGCTCCAGATGCGGCGGCATTTCGGAATCATCTTGCCCGGGATCGGCATGAGGTCGGGCACAAAGCCCTGTCCATTGACCTGTTGATCGGGTCCGCCTGGCGCGGGGAATCCCACGGCATCGCGGCATTCGCTCATGACGCGCTCGAGCAGAGTCGAGCCGCTGTTGTTCATGCAGATGATGAACAAAAACTTCTCCGGCCGATCGGAAATCGGTGCGCTCGTTTTTGAGCCGAAGACGCGGCTGACCGCACGAAGCAGTGACATGAAGCCGTATCTCTACGTGCTCGCTACGCGCCCGGTCAACCGGCAAAGTCGCCTGCGATCGATCGGTCGGGTTAGAACCGACAATCGGGTCAGGATTAGTTTCCGCTGCCCGTGGCTACGATGTTGCCCCCGCCGGTCGCCACAATGTGATCGTCCGGTCCGCGCAGAGTGGCGGCAGAGCCGGGCGCGGAACTCATCACGCCCGCGCCTTGCGTGCTGATGATATTACCGCCGCCGCTGGCCACAATGTTACCGCCACCGCTGGCCACAATGTTTCCGCCACCCGTGGCGACAATATTGCCTCCGCCGGAGGCGACGATCTGACCGAGCGCATTGCCGAAGAGGGGAGCGATCGCGGGTGTCGGTGGAGCGAAACCGCCGCCTTGCGTGCTAATGATATTACCGCCGCCGCTGGCCACAATGTTACCGCCGCCGCTCGCCACGATGTTACCGCCGCCCGAGGCGACGATATTACCGCCGCCGCTCGCCACGATTGTACTTCCCTGCGGAACGAGAATGTTGCCGCCACCGGACGCAACAATCTCGTTCCCATGCGCGATCAGATTACCGCCATTGGTTGTGCCAACCGTGACCACATTGCCGCCGCCCGTTGCGACGATGTTACCCCCACCCGAAGCGACGATATTACCGCCACCGGTCGCGACGATGTTCCCGGCGCCGGACGCGACGATATTGCCACCGCCGACGTCAAAGAGGTCAACGGTTGTGCCGGAGGCAATACCGTTATTGAAGAACACTTGAGTCAAAGGCGGTCCGCTGATCGCACTCAGTGTGGCCGATAGCACTCCGCCAATGAGAACGTTTGGCACGATTCTCGTCTTAACTGATGGCGCGTAAATTCGCCCGGCAAAGAACAGGTATGCGCGGATAGTATCGCTGTTAATATCGGCACCGGGAAGTCCGGTGGCTTGCAGGGTCACGTTGATTACACCGGTCGTGTGCGGCGGCAGCCATCCTGAGTCTGGGGCCGGCACGTTAGTCGGACCATTGTCCCTGGCGATCGCCACGGTGAGCAGTCCATCGACTTCATTTTGAGCGGGCGTGATGACCTGGCCCTGGCCCGCTTCCGCGCTAACGAATGTGGCATTCTTCGGAATCGGAATGTCGATGTATGGCGACACTCCGACTTCGCCGTAATTCATGACCTGGATTTGGAGTTGAAAATTCTGTCCCGCCTTCACTTCCTGCGGTGCCGTCACCTTGTAACCTAATTTTGGCACCTGCGGCGGCAGCTCAATGAGAATCGGTGTGGTTCTTTGCACGGCCTTGTGCGGGGACAGGAAATCCAGCAGCCCACTGAGCCGCGGCGATTGCTGCTCGACGGCTGCGGCAAGCAGCGGCGTCGGGACGCGCGGCGTGCTTGTTGTGGCCATGTTATCGCGGATGGTGGCGATCAAGGTAGCGGGATCGCCAACAAAAGAGCCCGTTTGTTCCACGCCGTCGGGGGTGTTGATCACTTCCACCATGACGTCGCCTTTCGCGCTGGCGGGTAGTTGAGTGAAAGTGAAATTCACGGTTCCGCCGGTGGAGAGAAATTGCGGACTAGCAATGGTGGAACCCGCCGGTGTGGCGATCAGTTCCCCGGTCTTCCCAATGGGTCCGTCCAGGGACAAAGAGACAAACGAGGCCCGATAAAATGCAGTGTGCGACGGCAGCAGGAAATCGAGGGTGACACCGTTGGCAGCCACGGTACCTGCATTTTCATAGTGGACGTAGTAACGCTGCGCCTTGTAGGGCGCCCCGTTGAGCAACCATTGCTTGCTAACCGGATCGAAGGCTGGCGCCGCGCCGGGCGTTTGATTGTAAACAGCTGTCATGGCGTTGGCGGCGGCACCAATATCATCGGCGACCCTTGGTCCAGTCACCAATGCCTGGACTTTCGGTTGCGAAAATTGCACGTCGCCGATCACCTCAATTTTGCCGGCAGCGTAGAATCCGATCGGTGTGTGGGGCGTAATGGATGAGCCTATGCTCGAGACGCTTGAGGGGATGCGAGGCGATGCCGCCGGATCGTGAGTGACCGGCTCATCTACATTGATCAGTGTGCCGGCGGCGGGAGCGTTCACACCGCTATCGATTTGGACTGTGTATTGCACGACAAGCCCAACTTTGGGCGGAAGGTTGAGTCCCGCGAAACGGAGGTGATGGTGGTCGGGATCCGGCACTATGCGAAGCGTGCCGGTGTTAGGAGGCGCCGGTGGGGGCGGGGTCTTCTTCGGTTTCTTTTTCGGCGGGGGGGGTGGAGGCTGGGCGTTCCCATCCACCACGGTCACGATCCTGGCTGAATTCGCGACGAGGGTGGCGTGGTCAGGCATTCGATCCTGGATATAAACGTCGGTGGCTTCCGATTTACCCTTGTTGACCGTGCCTAACAAAAATGTCAGTTGACCACCTGGCCTAACGGTTTGACTCGCCGTGGCGGAGGTGTCATCCGCGATGCTGTTATTGGCGCTGCTGATCGTTTTGTCGAGCGCGAGGCGCGGTTGATTATCGAGCGAGCCTTGCAGCGTGACATTGACGGCCCCGGAGTCGTCCTGGCTGAGCGCAATGATATTTGTGGGGTTGATCATGAACGCGAAGAAGTCCGTTCCACCGCCAAAATCCGGCAGCGTGACGGCATTCGCGTAGGCTGTAGTGAAGCTGGTGTAGGCTGTGTCCGTCAGAAAGGCGGCGCCATAGTCGATGCTGCGGATCTTCGGCACTTCGGCTGGATCAGCCCACTGCGTCTGGAAGGTGACGTCGATCGTGACCGTTTGATTGGGATTGAGCGGACCGACGTTCATGACGACCTGCGGATCGGATTGCCCGGCCACATAGACAAGTTTCGCGGTAGGAACAAAAGGCGGGACCTTTGGCTTCTTCTTGGTGACGGGTGGAGTGTTGCTAAAGATTACCGGAGCGATGAAGCGCGTGAACTCGGGTTGCACCACGACGGCCAGGGCGTGAGCCGCCGTTGTCGCTCCGAGGTTTTGCAGGGTGAAGCGATAGGTGAATTGACCTCCCGGAGCGACCGTCGTCGATTGGGCGACGAGGGTCATTTTGATTGGGCCCTCGACGTGCGTCTGGATGTTGGGTGCGCCACTCGTAAAACCGGTGGAGCGGCCGGGAGGTTGATGACTCGCGCTGTAGACCGCGTAATCGTTAGGCAGATTGAGCAGTTGCTCGGTGCGGACTGTGTTCGAGAGCGGGTGAACCGTGAAGCGGACAAAGTTCTGCAGCCCGCCGCCCAGATCGCCCACATCCCAGACGATGGTGGCGTCGTTGGCGTTGGGCGCGGTCGCAGGATTATATGTTCCGCCCGGACTGATGAGCAGCTCCGCACTGGCAAACTGTTTGCGCAGGTTGGTCTGGTTTTCGATGTAGCTCGGGACGGTGGTAGAAACGCGAAGGTTTTTCGCGAGAATCGAGTTGGTATTGGTAAAGGTCAGCGTGTAGACGATATCGTCCCCATTGTGCGCAAAGTGACCGTTCACAGCATCGCTGGTCGATGTCACGCTCGCGGCAATGCGCAGGGTCGCCTGCTGCAGAGAAAAGGGATCGGATGCCAAGGAGAGGAGATCCGTCTCGCCCGCTTTGGATGCGATCGCGCGGAAATAGATGGCGCTCCCCGGTGGATATGCGGCTGAATCGAGTGTGTAATGACCCGGACTGTTTTCCGTCATCTGGCCACTGTTATCGTCGTTCAAGTCGACCCAACTGGCTTCGGTCTCGGGGGTGGTGGTGGTTTGCACGCGAACGTTCCATCCCGTGGCCGTCGTGGCGGAGAACTGCATGCTGGCGCCGGCGGAAACGGGGCCGATCGCGGAAAACGCGAGCGCAGGTCCGGGCGGAACGATTGCGACCGCTGCCGCCTGGAAAACGACGGTCGGTTTGTCCGGCGCGCTGTAGGCTCCGGTGTCCTGAATATTGAAAGTCGGTGCAATGTTCGTTTGCGCGGAAAGAGGGTACGTGACGCGCGAGAAGGCGGTGATGTCCGTCGGTGTCCGCGTCGTGTCGGTAACTGTGTAAACATCGAGCGGTTGATCGAACATCAGGTCGCCAAAATTTTGCACCTTGCGGCTGCTATCCGTTTTCACGATCCACCAGTCTGTTTTGCGGGCCGACGCATCGATGGCGTAACTGCGTGTCGCGACCGTAAACGCGTAACCACCGTCCGGCGTCTGTATCGCGTTACAGCCGATGGCTATGCCGTCGTCGTACATCTCGCTGTTCGATCCGCCTAACAACGACACGAAATCGAGGGATCCGTCAGATTTGAGTTTCATGAGAGCGGCTTCTTCGCCGCCGCCGCCCGCACTCCCGTTAGGGGCCGAGGTGTGCCCACCAACGAGCAAGCCTCCGTCAGGTGTTTCCATAAGGCTGCTCGCAGTGAAAAACCGACTCCGCGTGATCACCTTCTCGAAAACTTCGGTCGAAAGATCGCCATTGAACTTCCGCACCACAACGCCGGAGGTGCCATTCAAAGACAACGTCGCGAAGCCGCCGTCGGCCGTGGCAATGATCGCGCGCGGGATTTCGCTACGGAGGGAATCGGGCGCGAAACTCCGTTCAGCCACGATGTTTCCGCTCGCATCGGTAACGATCGCCGTAGCTCCCCAACTGGCACTGAAATCATTGTACGGATATTGCGCCAGCATCACAAATTTGGTGCCATCGCGCGATTGGCATACGGGAAGACTTCCCATGTATTGCTGGGGATGTTCGTAAGCGGCGTAAAGAACGAGCGATCCGTTGGCGTCAAACTTGGCCAGCGTCGGAATGGAGTAGCCCACGTTCGGGCGCGATTGCGACGCGCTTAAGACGACTCCGCCGTCATTGGTCAGGCCCATGTAGTAAGCCGTACCGATGCCGCAATCGACGTTCTGGGCTGGATCGCCGATTGTGGCGACGGCTTTTTCGATTCCATTTTGCCATACCAAATTTCCATCGGCGGAAAATTTCGCCACAAAAGGCGACTGGCCCAGGTTCGAAGTGTTGCCCTTGCCGCCGACTACGAAGATATTTCCGTTCGCGTCCGTCAGGATCTGATAAATGCGGCTCGGCGCCGGGTAGTAATAGCCGCCCTCGATCTTCTCGTTCGTCTGGTGCAAGGTGCGCTGCCAGATGATCGCGCCGTCCGAGCCGTAGCGGACCAGGGTCGCATCCGCGTGGGAGCTGGTGCCATTGCTGTAGCAGTTGAAATACAACTTTGGCAGATCGAGCTGCCCGGCCACGACCACACCGCCATCGGGCATTTGGGCGAGGCCAGCCGGGAAATCAGATCCTGAGTTGTAAAACGGATCGTCCGATGGTTGCCCGGCGATGTCGAAGCTTCCTACCCCGTAGCTCTGTGCCCAAGTGTATGACGTGGCCTTAGCCGTAAGCGCCAAAACGGTGCAAAGAGCTATGAGTAAGAGAGTTGCCTTTAAGTTTAAGTGCATAATGGGGACGGAGCAGTGTGGTGGCTCTATATAGAACGCCGGAAAAGACGTTAAAACGGCTCACGAATAAAAATTGCCTGTGACGAAGGCCTTTGTTGTACATTGCCGATGATGAGCGCCGAGGCAGAAAAGTGGGACGATTCCGCTGATCTGGAACAGCTGCTTGCCTCGTTTTCAACGGCCACCCAGACCGATTTTGCGAACCGGCAGGGCAAGGCGCTGTCCGACATGTTGCCGCAGGTTTACGAAGAATTGCGCCGGCTCGCCTCCGGTTACCTGCACAACGAGCGCGCTGGACACACCCTCCAACCGACGGCGCTGGTTCATGAGGCTTACTTGCGGCTGGTCGACCAACGCACGGTCAACTGGGAAAATCGGGCGCACTTCCTTGGTGTTGCCGCCCGTATCATGCGGCGTGTACTTCTCCAGCATGCCGAGGCTCGCGGGGCCAGTAAGCGCGGCGGGGGCGCGACGTGTCTGGAATTGGACGCGGCCTTGCATGTTTTTGATCAGCGCGAGATTTCCGCGGCGGCCCTCAACACGACATTGCGCGAACTGGAAGCCTTCGATCCGCGACAAGGTCAGATTGTGGAATTGCGATTTTTCGGGGGACTGTCCATTGAGGAAACCGCTGAAGTCATGGGAATTTCACCCGCCACGGTGAAGCGTGAATGGACCGTCGCGAAAATGTGGCTGGAGCGGGAGATGGTTAACGCGAAGTGAGGCGCGGGCCTCGAAATCGCATAACCTGAATGGACGCAACGCGCTGGCAACGGATCAAGGATATCATCGGCGGTGCGCTCGAGCTCCACGATGGATCGGCCCGTGCGGATTTTCTATCGCAGGCCTGCGAGGGGGACACGGGGTTGCATCGTGAGGTCGAATCTCTTCTGGCCCATTCCGCCGATCGACTGGAGGGTGCCGCTGACGAGATACATCAGGCGCGATCCGCCCTAACGGATTCGGCAGCCGGTCAGCGCATCGGATCGTATGTGATTTTGCGCGAGCTCGGTCGTGGAGGAATGGGCACGGTTTATCTGGCGGCCCGGGCCGATCAGGAGTTTCAAAAACAAGTCGCCATCAAATTGTTGAAGCGCGGCACCGATACCGATGAAGTGCTGCGGCGGTTCCGCAGTGAGCGCGAGATCCTTGCCCGCCTCGAGCATCCCAATATTGCGCGGCTCTTCGATGGCGGAACCACCGAGGATGGATTGCCCTATTTCGTCATGGAATACGTGATTGGTTCTCCGGTCACGGAATTTTGCATCGGCCGGGGGCTGCCCCTGGAGGATCGCCTTCAACTCTTCCTAAAGATTTGCGGCGCCGTACGATTCGCTCATCAAAATCTTGTCGTTCACCGGGACTTGAAGCCGGCTAACATCCTTATCACGGAAGAAAGCGAACCGAAGTTGCTCGATTTCGGCATCGCCAAATTGCTCGATTCTGCGGAAGGCGGCTTCGATCTGACCCTCGTTGATCATCAGCGCCTCACTCCAGCCTATGCTTCTCCGGAGCAGGTACGGGGAGAACCGATTACAACGGTGAGCGACGTCTACTCGCTCGGCGTGTTGCTCTACGAAATGTTGACCGGCGCAAATGCGCATCGTTTCGTGAACCCGCGGCCCGCGCCCACCGAATTGCTGCGCGTGGTGGCACAGGAAGAACCGATGCGCCCGAGTGCCGCGGCCACTGATGTTTTGATCAAGCGACGTTTACGAGGGGATCTTGACACCATCATCCTGAAAGCGCTGCGCAAGGAGCCGGACCGCCGTTACCTCGGGATCGAATCATTCGCTGCCGATATCCGACGCTACCTCGAATATCGAACTGTCATCGCTCGCAAAGACACGTTCTCGTATCGTGCGTCGAAGTTCGTCCAGCGAAACAAGATCGGTGTGGCAGGGGGCGCTCTTCTCCTCTTGACGTTAGTGGGTGGAATCATCGGGACAGCATGGCAGGCGCGTCTCGCTAATCGACGCTTTAGTGATGTGCGACGGCTCGCTCATTCAGTGTTGTTCGATTATCACGATGCGATTGCAAATTTGCCGGGTTCGACGCCGGTGCGAGAGAAGTTGGTTAAGGATTCATTGCAGTACCTGGACAGCCTGGCGCAGGAGGGCGGCGGCGATGCTTCGCTGCAACGAGAAATTGCGTCGGCTTATTTGAAAGTCGGCGATGTCCAGGGCCGTCCTAATTTTCCAAATCTGGGCGACACAGCGGGAGCCCTCGCGAGTTATCGCAAGGCGTTGAAGGTCCGCGAACAACTGGCGGCCGCTGCACCGGGAAATACAGAACTGAATCTGGAGCTGGGTAGCACCTACACTCGAATCGGTGAGGTTTTAAGAAACAAGGGGGACCTTAGTGGAGCAGTGGAAACCAATCGCAAGGCTGTGGCCGTCATGGAAAAGCTGACCGCGCACGCTCCCAACGCGGAAGTGCGTGAAGCCCTGGCGCTTTCCTACGTCACGCTTGGCGATGTTCTGGGCAATCCCTACACGGCTAATCTCGGCGACACGAACGGAGCCTTGGAGAGTTACCGTCGCGCCCTGGCCATACGCGAAAAATTAATGGCCGACGATCCGGCCAATGCCGAGAAGGGGAAATGGACCGCGGTCAGCCATCAGCGTGTGGGGAACATGCTGCAAACCAATAAAGACGCGGCGGGTGCCCTGGAAAATTATCGGCAGGCGCTCGCCATCGATGAGACATTATTGCAGAAAGACCCGACCAACACCTTCGCGCAACGAAATGTTGCGATCGATTATCAATTGCTTTCCATGGCATTCGTCGACGCGGGAGACTTGAACCAGGCAAGAGAGTTTCAAGCCAAAAACATCGCGATCTGGGAGCAGATGGCAAAGTCTGATCCGAAAAACGCCGTGGCGCGATCAGACCTGAGTCTTGGTTGCTCGCGCATGGTGGCCGTGCTGGCGAAGAGCGGCGATGCCGAGGGCGCTCGGCAGTATTATGAAAAGTCACGGGCTCTCGTTAACGAATTGTTGGCCAACGACCCCAGGAACACGACCTACCTTATGACGCTGCGTGGAAATTATCAGAGAATGGTCGAGCTGCTCCTGACAACAGGTGAAATTGCAGGCGCATTGGAGGACGCCGGCAAGGAGCTGGCCATCGACAATCAGATTCTGGCCATCAATCCGGCAAGTGCGGATGCTCCGCGCAATCAGGCGTTGGCCCACGCTCAAATTGGCAAAGCCTACACGTTGCAGGCGTCGCGCACTTCCAATCCGCTCATGGAACAGCAACAGAACTGGCGCGCAGCACGATCTGAGTACCAGGAAAGCGCCGATATCTGGCAGGATTTGAGAAATAAAGGGAAACTCAGCAATCCCGACGCGACCAAGTCGGAGGAAATCACCCGCGCGCTAGCCGAGTGTGATGCGGCGTTGAAATAAAAGGCAGCTCGGTGTCCGATTCGTTAGACCACTGTTCTCCGCCGATCATTTCGCGTTTTTCAACGCTTCCATGAGCGCTTCGGGCGAAGTGCGTTCCTCATAGCCTTCCAGGAACAGTTTTGCGCGGATCATCCCATCGGTTCCTACGATGAACGTGCCGGGGTACGGAATGCCCTTTACACGCTCCGGCGCGGCCTTATTGCGAATTCCGTAGGCGTCGATGGTTTTACTGCCGATGTCGGAAAGCAGTGGATAGGTGATTGATTTTTTCGTGGCGAAGCGACTGAGGATGGCCGCGGAGTCATAGCTGATGGCCACGACCTGACCGCCGGTCGCCTCCAGTCCCTTCGAGTTTGTTTGCAGTTGAACCAACTGCTTCTGACAGAAGGGTCACCAATCCGCCGAGCGAAAGAAGACCAGCGCGACCGGGCCTTTCTTCAGCAGGGCATCCAGTGAAACATCACGGCCGGTCTGGTCTTTAAGAGTGAACGACGGAGCTTTTTGACCGACGGCCAGCCCGGTATGCTCCGGAGCGGCTGGTTCAGCGGCGCTCGCCGGGGGCCCCACCATGAATCCATAGATGGCGAGAGCGATGGCGAGTCGGATCGATTTCACGCCAGCAAGCGTATCGTTGCCGGCGAGCCGCGTCACTTTTTTTCTGCGCGAACGGCCTTCGCGGAACTTGTCGGCCAAGCCAACTACCGCAGATTTTGAATGGTGACTGTTGCGCTATTGGGTGTTCCAACCTGATAGCGCTTGCCCTTGAGAAGATTGAAGACCGCCGTCTCACTGGAATTCGGCCCGTCATCTCCGCCCTCTTCAAGCAAACTATGCAAAGTGACGGTCGTGCTCGACTGGCCGGATGGGATGATCAGTTGCCCGGATTTGTTGAAGTTGCCGATCAGCACATAATCGCTGTTCTGGGCCGCGCTTCCACCCATCATAAAGCTAACGGCCAGCTGGCGCGATGAAGGGGGCGAGATCGTTAGGGTAAACGTGGCTTCCTCGCCTTCGTTCGTAATGGTCGTGGGGAAAGCCGAAACAGTGATGGTCGGTGTTCCACCCAGCGCTAGGGCCGTCGTGCTAATTGAAACGTCATCGATCCGCTGTTCCGCGCTATTCGCTCCCGTGCGCGCGCCAAAGGTAAATTGATAACCGCTGTTTGGTCCGAATCCCGGCAGCGCCTGGTTCGTGAATAACTGAACCGAGTTGTAGGTGAGATCAAGACCATTGGAATCGTAATGGACGACCACGGGCCGAAAGGCGCCGGCACTGAAAGGATCAACCTGCACGGCGGCGACCTGAACTCCATTCACGAAGATGCGGATGGCCGGAGAGGCCGGGGATTCGCCCGCGTTTTGAAAAAGGTCGAAGGAAATCGCAACTCCCGTGGTCGCGCCATTTTCCGCGTAGGTGCTGGGTGGTGGCGGCCCGAAACTAAAACTGACTCCATCGGCCGGGGGAACGCTGCCGGGGCCGATCGCCAAAGTGAAACTGGCGTCAAAGGTCTGGACGACTTGACCAGGATCCAGATTGTTAATGACGAACGAGCCGATTTGACCCGAGACATTCGGGGTGATGCGAATGCTACCTGAATCCAATACCGCATTTCCTCGCAGACTTGCGGCTCCTATGCCGCTCGAGAAATTATTACTGTATGCGCCCGCGTCACAGAGATTCGTCCACGCCATTGCGATTGCCATCGCCATACCCGCCGTCCACAGCTTCTTCATAATTCGCCTTTCATGCTGAACCGAACGGTTGCGATGTTAAACAAGAAGCCTGGGGCGACCAAGCTTTATCAGAACAAAGCGTGATGGCGATGGCGCCTGACCGGAGACGCTGTCATGCGTTTGGGTCGGCCCGATGGCGCAGGCATGCGCGGAAAGACAATCCGGAGTTTACGAGGCTCGAACCCGGGCTCGATTGCGATCCAGTTCGCTCGGGGGCGCCGCCATTGCTATGCTGGATTCTTTCAATCTCCATGATTTCGCGCGGAACAAGCAGCCAAGGAACCTCAGATGCGATCCGCAAACGTTATGACCAGCGGCCGTATCCGGCGGTTGGGCGAAGTCCGCAGCTTGGTCGGAAGGTATGGATGCCGCCAATGGCTTGGATCGAGGCGATGTGGCATTCAAGCCGGCTCCGGCCGCAGCGCATCCTGGTGGCTGGCTGCGGCACCGGCAACGAAGCTTTCGCTTTGCGCCGGCAGTTTCCCGACGCTGAAATCACAGCGATCGACTTTTCCGTGTGTTCGATTCGTCTGGCAAAACGTTTGCAGCAGCGGTTTCCCGAACGGAGAAGAATTCGCTTCATCGTAGCCGATCTTACGGCGGGTAACTTCGCCGAGATTGTCGGGAACGATTATGACGTCGCGACATGCCATGGCGTCCTGGGCGACATCACGCAGCCACAACGGGCGCTGGATAATCTCGCGAATTGTTTGCGCTCCGACGGGGCGCTCTATCTCGGCGTCAACGGTTCAGTTCACTTTAGCCAGCGATGGCGAAAAAGTTTGCCCGCTTTTGGCTTCGACGCGAAGGATTTCAAAGACGGGCCGCGGCTGCGACGTGTCCTGATGTTGCATGATACACTGACTTGGGGTTGTCCCGGGGTGATTGCAAAAGAGGGATCGGAATATTTGGCGAGCGATTTGTTTGGTCCCATCGTGGACAATCGATCACTGGCCGCATGGGTTGCATTGTGTCGCCGCTCCGATCTCCATTTCTTAGGCAGCTACGGCGCGCATCGCTCGCTCCGCCCCGCTTTCACCCATGATTTGTTCGACCTCTTTGTTCCTCAGTCCCGCGCTGAGGCGCATCAAATCACCGAACTGATTAAACCATCGGCATTTCACGCGCTCGTTCTGGCGCGCCGGCCGACCCCCGGGATCGATTGGGTTGATCCAAGCTTTCTTAAGCGCTGCCTCATCTTGGGAACAAATCTCTACACCCGGCGCTGGCCGACAAAGTTCCAGCCCGGGGACGCGCTGCGACGAACTTCTCTGAAGAGCAAGGCCACCAATACCCGGGTGGACCTTTGCGTGCCGGGATGGGTGATTGAGATCCTGCGATCCAGTCGTGCGCGGCGCTCTGTGCATGAAATCCTCTCTCGCGCCGGCCTCCCCGCCCCCCCGTCCCGCTTATTAACGAAGCATCTGTACTCACTCTATCTTCTCGGAGCGATCAATCTCCATCCTGGTGACCCGCTGTCCGATCCGCCCCGTCCTCTACTGAAATCTCGTCGATCCGGCCGGGCGCGAGATTGACGCGCAGGTAAAAAGGAACAATCCTACTGGTTAACTTATGAAAAAAGCTAAGACCACGGCACCGAATCGCCCAAACAAAAGCTCCATCAGGATCGCAGATCTTCATCCCCGAAAGACGGTCAAAGGCGGTAGCGCCAGCCTTATTGTGGACGCTTATTCCACTGGGAAATAGATCCTTTGCGGCGGGCAATGCCTGAGCGTGCGAGACGGAAAGACTAAGCGACCGCGCGAGCGACCAGCGTCGCGTGCGCGCATACTTGAGCGTCTTTTTGCATTTCATCAGCCGGCGGCTAAGCAGATCCTTCGCGGCTTTTCGCCCGTTGTCTCAGGAACGGGCTTCAATCACTCGCCTTTCTATGCGCGGGATTGTGCCTTGGCGGATCGTGCCTCCTCCTACTGGGGCATCGACCGCTGTCTCCGAATCAACGACACGATCGATGCGTTCCATTCTCGTGTCTTTCACGTGGCCGCGTTCGGCTCTTCCATTGAATTGGACCAGTCGGCGGGGCCGCCTGCCTTGAACGGCCGATTTGCCGAGTTACAACGAGCCACCTTCAAACAGTTTTTCCGTCTGCTTGACGCACTGGACATCCCCCGAAGCAGGCTGACCGCGACCTACTTCGGCGGCGCTTTATTTGGGGGAGGGGGAGATGGCCGTGATCGCGCGCTGAAAAAGCGCGTCCGCTTTCTACCGGATGCCGTTTCTGCCACGGCATTGCGACGAGCTGGTATTCCCGCAGGCGAAATCCCTACCATCGCGAACTTCGACATTGCGCCGTTTAACGGCGCGCTGGTTGGTCCCCGCGTCGACGTCTATTGTGACGGGATCGAGTTGGCCACTCTCGTCTTCAACTACTTTCGCATCAGGGAGGGCGCGCTTCTCCCAATTAATTTTGTCGGAGGATACGGTGTGGGCATTGAACGGCTCCTATCCATACTTTCATCGGGCGATTTTGTCGCGGTCGTGCCTCGATATCAGCATGCGTGCCGACTGCTGGCGAAGCACAGCAAGGCGGCGCAGTCTGTCGCGATGGGCAGAGATGTTTTGCAGGTAATCTTCGGCTTGGAGGCACTGGCGCATCTGCCACCGCTTCCCCGCGTCCACGAGGCGCCCGTTCGCCGGCTGAAAGTTGAGATCAAACCCTCCATTCACAATCTGGGATTATCATACGGTCAGGTCGCGGAAATATATCAGTGGTTTCGCCAGACGCGCCTCCGGAAAGCGGTGTGAGGCCCGACCGCCACGCTATCAGCCCTGCCTCGTTCGAGACCTGACCGAGGTGTCGAATCCGTTCGCCCTCCCCGGAGTCTACGGGGCTCGAACCCAGATGAAAGCTTTCGGGCTTGTGCGGTTTGATGCGTAACCGGTTGCTCTCGTGCGCCCAAGTGCGCATGCGCAATTTTGAGCCCAGTTCACGAATGCGCAGCAAAGCGCAAAAAGACTGCCATGCATTGCGATGCAAAACGAGACCGGCTGGTCTGCGCTGCACGTCACCATTTCCGCTGCCAGACAGCGATGAGCACGATCGAATTTCAGGAACTCCGCATCTCAGTTCCCGTAGAAGGGTGGTGAGGTGAGTGACTCACGGGTTTCCCTCCGAAATATAGGACCACATCCTACACGCAATTCAGACAGGTAGAGCTCGACGGCCTAACAAATTATCTGTACGAATCGGAACCGATTACGTCACCCGACGTTTCGACGCATCTTCGGCCGGGCTGAAATGCTCGTGGGGCTGGACCTTCGTTAGGACTGCCGGTGAATGCGATCCTTTGGAATCCGCCTATGAAACCACAATTCATCCCCCTGTCGTCGCGTAAAATTAGGTATCGCCTCGGTTTTCTGCTGTTGGTGGCTGCGACTGCTGGCCTGTGTTTGTTCAGCGCGCCCAGGTCGCAAGCTCAAGTCACAGATCGACGCCATCCTAAACCAGAGGGTGGTCCCACGGGCCCGACCGGCCCTACTGGGCCAACCGGTCCCCAGGGAAGCAGTGGCGTTCAGGGTCCGAGCGGGCCGCAAGGCGTGCAAGGCAACACAGGCGCGACGGGCCCGAATGGCGCGACCGGACCTAAAGGCGACAAAGGTGATCAAGGCATCGCCGGTGCAACTGGAGCTACAGGTGCGACTGGCCCAGCGGCGCCAGTCGTAGACGGAGACATCGGCAATGGTAACACGGCCGAGGGCAATGGTGCTCTCAATCAGATCGCGACTGGCGCGACAGGCGCCGACAACACAGCAACGGGTTATCAAGCGCTCTTCAACAATACCACCGGCCAGGACAACACGGCCGCTGGATTCCAGGCGCTCTTTAACAACACCACCGGCAACAGCAACACGGCCCATGGTTGGGCTGCGCTCTTTGGCAACTCGACCGGCAGCTTCAACACCGCCACAGGCGTCGACGCACTCGAAAGCAACACCGCCGACAACAATACGGCTACTGGTTTTGCCGCGCTCCTAAACAACTCAACCGGCAGCCAAAACACGGCCACCGGCGCCAATGCGCTCCAGAGCAACACAGAAGGCAGTAGCAACACGGCCAACGGTTATCAAGCGTTGCAAAACAACACGGCTGACAACAACACGGCGATTGGTGCTCAAGCGCTCTTGAGCAACACCACCGGCAGTCAAAATACGGCAGTCGGTGCTGGTACGCTCAATAGCAATACAAGCGGCACCGCTAACACGGCCACTGGTGTTAATGCGCTCATCTTTAACACTGTCGGCGGCAGCAATACGGCCACCGGTCACAGCGCCCTCGAGAGCAACACAGAAGGCATCAACAACACGGCGATGGGTCGTAACGCGCTCACAAGCAACACCACCGGCGGCCAAAACACGGCCACAGGTGCTCAAGCGCTTCAAAACAACATCATCGGCGTCCAAAACACGGCCATCGGCGCTGACGCGCTCCGCAATAGCACCTCCGACAACAACACGGCCACTGGTTACTTTGCGCTCTTTAGCAATACAACGGGCACTCAGAACACGGCCTACGGTCTTAGCGCGCTCGTTAGCAACATATCGGGCAACAACAACACGGCCCTTGGTATGCAAACGCTCCAGACTCTTACAACCGGCAGCTTAAACATCGCGATAGGCGTAAACGCGGGTGAGAATATTGTTACAGGGAGCAATAACATCGAGATCGCCAACGGCGGCAATTCCGCCGACAGCGGCACAATTCGAATCGGCGACCAAGCAAATCAGGCGGCCACTTTCATCGCTGGGATAAACGGAGTCGATAAAAGCAGCGGCAACCCGGTCTTCATCGACGCGAGCGGCCAGCTCGGCACGGGCAGTGCGAGTAGTTTAACAGGTGCAACCGGGCCGACCGGACCCACTGGCGCTGCGGGGACTAACGGAACGAATGGAGCGACTGGCGCTCAAGGTTCGACAGGACCAACTGGTGCCACTGGCACTGCGGGAACTAACGGAGCGACGGGAGCGACCGGTCCTCAAGGCACAGCAGGCGCGACCGGCGCGACCGGTGCTGATGGTTCACTCAATGCCTGGTCTCTCACTGGAAACACTGGCACTGTGGACGGCACAAACTTTATTGGGACCACTGATAATGTTCCTTTTAATATCAAAGTAAATAATCAGAAATCCGGACGAATAGATCCTGACCTTGGAAATACCTTCTTTGGTTATAAGTCGGGAAATTCCACCACCGGCCTCAACAACACGGCCACCGGTTTTGAAGCGCTTCGCCTCAACACCACGGGCAGCAGCAACACGGCCGACGGTTCTGAAGCGCTCCGAAACAACACCACCGGCAGCTCTAACACAGCCAATGGCTTTGGGGCGCTCCTAAGCAACACAACCGGAGGCAGCAACACCGCCACCGGCAATTTGGCGCTCCTCGACAACACAAGCGGCGTCGGGAACACGGCTCACGGTGCCAGCGCGCTGGCTAACAACACAACCGGCAACGACAACACGGCTAACGGTGCTTTTGCGCTCGTGAGCAACACAACGGGCTTCAGCAACACGGCCACCGGTAATAGTGCGCTCTTGAGCAACACCACCGGCGCCGACAACACGGCCACCGGTTTTCAAGCGCTCACTACCAATACAACCGGCTTCGAAAACACGGCTAGCGGCTTTCAGTCGCTTTTCAGTAACACAACCGGCGGCTACAATGCGGCCGCTGGGTTTCAGTCGCTTTTCTCTAACACGACCGGCGAAAGCAACACGGCCACCGGCAGTCAATCGCTTACAAGGAACACAACCGGCGGCGGCAACACGGCTGTCGGTTATCAGGCGCTCGTTTACAACACGGCTGGCGGCAACAACACGGCCAGCGGCTATCAGGCACTCTTTAGCAACACGGCTGGCGGCTTCAACACGGCCAGTGGGTATCAGGCGCTCGAAGGCATCGGAACGGGCAGTGGCAACATCGGCTTGGGTTTTCGCGCAGGCAACTCTCTGATCAGTGGCAATAACAACATCGATATTGGCGGTTACGGACCAAGCGACGAGTCCAACACGATTCGTATCGGCGGCGATAATGGACTCGGCTTCCACTCGCAAACGTCAACATTTATTGCAGGCATAACCGGCGTGAGCGTTGCAAATGCGCTTCCCGTCGTAATTGATGCGAACGGGCATCTCGGCACAGCTAGCTCGAGTAGTTTACAAGGTGCCACCGGACCGACCGGACCTACCGGAGCAACTGGTGCGACTGGATCCACTCTAACGGGCGCAAACGGACCCACAGGAGCAACCGGCGCCAAAGGCGACAAGGGTGACACAGGTCCCCAAGGTGTCGCTGGTGCCACTGGAGCAACAGGCGCGACTGGCCCAGCTGCGCCAGTCGTGGACGGAGACTTGGGCAACGGCAACACAGCTGAGGGTTTTCAAGCGCTCGTTAGCAACACGCCATCGGGCACATTCGGCGCCAATAACACTGCCGTTGGCTCCCAAGCCCTCGCGACTAACACAACCGGGTTCTTCAACACCGCGAACGGTCAAGTTGCGCTTTTTAGTAACACGACGGGCCAGGCGAGCACCGCCACGGGTGCCCGAGCACTTCTAAACAACACAACTGGCAGCGGCAACACGGCCAACGGTGCTAGTGCGCTCGTTAGCAACACAACCGGCAGCTTTAACACGGCCAATGGTATTAATTCGCTCTTCAAAAATACAACCGGCTCCGAGAACACAGCCAACGGTGATCAAGCGCTCTTTAGCAACACAACCGCCGACAATAACACAGCCACTGGTCAGCGGGCGCTCAATAGCAACACTACCGGCGCTAGCAACACGGCTCTCGGTGATAGTGCGCTCCAAAGCAACACAACGGGTAGCTTCAATATCGGATTGGGTCTGCAGGCGGGCGCCAACCTAACTAGCGGCGATAACAATATCGACATCGGCAGCTTCGGTGTTGCGGCCGAGGCCAATACCATCCGCCTCGGCTTGCAAGGAACTCAGACCGCCACGTTTGTCGCTGGCATCAGTGGGACAGCGGTTGCAGGCACAGCAGTTGTGGTGGACGCCAACGGTCAACTTGGCACGGTAGTCTCCTCGGAGCGTTTCAAGGACGAGATCAAGCCTATGGATAAGGCAAGCGACGCGATCCTCTCGCTGCAACCGGTGACCTTCCGCTACAAGAACGCGATTGATCCCAAAGGCATGCCGCAATTCGGCCTCATCGCCGAGCAGGTGGAAAAAGTAAATCCCAACCTGGTATCTCGCGATGCCCAGGGGAAGGTCTACACCGTGCGCTACGAAGCGGTGAACGCTATGCTTCTGAACGAATTCCTTAAAGAGCATCGCAAGGTCGAGGAACAGCAAGCGACCATCACCCAACTAAAGTCTACTGCTGCAAAGCATGAAGCGGCTATTGCGCAGCAGAAGAAGGATTCCCAAACGACCGCTGCGCAGCAGCAGGAACAAATCAAGGCCCTCACCGCAAGCCTGAAAGAGCAGGCATCGCAAATTCAAAAGGTGAGCGACAAGGTGGAGATGAACAAACCTGCCCCGCGCACGGTCGACAACAATCAGTAAGGCAGTGCTTCTGACCGGTGAACCCGGAGTCTACACGGTCCGGTACCTTTTTGTCATTTGAGGCTTTTCCAGCGCCGAAACGGGAAATCGTCTCGGCGCAATTCTCTTGGATCAAGCCCCTGAACGGGACCATTTGGAATCTTTTTGACACTCGGCCAATCTGATCTCTGACTTCCGACTTCTGAGGTCTGAAAGGCGGGGTTACGGACCATCGTTTGATACCCTTTTGACAGCCTCACCAGAGGGCCGGCAGTCGGCTCCAGCGGTGGGTCGACGGCTCGCTTTCGAGCGCTAGAACAGCAAAACGCATTGATGTACGCGCCTCACGAACCTTTCTAAACCCCCGATTCCAAGCGCAAATTAGCGAAGCGCGAGTGAACGTTTGCCGCCGAGACCCCGCGATCGCGGTCGCTCCAAGTTTTCGGCCGCGGTATATTCGGGACCGTAGGTGATTCGTAGATATTCGCGGCCGCCACACTTATCGCCGGGTGCACCAATCCACGCCGGCCTTCACGACAGACTCCAACGGCGATTACGACGAGGAGGAGTGGAACGATACGGCCCGGTCGGGACACTCCGCTGGTCCTTTGTTCGATTCGGCTAGACATAATCCATAACGGACGTGAGAATAAAGCGTCTTTCCTAAGACTGGTTGAGCGGACGATCGAACGGGTCGTGGTTAGACGACCCCATTCGAATGTGAATAAGAACTCCGATTGGCAATCCGCTTTCGCCAGCCCGCGTGCGATAATCGTTCTCGTAATAGCAGCTGCATGTTCATTCACCAGCGCGACACTTCTCGGTTTTTTACATACTGAAGCGACGACAACTGTTGCGGTCCGAGCCCTGACGTTTGAAGAGCGTGTGAGTTATCAGCGGGCAATTGAAGAAGTGTACTGGCAACATCGCATTTGGCCCAAGGAACGCACTGATTCCAAGCCGCCTCTCGAGACTGTGATGTCATCGCGACGAATCGAAGAGAAAGTACGAGACTATTTGCGAAACTCACGTGTGCTGGAGAATTACGGCCAGCAGCCGACTAGCCCTCAGCAAGTGCAGGCAGAGATGGAACGGATTGCGCAGCACACAAGGGATCCCGGAATGCTGCGGGAATTATTTGAAGCGTTGGGCAACGATCCATTCGTCATTGCGGAGTGTCTGGTCCGGCCGGCGTTGTCGGAGCGCATGGTGCATCAGCTTTATGAGATGAACTCAAAATCTGGCGCTAGGCCAAAACAGCGCGGACAGGCGCAGCTGCAATCCCCGAGCGTGATAGGCAAGAGCGAGAACGCTAGAGAACCTCGAGCCTTCGCGGGCTACTCGCTACCGAGTTTAAGCGGCAAGGCGATCACCTGCACTGATGACACGTGGTCGCTGATGACTGACTTGCCAGCGCGCCGGGCGAACCACACCGCAGTGTGGACAGGTAGCGAAATGATCGTTTTCGGTGGACTCAATTATGATGAGTCATTAGGCACCAGCGACAGGTACAACCCGGCCACTGACAGTTGGTCCAGGGCAAATCTGAAGAACGCGCCAATTGCGCGAATTAATCCCACCGCGGTGTGGACCGGTACCGAAATGGTCGTCTGGGGTGGATATATCGGAGACAGGGCAGGACGAGCACGAACGAGCTGAAGATGATCCGGACTCGTGAATTTGTGCGCTTAGTTTTCATTTACGTGGGGGGGGTAGCTTCTCTTTCTCCCGGTGGCTACGGCGGTGAGTTTTTCAAGAATTTGGCCGTTCGTCACTGGGATGTTAACGGTCAGGTTACCCTCAACTTCACAGCATTAACGAGGATTTTTTTATGTATTACAAGAACCCCGCGGAGCCTACGGGCTCGAACCTCTTTCTCATCGCTTTAAATCCAGTAAAATTGCCAGCAAACGGCAGTGAGAGAGTCCGCGCGAGCGATGCGTGTTTTGTGAATATCATCCATGGGCTTCAGCCACATTCTGCACAGTGGCAACGGCAGCGCTAAGCCACTGTCACTTCTTGCTGACGAGAGTAGCGCCGTGCCAAGGATTCATCGCGGCCACCAGCATGAACTCGGATGGAAACGTCACGCTGCCGGCCGCGCGGGGAACCGTTACAGGTGGTGGACGGGAAGCAAGGACTTATGGAGTGAGATCTCGGATGATGAAAGAACGCTGGCAGTACCAAGAGCGGCCGCCGCGCTCGTAAACAACTGCCATGCAAAGGAGTTTACCCGTAGCCCCGGAAAATTAAGTTGCTGATCGAAAGAGGATTACAATCCGGAGTCTACGGGGCTCGAACCCGCAACCTCCGCCGTGACAGGGCGGCGCTCTAACCAATTGAGCTAAGACTCCTTGAGAAAAGCGTAGGAGAGTAGGTCGCAGATGGGGACGCTTCAACCTGTTTTTCCCCCTTGGGGCATGGATCTCGCGATGGCGTCTGAAAGAGCGCTCCGCGAAGCAAACGTTCAACGCCCAACATTCAATTCAGGGCTCTCGCGACGAATGCCGCCACGGGCAAACATCTTGTGAGCGTCGGCGTCGAACATTGCGCAAGGCGTCCGACAAAGTTATACTGACAGCGGGTTCGGCGGTCCGCGGTAAAGGCCCAAACCAATTATGAGCGACGAGCGTAGCGAAGGTTTTGAGGGGGGCAGGGAAAACGCCCGGCCGCTCACTTTGCTCGAATCGTTCGATCAGTTGATTGCCTCGTTTCCGACGGGCGATCCGACGCGCGCGCGATTGCTCAATCTTCGGCCGGATGTTTCGGATCAGGAAGAGACGATCGTCGAGGCCACTCTCATGATCGACAAACTGGAGGAGGTGGTGAAGAAGGTGACTTCGCCGGCCAATCGTATTGGGACTTTTCTCGGAGCCGCCTCGCGCGAATCGGCGCACATTGTGGTGGGTGGCGCGGATTATTATTGCAACGTCGATCCGCGCATGGCGCTGACCAAGCTGAAAAAGGGAACGCGCGTGCTGGTGAACGAAGCCTTCGTCATCGTGGGCGATCTCGGTTTTGAAACGGCCGGACCCGTCACGAAGATCACGGAAGTGCTGGGGACCGATCGCTTGCGCGTCGGGTCGGAACACGGCACTCAGTCGATGGTCCTGGAGCGATCATCCGATTTGGCTAAGTCGACTTTGAAGTCTGGCGACGAGGTGCGAGTCGATCCGAACTACCGCATGGCGCTCGAGATGCTTTCGAGCACGAAATCCCAGGAACATTACCTGGACGAGGTTCCGGAACTGCCGTGGGAAAAGGTGGGAGGACAGGATCAGGCGTTAAGCGCGATCAAGGATGCGATCGAGCTTCCTTTGCTGCACGAGGAGTTGTTCGCAAGGTTTCAGCATGCCACCCCGAAAGGTTTCCTTCTCTATGGCCCGCCCGGCTGCGGCAAGACACTGATTGGCAAGGCGACCGCTTACAATCTGACGAAACAGCTGCGTCAGAAAACGGGCGTCGAGATGCGCGAGTATTTCATGCATATCAAAGGTCCCGAAATCCTGAATATGTGGGTGGGCGAATCGGAGCGGATGGTGCGTGAAATCTTCGCGACCGCGCGCGAGAAAAGACGCGAAGGTTTCATGCCTTTCCTTTTCATCGACGAAGCCGAGTCGGTCCTGGGAACCCGGCGCGCATCGCGTTATTCGAACATTCTTTCCACGCTGGTGCCGATGTTTTGTTCAGAGATGGATGGAATCGATTCACTGCAAGACGTGGTCATCATTCTGGCCTCAAACCGCGCTGATTTGATCGATCCGGCCATTCTTCGACCGGGAAGGATCGATCGGAAGATCAAGGTCAACCGTCCTAATCGCTTAGGTGCTCGCGAAATTTATCGCATTTATCTGACGAACAATCTGCCGTTTGACGGCGCGCTGGCCAAGGAATCCGAGAACATCGGTGCGGCCATCGATCAAATGGTGGAACGATTCGTGGAGTGGCAGTTCGCGCGCCGGGACGAGAATAAATTCGTCGAAGTAACCTTGCGCAGTGGACGCAAGGAAGTGCTCTACCGCAGCGATCTCATCAGTGGCGCGATTATCGCGTCAATCGTGGAGCGGGCCAAGGCTGCGGCCATCAAACGCTCCATCGCGGCAGGGCACGAGGAAGGAATCAGCGAAGGCGATTTGCGCATGGCCTTCGCGGCCGAGTACACCGAGAACGATATATTTCCGACGACCGACATCACGGAAGACTGGCTGAAGCTGATTGATTACGATCCCGAAAACGTGGTGAAAATTTCACCGGTCAGGCCGGCCACGGATGGGCGTCGTTCGAGCTCCGGCGTCATTTAGGTCGCACTTGTTAGGGGAAGGGAAGGTAGCACCATCCCTACAGAGGGCGGGTCGAACGATACGGCATCTTTTGGTGGTAGAGGATTGAGGTACGGCAGGCAATTGTAGGGGAAGCTGTTAGCTTCCCTCTTTATATGGGTGGATCCCCGCGGCTATGGCAGATCACGCTGCCACGTGACCGAGCCATTATTTATTTCGTAACTTTATGCGTGGTAGACCGGCAAAAGGTTCTCGCTAATAAGAAGGTTTTCGCTGCTGTACGAATGGTCATGCCCGAGCTTCAAAAAATGGCGGGTCATGGTTGTCGTTGTCATGCCTGACCATACACACTGCATTATTTCTCCCGCGCAAGACCCCGGTCTTTCCGTCGGCGATTTCGCGACTGGATTCAAAAGGTTGCTGCGAAAAGCTCTCGGCACACAGAAGTGGCGGTGGCAACGCGGGTGTTTTGATCGGTTGCTGCGTTCCGACGAAAACCTGCACAACAAATGGACGTACGTTTGGCAGAACCCGGTAAGAGTACGAGCTGGTTTGATCAAGAATGCTGAGGACTGGCCGTTTTTTGTCGATTTAATTGATAAAGAGGGACGCTACCAGTTTCCCCTGCCGGAGAAGTCAGATGGGAAGCTGGCAGCTTCCCCTACAGAAGAAAGAGACTGACGAATGAAACGCGTCTTCGGGATTGAGACGGAGTACGGGATCACGATCAACGGGGCGGACGGGGTCGATGTGGTGGCCGAGTCGATTGAGCTGGTCCGGAGCTATACCGAGCACGGCGCGCACATGAAATGGGATTATGGGCGGGAGGACCCGCACCTGGATGCGCGCGGTTTCCGGGCCAGGGAACTGATGCAGGATACGGACGAGTCAGCCTATTACGAAATAGACAAGCGTCGGCCCCTCAGTTTTGAAGAAATAAAAAGCGATCTTGTGCTCTGCAATGGCGCGCGGTTCTACAACGATCACGCGCACCCCGAGTATTCCACACCGGAATGCACCACTCTTCGGGAGATTGTCGCACACGATAAAGCGGGTGAGCGCGTGGTGGACGAATGCGCGCGGCGGCGAAATGAAAAACTGGAGGAAGGCCAGGAACTCCGGCTCTACAAGAACAACACGGATTTTTCCGGACACAGTTACGGGTGTCACGACAACTACCTGCTGAGCCGGATGGTGCCGTGGGATCAAATCGTGACCGGGGTTCTGCCGTTCCTGATCACGCGACAAATTTTCGCGGGCGCCGGCAAGATGGGAATCGAAACGGAAAGTGCGGCTGGCCAGCCGGGCGTGTATCAGATTTCGCAACGGGCTGATTTCTTCAGCGTGCTCGTTAGCATCGATACAATGAATCGGCGGCCCCTCGTTAATACGCGCGACGAACCGCATGCAGATATTAATAAGTACCGCCGGTTCCACGTCATTTTGGGGGATGCCAACATGAGTGAATGGGCCACGGCCATGAAGATCGGCACCACCGGCATGGTTTTGGAGATGATCGAGCGGGGAGAAGTTCCGGCCCTGGAGATCGCGCAGCCCATTGATGCGAATAAGTCAATCAGCCGCGACCAGACTCACGATTGGGTCATCGAGCTGAAAGATGGCCGCAAAATATCGGCCATCGATGTGCAGCGCATCTATCTGGAGGCAGCCGCCCGCATGGAAAGCGCGGACGAAGATCGGCCGTGGATTTTGCGCGAGTGGGAAAACGTGCTGAATGACCTCGAGCGCGATCCGACGTTGACGCGCGATCGAGTCGATTGGGCCGCCAAGAAGCTGTTGCTCGATGCCTTTCAGGAGGAAGAGAAGCTTTCCTGGAACGACCCATGGCTACAGTCGATCGATCTTGAATATCACAATATCGATTCGGAGCGTGGTTTGTATTATGAGCTGATGCGCCAGGGATCGATGCGTCGCATGGTCGACGAAGCCGACATCCGCATGGCCATCTTTAATCCTCCCGAGACGACCCGTGCATTTTTTCGCGGCCGCTCCGTCGCACGGTTCAATCAACAGATCGAATCGATTCAGTGGGATGAAATTGTCTTTGCCAAAGGGTCCGAGCTCACCCGGGTTGATTTGCCGGAGGCGTCGACGGGCGATGAACGTCTGCGGGCGCTTCATCAGGCGGCTCGAAGCGAAAAAACCTTCGATGAATTCAGCCGGGCGGTACGTGATTGCGCTTAGCCGCGCGGCCCTGGGCAAGTCGTGCTAAGGTTTTTGTGTTCATGATTACGAGTTCCTCCCTTTCTCACCGACCCGTTCACTGCACCGGGTGGCTGACCGCCAGCGCCGTGCTGATCCTCGTGATCGGCAGCGCCGCGCACAGTCCCGGGCAAGCCTGGCAGGGCTATGGCAAAAATTCCCAGCACACAGCGCAATCCGCGATCCAATCACAGTCATTGGGGACAATCGTTTGGCAGACGCCCGTTGACCTTCAGCCGCAATATCAAGGGAACAATCTGTTCATCCATTATGGGTCTCCCGTCATCACGAGCGCGAACACGGTCATCGTGCCGGTCAAGACGGGCGCGACGGACGGCTTCGAGCTACAGGCGCGGAGCGGCCTCGACGGCAGCCTCCTTTGGACCCAGGCGACGGATTACACCCTGCCCCCAGCGGGTTGGACGCCGAGTTATAGCCCTACCCTGACTCCCCAGGGCCGGGTCTATTGGGCAGCGGCGGGCGGCAGTTTGAATTACCGCGCCAACCTCGATTCTCCCGGCGCGGTCATCCCAAATCAGGTCAATTTCTACGTCGGTAAGAAAAACAAATTTAGCAGCTTTGTTCAGATCTCCACGCCGCTGACGGCGGATGGAAACGGAAATATTTATTTCGGATTCGAAGTGAATGGCAAGGCGCCCAAGACCCTGGGCAGTGGCGGTATTGCCCGCGTGGATTCGAGCGGCCGGGGAACGTTCGCCACGTTAACAACCGGAACGAAAAAGACCAAGACAGCTTTACAGGTGGTTCAGAATTGTGCGCCGGCCCTCAGTAACGATGGGCGAACCGTCTACATTGCGGCGCACGGCACCTCGGCCATCCGCAACGGCGGGGCCGGGTTTCTTTTCGCCCTGGATAGCACGACGCTGCGTGTAAACAACAGCGTGGCGTTACTGGATCCGCAAAGCGGCGCGCCCGCGCAACTGCCTGATGATGGGTCGGCTTCCCCGACGGTGGGACCTGACGGTCGGGTCTTCTTCGGCGTGCTCGAGAGTCCTTTTGCGACAGACAAAGGATGGCTGCTTCAGTTCAACGCCAGTCTAACCCAGAGTAGTGGTGTGCCGGGCGCATTTGGTTGGGACGACACGGCTTCGATCGTCCCCGCAACCATGGTTCCTTCCTATCAGGGGACCTCGAGCTATCTTCTGATGACGAAGTACAATGATTACGCGGGCATCGGCGGCGATGGATTGAATCGAATCGCCATTCTCGATCCGAGCGATTCGCAGGTGGATGCCCGGACCGGTGCGACCGTCATGAAAGAGGTGATCACGATTGTCGGACAAACTCCAGACGACGAATACGACGGAACTCATCCAGGGGCCGTGCGCGAGTGGTGCATCAATAGCGCGGCGGTCGATCCATTGTCGCACAGTGTTCTGGCCAACAGTGAAGATGGGAAGCTCTACCGCTGGGACCTAACGACAAACACTTTTTCTGAGGTGATTACGCTGACGGCTGGAATCGGGGAAGCGTATACGCCGACGATCATCGGCGCGGACGGCAAGGTTTACGCGATCAACAACGCGATCTTGTTCGCCATCGGCGGACTGTAAGGCCGGCTTCTCGCGCTCTCGGCCTTTCGAGCTTCGGCGATCATAGACCCCGCTACAGGTTCGCGCTGTCGCGCGCGGCGTCCCTATCAGGACGTTAGGACCAGGTGATGAGCCGGAGCTCGTGACCTTGCATAAGGTTTGGATGGGTCGGCACGACTCTGACACTGAACCCGTAGGCGCCACTCTCCGCCGCAGGCACTGAGCCTTGATAAACATGACTGCCGTCGCCATTGGGACCCGCTTCATCCAGGACAGTGATGCAAGGGTTCTTCACGCCGCCGTTTTCGGCTTCGCCGTGGTACGCTTCCACCCGCACATGCTTCGGATCGACGCCACCCAGCTGCACGCGCGCGGTTAATTGTAGCGATTCGCCCACCGGTATGTTTTGCCGATCGGCATTGCCGACTTGCACATCATGAATCTGAATTTGCGGCCAATCCTTGCGCATTTTCGACTTCCACTGGCTCAGGTTCGTAGCCGCCGCGCAGTTGTCGCGCACGAGATTTTCGTAAGATTTTTCCGCGGGAATATAGAGACGTTCGGCGTATTCCTTGACCATGCGATGGGTATTGAACACGGGCGTGACGCTGCGGATGGATTCGCGCATGAGCTGCAACCAGGCGAGCGGGAGCTTGCCATCCGGTTTGGCGTAATAGAGCGGGATGATCTGATTTTCGAGAAGCTGATAGAGACTGGATGAATCGACTTCGCTTTGGAATTCAACGCTGCCGTCCGTGATTTCAGCACCGATGGCCCAGCCGTTATTGCCGTTGTAGCTTTCGCACCACCAGCCATCGAGCACGCTCAGGTTGAGCCCGCCGTTGGGCGGCGCTTTCATCCCGCTCGTGCCGCTCGCTTCGAGCGGGCGGAGCGGATTGTTCAGCCAGAGATCCACGCCCTGCACGAGACGGCGCGCGATATACGTATCGTAATCCTCGACGAACACGATGCGCCCGCGAAAATCCGCTTCGCGCGAAAACTTATAAACTTCCTGGATCAGCGCTTTGCCGCCTTCGTCGCGCGGATGTGATTTGCCGGCGAAGATGAATTGAACGGGCCGCGTGGTGTCGTTGAGCAATTTCTTGAGGCGTTCCTTGTCGCTGAACAGGAGCACACCGCGCTTGTAGGTGGCGAACCGTCGCGCGAAACCGATGGTTAGAATTTCCGGATCGAGGATGCGATTGGCTGCGCGAATCGATTCGGGCGATTCGCCCACGCGTTCACGCTGCATGCGCACGCGTTCGCGCACAAACTGCACAAGCCGCAGTTTCAGTTTCTGGTGCGTATCCCACAGGACGGCGTCGGGAATATCGATGACCCGCCGCCAAAAGTCTTCGTTGGTGAGGTTTTCTTCCCAGTTCCCCAGATACTTGTCGTAGAGGGCGGAAAACTCCGGAGCCATCCACGTCTTGGTGTGAATGCCGTTGGTAACGCTGGTGATGGGGACTTCATGTGAGGGAACGCCGGTCCAGACGTCCTTCCACAAGCCCCGGCTCACTTCGCCGTGCAATTTGCTCACGCCATTGGAATGCCGGCTCATGCGCAGAGCCAGAATAGTCATGCTGAACGGATCCTTCGTGTTCGTGCGCGTCTGCCCGAACGAGAGGAATTCTTCGAAGGGCAGGCCAATTTCGGTGGCCAGACTCCCGAAATATTTGCGCATCATTTCCCGGGGGAACGAATCGTTGCCCGCCGGAACGGGTGTGTGCGTGGTGAATACATTGGCCGAGGCCGCGACTTGCAGAGCGGCGTAAAAATCGAGCCCCCGCTCGGTCACGAGACGGCGGATGCGTTCGAGCGCGAGGAAAGCCGAGTGGCCTTCGTTCATGTGAAAAACTTCCGGCTCGAAGCCCAGAGCATTGAGGGCGTGGACGCCGCCGATGCCGAGGACAATCTCCTGGCGCATCCGCATTTCCAGATCGCCTCCGTAGAGCTCGGCCGTGATCAGCCGGTCTTCCGCACTGTTTTCCGCGATATCGGTGTCGAGCAGGTAAAGATTGATCCGGCCGATGTGTAGCTCCCAAATCTTGGCCCGGACCTCGTGATCCAGCACCCGCACCGAAATGAGGAGAGGGGCATCGCCGCGCCGAACCTCGCGAATAGGCAGATGATGAAAGTTTTGATTCAGACTGACGGCGTGTTGGATGCCATCCTTGTCGATCTCCTGCCGGAAATAACCGTGGCGATAAAGCAGACCCACGGCGACGAAGTTCAAATCGAGATCGCTCGCCGATTTACAATGGTCCCCGGACAGGATGCCCAGACCGCCTGAGTAATTCGGAACCGACTCGTGGAAGCCGAATTCAGCTGAGAAGTAGGCGACTGGTTTCTGCAGGGCGGATCCTTCGCCGGTTTTTCCGTAGGTATCTTTGCGCGCGAGGTATTTGTTGAACGCATCATGCACGCTCTTCACCTCACGCAGAAAAGTTTTGTCCTGGGATACTTCCTCAAGCCGCGCCTGCCGCGATAGCTGCAGCATGCGCACGGGATTGTGATTCGTTCGGTCCCACAATTCCGGGTCGAGATGGCGGAAGAGACGCCGCGCGAGCGGTTCCCACGTCCACCACAGATTGAAGCTCATTTCGCGCAACGGTTCGAGGGCGGCCGGCAAAGTGGGCGTGACGTTAAAAGTTTGAAAGGTCGGCATAGGTGGATGCGCAGATCAGATGGACGAGCGGGATTTAATCAGGAAACGCCGCAGCGGCAAGTCCGGGAACATCTCATCATGGCTGATCTTCCTGCATAAGGCGCGCCACAGCGGATCGCATTACAGCGGCGGAACGCGATCTCCGAGCGCGTTGCCCGTTGAGGGCGGCTTCGCCGCCATTTTTTTGGCATCGCCCGCGGAGAGACCGATCCACCTGGCACGGTTTGGTCGAGCATTATCGAGCCCTTCCAGGAGTCATCGCCAATCCGAGGAAAAAGCCTGTGACCAATCCGCAAAGATGCGCGGACATGCTGACGTGCGGGGTCAAGATGTCGAAGATGGTCTGGATAAAGATAATCATGAAGACGTTATTCAATCGACGTCTCACATCGGGAGCGTGGCCCTGCCGGAGCAAATAGCCAGCCCACGCGCCCACCACGCCCATGACACATCCCGATGCTCCCACCAACTCAGCTGGCGAAAGGACGTGTAGCACGGTCAGGAGCACGACGCCCGCGCTTGAGCCAATCCCGGAGAGGAGATAGCAGGCGAGGAAGCGGGCTGCGCCGATGGCTCTTTCCAAGGCCGGTCCCAGGACATAAAGGGCAAACACATTGAAGAGGAGGTGAAGCACGCCGTAGTGCAGAAACGAGGCCGTCAAGAGCCTCCAATACTCATGGCCCTGCGTGACGAGGCTCGGGTAGAGCGCCCCGAGCTGAATTAATTTTTCGAAATTGGTGACGGCGCCGTAGCTGAGCTCGACCAGATAAGCGGCTACGTTTAGCACGATCAACGCGATCACGACCGGCGCGTGATGGAGACGATTGGGACGCTGGATCCAACTCCCGCTGCTCTTCAACGGGGGTGGGGGAATGAGGCCACTCGATTGACGCGTTTCGAGCGATCCCAATATCTCCACCTGCTGACGAAGCTCGCGGCTCGGATGCAGCCATCGCACCGCGGCGGCCAATTTCCTAGCCGAGCGATAGTGATGGAGATTGGAAAGTTCCACGACGCGACGCAGTCCGATGGCGGGAAGGAATAAGAGAGCCAGCCAGGCGCCTCCCGCGACGTAGCCGGCATCCTTCCGAAACAGCATCCAGGCCGCTCCCGTAATGGCCAGGACGAGAAGGGCGGCTAAACGCCATGAGGGAGACGCTCCGGCACGCATCGCACCAGCCAGCACCGCCAGCGGAGAGGTGATCGCGAGGAACAGCAGGATATAGTTAAGCTCGATCAAACCGGAAGTTTGAAGGTTCAGGGTTTGCGCTTTAAGTCAAACCGCCGCATCCCCAGGCGGTTCACATTGAAGGTTGCGCGTTGCGGTTCACATTGGATCTCATGCAGATCACGATTACCTACTTCCTCGACGTTATCTCCTCGTGGTGTTTTTGGTCTGAGCCGGGCTGGACCGAGTTGAAGAAGCGTTATGGAGGCAAGGTCCAGTTCGATTGGAAAATCGCGCTGCTGGATGCGTCCGGCCTGCCGACAACGCGTGCCCAGGAGGAATGGTTTTACCGGCGCAGCGGGTTGATCATGCGTTCGCCCTTTATGTTGAGCAGCGCCTGGTACGAGCCGATTCTGCCCGAATATCTTGCCCCGAATCTGGTGGCGGAGGCGGGGAAGGATTTCGGCATCACGGACGACCGGATACGGCTGGCTCTGTCCCACGCGGGACTGCGCGACGGGCAGAGATTCGGCGACTGGGAAGTGGCCGCTGAGATCGGCGCGCGGGCCGCTGGCCTGGAAAAGCGCACACTGCTTGAGCGCGCGAAAGCACCGGAAGTGGAAGAACGTGCGCGTGCTTCTACGGCCCAGTTCAAAGCGCTGCAAGTGACGCAGCGACCGACATTTGTGGTGGACACAGATATCGGCGATCGCGCGGTTTTCTCGGGTTTTGCGAGAGTCGCTCCGTTGGTCAGTGCGATCGATTCGATGCTGGATGACGCCGAAATTTATACCGCTTACGCGGCGCATTTCGGCTCGCCACCTGCTTAATTTTGCGGTACGATTGCCATCCAGTTGCCACCAGATTAACCTTGCCAGCCGCGAAAACTAGCCTACAACTTCCCCTCGGCTTGCAGTATAGCGAGCCGGTCGCCGCGGTCATCGCAGCCGCGGCCACGAAGAGTGCTTCGAATGAGCACGGTGCGTTCGAAATTGCGAAACAGAAAACAGACGACGACACGGCGCACTTCCGTTTCGTCGACCCGGAGCTTTGATTTAATCTGCAACCACAATTTCGTGTAAACGGCCGGATTCGCGCACGCGAAATCCGGGTCATTCTAGGATCGACCGGCGAGCAGCTGGGCGTCATGAAGCTCTCCGATGCTCTGCGCAAAGCGCAGACGTTGGGACTTGATGTGGTGGAAGTAGCGCCGACGGCCAACCCGCCGGTTTGTAAAATCGTAGCGCTCGGAAAATTCCGCTACGACATTTCGAAACAGGACAAGGACAAGAAGCCGTCCGGGGCCAAGTTGAAGGAGATCAAGTTCCGCGTGAACATTGATGACCATGATTACATGACGAAGATTCGTCATGGCGAAGCGTTTCTGGATAAAGGCAACAAGGTGCGCGTTCAATTGCAGTTTCGCGGCCGCGAAATGGCGCATCAGGAATTCGGCATGCAGCTCATGCACAAGGTGAAGGAAGATCTTTCCGGGATGTCGCAGGTGGAGATGGAACCGAAGATCGCAGGACGTAATGTCACCATGACGCTTTCACCTTTGCCCGCGAATCGCCGCAAGCGGCGTTTCACCGTCAAGGGCGAGGAGTTGGAGCCGGATAATTCCGATAATTCGGACGACTCGCAGAACGGCGCGGAGTCTTAAGGTTCTCGCTTGTCATCCTGGGCCAGCGAAGACGGCGAAGGATCCCCCTTCTGCGCGGGCGTTGCTCAAGAGAACCAGTGTGATTCCCAGTGCAAATGTGTGCTCCCCGGAAAAGAGCAGCGAAGCTAGCAGCCTAACTTACGGCTTTTTCTTTGCTGGAGCAGCCGGCGGCGCTGGAATTGGCGTGGCTCCGGGCGCGTTGGCCTTCATCGCTTCGACTTTCTGAAGGCGCTCCTGGCGCGCGTGCGCTTCCGCGTTGTTCTTGTCCATCTTGAGCACGTGCTCGGTGTCGGCCATGGAATTCTTCACGTCGCCCTTTGTTTCATAAATGTAGCTGCGCAGGAGATAATACCGAATCTCCCGCGGGTTGATTTTGATGGCCTCGGAGTAATCGGCCAGAGCCTTGTCGAAATCATTTAACTTCATTTCCACGTAAGCGCGGCGTTCGTGAATGCCCGCGTCGCGCGGATTGATCTGGAGGGCCTCCGAAAAGTCAGCCACCGCTTCCGGCAATTTCTGCTGGCTCATGTAAGCCACGCCGCGCTGTTGCAAAACTGCGGCCAGATTGGGCGCCCATTTCCGGTCCATCTCAGTGGCCTTGTGGAATAACTCGACTGCCTTATTCCAGTCGGACGCTTTGGCTGCTTCGGATCCTTGCCGCGCCACATTGGCAGCTTCGGAGTTTCCTTGCGCGTGGATCACCGGCGCACTACTCAGAAAAAGAGCCGTGGCCAGATAGAGAGCAGAAATTGGTTTTATCATGACTTTGAAGTTCGACGTGCGTTCACCGTAAGAATTCGAACCATCGACTAAGCGTATTTGGCGGGAAAGCGCAACTCCTTAAGCGCTTGTTCCTGTAATGTCCTATTTTGCCGCCAAAAGGTCCGTCGCTCTTGGATCAGGTCCGGGTTCATCAATTCGGACAATGCGCAAGGCGCGTCCGGTCGTCTCGTCAATTTCAATGACCGCGCCGCGCAAGCGCACTTCTCCTCCCGCGACCGGAAACGGGGCGGGAAGGTTTGAGACAAAGCGGTTCACGATGGGCTCGATCGCACGTCCCAGAATGGATTGGGTCGGTCCGCACATCCCGGCATCGCAGAGAAAGGCGGTCCCACCGGGGAAGATTTGTTCATCGGCGGTCTGGACGTGCGTGTGAGTGCCGAGCACGGCCGAAACCCGACCGTCCAGAAAGCGCCCCATCGCAATCTTCTCGCTCGTCGTCTCTCCATGGACGTCCACGATGATGCAGGTCGTTTCTTCGCGCATCTGAGCGACGGCGGAATCGATGGCCCGGAATGGATTCTCCAGGATCGGCTGCATGAAAGTGCGCGCCTGAACATTGATCACGCCGATTTTCGCTTTCGGCGTCTCCAGCACGATCGTGCCATTCCCGGGGGCACCCGCCGGATAATTGAGTGGCCGCAGCAGGCGCGGCTCCAGATTAAGAAACGCAAAAATGTCTTTCTGGTCCCAAATGTGATCCCCAGTTGTGATCACCGAAACCCCGGCCCGGAGCAAATCGATCGTGATCTTGCTGGTAATCCCTCGCCCGGCGGCCGCGTTCTCCCCGTTCACGACAATGAAATCGAGTGTATACTTTTCCTTCAGTTCCGGCAGCCGCTCAATGACCGCGTGGCGGCCCGGTTCGCCAACGATGTCGCCTAAAAATAGAACCGTTAGCATGCGGCGAACATCCTATTAAAGAGATGGAAATCCAAACGCGGATGTTTCGTTGTCGTCAAGTTTTGCTCGGGCTGGCGTTTTTGGCGGTTCAGGTGGCTCTGTCTGTATCAACCCTTGGCGCAGCCGACAACATCGGTGTTTTGGGGACGCGGCCGAAATGGAAGGTGCTGGAAAAATATCAGGAAACAATCACACGCGCTGAATTTACGCGACTGCTCCAGAGCGTCTACGCTACGCACGGCTGTCCCGATCAGCTGATTGCCATCGGCCCCGAGGCTGCCAGGATTCTGATGACGCGCGATCCGGCGAGGTATTTTACGCTCCGGTTCGCAGCGAACGATAGTGCGGGCGCGACCGTCCCCAGATTATGGCGGCCCGCTCGTGCGTTGGCCGCGGCTCCAGCGGATAAGCCACTCTCTGGAATTAGAATAGCGCTCGACCCCGGACATCTCGGTGGAACATGGGCCAAGATGGAGGAGCGATGGTTTCAGGTCGGTAATTCGCTTCCTGTCACCGAGGGCGATCTGACTTTGCGCGTGGCTCGCGTGGTCGCGGCCCGATTGCAAACGCTGGGCGCGAAAGTTTCCTTTGTCCGGAACAGCGCTGAACCGGTCACGCCGCTGCGTCCGGATGATTTCAAGGAATTGGCTCGCAAGATTCTTGTGAAAAACGGTGTGCCGCAACCCCGCGCCGAGTTTTTAAACCCGGACGACCCGGAGAAGGAACACACCATCCGCTGGCAGAGCGAGATTTTATTTTATCGCTATAGCGAAATTCGGAAGCGAGCCGTGCTCGTGAACACGAAGTTGCATCCCGACCTGGTGCTTTGCCTGCATTTCAACGCCGAAGGATGGGGCGACCCGAAAACCCCTATTCTGATTGATCATAATCATCTTCATCTGTTGGTGAACGGTTCGTACCTGGATCAGGAATTGGAACTCGATGACGAGCGCTTTGAGATGATTCGTCGTTTGCTCAGTCGCGCCTTTGCCGATGAATTGCCTTTGGCCGACGCCGTGGCTTCGAGTCTGGCCCGAAGTACAGGTTTGCTGCCTTATCAATATCCAACAGATAAGTATGTGACTAAAGTCGGCGCGAGCGGCTACGTTTATGCGCGCAATCTTCTGGCTACGCGTCTCTACCGCTGTCCGGTGGTTTATTGTGAGCCATACGTCATGAACAGCCGGGACGGTTTCGAGCGCATCCAGGCGGGCGACTACGAAGGCACGCGCACGTTCGGCGGCGTGGAGCGCAAGAACATCATCCAGGAATACGCGGACGGCGTGGTGGATGGTCTGGTTGAGTATTACGGGAAGGCGCGCGGTCCACATTGATCTTCTGTAGCGGCGGTCTATGACCGCCGAAACCGCTCGAGACTTACAATTCGTCCACGGCTTCGCGAATGTCTTCCATGGTCACGTCCCGCGACAAAAACGCCGATCCGATCCGCGGCGTCACCACGAAACGGATCTCGCCTTGTTCGAATTTCTTATCCAACGGCAAAGCCCCGAGGATTTTCTCCTTCGGAAAATCGGCCGGCAGTTCGGTCGGCAGATCGAAGTTGCCTAACAGATCCACAATCGCTCCCTGATCCGTTGGCGAAAGACCGGCGCGCTTTACCGACACGGCGCTGGCGGCGACCATCCCCAAGCTGATCGCTTCGCCGTGCAGGAAACGCTGATAGTCACCCGCCCGTTCGATGGCATGTCCGACTGTGTGTCCGAAATTGAGGAGCGCGCGCTGGCCCGTGCGGTCCAGCTCATCGGTCGCAACAATTCGGGCTTTAATTTCCACGTTACGCTGGATAAGAGGCGCAAGATCCCCGCGATCCAAATCTCGCAAGGTGTCGAACATTTCGGGATCGGCGATGATCGCGTGTTTGATGATTTCGGCGAAGCCCTGGTTTAATTCACGCGGCGGCAGCGTTTCCAAGACATCCGGGTCGGCCAGCACGAGAGAGGGATGATGAATTGCGCCGATCAGGTTTTTACCCGACCGCGTGTTCACCCCGGTCTTGCCGCCAATGGAACTGTCCACCATGGCGAGCAGGGTCGTCGGCACCTGCGCGTGCGGAATGCCGCGATGATAAATCGCCGCCACGAATCCGGAGACATCGGTGACGACGCCGCCGCCCAGGCCGATCACGAATGAGGTGCGGTCCAGACCGGCGGCGATCATCTGCTCGCAGATGGAGCTCACCTGCTCGAGGCTCTTCGAACTTTCTCCCGAAGGAATAACAATGAGGGTCGAGGTGAATCCGGCTTCACCCAGGCCACACTGTAATTTTTCGGCGAAAAGCGCGGCAACCTTCGAATCCGAGATAATGGCGCAGCGGCGGGACTGGACCACGCGAGCGATCGCGTTGCCGGCCCGCTCCATCAAGCCCGACTCAATCAGAGCTGAGTATGAATTTGCCCCGCCTTGAACTTTAACTTCCAACATGAACGGCGGAGCAGGGGGAGCAGGACAGTTCCACGACTTCGTGAGGGCAGCCGCCGTGTGGCCTCGATTACGGAGTTGGATTCCACCGTTGCGGCCCACCTGGATCGGTGGGGGTAACAGTATCGTTCGTGAATGTCGTCCAAGCCATCGTTTCCACATGCCAATCGCTGAAGATGGCATTGATCCGTTTACGGGTGCTGTGCGTTCCTCCCTCGGCGGGGCCGCCGACATTATCGGTCTCTTTTTTAACGGTCACTCCCGGTGCGGCCGTCGCGCCGTTTCCTTGAAAGGTCGAGGTCGTCCCACGAGCCTGGGCGGGCGCGTAGACAACAAATCCCGAAGGGTTCGTCACCTTTTCAGCCAGAACTCCAATGGCATTTTCATTGAGACCGTAACTCACGGGAGCAATCGCGGGATCCTGCGACGGGGAGCGACTATCAAAGGGAGACTGAAATACTTTCCACGCGCCGACGTATTTCGGATTCAGCTCCTTCATCCAGATCTTGGTGGCGGGAAAGAAATTATTGTCGTTGTCGTTCAGATACATCTGCGTGCCCAACCCAATCTGACGCAGGTTGTTCATGTCCTGGGTGGCTTTGCCGCGTTCCTGCATCCCGCTCACAGCTGGGAAAAGAAGCGCCGCCAAAGTGGCAATGATCGCAATGACCACGAGCATTTCGATTAAGGTGAAGGCGTGGAGATTTTTTTTCTGCATGCGGGTTGAACCGACTCTATTGATGTTAGTGTCGTGACGGAAGCCAAAATGAAGCGCCCGGTCAGGGGGAGTTCACTTGACAAAGGTCAGTAAGCTCCTTTGTACTAGGTCATGGCCGACCCTGTTGATTCAACCCCGCCGCCACCACCACCACCACCGCCCGTGACCGCTTCGATACACGAGCCTGAAGTCAACGCCTCCTCCACCGGTTTGCCGTCTAATGTGGCGGCGGCGCTCGCCTGTATTCCGTTAATTGGTGGAATTGTTTTTTACATCTTGGAGAAGCGGGATGGATTCGTCCGCTTTTATGCCATGCAGTCGATCATTTTCGGCGGAGCCTGGTTCCTGTTCAACATTGTGTCGGCGGTCATCCACCTGATCTTTGGCAGTGTCCCGGCTCTCGGTGTGTTTTTATCGGTCTTGTGGGGATTGATCGCGTTTGTCGTCCATCTCGCTTTCCTGGTCGTCTGGATCATCGCCACGATCAAAGCGTTCACCAATGTCCGGTGGGAAATCCCTTATCTCGGGCCCATGGCCAAGAAGCAGTTCGATGGGACGAATGCGCTCTAGGCTGTAGCGGCGGTCTATGACCGCCGGAATTTAGCGCGAAAACAAACCCGGCAGTCATAGACCGCCGCTGCAGAGTCATTCGCCGCCGATGACTTTGACCACGATTTCGGTCAGAACCAATTCGTGATCCAGCTGGCTTGTCACGATTCGCACGTTCGCATCGAGGCAGGCATCCATGCCTTCGATTAATCGCGCTCTTTCGAAGCGATGCGCATTCTGGGCGGCAATGCCAAGGGCATACCCGCTGATGGCGCCATCTTTCTTGCGCGGCAGATGTTCCGTCGCCTCGGACGGCAGTCGGTTGATCGCGGAGATGAATTGAAAAGGAGCCTGCGGGCGGCTGATCCGATAGCGCTCCATGAGATCCTTGGCCAGGAGGAGATTGCGAATAGTTGGCAAAATCGCAACGAGCAGAATGCCGATGGCGCTTTCCCCCTGATCGAGCAGGCTGCGCACGAGCTTGAGCGCCCGGCCCAGGTCTCGTGCGGCTAGCGCGTTCCCCAGTTCAAAAATTACGCCAGAACGCGACAACGGAACAAGGTCCCGCACGTGATCGACCGTGACGGATCTTTCCTGGTCGAGAAAAATGTCGATTTTCTCCAGTTCATTTTCGATTTGCCGCGTGTCTCCTCCGGTCAGCAAAACGAAAAGCTCCAGCGCGTCCCCGTGGAACAGTAATTTTCGCTTACCCGCCCGCTTGCGCACGACTTCGGTCGCTTCTTCCTCCCAGCCACTGCGGGTCGAATCGAGACGATCGAAAATCTGCAACTCCGCGCGTTTGCCGAGAGATTTGTAGAATGAACGCCGCTTGTCGACCTCGGTTGCGCTGACCAGCAGCGTCACGTTGTCACCGAGGCCGGAACCGATTGTGTCGTCGAGCTCGTCCAGCGCGGTTTGCACGCTCGCGGCCCGGCCAATCACGCTATCGGCCAGGAAATTTACATTTTTCAGCCAGACCAACTTGGCTCCGCCGAAAAACGGTAAGGTTTGCAAGGCTTCGATGGCGGATCGGATGCGGGTAACGGCTTGATCGGCGTTGTCGGCGCACCCATCAATCACTTCCACGCCGAACTCCCCGGCCTCGGGCGGACTCAGCTCCGCGGCCAGCGCGGCGGCAACTCGCTTCACTTCAAGCTCATCCGATCCGACGACTGCGTGGATGTTCGCGGTCGTGGTCGGTGACTTGGCCTTGGCTTTCGGCATCGCATTTGTCATCGCATTGCCGGGAGAGGATTACAACCGGATTGGAAAGAGGATCCGTCTGCGCGAGTTCGGGATGACAGCGAAAGCGAAGACGCCTCAACAGAGTGGGGCGGCTAGCGCTCTTCCTGTAGCCACGGCACTCTCTTGCCGTGTCTCCAGCCCTGCGCGAATTCCGCGCTTAAACGCGCGAACGGCGTCTTCCCGAGTTCCGCGTGTACTTCACAGGGCGCCGTTTCGGCTCAATCTTGGAGATGCCGGTGCCGTCTTTCACTTCCTTGATTTGATCGCGCAAGAGGGCCGCGCGTTCGAATTCCAGATTGGCCGAAGCCGTTTGCATTTCGTCCTCCAACTCGCGCAGCAGTTCCGTCAAATCAAAATTGCCGCCCGCATCGTTAATGACGGACGAGGCGATTTCGCGCCCTTTCAGGAGTGTGTGCAAACTCTCCTGCACGGCGCGCCGGACGGTTTGCGGCGTGATTCCATGCTTCTCGTTGTACTCCACCTGCTTGGTGCGGCGATATTCCGAGATCGAGATCAACGCCGCCATGCTTTTGGTCATCTGATCGGCGAAAAGGACAACCTCGCCGTTGATATGCCGTGCGGCGCGCCCGGCCGTTTGGATCAGTGAAGTCTGGCTGCGCAAAAATCCTTCCTTGTCCGCGTCGAGGATGCATACCAGGGACACTTCCGGCAAATCGAGGCCCTCCCGGAGCAGGTTAATGCCAACGAGAATATCGAACTCGGCCGCGCGCAACCCACGCAGAATTTCGACACGCTCGATCGTATCGATGTCGCTGTGCAGGTAACGCACTTTCAAGCCCACATCGCGCAAATAATCGGCCAGATCTTCGGCCGTTCGTTTGGTCAAGGTGGTGACAAGGACACGTTCGTTCTTCTCCACGCGCTGGCGGCACAGCTCAATGGTATCGTCGATCTGATGCGTGAGCGCTTTGATCGTGACTTTTGGGTCGAGCAATCCGGTCGGACGGATGATCTGTTCGACCACGAGAGGCGCGCCCGGCGTATGCACGTCGAATTGCTCGGGCGGCTGATCGGTGCGTGATAAGATGAGCGGCGTGCTTCCGGCGGTTTGCTCTTCGGCTCGGCGGTCATAGACCGCCGCTACAGGTTCGCCCGGAAGAACAAACGGGACCTGTTCATCGGCGCCGATCCTCGCTCGCTTATGCGGGAAATAACCTTTGTTGCCGACCACGCTGTTCTTAATCTCGAACTCGGCCGGGGTGGCGCTTACGTAGATCACCTGATTAGTGATCTTCATGAACTCATCAAAGTTAAGCGGCCGATTGTCGAGCGCGCTGGGGAGACGAAAACCGTAATTGACCAGCACGCTTTTGCGCGAGCGGTCGCCTTCGTACATGCCGCCGATCTGCGGGATGGTGGCGTGCGATTCATCCACCACGAGCAGAAAATCCTTGGGAAAGAAATCGATCAGGGTGAAGGGTTTGGAGCCGGGCGGGCGGCCCGACAAATGGCGCGAATAGTTTTCGATGCCGTTGCAGAACCCCATCTCCTGCAACATCTCGAGGTCGTACTCCGTGCGCATGCGCAGGCGTTGCGCCTCGAGCAGTTTGGACTGGGATTCGAGTTCGATAATGCGCTGTTCTAATTCCTCCCGAATGGAGCGGAGCGCTACATTCAGCTTGTCCGCTGGCGTGACGAACTGTTTGGCCGGAAAAAAAGTAATGACCCCTAACGAGTCCCGAGCATGACCGGTGAGAGGATCGAAGCGAGTGATTGCATCCAGTTCATCGCCAAAAAATTCGAGACGGATCGCTTCCTCATCGGCGGTGGCCGGATAAACTTCGACCACGTCGCCTCGCACGCGGAATTTGCCGCGGGAAAAGTTCATGTCGTTGCGCTCGTAAAGCATGTCGATGAGGCGGCCCAGCACGGCTTCGCGGCTGACCTGCTGTCCTTTTTTCACAGTCAAGAGCATGCGCAAATAGTCCTCGGGCGAAGTCACACCGTAGATACAGGAGACGCTGGCCACCACGATGGTGTCGCGCCGCGAGAGAAGTGCGCTCGTGGCGGACAGGCGCAAACGTTCGATTTCTTCGTTAATGGAAGAATCCTTTTCGATATAGGTGTCGGAGCGCGGGATGTAGGCTTCCGGCTGGTAGTAATCGAAATAACTGACGAAATATTCGACCGCGTTGTGCGGGAAGAACTGCTTGAACTCGGAATAGAGCTGCGCCGCCAGCGTCTTGTTATGCGAGATGACCAGGGTAGGCCGCTCTACTTCGCGCATGACGTTGGCCACGCTGAAGGTTTTGCCCGATCCGGTGACGCCGAGAAGTGTCTGATGCCGATTTCCCGCCTCGATCGACTTGACCAGTTTGGCAATGGCCTGGCTCTGGTCGCCTTTCGGTTGGTAGTTCGATTCGAGCTGAAAGGACATTGGACAAAGTAGCACTGCGAATTGCCGCCCGAAAGCGACGAGGGCCGATTTTGGCTCGTCAGCATTGCCTGAAACGGTGAAATATGACTGGGCATGCCCGCTGCGTCTGATTCGGACCTTCGGTTGGAAATCGGCCACGTCTTGTTCATGGACGTGGTGGGTTACTCGAAGCTGCTGCTCGACGATCAGCGGCGGCTCCAGCAGGAATTGACCGATATTGTGCGGAGCACGGATTCATTCCGGACCGCCGAAGAGGCGGGCAAGCTCATCCGGCTTCCCGTCGGGGATGGGATGGCGTTGGTTTTCTTGAACGGCCCGGAGGCGCCCGTGCTTTGCGCCATCCAGATCACCCGGAAATCGAAGGAGTACCCGCAGTTGCAATTGCGCATGGGAATTCACAGCGGTCCGATCAACGAGGTCAGGGACGTGAACGATCGAACAAATATTGCGGGCGCCGGAATCAATATCGCGCAGCGTGTCATGGATTGTGGAGATGCCGGACACATCCTGCTTTCCAAACGCGTGGCCGAAGATTTGGCGCAGGCGAGGCAGTGGGAGCCGCACCTGCATGACCTGGGAGAATGCACGGTCAAACATGAGGTGAGCATTCCGGTGGTAAATCTTTATACGGGGGACGCCGGCAATCCGGAACTGCCCGCTAAAATCAGGAAAGCGCGGGAGGAACAAGCCGCGCATCGTCCGCCGCCCACTCTTCGCCGGCGCAACGTCCTGATTGGAGCCGCCGCTATATTATTAGCGCTCATGGCGGCGGCAGTTTTTCTGTTTTTGCACGGAACCTGGGCGGGGTCGTCCGGCAAGAGCATCGCCGTCCTTCCATTTGAGAATTTTAGCGACGAGAAAGAGAACGCATTTTTTGCCGACGGGATTCAGGACGACATTCTGACTTCCCTGGCGCAGATCGAAGGCCTGCGGGTCATCAGCCGCACGAGTGTCATGGGATATCGGGGGTCAAAGGCGACGCACAATCTGCGCTCCATCAGTAAGGCCTTGAACGTCGCTAACATTTTGGAAGGAAGCGTCCGGCGGGAGGGGAACCGGGTCGTAGTGAATGTGCAGCTGATCGACGCCGCGCACGACCGGCATCTCTGGGCGAACCGCTACGACCGAACGATGCAGGATTCGCTCGGCTTGCAAGGCGAGCTCGCCGCTGAAATTGCCGACGCGCTTCGCGTAACAATGAGTACGGACGAAAAGGCGCGTGTGGAAAAGAAGCTAACGGCCAACGCGGATGCCTACCTCGTCTATTTGCGGGCCAATCACATCGAGCGCAATCCGGACACGCTCCTGGAAGATTACAAAGTCGCCGAGCAATTATATCGGCAGGCCATCACGCTCGATCCGAAATTTGCCCTGGCGCATGCCCGGCTGGCTTCGACCTGCGCGCAGATCTTTCATTATTTCGAGCCGCTCGACAGTTGGAAAAACGAGGCCCGGCAGGAGGCCGAGACCGCGCTGCGTTTGCAACCGAATCGGGCGGAAGCGCATCTCGCTCTGGGGCAGTGCATCTACTGGTTCGATGGTGATTACGACGGTGCGCTGCGCGAATTTGATATAGCGTCGCGCTTCTCACCAAACAACGCCGAAGTCGGTGGACTCATCGCCGCGATCAAAAGGCGGCAGGGCCGCTGGGAGGAGTCGCTCGCGGCCTACGAACGAATACAGGCGCTCGACCCGCAAAATCCGAACATCGCCCGCAATCTTGTTTTCACTTACACGGCCCTGCGTCTGTGGCCGGAGGCATCGCGCGCGGCCGAACGCATGCGGTCCATGGCCCCCGCCTCGTTGGTCGCAAAAATTCAGAGCGGCTACGTTGATTTCTGGTGGAAAGGAGACACTCATCTGCTGAAGGGTCTGCTCGATCAGGTTCCGGCCGGCGTCGATCCGGACGGCGCAGCGACTTCCTGCCGGTGGGACGTTGCGATGGTGCAGCGCGATTTTGCCGCAGCCCAGCAAGTGCTGGGTGCCGCGATGGTCAGCGAGGTTTACTACACCAATGGCGGTTCGACGCCGAAAAGTTTTCTGCAGGGTTGTATTTACCTCGCGCGAAACGACCGCGAAAACGCGCTGAAATATTTTGAGATGGCGCGTCCGGCTTTCGAAACCGCGGTGAAGGAAGCTCCTGAAAGCGCGGACCGGCACGCCAATCTCGGATGGCTTTATGCATTCATGGGGCGCAAGGATGAGGCGATTCGCGAAGGACGTCGCGCGGTCGAGCTGAAGCCGGAATCGAAGGATGCTTTCGACGGCGCGATCATGAATTGCTACCTCGCGCTGATCTACGCGCGGCTCGGTGAAAACGACCTGGCTTTTCCGCTGATTGAACGTCTCCTGAAAACGCCGGGAGCGGTCGACAGCGCGGATTACAGCGTCACTATCAACGACCTCAAGTATCGCTGGGAGTGGGACCCGATTCGCAACGATCCGCGCTTCCAGAACCTTATCATGAGCAAATAGAATCCGTCGTTATTGCACGACGGGCTGGCTTTGGCGCCGGGTGTGCGGGACAAATCCGCGGTCGGCCAGTTGGTTATGGGCAACGTATTGGCCGAGGGCGAGGATGGCGATTAGACCGAAATACAGAACGGACATGGTCCACCGCTGGGTCGGTGTGACTTCGAAGTAGCGTTCTTCTTCCTGGGTGCGCTTGCGGAACAACGAGAAAACTCTGGGCAAGGACACAATGATGATCATCCACACGATAAAATTCGGATGGGTGAACCCAAACCAAGCCAGGAGAGCCATCCCGGGCAACCAGAGCCAGCGTGATAGTGCAGTCACGATCCGGCCACCGTCCAGGAAGCCGACCGGCACGAGATTGAACAGGTTCAAGAAGTAGCCGGACGAGGCGAGCGCGATGAGAATCGGGGCGTCGAACGCCTGGCCCATCATATTGCAAACGAGCGCAGCCAATCCGCCGAAGATGGGGCCTCCAATTCCGACGCACGCTTCCATCCAGGCATTGCGCGGCTGATCCTTGAGCAGAATAAACGCGCCCATGAATGGAATGAAGACTGGCGCGCTGACCTTGAGGCCGAATCTTTGGGCGACAACGAGATGGCCGCATTCATGCACAAAAATGAGAAGGACAAAGCCAAGGGCGAATTGCCATCCGAACACCATGGCGTAAACCCCGATGGAGAGAATCATGGTTCCGCCGGATTTCAGAATCACCGGCAGAAACTTGAGCAAAGGCAGAATGAAGAACTTCACCTTGGCGAAGAATTTCGCGATTAGTATTCCGACGCCGGCGACCGGACCCAGCGCCTTCTTCGTGCGTGCCCATGCTCCCTGCGGTGGAGGCGGCCCTATTTCAAGAGGACGGCTATCGGAATAAACAGGCATCTAAGAAAGTAGAATGGAGCGAGCTGGGATGAGCGACATGCGGGGAGAAACCGCGAGGGTAGCGGTGAGGGAGCGGGAAGCGATCGAATACAAAGTAGAAAGGCGAGACAACGGGCAACGCTTAGACAATACGAGCACGCAATTCGTTAAAGGCGTGGCCGAGATTGGCCAGGACGTCGCGGGGCAGGAGTGATTCTTCGCTCTGGTCGCCGCCCAGGACCGAGATCTCGGCGGCGCGACCACAGGCCCATGCGCCGATGCGGGCGGCGTCGTAAAGACTCAAGCCGCGACCGATGAGACCTGCGCAGACTCCGGTCAGGACGTCGCCCATGCCGCCCGTGGCCATTCCCGGATTTCCGCTCGAGTTGTAACTGAGCGGCCGCGATCGCTCCGCCACGACGGTGCGGCTTCCCTTAAGCAGAAGGGTGACGGGAAATTGTTCGCAAAAGTTTCGGGCGGTCCCGGCGCGGGACATTTTGCCGGAGTCGAACAGTCGATTCATCTCGCCCGGGTGCGGGGTGAGCAGACGCGGACCGGGCGATCGTTTCAGGATATCCGTTTTGCTGCTGAGGATGTCGAGGGCGCTGGCATCGATCACCATCGGTTGTCTCACTTGATCAATAAACTTGATGATGTCTGAGGCGCGGTCCGTCCCGAGCCCCGGCCCGACCGCCCAGACATCGACCTTTTGTTCGACCAGTTCCTTGAGCGCGCGAAAGGGTCGGACCATGGCTTCGGACGGAGCGACCGCTGCCATGAGTGGATACAGCTCCCTTGGCACGAACAATTCGACCAAGCCCGCGCCGGCGCGAAGCGCGCCTTCCGTTGTCATGATGGCCGCGCCAATCATCCCTTCCGAACCAGCCAGGATTCCGATGCGACCGAATTGATTCTTGTAGGAGCTGAACTTGCGCCGTGGCAAAAGCGCCTGGAGGGAAGAGGCCGTGGCGAGCGATTCGTTAGCCGCGCTCTCTCCCGCAAGCAAATCCGGCAGGGAAACAACTTCGAGCCGCCCGACGATGTCGAGGGCCGAGTCCACAATCAGACCATGCTTGGCGAATCCGATCGTGACCGTGAAATCGGCCATGACGCAATCTTCCGGGTCGGTTTCCCCTGAATCACCATTCAGGCCGGTGGGAATATCGACGGCGACGACAAAAGCACCTTCTTCGCGGCGCAGGCGATTGATTTCCTGAGCCGAACTGCGGATGGGCTCGCGCAGGAGCTCTTTCGCGCCGAGCCCAAGCAGTCCGTCGAGGATGACGGTGTGGTCGGGGGTTCCCGTCCATGTCCCATCAACTCGCCTGGGGTCGGGCGCGTCGCGCAGGGACTGCAATTTCTTCCGCGTCAGATCGGCGCATTCCTCCTCGGGAGAAGAGAGCCGGAGGTCAATGATCCATCCGGCCCGTCCCAAATGCCCGGCCGCTACGAGAGCGTCTCCGCCGTTATGACCTTTTCCCGCGAAAACGATGCACCGACCAGCGCGCGGGAAAAATTGGGTGACGACGCGTGCGATGCCCGCTCCGGCCTGTTCCATGAGGGCTTCGGCGGTGATGCCGCGAGCGAAGGCCGATTCTTCGGCTTCACGCATTTGCGCCGAACTTAAAATCGGCGAATCCAATCAGTTCTCCGTATCCTTGGGGGCGGGCTTTTTCTTCTTTTTTCTGGAGCTGCTGGTGCTGTCGCTATCCGAGTTTTTCTTCTTCTTGCTGCTCTTGGCCGAAGCAGATCTCGATTTCGAACCATGCTTGCCTGAGCGCTTGCGCGACAAATCAGGATCATGCACGCGGGTCTGATCGATGAATGGTTGCAAGGGCACGTCCGAAGCGGCCGTGGCCAGGCTTTCCGAAGCGGGCGCGTTGGTCACGCGGCTATTGGCGACGGAACCGCGCGCGCGAACGCCGCGCGCAATTTCTTCGGCCAATTTCTGTCGATAACCAGAGGATTGGACGGACTGCGCTTCCGAAGGATTGGTGAGGAATCCACATTCCACGAGCACGGATGGAATGGTCGTCTTTCTCAGGACGTAGTAACCGCGGCGACGTACTCCGCGGTTGAGCGAGGGTGCACCACCCGCGACGTAGTAATGGATGGCGGAAGCGAGAGGAAGACTCTGACTGCTGTAGAAATATGTTTCGATGCCGTTGGCTCCGCGGCGTGTGGCGGAGTTGAAATGAACGCAAACAAAAATGCCATTGCGATAAGCATTAGCGATGGCGACGCGGGTGCCCAGTGGCACGAACACATCAGTACTGCGCGTCATGACTACACGATATCCGCTGGCCTGAAGAATGGTGCGAAGACGCAGTGCGACATCCAGCGTCATAATGCTTTCCGGGACGCGTTGGCCAGGAATTCCGCCGCGATCGAATCCGCCGTGTCCGGCGTCGATCACGACGACTGTATTTGAGCGCACCGGCGTATTTTGCTCGCTCGTGGCGGGGGCCGATCGTGTGACGGCGACGGCATGCGGCGTTTTCGAGCTGCTTTTTTCGCGGGCTGCGATAGCCCCGGCTTGGGGAAGCGCGCTGGCCCATTGCGCGAGCGACAAAAAGCCGGACAGGATAAGGATATGACTTGGGGATCTCATTATTGATCGCCGCCGATTTCAGGACGGTCGGAAAGTTTCGGGATCGGGTTAGCCAAGGAGGCCGCGGCAGGCGTATCCAGCATGCCTCCCCGCACTGCGACCATTCCATCGGCCGTTTGGACGAGGCGTGGCCGCGTTTTTGTTTCGCCGAAGGTGGAATGCGAAACGAGTTCGCCGTTCAAACCAACGACCGAGTAGGACCAACTGCGCGGAGCAGAGCAATGCAGGACGTGAAGCTGGTTCGTCTTGTCAATCTGTACCTTTGGATCGTCGAAAATAATCATATGGCCTAACGAGTAAGTAGCGTAGACGATTCCCGTGTCTTTATCGGCGACGCGCACATAAAGCGAAGTGTGATTAGGGAAACGGTTCGTCATTAATGAGTAGGTGCGGGCGGAGCCGGGGCCGGCCCCGTCCGGAACTCCCACCGTCTGCTGCCACATGGCCCGCGCGTCGGTTACCTCAAATACTTTGGTCTGAGAATAGAAGAATTTTCCCAGGTCCGGGAAATAAATGTGGGCGCGCACATGGTAGGCACCGAAGTCATGCACGGGGAAGAGGGGGGTCAGATTAATTTTCTGCGTGACTCTTTTGCCGGCTTCGATTTTGAGGGACGGCTGCGAGGTCGCCTTGATCGGTCCGATCGACTGACCTTCCGAGCCCGTCACCTCAAAGCCAAACCAATTCTGACCATCGGCATCCCGCAAATCGATGTCGCGTCCGGCCAGGTTGGTAATACCGAGCGTGGCCGTGACCGGTTCGTAAGCGATAAATTGCAGACGCGGAAACTTAAGGTCGACCTGAATTTGGGCACGAGCCTGAGTCAGGCAGAAGAAGAAGAGGCCGGCCAGCGCGATCTTCATTGTGCCATAACGTAAGGCCGCTGAGTGCATAAGAAAAATGGCGTCCGCTTCGCTCGCTGGCCGCTCAAGCACTTTTCCGCTGCTCTCGGGCTGCCTTCTCCTGCTTGTGGCGCTCGACTGCTTCTACCAGAACTGCGTCCCACGGCAATGTGATTGTCTCCACGGGAGGCCGCACGGTCCGGTCGTAGGCGAACTCGACGTACTGCCAATTTACAATCTCGATGAGCGCGTCCCTGCCTCGGCCTCCCGTGGTCTCCGCGTGAACGATCTGGCCAGCCCGCAGGAAAGCGATACCGCTTTTGTTCTCCTTAACCATTTGCACCGCTCCACTGCGCCGGCTCAGGCAGCACATCTGGAGAATGTCGACGACGTGAAACAAGTCGGGCGCTCCCTCCGTGGCCGTCTCCGCGCGCGCAATCGCTTCCAGCAAACCCTCGCCGTCGATGGGTTCAGGGAAAACCTTGGTTTGACCCACGACGAGGCGTTGTTCGGCCGTCTGGTAGGGGGGCAGAAAGAGGGTCTGCACACCGGGGAAGATTTCACTCAAGGCGCCGCCGAGGGCAAGGCCATCGATGCCATCACCTTCCAATTGCGTCAGGAGCAAAGCACACCGCGCGTGCCGCCGACCCCAATCGAGCGCCGCTACGTCGCTCCCGACCAGGTCGCATTCGTGCGCGGTGTAATCTTTCACCATCTGCACCAGTTGTTCGCCCACCTCGGCATCGCGGTGCACAATGAGCAGTTCCATTATGGCGATGTGGCGGTGGTGGGCGGAGGAAAGAGGTTTAGAAGTTTGGTGGGGTCGGCCCGAACCGCTTGAAGTTTATCATTGTAGTAAACTCGCACGATATAGCCGAGATATTTTCTGCGGCCGGCTTCATCCGCCGCCGGCGCCGCGGGCTTGGCCGTTCGTCCCTTCTTATTCGGGTTCAGCGATGCGGCCGCTTCCGATAGAGCGGTGTCCTGGGATCGGGCCTTGTTCTTCGGACGCACATAAGTGACGGCCAGAACCTCGGGCTTCGCACTGGCCCAATCGTGATCCGGTGTGAGCCATTCATAATTCACCTCTGCATCCGTCAATTTGATGTCCTGATCGTTGACGGTGTCGTAGAAAAACACCTGAATCTTGACACGCGTGTGGTCGATGACCGTATTCGGCCGCTTTTTCACGCCAATCTTGAGCAGGAGATTCATGTCCGAGTCCGGATCGGGCGCTTCGGCCGCGGTAATTTCGGCAATGCCGAAGGTCGAGCCATCCGGAATTCCATCTGATGCGACCGGGGTCGGCGGCACTTGCGCCGGGGTAGCCTCGGTCACCGCCGGTGCCGGGGTCGCAGCGACGCCGCGTTTCAGCCTGGCATCAGCCAATTCGTAAACGGCACCGGATGAAGGCCCGATTTCTCGCACCTTGTGCCACATTTCATTGGAGCGATCGAGGCTGTTTGCCGCTTCGTAAATCTTGGCCATTTCCGCGTAGGCCTGGGCGTTCTTAGGATTCTTCTCCGTCGCCTGTTGCAATCGATTCAAGGCGGTCGCGCTGTCCCCGCGATTGCTCAGGTCGATCGCCTCTTTAACGAGAGTGTCATCTGTGGGTGCGACGGGAGCGGACGGTGCAGCCGTCGGCGCCGGTGCCATGGTCGGAGCAGGCACCACGGCCAACGGCGCGGTCGTGGGCGCGGGCGCTACTTCGGCTGGTTGCGTCGCGACTGGACCTGCCGTCGTGGTGTGGCGTCCGCGAAATCTACCGACGTAATAAAAGCTGGCGAACAACAGCTCGGCGGTAGCAAACAACGCCACCATGGTGAGTCCGATTTTGAAACTGGGGTCGCCGCGCGGTGCCGAAAAAGTTAGCGTCCGCATGGCGGCGGTTTCGGTGAGAAAGCGGTTGTCCATGGCGATAACGGAAGTGGCGGATTTTAGCGCGAAATATCGCTTTGACTAAGAATCTTGAAACCAGCCCCGAGCAAGACATTCGAAGCGCATTCGTTGTCGTCCACATGGAGAGCCAGAGCGGCCATGCCACGCGGGCGCGTGAGGAGAGGGTAGGTGAAATGGACGTTCACTTCGGCCATGAAAAGCGTGGCCAGCAACTTCACCAGTTGGGTGGCGACTTCGCGCATCTCTACGACCACGACTTCACACACGCCGAAGGCGATATTGTTTTCGCGAAACAATCGCTCGGCGCCTTCTGGATCGCTCACCACGACGCGGGCGATGGCTGAATCGGTCGATTCGGAGACGCTCAGGGCGACGACATGGGTGTGATGGCCATTGAGCAGTTTCACCACGTCGAGCATGGCGCCGACCTTGTTCGGCAGGAACACGGAGAACTGCTTGACCAGTGCTCCCTCCAATTTTGAGGTTGTTTCGGGTAAATCAACGGCCATGGGTAAATCGAAGCCCGGCGCCGCGAGAGAGCCGCACCGGAGCGAGCGAAACTATCTCACCGGGCAGGTTTTGTTTGCAAACGGAATGTTCGAGGGGTTTTGGGAGGTGGGGACCGACCGCGGAGTGGAAGGGACGTCGAGTGTGGCGCTTCGCAGAGCGAACCGGCTATTAGGGAGCGCCGCGGGCAGCCGAGCCTCTACTAGAAGTCACTACGGCTTCCAACTGTTCATTCCGGGAATTTTGCTTACACTCCGTCTCCGCAACCCATGGAAGAAGAAAACAACCTGATCGCGCAGCGCCGCTCCAAGATGGAGGCTCTGCGCACGCGCCAGATCGAACCGTTTGGAGAGACCTTCGATACGAGCGGTTCCATAGGCGAAATGCGCGAAAAATTCAAAGAAGGGGAAGTCTTTCGCGTGGCCGGCCGGATCACGGCTCATCGCGACATGGGCAGGAGTCATTTTGTGGATTTGCGCGATGCCACCGGCCGGATCCAGATTTATGTGCAGGCCAAGGAACTGGGCGCCGCCTCGATCGAGATTTTCAATTTGCTCGATCTGGGAGATTTCATCGGAGTGGAAGGCACGTGTTTCGTAACCAAGACGGGTGAGCCGAGCCTCAAGGTCAGCCAGTTCGAAGTGCTCGCGAAATCGTTACGCCCGCTGCCTGAGAAATGGCACGGGTTGCAAGACGTCGAAACCCGCTACCGGCAGCGCTACCTCGATCTCATCACGAACGAGCAATCGCGCGACGTCTTTGCCAAGCGCATCGCCATCTTGCGCGAGACGCGGCGATTTCTGGAAGATCGCGGATTTGACGAGGTCGAGACGCCGATGTTGCAGGCAGTTCCGGGAGGCGCTGCGGCCGAGCCCTTCCAGACCCGGCACAAGGCGCTCGGGCTTGATCTCTACCTGCGCATCGCGCCCGAACTTTATCTCAAACGCTTGTTAGTCGGTGGATACAACAAGGTTTTTGAGCTGAATCGGAATTTTAGGAACGAAGGAATTTCGCGACGACATAACCCTGAGTTCACCATGCTCGAGGCCTACTGGGCTTATTCCGATTTTGCGAAGATGGCGAATTTGGTGGAGGAACTCATCTGTCACCTGGCCGAGATGCTGGCCGAGACGGATCGCAAACAAGAGGAGAGCGCGGCGCCGTTGGCGCTGGAAGGCGCGGAGGCCAGTCGACCAGCCCGGAACGGGATGCGGTCGCCGCTCCTGATCGAACATCGCGACGCGGACGGGAACGTCACGCGCACGATTAATCTGACGCGCCCGTGGCGCCGGACTCCCTACCGCCAATTGGTGCGGGAAGCGGCCGGGCCTGATTGGTTTGACCTAACGAGTGAGCAACGCCGCGCGCGCGCCGGTGAACTCGGCGTCGAGATCATTGCCCAGCTGGAAGATTACGAGGTAACGCAGCATGTTTTCGAAAAGCTGGTCGAAGAAAAGACATTCGATCCGCTCTTCGTCACGCATTGCCCGAAAGAACTGGTGCCGCTGGCCAAACAGAACGCGGCCGATGCGTCGCTCGTCGATGTCTACGAACTAATCATCAACGGAGTGGAAATATCGCCGGGCTACACCGAATTGAACGATCCCGATATCCAGCGCCGTCGCCTGCTCGAGCAAGCGGGCGAAGAAACGCAGAAAATGGACGAAGAGTTCCTGCTCGCGCTGGAGCACGGCATGCCGCCGGCCGGTGGAGTGGGAATCGGGATCGACCGCCTAACCATGATGCTGACTGGAGCGGAATCGATCCGTGACGTGATCCTCTTCCCTCTGCTCCGGCCCAAAGGGTAGCCGCTCCCGAGGGAGACTGCCTCATTTGGCAGCGAGCTTCGCTCACCGGCGCGCGCGAGCCGGAGAAGGGTTTTGGCGAGATGTTCTTCGGCTTCAACGGAGAAGGGGGGCGATGATCATGATCATGATCATGATTAAGAATAGGAATGGACGGGAGAGGCCTACACTTTTTTGGTGTTCGTGATATACTCCGCCAATGCAGACGCCTGAAATTACCGCTTACCTGAAGACGCATTGTGGCTGGAGTGCCGGAGTGCGTGCCGTGCTCGCGAAATATAATCTCAAGTATACCGAGAAGGATATCATCCAGAACCCCGCTTTCCGCTGGGAAATGGAAACGAAAAGCGGCCAGCCCCTCTCGCCCTGCCTTGAAGTCAACGGCACGATGCTGCCTGATGTCAGCGGCGAAGAGGTCGAAAAGTATTTGACGGAAAACAACCTGATTCAGGCCAATGACGCGGACGCCGGAGTGCCCTTGAATGCACCCTGTGCGAATGAGCAGCACCCCAGCAGCGCGGTAAACCTGCGGCTTTAAGTGGTGTCGGCTTTCAGCCGATCTGATTTGCAGGGTGGGGGGACGGAATTTCGTTTTGCCTGTTGCCGCAGCGGTTTCGGCGGTCATAGACCGCCGCTACAGAGACGGCGCTCACCATGGCCCAGACCGGCGATGGCGGTTTGGCGTGAGTCAATCCCGGGGTAGATTATCTGCAACGCCTGATGAAATTTTTCGGCAGCAAACTCTTTCGCTACGGCTGGAAGATTTCCGTTCTCCTTCTTGTCCTCGGGACTGGACTCGCCGTCTTTCTCTTTTACGCCGGATGGGCCGCCACGTTCGACATGAAGAAAGTCGGCGAAATGCCGGAGCGAAACACCGTCTATGACATCGACGGACAAATCTACAGCCGCCTGGCTGGCGCGAATCGTTTGCGCGTGTCGATGGATGAAATCGCGCCGCCTTTTGTTGAAGCCCTGCTCGCACGTGAGGATACCCGGTTCTATCAACACAAGGGAATCGATTGGCGCGGAATCCTGCGCGCGCTCGTCCGTGATGTCCTGAGTGGATCGACCAAGGAAGGGGCGAGCAGCCTGACCCAGCAGTTGGCGCGCAATAGTCTGCCCCTGGGTGGTCATACTCTGAATCGCAAGATTCTCGAGGCGATGGTGGCTCTGCGAATTGAGCAGACCTTCTCCAAGCAACAGATCCTCGAGCTGTATATGAACCGCATTTATTTTGGGTCCGGCTGTTACGGAGTCGAGACAGCGTCCCAGGCCTACTTCGGCAAGAATGCATCCAAGTTGAACCTCTCCGAGGCTGCCCTGCTCGCCGGTCTCATTCGAAGTCCGAATCGGTTTTCTCCTCTGCGAAATCCGGAAGGCGCCGCCCTTCAGCGCAACACGGTCCTGGATCGAATGGTTGATCTAAAGAAAATTCCGGCCGCGGAGGCACAGCAAGCGAAGCAGACCCGGGTCAACGCCCACCCCAAGCGTCTGCTTCAGATCCAAGAGAATTATGCCATGGATGCGGTGCAACGGGATCTGAATCTGATCCTGACGCCGGACCAGGTGGATAACGGTGGACTCTTTATATATACGACGCTCGATCCGTCGGTTCAGAATGCGGCCCAGCAGGCGCTCGAAGCACAGCTCACGAAAATCGAGCATCAGTCGAATTTTCGCCATCCGCTCAAGGCGAATTATCAACTACCCGACAACGGTGAGGATTCCTCGATGCCTTATCTCGAAGGCGCGGTCGTGGCAATCGACAATGCGAGCGGCGGAATCCGCGGGCTGGTCGGCGGGCGCGACTATGGGCAAAGCAAATTTAATCGCGCACTCTCACCGGCCAATCGCCAGGTCGGATCGGCCTTTAAGCCGTTTGTTTATGCGCTGGCCTTTTCTCATGGGATGCTGCCGGGCGCCGCCATCAGTGACGGGCCGATTCAACCGGGCGAGATCGAAGGCGCGGGAAATTGGACTCCCGGCAACTCCGACGGCATCTACGGAGGGGTCCAGCCAGTTTCCTATGGACTGATTCATTCTCGCAATACGATGAGTGTCCGTGTCGGTCAGTTTGCCGGGCTCGACTCGGTGCAGAAGGTGGCGACGACTCTAAATCTTTCCGACAACGTGCCGCACGGTCCGGCCATCTATATCGGGTCGTTCGAGACGAATCTGCGCGCGCTGACCGCCGCTTACACTGTCTTTCCTAACGCGGGAATCCGGAAGCAATCCTATATAATAGAGCGGATCGATGATCAGGATCATCACCCGATTTATCGTGCCGCTCATATCGCGGTGCCGTCACTCGATCCGGGCGCGGCCTGGATGACGTCCGAATTGATGGAACAGGTCCTGACGCGGGGCACGGCGGCGAGTGCGCGCTCGTTAGGTTTTAAGTTACCGGCCGCGGGCAAGACAGGGACGACGAACGATTACAAGGACGCGTGGTTTGTCGGCTACACCAGCACGATGACTTGTGGTGTGTGGGTCGGATTTGATCAACCGACGACGATTATTCCACATGGCTACGGCGCGGCCCTCGCGCTGCCTGTGTGGACTGCGGTGATGAACAAGGCGGCCGTTCGTTATCCGCCGCAGGCACTACAGCCCACCATGGCCTTGCAGCGCGCCATGGTTTGCTCGTTGTCTAACCATCTCGCCACTTCGGGCTGTCAAGCCGCCGGGACTGCCTACGACATCGATTTGCCCGTGGATAAGGTCCCGACCGCGGCGTGCGAGGTCCATGGTGGCGACCAGATGCAACTGACGCAGAAATTGGAAAACATGGGGCAAAAGGCGGGCTCCTTGCCCGGCAAACTGTTCAATTCATTCCGCAAACTCTTCGGCGGAAAATAGAACGTTAGGCGGTGTTTAGGGGGGAGTGGAGGCTGGATTTTCCGCCAGGTTTTTAAGCGCCTCTTTGGCCGTTTCGCGGAGTTCGGGGTTGGGATTGGTCGTTAAAAGTTCCAGCATTTGGCGCGCTTCCGGCCTATCGAGAGCGGCCAGCGAGTTGATCGCAACGGTTTTGACGTCCGGCGGCTGGGGGGTATAGATGGCGGCCTCAAGGATGGGCAATTTGCCGGCGACCGTGTCCATTTGATCGAGCGTGGCAAGCAGATCCAGCTTTTCATTCTGATCCCTGGCCTCTTGAAATAAGCGTCCAAAGGCTTGGATGGCCTCGGCCGTCTCGAGGTCTCGCAATTGTCCCAGCACCTCGAGACGATCGTCCGGATCGGTGGCTGCGCGATAATTCTGCTCATACGTGGCCGCGGTTTTTGCCGGGGCTGCGGCATCGGGCACAGCAGCGGCCGACGAAGCCTTCGATGCATCCGGGGCGAAGGGAACGGGGCTCGGGGGAATTCGGATATCGTGTTCGGTGACCGACATGGTCTGCTGGTGCGGCTCTTGCTCTTTCTGCACGCGAGCCGATTTGGAACAGGCGGAAATAACAAGGCCGACTGTCCCAATTTGCAGGGCGAAAGACGAGAACCGCGCGAAGTGCCGCATGAAGGGACATAAAGTCTAAGCAGCACGGCGCGCAACTTATCGATTGACCAAAGCATCCGCACGAGCGTAATTCGGCCAGACCCACAATTCACCATCCATAAGTAAGTAGAGTCCTTAAAATATGAAATTAACTGCATTTTTCCATACGCTCGTCACTGCCGCGTTGCTGAGCGCTTCGGTTTTGTTCTTCCAACCGCGTAGCGCCCGTGCGGCTGACCACGGTGACGCCCCCGCCACGTCTAACGATCAGGCGGCCGATCTAGCGGATGTCTACTTTTTCCTGGACCCGAATGACAATACCAAGGCCGTCCTGCTGATGACGGTGCGCGGATTTATCGTGCCGGGCGAGGCGGTCAATTTCGGTATTTTCGATCCAAACGTACACTATCGTTTCGATATCGAGAACACAGGCGACGCAATCAATGATGCGCACTACGACATTACGTTTTCACCCCGGACCGCCGTTGCGGGTCCTTCGCCCAGACCGATCCTGGAAATTCCGCAGGCTCAGACCGCCACTATCCGGCTGCCCGGTGGAACCTCGTTTACGGCGCCAGTGTTGAATCCTTCGGTTGGAGCCACTCCTCCTCCCCAAACAGTCACGACTGATCCAGTCAGTGGGATTAGCTTCTTCGCCGGCGAGGTCGATGATCCTTTCTTTTTCGATCTTCCCGCCTTTTCGCGATTCATCGCCTCTATCCGCAACGGCGCTCCTGATGTGACTCAACTCACTCGCGCACGCGACACATTTGCCGGCTATAATATTATGGGGATTGCTCTGCGCATTCCAGTGTCAGCAATCAAAGGCGCGGGCAACATCATCGGCGTAGACGCGGACACTTTTCGGCCGTCGACGATTGTCTTGAAAAAGGGCAAAAAGACCGGCGCAGGCGCAATCACCCAGGTGGATCGTGTTGGTAACCCTGCTGTAAACGTCGCGCTCATTCCATTCAATCGTAAAGATGAGTACAATGGCGCTACTACGACGGACGACGCCGCCGGCAAGTTCGCCGCCGATATCACCGCCACGCTCACCGCGCTCGGGACAAATCAGGCCAATATCAATATTCTGGCTGGGATCGCTATCACAAAAGGCGACTTCCTTCACCTCGATGTGACCAAGGCGAACGCCGGGGGGCAGGGCGGTTCCGGGGCCAATGGCTTTCCCAACGGCCGTCGGCCAACCGATGACGTGATCGATACCCTGCTGAATGTCATCACGAATGGCGGAGTCACAACGGGTGACAATGTCAACGCCAATGACGTTACTTTTGGGAGCGCATTCCCATTCTTCGCGCCTTCGCAACAGCCGTTCGCGACGGGCACGATTGACGACAACACTCGTAACTAAGAATTAGTCTTTTCATTACCGCGCCGATCGCTCCCAGCGGTCGGCGCGGTTTTTTTATGCGGCCGCTGCCCCTGCTAATTTTCGCGCTCGCCCTGGCTGGGCCCGCGCTCGGGGACGACGCGGGCATTCACTTCCTGGAAGATCGGGTCCAGAAAGACCCTGACGATTTTACCGCGCAGAACATGCTGGCTTCGCGCTACCTCGACTTGTTGCGGAGCACCGGTGAAGATCAGTGGCTCGCCAAAGCGCGGCACGCGTCGGAAATTTCCGTGAAAGCGGTACCGGTTGAAGCCAACATCGCGGGGCTGACCGCCCTCGCACGCGTGCGCCTCGCTTCGCATGAATTCACCGCCGCGCGGGACGATGGCAAGCATCTGGTACAAATGGCGCCTCACAAAGCGGCCGGCTTCTCCGTTTTGGGAGACGCCCTTCTCGAACTTGGCGACTACCACGGGGCGGCTGACGCCTACCAGAAACTGGCACAACTCGACGAGGGCGGCATCGACAGTGAAAGCCGGCTCGCGCGCCTCGCGCTGGTCCGCGGCAACCTCGATTCGGCGCGGGAGCATTTCATTTCCGCGCTCACGCAAAGCCGAGCGTTGATAACGCCTGCGCCGTCGCTCATAGCGTGGTGCTGCGTTCAGCTGGGACAGCTGTATTTCAGCCGCGGCGATCTGGAAAACGCCGAGAAACAATACAAAGCCGCTCTCGAAGCCGCGCCTGATTACTATTCTGCCATCGATCACATGGCCGAGTTGCGAGCCAGCCAGGAAAAGTATCCCGAAGCGATTCGATTGTATGAAGGAGTGATCGCGCGCTTGCCGCGTCCGGAGTTATGTCAGGCACTGGGTGATCTCTATGCGTTCACCGGCAAGATGGATCAAGCCAAGCCATGGCATGAACGTGCGCGCGCCGCGTATTTAAAGACCGCTGAACGGGGAGATGGACGTTACATTCACTACTTGGCCGGTTTTTATGCAGATTCTGAGGAAAATCCGAGCGACGCACTGAAGTGGGCGCGGAAGGATATGGAGATTCGCCAGAGCGTGTTTGCACGCGATGCTATGGCCTGGGCTCTATATAAGAACGGGCAAATGGACGTCGCCGCCGCTGAGATGGATAAAGCGCTCGCCGAGGGGACGAAAGATGCGCACCTTTATTTTCACGCCAGCATGATCTTTTCGGCCAAAGGAGACCTCGCGCGCGGGAAAGAATTCCTGCGTCACGCCGCTGAGGTCAACCCTCGCTACAATGCGTTTCACATGCATCGCTAAGCCAAGGGGCCGGTCTTTTCGGGAATCGAAGGCTGCTGCGTTCGCAGGAGTCATGCTCTGTTTGCTCGCGCTCCGATCGGCCGGAGCTCACCCGGTCGCACAAGGCCGGCTCGAAATAGAAATTTCTCCGGACAAGATTCACTTGCGCACCCACGTCTCGACCGAAGAAGTTCTGGTTCAAAACACCCTCTCCAGTAATGGCGAAAAGGGCGCCGTATCGCCCGAAGAATTGTATCGCCGACATGGTGCTTACCTGCTCGAGCACATTCGAATCCTGACAGATGATCAGGCGCTTGTTGGGCGTGTTATGGCTCCAACCGCGCCGGACGGCCGCGGTCTGCAGCGTGCCGTCTATGATTTTGAGTTTCTCCTGTCATCCCGGCCCGCGCGCGTGCGGGTCGAAGAAAATGTTCTCAATGAATTTGATTTTGCACCCGGGAATCGCTGGGAAGCCACCTACGTGACCCGTGTGGCGCAGGAGGGGCGTCAGCCCGTCGAAGCGTTGTTGCTTACCTCTCGCGAACCGCTTCGGCTCGAGTGCGTCTGGTCAAATTCACCGGACGGGGCTGCGGCCTGTCCGGCGCGGGTCGATCGATGGCGCCTAACGAGAGAGTATTTGTGGCACGGTCTCATGCATATTCTGACCGGTTATGATCACCTGCTTTTCATCAGCGCCCTTGCCCTCGCCGTCATTACGTTATGGGACCTGATCAAAGTCATCAGCGTCTTTACCCTGGCCCACTCCATCACGCTGACCTTATCCGTTCTCAATATTGTCCGAGTGCCGGGAAGAATCGTCGAACCGATGATCGCGGCCAGCATCGTCTTTGTGGCCCTGCAAAATGTGTTATGGCCGCAACGCAGCCGGGGGGCGGCTCGGCTTGGGGTCGCATTTTTCTTCGGCCTTTTTCATGGGCTGGGCTTCGCGGGTGGCCTTCTCGCAGCCATGGAAGGGATGGCTGGTTTGACCGTGGGCCTCGCCATTGTGGCATTTAGCGCAGGCATTGAAATCGGTCATCAAATCGTTGTGCTCCCGATTTTCTGCGCGCTTAAAGTCGTGCGGATACGTTGGTCAGGGCCCGTGAGCCTTCCTTATTACGCGGTGCGCTACGGCTCCATCGCGATCTCTGCGGCCGGTCTCTTTTATCTGGTCGCTGCGCTGCGCTTATGGCGGGTGTAGAGAGCGGGTGAGGGGAATCGAACCCCCGTGTCCAGCTTGGGAAGCTGGCGTTCTACCATTGAACTACACCCGCGGGAGAAATATTTTACCGCGGCAGTATGTGATCGAAGGCGGCCGCGATCATCATTGCCATGAGATAAGCGTTAAGGCGGGTCGGTTCAATCTTTTAACGCTTGCCGTCCGTTGTTTTCACAACCATTTCGCCATCTGCTCGGGGAAAGGACACTGCGCGCAATCGGAATTGTCCTGCAGACAGAAGTCCTCGTAGATCTGCAGCAGGCCCTGTTGATGAGCCACCGTTTTCACAAACCGGGGGCGCCGTGCATCCGTTCCGAACAGCCGGGTCGCGGCTGTTTCCACAAGGCGGTTTGACATTGGCGCGGGCAATTTCGCGTATTCCGGCCAGACAGAGTCGGTTTGCAAAGACCACAACGGGAAAAAAATATTGGAAAGAATGTCACTCACACGCGCGTCGCCCAGCAGGGCCATGGCACGACCCAAGGGTGTAGTGGAGTCGCCAAAATGGATGATCAAGTGCACCTAAAAACTTTCGTACGCTCGCAGTGTCCGGTTTCTCAGCCGCACGCCGCAGTTTTGTCCAGTGGCAGGCGATCAAGGCGAGAGAAGCCAGACGGCGGTGAGGATGATTGAGCGGGCGCGTGCCGCTCATTCGCCACGTTTTCAGGGGCAGGACGAGCCGCTCCATCTCATCGCGATGCGGCCACCAGCGATCCCAGAGACCACGCACATAATCGCGCGTGTCCGCCCCGTAGGCGGCGAGATCCGGTGTTTCAAGGAACCCGGCAAATCCAAAAAGGAGCGCTTCAGTGTCCGACGTATCCTGCCGCAGGACCTTCAATGAAAGACGTTGCGCGAGGAGTGTGAAAGGCAGTTTATTTTCTTTGTAACCCAAGGCGGATGCGATTTCCTGGAAGATCGCTTCATCGCGTCCATGCAGGTCGACTGTCGCGCGCAGGCGTGCTGCTTTTTTGCGCAGACGGAACCGCGCGGCACTGTGCAAGACGTCGTGGACGCGCTCCGCGGGCAGTCCATTCAAGGGGGCCTGACACCGGCCGGAGCGCGCGAGTGGGATATTCAGGCTGAAAGTTTCAGACAGCGCGGAGAGGTCGATGCGAATCTGAGGCACGTTGCGATTGGAAGTGGTCCGCGTAAAGAACGTGCGCGAACCCCGATTGACGAAAACATGGAGGATGGTGCTTTCGAATGCCGGGTTCGTGGCGTGACCATGCGATTCCCAGCTCTGATCAGTCAGGTCAATTTCGATGCAGCCGCGGATTGGATCTCCGCCATTGATGCGGATAGCGGCGTCGCGGAAATCGGGTCCGGCTTCGCGATTCCACGTTCCAGATTGCACGATCTCAACCTTATCGCCCGCTATGGAAACAAAGGTCCGGCCAAACTCGCCCGCAAACCAACGCGCTTGAATTTCGAGTTCGCTCGGGTTCCGCTCGGCGGGAAACAGAGCACGCTCCCGAACGCGCCGATGGATCCTCATCCTGGCGTAATCGGACACGGATGACATTCAGTGGAGTTGTAGCGCAGCGGGCACTCGAGTCCAAGAGGTTCCGAAGTGGACGGGGCTGTCCGAGCCTGCCCTCAGCCGAAAGCGGTGCAGCTGCCCCGATAAGAGTAGAGATGCGCTAAGAGTGCGTTACGGGCTCGAGCGGCGCTTCCACTTGAGAACGATCGAGCGGCCATATCGGCGCGCTGATGCGGACTCGCAAGTCTTGCACGATTTCTTCGACCAAGGCGGCCTGCGGTCGTGCGAAAATGAAAGAATATTTGGCTCCTTTGTCGGCGGCTGGAAAGATCGTCAGATTCTCGGACAAGAACTTCGGCTCGTGCGCCACGATACAACCATCGAGTTCGATCGGTTGGGCGAAGGGGCGGCCGTTCTTGCGTCCCACGAAAGTGATGTTGCGCGGCTGTTCCCTGGTAGCCACGATCGCCCCGAAAAGATTTCCCGGAATGCGCCGGCCCCGACCGCTCAGGCAGGGAATGGCCCAGGCAATCGTTTCCTTGAGCACATTCTCCCGTTCGAATACCGGAGCATATCGCGCGGGCAGCCTGTCGGGCAGGTGGGCCCCGCCGCTCAAAGTAGCCGGTCCATTTAATTTCTTGAAGGCCAGCCAGGCCTTCGCCTTCATGGCGCGAAGAATTTGCGCCGCAAAATAAATAAAAGCGCCGATGACGACCGCAAATACGGCCAGGGCAAGCAAGGGATTGTAGTGGATGAGGGCAAGCCCGCCCACCACGGCAATGTCCTCGCCCACGCTTAACGCGATGTTGGTGAATGGCTCGGGCGAAGTGTTGCTGGCCAAACGAGTCGTGGATTTTGCCGTGTGAGTGATCAGACTCGTCCCCCCGGCCAGGAGAGCAACGATGAGGGTAAACGCGGGGCTTGGATGACCGAGCACCTGGATGGCAAGCAGGGCCCCGCCGATCGGACGAATGACCGTATGCACGGCGTCCCATGCGGTATCGACCCATGGAATTTTGTCCGCGAGGAACTCAAGGAAATACAAGATTCCGGCGATGATGATAACGGCCGGATGGCCCAGCACTTCGAGCGACTGATAGGCGGAGCCAAGCGCAATCCAATGATAATGGATGGAGAGCCCCGTGACAAAAACAGTCAGGTAAAGATTAACCCCGGCGAGCGAGGCCAGTCCGAGCGCCACTCCGAGAAGCTTCAGTTGCTCCATGCCGAACTATCAGTGCGCGCACTTTGTTGTCACGCGGTTTTGATGGCTGCGCGGAAAAGGGCGCGGCTGGTCTGGGGTGACAAGGATTTGCCGCCATCGGTTCGGCCCTCTACACTTTGCGCCATGCTCGATATCCGCCTCATTCGTGAAAACCCGGATTTTGTGAAGGCGCGCGTGGCCAGCCGCGGCGGCGCCGACGAAGCGAAGATTGATGACGTTTTGCGGGTCGATGCGGAAAGGCGCAAAGCGGAGACGGCTCTGCAGCATTTGAACGCCGATCGCAAACGCCTGAGCAAAGAGATCGGCGGAAAGCGGGGCCGAAGCGAGCCGACGGAGGAGATGGAAGCAGAGGTCCGGCAGATCGGCGATCAGATTGCGGCGCTCACCGGCCAGACGGCGAAGCTCGACGACGAGCAGCGGGACCTGCTTCTCCAAATCCCGAACATGCCGCATGAGGCTGTGCCCATTGGCTTGGATGCGACGGCCAATCGTGAGGTGCGACAGTGGGGGCAAAAGCCGAAGTTGACTGACAAGGTTCTCGATCATGTCGCCATCGGGGAAGCCTTGAAACTTTTCGATCTCGAACGAGCCGCCAAGTTAAGCGGTAGCGGATTCATCGCCTTCACCGGCGCGGGTGCCCGGCTCGAGCGTGCTCTCATTAATTTCATGCTCGATCTGCATACACGAGAGCATGGTTACATGGAAATGAGCCCGCCTTTTCTGGTGCGACGGGATTGCATGATCGGAACGACGCAGTTGCCGAAGTTCGAGGAAGACATGTATGGGATGGAGGAGAATCAAATGTTCCTGGCGCCGACGGCCGAGGTGCCGGTGACAAATTTTCGCCGGGAAGAAATTCTACCTCTCAGTGAGCTTCCTCAGAAGTTCGTCGCCTACACGCCATGTTTCCGCCGGGAGGCCGGCTCGGCAGGACGCGAAACGCGAGGTATCATTCGCGTACATCAGTTCGATAAGGTCGAACTGGTCAAACTAACGACAGCCGAAACATCTTGTGAGGAATGGGAGGCGTTGATCGTGAACGCGGAGCGGGTACTACAAATACTCAATTTGCATTACCGGGTCGTGGAACTTTGCTCAGGTGACCTTGGTTTCGGCTCGGCTCAGACATATGACATCGAAGTTTGGTCGCCTGGGCAGAACGGATACCTCGAGGTCTCAAGCTGCTCCAACTTTGAGGACTTCCAGGCGCGGCGCATGAATCTTCGATACAAGGATGCGGAAGGGAAAAATCGCTTTGCCCACACGATCAACGGATCCGGATTGGCCCTGCCTCGTGTTTTCGCGGCGTTGATCGAGAGCTATCAGCAGCCGGACGGGTCCGTGGCCATCCCGGAAAAATTGCAGCCGTATTTCGGCGCCACGAAAATCCGTTAGGCTGTGACCCGGGGTTATTCGCCAGGCTCTTCAAACAGATCCATCTGAGATCGATCCTGTTCGGTTAGGTTTTTGTCGGCTTCGGACGGGAGAGGCAGGTCGAATCCCAGACGCTGCGAGAGTCTTTGCGCGGTTTCAGGCGCGAATCCCTCGTAGTGATTGCCGACAAAGCCCCAGACATTCCGCACTTCCGACAGATGTCGCTCGATTTTGACGGACCAGCTTTCCAAAGCGGCTTCGCGTTTCCACAGCAGCTTCCCGTACTGGTGGAGATGGTTGCCGTCTGAATCGTATTTCGTGGCGTAGTCGCCGAGCAGCCGCACGTAAAGAAAATCGGTCGTTTGCGGCAGGAATTCGAAGGGCGCGAGATTCCTTTCATGGAGGGGGCTCGTGTCCGCCCAAATCCAGCAAATGCGATGTGTCTCGAGCAAACGAATGATGTTGGGGCGATGCCAGCCCTGAGATCGGAACTCGATGGCGAAGCGGAAATCGCGTGGGAGCTGTTTAATAAAAGTGCGCAGCGCAGTTTTACCGTCTTTCGGTGTGAATGAAGGTGGAAGTTGGATCAGGATTACGCTCAGTTTCCCGGCCAGAGGCTCGACCGCGCGCAGGAACCCGGTGAGCTCTGCGGAGCAATCACGAAGCTTGCAGGCGTGCGTGATCTCGCGTGGGAGTTTGCAGGCGAATCGGAAAGTCGACGGCGTCATCTCAATCCAGCGCAGCGCCGTCTCTTCCGCGGGAGCACCATAAAAAGTGGAGTCGACCTCGACGGCTGGAAAATATCGAGCGTAAAACTCGAGCCGGCGAGATTGCGGGAGGCCCGCAGGATAAAAAGAGTCGCGCCAATCCTCAAAGGTCCAAGCGCAGGCGCCAATCCGAATTTTTTGCTGGTCCGTCAGGTTCAAAAGGTCAGAAATATGCGGTTCGGCGACGGACAAGCATGGCCCAGACTTGAATTCCCCGTGGTGGCGCCGTCCTACGCAGGTTGCTTAACTTGACGGAACCCTTTACGCAACTACCCTGCCGGACCCCATGGCAAGCCTATTCCCCAGATTTTTTCGCGTTATTATCGCCACACTGCTTTTTGCCTCGATATCGGACGGGTCCGTCATCTTTAAACCGGGCGAGAAAGCCAAGTATGTGGCTCCCGGTGAGGAGGAAATCAGTGGCAATGCGGAACAGCTCTTTCATACGGCCCAAGAGGCCGAAAAACGGGGCAACCTGAAACGTGCGATCGGCGCTTACCGAATAATCGTGCGGAAGTATCCGAAAGACGCTTTGGCTCCAGGCGCCGGTTTCCGCACGGCCGAGCTTCTGGAACAAACCCATTCCTACCTGGCGGCGGCGGAGGCATATCGCTACATCGTAGAGAGGTATCCGAGCAATCCTCACTTCAACGAGGCGATCGAGGCGCAGTTCCGCGTTGGCGAAATGTACCTGAACGGAAAGAAGATTAAATTCCTCGGAATTGCTGTGGCAAACTCACTTGATCACGCGGTCGACATTTTCGCGGCCGTGATTCGGACAGCGCCGTATGGCAAGTATACGGCCCGCGCGCAGTTTGATATTGGGCGGGCTCGGGAAAAGGAGGGCGCGAACGATGCCGCCGTCCAAGCTTACCAGGCGGTTGTCGAGAAGTTTCCAAATTCTCCCGTCGCGCCCGACGCTCAATACCAGCTCGGCTATATTTGGTTCAGCGCCGCGCGCGAGGGCACCAAGGATCTTGCGGCCGCGGCTAAGGCTCGGACGGCGTTCCAGGATTTTTTGTTTCGTTTTCCAAACAGTGAAAAGGCCGGCCAGGCGCGGGCTAATTTGCTCCTGCTTGACCACAAGCAGACGAGCAGTTCTCTCGACATCGCAAAGTATTACGACAAGCAAAAGTATTATCGTGCGGCCGTTATTTATTATAATGAGGTCATTCGGCAACAACCTGGATCGAGTGAAAGCGCGAAGGCGAAAGAGCGTCTCGACCAGCTCAAAAAGAAACTGGGAGAAGAGGCACTGAAGCCAGCCTTCGCTGCGGCCGAAGCGGAAGCCGCCAAAAAGAAGGCCCAGGCAAAAACGGCTCATCAAACTGTTCAGGGCGAACCCGGGCCGCGCGGTTCCGCCAATGATTCGGCGCCGCTCCCGCCGCCGGAATCGGACGCTTCGCTTCCGCCTCCGGCCTCGCTCATGCCGGATACAACCACCGCTCCTGCGTCGTCGTCCGGCCTTGGAGACAGCGCGACCCTTCAGCCACCGGGCGCATCGGAACCGTCCAGTGCGGCTGATGCTTCCGCCTCTCCGGCGCCGTGAAAAAACTTATCGCGTCGGTTGCCTGCCTCTGCCTGAACGGCTGCCTCGGTTATCACATCGGGCCGGTTAAGCCGTACTATTTGCATGACGTCCACACGATCGCAGTGCCCACGTTCAAGAACGAAACCTTGATCCCGCGGGTCGAGGCACTCGTCACCGGTACGGTCATTAAACAATTTCAACAGGACGGGACTTATCGAATCGCAAGCGAAGGAAATGCCGATGCAGTTTTGAAGGCCGAGATTACGCGGATCAGCCGATCGCCCGCTCGCTCGGTGCGTGGTAATGTCCTGGCGACGACCGAATTCAATCTTTCCATGCGCGTGCATTACCGCCTGGTCGGGCGCGACGGCCAAGCGCTTGGGCCTCCGGGTGAGGCTGTCGGCACGACCAGCTTTTTCGTCGGGACGGATGTGGTTACGGATGAGCGGCAGGCATTACCGCTCGCAACCGAGGAGTTGGCCACACGACTGGTTAGTCAGCTGAGCGAAGGCTGGTGAAGGCCCATGAAAGGCGAAGAAAAGCTTTGGGGCATTCTCAACGATAAGCTTGATACGCTGCGGGCCGGTAATCGTTTGCCGGAAGCGATTCGCGTGGCCGAGACAGCCCTCGATCTGGCCAAGCGCGCTTTTGAGAATAATGAAGCATCGCTCGCCTTGAGTTTCGAAAAACTCGGCCAGCTTCTTGATCAGAGCGGGGACCGCCTGGCGGCCAAGCCCTACTTGCTCAAGTCGCACACGGTTCTGGAAGCTGCCCAGCCAGCCGACCAACGGGCCTTGTACCGATCGGCCCGACGGCTCGCTTTTCTGTGCGACAACCTTGGGCAATCGGAGGAAGCAATTCGATATTACGAAAAGGCGATTGCGGCCGGAACTCAGCTCGAGGATCTGCCTCATTCCGACTTGGGTACGATGTTGAACAATATCGCGTTGATTTTTCGTAAGTCGGGCCGCCAGAAAGCGGCCGAGCCTTATTATTTGCATGCGCTCCAGATTTACGAAAAGCAACTGGGGCCGGAGCACGCCGATGTGGCGTCTGTGCTAAACAATCTGGGCGTATTTTACACGAATGAGCGGCGGTTTACGGAAGCGGAGAAGACACATCTCCGCGCCCTGGGTATTCGTGAGAAAGTGCATCCACCCACGCATCCGGATATTGCGCAATCGAAGTGCAATCTCGCAGTTGTCTATCACTCACGCGGTGATTACGCACGAGCCTCCGACCTTTACCGGGCCTCGTTGAAGAGCTGGGAAGATGCGACGGAAACACCGCCCGAGGACTACGAAATTGTCGCTTCGAATTACGCCGATCTTCTTCGGTCCCTCGGGAAAGCGCGGAAGGCGCACGCCCTTGAAGTGAGGGCAAAAAAGCGTCGCCGAGGCTAGGTTAAGGCCTGCGGCGCATTCCTCCGCGCGTAACGTCAGGCATTTGAGGTTGCGCACCGTAAACAGTGGCGCATTTTATCGGTCGCTTCGCTCACGTGGCGGAATTGGCAGACGCGTACGGCTCAGGACCGTATGGGGAAACCCGTGGAGGTTCGAGTCCTCTCGTGAGCATTTTGGTAACTCGCCACGTTACCATAATTGTCATAACGAATGGCTCGTTTGCTGCTGCAAATAGCGCGAGTGAAACCGGTAAAATTGTCTGTTTGGTTAACGATCATTGCCGTCTGCTGTAGCGGTCAACCAGCCCTCGCTAGAAAACCGAGGTTGCCAAAATTCGCGGCTGCGTTTGTCGCCCAGTCTGCGCCGGCCAGCATGATAACCGGTCAATCGTACAGTGTCTCTGTGACGATGCAGAACTCCGGCTCCAAGAGTTGGAGTGTAGGCAAAATGCAGCTTGCGTCGCAAAATCCTCAGGATAATTCAACATGGGGTCTGAGCCGGATTAATCTGCCGGGAAACGTGGCGGCCGGTCAAAATGTCACGTTCAGCTTCACAGCGACGGCACCGGGCACACCCGGCAGTTACAATTTTCAGTGGCAAATGGTGCAGGGGAATTCGTCATTCGGCTCGGCCAGTACAAATGCCGCGGTAGCAGTTAGTAGCCCGACGCCTACGCCTACGCCTACGCCTACGCCGACGCCGACGCCGACTGCAACGCCCACACCTACGCCGACCCCATCGGGCAGGGCGACCGTATACATCGCGAATCTGCGCTCTCAGAGTGCCGGCACGACTGGCAGTGGCACCGCCGTTCTAAGACTCGCGGCGGACGAACTCTCGGCCACAGTCGCATTCAGTTACTCGAATCTGTCGTCGCCCGTCACATCGACGCACGTCCATGGCCCGGCCAATGCGGGGCAGAGCGCCGGAATTCTGTTCGATCTTGATACGGTGCCGCGTGCGGCCGACGGAACGTATCTTTGGACATTCGTTCCGGTGGGCACCAAGACTGTCGCCGACATTGTCGCCGCCATCAAAGGAGGCCACACCTACCTGAATGTACACACAAGCATTAACCCGACGGGAGAAGTGCTTGGGTTCTTTAACATCTCGAGCGGTAGCCAGACCGTCCCGATCCCGACGCCGCCCCCGGCCTTACCTGGTGGCAGTCCCACCGCGGAGGACGCCGCGCGGTTTCTCAATCAATGCACTTGTGGAGCAAACGAAGCTCTAATTCAGAAAGTGCAGCAGCAGGGATTTGACGCCTTCCTCAACGAACAATTCGCGATTCCAGCGAGCTCAAATCTCGGATTCATCGACACCATCGGCACCCAGCCTCCTAATTCGGACGACACACTGAACGGCTGGTGGACTATCGCCATCACAGCACCGGACCAGGTGCGTCAGCGGGTCGCGTTCGCGCTCAGCGAAATTCTGGTGGCGTCATTCAATCATCCGGCTCTCCACGAGGAGCCCGTCGCGATGTCCTCCTACATCGACACCCTCGCCAATAGCGCCTTCGGCAACTACCGAAAACTGCTTGAGGACGTCACCCTCAGTCCGACCATGGGCGTCTACCTCGACATGTTAGGCAATGACGTGGCTGATCCAGCCAGTGGCAGTCACCCGAACGAGAATTATGCGCGGGAGCTCATGCAGCTGTTCTCCATCGGGCTCTATAAGCTCAACATCGATGGCAGCCTGGCTCTGGATGTGGACGGCGCCCCCATCCCCACATACGACCAGGGCGCGGTAACAGGCCTGGCGGCCGTTCTGACCGGCTGGACCTATGCAGGTTCCGTCGATTTTTATAATGGGACACCTAACTACCGGGAAGCGATGGTCAATTTTGCGAACCACCACACTCCGGAGGCGAAGACGATCCTGAACGGCGTGGTCATCCCGGCTGGACAAGCGCCGCAACAGGACCTGCAGCAGGCCCTCGATACCATCTTTAATCATCCGAATGTCGGTCGATTCGTAGGTCGCGAGCTGATTCAAAGGTTGGTTACGAGCAACCCGAGTCCGGGCTACCTGTATCGGGTCGCGTCCGCCTTTGATAATAACGGCCAAGGCGTGCGCGGCGACTTGAAGGCTGTAATCAAGGCGATCCTGCTCGACTATGACGCGCGCGGCGCAAGTAAAACCGGACAAGGAGCTGGGAAACTCAAGGAACCTTCCTTGCGACTCACGAATCTTTACCGGGCCCTTCGCGCCAATCCGGCGCACGGCATATATTCTTTCTATCTGCAAGACGAATTCGGACAGGAGCCGCTCCATTCGCCCACTGTCTTTAACTTCTTCTCGCCCGATTATGTAGCCCCTGGCGCCATCGCGCTGGCTGGCCTAACCAGTCCGGAATTTCAAATTACAACGGAAACGACGGTGATTGAACAGGCCAACACCGTCTATGCCGCGCTCTTCTGGCAGGACATTCCTTTGGACCTGAGTCAGGAACAGGCGCTCGCGACCGATCCTGCTGCACTGGTCGATCATTTTAATTATGTCCTCATGAATGGCGCCATGTCGACGGGCATGCGCAACGTCCTTATCACCACAATCGGTCAACTTCCGTCCGACAATCCGGAAGAAAGAGTCCTCAGCGCGCTCTGGCTCATCCTGAATTCGCCTGAGTACGTTCTAGAAAAATAAAACAGGTGGAAACGACACGAAGAGCATTTATCCGGCAAGCGGCCTGCGCCGCCTTGGGAACAACTGGCCTGCTGAGCACGATCTGGGATCTGCGAAAATTGAGCGCCGCGCCGCTCTCAGGCGATTACAAGGCCATTGTCTGTCTGTTCCTATACGGCGGAAACGATGCGAACAACGTGCTGATCCCGAGTGATCGCACGAACTACAACGTTTATGCGGCGGCCCGGGGAAATCTTGCTATTGCCAGGACGAGCTTGCGTCCACTCACCATTCCTATAGGAGACGGCCGACAATATGGGTTCCATCCGAATCTGCCGGAATTGGCGAACCTTTTCAACCAGGGCAAACTGACCATGGTAGCCAATGTCGGGACGCTGGTCGCGCCCACCACGCGCACGGACTACGTCAATGGCACGGCGGCTGTTCCGAAAAATTTATTCTCGCATGAGGATCAATCGGTCCAATGGATGACCAGCGTGCCGGACCGGGGTGATGTCAGGACTGGATGGGGCGGACGCGCCGCCGATTTGGTAGCTTCGCTGAACGGGAATTCGCAGGTGTCATTATCTCTTTCCATCGCCGGAACCAACACCTTTGAAGTGGGCAACAGCGTGGTGCCGTATCTGATTTCACCCGATGGCAGTCTCGGGTTGCGCGGTCTCGGCAGTGACAATCCGAATGAGGGCATCCGCATCCAGGGTTTCAAAAATCTTCTCGCGTTACCTCATAACAAATTGTTCGAGGCGGCCTATTCCGACACGATGAGCCGATCCATCGCCGAAAACGAGATTCTGACCAGTGCGCTCGCGGGTGTGAATCCTTTGAGTACGCCGTTTCCTGATACTGATTTGGGCCGGCAATTGGCCATGATCTCAAAACTGATCGCGGCCCGGGGTAATCTGGGAATGCGACGGCAAATTTTCTTCTGCGCGGTGGGCGGCTACGATACGCACGGTGACCAATTAGCCGCGCAAGCGGGACTCATGACTGAATTGAGCAGCGCACTGAGCTCGTTTTACTCGGCCACAGTCGAGTTGGGTGTGGACCAATCGGTCACCACTTTCACGGCTTCAGATTTTGGCCGAACCCTTCCCACCAATGGAGGCGGAAGCGACCACGGGTGGGGCAGTCACCAGTTCGTTATGGGTGGGGCGGTGCGCGGCAATCAGCTCTACGGCAAATTCCCGACCCTGGCGGTGAACGGTCCCGACGACACTGAGGATGGGCGCTGGATTCCCACCACAAGTGTTGACGAGTTTTCCGCCACGATCGCTCGGTGGTTCGGCGTATCGGCCAGTGATATGCCGACGGTGTTCCCGAACATCGGGCGTTTCGCGAATCCCAATCTGGGGTTTTTGGGCTAGTCTCATTCACTCTAGCGGCGACCTATAATCGTCGACGCGTGCATGAGAATCCCTTGCGATGGGTGGATCGAGCTCTGCGTAGCTCGATGCTAAAGTGAGCGGCGAAGCCGCCATCATGAACAACGCGCTCGGAGATCGCGTTCCACCGTCATACTGGGCGTGGTTGACGAGGGTTCTGACCGCTCAGAGTGGCAAGTTGTCGAGTCGCGGGTTGAGTACATCGCGCAGATCGTTCAGGTTATAACTCGCGGCCCTGCCGTCCTGAAAAATGTCGCACCTTTTTCCAGTCATTCTTTTTTACAAATACGTTGGCATTTCGGATGCGTCCGACTTTGCCGACGAACAGCGCACCCTCTGCTCCGGCCTTGGATTAAAGGGAAGAATTCTCATCGCCACCGAAGGCATCAACGGCACTTTGGCCGGCCCGGTCGAGGCGATTGATGCTTACGTCACGGCGCTGAAGGACGACCCGCGCTTCGCTGATATTGCGATCAAATTCAGCAGCGGAGACGAGTGCACTTTTCCTCGGCTCGTCGTCAAAGTTCGTCGGGAAATCGTGGCGCTAAATGCGGATGGGATTAATCCTGATCAAGACAACCAGCTTCCCCCTTCCGACTGGAAACGAATGATGGAGAAAGACCCTGACGCGGTCGTGCTCGATGTCCGGAATCGTTTTGAATCAGACGCCGGTCGTTTTGAAAATGCGGTCGTCTGCGATATTGCCCACTTCCGTGAGTTGCCCGATTACGTCTCGCGGCTGGATTACTTAAAGGAGAAGACGGTCCTGATGTATTGCACGGGCGGTATTCGCTGTGAAAAGGCTTCAGCGCTATTCCGGTCGCGCGGTTTCAAGAATGTCTATCAGTTACACGGCGGGATTGTGACGTATCAGGAACAATTCGGAAACGAGCACTGGCAGGGCGAGTGTTTTGTTTTCGATCAACGCATGACCGTGAAGATCGAGAAAGGATTATTGCAGATCGGACGATGCGCCCATACGAATCAGCTAACGACTCGTTTCGTCAATTGTCTGCACGATCCCTGCCACCAGCTTTTCCTTCTCTCGGAAGAAGCCGAGAACGAAAGTAAAGACTTTCTCGTCTGTCCGGCGTGTCTTGCCTCCGGTTTGGGCTATGCGACGGCTGTCTATATTCGACCTGTTGTGGGGGAACATTCCGCCACGTAGATGCGGTGCGGCGATTGCCTGGATCGATCGTGGGGTTTCGCCGGGAATGTTTCCACGGAGAAGCCCGCGCGCGTCAGGTTGGATGGAAAGTCGGGTTCATCGACAGCCGACCAGAAAGCGACGCGTCCACCGGGCTTGAGTGCGCGTGAGATTAACCACAAACCGCGGCGATTATAAATCCGCGAGTTCTTTGCCTGCACGAACGACGTCGGACCGTTATCAACATCCAGTAAAATGGCGTCGTAGTGGGCGTTTTTGGAGCGGCGGATCACTGCAAAAACATCAGCCACGAGAATTTCCACGCGAACGTCATCGAGCAGCGCTCCGTTGACTGGGCCGAGAAACTCACGATTCCACGCGACCACTTCCGGCAGCAACTCCGCGACTTGCACACTCCCGCTCGGGCCGATCAGCTCGAGCACCCGTTTGAGGCTGAATCCCAAACCCAATCCACCGATGAGGACGCAGGGCTTATCGCTCTCGGCCAGGTTTGCGCAGCCTTTTTCGGCCAGGAGCAATTCCGATGCGGTCGACGACGTACTCATAAGCTGTCGCCCGTTTAGTTTCATGAAGTATTCGCCGTCATGCTCGTGCAGCGTGAAACGGGAACCATCAGGCGTGCGGGTTTCTGCGAGTGTTCGGAACGGTTTCAATGACGTAATTGGCTTATTCGTTAAGCGAAACGGGTCCTCTGCTGGTGATCATCGGTCCCGGTGCATCAGGCGAGCTAATTCTTTTGGCAAGGGAGACGCAAACTGAAGCTCTTTTTTAGTAACCGGATGCGGAAAACGTAGAGCGCAGGCATGAAGAGCAAGGCGTCTCACCGGATCGGTCTTTGCTCCATATTTCTTGTCGCCGATGATCGGACATCCAGCGTCGGCGAGCTGCACCCGAATCTGATGGCGCCTTCCGGTTTTTAGAGTCAGCTCGATCAGTGTCCGCCGATGGCTCCGGCTCAGAACTCGATAATGCGTAATAGCGTGCCGGGTCTGCGCGCTGCGCACGACGCTGAAGACCTTGAATGGGTTTGTCTCATCCAGGTCAGATTCAAAGATGCCGTCTTCACCCTCAAGATTGCCTTCCACGATCGCTTCATATCGTTTTTCTGCTGCGTCCCAACCGGCTTGCAGCGTCTCCTTCGCCGCCGCGGTCTTGGCGAAAATCATGAGACCCGAGGTTTCGCGATCAAGACGATGGACGATCCAGACCCGATCGCGCGCCTTTTGGCGGCCCCGGCGAACATACGCGGTTAATTGAAAATATGCCGTCTTTTCCGGCTCGGCTTCGCTCGCCACGCTGAGAAGATTCTCCGGTTTATCGATCACAATAAGCGCCGCGTCCTCGAAGAAGATTCTCATTCCGGAAGACAGCACCGTCTTCGGGACGGCAAAGCGATCGGAGCGGATGGCGACAACATCCCCGGGTCGAAGGCCGTGATTGAACTGTGTGACCGGTCGATCGTTCACCGTCACCGCCTGAAACTTCAACCAGGTTCGCACTTGTTTGCGTTTCACCTCCGGCCAGGTGGCGAAGAGGTAGGAGAGAAGTTCCGCTGGCTGTTCGACGGTGCTCGGCTTGGGCATGGTGCGGTAAATCCCGGCTCAGGGTGCGTGAAATTGCTTGTGTTCGCGAATGGTCTGCTCGAAAGCGGACCACTCATGCGCGGGCATTTCGGTGGGAAATTTTGCGCCGGAACGATCCCACTTGGCCAGCCAATCGGCCGCGAGGAGCGCATGTCGGTAGGGAGAAAGCACGCGAAAAGCCTCGGGCGTTAGCGCAATCGTCGTCTCCTCTTTTTCTCCGGCACTGCGGCCGGCCGCCACGTAGAATCCGGCGGCGAGCAAAGCTGCCCGGTTCGCGGTCGATCGAGTGTAGGTGAAGACCTCAACGGCTCGGCCTGCGCAGGCCCCAAACAATTGTTGGAAAGCAGCCCGCGTCCATTGTTCGGCGGAACTCTGGCTTGAGAACATGTCGTAAAAGATTAAATCTGGCGGAGACGGAGCCTCGTGCATCGTATCGAGGAAATTTCCCTGCACCAGAACCCAGATTAATCCTGGATGGCCGGGCGATTTCCAGTTGCCATCCTCCAGGATTCTCGCCGGTCCGCTATGGCGCAGGTAAGGGAAATCACGGTTATGACGGAAGGCCAGGCGCAGTGAGTCGAGGTCCTTCTCGAAGCTGATGATGGTGAGGGCGCGCACCGGTCCGGCAATGACTTGCTCTTCGTAACAGCGGATTGCTGCCATGGCGTTAGCCGCGGCGCCCAGACCGACATCCCAGATCGTGAGTGGCTTCGCGTTTTCCGGTGTTTCGTTTTCCACAAGTCGCACCCGTGCGGATAGGTTGGATTGCTCGATATATAGCTTGTTCGCTTCTTCCATCGGCGCGGTCCGGCAATGCATGATCTCGCCCGAGGAAATCTGGCGGATACTGGCGAACCCTTCCCACGCCTTGTGCACTTCGTAATCTCCCAGTGTGAGCGGACGTTTTCGCTTCGATTTCTGCTTGTGAATCGGATTATCAAGGTCGCTCTCATGCAGGAAAGCGCGCTTCTCTTCATAGAGCTTCACAAAACGATCGGCCAGGATGCTCTCCCGGATCTCGCGCATGAGCTGGTGGTAAAAATGAAGGTTATGCTTCCCGAGTAACTGCCAGCCGAGAGTCTCCCGCGCTTTGGTCAGATGATGCAGATAAGCGCGTGAATAGCGCGAGCAGGTCGGGCAGTGGCATTCCGGGTCCAGTTTTTCGTCGGCAAATTTGTAAACACTGCGTCGCATCTGTAAAAACCCACGTGAAGTAAATGCACCGCCGCGCTGCGCCACCTGCGTTGGAATGATGCAATCGAACATGTCAACGCCGCGATGCACCGCTTCGAGAATATCGAGAGGTGTGCCGACCCCCATGAGATAGCGCGGTTTGTCCCTGGGCAAGAGTTGTGCGGTGAACTCGCAGACGTCCTCGCGCTCCGCCCTGCCTTCGCCGACGGCCAGGCCGCCGATGGCGAATCCGTCGAAAGGCATCTCGCCTAACGTCTCGACGCTTTGGCGTCGTAGCTCCTTGAACAACGCTCCTTGCACGATCGCAAACATCGACTGGGCCGACTCCCCGCGCGTGGCCAGACTGCGTGCTGCCCAACGATGGGTGAGTCCAAGGGCGCCGCGCGCGACGGATTCATCCGCCGTGGAAGGAATACATTGGTCGAGCGCCATCATGATGTCGCTGCCAATCGCCTTTTGCGTTTCGATGCTCAGCTCCGGACTGAGCAGAATTGTTCGTCCGTCGACATAACTCTGGAATGCGGCCCCCTCCTCACTCATAGCGCGTGAATTCGGCAGGGAGAAAATCTGGAAACCGCCCGAGTCGGTCAGGACCGATCTCTTCCAACTCATGAAACCATGGATGCCGCCCGTGCGTTGGAAGACCTCCGGGCCGGGCCGCAAGAGCAGATGATAAGTGTTGGCGAGGAGAATCTGCGAACCGGCGTCCTCCAGCGTTTGCGGGAGCTGCGCTTTGACTGTGGCATGAGTCCCCACCGGCATGAAGAGCGGCGTCTGCACCGCGTTGTGCAGAGTGCGGAAGGTCGCGGCCCGTGCCCGCGAACCCTGCGCTTGTGCTTCGAGTCGGAATTCAAGGCGGGAAGGAGTCATGGATCGGAACACTCTACGTTCTCAGCTCGACGCTGCGAGAAACTGTACAACACGCCTTTCCAGCCAGGGCCGAAATCCACCGTCAAATTCAAGGAAGCCGAGGTGACCCCCTGATGGCGGTGCTTCCAAGTGCACAAATGGATTTTGTTCAGCTTCCAGAATGGGAAAGCATTCAGGCGCAAGAAAAGGATCGTCCTGCGCGTTCAACAACAAGGTTGGAACGGCAATTCGATGAAGATATTGCCGTGAACTCGCCTGGCTCCAATAGTCGGCCGCATCACGAAATCCGTGTAAGCGCGACGTATAGCGATCGTCGAACTCCTGAAACGTTTGCAGAGCGCGACTTCCGCGGGCGTCGATCTGATCGGGAAAGCGCAGTGCCTTGGCTTCGACTTTCGCGATGAGGCTGCGGATGAAACGTCGCAAGTAAATGCGATTACTCCAGCGCGTATCGAGCATGCGTGCGCTGGCCGCGAGATCGACCGGCGCTGAAACAGCCACGCCGGACGTGACGGCCGCGTGCGGGGGAGCCTCACCCAGATATTTCAAGGTAAGGTTCCCGCCCAGGCTAAATCCGATCAGCGCGATGCGCGGATATTGCCGCGCCGCGTGATCAATCACGGCACGCAAATCCTCGGTCGCTCCGCTATGATAAAGCCGCACCAGGCGATTTGGCTCATCGCCGCAACCGCGGAAATTCCAGGCCAGAACGTCCCAATCGGCCTTTGTCAGAGCCGTGGCCATGCCCTGGATGTAGCCTTGCTCAGCCGATCCTTCCAAACCGTGCGAGAGAATTGCGAGACAGCCCTTCCCATGGCGCAACCACCGTAAATCCAGAAAATCACCGTCATTCAACTCCAGCTGTTCTCGTTCGAAAGGGAGTTGACGCCCGCGACGCAGAAATGCGCCAAGGATAGTCTGGACATGTCCGTTCCGCAGCGGGAAAGGCGCATGGAATTCACTTTCGATAACAGGCATGGACTGTGATGAGCCATCCAAATGGATAAGAGATGGCCGGTGAGCTATATTGCCCGCGGATGTTCGAGATCAAAGCAAAAGACAAAACGGTGGAGCGGGCCTTCCTCGTCGGCTCCTATATCGACGCAGACAAGAAGGCCGATGCGCAGAGTCTTCTCGATGAGTTGGCCGAGCTGGTCGACACCCTCGGTATTCCGATCATTGCGCGAAAGCTCATTTCTCACAGGGAAAATCACGCTCGCTACCTGATCGGTTCGGGAAAGGCGCAGGAAATTGTCGACCTGGCCAGGGAACAGGAGTGCGACGTCCTCATCTTCGATAACGAACTGAGCCCCTCGCAGCAACGTAACTGGGAGGAACTGGCCGGAATAGCGGTGGCGGACCGTCACGAAATCATTCTCGATATTTTCGGCGCGCGCGCGCAATCCCGCGAGGCGCGGATCCAGGTCGACCTCGCGCGCATGGAATATTCCCTTCCGCGCCTGACCCGCGCCTGGAGTCACCTTGGGCAACAGGGCGGCGGAATCGGCGCGAAGGGCGAGGGGGAAAGTCAGCTCGAGCAGGATAAGCGAAAAATTCGGCTGCAGATCGACCGGCTGAAGCGCGAACTGGAAATCGTGCGGCGTTCTCGTGCGACGCAACGAAAGAATCGCAAGCGCGCCCCTGTGCCCAACGCGGCCATCGTCGGATACACGAACGTCGGTAAGTCGTCTTTGCTGCGCCGCCTCACCGGGGCTGACGTGCTCGTTGAAAACAAACTGTTCGCCACACTGGACACCACCACGCGCAAAATCGCGCTCCCGAACAAGCAACCCTTGCTCCTGACGGATACGGTCGGCTTTGTGCGCAAATTACCGCACCAACTCGTAGAGGCTTTTAAATCCACCTTGGAAGAAGCGGCCTTGTCTGACTTTCTCATCCATGTGCTTGACGCGTCGCAACCGGAAGTCATGGAGTTTTACAATACGACCATGCGCGTTCTCAACGACCTCGAGGCTGAGACCGGGCAGATGCTGGTGGTGCTGAACAAGATTGATAAAGTCAGCGATCCCGCCGCACTCTTTGCCTTACGTCGGCATTTTCCGGACGCTGTTTCGGTCTCCGCCCAAACCGGGGAGGGGATGGGAGAATTGGTCGAACGGATTTCCGAATTTGTGGCGCGCGGGACGATGACCGTCGAATTGCGTTTGCCCTCGGCGCGGGCCGACCTTCTCGCGCGTCTGCATCGGGATGGAACCGTGCACGATCTGCATTACGAAGATGGTTTCACCCTCGTCACGAGCACTCTGCCGGTGCGGGGTGTGGAAATCTTTGCTCCTTTTCTTGTCGTGGCCGCGCCGGACTCGGCTGAGACAGTGCCTCTGCCCGCCTGATCCTATGGCAACCGGTCAGAGAGCCGCCGTAGCCAATCCGGCTTAGTCGAAGACCATTGCTTTTGGGTCGTACGACGGCTTTGCGTAACGTGGGTCTATTTTTTTGAGTGCCGCGAGCACTCGTTCGGCCACGGCTACATTGCGGGCCCATTTGTGATCGGCCGGAACCACGTACCAGGGAGCGTCATCCGTGGAGCAACGGTTGATTGCGTCCTCATACGCATCTTGATACTTGTCCCACAGAGTGCGCTCTTTGATATCGTTAGGATTAAACTTCCACCATTTCTCCGGGCTATCGAGGCGGGCTTGCAGTCGCCTTTTTTGCTCATCCTTGGAAATGTGGAGCATGAACTTCAGGAGGGTTGTTCCATTGTCTGTTAAAATTTTCTCGAAGGCGTTGATCTGCTCGTAACGTGATTTCCATACTTTCTTCGGGATGATTTTGTGGACGCGAGTGATGAGCACGTCTTCGTAGTGCGAGCGGTTCCAGATACCGATCATCCCTTTCGCCGGCACAGCCTGATGGGCGCGCCAGAGAAAATCGTGATCGAGCTCCCTCTGCGAGGGCGCTTTGAAATCAGTCACCTCCAACCCGGCTGGATTGAGACCGGCGCAGAGGTCTTTAATGGCACCGTCTTTACCTCCCGTATCCATCGCTTGGAAAGCAATCAACAGGCTATGGCGACGTTCGGCATATAAAACCACCTGCAGCTCGCTGATCTTTTCCCGGAGCTCGGCAAATCGCTCGACCGCGTCTTCTTTTCGGAGATTGCCAGTATCGCCCGGATCAATTTTCGACAGGCGCAGGGTGTGACCGGGTCGGACTTTAATAGATGCTGATTTCATATGAAGAAGGGCAAGAGCGAGAGGCCTCCAACAGGCGACTTGACCTTATCCGAACAATCCCTAAAGGGCGCCTCGAATTTTATCTCTTTCTCAATCGTTCATCCTGAGCCAGTCCGGCAGTTGCCGGAGCGAAGGATCTCGCGCATTCCACAGGCGCGCGACGTGACAAACAAGGTGAACTGCCGCACGGTGCAGCCTTGAATAATCCCGCCGCAGCCGAGCCGGAACGAATCCGATCGATGTTCAGCTCGATCGCGGACCGCTACGACTTGGCTAATCACATCCTGAGTTTTGGCTGCGATTTTTATTGGCGAAAACGCGCCGCCCGCATCGTGGCGGATTGGGCCCCGGACAAGATTCTCGACCTTGCCACCGGCACGGGCGATTTGGCCCTAACCTTGCAACGGAAATTGCCCGCCGCGCAGGTCGTCGGCGCCGATGTTTCCGAAGAAATGCTGGCGGTGGCGCGACGCAAGGGCGTGCGCCAGACACAAGTGGCCGATGCGCGGCACCTTCCCTTTGTTGACGGATCATTTGACGTTACAACGATCGCGTTCGGCCTTCGGAATTTGCCAGATTGGAGCGAAGGATTGCGTGAAATGCAGCGAGTCATCCGGAAGGGTGGCCATTTGTTGATTCTCGAATTCTCTATTCCGTCCCTTCCCATTTTGCGCGCGGGTTACCGCTTTTATTTACATCGCTGGGTCCCGCTGGTCGGATCGATTCTCACGAAACAAAAGAGCGCCTACGACTATCTGGGCGAGTCGATCGAGAGGTTTCCGAGCGGGCAGGCCATGCTTCGCCTGATGGAAGAGAACGGGTTCACCCGTGCGGTGGCGGAACCCGTCACTGGCGGAATTGTCACGATCTATACGGCGACAAAGCTGTAGGGCTGTAGCTCCCTCACTCTGTTCAGGCGTCTTTTTTGAATGGAATGGCGTCAGATCGACGGCGACAGAGAGCGCTCATTGTCATTTCATTGCGCCTTGCGACAGTTTCGTGTCGTTAGGTTTTGCCGTCCTGCGCTACAGTGATGACTACTTTCCCTCGCGCATGCCCTGCTTCCAGATAGCGGATGGCCTCAGCGATCTGACTCAACGGGTACGCCCGGTCGATGACCGGGGTCACTTTCCCCGTCTGCATGAGGTCCCGGAGGATGCTCATATCCTCTTTCGTGAGGTCGGCCATAAACATCCCCATCTTCTGACTCACGAACGGTGACAACAGAAGAGCGTGGATCGGACGGCCCATCGGTCCAATCACGCCGCCGTCGTTAGGGCCTCCGCCTCCGATCATCACGCAGATCCCGTTCGGCTTTAAGGCCTGTCTGAATCCGGCCAGCGGCTGATTGCCCACGTTGTCCAGAATGACGTCGTAGCGTTCAACCCCTTTGGTGAAGTCCTCTTTCGTGTAATCAATCACGTGATCTGCCCCGAGCGAGCGGACAAGGTCCAGATTTCTTGTGCTGCATACGCCGGTCACTTCGGCGCCGAGCGACTTGGCAATCTGCACGGCGAAGGTGCCGACTCCTCCGGACGCGCCGTTGATCAGGACCTTTTGCCCCGGCTGAACGTGCCCCTTGTCGCGCAGGCCCTGCAACGCGGTGATCCCGGCTACCGGGACGGAAGCAGCCTGCTCAAACGTCAGGTTACGCGGCTTTAAGGCCAATGACTTTCCGGAAGAACAGACATACTCGGCAAAGGCGCCGGTTTTCCCGCCGAACACCTCATCACCCGGTTTGAATTGAGTCACGTTCCTGCCCACCGCTTCGACCTGCCCCGCCATATCAACACCCAGTCGCGGACTCTTTGGTTTGCGTAGCCCGACTCCCATCATTCGCATAATGGAGGGAGTTCCTCTCATAAAATGCCAGTCCAAGGGGTTGATCGAAGCCGCGCGCACTTTGATCAGAATTTGATCGTCGTTAGGCACGGGCTTCTTGATGTCCCTGATTTCGAGGACGTCCGGCGACCCATAGTCGGTATAGACCACTGCTTTCATGTGCGGCTCACCTGTCTCGATCGGTTCCTGTCGCGCGCCCGTCGCCCAGGCAAAGATGGCGAAGCCTCCGATGAGTATGAGGATCAGATAGAAGACGCATTTGAGAACACGGCGAATCCTACCCTTGCGGCGTGGCGATTTTTCTACAGTCGGTTCGTTTGTTAGATTTGTGCTCATTCTTTTCTCCTTTTAGTCTAAATTGATTACGACTTTGCCTTTGGCGTCTTTTGTGAGTGCCCAGTAGCCTGCGAATAATTTCGATTTTCTCGAACACTTTCCAAGCTGACGGGAGTGTAGGCTGGATAATAACATAAGCGATTAGTAACTGTTAGACTTATTCGTTAGGTATTTGGTGTCGACTGGATTGTATAGATTGTCATTCAACCGTGATCACGAGCTTGCCGCGAGCGTGGCCTGCGTCGAACTGGCGCATCGCTTCAGGCGCGTCATTTAGTTTGTAAGTCCGCTCGATCACGGGCCTGATCTTTCCCGCCTGGAGGAGCTCGCCCAGCAGGATGAGATCCTGTTTGGTTACCTTGGTCATGTACTGGACGAACTTTTGGTCGGTGAATGATGACAACCCACGCGCTATGAAAAGATTACCAGCGATGCGTCCGATGGCCTGACCTTCCTTCACCCCCGCGCCGCCCATGCCGACCAAAACGCAAATGCCTTTGGCAGTCAGCACGCGACGGCGTTCGAAGAAGGAATGGTTGCAAACGTTATCGAAAATCATGTCGTAACGCTGGTCGCTCTTGGTGAAATCCTCCTTGGTATAATCGACGACATGATCGGCGCCGTTCGATCGGACAAGATCGACATTGCGTGTGCTGCAAACCGCCGTGACCTCTGCGCCAAAAGATTTGGCAATTTGCACGGCAAATGTTCCGACACCCCCAGTCGCGCCGTTGATCAAAACCTTCTGCCCGGGCTGAACCTTTCCCTCGCGCAGGCCCTGCAGCGCAGTAAGTCCGGCCAACGGGAGAGAGGCGGCTTCCTCAAATGAAATGCTCGACGGCTTCATGACCAGGCCTCGTCCGGAACTAATTGCATACTCGGCCAAGGAGGCCCCACAGACGCCGAAGACTTCGTCGCCCGGTTTGAATTGCGTCACGTTCTTACCGACCGCTTCTACCTGGCCGGCGACATCGCGACCGAGCCCTGTGTCTCTTGGTTTGCGCAATCCGAAAATCAAGCGACCAACCCACGAGTCTCGGATCATGTAGGCATCAAGAGCGTTGAGCGAAGCAGCCCGAACTTTAATCAGGACTTGGTTGTCCTGCGGCACAAGTTTCTCAACGTCATCAAGCTTCACGACATCGGGTGAACCGTACTCACAGAAACGGACCGCTTTCATCGGATGAATCGGAGCACCGGTCTTGCGATCGCAATCATTAGTCGAAGTCCAGTATGCGATAAACGTCGTCACAATTAATGCGAGTAGGAGGACGCCTGCACTCCACTTCAGGATACTTTTAAGCTTCATACGCCTAACGAACATGGATGGATGTCAGCTTTTCAGTTTTGCGCGTTTCCTAAATGGGACCTCGATAGCGCCGCAACCGAACCGCCGCCGCGAGAAATGCCGCCGCCACCAGCAGCCCGAGCCATAAATCGGGGCTGCTCAGGTATTTTCCGGGAGTAAGTTGTGACAGAGATTCGATTGTGGGGTGAGCTTCTCCGTGGAACCCGAAAGCGTGAGGGGCAAATCCCATCAAACGGTGCCCGAGAAAGGCGCTGAAATGCGCAGTGCCGAAGGCAATCTTCTCGATGATTTGGATCGCGATGAACGGCAACACAGCCCAAAGAAATGTCGCGCGACGCGCCCAGCCCGAAACCAACAGCAGCCAGCTGTAGATCGGCGCATGCCAGAGCGACAGCGCGGCCAGGCCGTAAAGCAGCACCAGCCAGTCCTGAAAGAACGGAATGAACGTCCACGTCGTCGCCGGACTCATTCCGTGGCTTATGAGGGCCACGCTGGTTTCCAAGACCATGCTTAGCTGCACACAAACGGCGAGTGCGAAGCTGATCAACGGAAGAACCACCAGCGGAACGATCACCTTCGATAGAACGGTCGTGAGATCCGAAACCGGCAGCGATTTCCAGAAGAGGATGCTGCGGTCGCGACGCTCACTATGCAGCGCGTCGAGACAATAGAATACGCCGACGACGAACACGGTAAAGATCGTCATCATGGCCGCGATATCGTACGGTTGCTCCATTCCGGCTCGCAGCTTTACCAGGTCGCCGAGCGCCAACGCCGCGCGCCGCCGCTCGGCCAGACCAATTGCGCTGATGGCAAAGCCGAACACCTGGACACCGGCGACGATCAGCGGCGCCATGTATAAAGAGCGGTTCTCCCATAACTCCCGCCGCACCGACCAATACAGCGGCCGCGTCGGCACGCCGTAAAAGGGAAGGCCGTTGGGCTTGGAATTTTCCGAAAACAACGATGGTGGATTGGGTTGCGCAGTCATTAGGATTGCCCCGTTTCGGATTTTAGATTGCGAATTGCGGATTGGGTACTTCCCATTGTGGCGACAAACAGATCCGCGATGCTCGGCCGGCGCACTTCGCCCAGCACAGCGAGCTGCTCGCGCGGAACGCCATCGAACAACAAAACGCTTCGCCCAAAAACCGGCCGCTCATGTATCGGCTTGAGCGCCTTTGCTTCCGCCAGATGCTCCGGGTTCACCATCACCTCGAGATAGCGCGATTCGAATTCTTCCATGCTGCATTCGAGCACGATCCGTCCGCGATCGATGAACATAAGATCGGTCAGGACATCCTGGATCTCTTCCACCTGATGGGTGGTCACGATGATGGTGCGGCTCTTGTCGAAGTAATCGTTCAAAAGCGAATCGTAGAATTGTTTACGAAAAAGGATGTCGAGACCCAGGGTAGGCTCATCCAGCACCAGCAATTTCGCATCGATCGCCATAACCAGGGCGAGATGCAGCTGGGCCACCATGCCCTTGGATAATTCCCGCACCTTGCTTGTGCGCTTGATCGTGGTCCGCGACAGAAAACCTTCCGCCTTCGCCCGATCGAACCGCGGATGCACCCCGGCGACATAATCGAGCGCCTGCGAAACCCGCATCCAGCGCGGCATCACAGCCACATCGGCAATGAAGGAAACATCGCGCATGAGCTCATCGCGCGCGGACCAGGGATCGCGTCCCAGCACCGTTAACTGTCCCTCGTATGGCGTAAGCCCAAGAATCGCATCGAGTGCCGTCGTCTTGCCGGCCCCGTTAGGCCCGATCAATCCCAGAATCCGGCCCTCCTCCACCCGCAAATCCACGCCATCCAGCGCGATGGTCGAGCCGTAGGCCTTGCGAAGACCGCGTGCTTCTATACAGGGCATGGCTGATAGCTCATGGTTAAGGTTTGATAACTGGTTTCATCGTTTCCCACCTCGCCGCCGCTTGGCCGCAGTCAAAAGCTCCTTTGGCGTAATCCCCAGCCGCTCGATCGTCGCCGCGACCCTTGGCCATTCCTCGGAGAGAAACTTCTGCCGCTCGCCCTTGAGCAAAAGATTGCGCGCGCCGGCATAGACGAACATTCCCAGTCCCCGCCGTGTCTCGACCAGTTGCTCGTTCGCCAGTTCCTGGTAGGCCTTGAGCACGGTGAGGGGATTGACCCGTGACTCGGCCGCCACATTGCGCACCGACGGCAGCGGATCGCCTTCCTTGAGCGCGCCATCGAGAATCATGGCCACGACACGATCCCGCAGCTGTCGATAAATCGGCTGACTGTCGTTCCATTCACTGTCCATCCTGTGTTCCGCTTCGATCCCCGTCTCTCATTTAGTGATATACTTAACTATAACACTATTCGCTGACCAGAGGTTTCTTTGAATTTTTTTGGCCCCCCCCATTCGCTCGCTCTCCGCGCGTGGGTCTAAAGGCTGGAATCCGCTCGCCGAGATCAGAAATGTGAGGTCTGGTCAGACATCACTTGGGCAGCGAACTAACTATTCCGTCCGCAGCGCGACCATCGGATTGATCCGGGTGGCGCGCCGCGCCGGCAGCCAGGTCGCGAATAATGTGGCCGCCGCCAGAAGAATCAACGCGCTCGCGAAGGCCGGCGGGTCGAATGCTCCGACTTCATACAAGATTCCGCTCAGGATTTTCCCAGTCGCCCCCGCCAGCAGCAGACCGAGAGCGAGACCGCTGAAAAGCATGATGGAGCCCTCGCCCATGATCAATCGCAAGACCATCCAAGGCTGCGCGCCCAGGGCCATGCGAATCCCGATCTCGTGGGTCCGCCGCGCCACCGAATAAGATTTCACTCCGTAGAGGCCAACCACGGCCAGACCCAACGCAAGTGCCCCAAAGATGGAGAACAAAGCGGCGCCGGCGCGTACAATCCAAAGGTCCAAGTTCGAATCAAGATACTGGGCAAAGGTGCGCAACGAAAGGATCGGGATCGACGGATCGACCTCGCGGACGGCCCGCCGCAGCAAGTCGGCCCTAACCGCTTCGTTCCCCGGAGCGAGCGAACGAAACCTGACAAAGAAGGAAACATCGCTTTGGAATCCACGAGCGAACGGCAGGTAAATCGCGCCGCCGGCCTCCTCTTTCGCAAAAAGCTCGTGACGCGTCGCCGGCACGATGCCGACTATTTCGATCGTCTCTTCCTGTTTCTTCTCTTCAGTTCCCCCGCTTCCGCCCGGCTGGGTCGCCGGTGTATTTCCGCCCGCATACTGAATCCGTTGTCCAAGCGCGTCACCGTCCGGCCAAAGTTTCCTGGCCAGAGCTTCATCAATGATGGCCACCTTTGGACCGGACTGGGTTGCTTCCGCTTCAGTGAACGCGCGCCCGCGCCGCACCGGCAATCCGACCGTCGAAAAATAATCCGCGCCCACGCTGTTCCAAGCCGCATTGAAGGCAAGACCTTCCGCGGCCGTCGCGGGCTTGGCCTCTGGACCGGGATGGATGCCGGCACGTTGCACATTCCTGTCTAACGCGATCATCCCAAACGGAACCGTTGCCGAGATGCTCGTGTGCTCGACGCCGGGCAGGGCCGCCAGTTTGTCGTTCAAAGCCTGATAAAGTTCCTGCGCGCGTTTTGGCTCGTAACCGGCCAGGCTCGCATCGACTTCGAGAAGAAAGCTTGCGCCCGGTTTTAGCCCGGTATCGACGGACGCGGCTTTGTTGGCGCCGCGAATGAACAAGGCCGCCGCGGTCAGCAGCGCGAGCGAGAACGCGATCTGCACGACGACGAGCGGGTTGCGCGGCAAAAATTTCCAGCGCCGGCGCACCACATCTTCCCCGGCATGTGCTTTCAGATCGGTCACCACGGCGGTGCGCGAGATTTTCAAGGCCGGCCCGAGCGCAAACATGAGGGTCCCGAGCAGACAAAATCCAAACGTCGCCGCCAGAATTGCGGGGTTCGCTCCGGTCGACCAGACGAGGTCGAACGGCATGAATTTGCGCATTGAAGCAATCAGCAGACCCGACGACCACAATCCCAGAACGAGTCCGCCCACGCCGCCAAGTAGCGCCAGCACAAAACCTTCGCTCAAAAGCTGGCGCACGATCCGCCCACGGCTGCTGCCGAGTGCGAGTCGGATCGCGATTTCCTTGCGCCGCGTTGTGCCGCGCGCGAGCAGCATGTTGGCCAGGTTCAGGCAGGCCACGAGGAGCACCACGACCGCCATCCCGAGCAGCAATGGCGCGATCGATTTCACGCCCCGGTCGGCTGCCGGATTGTTGCTGAGCGAAAGACGCGACACCGGTGCGGTCAGGAACGTCTGGTTTTTCTGCTCGACCGGGTAGGCCTTTTCCAAATTGGCAGCCAGCCCTTGGAGCGCGGGCTTGGCCGCGGCCGCCGTCATTCCCGGTTTTAGCCGCGCCATGATTCGCAACTGCGTTCCTTTGCGATCGTTGATCGTGGCCTTGTTCTCCGTCTCAAAATCGTTCGCGACCTGATGGTAAACGCTCATCGGCAACCAAACCTCCGGCGACAAGACTTGCAGGGTGCCGACGAACCCCGGCGGCGTGATTCCGACAATCGTGAAGGGCCGGCCGTTGACCAGGACCCGTGAGCCGAGCACGCTTGGATCGAGGTCGTGCTTCTGCCAGTAACTGTAACTGGCGATCGCGACCGGCGCATTGCGCCCGGGCGTTTCCTCTTCCGGCAGAAAAGCGCGCCCTCGCGCCATCGGGACACCGAGCACGGAAAAATAGTTCGAGCTGACGATGGCGGAGAAGACGCGGCGCGCATCGCCTTTCTGCCCGAGACCGATCAACGCGAGGTTGAAACTCATGGTGTCGCTGAAAACGGTGTTCCGCTCGCGGATATCGAGAAAGGTCGGATATGAAAAACCGCGAAATTTTTTTGGATCCTTCGTGTCTTGGGAAAAGACCTGCACCATTTCGTGCGGCCGGGCGTAAGCGGGCGGAGCGAAGAAGAGCGTGTTGACCAAGCTGAACACGGCGGTATTCGCCCCAATCCCCAGTGCGAGCACAAGCACGGCCGCAATGGTGAAACCAGGCGCCTTAATGAGTTGCCGAAACGCGAACCGAAAATCGTGGATCATATGATATCTCTCCTATTCATAGGATACATCGAACCCCCCAAATGGATTCAGAATTAAATCTGTCGCTCGCCCACAGGGCAACTGTAGCCATGTCTTTTCCATCTCGCAGCGCGCGTTGGACGAAAAGGAGTGCTGACCGCCTTTGTTTCTGACTAGTTAGCTTCCTCGATGAGCCTCAGCTCCCTGCTTACCGCCCTTGGACTCAACGCCGTTCCGGCGGCGGGTTGGTTCATCGGCAACTGGTCCGCAGGCACCATCCTAGTGCTCTACTGGCTGGAAACGCTCATTGGCACACTGCTCGTTGCCGCCCGGATTATCCTCCATCGTCGCGTCCGACCGACGAAAGGACATTGGGATTATCAAGCGCCGCAAACGCAGGCATCGCAGGGTAGCAGCCGATGCAGCTACCTCGTTTCCTTTCTCGTTCCGGCCCTGGTCTTCACTCTGGCCCACGGAATTTTCATCGCCGCCCTCGGCTTCATTATGATCAAGAACAACCTGACTCCTGACGCCAGGGTCAACGTCCACGACTTACTCACCGGGCTAATCGGCATCGGCATGTTCCAAGTCGCCGATTTCATTTTCGATCTTATTTCGCTAAGAGATCGTTCCTTCCTCTGGCTGGAGCGGCTCGGCCAGCAAACCCTCAGCCGCGTTTTCGTGGTTCATCTCGGCATCGTCGGCGGCATGGCGGCCGTCATGTTCACCGGCGCCAATCGACATTTTTTCGGTGTCTTCATCTTCCTGAAAGCCATGCTCAACTGCAGCATCGCGCTTCCGCAATATAATCCCAAAACACCGCCGGCCTGGCTCTCAAACGCAATGGACCACATCGGATCGCCGAAGAACGAGAAAACCACGTTCGCCCAATTCTGGAAACAAAACGACGATCAGGAAAAAGCCCGTATCGCTCGAAACGAAAAACCGATGGAAACGTCTGGGACGCGTCAACGGTGAATACTAAATGTAGAGACGCGCCCCCATTCCCGTTCTCCGAAAAATTCGCACGCGAGATCGAATCCGACGAAGCCTAACGGCTGACGGGGAATGGCTACGCAACGGGAAGACTCGACCACGGCCTTCGCTGCAGCGATAGGCCTTGGGAGAATCTGACTGCCGTATCCCAGGAGCGATTATTGTTTCTCGGCCGCTTCCTGTTGGAGATCTTTGTCCGACATCTGTTTGGTTTCGATGATCTTCCGTCTCGTTCCGCGTCGAGCTTCAAGGTGAACAGAAAAGCTACTTCCAGTTGGCGCGTGCCGCGCCGATCCCAAGCCGCATAAGCGTAAAGGGTCATAGTATTGGCGTTTGAGAACGGCGTTAACGACTATGGGATGGCCAGGCGGTAGAACTTTTTCGTGATCGCGCTGATGTCGTTGTAGGAAATAATGCCGATGGCATCGGCCGTGACCGTGACGGAAGTGATGAAGGTGTTGCCGGCTGGAGAGGCTGACGTTTGCAGCTGGTAGGTACTGTTCGCGGCGCCTTTGCCCTGGATATGGACGGTATTGGCGGCGGGATGCGTGACGGCGAGAATTTGCGGGACGACCTTGATCCAGATAACGTGCACAAGGTTCGGGTCCTGGATGTTGCCTCCGGCGTAATTTCTCAGCGGCAACTGGTCGAAGGGCGCTCCCTCATTATAGATCGGGACGGCCGCGATCGTGTCCATGGCGGCAAGGCCTGAGCCACTGATGATGCGACCGAAGACGGTGAATCCGCCGTTCTGACTATCGAGATTGGCGGCGTTGCTGTCTGACTCATTGAAGAACCATTGGTTCGTCGCGCTGTTCGGATTGCCTGCCACCTTTGCCATGGCGATGGTGCCGCGCTTGTTTGAGAAATGGAATTCGTTCACCACCGCCGGGTCCGGCGGAATGGCGGTTACCTGATTGTTGATGAACCGGTAGCCGCCGCCCTGAATGATGAAGGCAGGAGGGGAACGATGAATAAAGCTGTTGTCGTATGCCCCCCGGTTCACGTAGCCAAGGAAGTTGGCCACCGTATTCGGAGCGACATCCTGAAACAGGGCAACGTCGATATCGCCAAGATCCGTGTGGAAACGGGCGATCGGGTTGCCCGTGCCCTGACCGAAGAGCGCATGCGAACCGACGGTCAGTGCCAAACAAAAGACCAGCGCCGCAAATTTCGTCAGAGAAACGCGGCCGTTTGAGTGAAGTCTTGATCGGGTGGTCTTGGGAGAGCGCATTTTTTTTGGAGCAGGTCTTTTACTATAGAATAGAAAAAAATTCATGGATAGAGGTCATAGGTCATAGGTCAGTGGTCAGAGCCCGCAAAGTTTCGACCTTCGCGCATTTACCTCGGAGGAAGGGAAGTCAGGCTGCTTCGCGCGTGTCGAAGCTCTTTTACCAACTGGTCACGCCCCTGCCAGCGGCTCGGTAGTAGTACCCGACCTTGACGTGATGAAGCTTGTGGCGATCGGCGCTATAATTATAATCACGAAGACCAGAGGCTACGTCGCAGTCTGTTTTGCCTCGGGCGTGATCGGAGCGCTTGCGGTGGTCCTTTTTTCGGTCGTCCTCTACCAGACCGGTATCGCCCAACTGATGGGCGTTGCGACATCACCGAAGCTTACTTCTCCGGACATATACCGGCCTCTCTTCTGGGGCGGCCTTTGGGGGATCCCCTTCGGGTTCATCACCTGGAAGCGTGAAAGTTATTATTACCTGATTGGCTGGCTATATTTCCTGGCGCCGGTTCTCGCGCTCTATTTCATTTTCCTTCCGAAAGGCGGGCTCGGTTTCTTCGGTCTCAGTAAAGGTCTGCTGTTCCCATTTTACCTTCTTCTCGTTAACGCCCCGTTCGGGATAGTGACCGCTATTCTGGCCAGGTGGTTTTCCCAATTCGCCCTCCGACGTTCCGGCGATCTGAGTTGACGGTCAGGGTGCGCCATCCTATGGCGCTTTGCGTAATTCCTCGTGGAATTTTTTGAAAATTCGTGACGGCGGGACGTCGCCACCAACACCCGGGGCGAGCGGCGTTACCCGGAAGGAAGAATGTCCGTCGCCCATTTGTGAAATCCTTGTCACCCGGGGTTGAACCGGTCTGTCTTCTTAAATAAAATCCCATTTCGGCGAGACGCCTCCCCCGGAGGGCAGGGCTTATCCGCGTCCATCCGGCCTAACCAACTAATCAGGCTGGCCGCTTCTCGAAGTGGCCCTACTTATGCCTTGTCGTAAACAGCCTTGCCTTTGAATTTCTTTCCGTCCGCACCCGTCCCGTTCATGGTTACCGTGCGCGATTTGCCGTCCGCTGAAACCGTGATCCGGCCCGACCAACTCATCTTGCCATCCTTCATCGTAGTGATGTCGTTGGTTCGATCGTTTACCACTTTGTAGGCGGCAGAGTTCCAAGACAGATTCCCTTTCGTTGGGTAGGCTTTCCCATCGAACTTTCCGACCCAGACGCTGTGCGTCGGTTTCCCATCCTTGTCGACACCTTCCACGGTGACCTTAATTTTGTCCTTCTGCTCCGTGTAAGTGACCATCGTGTTCTTGCCCATTCCGGCCGGGAGCTTCGACTTCGCTTCATTGAGCTTCCAGCTACCCATCTGGGGGCTGGATGCAAAACAGGCTGTTCCCGCTGCAAATGATAGAGCCAGAACTACTACTGCAATTCTTGTTTTCAACATCTGGCGATTCCGGCAGAACGGCCGCGAGGCGTCAACACCTATTCAATCCTGGCACGTGACCGAATTGCCATCCTAACGGTCGGCCCCACAAAATCTTTGCGCCAGGAACATACCGATCGCCATGGCCGGCACGAAGAGGAGAGCTTCGATTCGGAAAGCGCCCAGATTAGCGAGCGCAGGTCCGGAGCAGAACCCGCCCAAGCCCCAACCCAAACCGAAAATCGCGGCCCCGATGACCAGCCCACCATTAATCGGCGATGGTCCAGCCACGGGCAGTTTCAGGCTCGGGCTTTCGCAGCGGCGCAAGATTAGCATTCCGAGTCCATAGACGCCGACGGCACCCCCCATAACGATGAGCAGCGCCGGATCCCAGGCGCCGAAGACATCGAGAAATCCGATGACCCGCGCCGGATCGGTCATCCCCGAGACCGCGAGCCCCGAACCAAAGAGGCTGCCGGCCACCAGGATAAGAACCAATTTTCCTGCCTTCATAACATCGCCCGGTTATAGATGAAGACAGTCGCCATCGCCGCCACCATGAAGATGAGCGTCGCCGCGATCGAATCCTTCGCGCCCATGCCGACACCGCAAACTCCGTGGCCGCTCGTGCAGCCGCCGCCGAGGCGGGTGCCAAATCCGACGAGCAAACCGGCAACCGCCATGACACCGAGCGGGCGCATCGGTCGAAACAGAGCGGCGCTTGGCCACAGCGCAATACTGAGCACGGCGCCGCCCATCAGGCCGAGGAGAAACACGGCCCGCCATCCCTTGTCGGGCGTCGCCGGCACGAGAAGGCGACCGAACACACCGGAGATACCCGGAATCTTTCCGCTCAGCACGGTTGCGAGCAGGCTGGCCAGACCGATCAGGATTCCTCCGATCAGCGGGTTCCAGACCGTATAATGGTTCATCACTTGTGGCGGGCGATCATGAGGAGGCCGCGCTCCGCCTGCCACCAGTAGCCGAAGGCAAAACCGAGTGCCGGGGGCGGCGGATCTTTTTTGTAAATCGCGGCCAGCTCTTGCTGATCATACTTCCCGAACTTTTCGCCATGCGGAACGAAACGCCCGTGGAATTCGAGGGCCCACCCTTTGGGGAAGGCGCGCAACGGAATCCCGGAATCGTCCTGCACGATCACGCGGCTGTGTTCGAGCAGAAAATTGCGGACGCCGCCGAAGCCCTCCCCGTGCATGAGATAGGAAGCGGCCTTAATTAGACTGAGGCCCGGGCCGCGTGCCGCACACCATCGCAGGAAGGGACTGTTGCCTCCCGAGAGATTGGTTTTGAAGTAATACAAGGTTTGGCTACGTCCACCTCGGCTGAACGTGATCTTTACGCCTTCCGCCGGACTGCGGACGTAAGTGGTGTCTTGAACAGTGCAGCCCAGTCGCGCCAGGAATACATAAAGAATGGGAAGAGTCCCGCCCAGATTGCTGCGTCCGAGGTTCGCTCGCATTTCTTCGGTCACAAAATAGTGGGTAATGAGCAGGGTGCTCATCGAATTGCGCAAGGCGGCGAGATTGGCCCCCAGCATATTTGGGTTCATGCCAGAGAGGTCCGGCACTTGGCCGACCGGTTCAAGGCCGGCCAGGATGTAGGTATTTGCGTTGGGGAAAAAAGTGTAGGCGTATAAGAAGTCCGGCCCGCCAAACATGTAATACATGGTGTTCGAGCTTCCGTAATATTCGCCTGCGTGCGCACCCATCCACGAAGCGATGGGATCCAGTTGAAAAAACTCTTTCGTTTTCCACGCCTTATCCAAGGCGGCGGCGTGACCTTGCCAGGCGCTATTCTGCGTCAGTGACTGAAGCCTTCCGTTCACCGGCAGACCCGCGAGGAGATGCGCGGTCTCGTCGACGGTGGCGCCGCCTTGGCCGTGGGCGGATGCGCAGGCGCCGACCAATGCGCAGGCGAAGGCTAATCTGCCAAGGATGCGTCGCGTCCATTGGCCGAAGGCGTTACTCGGATTCACGGCGTGCATTTGCCACATCGTGAATGAATGAGCAAGGCTCGGGTTGAGCGGCGGAGCCAGGACCAGAGAGCCGAAAGATGGGCAAGAGGTTTTTGGTCTCGCTTCGCTTAATCCCTCTGATTCAATCGTGATGGTGCGACGCTTGGATTTCGCAAAATGGACGGTGGCCGCCGCAAGTCTTTTTGTCCTTTTCGTTTCGGGCCCGTCGACCAGGGGGACGACCGATCAGTCTCTCCCTGCGAAGATCGCGGAGGACACGGTCGTCGATCTGGTGAACACGGTTTTACTTTTTGATCGGCTGTTCACAAAACCCACCACGGTAACGAGCAAAGATTATCTGGAGCGCGTGTCCGACCCTTCCTCCAGGTTTTATCGCGACTACCTGGCTTACAAAGAAGGACGAATCAGTCGCGCTGAACTGGGGGGACGATTGCCGCACATGGCGATGGTCGGCGATAGTCTTGCGAAGAATTTTTACATCTCCTCCCCCGCCAGCATGCTCTGGCGAGCTCGCACCGAACGCCAGAAAGATTGGTTTCTTGATACGGATCCGGCGCCGGGCAGCGTTGACAGCCTCTACGAAAAACTGGATGAAGTGACGCCTCTGGTGGCGACCGAGTACAGCACTTCCGGGGCTTTGGTCGCGCGCCGCCCCACCACCGAAACTTTCGTCCGACGCCTGGCCCGGACACAGAATCTACGTCGCCAGATCACTCAGATCATACAAGCGAAGCGATTTCCTGATGTGGTATTGCTCTGGATCGGACACAACAACACCGACTGGGTTAAGCGCCTGACGGAAGCGGAGCGAAGAGATTCGTCCAGTGGGTTGCGACGATTGGCGCAGGAATTCGGAGCGAATTACGCGGACGAACTAAAAGGATTGATCGATCGCGCCGGAAGGGAAAAGCATCGCGTCGCCGTCGTCGTGTTCGGACTGGCCGATTTCAGAACATTTTTTGAAATGAGAAGAAAGGCGGCCGCCGCGCATGCGCTTGATCCCGCTCGTTATCCATATTACGACGCCACTTGCCGATACTTCGAGGGATTACAGCCGGCGAATCAGGAAAATACCACCCAACTGGGCTTGATGATGAACGAGGAGCTGAGGAAAATGGTAGCCACCATGCGTCGCCGGCAGGCCGCACATTCAAATGTGCGATTGGAATATTCGGATGCTCTGGCGAGGCTCGACCTGAGCGATCTGAAAACCTTCAACCGATTGGATGCCTGGCACCCATCCATCCTCGGCCACGACCTGTTGGCCCAGAGGGCGTTCAGTGCAATCGCTCCCAGTCTGGCTTTTGTGGGAGTCAATGCGAAATCGCGCGGTTCGGTTCGTGATCATGTGGCTCAAGTCAAGACTCGTTAGGTCGTCTGTGCCTTTCGTCCTTTCCCAACCGAGGCGGCAGCAATGTGCCGTGACTACAGCACTGTCCTCGCCTCACGCGGCTGAGGCGTGCTTTTGGGCGAGTCCATGAACCAGCGGCACTAAGAACACGGCAGCGGAGTGCCGTGGCTACGGGTCGCTCAATTCGTTTTCAGATCGTCGATAAGCTTGCGAGCAACGGATTCCTCACGCTCGAGCTTGCACTCATGCAAGAGAGAGACCGCTTTTTCGGCCGCGACTTTTAACCCGGAGCGATCGCCGCACGCGGCGCGCACCTGTGCTTCAGTGAGTACGGCTCGGGCCAGATCATACTGAGCGCCGATCCCTTCCAGGATACGAACCCCTTTCAGCACATGCGTACAGGCCTCTTCGCAGTGTTTCGGATGCGCAGCCAGAGCCAGGCCGATCGTGCATTCGGTCAGACCTTCCCCGATGACGCTCCCGGCGTTTTGCGACAGGACCCGCGCTTCTTCGGCGCGGCGCAATCCCTCCGCCGGATCTCCGTTGTGCAGGACGAATTCCGCTTCGATCGCTCCGAACCATTCCGCGAAAAATATCCGGCCGCCGAGTGCCCGGGCAATTTCGCGCGCCGCGCCCCAGTGATGCCGCGCGTCGTCCGGCCGGTCGAGACGGAAGGCGGCCCACGCGAGCATGGCATGGCTTCCATAGAGAAAGACATCGGCGCCGGTGTTCTCGGAAATTTCGAGCAGCCGGCGGGAATTTTCCATGCTCTCGGCGTATTCACCGGCCACCAGCCGCGAAAAAGCCAGCGCGCAGTGCGCCATGGCCATGCCGTTGCGGTCATTGGCAGAACAAGCGCCGGACAGGGCCTTGTTCATATCAGAAAGGGCTTCCGCAAAACGACCGAGGCAAGTCAGAGCGCAACCGCGGTAACTATAGGCCAGCAGCGTTTCGTGATTGTCCTGGGCCGCCTCCAAGAGCGGGATCGTTTGATCGAGCAAATGGATCGACTCTCGAAAGCGACCTTGCACCGCGAAGGTGACTCCCAATACACACCCCGGCGTGGCCAGCAGCACCGGATCGCCCAGCCCGGGAGCGAGGGACAGAACTCGCTGAAAATAATCGATCGCTTGCCGCAGATTGCCACCACCGTAGTGCGCGCGTCCGATCAACAATTGCACCCGTGCCAGGCGCAGTGGGTCCTGCAACGATTGCGCCGCAACCTCGGCCTCGGCCAGGAGTCGCAAATTCTTTTCCGGTGCTTCGGATGTGAGGGAAGCATCAATCAGCTGGAAACTGACATCGACCTTCTGCTCGCGGCGCTCACGCGTTTCATCCAAATGCCGAAGACATTCGAGAGCACGCCGGCAATGGCCTCGGACTTCCGGGAACAAACAAAGCTGCGTCGCCGCATTGGAGCATTGAATCAAATGGGGCAGCGCCTTTTCCCACGATTCAGCCGAAAAATAATGATAAGCGATCAGACCGGCGAATTCTTCGAGCCGATCGTGAAAAAGCAGTTCGAGCGCTTCACCGACCTTGTGGTGCAGCTCCCTGCGCTGCGGTCCGAGCAGCGTTTGATAGGCCACCTCCTGAGTGAGAGCATGCTTAAAGACGTACTCAATTTCCGGTAAGCGCGCTCGTTCGTGAAGCAGATCCGAATCCTGCAGACTCGTGAGTTGGCCATCCAGGGCAGTGCCCTCCGCCGCGAGGACCTTCAGGACGCGGTAAAAAAACACGCGGCCAATGACCGACGCTTTCTGAAGCAGCACCTTTAGCTCTTCCGCGAGCCGGTCTATTCTGGAAAGCAGAACACCCTGGATGGTGTCGGGCACAGCTGAAGGCGTCGCCGGAGCGGTCACGCGCCAGGTGCTGCCTTCCGCGGCGAGAGTCCCTCCTTCAATGAGCGAGCGAAGCACCTCTTCCAGAAAAAAAGGGTTGCCGTCCGATTTATCGACAATGTCCGCCGTGAGCGCTTCCGGCAAAGAAAAACCGCCCAGCAATTGCGCGATCAAAGTCCGGCTCGCGTCGGTCGAAAGCGGCTGGAGTGACACCTCTACGACCTGTTCGCGCAAGTCATCAAGAATCGTATTCATCCTTTCCCAGATGGCGGCGGGCTCCTGCCGGGATCGGATGGCACAAACAAAGGTCAGCCGCGCTTTCTTCGTCAGAGGAAGAATGTGATTCAACAAATCAAGGGAACTTTGGTCAGCCCAATGCAGATCCTCGATCAGGACCGCGACGGGTTGATGTGCCGAGAGAATGAAGAGCTCTCGTTCGATGATCTGAAACAATCGAGTGCGAAATTCCGTGCCGACAAGCTGCTTGATCAAATCTTCTTCGGTCTCGGTCAGCGGCAGCGAAAGTAGTCTTGCCAGGACCGCATAAACTTCCGGCTCATCCGCGAAATTCGTGGCGACGTGCTCACGGAGCACCCGTTGCTGCTCCTCCGTGTGCTGTTCGTCCGCAATGCCGATATGTCTTCTTAAGAGGTCTAGGATAGGGGCATAGCTCAGAGTCTGCGTGGAGGAGAAGCAGCGTCCTTCCAGCCACGTTATTTCATCGGCCTTGCCTGCTCGAATTTCACGCAGCAAGCGGCTTTTGCCGACCCCGGCGTCACCGTAGACGAGAACCACCGCGCTTTTTCCCGCTCTGGTTTCGGCCAGGGCGTTTTTGATGGCCTCCGACTCCCGCTCGCGGCCGATAAAAGGCGAGGCCAAACCTTCGAGGCCCCGAACTTTTTCCGGCTGAATTCGAGCCTCCAGTAATTCGTAAGCCTTGAGTGGCTCCCGCTTTCCCTTGACTTGGATCGGTTCGAGCGGGCGAAAACGAAAAGCGCCGGCGGCCAGACGGTAGGTGCTATGACTCACGAATATCTGACCGCGAGTGGCGGCCCCTTCCAGACGCGACGCGACGTTGACCGTGTCCCCCATCACCGTGTAGCTCATGCGCAAATCGTTTCCGACATTTCCGGCGATGACTGTTCCGGAATTGATGCCGATGTGGAGGGCCAGAGGCTCTTTGATCTTATCGCTGCGACGCTGGTTGAATAGCTCGATCCGATTGCGCATGGAGAGAGCCGCATGGAGCGCGCGCTCGGCATCGTCTTCCAGCGCTATGGGAGCGCCAAAAACCGCCATGATGCAGTCGCCTATGAACTTATCGACCATTCCCTCGTACTGGTAGACAGCGTCGACCAGATCTTTCAAACACTCGTTCATGAACGACGCCACCTCTTCTGGATCCAGCGTTTCGGACAAAGCCGTGAATCCGGAGACGTCGGCAAAAATGACGGTCACCTGGCGTCGTTCGCCCTGAATATGACCGGTCGCTCTGATCTTGTCCGCGAGCTGCCGCGGAATGTAACTCTGCAACTGCTCGAGCAATTCATCGCGCGCACCGGCGCGGTCGAGCGTGGGCTCCCGTTCAGAGAGCAGCGATTCGAGCAGGCTGCGAAGAGGCTTGACCGCCATTTCGACGATGGCATCGCCAAGCGTCGTCCGCAGTGCTTCCTGCGTTGCAATCGCCTCCCGCAGTTGGGCGATCTGATCATCTCGCGAATTCACCAAACACGCGAGGTTATCAGTCTCCTGGCCGTCAACAAATGAAATTAACCAACGACCCCCAGGCTCAGCGACCGCGGAGCACGGGATCGGCCGCGTTAAAAGAAGCCGCGGAGGAACGCCGCCGCTTCATCCGAGATACCGACAATCTTGTTCGTTGCCTGGCGATAGAATTTGAAATTGAGCTCGGTCTCGGGTTGACCGTCCTTCCAGTCGGAAAAAGGTTTGAGTTCGCTCCGCCCCAGACGCTGTTTCGCGAGCGCGGTGCGTCTGATGGTGATGCTTACGCGCGGCGTTTGCCGGGCTATCCCGCGTCTCTTTGCGATCGCTTTGGCCGAGGTGACGACGCCGCTCGCGATCAGACCTGACCCGCTTTCGTTCTCGCTCGCGAAGACGAAGATCGTATCGCTTTTGGCGATGTGCTTGCCACCATACATCGTCTTCTGTGCGCTGAACACGAGCCTCTCCGCCTCGGGATCGCGAACATCATGCTCCTCATCTAACACCACTAGCGGGCCCGATCATTTTGAACGTCGCGCACGAATCACCAACCAAGTCTTCCGCACCATGAAGAGCGCGACCTGACTCAGGACAGCCGTCCCATATCCAGAGAGCTGATAGGCACCGAGCCATAGCGCAACGCCAATGATGGCGAAGATTACGCCTGCATACATCCAATATCCCGAAAGGATCATTAGAGGAACGAAGATATACCGAACCCCGCCGGCGTACTGTTGAACTTCCGAAGCCGGTTCATAAATGTAACCGAGGATCGGAATGCTCAGGATAAGGTGAACCGAGCGAAGAATCGCACGTTTGGTGGCATTACTGATCATTTAATCCCTTTCCATAAAAAAACTGGGCCGCGAATCGGTAGCCGCTATCTTCGTCGTTTGGGTAGGCTTCCGGTCGCTTATCACTCGTTATATTATCATCAATCGGACTGGAAAGACGGCGATCTCCCGAGAGCCAGCGGGCGATGTGTGGAGCGTCGCAAAGAAGATAAAGTCCCACCACGGCATAGACGGTCGTATGCGTCACGGCGGGCCAGAGCCAGTCAGGCCGGAAGGAAGATCGATACGAAGAACGAAAGTAAGGAGTACGGAAGTACCATTCGTCCGATTGGAGCCACCAGTCTGGTATGCGCAGTAGCGTCCACACGCCGAACATCCGCAGCACGGTGGTGAAAAGGTCTATTCGTGTTATCACAAATGCCTAACGAGAACAAGGTCAGCCACCGCTGGCGAGGGCGAGCGTGGATTGCAATGGACGTGATTTAATAAAGTAAAGCGAGGCCGTACGCCGGTCAGCGGTTGGCTACATCGCTTGGTTAGGTTTTAGCGTCGAACAGCACCGTCGTCATTCGCGTCGCGATATGCGCGCCTGCATGTCATTGACCGACATGACGTGGGCCGTTGATGCCGCGAGGATCACGAGTGTGGCGTGGTGCACCTGGGCGTTTGGCATCGCACCAAATCCTCGGTCCGGATAGTCATAGGTTGCGGTGGCGTCCGACAGAAAGACGACCCGGTAGTTACGAAACATCGCGTCCCTTGCCGTTGCGTGGCAGCAATTCTCGGTAGTAGTCCCCGAAATGATGACGGTATCGACACCCCACTCGCGCAGGATAATGTCCATGTCCGTGCCAAAAAAACCGCTGTAGCGATGCTTCTTGATGACATGCTCTCCGGGTGCCGGCGCGAGCTCAGGGTAAATGTCTACGCCTGGTGTTCCATCGACTAACGCAGCACGATTGGCGATTGGCGGATGCATATTGAAGAGTCCCATATCGCACCCGTCACGGCGATGCACATGAGCTGTATAGATGACTTTGATTTTGGCATCGCGGCAGACTTTCAGCGCCTCGGCAAGGTTGGGCACCACGGCACGTGCCGCAGGCGTTTCCATCGCAGCGCCCGCCGCCACGAAGTCGTTTTGCATATCGACCACGATCATCGCGTTCTTCTGCGGATCAATTGTATCAATCTGCATGACTTATCTCCCCTGTGCTCATTTGATAGTTAATTATAGCACCTAACGAAACCAAGGTGAGCCACAGCGGCCGAGAGCGAGCATGGCTTCCACGGAAAACATCCTAGCTAAGCTGCGCGGGTACGCAAGACGGGTCGCCGTTCGTTCCACCGTCTGGTTAGGCCCTTTGTTGTGTCACGTACTCTTGAGGCCGTCACGAAAAGCGATGGATTCCAGTTCCACTCGGACGGCCTTCTCGATGGGAATCACTGGCCGGGCCTCGAATACGAATGCAGGCAGCATCGAGCAGAACTTGTGGACCGCTGCTGGATCATCGCAATCAAGCATCATATATCCTCCCCAGTCGCCCACTCGTATCACGAATAACTCGATTTTGAAATTGGCGGGTGCTTACCATTTCGTGAAAACCTCCAAAATTCGCTTTTGTGCGTTCTCATATTCGATTGGCGAGCCTGTGGACGCTCGGTCCAAGTGAGCATGTATTTCATGGGATTCTTTTCTATTGGCCTGGTTCCTATGGGCAAAAGTGAGGTGCAGGGCCTAACGAAAATGGAACGGACTGGAAAGCCGAGACATAGACGGAAAGGCCGGAGGCTGAACCACACGCGCGAGTGAAGCAATAAGATCAGCCACGGGGACGGGACCGCCACTGCGCAACACGATAAAAGTACTAGCTATCGAAGACCTCGGCATCCGGGACGGCCGCGGTTCGCATCGTTTGGTTAGGCGTTGCGGCGGCGAATCTGCCGTCGCGCTGAGGCTATCGCGATGAGCAGGCTGCCGCTCACCAGCATCGCCCAGGTCGAGGGTTCCGGGACGACGGCACCGGTGTATTGAAACTCACCGCCAAAGGCCCCCGCCGAAACGCCGGAGTAGGTTTGGGTGTTCGACGCGGCCTGAGAGCCGCCGAAGCTGCCCGGCGCAGAGCGGGCATATTGTTCCAAAGTCAGGTTCGACGCGATAAGATTGCTGAGCCAGAGCGTTCCATCGGCCGGATTGAGAGCCAGAGCGCCGCTGAAGTTGTGCCCGATGTTAAAAGAAGAGAGCAGAGTGCCGGTGAGGGAATAGTTCGAGATCAAAGTGCCGACCGTGCCGTCCAGTCCCGCAATCCAGAGCGAATTATTGCTTGGGTCATAGGTAATTCCCAAGTAATGCCCTGCGGCGGTGCCGAGGGTGAAAAGCGGCACTGGGTTGGCCCAGGTGAGGCTCAATTGGTAGGCAGTCCCGCTGGTGACGTCCCAGCCGAAATTGGCGGCGCCGTTTGTTGTGCCGTCATCGACTTCGTCTGTGCCGAGCGGAAAGGCATAGGTATTTCCCGTCGGCACACCGGCGAGCGAGTATTCTGCGCCCGTATTCCCGCTCCCGGCTCCAAACCCAAGTGTGCGGATCGTGCTGTTGACCGCGATGGGCGACTGGCCGCCTCCGGCTGACTGCGCGACGTTGAAGGTCGTGTTCGTGCCGGTGATCCCGAGCACCCGGCTGGCCACTGTCGTCGGATCCAAGGTAAGGAAAAGTTCGCTCGATGGCCCGGCGGCGTGGCCCGTGGCGGTGAGCAGCGCCGTTGCAGTGACGATGAGCGCCGCACGCGCGCAGGAGAGGGCGCCACGCACCAGCGTTGCGAGGATGAGTTTGGTGGTGGCTTCCATTGAATGTGCGGTGCTGTAGTTGTGTATCAGTTTTTGGCTGCGGTGGCAAGTCTAATGCACGCGAGCAACGCCTAACGAAAGGGAGCTCAGCCACCGCTCTGGCGGCGAGGCGTCGCTCCGACTGAAAAGAGACTAATTAAGATCGACATCGACGCGCAAGGCCAAAGAGCGGTTGGCTGGAGCGATTGGTTAGACCCAGTTCGTTGAACCTGAAAGGCAATATGAATCTCGGCTTCCGTGTGGTCCATCTCTAGCCTCGCGCAGATCAGCTCCTTACTTGGTGAGCGCTTTCAGTTCGGCCGCCGCCATTTGGTATTCGTCTGCCCTTTTGTCGCCCGTCGCCACGGATTTTCTGAAGTCCTCAGCAGCGCTCGCCCGATCATTGTTCAGAAATCGTTTCATGCCCGCATAAAACCAAGCCGCGCCTGGATTATCACTAAGCGAGACGAGAAAATCGTCCTCGCTAATTCTACCGAGCAGAAAGTTGCCGATGTTCGCGTCCCAGCCGTTGCTCCACTCTACTGGATGCCCTTCTAGGTAAGGTGCGAGTTCTCTGTCAGCTGCTTCTCTCTCACCGAGTCGGGTGTGGATAAGCCAAATGTAAAAGCGCGCCGCGAAGACTTGGTACTCTTCCTCCTTCCTCAAGTCGCAGTGGCGCTGAAAATCCGTCAGAGCCTTCGTCCAATCGCGCGTCACGAAATTTGCGCAGCCGCGATGGTAATAGGCGGCAACGTCGCCCGCATCGAGCTTGATCGCGCGATCATAGTCACCAATGGCTGCGTTAAAGTCACCTTTGTCCCAGGCAGCGTGGGCTTCTGCATCCAAGTCTGTCTCGGTCTCGTATTTTATCGTCGATTTCAGGATCCTGGCTTTGCCCGGTCGATCGAATCCAAGCGCAACCGTGCGCCTCGCCGTGATTGAGCCATCGTTGCCATCCACCATGTTTTCGATTTCCACGACGAGGGAACCATCCTTTTGCCAACGTGTCGCGCTCTGCGAATTCAGCTCGGCGACATGCGGGAAACTCTTCCCTCCCTTGACCTTCTCCGGAATATTCGCCACCAGCTCCGGCAGTTTGATCTCGCGAAAAGTAGAGCCCTTTCGCAGATAGATCGCGACAGAGCTTCCTCGCTTCCACAGCGTGGCCGTGAGCGCAAACGCCTTCGAGTCCGGTCTCCACAGAACGTCCATATTGAACCGTGCGCTGGGGCCCAAGTCGGGGTCGGACTCGGCGACACTCATCAGCACTTTCCCCGACGCGTTGTCGAGGAGATCATATGTCTTCTTTTCGGAGTCCGATTTCCCCGTGTAGCGAAAAGCAAACTGCCCGTCGGGCGAAGGCGCTTCGATGGTCTTCTTCGTCCCTTCCTCCCTTTCCTCTCCACAGACCGGACGGAAGCAGGTTACAAGAATCGACAAGAGGATTAAATTTCTTTGTAAGTGTGTCATGCTTGTTGAGGTCTAACGAAAAAAAGATAAGTTACCACTACCGGGACAGAGGCAGCAATGGCGGTGAAAGGAACCAGCTGGCGCAAAGAACCAAGCAAAGCGTGGAACAGTAGCGGTGAGCTTCATCGTCTGGTTAGACCCGTGGCGCGACATAGGCCCTGAATAATGCACGAACATCGGCACGACGAAAAGTGATATAGAACCCAAAATTTAAGCCAGCGATTGCTGTAAGAGCCGCGACCAACGGAACCGTGATGCTAGCCGGTCGGCACGATTTCGTTCAGGGGAGCAGATAAGAAAACTCCGAACCGTCGATTTGGGATGTCGGCTGCATCCGCTGTTAGATGAGCTCAGTTTGAACTGGGCATCTGGAAGGCCCGTTATTACAATAAGATTCGCCATTGAAATGGCCGTCAAACTACCGCTTTGGAAAACCCGCCCCTTTCGTTCGCCTTCGCCATCCCTTGTTTTAACGAGGCGCAAAACCTACCAGCGTTACTCCCGGTTCTGCATCGGACCAGAGTTGATGGCCGGCCTCCGAGCCGGTTCGTCATAGTGAGTGACGCGTCGAAAGATGGAACTAATGAAATCGTCGCGGAATTCGCCAAGACCACGTCCATCCCCGTCAAACTCATTGCTAATTCTCAACGCGCCGGAAAAGCTGCGGCCGTCAATCGATGCATTCGCGAATTGCACGATGTCGATATCGTTGTGTTGCTGTCCGGGGATGTCTTGCCCAAGGGCGACTGCGTTTCCTTGCTGGTCCGTGAATTTGCTGATCCGTCGGTCGGCGTGGCGGCCGCGCGTACTGTCCCGGTAGGGGTGGAGGGGAATCCAGCTTTCGAGATCACACGATTGATGTGGTCGCTCCATCACGTCATCGCCATCCGATATCCAAAATCGACCGAGATCACTGCGTTTCGCAACCTGGTCGAAAGCATCGATCCGACCACTTTCGTCGATGAAGCAGCCTTGGAGCTGACGCTTGAACGGAAGGGGTTTGTGACAAGGTATCTTCCCGAGGCGGAGGTTTTGAGCCCAACTCCGCTTTGCCTGGGGGATTACATCAAACAGCGCGCGGTTGTCACGCTTGGATATTTACGGATGTACCGCAAAGAAGGACGCCGCATGGAAACGCAAAGTCTGGTCGAGCGCATTCGGGCCATCGTGGTCGTGTGGCAAACGCAGGGAATCCACTTGCCGGTTCTCCTGCTTGCTATGGCGATGGAAATAATCGTGCGTGCCTGGGCCTGGATTCAATTTTTGGCCGGTAATCGCAATCATGGAATTTGGGGACGTTCGGAATCGACCAAACGCCGGCTTGTTTATATTCTCGATGACTAGACTCCGCTGCGATTGATTCCGCGGGTGTTTGGACTGGAGCTTTCACGGCGCGCTCTGTCACCTAACGAGAATGGAACGGACTGGCAAGCCGAGACATAGACGGAAAGGCCGAAGGCTGAACGAGACGCGCGAGTGAATTAATAAGATAAGCTACCGCTGGCGACTGCGCGCGTGGCTCGCAGTGGACGTGTTTTCATAAAGTAAAGCGAGAGAGTACGCGGGCCAGCGGTTGGCTGCATCGCATGGTTAGACGTTACGCGAGTCAACATATGACCTTAAACGGTTTCGTGCTGGCGGCCACAAGCTCATTGCCCTTGTCGTCTTCGAGAAGGAGAAGGTGAACTCCTTTCTTCTTGGCGAGGGCTTTGATCCCTTGCATCCCGCCACCGCGTTTCTCTATCGACGATCGCTTGCGCTGACTCATGGTGTTCGAGCCGTTGGCTACGGAGTCCAGCCAATCACTCGCCCAAAGGTTGTCAGATGTGTTCATAGATCGAGATGCGTGGCTTATACGTCTAACGAGAAAGAGATGAGCCACGCCGCCGACAGCGTGCGTGGCTGCACGAACAACGTGTAACTGCGAAAAACATTATCTAGTCAGGCGGCGTTGGTGCCATCGCCTTGGTTAGAGCTCTTTTCGGGGGCCCCCGTGCAGATCGCAATCGCAATCGCGAGCGGCACTGCGTAAAGATAGACGCCATTCATTCCCAGACCCATTCTAGCTTCAAGCCACGTTGAACCGGCGTAGAAATGACCAAGCGAATAAACTAGCGCCGTCACGAACCCAATCCATCGAGGGAGAACCGACACAAGCAAAAAAGCGACCGCGCAATAGATTGCCACTGCGAAGAGGAACGTCCCTATTCCCATTACCATGAGGTGCCGAACAGGCGGATTCGGCTCAAGCGCTGTCGCCGGATTTTGCCAGTAGGATGTTGGCTGGCCATGGAGCGTAAGGAGCAGGTCAACGATCATTGTCGTAAGCATCACCCACCGCAAGCGCCGCACGACAGCTGTCATTAATGAAGTGCTCAAAGCTCTAGCGAGAATGGAACGGACTGGCAAACCCAGACATGGACGGAAAGGCCGAAGGCTGAACGAGACGCGCGAGTGAATCAATAAAATAAGCTACGGCCACTGTCGCTGATTCCAATTTGTGGTGAAAGGAAGTAGCTCATCGAAAGTTATTCTAGGCGTCTAGCGGTGGGCGTTAGCTTCATCGCTTGGTTAGGTCAGTGGTCGGTTCACGAACGAGAAAAAGATAAGCTACCACTACCGACGTGAGGGCAACAACGCAGGCAAAAGAAAATAGTCAGCGCAAAGGACCCTCCAAAGCATGGAACAGTAGTGGTTAGCTTCATCGTCGGGTTAGATGGTGGCGTGGCAGCATCGACTCCAATAACTCAATCACGCGGCGTGCTGAACGCAGCAACCAACAAGGTCACCGCCGCCGCAATGACGAGAGTAGTACCGAGCACAAACAGCGGCGCATTAAAATAGCGGGTGCCCATCAGCGCGAGTAAAGTTGCGGGCAGCGTGGCCACTGTAACTGCAGTCGTGCGCACGATCACCTGCGCCCATCCGGCACGAGCGGCCGAATGCGGAGCCGCATAAAGCGTCAGGTAACCAAGAGGCAGCAGTAGAAGTCCAACCAAAACATGATTTAGAAGCATCGGAGGCGTAAGCTCTTCGGCCGCCCCAGGAGAGGCTAGATGCTGAACGAGACTCGCAATGTGCGGAGTCGCCACAAGATGCACAACGCCCAGTAGAAGGAGCAACACGCCGCTCCCGCGGAGCAATCGAGTGTGAGTAGACGCGGACACAGGGCGTTTTCAAGAAACGAGAGCAGGCACTTTCATCTAACGAGACCCAAGATCAGCGTTGGCTGGCGAGAGCGTGCGCGGCTGCATATAGGAGACTGTAGTTACCATATGCTAGGCATAGGAACAGCCAGCCGCTCGCTGTTCGCTTGGTTAGGCGTTTTCATCTCTGTTCCGGCGAAAAGCACGTCGACTCGGATCGAGCTTTACCCACGGGAGTTTGTCTTCTGTCCATATCGCGACCTCCGGGTAAAAAGTCCCAGGATCATCGAGCGACGCGACTGTCACGTCAATCCACTCAGAACTGACTTCGTCCTGGATAAACAGAGGCGTGCCACAACAAGAGGCGAACGAGCGTAATCGCTCTGCATATGAGACTCTACGCAGTTCACCGCTCAGAACCTCTATCGCCTTGCTGGGAACGCTACACCAAGTCACATACGGAGCAGCACTCGCTCGCCGGCAATCTTCGCAATGGCAGTCACTTCCCCGATTTGGCGTAACGTGTAGACGATAGCGGACGCCTCTGCATAAACACCCGCCCTCGATTGTGCTTGCCATACGCCTAACGAACAAAACTGAGCGACCGCCGAGGCGGAATGTAGAGCAATAACTCGCTCACGATGGCCTCCGCCGAGTCGGTTAGCTCCGGTGCTTGATAAGGCTCACTTTTGCGATCGATTGATGATACCAATGCCATTGATCTTCCACTTATTGTTGATCTTCACGAGCTCCACCGAGAGAGGGCGCTCGCGTGTAAAGTTCGGTGCATCGATTCCTTCCATAACCACGTAAGCCTTGTCGCCAACAATCTGAATCTCTTTGGCGCGGTAGCCTTTGTCTGGATAATCCTGCCCGTCCAATATCGGGTCCATATCAAGCCCCACTTCCGGATCCTTCTTGTCGGCGTCCATAATCGTCTTCCGAAAAACCTTCTTGAACGCGTCGCTGAGGTACGAATTCGACATGACCCATCGGATCACTGCTTTGTCGAAATCACCCTTGGGCACCTTCCGAACAATTTCCTTGTAGTATTGCGCGTAAAAGGAGTCGACCACCCTCGCCGCATCTTCTTTCGGGGCCGCGGAACCGGTCGACGCAAATCCCATCAGTAGACCGAGTATTACAAGAATTCTCATTTTCATTTCTGTTGATTCTACGGACTCACCAAACGAGAACAAAGATCAGCGACACCTACCGGGAGTGCGCGTGGATCGGAGGTGGAATGGTTTAGTCATGAGAGATGTGGGCGCATAACGGGTAGGCGTTCGCTGCATCGCTTGGTTAGGCCTTGGCGAGCAGGGTATCGACGTCCGAGACGAAATCAGGAGGGAAGCCAGTCTGTTTGGCGCTGCGCCACCAGGTGCCGCCACCGGGCGTCGTGAGCAAGCCGCACAGGTGTGCTCCACACGACAATTCGAAAGTCCCCTTCGGAAAAATACCGCGTTTCGTTCTCTCCCAAATGTGGAAGGAGGCCCACGCGTTTTCCTGCAACATCTGCTCCAGCCTCAGCTGATCGGCGGCATCGAGGGCATGCTCTCCCTTCAGGCCAGTGGTCATCAGTTCGGCAATGTCGCGATTTTTGGCGATGGCCATGCGGATCACAGTCCACTGCGCCATCGTGGAATTATGCTCATTGCGCTGGAGTGCCCCCGTATTTTGTCTGATCTGTAAACCGACAAAGATCAAAGAGACAATCACACCAAGCGAAGCGACGATTTGCGCCAGATAGGATATTTGTTCGAAGGACATATGTTCTAGTGTCCGATTAGACCTAACGAGACAAAGCTTAACCACGGCTCTGGGAGGCGCAAGTGGCAGCAGGTTGGATTACTCTGCTAAGTCGGCATCGTAAGCATAACGCCGGCCAGCGGTAGGCTGCAGCGCTTGGTTAGGTATGTTAGGACATCACGCTACTTTAGTTCAAACTCAACGAGCACGCCTTTCTCTTTGCCTTCCTTTATGAGCGTGTGCGTAACCGCTGACTCAGATAAAGCACCCGCGAACAATACGCCGCTGACCGGAACGAAGATCTGCCATATTGGTAAAAGACTCTTAGCGTCTAACGAGAAAAAGATAAGCGACGCCTACCGGGAGCGAGCGTTGATCGGAGGTGGAATGATTTAATCATGGAAAATGTGGCGCGAACGAAGGGTAGGCGTTCGCTGCATCGCATGGTTAGATGCTTATTCCTCGTTGGACAGACGAAGCGGCTGCGGATTTGTTCCCGTTCGGAAGATTTCACAGTCGGTCCCATAGTCTTTCTCAACGCAGTTCGTAAAATAGATGGACTTCCCGTCTGGAGACCAGCGTGGTGCAGTTCCGCGCCCTTCGGTATTCGAGAGCAGTCGCGGATTTATGCCATCCGCGTTCATCACAAAAATTTGGTAGCCGTGCGCCCGGCGGTTCGACGCGAACGCAATCGTCTTGCCATCAGGCGACCACGTCGGCCAACCATCAAAAAACGGATTGTTAGTCAGATTCCGCGCGTTCGAGCCATCCGCCTCCGCAACGAACACTTCGGAATTTTCCTCCCCGATTATCTTTCGGAAGACGATATGCTTCATATCCGGGGACCAGGATCCATAGGTGTTAATACCACCGGTGATGAGCACCTTGATTTCCTTCGTTGCTAAATCAACCGCGTTTATCTCCGCGGTATTCTTTTTAGGCGGCTCAAGGTCATCGTTCGTACAGTAAATCACCTGCTTGCTGTCAGACGACCAATTGGGATGAATCGTGTTCTGCTCCTTAGGCGTGAGTAGCTCCAGGTTGTTGCCGTCAATTCCAGTTACCGCAATGCTATGACGGTCCTTGGTAATGTGCACGAAAGCGACTTTTGTCCCATCCGGAGCCCATGCAGGATCCTCGTGGTCAGCGTCATCGCGTGTTAGCTGCGCGATGCGTGAACCGTCAGTATCCATCGTAAATAATTGTTCCTTCCCAGCAACGATAGATATAAAGACAAGCCTTTTACCGTCCGGAGACGGCGACGGATCGAGGTTCTGGGCATGCGTAAGTTGGACGGGGATAGAAATTGCCAGATCTGAGGCGCCGACAGGCAAAGCGACAGACGCCGCGGTTGCAACACAAAGGAGATTGAAAAGACTGATGCTCTTCATCTAACACAAAAGAGATTAGCGACGGCGGGGTGCGGTAGCAAAGACGCTGAAGTTGTATCGCAATGGCGCCGTTGGCTTCATCGATTGGTTAGGTGCGAGGTCGATAATTATGTAAATGGACAATCGCGAAACACTGATATCACCATTTAGGGCAATTCTACTTTAGGTAATAAAATGATGGCACAAAGTAGAACTTGAAGTGCGTCGTGGATTCGACCGCTTTACCGTTTCGGTAAGCCGGCAAGTATAGTTGTTGCCGAAAGATCATCAGCGCCGCATCACCGTAGGACGGTTTACCCGGAGGGGTGAGGCTTTGCAAACGAACATCTTTAAGATGGCCTGCTGCGTCGACGGTGAGAAGCATCTCCGCTACAACCGGTTTATCGTCACTCGCCCAGGAGCCGAACGGATTTTTAAGTTTCGCAAAATCGTAGACTTTCCCTGGAAACCATATTGGCTGTGGAGCAACGAAATCGCTTTCCTTTTGCAATTCCGGTAGCTCCTGATTTGCAAAAATTCTGAGATGCGGTTTTCCGTCGACAACACTAAATGCCAGAGTTCCATAAAACCACGCGTACACATTTCGATGTTGATAAACGGCGGGAACGAAGCGCGCTTCCGCCAGTCTTTGGCGCAGTTCGTCCCGTAACGGGTTGGTCTCTTTTGTCGTTCCCCAAACCTTCGAATATGAGGGATAGCCGTTGGGATCGACCCGAGCTAAAAAAAACATCGCCCCATGCTGCTGGCCCCGATTCATGAGGTGTTTGGTGTCGATCAAATTAACGAGTGACTTCGGCCCGGAACCGATGAGCGCTGGCAGCATATCGGGCGTTTCAGCGAGGAGTGATCTGCCACAGAGCAGCGTGATCAACACCGCGGCAGCGAATATTGTTGTATACCGAAGGGCAATGCTCATAGGGGAATTGGGTCCTTAGTTAAATGGTTCAATCATGGAGAGTGTGGAGCGAACAACGGGTAGGCGTTAGCTGCATCGTTTGGTTAGATGGTAAACGTGCCAGTACGAAGATGTAACTAGGTTGGCGCCACTTCAAGAAGCCAATGTAAGCCGCCAGTACTCGCTGAGAGCTAAGACGATTAAGGCGAGGAGCGCAACGTAATGGAACCGGCGAGATCGAATACCTCGGAGCAACAGGAACATAATCAGCGGAGCGACCACGACTGATCCACGCCGGAGCAGTTCCGCGCGATCGATCCCGCTGAATCCGACGAAATAGATCCAGTGCAGAAAGTAGGAGGTCTGAAACAAGGCAAACAATGACCATAAATACCGTCTATTCTTCTCGTAGAACGCGCCTAGATCGCAATTCTCCTCCGCTTCGTCAGGGAGGCAGGCTGCGCAAACAAGGAATAACACCATGAATTCGAGAAAGAGCGAGAGGTAGAATGGAAACGAGAGCACTTCTTTCACGGAACGGATCGACCACACCGCGAACCACATTCCGGTAATCTTAATGATCACCAGGGCGACCGAAAGTAGCACACGGCCATCCCATCTCACTGAACGGGCGTGGCGCAACAACTTGTGGAGGCTCGCCGCGACGTCAGCCAGGGCGAGGCCCACCAGGATCGATACCAGCCCAACTGCGTAGTCGAATGGAGTCATGTGCGCAGCAGTTTCCGCATCTAACGAGAATAAGATAAACTGCGGCCACCGACACTGAGGCCAATCTGCGGAGAAAGTAAATAGCTCATCGAAGGTTCAAAGCGCCAAGCGGTGGACGTTAGCTTCATCGCCTGGTTAGATGCCGGTGTGGCTTCATCTCACGCGATCAAGTCCACCTTTCTCAAAGACCATCTGCTTACTGTCAATCTTAACGATCTTCTGGCGCAGAATCTCTTTTTTAAGGGCTGGGCGATGGCGCTGACGGATCTCTTCTGGTTCGTCCCGCGACGTATTGTCATAACGATCTATTAGCGGTTGATTGTCCACCTCTGTAACTAGGACGTCGCTCTCAAGTCGCCACGTGCCAGACTCTAGATATGTGAACTGATCATCCGGAAGGTGTCTTCCATCTTTGTCTTCTGGCGGAAAGCCCTCTTTAACCCTGTGATCCGCAGTGAAGACCATCCGACCCACGCCCTCGATGTATGTCCAGGACCACGCGCCGACGATCTTTCTTTCGGTAGGCCGCGAATCGCCACATCCGGTGAACACGGCGAGAATTGACGCGAAAGCAACCAGTTTGATTGCACGCAGCATCTAACGAGACACAAGATCAGCGACCGCTGGCGAGGGCGCGAGTGGCTGCGAGTAAGAGGTAGTAGTCATCGAAAGCTAGAACGCTGGGCGGCCAGCGGTTCGCCGCATCGTTTGGTTAGGTTTTATGGCGACTGTTCTATCGCTTGTTCAACGCGAACCAAGGCATGCCGCGGTAGGAATCCGCCACCACCCACCCGGCGGCCGTCAACGCACAAGTGACCACGAACTCACCCCATTGGAAGGCGCTGATGTGGCCGGCCGATACGATGGGTAGCCACACCAGTAGTATGAACATGCCCATCTGTAACGCCGAGAGTGCGGCTGCCAACCGTGCACACACACCGATGAGCACCGCCACACCCGCACCGATAAAAGTCCCGCCGGTGAAATACGCCCAAAACACATGCCCCGGCAGCCAGGCAGGCACCAGCACGGCGGTCTGTTTAACGTAGGCGAAATGGCCCACGCCGAAGAAGATCAAAGCCAAGCCGTAGAGCACCCGCGCGATGCGCACCCCCTTGTCGCCCGTGGCGAAACCGAAGCGCCGCCGGTCCCATTCACCGGCGAACCAGGCATAGAGCACCCAGGCCCCCGCCACCATCACGGCGATCTCAGCGCAGCCATACCAGGAAGCTACGACAGTCGGCGCAGGGAAGACGGCGGGCACTTTTAAAAGCAGCAACCAAAGCAGGAACGCAGCGAGCAGCACGCGGGCAGCGGTGGCAACTGTGCGCTGCCAAAGTAGGCCCAGGCCAGACCCCAGAGAAATAAGAGCGCACAAATAGACCAGAACCTCACGTGCCGGCACAACCTTGGGCACCGGCGCCCACACCGGGGTGAAATCGCCTTTGTTTAGGCCCAGAATTCCGAGGGCGATCATGCTCGCCGCAAAGGCCGCATGACCCACGCTTGCGATATACAACGCTCTTTCCTTCGTCGATGTCGTGGGATCGGTGCTCATAGACCTAACGAGAAAAAGATAAGCTACGCTTACCGGGAGCGAGCGTGGCGCGGAGGTAAAGGGTTCTAGCTATCATTGAAAGTGGATCGTACAGCGGGTAGGCGTTGGCTGCATCGCCTGGTTAGATGGTTCGCGTTGCTTGTCGATAAGGTGCCGAACTACTTGAACAAAAGATGAGCGACGTCGGATTCGACATCCCAATAGATTATGGCGAGTGCCGTCAGATCGAATGTGGCATGCGCCACCATCAGCATCCAGAGCTGGCCAGTCACAGCAAAAATCGCTCCGAACACCAAGCCAGTGATCATCGCCTGTTCGGAGCCGGCCAGCCCTTGTTCACGATAGTGGAGGAGCGCAAACGATCCGGCAGTTAGCAAAACAATTAGTATGGTCGCACCCTTCCCGCGTCCGAAAAGTTTACCGAGGCGTTCGAACAGGTAACCGCGGAACAGTGTTTCTTCTCCGAAGCCGGCGACGGCAATCATGATCAATATCATTCCTGGGAGCGCGGCGGTATTCCCTGCGACGTAATGGTAGGCCTGATTGATCGGAGGGGCTCCGAGAAGCGGCATGACGAGCGCCTTCATCAGAAATTTGAAAGCCGTGCCGAAAACGATGCCGATGGTTAAGCCGCGAAGCCAACTCTTGGGCCGCACATACCCGATCTCGCTCTCCGGGGTGTGAGAAAGGCGTGCCCATATCAGGACGAGAACGGCGCTGAGCGGCGCAACGATAAAATTACCCGCGAGGACGATGAGGATCGCAAGTATTCCCACCGGCCCGAATCTGCGCAGGCGCGCGGCGAAATGATCGTCGGAAGTTGGTGTGCCTCCCGCGCCACCCGCATATTGGGAGATATCATCTGACAGATGCGATGTGTCTTTCGGTGTCACCATCTAACGAAAACAAGCTCAGCCACCGCTACCGGCGGCGAGGCTAAACTGCAGTGAAACTAATCTAGTCATTGGAAAAGGTAAACGCGGACCGGTCAGCGGTTGGCTGGAGCGCTTGGTTAGGCCTATTTCGAAGGAAACAACTGTACCTGGACCGGATTTGAAATTACTTTGCCAGTCCAAACTCCGCCCCTTTGGGTCATTCCATCAGGGGGTATCTCGTATATGGCCCGAAGCGTGATGGGAACAGGGCCGCGCGGCACCTCGGGCAAGTCCAGCCAACCGCTTGGGAATGTTACACTGAAAACATGAGTTTCGCCTGGCTCCAACGTGAACCACCCTGGAGCATTCGCGGTAAAAGCTATATCCTCGCGCCTGACCATCCAGGTCTTGGACGTGCTGTCGTTAAATTCAAAGGAAAGATTGTAGTAGCCCCAGGAGCACCACTCCACCCAGAGGCGCTGTGCCTTCCCTGACCGTTTGGTGAGCAAGACATGAAAAGGGCGTTTACCTGTCTTATCGTAAATGACCGCGTGGGCACCAGTCCCTGGACCGGTTGTCTGCACCTTCGGAACTGCGATGGTCAGATCGAAGTCGGCATTTTGAGCGCACAATGGCAAGATGGCGCCGATTGCGAACACTATTGTCAAAATCGGTTTTAGCATGAGTAGGGCCTAACGAGACCAAGATGAGCCACGTCGCCGAGGGCGCGGCAGGCTGCAGGCTGAGGGTTGAATGGCGAAAAAGCTCATAAGCAAGTCGGACGGGTGCTGGCTCCATCATATGGTTAGGCCTCATTTCCCATCACCGATTTTGAAAGCGCCAAAGGGCCTGGCCTCGGGATGTGGCGTCTTAGTCATGATGACTCTCTCCACATAGTCCCGGTATTCCTTCCCGAAAACGTAGCCTCGTTCCTTCCAAAAACCTTTGCCGCCAGGAGCAGCAAGCAAATTCATGGTGAGCAATTTCCAGCCATCCCAAAGCCAGGGAGACAGTGCCTTTTCGCGCCACTGGTAGAAGGCGTTCTGCGAAAAAGAGATAAATGCCATGAAGACCTGAATGAAGCGCGCTTTCTCTATTTCATCCAATGACGAGTAGTCCTTCAGTCCCTTGAGCGCGATCCGGTTGAGCTCGGCATCGCGCATCAGATTCATATACCAATCACCGTAGTTGTTGTGAATTGCTTGCGAAGTGGCGGAGCGAACGGCGCTCGTGTTCCGTTTGATCTGAAATCCAACGTAGAAGAGCGAAATGACAACGGCGACCGCGCCAATCACTTGCGCGAGATTACTCCAATCCTGAAGCGTCATAGGCCTAACGAAAGAAAGATAAGCTGCGGCCACAGTTGCGGAGGCCAATCTGTGGAGAAAGTGAGTAGATCATCGAAGAATCCTTTCAAAGCGCACCGTAGTGGACGTTAGCTTCATCGTCTGGCAAGCTGCCGCACGTTTTAGAAGAGCGTATCAAGCTGGGCACTGAGTCGCAACCAGGAATGCTGCGAAGAAACGGCGCTGCGCTATCTTGACGCTTTAAAAGCGTCGAGTTACAAGACGTGATTACGTTGGAATCACACGAAGCGTGAGCCAACGCCAGCGGCGACGGCTGCCGTGGCCGCGAAAGGTATGCAAATAACGCAGAGCGTAACTTCACTTCATCGAACGCGTCTGTAAGTGACTTCGGTCAAAAAGGGTTCAGTGTGATCGACCTCTCGTCCGTGTTCCTTCTTAATGAGGTTATGCATCCCCAAGATGAGGTGGTCGTGGTGGATCGTGAACAAGCAGGTCTCGATGTAATGTCTCTCTGGCCAGGCGGAACACAGAGTAACAGTGGTGAGCTGATTCCCTTTCACTCGCCAAGTGCCATTTCAAATGTAGGGGTCGCTTCGCTTGGCCGTCGTGTGGTTGGGGCGAAAAATGATCTCAACACCAAGCTCATCTTTCCACTTGCCAATAAGCTGTCGATCTAAGGTTTCAGCGCGTGCGGCGAAACCTATCAGACCACAGACACCAAGGATGAGAATGCGGAGTAGCATCTAACAAGATCAGCCACCACTGGCGAGAGCGCGCGTGGCGCGGGAGCAGAGGTTTGAGTCATGGGAAAACTTGAGCGTACGCCGGCCAGCGGTTGGCTGCATCGTCTGGTTAGATGCGACCTCAGTCATTTTCCCGCCGGCTCCGCTTCAGCCGCCAACGATGCCGAGTAGCTGGTTCCATTGGGATGCTTCATCTGGAGGTGGAGAGTCTCGCCCACGGCCTTCTGCATCAGCGGCTCAATCTCCTTGGCTCGCCGCCCGACAATCGCCACACCCTCCACTTGGACGATGTGATCACCAGCGGTCACACCGGCCTTCGACGCCGGCGAACCCGCTGCAATCTTTGTGACCGTTACCGAGCCAAGGACCGGATTGAGAGAAAAGAACGGCGCGTCGACCTTGATTGTGAGGCCGAACCAACCCTTGTCATCTCCCGCAAAACCGCTAGCAACGAGCAGCCAGAGTGAAAAAGCGACCGCAAGTAAGAATCGGCGAGATTTCATATAAGCATCTAACGAGGAAAAGATAAGCTACCACTACCGGCGGAGAGGGACCAACACAGGGCGAAGAGGCTAGCTGACGCAAAAACACCAACCAAGGCTTGGAACAGTAGTGGTTAGCGTCATCGTCTGGTTAGATGCGTGCGTGAAAATCTTGTGTGCGTGTGCGGGCGAGTGAACCGACAAGACCGGTGGTGCCAGCAGCAACCGCAGCCAAACTGTACCACGACAGCACGGGCTCCGACAGCCCGGACCGCGACCGGAGCAACGCTAAGGTGGCTACGCCGACCAGAACACCAATCGCAGTGCAGAGTGGCCAGCGGGGCATCCGCGAAGAAGACGGGACGATGAACTAAACTGGCAATGTTACCAAAAGCCAGACAGGAACAACGAAGAATGGCGACGTAATTGCGCCGATCCAAGCATCAGCGATGAACATGTCTGGGCTGACCGTCTCCGAGCGCCCCAGGCCGCAGGCGGCTGTCCAAAAAACCGCGACGAGTATACCGGCAAGCCAGCCACACAATGCCGCAAAGGAACTTGCGAGCACGGCAAAGACAACGCGCTTCATAGCATCTAACGAGAACACGATCAGCCACCGCTGGCGGGAGCGAGCGTGGCTTGGAATGGATGTGTTTTCATAAAGTGAAGCGAGGGATCGGGACGGCCAGCGGTTGGCTGCAGCGCCTGGTTAGGTATCTGCATCTTTCCAGCGCCCATCCCCAGGCCACAAGCGATGCATGCATCGTTGTCACCTTTGCTGATTACGGTGGCGCGGCCGGTGTAATTTGTTTCTCTGGCGCGGGCGTTGATGGTGAAATCGTGGGCATGATAGTCAACGCGGCTTTGAGCGCGTTAATTCTCGTGTCTAGCTGCTTAATCTTTGCGTCTCGCTGCTCGAGCTTGGCTTTCCTAATATGTGAGTTGATCGCCATCGCAATCAACGCCAATGCCAAAAGTATCCCGGCCGAGTAGCCCCAAAACGTTTTCTTCATAATATGCCGTGCACGATAAAACCTAACGAGACCCAAGATCGGCGACAAGCGAAACTTACGAGCTTCGCGTTGGCGTTCGGCCGACAGCGCGATCTTTCGTGACGAACGGCGGGCAATATACTTGCTTGCTACTTTGACGGCCTTGCAGCGACAATCAGGTCCACGTATGAAAACAAACTACTCTGCCGGTTTCGTCCTGTTAGGCGCGCTCGTTTGTGCTGTTTCACTCAATGTGCTCGGGGAAGAGCCAACCCCCAAACCTACTCCGTTGGCACCGCGGTTGCATTTTACCCCAAGTCCCAGCCCGTCTAAAGACGCGGGGAGGTCGTCTATGGCGATTCGGGAGAAAAATGCTTTAAAAGTAGCGGCGAAACCGAAACGGTTGCCTCTTTCGTTAGAGCAGAAAAGAATTCTTCTACAAGTCCCTCAAGGGGGCCGGTTTCCGGAACTCATCGCGCGGTCGTATAAAAACGGGAAATGGAGCCTGGACGTAAAATATCTGCCGCCGAACCACACTTATGGCGTGGGTTTTTTTGGCGGGAACCTCAACGACCCGGTGAACTCTGGGTCAACCTTGAAAAGTGACAGCGCGGGAAACGCTCACTTCGATGCAGACTTCAATGACACGGGCTCAGGATTCATGTTTTGGTTAATGGGTGCGAACCCAATGGTTGGCTTATACGAGCTTGAGGGTTCGGAACTCGGCGTCGGGCCGTTATCGCAAACAAAGATGAACGTTACGAAACAGTAATGTTCACGCAGCTATGGAGCTGGTTCCGATGAAGTCTTGCGTAGCTCAGTCGTTAGAGAACCTAACTACTCGGCTGATTTACTGAACTTAAAATCGTTCACGGGGTCGCGTCAGTCGGCCTTCTGCCCGGGCTAAGCGGAAACGAAACTGAAGGGGGGGCTCTGCGTAAGCCGAGAACGCGCATAACAGGAGGCCAGCGACTATTATGACCAGCCGTGCTCGCATAGACCTAACGAGGAAAAGATAAGCTACGGCCACGGATACAGAGGCCAAGCTGCGGAGAAAGTAAGTAGATCATCGAAAGTGCTTCCCGAAGCGTACGACAGTGGCCGTTAGCTTCATCGTCTGGTTAGATAGTAGGCTCGGCTGCTCCCTCGCTACCGAGCAATGGAACCGATGGGTGTAAACGTGTCGGTAGACAACGCGAATGGCACGCAAGCCCTTGCTGCCCACCATCGCGATGAGAAACAGAAATCGTAAGGCGCTCTTCATCATCGATGGCAGAGCCGCAGAAGCAGCACTGCCACGACGTGGCATCATCACTTGGCTTCGCATGGGTGAGTGCGGAAGTCATCGGAAGCTAGAACGCGGTTCGGCCAGCGGTTCGCT
>JBBRNL010000003.1:0-395365 GCA_038230335.1 Chthoniobacterales bacterium | reverse complement strand
TCCGCGGTGAAGAATCACGCCGCCATGCGGTAAACCATAGACGCGTACATTATTGATGCACTCAACGGTTCGCAGGCGCGAACTTTACGGCGGGAGGTTGCGAGCTTCTAGCGAGTCAGTCTAGGGAAGCCGATGACTCGGTTTTGGTGAAAACCGAGCGGGAGCGTAAGACGAAACCAAAGAAGTGAGCGTGGTGACTGTCTCCAGCCGCCGTAATCGCGAGCCGGGCCACTTTTTCTATTTTAGTACGATGGTCGATTGGCAGAAAAATGATGTTATCTGTCATTGCTGCCAAAGGCTCCGGACGGGAAAATGAAGTTCGTGAAGACACAAACTACCAAGACCATTATTGGCCGCCGAGCCGATCTAGCCATGCGCCTCGGATTAGCCGGGGCGATTCTCTGTTGCGCGGCGCATACCGTTCTCGCAAGTCCCGTCCAGGCCGCCGCGACGAGGACAGCCGATGACGGAAAGCCGAATCAACTCAAGCCACCCACAGACGGCGCCATTCCAGTCGCCTTCCTTATGTCAGAAGGCGCGGTGATGATCGATTTCGCCGGGCCTTGGGAAGTTTTTCGGGAAGCCATGGCGCCCGGTCGGCAGGAACACCCGTTCCATCTTTACACGGTCGCTGAGACGACCAGGCCGATCCACGCCAGCGGCGGCATGCAGATCGTCCCCGACTACACCTTGGCCAATGCGCCTGCTCCCAAGATCATCGTCATCCCTGCGCAAAGCGACCCCAGCCCCGCGGTCCTCGAGTGGATACGTAACTCCAGCAAGACGACTGACGTGACCATGTCCGTCTGCACGGGCGCGTTTATTCTCGCGCAAACCGGTCTCCTTTCAGGGAAGAACGCCACGACTTTTCACGGCGCGTTTAAGCCGTTTGCGGCCGAGTTCCCGGATGTCCATTTGAAACGCGGGGCGAGATTCGTCGAAGAGGGCAATCTCGCTACTGCTGGCGGGTTGTCCTCCGGCATCGATCTCGCGCTCCATGTGGTCGAGCGCTACTACGGACGCGAAGCGGCGCAGAAGACGGCCTACAACATGGAATACCAGGGACAGGGTTGGATGAATCCCAACTCCAACCAGCTCTATGCCACTGAACCCGTCTCCACCGCGGACCACCCCCTTTGCCCCGTCTGTGGGATGGACGTTGATCTGGCCACTGCGCCAAAGTCTGTCTTTAAAGGGAAGAAATACTATTTCTGCTCTGGGGACGACAAGAAGACCTTCGACGCGGCGCCGGACCGATTTGTGAGCGCCGGCAAATAGCCCTGAACGCATGGGCTGCGCGATGACACGAAGGGAATAACTCGCGTGCCCGATTTCTTTCCCACATCTTGAAATCCGCCAAAACAAACAGGCGAGCAGATCAGCGCGAGGCGAAATCGGCCACGCGCCGGGTGGCCTTCCTTGCCGGCCCCGGAACGGAGATTCTCGATTTGGTCGGTCCGCTGCAAGTCTTTGCGCGGGCCACGGAAAAGTTCGGCGCGAAAAGGTCCGGCTCGCTTCCCATCTACTCCGTCGAAGTAATTAGCACGACCACCCGCAAAACGATCCTCACCAACTGCGGCGTTCGTATTACGGCCCATAAGACGTTCCGCGAAGTGCGCGGAGAAATCGATACTCTCCTCGTCGCGGGGGGCACTGCCATCGAGCGCGACCAGATACCTGCCGAAGTCGCGCGCTGGCTGCGCAAGGTCGCGGGCCACACGCGGAGGGTGGGCTCGATTTGTACGGGTGCGATGCTCCTGGCGCGCGCCGGGCTGCTTGATGATCGTCACGCGACGACTCACTGGGAATGGTGTCAGCTTCTCCGGCAGCGCTGCCCGCGCGCCGAGGTCGATCCCAATCCGATATTTGTCCGGGATGGGAATGTTTACACCTCTGCGGGAGTGACCGCGGGAATGGACCTCGCCCTCGCCTTGGTGGAAGAAGACCACGGTTCGTCTCTCGCTCTGCAGGTCGCTCGCAACCTCGTGCTCTATCTCCGCCGGCCGGGGGGACAAGCGCAGTTCAGCGCGGCGCTGGCCTTACAAATGACCGATCGCAACCCGTTGCGCGAACTCGATTCGTGGATCCTGGAGAACTTAAACAAACCGCTCGACGTCCCAGCCCTCGCGCAGCGCGTCGCCATGAGCCCGCGCAATTTTGCGAGGGTCTTTATGAAAGAGATGAAAACCACGCCCGCCAGGTTTGTCGAGCGGCTGCGGGTCGAAGCAGCCCGGCGCCGGCTGGAAGAAAGCCAGAAGAGCATGGAAACCATCGCCGCGGAATGCGGCTTCCGTAACGTCAATGCGCTGCGCAACGTTTTTCAGCGCGCGCTCAGCATCGCACCGGGACAGTATCGCCGCCATTTCCACCCCGCTCTTAAAGGAAAATGAAACCTTAGGGTGCATGAGTCTTGTCCGCCGCAGATGCTCGGTCTCCCAAACCGAGTCGCCGGCTTACGCTCCCGCTAGTGCATCAATAGTGTGCCCTGCATATAGGTTGCCGCTAAGCGGCGTGATTCCCTGGGCTGATTGAAACTCGTTCGTTACCCACACTCACTCGCTCCTACCCTCGTCGCTTTACCTTCTATGTCGCGCATCCCACGCGCTCCATTCGCAGCTCACACCTCCCGCCGTAAAGTTCGCGCCCGCGAACCGTAGCGGGTATCGTCGCCAACATGGCAGCCTCCACCGTGGCCCAATCGTAATAAGGAAGAATGCAGAAGGAAGAAAAGGATCTACGCGATCGGACAAAGGCTAACGACATGAGTGAGACAACGGACAAGGTCGACGCGAGCGCGGTGGAGGACCACGGCGGGATCCTGACCATTCGCGGCGGCGGCGCGCGCCGGGATTGGAACGGCATCCACTACAAGCAAGGCATGTCAGCGAAAAATGTCGGCGCGACCAAGCTCTCCGCCAATATCGCCACCATCCCCCCCGGCGGCGTCGCCTACGCGCACATCCACGTCGGCTTCGAGCTCATCCTCTACATCCTGGAGGGACGAGTCCGCCACGAGTTCGGCCCCGGTTTGAAACAGGTCGTCGAGAACGAAGCCGGCGACTTCATCTACATCAAACCCGATGTCCCGCACGAAGTCTTCAACCTGAGTGACACCGAGCCCGTCGTCGCCTTCGTCGCCCGCTCCTCCGCCGAGGAATGGGACAACATCATTCCCTACGACCGGAACGCATCGGCGTAGTGGTAGCGGTGCGCTAAAGCTCCCATTGCAGAAGCACTAGCCCGCCAGTCACAATGGCATTTGCTAAAGGGACCTCGGCAACGAATCGGAACTTGTTTTGGTCTGGAAATAGACTAAAATGGGACCATGTCTGCGACAGTTTCAATCAGTGAAGCGAAACGGCGACTCGGCGAAATCGCGGACCGTGCGCTGGAAGGCGAGCAAATCGTGATCGTGCGCAAGTCCAAGCTTCTGGTGCTGAAGCAGCTGGAAATCCCTGAGCCAGTGCCGATGCGCCCGCATGGATACTTTGCGGATTGCTATGATAAAGCGGAATCGAAAGCTTCTAATAAGCTCGGTGCTCGCTCGGCCCGGAAGATCGTAATGTGAAGCAGTGGGAGATCCATCTCTTTCCCTTTGAGAAGGAAAGGCCGCATCCCGCAGTCATCATCTCCAACGATGAGCGTTGTCTGAACGAAGATCTTGATTACGTGAATGCGTTGATCTGCACTTCGGCGAAGGTCAATCGCGGGGCGAAAAAGAACGAGGTCATCCTCAATGGCGCGGACGGTCTCGATTGGAGAACAGCGGTGCGCTGCGACGTGATTTATCTGCTATCGAAAGCAGAGTTCAAAGAACAGCGGGGCAAGGTAACTCCGCCGCGGCGCGTCGCCATCGCGCGCAAGATCGCGGAAACTCTTCGGCTGCAAATGAGCTGAGGAAGCAGGTACCGCGAGCATTTGAAAATGATTATGCCGCGCCGCGCTCAGCGCCGTGCGCAAGGCGATCAATGAAAACCTGCCGGCCGGATATGAGGAGGGCATGCCGTTCTGCGGATTCTTCTACCTGGTAAGCCTGCCGACCTGATAGAACGTCGCGTTGATGAAGAAAATTTCGTGCGGCTTGCTGATAGCCGGATCGTTGCTGATTTCCCTGTTCGCGTTGGCCTTGGATCAACCGGACCCGGCGACACAGGTCACCCGACTCGCGGACGCTTACGTGAAAGCTTACATCGAGCGTTTTCCGGAGAACGCCGCTTTCGCCGGGATGACACTGCCTCACAACGATCGATTTCTCGATAACTCTGTGGCCGCTTATCGGGCTTGGGAGCAGCGCGAAGACGGCTGGCTCAATGACCTTTCCAAACTCGATGAGTCTGCGCTGGTCGGTAAACCGGAATGGGTCACCTACGGATTTCTCCGCGAAGCGCTGGAAGCTGCCCGCGGCGTGCGTGTTTGCCGGCAGGAACTCTGGACGGTCAACCAGATCAATGGCTGGCAGGCGACGATGCCGGACTACCTCGGCGTTCTTCCGTTAGGGATGCGGGAGCGTCGTCAGGACTTGCTCAAGCAATGGAGCACGCTGCCGCAGTTCCTCGAGAATGATGTTACTAATCTCAAAGCCGGATTAGCTGCGGGGTATTCCACGCCGAAGCACAATGTCGAGCTGGTGATTGCGCAGCTGGACGGCTACGTAAATGTCCCGGTGGAGAAATCGCCGCTCTACGGACCGGCGCTGCGCGATCCCGATCCGGCCTTCGTCGCGAGCTGGAAAAAGCTGCTGACCGACACAATAGACCCGGCTATTCGCAAATACCGTGATTTCCTAACGACAACCTACCTGCCTAAAACGCGCACGGAAATCGGCGTGTCGGCCAATCCGAATGGAGCTACCTGTTATGCCGCCTCGTTAAGAGCGCAAACCGGACTAACCATTTCGCCTCAGGAGATGTACGATAAGGGCAAGCGCGGCGTCGAGGAACAGCAGGCCACCGTCAAAGCTCTGGCAAAAAAGATCTATGGCACCGACGATCTGAGTCAGCTGCGCAGCAAGCTGCACGCTGACCCCGACAATCACTTTAAAACGCGGGATGAGGTGATGGCGTATTCCCAGGCAGCGGTCGACCGCGCGCGGCAGGCCTTGCCCAAAGAGTTCGGCCTCATTCCGAAAGCGAAAGTCCGGATCGAACCAATCGGAGCGTTCGATGAAGAACACGGAGTTCCTCACTATGTGCCCGCCTCCGAGGATGGCAGCCGGCCCGGCACTTACTACATATCCCTCTTCGAACCCGAGAAGCAGCTGAAGTCACGCGTCGAGATGGTGGCCTTCCATGAGACCGTCCCGGGTCATCATCTACAGGGCGCGATCGCTCTCGAGTTACCTAAGTCACATCCGATTACGCACCTGATCTGGAACGGCGGCTTCGGTGAAGGTTGGGCCGTATATTCTGAAAATAAGCTGGCGATGGAGATGGGACTGTTTAGTTCCGAGCGCAACCAGTTAGGCGAGCTCGTGCAGTTTCCCACCGGCATGGTGGCGGATCCCGGCATTCACGCCATGGGCTGGACCCGGCAGCAGACGATCGATTACTTCCTCGCGACGCGTCCCGATTACTCGGCTAAGCTGGCGGAATCGCAGACGGATCGGATCGTCGTGACGCCGGGGCAGTTAACTACTTACTGGGCGGGCGCTTTCGAAATTATGGCGCTGCGCGAGCAGGCGCAGAAGGTGTTAGGCGATAAGTTCGATGTCCGCGCCTTCCACGATGAAGTTTTGAAGAATGGTTCAATCACCCTTCCGATGCTTCGCGAAAAAATCGGCCGCTGGCTGACCGCCTCCGGCAGCAAGTAAGACGGATGAATGCAGAATGGAGCGGCGGGGAAGCCGCAACATCGACGGGGCGCAGCTAGCTTGCTGGCGCGAGCGCGCGAGTGATCAAGGAAGAAAAAGATCTGCGTGATCGAACGTGAAGCGAGCAAAAACTTCCTAATTCCTCCTTCTTCCTTCTTAATTGGCTCCATGGCAGCTACTACCGTCGCCGAATACCTCGCCGCATTCCCGGCGGATCGCAGCGCCGCGCTCAGCGCCGTGCGCAAGGCGATCAATGAGAACCTGCCGGACGAATATGAGGAGGGCATGCAGTTCGGGATGATCGGCTGGTACGTCCCGCTCTCCCTGTATCCGGCGGGCTATGGCGAGAATCCCAAAGTGCCGCTGCCATTGGTTGCGCTCGCCTCGCAGAAGTCGGGCATGGTGCTGCATTTCCTGTGCTTCTACGGTCATCCCACTCTCTCCACCTGGTTCACCAAGGAATACAAGAAGAGCGGCAAGAAGCTCGACATGGGTAAAGGTTGTGTCCGCTTCAAATCGTTAGACGACCTGGCTCTCGACGTGGTCTGCCGCACCGTAGCGCGCGTGCCGGTCGAGGAGCACATGGACAACTACCGAGCAGCGAGGGCGCTGTTGGGTAAGGGAAAAAGCAGCGCAAAGAAGGCCCCAAGGGAAGTCAGCTAAGTAGCAGCAGCGCAGGAAGTGTTGAGAGTTAGCTCTGCCCCTTCCGCGGTTTGCTCCACACAAATAACTCCGATCCGTTAACGAATAACGCGGAGCGCCGCCACGACTTATTTCGGCCAGGCCGCGCGCAGCTTCGCTGCGATCGCGTCGTACTCCGCCTCTGGGATCTCCCTTTTCGGCGCGGGGGATTCCGGTGCTTTTCCTCCGAAAGAGGGCACGACGTGGAAATGGGCATGGTAAACGGTCTGGCTGCTACTGAGCCCGTTATTTTGGATGAGTTTGAATCCGGTTGACCCCAGTCCTTTTCGCTGTGCGATGGCAGCTTTTTGAACCGTAACTAGAAGGTCGCGCAGCTCGTCCGGCTTGAGATCCAGCAAATTTCGCGCGCCCATCCGCTTTGGGACTACCAGAACGTGTCCCGGCCAATCGACTTTGTCCCGCGGCATGAATACGAGCACGTGCTCGTCCTCAAATATTTTCGCCTCGTCCCTCGCTTCTCCGCGCACCAGCTGAGCGATACCATTTTGCGGATCGTATTTGCCATCGAGCCCAGTGTCAGCCCCGGGAGGGGGAAGCTCGTCAGCGGGAATTTGCGCGGCGAGCGGGCCGGCTTGCACGAATAGTAGCGCGCTTAACCCGAAAAACATGACCATGCTTCTCACGGTCCTAAATTTTAGATTCATAACTCCAGTATGTTCCGGTCATTAGAATGATCAAGGCGTCATCAACAATTCCGCTGCCATTTGACTGCTCGTGCAATCCGGGGTTGTCAGCGTGGAAAAGCTCGCACCTTTGCGACAAGAGTGCGAAGAGCTGACCGCGATCTTAGTTACCATCCTGAAGCGCGCGAAGACTTCTTAATTCTTCCTTCATCCTTTTCCAGCCCTCGACCTGGCCGTGGCCGCATTCGATAACCACAACTGCACGCCAAGCAATCGCAGTGTTTCAGCTCTCATTCGTTCGTCCCTCCCTTCGTTCCGCATCTTGAGATAGTCATCGCCTCTCGTCGCGAAAGAGGCACAATGTACCGGCAACCAAGATGGAAACCGGGCAGGAGCACGATCTACCTCTGGAAATTGGCCACGTCCTCTTCGTGGACATTGTTGGTTACTCGAAGCTGCTGATTAACGAGCAAACCCAACTGCTCGAACATCTCAAGGAGATTGTGCGTGGTTCGGAACAAGTCCGCAGCGCGGACGCCGCGGGGAAGTTAATCCGACTCACCACGGGCGATGGCATGGCGCTGGTTTTCCGCAACAGTCCGGAAGCACCCGCCCGTTGCGCGCTGGAGCTCGCAAAAGCCGATCACAATCATCCTGAGCTGCAACTGCGCATGGGCATTAACAGCGGCCCGATCAACGAAGTCGCCGACGTAAACGACCGCGCCAATTTCACCGGCGCGGGCATTAACATGGCGCAACGAGTGATGGACTGCGGTGACGCCGGGCACATTCTTCTCTCCAAACACGCGGCGGAAGATCTCGCGCAATACCGACACTGGCATCCGCTCCTGCATGACCTCGGTGAATGCGAGGTCAAACATGGTCTACGGGTCGGGATCGTGAATCTCGTTGGCGACGGAGTGGGCAACCCTGAACTTCCGCACAAGTTCAAAACGATTGAGCGACGTCAGGCCCGCGTGCGCCGGACCGCAATTGCGGTTGCCCTCCTGTTGTTTGCTGGAATTGTGGCCGCGTTTGTTAGTATTTCGAAGAGATCGTCGGGATGGACCTCGACTGTGCCTGATAAAAGCATCGCGGTCCTGCCATTCGAGAACCTGAGCAGCGACAAAGAGAATGCCTATTTCGCCGAAGGCGTGCAGGATGAAATTCTGACCCGGCTGGCTAAGATCGCCGATCTTAAGGTGATCTCGCGAACTTCTACGCAACATTACAAGAGCGTGCCGAATAACCTTCCGGAGATCGCGCACCAACTCGGAGTTGCGAACATTCTCGAAGGAAGTGTGCAACGAAGCGGCGATGCCGTGCGCGTGAACGTGCAACTCATCAAAGCAGCTAACGATTCCCAGCTTTGGGCCGACACCTTTGATCGCAAACTGACTGACATTTTTTCCGTTGAGAGCGAAGTCGCCAAAACGATCGCCGAGAAATTACGGGCGAAGCTAAGCGGTCAGGAAGAGCAAGTCATCACCGCCAAACCAACCGATAACACGGAGGCATACGATGCCTACCTGCGCGGATTGGCCTACAGTTTGAAAACCGCACCCACCGCCGCCAACGCCTTGGGCGCGCAAAGATATCTCAAAGAAGCAGTGCGATTGGACCCGAAGTTCGCTCTCGCCTGGGCCCTGCTCTCATTCACCGATTCGCGCGGCTACAATTCCGCCGCCCTCCAGCCCACAGTGGCCCTCCGGGAAGAGGCGCGACAGGCCGCCGAAACGGCGCTTACCCTTCAGCCCAACCTCGGCGAAGCCGTACATGCCATGGGCTATTTTCACCAAGCTTGTCTGAAGGATTACGAAGCCGCGGTTCGTTACTATGCACAAGCAAGTCCGCTTCTTCCCAATAGCAGTCGGATCCCTGAGTCGCGGGCCTATCTCGAACGCAAGCGTGACCACTGGGATCAGAGTGAGTCATACTTCAACGAGGCCGAGCGGCTCGACCCGCGCAACGTCCTTCTGCTTACTCAACACGCGCTTTCCTACAGCTACTTTCGTCGCTTCCGCGACGCGCTGCGAGAGCTTGATCAGGTTCTCAATATTACCCCAGACGACGTCGATACCCTGGCTCTCGAAGCGGCGATCGCGCAAGCCGAGGGGGACCTGCCCCGAGCGGCCGCGATTCTCGCTCCGCTTCATCCAGCCGTCGACGACAACCTGACTGTGGTCACGAAAATATACCAAGCCATCTTGGAGCGTCAGCCCGCATCGATCATCCCTTGGTTAAAAGAAGTATTAGCCAAACCTGACCCAGCGTTGGGTTACTTCAATGTCGACCTGCGCTTCTCGTTAGGTTGGGCGCAAGAGGTCGCAGGCGACCATACCGCCGCCGAGGAAAGCTGGCGGCAGGCACGTACCGAATCGGAACCTTTCCTTAAGGAATATCCGAAAGATTCTGGGATCATCGGAAGTTTCGCCCTGACCAACATCGTTCTTGGCAACAAATCCACCGCTTTCGCCCAGGTCGAACAAGCCATGGCGTTAACTCCGATCGAAACAGATCCGCTCAATGGTTCGCCTCTCCTTGAGATACTTGCCCGCGTGGCGGCCAGAGGAGGAGAGACCAACCGCGCAATCGGCGCTTTGCAGAGATTAAGGTCGATGCCTTGCGGCAGCATCTTCAGCGGGAGCGTGCCGCTTACTCCCGCGTTGCTTCGGCTCGATCCCATGTTCGATTCGCTGCGAAGCGATCCGCGTTTCCAAAAACTTTGCCAGGACAAGCAGTAACTGATGCCGGCAGAAATTCAGCCCTCCTGCGTTCTTTCGAAACCGCGCGCCCGCAAACCAGCGAGGATGAGACATCTCTTTTATGCTGCCACTCTCGCCACCGCGCTCCCCTTCCCTGGCTTGCCAGGTCAATTCGAAAAGATCGCTTCCGCGGCGAAAGGGCGCGTCGGCGTCGCGGCCCAGCTCCTCGAGCAACGCAACCATGTCAGCTCATCGATATTATGGACATGAACTTCGAAGCGGAGTCTGCCAAAGTCTCATCAGGGGCAAACGTTTGGCCTATAAGACCGTCCTGAGACCGAGGTGATACGCTTATGGCAACCATGCGGAGAGCCTTTCGTTGTCGGATCTTTTTCCTCTCATCTTGTCTACTTTAAAAGAGAGCCACTCCTGACCCGGTCGGGACGCCGCCAGCATCTGCCGCCGGACTGGCTTTCAGGCTGGATAGGCGGATTTGTCCGCAAGGTGGCTTCCATCGGGAAAAGCGATTGCTTTTGCAAGAGCTCGACCTTTGAGACTTCGCGCTGTTAGGCGATGAATCTAGAAATTTGCCCACGGACTGGTGGCGGTACCTGGAAGTGAATAGGGGCCGAAATAGTTGCCGCTCGTCACGGGTAGGTATTGTGCGCTTGGGTTTCCGAAGGAGACATTCCGCATGGTAAAGTCTGCATCGACGCCAGATTGGACGATCCCGGCAGCGACATTTTTATACGCTTTGTTTGTGTCGATAGTGTTGTTCGTGCCCGTCCCGTGCAGGCCATTGGCCGCATTCCCGTTGGCCGTGTTCCCGTAAATGAAGTTCCCGTTCGCATAGACAATTCCATCGGCCCGATTGGCATTCACCGAGCAACCAGTAATCGTGCAGTTGTCGTGTATTGCGATTCCAGACCCCGTGGAACCACTCCCATTTTTGCTGATCGTACAATGCGCAATCGTCAACCCATCCTGCCCTGCTACGCCGCCACCAAAATTTGAGCCGATGGTGCTGTCTTGGATGGTGGCATCATTCGTTCCATTCGTTTGAATACCGATGCCGGTATTGCCCGTGACGGAGCAATGGGACACTGTGCAGCGATCAAACATGCTAATGCCTTCGGCACTGTTAAATTGAGACTTGCAGCCAACAAATGTTGAACCATCCCCGCCGCCCAGCCCGGCACCTGTATTAGACGTGGCAGAGCAGGCAGTAAGCACGCAGCCATTACTTCCCGAGATTCCTCTTATGGAATTGAAGGCAGCGGCGCAATTTGTCACTGTCGAATAAGCCCCTGCGCTGATCCCGGTACTTCCATTGCTCATGGCCGTGCAATTAACGATAACCGCATACCCATTGGCGCCAATGCCAATGCCCGGATTGTCGTGCACTTGGCAACCTTCGATCCGCCAGGAGTTTCCGGCTTTTAACCCGGAATTTGTGCAGCCCGAAACCGTGAGCTGGTAATATACGCCTCCCCTCACCGGAGGTGACAAGTTTGCAATGTCGATCCCGGTCGCAAAGTTGCCCGAGATGTCGCCGTGCTTCACCACGCACCGGTGTGCCGTTAAGTCGATCAGGATCCCATCCCCGCCGCTCCCCGAACTGCGGCTGATCTGAAAACCGTTTAGGTCAATCATGACCCCGGCCACGGTCACATGGATCCCATTGGTTTTAGTGACGCCAAGATTTGAGGTGAGGTAGTAGCTGCCCGGCTGGCTCACGATATAGTGGTTAGTCGCATCGCCCGGGGTGTTCGTTTGGTTGAGCGCTATCCCGGTGGAAGCGATCTGGTCTAACGATTTCATCGTCGACGCGGGCGGACCGGGTGGAGTCAACGAGCCTTGAGGAAAGGCCGAAGGCGAAAGAAGAAAGGCCGAAAGAGCGAGAAAAACGGTCGATAGAGACCGGTGGATTGTGAATCGCGAAGAGTGGATCGTTTTCATATCAGGCCTTAATTTACCGCGACCTCGCTTTGACAAAGCCGGCGCGAGACTACCCTAAAGAATCGGGTCGGAGGTACCTAGTGGGGCTGCGAGTTTGTGGTTAGTCTGCAGCGCGGACGCACCGGTAAGCAAGCTTAATAGCGAAGCGGCTATCGACGTCGCCTTGAAGAAGAAGACTGCTGCGAAATTGTTTTTGGCCTCAATCTTCGGCGCGATTTCGATGGGCAACTAACGGCGATCGTGCGCGGAACGCTGGATGAAGTAGCTTCCAACGGTTCTGGCGGCCGAAGCGCAATTGTCGGTTCGTTAGGGGATCAGACGGGTGCTGTAAAACGCTTCAGGGCTGCACCACCAAATGTGACAGAAGCGTTACGATCGTGAGGAGAAGGCGTAGCGGGCGTTTTATCGTTGCAGAACGACCCGCGGTGTGGTGTAACGGAGGCTTGGATTGAGCATGCGCAATCGGGATGGCCGCGCGGAGCTTGCCGGCGCCCTGTCGTTGCTGAGTCCCATCACTTCAAAACGAGCGGCTCCCTCTATGAAAACACGACTCCTCCTTTGCCTACTTACTATCCTTTTGGTCATCCGCGCGCACGCCCAGGTGCCTAATCTCATTAACTACCAGGGCCGCGTCTCCGTCGGCACGACCAATTTCAACGGCACCGGCCAGTTCAAGTTCGCGCTCACCAACAGCACCGGCAGCACCTACTATTGGAGTAGCGACGGCAGCGTCATCTCACCACCCCAGCAGCCGACCAATTTCGTCTCCATCCCGGTGAGCAAGGGCCTTTACTCAGTCTTGCTCGGCGATACTTCAGTTCCGAACATGACCGCCATCCCCGCCAGCGTTTGGGCAAACCCCGATGTGCGGTTGCGGGTATTTTTCAGCGACGGGGTCAACACTTCCCAGGCACTCTCGCCCGACCAGCGGCTCGCGCCGAACGGCTACCTGCCCTCCAACCTGACGCTCGGGGGCACGACCAATCTTTCCGGCAACCTGAACCTTCCCGTGACCACCTCTGCCACCACCGGCGTCCTGCAAGTCGGCGGAAGTCCGTTTCTCCATGACTTTGGCGCGGGCGGGATCGGCGACGGCAACATCTTCCTGGGCAAGAACGCCGGAAACTTCACCTCGAGCGGCAACACCAACATCGGCGTCGGTTTCGGAACGCTTACTTTAAACACCTCGGGCAGTTCCAACATCGGCATCGGCAACCAGGCGCTCGCCGCCAACACCACCGGCACCCGCAATCAGGCGCTCGGGCTCTCCGCGCTCGCAGCCAATCAAGGCGGCATCTTCAACACGGCCATCGGCGGTGTAGCCCTCTCGAACAACACCTCAGGCAGCCAAAACATTGCCATCGGCGATTCCGCTCTCAACGCCAACACGACCGCGGGCAACAACACGGCGGTAGGCGGGAATGCGCTGCTCTTCAACACCACCGGTACCAGCAACATTGGGCTGGGAAAGAATGGCGGGCGCAACCGTCGCAACCTTGATACCCTTCTGAAGTCCCTCAGAGTGCGGCAAAGGGATGCTCACATCCGCGACACCGTAATTGATGTGCTCCTTCTTGGTCTGAGCGTTTGTAAAAACCCGATCGACTCCGGCGGTCGCGTCGTATTCTCGCGTGGTTGCGTAATAAACGCTCACATGATCGTAGCCGGTAACCGCAGACTGTCGTAGTCCTGCGCACCCGGTTAAAAAAATGAGAAAGGCGAGTGCGGAGGTTTGCCTTCCTTCTGGGGTAATCCGCATCCGGTAATGATAGCGACTCTGTCAACTACCTTGCTACCCTGCCGGTTTTTCGTCTCCCCATAGGAAAAACCTCCTGCTAGGGTTCCGCCTCACATGCCCGCGCCGGAAGAGTTTAGTCGAGCTAGCTAACTGCATGAAAGAAGCAACTGCTCGCATCAAGATAAACAAGCTTCTGGAAGCGGCAGGTTGGCGATTCTTCGCAGACGCTAAAGGTCCGGCGAATATTCAGCTGGAACTGAGCGTTACGCTAACGCCTAACGACCTCGATGCTGTCGGTGAAAACTTCGAGAAGACGCCTAAGGGCTTCGTTGATTTCCTTCTACTTAACGAGAAAGGCTTCCCTTTCATTGTGCTGGAGGCGAAGGCCGAAGGCCTGAGCCCGCTTGTCGGTAAAGAGCAGGCGCGGAAATACGCAAAGTCGCAAAACTGCCGTTTCGTCATTCTCTCTAACGGCAATCTCCATTACTTCTGGGACCTTGAGCGCGGCAATCCATACATCATCACCGCATTTCCGACTCCGACTTCCGTCGCCGGATATCAAAAGATCGTTCCCGATCCAAAGCGGCTAATCGCGGAGCAAGTGAGTGACGATTACGTCGTCCTCACGCAGCGACCGGGCTACGCAGCCGAAGCAGCGTGGAAGAATGAGGCTGAGCGCAGCCGCTTCGTCGAGGTTAACGGCCTCCGCTTCCTGCGGCCGTACCAGAAGAAAGCGATTGCCGCTATCCAAGAAGCCGTCGCGAAAGGAAGCGATCGCTTCCTCCTCGAAATGGCTACTGGCACGGGCAAGACGCTTACCGCCGCGGCTATTATCAAGCTTTTCCTGCGCACCGGAAACGCGCAACGCGTGCTGTTCCTCGTCGACCGATTGGAACTGGAGGATCAGGCGCTGAAGGCTTTCAAGAAGGCGCTCGCGAGCGATTACAGGGCAGTCATCTACAAAGAGAACCGCGACGACTGGCGCCACGCCGAGATTGTCGTGAGCACTGTTCAATCGCTCTTGTTCAACAACAAGTATCAGGATCTCTTCTCGCCCACCGACTTCGACCTCGTTATCTCGGACGAGGCTCACCGCTCCATCGGGGGCAATGCCAGAGCCGTCTTCGATTATTTCATCGGCTATAAGCTCGGTCTGACTGCGACGCCTCGTGATTACCTGAAGAAGTTCGACAAGACGAAGCCGACCACGAACGACCCGCGCGAGCACGAACGACGCCTGCTTCTTGATACCTATCGAACGTTTGGCTGCGACGATGGCGTCCCGACATTCCGCTACTCGCTCCTCGACGGAGTGAAGGAAGGCTACCTTGTGAATCCCACTGTCGTGGACGCGCGCAGCGACGTGACGACGCAGTTACTCTCAGAACAGGGTTTCGTCGTCGAGTTCAAGGACGAAGAAGGTGAAGACGAGACCGAGACTTACAAGCAGCGTCAATTTGAGAAACGCTTCTTCTCCAAGGCAACCAACCAGCTCTTCTGCAAGACCTTCCTGGAAAACTCCCTTCGCGATCCGATCAGCGGTGAAGTCGGCAAGTCGATTATCTTCGCCGTTAGCCAAGGCCACGCAGGGAAGCTCACTCAGATCCTGAATGAGATGGCCGACCTAATGTTTCCCGGGAAGTATCAGTCTGACTTTGCGGTGCAGGTCACTTCTAAAGTCGCCGGCGCTCAGCAGCACACGATCAACTTCACGAACAACAACCTCCTCGGTTCTGCTAACTTTATCCCAACGTATAAGACGAGCAAAGCACGCGTCTGCGTCACCGTTGGTATGATGACGACCGGCTATGATTGTCCGGACGTTTTGAACCTCAGTCTGTTCCGACCGATCTTCTCGCCGACCGACTTCATCCAGATCAAAGGCCGCGGCACCCGCAAGCACGACTTCCGCGAGCAACTCTTCGACGACACGATCAAGGAGGGCGTCACCAATCCCAAGAAGGCCGCTTTCAAACTCTTCGATTTTTTCGCGAACTGCGAATACTTCGAGGACGAGTTTAACTACGATCAGGTCCTGAAGCTGCCGAAGCGCACCAGCCCGCCCGAAGGCGGAGAAGAAGGCGGGACGGGAGGCGGGAGCGGCGGAACCGTCCGTAACTCCTATGAGCACCTGGGAGAAGACATCCTCGCTACGATCAAAGAGGAGCCGATCGGTTTCGAAGGAATGAAGATCGACCGGATGTTCTTCGAGAAGTTCGAGGAACGCGTGCGCGAGAACGACTTCATCGCTGCGAGCGTTGAATCAGGTCAGTGGGACCGCGTCATCGACTATGTGAACAAGGAGTTCTTTGCGAAACCCGACGAACACTATTCGCTGGAGAAGCTCCGCAAAGCTGCAGGGGTCGATCGACGCATCTCCTTGCGTGAGATCCTTGAGAAGATCTTCGGCCTTATTCCACGGTTCAAATCTAAGGACGACCTGCTCGAAGAAGAGTTCGCTAAGTTCGTAGCCGACTACAAGCCAGACGAAGCGGAGGCCATCCCCGCGATGAAGACCTACTTCAAAGCCTACGCGACGAGCGATCAGATTCGGCACATCATCGAGTCCGGTGAGTTTGCCGATCTCGCGACGAATCCGGTCTTCACTACGAGCGATTTCAAAGCCGTCCCCGTGAAATACCGCAAGCTGATCCCCGATTACATCAAGGATTACGTTCCGCTTAATCTGTTCGCCGCTTAGCTCATGCTCGACACCGATACCAAACGCCGCATCGACACCGCCCGCGACATCCTCGTAGACAAAGTGCCCGATCCGAAGTCTCAGGTCGAACAGATCACGATCGCGCTGATCTACAAATTCATGGATGACATGGACGCTGAGGCGGAAGAACTCGGCGGGAAGAGAAAGTTCTTTAACGGCGAGTTCGCCCGCTTCGGTTGGGCCAAGCTCATGAGCCCCGGCCTCGGCGGTCACGAGATGCTCGGCCTCTACTCCGATGGCATTTCGAAGATGCCCGAGAACCCCGGCATCCCGCTCCTCTTCCGTGACATCTTCAAAAACGCCTACCTGCCGTATCGTGATCCCGAGACGCTCAAGGCCTTCCTCAAAATCATCAACGAGTTCACCTACGATCACAGCGAGCGCCTCGGCGACGCCTTTGAGTATCTCCTCTCCGTTCTCGGTTCACAGGGCGACGCGGGCCAGTTCCGCACCCCGCGGCACATCATCGATTTCATGGTCTCCGTGGTAGCCCCAAAGAAAGACGAGACCTTGCTCGACCCGGCCTGCGGTACCGCCGGCTTCCTCATTTCATCTTACAAGCACATCCTTCGCGCGAACACCGATGCTAAGGGAAACAGCCGGCTGACCCCGGACGAGCGCGGCCGCCTGGCGAAGAACTTCAAGGGCTACGACATCTCGCCCGACATGGTGCGCCTCTCTCTGGTGAACCTCTACCTTCACGGTTTCACCGACCCGCACATCTATGAATACGACACCCTCACCTCCGAGGAGCGTTGGAACGAGTTCGCCGATGTTATCCTCGCGAATCCGCCCTTCATGTCCCCGAAAGGCGGCATCAAGCCCCACAAGCGCTTCTCGGTTCCAAGCAACCGCAGCGAAGTGCTCTTCGTGGACTACATGCTCGAGCATCTCACCGCACACGGCCGCGCAGGCATCATCGTTCCTGAGGGAATCATCTTTCAGAGCGGCACCGCTTACCGGCGGTTGCGCGAAGTGCTTTTGAAGGAAGCGCTCATCGGTGTCATCTCGCTGCCATCAGGTGTCTTTCAGCCTTACTCCGGCGTGAAGACATCCATCCTGATTCTCGACAAACGAATCGCCAAAAGCAGGTCGAACATCCTCTTCTCCCACATTCAGGCCATCGGTGTAAGCCTCGGCATTAAGCGCACCGTCACCGAGCGCAATGACCTGCCGTTCGTGCTCAAGGATTACGCCGCATACCACGCAGGCACGGCACTATCGCGGCACTCTTTCCTCGTTGAACGAAGCGCAATCGCAGCCAACGACTTGAACTTCAGCGCAGAACGCTACCGCCCGGTCGAGGTCCGCGCCGGAACTCGCGTCGTGAGGCTAAAGGAAGTGTGTTCACTAACCAAGGGCACACACTCCAGCACCAAGACTGAGCCGGGGCCTTATCCTCTCATCGTGACGGCCAAAGAACCGCTCACATCGTCCGATTACCAAATTGAAGGTGAAGCCGTATGCGTTCCGCTGATCTCCTCTACGGGGCATGGTCGCGCGACCCTCAGTCGAATTCACTTTGCATCTGGAAAGTTCGCCGTGGCCAATCTTCTGGCAGCACTTCAGCCGAAGGATGCCAGCGAATTAGTCACAAGGTTCCTCTACCTCGTTCTCGACCTTCAGAAAGACAAGATGGCGGGACTTATGAAGGGCGCAGCGAATGTCAGCATGAAAGTCCAGGACTTGGCCGAGTTCCAAATCCCCCTGCCGCCGCTGGAGGTGCAGAAGGAGATCGTGGCGGAGATTGAGGGCTACCAGAAAGTCATCAACGGCGCGCGCGTCGTCCTCGACCACTACCGCCCCCACATCCCCATCCACTCCGACTGGCCGATGGTGGAGCTGAGCAACCTCGTAGAAGACATGCATCAAGGGATCAATACAGCCGGACTCAAAATAGAGTTCGTCAATCACGGCATCCCTATCATCCAGTCCAGAAACATAACTTCGGGGGTCTTGGACTTTAAAAATGCGAAATACATGTCGGCCGCCGATTGGGCGACCTACCGCGAAAAATATAAACCAGAAATCAATGATGTCCTTTTCACCAACATCGGAACGATCGGTAAAAGCGTCATCGTTTCCAAAGACGAGGACTATCTTATCCACTGGAATATTTTCATCATAAAACCCGGAGCCCGGCTGAGCTCCAAGTATCTGAAGACCTATCTCGATTACTTGGACGGAACTAACTTTTTCACGGACATGCAGAGAGGTGGAACGGTACAGTTTGTAAGCAAAAAGCAGTTATCCGGCACGCAGATTGCCCTCCCACCCCTCGCCACGCAGCAAGCCATCGTAGCCGAGATCGAAGCCGAGCAAGCCCTCGTCGCCGCCAACCGGGACCTGATCACCCGCTTCGAGCAAAAGATCCAAGCCGCCCTCGCCCGCGTCTGGGGTGAAGATGCCGCCGAAATGGCGGACAAGATCATACCGCTATCCAAGAAATCGGAGCAGTTGGCCCGGGCGGCAGAAACTCCTAGCCGGTATGGCAGATGAGAATTCTCCGCAGCTATGATCGTGCAACCAATTTGATCCTCTGAGTTGAAAGCGGCTAACAAAATGAGCGTCGGCATTTGGATAACGATCATGGGACTCATTGTAACGTCGGCTATAACTCTCGGGTTGTACTGGCTAAGCCACCGTTACAAAACACTGGAAATCGGTGAAGCAGTCGCGGTACCGCAACGGGGATATGACATCAATGGCGTCAACCTGAGAGACGGACGTCATTTAAAGGGGTTGTATGGATTTCCCACGATGGACAATCCAATCTTCAGAACTGGTAGAGAGACCCAAGCGCCAATCGTGCGTGTAAGAATCACTAATCCGAACGATTCGACCGTAACTCTAACTAGTGTTCGATTGCGCGCTGCGAATTACCGACAGGGAGAAATCTATGTCGGCAATGGAGAGATGGTTGCAGGCAGTCAATACAGACAGTATGAATGCATTTTATCAGGTAGAGTCGACGTCTTTGAAGCCACGGTTTCTGATCCAAATTCGGATTTCAACGTGGTAAAGGCCCACGACCAAGAAACGCTGGAGATTGTAGTTCGAAGCACGACGGCAGGCGTGTTCGACTTGATTCCCGTTATTGAATACCAGCTTGGGCGTAGGAAAATATCCGTCGAGTTAAACCCGCTTAAGCCCATTGCATTTTTTCAGGGACCGCCGCCGCAAGGCGCTCCGCAGATGTGATGCAAGGACCAGGAAATAATTGGCATGGATTTTAAGACTTTGATCGACGTGAGCAGTGCATATCCGCCATGGGCAAAGGCTGTCATTGGTTTATGCCTTGCCATCATCGTCGCCGTCTTACTCTTCGCCAAAACAAGACCCGAGAAAGGTGCACCAAGTAGTTCAGCGGCTGGCACTGTGCAGACATCGACAACTCACGGCTCAAATGCGCCCGCTGTTAGTGTTTCCGGACATCAAAACACTGTTAATACTACCTCCGGAAACAATTCACCGGTAATTAATGTGACCGTGATTCAACAGAGTTTCCAAAAACTTAAAGCACACAATCCAGATATTGGGGATGACCTCTCACAGAAGTATCCAATCGGTTACGTGGTGCTCGGATATCGTCAAGGAACGGTTGTCAAACTACCCTCAGAGCATCCGCCCATGCAAGTTCAGGCAAATTGGGAGACCTCCCAAATCTCTATTGACCCATTAAAACACACCGTCGCGGTTGAAATTTACAATTTCAGTTTCACCGCTAATAATTTCCATTTGAACGAGGGCGGCGGTGGAACCATACATTCCTCGTTCCCATTGGAGCGAGGCCGACCGTTTCGTAGCCCCTTCAGAGTGGAAGGTCAGGTCAACATGTGGTTTGAGGTCCTCGACGACAATCTAGATTCCTTCGTATTCGTCGTCGGCTTCAAACGATAGAGGGACAATGTGGATTAGCCAATGCAGGGTCATGAAGAATGGGGTCTGATCTTCACTTTTGACATTCCCCCGACACGCCGCCGCCCGCCAGCCTAGACCAACGGGTGGCGGTTGGCTTTCCGCGTTATTCTTTATGCGGGCTCAAGCCGGCCGCCAGTGGTCCGGGTTTCCTTTGTCGGTGACTCGGACGCGAGCCACGAGGGGGTGATGCCCTGCTGCCTTTGCCGCATCTATCGCTTCCTTCTGCGTTTTGTACGGACCGCTTTCCTTGGATCCGTCCGCATGCTCAATCACATAGTGATCAATCGGTTCATGCTCATGCCGCGCCGTGGGTTTTGGTTCGATGTAAACGTTTGCCATAATGAATACCTTTTCGTTATTCTGTTAGGGCATCGCTCCCTGCCCGTTAAGCGCCCTCTTTAAAATTCGGTGATTAAGTTGCCGCCGACTCGAAAATCCTAGCTCCGCCCTTTAGCTGCTTGCCTCACCGCTTCGATGCTCGTCTTTCCCGTGCCCTTCCGCATCGTGTCGAGCCTGGCCCTAGGCGAAAACTGCGGTATGGGTCTTGGCAGATTCTGATTCAGAGTGTCGCCGCGCTTCTGATCAATCCGCCCGGTTTTCGGAGCTGCTTGATCCCGATGCCGTCCATCTAGTCCTGGTTCTTTCATGATGTTATTTACCTTTCTTAGTCTTTCCACCGAGAGCGTGCTTCAATTTCTAAGCACGCTAAGATTGTATCGAATATTTGCTTGGCCCCCCGCCAGGTCGATCGTGATGTTCCAGTTGTCAGAGTGGGGCGCGGTGATGAAGGCCGGAAACCGCTTGAAGTGTCCGCCAAAGTATTGAAAACGCTCACCCGCCTGATAGCTGGAAAAATTGGAATCTGTAGTGAGCATAAAATTACATTGAGTGTCACAATCGAGGCGTACCCTGTCTCCGCCGTTCAGATGTTCCTGCGAGTGAATGAAACTCATATAGCGCTGGAGCTTTTGCTCTCCTTCTTTTTTCAGCCCCAGACGGCGAGCCGCCACCGGATTCGTCCCTGCGCCGGCTCATGTTGGTGGTGGTTTTGCGGCGGTAGCGGATGCGGATGCACAGAGGTGATCTCGTCGCCTTCTGGGGTCTGATCTTCACTTTAGACATTTGAGCCACTAGAGGCGCAACGGCGCTCGTCCCTCGTTAGTCCGTAGCGCTGTCAAATATGAAGATCAGACCCCACGTCGCCCTTGCGGACCTCATCGTAGTGTAACGGTAGCACCGCACGGGTCCGACAAAGACGCGATGCTAAATAGAAAGGCGCGCCGATTGATCAACGGCGCGTTTTCTTTTTGTGATCTGCGGACGGGGCTCAGAGCGCGGATGTTCATCAGAATCGGCCATGCCCTGCCCAACCCTGAGCGGTAGATCTGCACGATTCACAGACTGACCCCAACTGTCCAACTAAAGGAGGTGAAGGGAATGCCAAAGAAACCAACAACAGCCAAAGCCAATAAACCTAAAGTCGCAGTGAAAGACTTAAAGCCAGTGAAGAATCCCAAGGGAGGCGTCCGTAAGGCCGGTAAGGATCCGCAGGAGTAATCAACTTCAAAGGCCGAAGCTGAATCTTCCAGCCGGAATGCGCGCCTTGAATATTGCCTCCCCGGGCTTGAATTACTAGGGTAGAGGCCGACTCCACTCTGTTCCACTTCGTTGCGTGATACGGGTGCAGTCGGCTCGATCCATTCGGCCAACGCCATCGCAAATCCGTCGAAATACCTTCCAAAAAGCTGTCAATGCCTGCGCAATTCTGCCAAAATCCGCAGCCGTGCAAACCTCTTTGAATCGCGCATCTCTCTCGTTTTTCTTCGGGGTCAGCCTCCTGGCCTGCGGCACCGTTTCGGCACAGATCAATTTTATTTCTGTCGCGAACGGTGATGTGGCTGGGTTGAAAAACGCGATCAACACCGCGAACGGCAACGGCAGAGACGACATCATCATTCTGGCGACCAATGGCAATTATGTTCTGCCGGCGGCCGACAATTCGACGAACGGCCCGACCGGTCTGCCGGTGATCGGCGCGGACAGCAACCACGTCGTCAATATCAATGGCAATGGCTCGATCATTCAGCGCAGTGGATCGAGTCCATTTCGTATTCTACAGGTCGGCCCTAACGCCCATGTTAGTATCGATAGCCTGATCATTAGCAACGGCTCGGTCACGGCGAGCTTTGGCCATGGCTTCACTCTCGGTGCGGGGATTTATAGTAATGGCGGCACGCTGACGCTAACGAATTGCAGCGTAAGCTCGAACACCGTCAAAGGCGCAAAGGGAGATGACGGTGTTGTCGACGACACCATCGGAAGAATCGGCGATAACGGATCTGGCGGCGGCCTCGCCAGCACCGGCAATGGCCTGGTTACCTTGACCGGATGCACTTTTACCAACAACACGGCCGTGGGCGGTGACGGTGGTAACGGATACACGGGCGGAGGCATTGGTGGCAAGGGAGGTTCCGGAAACGGCGGCGCGATCTCCCTGGGTGGAGGCACATCAGTGATTAACGGTTGCACGTTTACGAGCAACGCCGTCAGCAACGGCAATCCCGGCCATGGCACCGGTGGCATGGCCGATAACATACCCGGCTTTGCCGAAGGAGGAGCCATAGAGTCCGAAGGATCAAATTCGGTCACGGTGACTCATTGCACTTTTAGTAGTAACAGCGCCTTCGGAAGCACCCAGGGCACCACTCTTTATCCCGGTCAGGGAGGCGCGTTTTACGCCTTCAATGGCCTTGCCCGTAACATCGTAGAATGCTACCTGACGAATAACCACGCAGACTTCGGCGGTGCCGTAGCTGGCACTACTTTCGTGAGCGGTTGCCTCTTTGAAAGTAACGGCGCGAATTCCGGCGGCGGCGCAGTCTCGGCCAGAGGTGGCTTCTTTAACACTGACGTTAATTACCTAACTAACTGTACCTTCTACACCAATATCGCTCCCTACGGAGGCGCGATTTACAGCGACGCCGGCGGTCACAATACCGCAGTAAATTGCACCCTGAGCGGGAATACCGCTACGAACACCGGGGGCAGCGCCTATGGCAACCTGGCTACTGCTAACACCATCTTCAAAGGTGGCTCTCCGAACAACTTCGACCCTAATAACAATATTGGTGGAGTAGGTATTGCCTCCAACGGACACAACATGAGTGACGATGCGGCCGGAGGTCCTGGCGGGACCGCGCCCGGCGGACTTCTTAATGCCACGGGCGACAAGCGCAATACCAATCCGGGCTTCGTTACCAGCGCCCCGGTTGATAATGGCGGTCCAACGCGAACACTCGCCATCGGCATTTTCGGTTCCAGTCCAGCTATCAACGCGGGCGACGATGGCTACGCGCCGCGCCGCGACCAACGAGGTTACTTCCGCACCGGACAAAGCGACATCGGCGCCTACGAGTACTTCGGGGGTCTGGTCGGCGCGAGTAGTATCGCACGCAGCGGCAACAACGTCATAGTTAGCGCAGAAGTAGTCTATGGCCACAGTTATCAGTTGGAGCGCAAGCTCAACCTGAGCGACGCCAGCTGGACGCAGATCGGCAACGAGTTTCTCGCTACAGGTAACGATATCGAGCCTGCTCCCCCGGCCAGCGATCTAAGTCTCGGGCGCGCCTTCTATCACGTTAGGTTTACAAACTAATAGACTCAAGACCCCGATAGAAGCGACCTAGCCGGATGACTTAAACACCTTAGGGGCACGGTCATTCGCCGCATCACATCAGGAAGATCACCAAGCATCACCAAGGGGTCAGAGCTTAATATCAAAAGGGGTCAGAACTCATTATCGTAAATACGGTCGCCCGCCGAAGTGAACCTTTGCAAAGGTCTTGCGGTACCAGGAAAACATTTCCTCGTACCTTGAAGACATTTACTGGTAACACGAAAGGCTTTCTTCGCTCCGCAAAGAGGTTCCTTGGTACCACGAATATGTTTCTTGGTACCTTGGAGGTCGTTTCCCGATACAGGAAAGCCTTTCCAGATACCTCCGAAGGATGTTTTGGTATTTACCAGCCTTTTCCTGTTATCTTGAAATCCCAATTAAACCTATTCCGTTAGGGATTTCTCCTTGGTTAGGCTGGCGGTTACTCTCTCTGGTCCGTTAGGCCCTAACTAACTCTTTTACGCGACCTAACTAAAGTTGGCATGGCTAGGGCCATGACCTACGCTGTCGTTAGGATTAACCTAACTATTAACAGAAAGACAAACATATATGATTGTAAAACCAGCAATCAGTTTCCTGATCTCCGACAGCGATGCGCTGATCGTGACCGGGACGCAAACCATCGTCAATTCCATGACGAGTAATCCTGACTTCCCAACGCCGACCCCGACGTTGCCGACAGTCAGCACGGCGCTCACTGCCTTCACCGTCGCGCTTTCCAACGCGGCTGGCGGTGGGAAAGAGTTCACGGCCATCAAGAACGCCAAGCGCGCTGAGTTAACCTCGCTCCTGCGGCAGTTGGCCAGTTACGTCGGTGTCACCTGTGGCGGCGACATGGCGAAACTGCTCTCCAGCGGTTTCCCCACCCAGAAACCGACGTCTACCCCTGTCGGTGTTCTCCCTGCGCCAGCGGCTCCGGTCGTCACCCAGGGCGCGCTCAGCGGCGAGCTCGATGCAGTCACGGCGCCCGTCTTCGGTGGTTACACCTATAACTGGCGCGTGGCGCTCGTCTCCGCGCCGAACGTGTTCGTGCAACAGTCCCAAACAACCGCGGCCCGTAACACCTTCGATAGTCTGACCCCGGGTCAGAACTATCGGGTACAAGTCAACGCCGTCGGTTCCGCCGGCCCGAGCGACTGGTCTGATGATGCGGACCTCATCGTGGTCTAACGAGCACAGCACGCGTCCGACTAAGACGCGGTGCTAAATAGAAAGGCGCGCCGATTGATCAACGGCGCGTTTTCTTTTTGTGCTCCGTGGATGGCCTAACTATCTATTCTGAAACGAATAGTAATTTCTCCACAGATTGGCCTTGCTCTCAGTAGCCGCAGTTGATTTTATTTCAGTAATGCGTGCCACTGATTGTCGGGTATTGGTTTTAATTCTTGCGCTTTTAGCGAGTGCTTCTCGGCTGTCTGCCGGGCCTCTTGCCTTTCCTGAACACCATTTTTCCATCCAGGTTCCTGAGGACTGGAGACCAATGACTCCGGCGTCCGCTCAGACTCTGGCGGTATTGCAAAGCGCGGACAATTCCAAGAAAGTTGTTATCACCGTGCAGAAGGTTCCCGAGGCCGAACGGGCAACCGCGTTACGTGATTTCCAAGCTGGCTTTAAAAACAGCCTGGTCAAGGATTGGCAACTTGGTTCTGAGAAGCAGGTAACGATACGCGGGTTGTCCTTCATCTCTCTCATTGCGCACAAAGACACCCAGACCGAAATCACTTACACAGCGGCCGCTGGCGAAGACCTATATTTCCTCGCGTTTATTCTGAATCAAAAGAATGCAACGAGCGATCCAGAGGTCGAATCGATCATGCAAAGTTTCCAATTGCTTACTCCCGGTTCTTCCCCACCGGGGCCAACTCCAGCGGCTTCAGCTTCTAAACCGCGTCCGACTCCCGCGGTTTCAGCCTCCCAACCAGGGCCGGCTCCGGCGGTTGAAACTTCCCTCCCAAAACCGTTGCTCGAGCTGGAATCTCACATCGCGTGGAGCGCCGTCGATGAGCAGTGGAAGAAGTTGAGACCTGGTTGGGAAACGGCGACCAAAGCCTGTAGCGACCCCAAGTGCGTCGCGAAACAATTATTGGATCTCGAAGCGCATGTGAAATCGGAGACGGTTGAAGGAGAGTGGAAAAAAAGGAGAGCTGGCTGGGTGAGCGAGGGAAAATCCGCCAGCACTGATGCCGAGGTCGCAAAGCTTTTGCTGGAGTTGGAGGAAAACATCGGCTGGCAAGCAGTGGATGAAGGCTGGAAGGTTCGCCGAGACGGGTGGGTCGCCGAAGTAAAGGCAGTTGAAAAATAATTGCTGACCTCGCTTACCGTGTCGCCTGTGCACCGTTTGGTGTGTTGGGCGGCGTTGTGCAAGCACTGCACAGATCGTTGCACGCTGGATAACCGTCGAAATTGTCGACATTTTCATAGGTTAGGCATCCTTCACGCACCATGAAACAAGTGACTGCGAAGATATTGTTTGTTGCCAGCATTGTGTGCTACATCATCTCGCTTTGTGTCCCGGCGTTTTACGACGCGAAGCCGCAAGCTTGGCTTGGTATAGTTGCTTTGGTTTCGGGAGTGTTTGGTTTATTTAGCGGTTTTTACTGCTGGTTAGCGAATCCGCTGATCATTGCGGTGTGGATTGCGGCGCTGACTAAAAGACCGCTGCCAGTTATTTGGGGAGCGTCATTAGGCTGCGCTTTATCCCTCAGTTTTTTGCGTCACCACTCGATTACCGTGGATGGGTCAGGCACTACCGCGCCGATAGTTGGGCTTGGTCCTGGGTTTTGGCTTTGGTTGCTAGCCCCATTGCTGATGATTGTTTACGGATTGTTGTTGCCGAAGAAGAGAGCGGTTACTCATGATGCCTAAACAGACGATGAAACTGACAGCTCTTTTGGCGAAGCTGATCTTATTGATTCACTTGCGCGACTCGTTCAGCCTTCGGCCCAGGACTATGTCTCGGCGTGCCCGCCCGTTCGATTCTTGCTAGATGTTGAGCGCCTTGTGAAAATCGTGCGAACCACACTTGGTATTCTTCTCGCCATCGCTGGTGTTGCTTTGCTTTTCCCGGTACTCGCCGCCCTTTCGCAGTGGTCGCATTTCACCGCATATCAGCTTGGTGGTCTCACTGGTTCATTGTTGATCGCACTTCTCGCCTTTGCCCTGGCGTGGCAATGTCTCAAGAAACGCGCATGACAACGAATGGGGTTGCCCTGATTTAACGGACCGTGGGCCGATTCACGGTTTGGAATAAATTTCTGCTCCGCTGTGCTGGAACTCTGCAACTTTCTTCTTCATCCCGTGTTCGATCGTTTTGTTCTCATCAATCGCATGCTCAGCGGCATATCTTCTAACATCCTCTGTGATCTTGACGAGCTTCGTTTGCCCGCGAAGCTTGCCCTTCGGGTGACTTTGAATGTCAATTCTATCCGACCGCTCCCGCTTAACGTCGTATTCATTGAGCAGAAAACAGCATTCGTCAGAAAGGCAGCGCTTGGCCGTAGATGCGTTCGTAGAGACGACGGTTAAGTTCTGCCTCAGGTAAATCTTTGGGTAACGAGGCGATGACGACTCGCCTCGCCGCGTCAAACATCTGCGCGCCCATCTTGAATCGGGTCGCATTGGAAAGCGTCATCAATCTCGCCTGCACTTGCTCAGCAATCTCTGGCGCGGTGTCGTTCATGGTTGCACTTCCTGCCAAAGCTTAGACAAGCCGAGTTCCTTCGTCCACTTGTCGATGTAAGCGGTGTCGCAGCCCGAAGCGATCAGGTTTTTCACGTCGCGCATCTGGATTTCGGAATGTGAGTCCTTCGCCCAGTCTAATTTCGAAATGATCAGATCTGCTTTCGTCGCAATCCAAGTCGAGAAATTATCGATCTTGATCTGCTGGCGTCGCTCGAACTCGGCGCGCCGGTAAGGCGTATCTTTCCGCACCACACAATCCACTTTGATCACGCTTTGTTGATGAATGAGGTTGAAGATCGATTTGCTGGCGATGGAATCGCGCACCGCTTCTTCCGAGACGTAGTAATCGGGACGGAATAGATCGACAATTTTGTCTGCATCGGAACTGGCAAGCGCAATCACCAAATCGATGTCCCGCGTCATTCGCGGCTGCGCATAGTAGTTCATCGCCATCGAACCGGTGAGCATGTAAGCGATGCCTGCACGATCGAGCCGCTCGGACACGTCGCGGACGATATCCAGCTCGTTTTGCATCCGCCTTTACGTCTTGGCGTAAACCTCTGAGCCCTTCTCCATAAACTCGGCAGCTTTCTCTTCGAGACCTCGCTTAACCGCCGCTTCATTACTCAAACCTTGTTCTGCTGCGTACTTTCTAACATCCTCCGTGATTTTCATGCTGCAGAAATGTGGACCGCACATTGAGCAGAAATGCGCCGTCTTGGCGCCTTCCTGCGGGAGGGTCTCGTCGTGGAACTCGCGTGCCGTTTCGGGGTCGAGTGAAAGATTGAACTGATCCTCCCAGCGGAATTCAAATCTGGCTTTGCTGACGGCGTTGTCGCGGTATTGGGCGCCGGGGTGGCCTTTGGCGAGGTCGGCGGCGTGGGCGGCGATTTTGTAGGTGATGACGCCGGTCTTGACGTCTTGTTTGTTAGGGAGACCGAGATGTTCTTTCGGGGTGACGTAACAAAGCATGGCGCAGCCGTACCAGCCGATCATGGCCGCGCCGATGCCGCTCGTGATGTGATCGTAGCCGGGGGCGATGTCGGTCGTTAGGGGTCCGAGCGTGTAGAACGGCGCTTCATCGCACCACTCCAATTGTTTCTCCATGTTCTCCTTGATCATGTGCATGGGGATATGGCCCGGGCCTTCGTTCATGACCTGCACATGCTGCGCCCAGGCGCGCTTGGTTAGCTCGCCTTGGGTGAACAGTTCCGCGAACTGGGCTTCGTCGTTGGCGTCAGCAATACTGCCTGGCCGCAGACCATCGCCGATGGAGAAGCTGACGTCGTAGGCGGCCATGATCTCGCAGATCTCGTCCCACTTCGTGTAAAGGAAACTTTCCTGGTGATGCGACAGCATCCACTTGGCCATGATCGAGCCGCCCCGGCTGACGATGCCGGTGGCCCGGCGGGCCGTCATGGGGACGTATCTTAATAGTACCCCGGCATGGACGGTAAAGTAATCGACCCCCTGCTCTGCCTGTTCGATGAGGGTGTCGCGGTAGATTTCCCAGGTCAGTTCTTCGGCGCGTCCGCCGACCTTTTCCAAGGCCTGATAGATCGGGACGGTGCCGATCGGGACCGGTGAATTGCGAATGATCCATTCACGCGTGGCGTGAATGTTCTTGCCCGTACTCAAATCCATGACGGTGTCGGCGCCCCACTTGGTGGCCCAACGCATCTTCTCCACTTCTTCCTCGATGGAGGACGCGACGGCGGAGTTGCCGATGTTGGCGTTGATTTTGACGAGGAAATTGCGACCGATGATCATCGGTTCGGATTCCGGGTGATTGATGTTGTTCGGGATGATGGCCCGGCCGCGAGCGACCTCTGCGCGCACGAATTCGGTTGTTATTTCGCGAGGAACATTGGCACCAAAACTCTCTCCTCGGTGTTGTTGCGCGAGATCGTTGCGCGCAATTTCAGATTTCAGATTTCCGATTTCAGATTTTTCGGAGGTGCGGCCGTTCTCGCGAATCGCGATGTATTCCATCTCGGGCGTGATGATGCCCTGGCGCGCGTAATACAGCTGGGTCACACACTTGCCGGGCTTCGCACGCAAAGGTTTGCGCTCAAATTTTACATTTTGAATTTCGAATTTGGAATTTCCGTTCCGACCCGCCGATTTCTCGGCGTGCGTAACGGAAAGGTAGCCATCATCAATCGGCGTGACGGCTCGTCCTTCGATCTCTTCCACATCGCCGCGATCGCGAATCCAGGGGGCGCGCAGAGCAGACAAACCCTGGTTCACGTCGTTCATGGCCCGAGCATCGCCCCAGGGACCGCTCGTATCATAGACCCGGACCGGCTCGTTCACTTCCATGCGGCCGTCCATCGTCTTGGTTTGGGCCAGAGAAATCTCGCGGAACGGGACGCGCACGTTGGCATGCAGGACGCCGTCGACGTAAACCTTTTTCGAATTTGGCAACGCCGTTGAGACAGGATTAACGGGATTGGGTAGAGCAGACCCGTTCGATCCGTTAGCGGTTTCTGATTTAATCATATTAATCCTGTAAATCCCGTCTGCTTCCTGGATTCCTGCTTTCCTGATTCAAAATAAAAAGGCCATGCGCGAAAAGGCATGGCCGAACTCCTCGCTCCCTGCGGCGGCATTACCCGCATCAGGTTCAAGGGGTCTCCAGCTTCCGCTGGACTCTCAGCCAATGGCTCCCCCGCTCTTGATCGGAAGAATAGAACCCGGTGGAGTGATGTCAACTTTGGGGAATTGCTCGCACGGAGGGCACGACGGACACAACGGGGATGCGGTTTATCCGCCGGCCTCCCGGCACGGCGTATTCAACGCCCAAGTCGGAGCGCGCTCGGCTTTGTTCTTATTCATATTCCTAATCGTGCTCGTGCTCACGCTCGTAATCTTCGATTGGACGGGAAAGATCACGATTATGAGCAGGAGCAGGATCATGAATGATCCCATTCGGAGGGGGGCCGGACTTCGTGGCCGTTGTGACCTTCGTGCGAGGTCCTCACTGCGGAGCGGACTACGGAACGATCATCGCCTTAGTCAGGTCGATGGGCGTGGGAGAGGCAACGGGCGGCGGGACTGGGGTCGCAGCGGCGGCCGGCGCGTCGGGGAGCGGACCGACCGGCTGTAGTTTTAGACCGACCACGGGAAACAAATCCGGTTCCGGTTTGCGATGGTAATCGCGCACGAGCAGGGGCGCGAGTTTGCGTTCGGCCAGGGATTTGTAGCTGTCGACACCTACGCTGATGGCCTGGGCGAGTTTGCCGCGCCATTCCTTGTTCGCGATGAGTTTGCTTTCGCCGCGCTCGGTCAGGAAACCGCCCTCGATCAGGACCGACGGAATTTTTGTCTGACGCAGAACAGCAAAGCGGGCCCGCTTGATGCCACGATCGAACTCGCCAACATGGCCGAGGAGCGAATGATAAATGGCGGCGGAAAGCTCGATGCTGTGCGTATCGACGGCCGTGCCGGCCTGAATGTTTTCGGCATTTGCCTTCATTAAATCGTCCTGCGTGGAGGGTGCGCCGCGCGGTGTGAGGGAGTAGATCTCGAAACCGGTCGCGTCCGGGTTAGAGTCGGTGGCGTTAAAATGGATGCTGACGAAAATGGCGTCGGCCGCCGCGTTGGCGATGCGAGCTCGCACTTCGAGCGGCACAAAGTAATCCCCTTCCCGCGTCATGAGAACGCGAAAACCCTTGGCGAGCAGAAGCGGACGGAGCTGGCGCGCCACATCCAGCGTGTAGTCTTTTTCGCAGCCGTACCGGCTGATGGCGCCCTTGTCGTAACCGCCGTGACCGGGATCGAGCACGATGGTCCGAATTTTTCCGATGCCCCCGATCATGTGCGGACGAATCTGGGGCTCGATCGTTTCGGCCAGGTCGAGACGCGAAATAAGATATTTTCCGTCCTTCTCAAGGACCGGAAAGGAAAGCCAATTGCGCGCGCCGTTGATAAGGATCTCGCGGCTGCCCAGCTTGAACTGGAGCGACCCCTTCTCATTCTCGAGACGAATCGTTTTGTCCACCGGCTCGACCCCGGCTGGCAATCCGTAGAATCCCGCAATGTTATCGGCTGTGAGATAATCGTGACTGCCGATCTTGACCACTTGCCATGGACTGGAAGGCTTGGCCGCCGCTTTGGGCGCGCTGTGTTTCGGGGTCGCGCCAGACCCGCTGACCAGGCCTGCGAGGGTGACCAAAAGGATTATGCGTCCGACGGTCAAGCGCCGTCGAACGGGCAAATCCGAATTGGAACGACGATAATTGTGGAGGAGAGACTCTTTAATCACTTAATATACACGCAATGCGCCATAAACAGATTCGGACATGGGTCGCCGGGTGGACCTCTCTGCTGACCCTTTGCCTGCTAGCAGGTGCCGCACCCGCCGCGGAGTCCGGAGGCGGAGGAAAGCACTGTCTTTGGCGTGTCACGAACGGGAAAGCGTCCGTTTACCTCCTCGGATCGATTCATGCCATGTCTCCGGGGGACTATCCGCTGGCGCCGGTAATCGAAGACGCCGTGAAAGAATCGCAGGAATTCTGGTTCGAAATCGATCCACGACGCGAAGCCGGCAGATTGTTTGAGAGGAAAGTCGTGGCCGCCGCGACTTACCCGAAAGGCGTTGAGATCAAGAGTAAGATCAATCCGAAGACGTATGCGTTCATGCAGAAAATCACCGTCAGTGGAATGGAGAGCTGGCAACATCTCAAGCCGTGGGCGATCGGGTTGTTCCTCTTGCGGCATCCGGGCTACGAGAGAATTTCCGGCGCCTACGGAATCGATTATCACATTTCCGAAGAGGCGCTGCATCGAGGAAAGCAAGTAGGGGGGATCGAGACGATCGACGAGCATGTCCGCGTCTTCTCCGACATGCAGGACGTCGAAGGGGAGGTGTTCCTGTTGCAAACTCTGATCTATGCCGACGCCGGACCCAAAGAGTTCAAGCAATCAGTGGGAGCGTGGAAAGCCGGAAACGTGGATGCTCTGTACGCGATGGAGCTTCCCCGGATGAAGGAAGCTCCGACGGTCTGGTGGAGGATGCTCGACCGCCGGAATGCGCGATGGATTCCCCGGATCGAAGCGGTCATCAAATCAGGCCGACCGTCTATGATCGTGGTCGGGTCGGCGCATTTTCCCGGACCGCATGGGCTCCTCTCCCTCTTAAGGGCGCGGGGTTACAAGATCGAACAGCTTTAAAAGTCGCTGTTTTTGCATCTGACAATGGACGGCGGCGTTTTCCTGCCGTAAAGCATTCTACTTCGCCGAGATTCCCCGGCTGCATGGCAGTCCTCGGCTTCGCATCAACCAGAGAGATATCCATGAACGCACTTATTAAAACGTTACTCGTCGTCGCGGTCACCTTTGTTTTGACTGTTAACCTCCGGGCTCAGTCCGAGCCGGAGAAATCGCCGCTCATCGGAAATTCGCCTCCGGCAGGGGACGTGAAACATCCGGAGCAGCCAAAAAGCAGTGCCAATGTTCCACCACCGGGGGAAGCCACCCACCCTTCCACGGGCGACGAAACGGTGGCCAAAGCGAGCGATTTGAAAAGCGCGAAGCCAATCGATTCGGCTAACTTCGATGAGTCGGTCAAGATGCAGGACGACTTCTTCTTCTACAGCAACGGTGGCTGGATCAAACGCACCGAAATTCCGCCGGAGTTTTCGCGCTGGGGCAGCTTCAATCAACTGATCGAACAGAATAACGACGCGCTCCACGTCATCGCCGAAAAGGCCTCTACGGCCCAGGCCGATGCAAAGGCGGCCCCGGAACTGCAGAAGGTGGGCGATTATTACGGCAGCGGGATGGACGAGAAAACCATCGAAGCCGCACGCACCAAGCCGTTGGACGAAGAGTTCAAGCGGATCGATGCGATGAAAGATCGGACGGATCTGCTCAAAGAGATCGCGCACCTGCACACGATCGGCGTGGCCGCGTTCTTCAACTTCGGCTCCGGCCTCGACGATAAAGACAGCACTCGCGTGATCGGGCAAGCGTTGCAAGGCGGCTTGGGCATGCCGGATCGCGATTACTACACCAAGACCGATGATGCATCGAAAAAATTGCGTGATCAATATGTCGATCACGTCACGAAGATGCTGACGTTGCTGGGCGAGCCAGCAACGAAAGCGGGCGAAGAGGCCAAAAAGATCCTGGCATTTGAAACGTCGCTCGCCCAAGCCTCGCGCACCAAGGTGGAGCTGCGCGATCCGCTGAAGAATTACAACAAGATGCAGGAGAAAGAACTGCAGGCGCTCACACCGGACTGGAAGTGGACTGATTACTTCAAGGAAATCGGACTGGTCGGCGCGACCGAGATCAACGTGCGGCAGCCCGACTTCTTCAAAGCAGGCAATGGCGTCTTCGCCAAGACTTCGATGGACGACTGGAAGACGTATCTGCGCTGGCACCTGATTAACGGGACGGCTGCGGAACTCTCGAACGACTTCGTGAACGAGAACTTCAGTTTCAATGAGATGGTCATGCGCGGCACGAAGCAGATTAAGCCGCGTTGGAAGCGCGTCGTCATTTCCACGGATCAGGCCGTGGGCGAAGCGCTGGGCAAGCTTTATGTGGCGGAGAATTTCACGCCGGAGGCAAAGACGCGCGCGCTCGAGATGATCAACAACCTGAAGGCGTCGCTGGCCGATCGGATCAAGACGCTGGAGTGGATGGATGAACCGACCAAGCAGGAGGCCTTGAAAAAGCTGGCCGCTTTCCAGGTCAAGATTGGCTACCCGGACAAGTGGCGCGATTATTCGACCCTGACCATTGACCGCGGGCCTTTCGTTCTGAATGCGCTGCGCGCCGAAACCTTCGAGGTGAAGCGGGACGCGAACAAAATCGGCAAACCGGTCGATCGTACGGAATGGGGTATGACGCCGCCGACGGTGAATGCCTATTACAATCCGAACATGAACGAGATTGTATTCCCGGCCGGTATTCTGCAACCGCCATTCTTTTTCGCGACGGCGGACGACGCGGTTAACTACGGCGGCATCGGCGCGGTGATCGGGCATGAAATGACCCATGGCTTTGACGATCAGGGACGGCAGTTTGATGCCGCGGGCAATTTGCGTGATTGGTGGTCGCCGCAATCGAAAGCGAAGTTCGAGGAGCGCGCAAAAGCGATTGTGAAGCAATACTCGGAATACGAACCGCTGCCCGGCCTGCATGTAAACGGCGAGTTGACGCAGGGTGAAAATATCGCGGACCTGGGCGGATTGAAGATCGCCTACGCCGCGTTCAAGAAGGCGTCGGCGGGGAAACCGGAGGAAAAGATCGACGGCTTCACACCTGACCAGCGCTTCTTTCTGTCCTTTGCGCAAATCTGGCGGCAGAAAATGCGCGACGAAGATCTCAAGCTGCGCTTAAACACCGATCCGCACTCCCCTGCGCATTATCGGGTGATCGGCCCTCTTTCGAACCTGCCGGAATTTCAGAAGGCGTTTAACATTCCGGACGGCAGCCCGATGATTCGTTCCGCGGATAAGCGCGTCAATATTTGGTGATCTGAAATCTGTACCGGCGATCTTTGACCGCCGAGGGTTTAAGCGGAGAACAGTGAGCGGACCACGTTCGTTTTGTGTCGCTGACTGACGTGCGTGCCCGGGGCTGACTCAGATCGTCGGTCATAGACCGCCGCTACAGTGGCCTGGGAGCGAGCGCCACGCCATTCTGCGATCGATCTCTTGATCGACGAATTACGTTTGGAAGATACGTTCGAAGAACCAATAGCCGCCGGCGAGCGCAATGAGGATCGAGCACGCTGGGACGGCCACCCTGAAAAAAGAGAGGTTCCGGCGCAATCTCCAGATCAGGGGAAGAATGATGACCGCGATGCTGAGCTGACCGAGTTCCACACCAGAATTGAAAGCGATCAGCGGAATGGCCGCTTTAGCTCCGGTGTTAGCCACTCCCATCTCGCGCAGCACACTGGCGAACCCGAGACCATGGACGAGGCCAAAAACGAAGGTCAGGATCCACCGGTAATCGAGAGTCCTCCCGCGATAAAGATTTTCCAGACCCACGTAAACAATCGATGCCGCAATGGCAGGTTCCACAATGCGACTCTGCAAGTTGACCAGATTGAATGTGGAAAGCGCGAGGGTGAGAGAGTGAGCCACGGTGAAGCAGGTGATGAGCAAGGCAGCCGATCGCGCGTTGCGCGAGACGATGAGCAAGCCAAAGAGAAAAAGAAGATGATCGTAACCAGTCAGAATGTGGCGGATGCCTAACAATAGAAAATCGAAGAACCTCCCGCGCACGGGAGGTGAAAGGGTGAGAGGAGCCGCGGCGATGACAGTTTCAAACTGATTTTCGCGCGCGCTGAGGAGACGATTGCCGAGCGGTTGACCCGCGGCGTTAAGGACGTTCAGAAATTGGCGATGCCCAAAGGGCAATTGATCGATCACGCCAGAAACGATTTCGAGCCGACCTTCTCCGACACGCTCAAAATGGAGCCGGAAGGAAACATTCTCGCTCGCATCGCGGGTGATACTTTCGAGATGGGCCGGAATCGATTGACCGCTGAGTCGGACACGCAGGATATCCGGCACAATGGAGCTGTAGTCGGATCCGCTGGTCTTCGGCACGCTGGCGAGGTCTCGCGGATTGAACACCACGACCGCAGTCATTTCGCCTTGCCCCAATGTGACCGTGGCCGAACTGAGGCCCGGATCATGGGCCAAAACAGGCGCCGCCAAAGCGAGTGCGCCGGCGAGCGCCACGAAATATGTGCGCATGCGCATAACGATCCCAACGGCTTGCACCGCCAGTCACCGCAAGGGCGCTGACGGTGCAAGAGTTGAGGGGAAGGCTAGTGGTGCGCGTGGGCGCGACCGTTCAAAGGCGTGGCCGCGTAAGGGAATACTTTGTTGTACCCAATGTCATTGTGGTCGACCTTATCCACGCCAGGATCGGCCGGAGCCAGCGCCAGTGTGGGGGAAGCCGCATTACGCAAGTCGCTCTCCAGAGCGAGCACTGCGATGTCGACGACGTCGTCGCCGAAACGCCGGCCATTTGGCCAGCCACCCGGCAAAGTGCCGTTGCCGAGGAATCCGGTCTGCACCGTGCTCGTCAGAACGTCGGGGGCGGGACCGCCTGCTGAGTTGGGTCCACCACCGAAGATGCCGAGCCGGTTGTATCCGGGATCGTTAGGCGCGGCGCCTGCGTTCGACCCACCGGCCAGGCGAGCCGGACCGGTCGAGAGGTCGACTTTGATCAAGTCGGGAATGAAGATTCCCGCGATGTCGGTTCGATTGGTCGTGTGATTCGAGTCCAAGCCCAGGATGGCCGCCAGCTCAGGATTGAGCGCGTAGGTCTTGAAGGTGGTCGCATCGGTGGACGGAGCTGACTGGCTGTAAAGATCCTTATCCTTGATGGCCACGAGGGCTTCGTTGAAGAGCGGATTGCCCTGTCTCGCCACCTGAACAAAGTTACCGCTATTCGCGGGCTTGGGCGGTTTGCCGTGTCCGGGATTTTGCAGGACGGAGACCTTGGCCCGACTGGTCGTAGCATAAACTCCGACAACCTGCTGGGCGCCGCCGATATCGGAGAGCGGAATATTCAGAACGATGGTGTGGACGTTAAATCCACCCTGGCTATCGAACGGTTTGTTCGGCCCGGAGAATGAAAAATCCAGATCGAAGATGCTCTGGATGTCTGCATAGAAACCATCATCACGCTGGCCGGCGAAGACGCGGTAACCGGCTGGATTCGTCGCGATCGTGTTGAGGGTGTAGCGATCAAGCTGGCTTTCCAGGGCAACGCCTTCGCGAGCGAGCTGATCACCGTTATCGTTCTGATTATAGAAACGTGTGACTAGTCCCTGATTATTGGGCGGGACCAGAACATTAGTGAACAGGGTCGTGACGGAAGGGGTAGCCTTCGGCGTGGCCGGCGGGAGCGTTTTGGTAACGGTATAACGTTGCGTCAGATTTTGATGCGCATCGTCCACACTGCCAATCTCACCGAGGTACGATTGAGCGATGGTGCTCGTATTTTTGTACGAGGTGGTGAAGCGGAAGCCATACGAGACACTGGGTTGGGCAGCCGCGACGTTCGCGCCGGTGGCAACGTGAATCTGGTAAAGCACATTGTCGTCGAAGTTATACTTGTTCGGCCCGATGCCTGGCTCCTCGAAAGGATAAACGGCCAGTGCGACGGTGAGATATTGACCGCCATTCGCATCACTGCTGCGAAAAGCGTAAACGTCCGTGGTATTGGCCGACGGATCGAGCACGATGAGAGGAGCATCCATGTGACTGGAAGCATTGGCCGGTCGGGCAAACGCTAACAGCGCCATCACGACAGAAGCCGTGGCGAACGCCTGGATGAATGGTTTTTTGTTTTTCATAACTGCTACTGCTTTCTGAGATTGGCCGAGTCGGCCAATTTTTGTTTGGTTGGTTGCGAAACTGTTTCCGCGGCGAGGGAGACGCCGAGCTCCGCGGCGTGCTGCGTTAAATCGGCATGCTCGGAAGGGAGAAGCATTTGCTGGATGGGTGCGGCGCGGCGAATCCAGGCGATCGCTGATTTCCTTTGACCTGCGGCCGCATCGATCAGGGCGGCGTGGTAAAATAGACGGGCGTCGCTGGTGCCTTCCGCGAGCGCTCGCTTCATATTGTCGCGCGCTTCCGGAATGTGACCGGCGGCCAACTCGGTCCAGGCGAGGGCATCGTAGGTCAGGACGTCCCGACGGTTGGCCAACTCCTCCTGCGCCAGCTTGCATGCCATTTCCGGATTGGCCTGACGCGTGGCCAAAAAGAGCGCGAAACTGCGGGGATCTTCACTGGCGCCCCGACGGTTTAGCGCATCTTCTGTTTTCGCAGCCAGATCGTCATCGCCCGATAATCTGGCGGCGTCGGCCAGGGCCCACTGATATTCAGGCAGCGGAATCTGCGCGCTCGCCGTACGCAGTGATTCCATCGCCTTGCCCGGTTCTCCTCGCTGAATTTCCAACTTGGAGCGGAGATACAGGGCAGCGGGATAATCTTTCACAAATTCCAGGGCGCGATCGATCGACCAACCGGTTTCTTTAAATTCGTGCGACTGGAGCTGATAGAGCGACAATCGCGTGTAGGCCCAGGCGGCAGGCTCGGGATCGCGACTGTTCCCAGCTTCGACCGCCAGTCGCATCAGCTCCTTCGCGCCGGCCAAGTCGCCTTTGAGCCAGCGCACATGAGCGACGCGGGCGTAGGTTTGGAGACAGGGCCGGATGTCGATCATTCGTTGATAGGCGTCGACTGCCTCGGTCAACTTCCCCTGCTCCATCAGGGCATCACCCAGAAGTGCATACGTCTGCCAGCCCGCTTGCTTTTCGGTGGTGAGTTGCCGTGCGATTGCTTCCGCTTCCGCGAAACGATGTAGCGCGTGATCGATGTGTCCGCGAAGAAGCCGAGAGTCAGTTCCGTCGCCGCCTAGTTGAGCGCACTGTTGCGCAATCTTGTAGTATCCAGGATCGCCGGTGACGCGGGCCTTAGCGACGAAAGCCCAACCGAGCTGAATAATCTGCGGTTCGACCGCGTGCCCGGTGCGAATCTTATTTTGGAGCCGCGCCACTTCGCGGTCGAGTGCTGTTGCTCCCGGCTGAGCCGCGAGAATCAGAGCGCGGATTGTTTGCTCAGAATCCCTGGGTGGGACGTCCGCACTCACGCTGGCTCGCCCGGGGGATACCGCTATGCACAAAAGGACGGCACCGGCCTGAAGGAATGTGGGCAAGAGCGCGCGACGAGAAATACGCATGCCCGGACATCCGATAGAGCCGACATTGCAGATGCATGTTTTAGGAAATTTGTGTCAGTTGGGTCGAACGACCGATTTAAGCGCGACGCCATATCGTATTGTCAAAGACGCCTCAACAGAGGGAGGCGGCTACAGCACTTCCTCCTGTCGCCGGCGGCGGCCGAACTGCCATGTTCCGGGGGTTGGCCGCAGGTGAAAGCCAGGAGCCTTGGCGCTTTAGTCGCCCTCTTTGGCGATTTTCCCGCCCCACGACAGAATCTTGGCTTTCGTGCCGGCGGCCTCCGCCTCTTTGATATCGCCGTTGCGGTTGTAAAACAAAGAGAGGCTGGTCCATCCGATCTGATCGTTGGGGCGAAGTTCCGTGGCTTTTTTTCCCGCCTCGATCGCGTCCGGAAAGCGTCCAAGTTTCATTAAGGCCATGCCGAGAGCGTGCCAGCCGTCGAAGAAGGATGGATCGAGCTCCACGCAGCGACGATACTTTTCCACAGCCATCTCCAGCTCTCCGATGGCGAGGTCGCCGTTGGCGTCGTCGAAAATATCATCGAGTTGGTCCATGGCGTAGTTATAAGCCATCTCACGAATGCGGCGTCCCGCAAGATGGGTGAGCGGAGAGATGCCTCATTCTGTAGCCACGGTCCGGCGGGCATTTTTCGCCCCAAGCGTTGTAGAGGTGCCTGTGCGAGGTACCTGTCTAAACAGTTAGGCGGTTGGCACAACCGCCTCTACAACGCCATGGAGTTGGTCAGACGCGCGCTGGGAACAAAATTCTCAGCTGCTTTTCGCTGCAATAATTCCGGCTTCCATCTGGCGCTCGCGCAGCCATTCGTAGAACACGATCTCGCGCTTATTCGAAAGAATCTTCTGATCAAAGGCAGCCCTCTTTTGCGCGAACTTTGTTTCGTCGGGCAATTCGCGCTTTTCCAGAATGGCCACCACCCCTCCATCCTCCCACGGCATGAATTCGCTGACGTCACCGGCCTGCAAAGTGGCGACCGCGTTCCGCACGGCCACGAAGTCCGGGGCGCGCTTTTTCGGTGCCTTCGGCGCTTCTTCGGGATCCATGTCTTCCGACAAAGAAAAAGGTTCGAGCTTTTCTGCTTTCACGTTCGCCTTCTCAAGGGCAAACGCGAGAGGCGCGCCCGAGACGAGTAACTCACGCACGTCGTGCGCAACCTGCGCTCCCTTGGTAGCCAACATTTCGCGGGCGCGCGTGCTCTTGACGGCCTCGACAATTTTAGGCTTCGCTTCGTCCATGGAAAGAGGGCGCGCTTCGACCACTCCATCCAGATGCAGAACATAAAATCCATCGGGCGCCTGGAGCGCGTCACTGTTGGGCTCCGGGCTGGTCAGTTGAAAGGCCGCCGTGGTCAGTTGCGGATCCGCCTTCAATTTTGGATCGGGCGCCGCCGAGGTGAACTCGCCCGTGGGAGTAACCGGCAATTGAAATTTAGCCGCCACCTGGTGAAACTCGGCGCCTTTTTCGAGGAGCGCCTGAGTGAGATCGTTGGCGCGGTCGGCCAGTTTTTGCAGAACATCGATTCGTTCTTTGCCCGTTAGCTTCTTCTGTTCTTCGCTGAGCGACAGACTAACGAATTCAACCTTCCGTTTCTCCTCCGTCTTCAACTCTGCCTTGTGCGCTTCGTAATACTTTTGAATGTCTTCGTCGGTCACTTTCACATCCTTCCCGAAATCGGCCGCATGCAACCGGACGACGCTGACGCCGAGCCGGCCGTAGAGCTGCTGATACTCAGCCTTGCTTTGCGCGTCGGGCACACTGATTCCCGTCGCGACCAGCTCCTTGATCCGACGCAGGCTCAGCTCGTCTGTGGCCAGCTCTTCAATCTGGGCCTCGGTAAAACCCATGGCCGGCAACGCGGTCTGCGTAAATTCGTCAAACTTCTTCGGATCAAAACCGGAGGCGCTGCGAAAGGGACGCAGAGTTCGGACGAAATCGGTCACCTCCGCGGTGGTTGGTTGAACCCCGAGATGGACCGCTTCATGACGTAGAACCATCAGGTTCAAGGTGAATTGGGAATACAACTCGTTTTCTGAATTGGCGCCCGCGGCGAGAGAACGAACAAGATTCTGCATCCCGAGGTCGCGCGCCAGATTGCAGAGGCGGGCGCCGCGTTGTCCTTCTACGACCGAGACATCGCGCCCGTATATGCGAGCAAATTTATCGTTCTTCACCGCGCTGGGATCTGTCTTAACGAAATACAGGCAGAACGGGAGAGCCAGGATGGCAATCACAGTCATCAGCCAATTCCGGTGCTTGCGCAGAAGTGTCATCATAGTTTCAGGATCCTTTCGGGTGGGTGGGAGCGGAGCGCAGAATTTACGACCGGTTGCCCTCCAGCCAAATGGTTTTTGCGGTGGTGGAGAAACCCGGTCGGCTGATGGCAACGGGCGGCCACGCGACTAAAACGCGAAACCAAAGCTGAAATGGAACGCACCGAAATCCTCGCCGGGGTGTCGATCTGGATTCAGACCGTAATCGAGACGGATCGGACCGATCGGCAGCTTATAGCGCAATCCGGCTCCCAGCGCGTAACGCATGTCGTCGACCCCGGGATGCTCCGAAGTGGGCAAAAGATTCCCCGCGTCGGCAAAGACAGCACCCTGTAGTTCGCCGAAAATCGGAAAGGTATACTCCGCGTTGAAAACGGTAAAAAACTCACCGCCGAGAGGATTCCCGTGACGATCGTGCGGTCCGAGATCCCGCTCCGCGAAACTGCGCACCGTGGTGCCTCCGCCGTTGAAATATCGTTCGTCGATCGGGATGGTGGTCAACTCATCGGGACCACTATGGTTAAGGGAGTGGACCACACCGGTGCGCGCTCCGAAGGCGAGCGATGATTGCTCAACAAAACGCTCCCATGGAGTTTTCGTACCGCTCTGGGCTTCGACGACTCCGGGCGTGAGCGCTTTAGGACCGAACGGGATGTAGTATCCGAGCCGCAAGGTGGCCCGGACCAGTTCGACGTCACTGCCGAAAGCGCTGGTGGCAAGGTCGACCGTGTTACCAGCCACAAAACCGCGCGGTGCCACGAGTGGACTGTCGCGCAGGTCGAGAGTTTGGAAGAAGCCAAGAGTATTAATGAAGTAGGATGTCTGGCCGAGATAAAATGGCTTGATGGCCGCGCTCGTGATCTCCACGTGGCGCACGGAGAAATTTGCGCCAATCTCGTATTGCTTGGTTAGCTTGCGGGTCAGCTCGATGCGTCCGCCGATTTCAAATTTCGAATAGCCGTCGAAATCAAAGGTAAGAGCGCCGAGACGCGTTTTGAGATCGATATCCGTGTCGAAGAGATAAGGATCTTCGAACAATATTTCGCCTTTGTAACTGCGCTGCGATACGAGCAGAGAAGTGGTGAGTGGACGCCCCGAGCCAAACAAATCCAATTCGCGAAATTGGACCCCCCCGATCAGCCCTTCGTACGTTCCGTATCCAGCGGAGAGGCCCAATTCACGGCTCTTCGCCTCTTCCGCAGAAATATCGAGCCGCAACGTCTCGCCTCCCACGGCGACCGGATTGATCTGCAAGATGGTAAAAAGACCGCTCCGCATGAGCATGCGGAATTTCTCGTCCAGAACTTCAGGGCTGTACGTTTTTCCGCTCAGACTGGAAAACCGCTTCTCCACGTAACCCGGATGGAGGCGCCGCAATCCGCTCACCGACACGTCGCCAAAGTGATAAAGCGAGCCGGCAGAGACGGCAATCTGGACTGGAACATGGCCGTCGCGCGCCGCGGTTGGTTCGCCTGTCGCCTCCACTTTGATGGCGAAATATCCGCGCGTTTTAAAGTAGGACTGCAAGCGCCGCGGAATGTCAGCGACACGCGCGTCCGTGTAGGGCTGATCGAGAAGATCCTTGATCTGGCCGCGCAGAGTCTCGCGATCATAGACGGTATTGCCCGTGAAGATAACGTTCCCGAAAGAATAGGCTCGCCCCTCCTGGATTGAAATGACCGCGTCGACTCCGCCCGTTTCGTCGTGAAAAGTGTAGTCCGGTTTACCGACGGCAGCGTCCAGATAACCTTCAGCGACATAGAACCGATGCACGAGGTCCGCGCCTTCCTCGACGTCGGAGGCGACGAACGGAAGATTCTTCTGCAACTTGGAGTAGCGCTCGCGCGTTGGGCCCATGACATACTCGAATAATTTGTCGGTCGGCTCGTGGTTGTTGCCGTCGAACGTGACGGTGCCAAGAGTGTATAATTGGCCTTCCTGAATTTCGAGACGCAGGCGATCGCCCGACTCGATCACATAGTGGACACTCGCCTTCTTGTAGCCGTGCTTCCGGTAGAAGAGCTCGAGGAAAAACGCGGCATCATCAGCGCGGGCCGGAGTCAAACCGAAATCGTCAATAGTGGCGATTTGCTCCTTGAGTTGGGAACGCAATTCCTTATCACTAAACATTTTCTCGCCCTGGAACTCGATGACGCTGGCGCGCTGCGCCTTTTTCTCCTGTTCCTTCGCGACCGCGTGCTGCTCCTTCTGCTTTTCCTCGGACCGCTCGGGACGAGTCGCCGATTGCGCCAGGGCAGACTGCCCTACGCAACAAGACGCGCCGATAATAATGACAGGAAGAAGAAGAAGAAGACGCATCTTAGCGAAATCGGATCAGATACTTGACCATACCGCGGAAACCGCCGCCCACATCGAGATCTCCGACCAGAACGAATTGATCATTCAATTTGAAGCGCGCCGTAGCCTGCTGCTGTCCGGTGCGCGGGTCGGTTTGGCCGATGTCGACATCGAGACGATCAAAGACAGAACTGTTTTGCGCGCCCTGACCTTTTTTGAACACTTTTCGATAGAGCTGTTGAACCAGTAGCATGGCGGCCCGTCCGGCAAGCACATTGTTATTGCCGGCCAATTCCTCGCGCGTCGTGCCGGTGGCCAGCAGGGAAATCACTTCTTCCTGGGGTAAGGGCGGTTCGCTCGTGAAGATAGCCTGCGGTGCGAGAGAGGTGCCGTAAATATACACGTGGATCGTGTAGTCGCGAATGACTGACGTGCCATGCAAATCGATCCTCGGATTTAAAGAGTCACTCGGGTCGAAGTAAAGGAAGCCGTAGGCAATTTCCAGCCGGCTAAAGGGAAGAGTCGCCTCGACGTGCTCCAAGCGCACGATTCCCTGCAAACCGGGATGCAGGCCGGTCCCAATCAAGTGCAGATCGCTGACGGCGCCGCCGTTGGCCAGGTTGCCTCTGATCAGGAATGGCTCTTTCGTTTTAATGGCGACGTCGAATTTCCAATCGCGCAAGGGCGGCTGCGGGAAGGAAAAATCGGGACGATCCGACGGCGGCTGCGGAGCGGGCCGCCCCGGAAGTCCGATCGGTATGAGATCGAGATTCTTCAAAAACTGACTGTTCGTCATCTCTACACTTCCCGTTACGCTCGCGCTCGTGAGCGGGCCCACAATCTTTATATCGGCATTGGCCCGCGCGGTCAGTGCATCATTGCGAGCGACCAGGATACTGTCTGCTTTCAACTGCAGATCGATGTTGGCGGCGGTTAGCCGGGCAAATTTGATTCCGCCGGTCAGGGAAAATTTTCCGCCGGAAAGTTCGCCGCCAAATTGCTCCACCGTCAGCGCGTCGTTCGCAAAATTGAGCCGGGCTTTGAAGCCGCGCAGCGCCGGCAGCGTGACGTTACTGGAGCGGGCCACGTTCACCGTCATGTCAGCCGACCCGCTCAACACCGGCTGGGCGATCGTTCCACGGACATCGACATCCAGTCCGACGTCGCCGTCCAGTTGCTCTATCTGCGGTGCAAATTGACGCAGGAAATTCACGGAGCTGCGCGGCAAACGCAGTTTGGCCGTGACCGGGGTGTCATCCCGCAGGCCGTGCTCGCTCAGAACCTTCGCCGCATTAAAGGGCAGAGTGGCCGTCAATTCCATCGGCTGAATCTTCGATTGCTGAAGTTTACCTGTGATGTTGAGCTGATCGCCCTTCGTCTCGGCGGCGAGGTCGAAACTGGCCGGCTCGAGGTTAGGCACCTGTTCCGTGCGCAAGTTACGCGCCTGCACGTCCAGCCGCGCTTCCAGTTTATCGAGCGTTCCGTGCGCATCCATTTTGACGTTGAGCACACCGCTGGCCGCAGACTGGACTCCCAGGTCTTCGAACAATTTTTTGAGATCAATATTTTCCGATTGGAAGTTGACTACGACCGGCCCGTTAGGCGGAAAGATCTGCGAAGTCGTGCCGAGGTTTTTCCAGATGAAAGGAATGGAAACGTAACCGGACGCATATTTGGCCTGGCCCTGGTCCAGTTGAATTTTGCTGATCTCGAACTTTTCGCCCTTGGCTTGAGCGTTCGCCTGAAAATCCATCTTATTGCTGGCGAAGAAGATGATCGGCACATCCAACCCCTCCGGAGAGTAAGTGGCATCGACTTTGGCCTGGAGCGATTGAAGATCCCCGTAGCGGCCTTTTTCCAGGGCGAGCTTGAGCTTGCCCGAATTTTGCACGGTCCTCGCCTCGCCCGCTCCCTCCCAATCCACCGCGAACGAACCGCTCACTTCCTTCTGATTTCCCATGGCACGCAACAACGGCTTCAAGCTCGATAAATCCGCCACCGTCGCGGAGATCTTGCCGGCGTAGCGATGCGGATCGCGCAGATCGAACTGACCATTCGCGCTAACGAAATCGCGCGCGTTCAGCGCGGCCGTAAAGTCATTGAGATAGATAACGCTGTCCGCGACGGAGCATTGCGAACTGAGCTGATGGAACACGAGGTTTCGCATTTTCAGATCGGTGCCGTTGAGGGTCAGCTGGCCACTGGCCAGGCCGTTGCGCCATTCCATCTGTCCGTCCATCTGGAGCGGGCCGCTCACTCGATCGGGCGAACTTTTCTCCCAGTAATCGGCTAACTGCGGAGCGTTGAGCGATACTTCGACGCGGGCCGGCTGCCGGGCCGCGTCGTCGATGTCGGCCGGAATCCGGTAGTCTCCGCGCACGACCAGCTCATTGGCTGCGCGTTTCACGATCCATTGCTCCACCTTGAGGGCGTCGTCCGTCGAACTCATAACGCCGTGCACAGAATCGATCGCATATTCGCGGAACCTGACGTTTCCCGCATCGGTGGTGGCACTGGTCTTGAGATCGGCATACCACGGCCTGTCCACGCCAGCTGGAGGCATCACTTTTGACGCGCTCACCGTCGCGCTCAGTGTCTCGACTCTGCCGTTCTCGAATCCGACCGGCCCGGCCTTCACGATGAGCTGTCCGTGCACCGTGGCGTCCTTGATGTCGATTAGCCCCTTAATCTCGGCAACACCCGTGAGGGGATGCCGCATTCCCGCCGTCGCCCGGGCTAGGTCGACGGCCGTAGCCGAGATTTCCAAAGCGGCCGGCGAGCGACCGAAATCACGCATGTCTTTAGGCAGCAAACCGGACCCATGAACGACAAACCGGTTCTCACCCTGAACCAGCTCGGCCGCCTGCAAAGTCGCGGCGCCGTCGCGGGCCGAAAGCTGAAATGTGCAGGAGTCTGTTCCGATATCGTGCTCGCGCAACGCGGTCATTTTCGCGGCCAGCTGAGCGGTCCAGGTTTTCGGCACATTAAAAATACCATCGCCGTCGAATGTGAGTGTTTCTATTTGGCCGCCCCACTTCGCATTTGGGCCGATATACTTGTTCAGGGCTTCGGCGGAAACATTGATCACATGCACGTGCGCTTCGGCTTTGAGTGAAGGGGAAACCTCGCTCAGCGATCCAGTCATTGAAACACGACCACCGCCCAGATCGGACTCGAGCTTAAAACCAAGAGTCTTTCGCTCAATCCGGGAAGCGTCGATTCCCAGCAACTGAACGTGGTCGCCTCCAATATCCAGATTAGTCAGAACAAGGTTGCGATTCGCGTACGAGCTTTGTCCCGTGATTTTTAAAAAGTTCTGGCCGGCCGCGAGTTGCAATCGTTCAATCTGAAAGTTCCGCGCGCTCGACGGATCGAGATGAAGATCGAGATGATCAATCCGGGTGTCGTACGGCTTGTCCTTGATCAGGAGAGACACATCGGTGAGTCGAACAGATTCCGGAAAAATGGAAGGCAACGTGATTTTTTCGTTAGGCGGTGGCGGCTTTTTCAACTTCGCCTTGGCTGGATCCAGCACGACCCGGGCAGTAGTGACATCGGCCGTGCGCAGAAAGTCATCGACCCCACGTCGCAACAGTCCGATCAGGCTGTAATTGAAACGGGCATACTCCAAGTCGATCGACTCAACCGGACTGTCGGGTGTGCCCGTGGCGTGCAAATTCCGCACCGTTATATTAGTGAAGACGCTGCCCTCCAGGCGAAGCTCAAGCTTTAGGCTGGCCTTGGCCGCGTAGTGTCTCGCCACGTGCTCGCCGATGGTCAAAAGAATAGGTCGATGGAAAATGAGCACGAGGAGAGCGCAAGCGCCAAAAGCGATTGCTGCTCGCCGACGCCAGGTGCCGGGGCCGTGCCATTTTTCGTAACCTTCCTCTCCCACGAGGCAAGGAGTCTATTTCCACGAGGGGAAAGCGCAAATGGAGGGCTCTTTTTTAACTGGTTGCCATCCGGGCGCAAGTGAGGGCCCTTACGGACGCTCCAGTTTGTTACGATACTACGGCATTCGGCGCCAAAGCCTTTGTCATCCCGACTCGCGCAAACGAGGAGGGATCTCCCGTTCGCGCTGTCGGTCAGACTGATCGTCTGCGTCACGCTCGCTCCGTTGGTGAGACCCTTCGCTCAGGCAATCGCCGGACTGGCTCAGCATGACAAACCTTGGAGAGAGCTTCGTTGGCGGCACCCAAAGGCCAGGACTGCGACCCCGCGTGGACAAAATCGAAGAACCGGGCCGCAGGAGTCAGTTAGCAATTGCGCACCGACCGCTCCGGCGTCACGCTGGCGGCGCCGCCAATGAATCCTGACAAATTATTCGATTACCTCGAGGGCAAGCTGCCGCACCCGGAACGCGCCAGTCTCGAAAAACAGATCGCCGAGGATCCGCAGTTGCAAAAAGAATTCGCGGCCGCTCACCGTATTCATTCAAATATGCGGAGCGAAAGTCGCGAAATCCTGGTGCAAGACGATGCGGCATCGACCGAGCGCGGACGAAAGATGGCGCTTCGCATCGGCATTGGCTTTCTCGTCCTCATAGCCCTGAACGTGGGCGGAGGCCTCTGGTTCATCGCGCATCACGAGGCGGCAAATCCCAACCACAAATTGCTGCAACAACAAGCGCGGGAGCAGATGCTTGCATCAGCTCGTCGCGCCGCCTCCGTTTTGACCGCTTCGCCTGTCGCGCTCGATCTCACTGTGCCAGCCGCAGCGGGCCAACTCGATGGCGTGGCCGAGCAGGTCGTTGTGACAGCGCAGCGTTTGGGAGGCTCAGCGACGAAAGGACTACGGGACGGCCCACAGATCAATGTGCTCGTTGACGTGCCGGGTCGGCGGGAGTCTGAGTTTCGCGCAGCCATGGCGAGGTTGACCGAGCCCAAGCCGGATTCGGCTTCGCCTAACGATCCGCTGGCAGCGGCCTCGGACAAAATGAACTTTGTCGTTCACGTGATTGAAAATGCTTCGCCTTAGCATCGCCTGAAGCAGGGCCGCGATTCAATTGGATGATAGCCATTACCTTTGCGTTGCCGGCGGAAAGTGCCGGCCTGATCCGGCGCCTGGCCGGAAGCCGTAGGATTATTCGAGCGGGATTGAAGATAGTCGCCGGTCGCCTGAGGGGACGCGATATCGAGGTGTTACACACTGGGGTGGGTGCAAAGGCTTCCGGAGATCATCTCGTCATGTATCTCGAGAAGAGTTCGCCAGTCTTCCTGATCAGTTCTGGCTTCGCAGGCGCGGCCCGGAGCAACCTCCGGGTCGGTGACCTTGTTCTTGCCCAAAATTTTTCCGATGCCGAGCTTCTGGCTGGAGCGCGACGGGCTTTACGCGAACAGAACGTGCATGCTGGCAAAGTGTTCACGGCTCCTGTGATGGTCGATTCCTTGGCGGAAAGAGAAGAGATATGGCGTGGGCATGAAGCTGTTGCGATTGACATGGAAACTGAAACCATCGCCCGGGTCTGCACTGATCGGCACCTGCGCATGCTGTCGCTCAGAGTTTTGAGCGATACTCCCCGGCATCCATTTCCGCTCCCAAGCGGCATTTTGTTCGACATACAGCGCCAGCGAACTCCGGCGCTGCGCCTGTTCCGCTATTTAATGGCACATCCGAGTGCAATTCCGCGCCTCATCCAATTCAGCCAGCAAATCGGACGGGCTCGTCGTGCCCTGACGGACGCGCTCGAGCGAGTGGTGCAAGCAGAGCTGTGAAGCTCCCCAGCCACGACATGAACTTTTCGCGAGAGACGGGGCGCTACCCTCGGGCCGGCTCGATGTGCACGAGGACGTCGGCGATTCGCTGATCTTCCTGTTGAATCGCTCGTTTGACAGCGTGGGCAATGCGATGGCCTTCGCGCACGGAAATGCCACCGTCGACACCCACATGCAGATCGACATAGAAAATGAGGCCCATTTTGCGAATATAGAATTTCTCCACTTCCCGGACACCGTCGACCGACCAGGCGGCCTGCTGCACGAGACCGACAATGGGCCCACCCGGGGCCGTATCCATGAGCTCTTGCAAGGCCGGTTTTAAGAGGCGGTAGCCGTTCATGCCGATCAGCCCGCAGGCGAAAAGAGCGGCCCAGTCATCCGCGCTCTGCCACCGTTCCCCGCCGATGAGGGCAACGGAAATTCCAACGAGCGCCGCGACCGAAGTGAGAGCGTCCGTGCGATGATGCCATGCATCGGTTTGCACGGCCGTGCTCTCGACGTGGCGTCCCACCCGGATGACGTAGCGATACATCAACTCTTTCACGACGATGACGACGACGAGAACGACAAGCGTGAATGGAGCCGGAGCGTGATGGGGAAGAAAAATTTCGCGCACACTCTGGATGGCGAGACCGAGGGAAGCCGCCAGAACGCCCAACGAGACAACAATCGCTGCGATCGGTTCTGCCTTTCCGTGACCGTAGGGATGGGTCGCGTCGGGCGGCCGCGCCGCGACCTTGAGACCTCCCCAGATCACGGCCGAGCCCGCGATATCGAGAGCCGATTCAATTCCATCGGCGATCAAAACGTAGGAATTGCCGAGAAGTCCGGCGACGATCTTGGCGCTGGCCACGACGAAATTAATGGCCAACCCAAGCAGAGCAACGCGCGCACCGGTTTGCAGATTGCCGGCGACAACGTTCGATGTAGGGTGCAGCGCCGAGGCCATCTGTGAAAGAAACCATTACCGCAACTGTCTACGAAACACACGGAATTCCGGCGGAGGTTTTGCGTGTGGAAGAGCAATCGCGGCCCCAGGGCGGCTCGGGCGAAGCGGTTGTGCAGATGCGCGCCGCGCCGATCAACCCGGCCGATCTCAATATGATCGAGGGAAAATATCCGATCCGGGCGTCGCTGCCCGCGACTCCGGGAATGGAGGGCGCCGGGACGGTCGTGGAAGTGGGGTCCGAAGTGCAGAATGTGAAGGCAGGCGACTTGGTCATTCTGCCCCATAGCCTGGGAACCTGGCGCGAAGCGCTGGCCGTGACGGCGAATGAACTGGTGGTCGTGCCAGCTGAAATCGAGTCCGTACAGGCCTCGACGTTGAAAATCAACCCTCTGACCGCGTGGCGTTTGTTGCATGGATATGTCGAGTTGAAACCGGGCGACTGGTTGATTCAAAACGCGGCCAATTCGGCGGCCGGGCGGTCCGTCATTCAGATCGCGCACGAGCTTGGCTACAAAACGGTCAACGTAGTTCGCCGAGCTGAGCTAAAGAGCGAGCTTGCAGCGGAAGGCGCGGACGTCGTTCTGGTGGATGGAGAAAATTTGCGCGACGAAGTCAAAGCGGCCACGAATGGTGCGCCCATTCGTTTGGGCTTGAATGCGGTGGGAGGCGATTGTGCATTGCGTCTCGCCAACACGCTGGCGCCCGACGCAACCATGGTCACCTATGGGGCGATGAGTTTGCAACCCCTGCGAATTCCCAATGGTTTGCTGATTTTTAAGAACCTGAACTTTCGTGGTCTTTGGATTAATAAGTGGTATGACAGCGCCACTTCGACGGAGCGGATGGAGGCATTCGCTCCGCTATTCGAGATGGCGCGGCGCGGATTGCTCAGAACAAAAGTGGAGAAATCTTACCCGATAGCGGAAGCGAAAGCAGCCGTGGCCCATGCAGCCCAAGGAAAACGCAGCGGAAAAATTATTTTCGATTTCTCGCTCTAATCGACCAACTCGTCCTCTTTCATGGTGCTTCATATTCTCATTGTCGGCGCCGGCATTAACGGAGTGGTGGCGGCCCTTGAACTGAAGCGGCGCGGACACCGCGTCACGCTGATCGATCCGGGCCCGCTGCCGCATCCCCTCGCCGCTTCCAGTGATATCAGCAAAGCGGTTCGATCGTGTTACGGGGCGGACGAGGAGTACACGGCGCTGGCTGAGGGGGCCATCGCGAAATGGCGCGAATGGAATGACGAATTCGCGACCGAGCTGTATCACGAAGTCGGCGTCATGTTCCTGCGGCAAGGTGAAATGCAGCCGGGAGATTACGAATACGAGACTTTCCAAGTCTTGAAGAAAAGGGGGCACCAGGTTGTGCGGATGACACCAGACCGCTTGCGCGCGCGATTTCCGGCCTGGAATTCGGAACGCTTTCAGGACGGAGTGTATGACGCGGAAGGAGGATACACGGAAAGCGGGCGCGTCGTGACCGAGCTTTTAAAAAAGGCCCGATCGATCGGAGTTGAATTACGCGAGGGCAGTCAATTTGATCATCTGGAAGAAGGCGACAATGGGGTGCAAGGGATCTCATTTCGCGATGGAACACGCTGCCCGGCCGACGTGGTGGTTTTTGCGACCGGCTCCTGGACGCCGCACCTCCTCCCCTTCACGAACAAGTTCTTCCGCTCGACCGGTCACCCGATTTTTCATCTTCGGCCTAACGACCCCGCGCTTTTCGCCCCCGAACGTTTTCCCATGTTTGGGGCCGACATCACAACCACCGGTTATTACGGTTTTCCAGTGGGACGCGAAGGGGTGGTCAAGGTGGGAGTTCATGGACCGGGTCGCGAGATGGCACCTGATTCGGCCGAGCGCGTCGTGACGAAGGAGGAAGAAAATGGCCTGCGCCAATTTCTATCCGAGGCCTTCCCGGCGCTGGCGACGGCGCCTGTCGTGTATACGCGGGTTTGTCTTTATTGCGACACGCACGATGGAAATTTCTGGATCGCGGCGGACCCGGACCGGGCCGGACTGGTGATCGCAGCCGGGGACAGCGGGCACGGATTCAAGTTCGCACCGATTCTGGGCGATCTCATCGCCGACGCGGTCGAGCAGAAAGAGAATCCGCTACTCGACAAATTCCGATGGCGGCCGGACGTGCAGCCGGGTTTGCAAAATGAAGCCGCCCGCTACGTGCCGAACGGCGCCAATCGTTAGGGCGCCGGGCTGAACACGCCTATGGCTGTTGCGTGGCGGCCTCTTGTCTGGCCTGGCGTTTGAGCAATGTGATCTGCTTGATGCGGGCCGAGTCCGAGGGGCTCCAGGTGGCTACATCCGGGTCGTCCTTAAACGCATTGTGCACGATGCGGCGCTCGTACGAATTCATGGGCTCGAGTTGGAGAGAGCGACCAGTAATGCGGACGCGTTCGGCCAGTTCGCGCACGCGTTGTACAATCTTGTCTTCGCGCATGGAGCGATAATGTTCGCAATCGACCATCACTTTGGGCGCGTCCTTATCCTTCGATTGGATGAGACGATTGAGGAGGAACTGCGTCGCTTCCAGTGTTTCGCCCTCGCGCCCGATCAAGCGTTCACTTTCCTCCGTATAGATTTGCAGAACGAGATGACCCGATTCGTTCTGCATCTCTTCGATCTGCACAACGAACCCAAGGAAACCAAGAATGGTGTCGAGTAATTCCTTTGGTGTCATGGGCTACTTCTTGCGCGACCCTTTTCCGGGAGCGGGGATTTTGGCAAGGGCTGGCATGGGTTGATTTCTCGTCTGGTAAAACTGAAGAATGCTAAAGAGATTCTGAGCAGTGTAATACAACGCCAGGGCGGCCGCAAAATTGTAGCAAATAAACATGAAGATGAGCGGAGTAAACATCATGATTCTTCGCTGCGTCGGATCGCCCGTCTTGGGCGTCATCTGCATCAACCAGACCTGCGTGGCCGCCATGCAAAGAGGCAGAATATTGACCGGCCAGTCCAAGCCGGGGATGTGCGCCACGGTGTCGGGTTGAGAAAGATCATGAACCCAAAGGAACTTCTCGTTTCTGAGTTCGACCGCCTGTCCCAGCATCTGGTAGAGGCCGAAGAAAATGGGGATTTGAATGAGCATGGGCAGACATCCTCCAACCGGATTGATGCCGTACTGCTTGTAGAGCTTCATCACCTCCTGGTTCATCTTCGTCGGGTCGTCCTTGTACTTCTCGCGCAGCTCCTGCATTTTGGGCGCGAGCGCAGCCGTTTGCTTCATCGATCGGTTCGCTTTGCCCTGAATGGGCCAGAGCACGAGCCGAATCACAGTGGTGAGTGCGAGGATGGCAATGGCGTAGTCCTTAAAGATACTGTGCAGCCAGTTCATGAAGTTCAGCAGAAACTGGCTGACCAACTTGAAGATGCCGAAATTCATGATCTCGGCTTCGCTATGCTCAAGGCGCGCGAGCCTGTGATACAGTTTCGGCCCTGCGTATAGTTCAAACTTGGCGCTGTAACTCTGGCCCGGCGGGATTTTCACGGCCGGCATGTGCATGGCGCCTTCTATGCCCCATAACTTCTGTTCGGGGGAAATATCGTAGCGACGCGCCCAGACGCTATCCGCCTTGGCCGTCAGCGGCGCGATGATGGTGGCGAAAAACTGGCTACTGACCGCAGCCCACTCGGCCCCCTTGATGTTCTCCTGATAAAAGGGCTGAGCGGCATGCTGCCCCATCCCGAGAAATCCGGCGCCACCCGAAAACCAAGTGACGTCGATGCCTTTGGCCCGCCCGTCGACGGACCAGACGAGACGCGTATAAGAGGGATAATCTTTCGGGTGAATAGGCGCGGCACCACCCAGGGCCAGATAGTAGCCGGACTTTTCGTAAGGCGCGCTTCCCCCGTTCTGCAGGTCGATGTCCAGTTCGCCGAGGTAATTGTCTTTTTTCTCGGTCGTCGGCGCGAAGGAATACTTTTTGCGAATGGTCACCTGCTGGGGCGAAACGAATTCGTACTGCACGGCCTCTCCCTGGCGCGTCATTTTATATTCGGGAAGCGCCGGCGTAGCCGGGTTTTCGAGGATCGCTCCGATCGGGATGTGATCTCCGGCGTTGATCGTGACCGGACCGCTGCTTGTCTTGTGATTCAAGAGGACCGCTTCGGCGATGCCGCCGCCGCGGTTGGTCAGATGAAGTTCGACGTCGGCATTGCGCAAGGTTTCCCGCGCTTCGGGGAATGTGGAGACCGGGAGAGCCGGCTGCGGAATCGCGCCCACCGGAGCCGCAGGCAAGATCGCGGGATCAGGCGTCGCGAGCGGAGGGGCCGAAGCCGACAGGGTCGTTTGCGCCCCGCTTGGGGACGAAGTGGGCCTCGGTAAAGTTTGCCGGGCCATGTAGGAATACCACACAACGAGGCCGGCGGCAGAAACGACAACGGCAATCCACGCAGTTCGGTCCATACTCATTGCAGCTGCGGCTATTCACAGCCCGGTCGCGTCATAATGCCCGCGGTATTCATCCGCGTGGGGATGGGATCATGCCCTTGTCCGCCCCACGGGTGACAGCGGGCGATTCGCTTCAAGCCTAACCAGCTGCCGCGACCCGGACCGTGGGCGTGGATTGCCTCTAGAAAATACTCAGAGCAGCTGGGAGCAAAGCGGCACCCGGAACTCGGTCCGCCCAGCCAGTGCAACAACGGCGATAGCAAAATTTGGTAAAAGCGTACGCAAACGCGCAGAATTCCGAGCATCAGGGCGCTAAAATAGAAGTGCGTTTGGCCAGACGCAACCACTCATGTTCCAAGGCAGCAGAGGTGGCGCGAGCGGCCGGTGGCCGCGCAATCGTTACGACCCATATCGCCTCAATCATCTCATGTTGGTGGCGCCGGAAGATTTCGCGCAATCTTCGCCGCACGCGGTTTCGCGCCACGGCGTTGCCGACGCGCCGCGAGGTGACAAACCCGGCACGGGACGGGCCCGGACATTCAGACAGAACACCCAGGAAAAGAAGCGCACCGCGAGCCACTCTCCCCTCTTCACGCACGCGCTTAAAATCGGCGGAAAGGATCAACCGTTTCGATTTGGGGAAGGTTGATGGGCGCGGCACGGGCGCATGCTACGGCCGGCGGCGCGGGATGCACAGCGTTTCCCAAAAAAGGAGTCGAAGGACCGGGGCAATCCGCCCGTACAGCAAAAGTCTTCCCGCAGGAATCCCGCGGGAAGACTTCGCAAATGACCTCTAAAACCGCTTAGGGGTTCGGCGACGAAGTTGTCGTCGTGGTCGTGCTCGACCCGCTGGCCGGCGATGAGCCCGTGTTCACGGTTGTGTTATTCTCCGTTTTACCCGCAGCCGCAGGCGACGAGTCTTTCACAACGGTGGTGTTGTTTTCGGTTTTGTTTTCCCCCGGCGGATTGACGGTGGTGTTTTCTTTTTTCTCGCAGGCGCCCAGTAAAGCGATGCTAGCAAGGAGACAGATGTATTTCTTCATAAGTTATTTAGACGGTAAGTTTGGTGGTTTAGTCGATAAAATTCTACGGAGTGGCCGATGCGACCGGGCTCGATGTGGTGGTAGTGGTCGTATCCGTGGACGTCGTACCGCTGGGGCTGGCCGCCGGAGTCACGGTTTCAGTCTTCTGCTCACAAGCCACGAGCAACGCGGCACCAGCGAGGATGCAAATGTATTTCTTCATAGTTATAATTGAGAGACCCATATTGGAGTACATCCTAATTCGGAGCAAGAGACCTTTTCGGCCGTGAATTGCGGGGATTAGTCCCACAAAAGTTTATCAAAAAGGTGGCTCGTATTTCAAACCATGAGCCTCGGCCACGGCCGGGCAGGTCAGTTTGCCGTCCTTTGTATTAATGCCACCGCTCAATGCGGGCTGCCGCTGACAGGCTTCGGCCAGGCCATGATTGGCCAGTAACTCGACATAGCGGAACGTGATATTCGTTAGGGCCTGCGTCGCGGTGCGGGCATAGGCCGCGGGCATGTTGGCCACGCAATAGTGCGTGACGTCCTCCTCCACATAGACCGGATCAAGATGAGTGGTCGGTCGCGACGTTTCCGCGCAGCCACCCTGGTCGATCGCAATATCCACGAGCACGCTGCCCCGTTTCATCTTCTTGAGCATGGCCCGGGTGATCAATTTGGGCGCCTTCGCTCCGGGCACGAGAACGGCCCCGATTAAAAGGTCGGTCGTGGGCATCAGCTCGTGCAAATGCGCTTCGCTCGAAAAGAAGGTGTGGGTGTTGTCCATGGTCAGGTCAAGAAAGCGCAGGCGATCAAGATCGACGTCCAAAATTGTCACATCAGCCCCCAGCCCCGTGGCCATGCGCGCCGCATTGACGCCTGATGTTCCACCGCCCAGAACGACCACTTTTCCCGGCAAGACGCCCGGAACCCCCCCCAGAAGCACACCACTGCCGCCGTTGTGTTTGGCCAGAAAATAGGCACCCATCACGACCGACATGCGTCCCGCGATCTCGCTCATGGGCTCGAGCAAGGGCAGCTTGTTCCCGACTTGTATGGTCTCGTAAGCCACGGCGGTGACGCCGGAGTTCAACAACGCTTCGGTGAGCGGCTTGCCCGCCGCCAGATGCAGATAGGTAAACAGAATCTGTCCCTGGCGCAGCCGTGGAAACTCCGCCGCGAGGGGTTCTTTCACTTTTACGATCAGATCGGCGCTGGCGAAAAGATCATCCGGCCCGTCCACGATCTGGGCACCGGCATTTCGGTAATCTTCGTCCGGGTAACCGGAGCCGAGGCCCGCATTTTTCTCCACCAGGACGGAGTGTCCTTGCCTAACGAGTTGCTGTGCACCGGAAGGCAAAAGGGCCACCCGTTGCTCCTGCTCTTTGATCTCTTTCGGAACGCCGACAATCATTTAAGAAGTGATAGGGAACACATGATAACTGACAAGCAGAAATGCGGAGCGCGGGATATTACCCGTCACTCACCCCTCGTCACTTGTCACTAATTTAATGACGGATCGTCGGGGGCGGCCGCCAGCATTTTAAACCAGGGCCCGAGGCCATTCATAATATGAAACCAGAGTTTGGGCAGTCTTTCCGGCTGGAGGGTTGAACGCGTGGGCTTTTGCAGAAGCCATGCGTTTTGTTTCATTTCTGCCTCGAGTTGCCCCGCACTCCAGCCAGCATAACCGACGAAAGCACAGACGGACTGCGGATCCTGTTCAATTCGCTCACTGGCGTCGTCGATATTTACATTGTGGTTGAGCTTAAGTCCGTCACCTTTTTGCCATTCAAAGGCGGCGAACATGAGTTGGTTTCTTCCGACCGGGCCGCCCAGAAAAACAGGCACATCGGCCAAACCGGCAGGCGGCTCGTCGCCGACAAGATCACTCACATGCTTGTCGAGCGGCCGGTTCAGAATCACGCCCAGCGCGCCGTCATCGGGGTCGTACGCAGAAATGAAAAGGACGGTGCGCCGGAAATTGGGATCGAGCATGTTCGGGTGCGCGATCAGCAACGAACCCGCGAGGTTCGGCGGAACCTGGCCTCCCATTTCTCGCATGCAAAACTAGAACGCGCCCCGCCCCTTCACGCAAGCACTACTCCGCCCTGTGCAATCGCCGATCCCGCAGCGCCCAGGTAGTGGCCTCCGTCACCTTGTCGAGCCATTGCAATGACGTCGCAGTCACCAGTTTTTGACGGCCGACCGTGAGCGCTCCGAGCAGGGCATTACGACGGGTTGGATCCAACTCCCCAAAGATGTCGTCGATCAAAAGAACCGGAGAGGCCCCCTGCTCCGCGAATATTCGCGCCTGCCCTAATTTGAGCGCGAGCGCGAGCGTTCTTTGCTGACCTTCCGAGGCGTAGCTCTGCGCTGCCATTCCATCTACGAAAAGGTCAACGTCGTCGCGATGCGGACCCACCACGGTTTGGCGAAGCCGTTCTTCGCGCGGGCGCGACTTGGCCAGATGCGCGGTAAAGTCCGGCTCATTACCGGCCACGAAATAGATGTCCAGTTTTTCGGCCGAGCCACTAATCTCGGCATGCGCGGCCGCCGCCGCCGGGCCAATGCGTTCTACGATCTGCGCGCGCATCAGTCCAAGATCGGTGCCGTGACGGAGCAAAGGCTGGTCGTAAGCGGCCAATTCGCGCGGACGCGGGTGGGCCGATTTCAAAAGCGCGTTGCGCGAGCGCAGCGCGCGTTCGTAGGCGCGCAAGGTCGGGCGATAGCGCGGATCGATTTGGGAGCCAAGAAAATCGAGGAAACGGCGGCGCGGCTCGGAACCACCGCGCACAATTTCGACGTCGGTATTAGCGAACGAAACGACGCGAGCCAGGCGCAGGTATTCGTTCGCGGTGCGCTGCTCGACTTGATCAAAGCGCAAGCGCCGGCGCAATCCGCCATATTGACACTCCAGGGCATGATCATCAAACGATCCGCGCACGCAAAACGACTGCGCACCGGCTCGAACGACGGGCGCGAGGCTGGAGCTGCGTTGTGATTGCAAGCGCAAGAGCACGCAAGCCGCTTCCAGGATGGACGTCTTGCCTTCGCCATTGGCTCCGATGAAAAAGTTAAACCCGGCCGACAGCGGCACGGCCAGAGATTCGAAACAACGGAACTCCTTAAGTTGTAAACTGGCGAGCATGAATGGCGGTTCTCTTTGTAGTGGCGGCGGCGGTCCGTCGCAATAGTGGCGGCGGCGGTCCGTCGCAAATGAGAGCGCCAGTTTCGAGCCCATACTCCTTAACTTCTCGCAAAATTTGGTTGCGACTACTCTGAAGCTCGGCTACTACCAGCGCAGTTTTGCAGATTGTTCTGGGGGGAACAGCCGCCCTTCACGTCCATCGGGCGTGGGGGGCGGTACTTTTTTGGGATGATGGGAAAACGCTCAACGTCCAACGCGCCGAATCCAATGTCGAAGTCCGCAATGTCCGGGCGAATTTCCTGGCCGACGGCGTTGACGCTGGTCGCGCTTACGATTGCAGCGGTCTTTATCCTGGTTTTCCTGCGCATGGAAAGCTGGCCGGCCCGCACCGCTCAGCAAGGGACGGCTGAACTGGAGCGGCTGGGCAAAGATTTGCGCAGCGCCTTTGTCGACATCGCGCACCTCCAACCGCGCATCACCATTAACAATCGCGTTTATCTGGAACAGACAACGCCGACGAGCGAGCTCGCGGTTTTGTCGCGTCGCGTAGAAGTGGAACACGAAATGCAACACACCTGGGCGGGAAGTTCGAAGCGCGTGAAACTGCACGGCACCTTCGCCGTGAAAGCGGGGTTCGATCTGCGGCAGAACCTTTCCATTGATGTGCGCCCCGATGTGATTGTCGTGCAGTTGCCGCATGCGCAAATCCTGGGAGTGGAGCAGGAGCAAATGGATGTGCTGGCGTTTGAGAACGGTTACTGGAACAGCATTTCCGCGGCCGATGTGCAGGCCGAGCTGGCGACCCTCCCGCAATTGGCGCGCGCCAAAGCCAGCGCGGGCGGTCTGCCGGCCGAGGCGGAGCGGGCCTTGCAGCAACAACTGGACGCGCGCATCCACGCTCCGCAACCGGTGCATATTATCTTCGGCCAATCCGAGAATAAAGATCCCCGCTAGGGTCCCGCGCTACATCCCGTTGGAATTCGACTTGTCGGCCGGCCATCCTGGCCGCAAAAATCAACAGCGGTACATGAACTGACCGCGTGATAGCACATTGATGTCTCTGATACGGAAGCGAGTTTTACGTTATGGTCTCATCGCCATCCTGGCGGTCGCGACCATTCTTGCCTGCACTCCGGTCATCGTGGTCAGCGGAGTTCGCCTGTGGCTCTGGTGGCAGGCGCGCCAGCAAAAGGTCACATGCACGGTCGAGAAAATTGATGCCCCTTTTTTACGCCCCGTTGAGCTCCGCGGAATTCATGTAATCGGGAATGGATCGGTTCGCATCGACCTGACGGCGGCGCGCGTGCGCGTGACACTGAATCTTCGGGCGATTCTGCTGCGCACGCGCGGCCGTGCCGTCCAGACCGTCTCCGCGGAAGATGTGCGAGGCGAGGTGCATCACAATCAGTCGTCTTTTTCCGTTTCTGAGCGGAGCTGGAACACGTTGCAGAAGTCGCTTCCGGAAAACTTCAGCGTGAATCGTTTGAACCTCCGTGTCGAAGACGGCGCGACGGTGGTCGTTTTGCGCGATCTTTCCCTCACGGCCAGTGAAATTGAATCCGGTAGTTTTGGTGCCGGCGAAATCATGATCATGTCGCCCTTGTTCCGGCAGAGCTTTACCGGATTGCGCGGCGGAACCAACTGGCGGAGCGATCGCTTGACCATCGCCGGACTGAGTCTGGCGCGCGGGCTCGATGTCCAATCGATCACGGCTGATCTCTCCCATTTGAGCAAGGAACACATTGGTCTCGAGTTCGACGTGGACGCTTTCGGCGGGAAGATACGCGCGAACGTGTCGAACGAATGGCGTTCGCACCATTCCAATTGGAATTTGGCGGGATCAGCCGCTGACATTTCGCTCGAGCAGACCTCGCAAAGTCTCGGCTTCACCGATCAGGTCAAAGGCATGCTGCACGCCTGCAAGTTTACCTTTCGCGGTGATCCGCAAGATCCGACGCAAGCGACGGCGTCGCTTTGGACGGAGTTAACGCAACTCTCGTGGCGCAATCGCGCGGCGGACGTGATCATGCTCGGCGCGGCGCTCTACAACCGGCAGATCACCCTGCAGCAGCTTTATGTAAAGCAGGGCAACAACCAGCTGACTTTGAATGGCGAAGCCGGTTTCCCGGCCAAGGCTTTCGATTGGTTCAATCCCGATTTTCGCGGAAACATCTCCGCGTCCATCAGCAACCTCGGCGCGTTTGCCAGTCTATTCGGCGCGAATGCCGGAGACTTCGCCGGGGAGGTGGCGGTCGAAGGAACGATGAACGCGGGCGACCGCAACATCGGCGGACATATCACCGCCGCCGGCAAATCGCTCTCCGTCCTAAAAATGCCGGTCGATACTTTTGCGGCGAAACTGAACCTGACCGCGACCGCGCTCGAGATCGAGCAATTGGAACTGCATCGACAGAATGATTTCCTGCGCGGCCAGGGCCGGATGGATTTGGCCAATGATCACGCTTATTCGGGCAATGCGACTCTCGCGGTGGCCACACTCGCGGAATATCTGCCGCTACTGCCGGCCGCCTTGCGACAAGTGGTCACGGCGGGAGCGATCAACGGGGATTGGGCGGGCAATGGCAAGAGCGACGCGCATTCTGGCACGTTTCATTTGCACGGACGCGGTCTGCGTGTGGCCAAACCGGCCGATCTCCTGCCTTTCAACGCCGAACTGCAGGCGGATTATTCGCCGGGCAGCGTTTTTTTCCGACAGGCTCATCTGGCCAACGATCATGCGTCCCTCAACGGATTCGTGACCGTGGCGGACAAATATTTTCAAATGCAAGCGATCGCGTTCGACCTGAACGGAAAGCCCAAGCTTCGGGGTAACGTTTTCCTTCCTCTCTCTTTTCCAAGGATCCTGGCCGGAGCGCGCTTCGCGGACGCGCTCGATCGGGCTCAGAAGGCCGACGTCGACATGAACGTCGAGCCAACCGATCTGGCCGAATTATCGACCGCCCTGGTCGGTCGCAATTCCCTGACCGGAACGTTCGTTAGCCGGCTCTCCATCTTCGGTGGGGTGGATGCCTTGCAGGGCTGGGCTGACTGGCACGCGCATGATTTTTCCGTGACGAATGACGCGGCACGTTTTTCCGCGGACGCTGAAATGCGCTTCTCGTCCGGCACGATGAACACGAAAGCCTCAGCCCAATTCGTTGCATGTAGTCCGATTTCTCTGGAGGCGAGTCTTCCGGTACGACTGACCTCACGCGGAGATGCGGAGCCGATCTTAGCCAACCTCAGTTTTCCTTCGGTCCTATTAAACCGCTTACCGCGCTATCTGTCGGGCGGCATGTTCCGAGATGGGACTCTGAGCGGAAAGCTCGCAATGTCCGGGACGATACGCCAGCCGGCCGTTTCCGGCGAGATTCAGCTAGGCAATGGCAAACTCGGAGTCGCTCTTGTTCCTTTGACTGAGGCTTCAGGCCGGCTGGTTTTCAAAGGTCAGACCGCTTCGATTGATTCTCTTAACCTCGGCAACGCCGAGACGGTCTTGTCGTTGCACGGTGACGCCGGGTTTGCCGACCTGAATGATATCGATCTCGAGCTTACGCCCAACCAGACCATGGTCGACCTGGCGCCGCGACGGGATGGTGATTGCGTCCACGAAATTAAAATCGCGCCACTGCCGGGCGGGCAACCGATCTCGGCAAGCATCGATCGGGTGGCGTTTCATGGCGGGTTCTTCGGGAAGCCGTGGCTGATCGCCATGACAGAACATCAAAATGCGGCGAGCGGGCCACCCGCGGCAGCGCGGCCATTTCCTTTATGCGCCCGTGACCACAAGGAAGCATCGTTTCTGATCTTCGGATGCGAGCAGCGAGTGCAGCCAAAATCTGAAACATCCCGGCCGCGCAAGAAACTCAAGCGGCGTTGAAGGTTCGAATCGGATATTTGCCGCCGTTGGCGGCAGGATTTTAGCCTGGGCGCTCATTCGTTTGCGAACGGAGAAGCCTGGACCGACGTTTGAAACTCAGTTCGCCACTTCGGCGACGGCGCTGCGGCGTTCCGCTTTCGTCGCGACCAGCCAGCGCGACAACTTTTGCTCCAGGTCACGCGTCAGGTTCACGCAAAAATCGGCACCCGCATCGACCCGAAGCGAATCGCCCCCCGACCGGCCGAAAACCAATTGCACGCGGCGTGGTCCCGGGGAACTCGTTAGGATCTCCCGCACCTGATGTAATTCATCACTCGTCGCAGCGGGCGAGAAATGCAAAAGAACGTCGGAGCCCGGCGTGGGCGCGAGGCCAGCCGCACCGTTGGCTTTCTCCGGCGTCAGCAGGATCAGCTTTTGCGCGGTCGCGCGCAACGAGTCGTCTCGTTTCTCGATCGTTCCCTTAAGGACGGCGACCCGCCCGAGGGCGAGGGTGTGGGCCACTTCGTTGTAAACTTCATTCCACAGCACCACCTCGAGGGTGCCGCTCAAATCTTCGAGCCACACGACGGCAAACGGTTTGCCTTCTCTTTTCGTGAACTTCTTTTCGATTTGGGCAAGGGCTCCGGCAATCTTGAACGGCGCGCGATCGGCTAACTCGCCAAGCGAGGCAATGGTTTGATAACTGCGCGTAGCCAGAAATTGTGCGAACGCGTCGAGGGGATGGCCCGTCACGTAGAAGCCGAGAAGTTCCTTTTCGTAAGACATTTTCTCGTGCTCGCTCCAGGGGACGACCGTTTTCTTGCGCGTCGTGGTGACGGCTGATTGAGCTTCATCAAACAACGAGACCTGCCCGGCCGCGCGATCGCGGTGGGCGGAGGCGGCGGCCCCGAGCGCTTCGTCGATGCAGGCAAACAATTCGGCGCGATCGCGCTGAACGAAATCGAAGGCACCGGCCTTGACCAGGCTTTCCAGCATTTTTCGATTCGCAATGCGCGACCCGAGGCGGCCGCAAAAATCTTCCAGGGAAGCGAAAGGACCGGACTTCTCCCGCTCCTGAATGGCCAGATCCATGGCCCCCTCGCCCACGTGCTTGATGGCCGCGAGACCGTAGCGGATCGCGCTGCAGGCCGAAGCGCCTTCCACTTTCTCAGGCACGAACTTCAATCCGCTTTTATTAATATCGGGCGGCAGGATGGCGATCCCCATTCTCTTGCACTCGGCCACGAAGACGGAAATCTTTTCTGTATCGTTGATTTCATTGCTCAGAAGCCCAGCCATGAACTCGACGGGATAATGGGCCTTCAAATAAGCGGTGTGATAACTGATCACGCCATAGGCGGCGCTATGACTCTTGTTGAATCCGTAACCGGCAAACTTCTCGAGTAAATCGAAGATGGCGTTCGCTTTTTTCGCCGGAATATCGTTCGTGCGCTCGCACCCTGCGATGAAGGTGGCCCGCTCTTTCGCCATCTTCTTCTTGTCTTTCTTGCCCATGGCGCGCCGCAACAGATCGGCCTGGCCTAACGAATATCCACCGAGCTTGCTCGCCGCCGCCATCACCTGCTCCTGATAGATCATGACTCCGTAGGTGTCGGAGCAAATATCCTCGAGCAACGGATGCAGGTACTTGATCGGCGTCAGTCCCTTTTTCGCTTTCACGAATTCCGGGATGAGTTCCATCGGGCCAGGCCGGTAGAGCGCGATCAAAGCGATGATGTCATCCAACTTCTGCACGTCGAACTGCTTCGACAGACTGGTCATCCCGCCGGATTCCATCTGGAACAGGCCGATCGTCTCTCCGCGGTTGAAGAGTGCGAAGGCGGCCGGGGCGTCCAACGGAATGGTGGCCAGTGAAAACTCCGGTTCACGCTGACGAATCAACGTCAGGGTGTCTTCGATGACGGTCAGCGTTTTCAACCCGAGAAAGTCCATCTTGAGCAGGCCCAGATCGTTTAACGGGCCCATCGGATACTGGCTAACCACGTCATTGCCTTTGACGTCGCGGCAGAGCGGGATGTATTCGGACAAATCGCGGTCGCTGATCACCACCCCAGCGGCGTGCACGCCAGCGTTACGGGACAGACCTTCCAGAATCCGCGCGTGCTCAAAGAGTTGTCGGGTCGGGGCCTCCGTGGCGACGGCGCGCTTCAGCTCCGCGTTTTTCTCGATCGCCCCGTCGAGCGTAATATTGAGCTCGTTCGGAATCATCTTGGCGATGCGATCGGCGTCGCGATAGCTCAGGCCCATGACGCGACCGACGTCGCGCACCACACTCTTCGCCTTTAGTTTTCCAAACGTGATGATCTGCGCGACGCGGCGTTCGCCATATTTTTGGCGGACGTACTCGAGCACTTCGCCCCGGCGGGATTCGCAAAAATCCACGTCGATATCGGGTGGCGAGACGCGGTCGGGATTGAGAAAGCGCTCAAAGATGAGTCCGTATTGCAGTGGGTCGATGTCGGTGATGCCGAGCACGTACGCGACCATGGACCCGGCGGCCGAGCCGCGGCCGGGCCCCACTGGAATTCCCCGCCCTTTCGCAAAATGGATAAAATCCCAGACAATCAAAAGATAGCTGACAAATCCGGTTTTCTCGAGGACATCGAGTTCGTAGTCGAGACGCTGAATGAGCGCAGGATCGGCGGTCGAACGCTCGCCGTAACGCTGGTGCAAACCGCGATAGCAAAGCTCGCGCAAATATCCCTCGCGCGTTTTGCCTTCAGGAACCGTGTATTCCGGGTACTTGGATTTGCCGAATTCGATCTCAAGGTCGCAACGCTCGGCGATAGCGAGCGTGTTACTGATCGATTCCGGGAAGTCGCGAAACAACTCGCGCATTTCCTCCGGCGATTTGAGATACAGCTCCGGTAAATAGTGCATGCGTTGCTCGTCCTGCACCATTTTGCCGGTGCCGATGCAAAGCATGACGTCGTGGGCTTCATGGTCCGTCCTGCGCAAAAAATGAACATCGTTGGCCGCCACCAAGCCAACCCCCAGATCCCGGGCGAGCTGCGGAAGGCACAGATTGCACTTCTTTTGCTCCTCCATGCCGTGGTCGTGCAATTCGATGAAGAAGTTCTCGCGGCCCAGAATGTCCCGGTATTCCGCTGCACTCTGCTTCGCCTTGTCGAGATTGTCCGACCGCAGGGCCGAATTGACCTCACTGGCGAGACAACCGCTCAAACCAATCAGTCCCTCCGCATACGTGGCCAGAAGCTCCTTATCGATGCGGGGGCGATAGTGAAATCCATCCAGATGGGCGGTCGAGATTAACTTCACCAGGTTGCGGTAACCGACATCATTCCGGGCCAGCAGGGTGAAGTGGTAGGAGGACGAGCCCGGCGTGCTCGAGCGATCCTTGTGCGAGCGGGGAGCGATGTACGCTTCGCAACCGATGATCGGCTTGATCCCGGCCCGTTTTGCTTCCTGGTAAAACTCGATGGCGCCGTGCAAATTACCGTGATCGGTAATGGCCACGGCCGGCATCTCGAATTCGACGGCTCTTTTCATCAGCTCTTTCATGCGCACCGCTCCGTCGAGGAGCGAATATTCGGTGTGCAGGTGCAGATGAACGAAAGAGTCCCGGGGCATGTGCTCTCACTATAAAGGGACGGGAAAGCGCTTCAAGATTTGGAACGCTCGGAAGGACAGATTTCCTATTTGCGTTCGGCTCTAAATTCGTCGTTGCAAAGTTCCTGCGCCGTTGTTATGAGAGCGCGTGCGTTGCTCAGCTTCGGTCTAAAAAAGCTTCGCGCGGCGGCGAGTCTAATCCACATGAAAAAACTGGAAGCGATCATCAAACCCTTCAAGTTGGAAGAGGTCAAAGAAGCCCTCGCGGAATTGGGAATCGAGGGAATGACCGTGACGGAGGTCAAAGGGTTTGGCCGGCAGAAGGGCCACACTGAAATCTACCGCGGCAGCGAATACACGGTCGACTTCCTTCCCAAAGTGAAAGTCGAAGTCGTCCTGGCCGACGACATGGTCGATAAAGCGGTGACCGTGGTCGTGGCCGCTGCCAAAACCGGCAAGATCGGTGACGGCAAGGTTTTCGTTCTTCCCGTAGAACACGCGGTCCGAATTCGCACAGAAGAGATCGGCGAAAAAGCAGTGTAATGGAGGTTTCCACCACTCGCCGGCCGCTCTCCTGCGCCGGTAGAGTCGCCGAAACTTTTTTCAAGCCCGGTCGGTCCCGCCCCTACACCCTTTCTCTTTCCGCAGCCCACAACCGCCATCCATGATTCGTTCACACCATGCCTAAAGAAAAATCCGCGTCCGATGTCAGTAAGATGATCAAAGATCACGAGATCAAACTCGTCGACTTCAAGTTCACCGACCTGCCCGGAACCTGGCAGCATTTCACGACCACCCTCACCGAATACAACGAGGAAATCTTTACGGAAGGCCTCGGCTTCGATGGTTCCAGCATCCGGGGCTGGAAAGCGATCAATGCCTCGGACATGCTCGTCATTCCCGATCCAACCACGGCCTGGGTCGATATTTTTAACGCTGAACCGACGCTCAGCCTGATCTGCACAATCGTCGACCCGATCACACGGGAGCCGTACGATCGCGATCCGCGCGGCATTGCCGAAAAAGCGGAAGCCTACCTAAAGAGCACCGGGATTGCCGATACCGCTTTCTTTGGACCGGAGGCGGAATTTTTCATCTTCGACGACGTGCGCTTCAATTACAGCGCGAACGCTTCGTTCCACATGGTCGACAGCATGGAAGGGCATTGGAATAGCGGCCGCGAGGAGATGCCGAATCTGGGCTACAAGATTCGCGCGAAGGAAGGCTACTTCCCTGTGCCGCCAGCCGACAGTTTGCAGGATCTGCGCAACGAGATGTGTCTTGAGCTGGAGAAGGCCGGAATTCCGATCGAGCGCCAACACCACGAGGTGGCCAGCGCCGGACAGGCCGAGATCGACATCCGTTACGCTCCGCTCAAAGAAATGGGCGACGCCCTTCAGTATTACAAGTACATCGTCCGGAACGTCGCGCGCCGGCATAATAAGACAGTCACTTTTATGCCGAAACCTCTCTTCGGCGACAATGGTTCGGGCATGCACACGCACATGTCGCTCTGGAAAGATGGCAAACCCCTCTTCGCCGGGAACGGTTACGCCGGTCTGAGCGAGATGGCACTCTTCTTCATCGGCGGGATTTTGCGACACGCCCCCGCCCTCACCTGCATCACGAATCCAACAACGAACAGCTACAAGCGCCTCGTTCCGGGGTTCGAAGCGCCGGTCAATCTCGCTTACTCAGCGCGCAATCGATCGGCCGCCATCCGCATCCCGACATACTCGGAGAACCCGAAAACCAAACGAGTCGAGTTTCGCACTCCCGATGCGGCCGCTAATCCCTACATTGCCTTCTCCGCCTTGTTGTTGGCCGGTCTGGACGGCATTCAAAACCGGATTGATCCGGGAGATCCGCTCGACAAGAATCTCTACGAGCTACCGCCCGAGGAACTGGCTCAGGTCGCGAGTGTGCCGGATTCGTTGCGCGGCGCGATCGAAGCCCTGCAATCTGATCATTCGTTCCTTTTGCGCGGAGATGTTTTCAACGCCGATTTCATCGCCAATTGGATCGACATGAAACAAAAGGAATACGACGCGCTGCGGCTCCGGCCGCATCCGTACGAATTCAGCATGTATTACGACGTTTAAAGACTGCCTCACTCTGTTGAGGCTCTTAGTCTTTGAGTTTGGATAGCCCCCGGGACACGGCAGCAGAGTGCCGTGGCCACAGGAAGAAAGCGTGTGGTCGGCCCGGCCAGATGGCAGTCGCACCACTGTCTACGGAACGATGCGCACACGGTAGAAAACGGGGGAGGTGGCGGTGGCTCCGGGATCGGTCACCGAAGCGGGCATGCCATTCGCCAACAGGACGGTCCCAACTGGATTCCAAGTGATTGCGCTCAGGTCGTTGAATCTTTCCACCTGATACTTCTTGCCGAAAATGGTCGGGAACAAGACGGAGAAGTCGCTCCCCGATAGGGTGATGCTGCTGATCCGGAAGACACTCGAAGAATCGTGCGGGTTGGTCCCAGCGCGATATTCGGCAAGATTCGAGGCGCCATCACCATCGGAATCAAGCAAACCATCGCCGCTGTCTGCCGGATTGAGACTATTGTCGATTTCGTAATCGTCGGGGATTAAATCGCCGTCCGAATCGACGAACGCTGCCGTCATAAACGCGACGTCATTCCCGGCGACCGTGCCGAAGCTGCTCGTGATCACGACGCGATAGTGATACGTCGTTCCCGGAGTCAATGCATTCACGGCTAACGTTACCGGCTGGCTGGATGAGCCGCTGCCGGCGCTCTGTTCGGTTGAGCTGAATCCGTAATTAGTGCTAGTGCCGAAATCAAAGTGATAGGTCGTAGCGGTCCCGTTCGGTGAAACGCTGCCGTTCAATGTAGCGGAGGTGGAGCGACCATTCGAAACTGCACTGGTGACCACCGTGGGCGCACCCGCCGCCGTGGCAAACATCATGTCGGACCCGTTGACGGAGCCTTCCGGATTGGTGGCCGTGACGCGGAAGTGATACGTCGTGGCGGGCTGGAGGCCTGAAATACTCGCGCTTATGGCGACGGCCACGTCACCACTACCCAGGTTTTGCACCGCGGTCGTCTGACCGTAACCGGTAGTGAGTCCGTATTGAAATTGCGCCGTTGTCGCCCCAAACTGCGGATCGACTGTCGCGTTCAAAGTAGCCGAAGCGGAAGCCAGCGAGGTGGCAGGAGCCGTGCTCGCTATTGGCACCGCCCGTAGCAGCCACATCGAAGCGTTCGTGACGAGGCGGCCGTCGTTGCCGCTGGCGTCATCCCATCCGTCGAAGAGGGTGTCGTTGGGATCGCCCGTCCCATCATCAATCGGAGAGCTGTCGCCGATGGCAACGAACTTGCCGGCTCCGTAAGTGCCATAAAGAGCCATCACCTGAGTGCTCAAATGACTCGCAGTTTGCCAGACCGCGGCGTGCGCCTGGGCTGCGTTTGTGATCGTCATGGTCGCGCCATTATTATATTTCAGCGCGGTGACCGTTCCGGCCACGCCGTGCGTTAGCGGGTTTGTCGCGGTCGCATCGGCCGAGCCGGTCAGACTGATGTCATCGAGGTTGAATTTGAAACCGAACACGCTGGTTGTGCCGAGCAGGCTGTTCCACACACCGACCGAATCAATTCCGTCATTATTCCGGTCTGATTGATCGTGATCCGAAACCATGAACAGCCGGCCCCCGCCCTGCACATAATTGAGAATGGCCGTCTTTTCTGCCGCGGTGAAGGCGATGTTCGGCTCGCAAACGACAAACATCCGGTAGTGCGAAAGATCCTGGGCGTTCGTGGCGTCCCCATAAGTAATGCGACTCCTGGTGCTGGACGAGGTCGAGATAAAGACGGGCAGCGTCTCGATGGAACTGACTCCCCGTTTGGCCAGAGCCACAGCCCACGCACTGAGCGAACCCGTCCAGTAGGTCTCGGACGTGGCTGCGGTTATGCCGGCGATCGAAGGCGCCGGAGTGCGCGCCGGGTCGGACTCATTTCCAGCGCCTTTTTGTCCCGAACCATCGCCCGTACTGACACCGAGGTCGTGCGCACTGGCATCGACCACCCAGTCGGCGTTTGCTGCCATCTCAGCTTTGGTCGCGTCATACAAAACCTGGCCGTGCAGACCCGGTCCGAAAAAGACAAACGCGAGAGCGGTGAGGGCGGCGATTTTCACAGGTGTCCATTGTCTCACAAGCCACTGACGGCAGCTAGGGTCGCGAGGATCTTTCTCTCTGTGCTATCACGCCCTACAAGGGGCTTGTCCGATCCGGGCGATCCGCCCAACATCAGGGCAGGCACTGCCAGCGGATTCGTTGTCGTTAGGCCAAACAAACAAACAAAGAAACTTCCTTAAGTCATATGCATTCACCTTTCGCCCTGCAGTTCGCCTCTGGAATTCTCGCCGGCCTTCTTATCGCCGGTTCCTGGTGGTATATCGCGCTGCGCCTGCCCTATCACTGGGTCCTCTACGCGCTCGCCATGATGGCGACCATCGGGACGGCCATTTCCATCGCCATAGCGGTCCTGGTGCAGGCGCATCAGTCACTCAATTTGATTGCCCCACTCTCCCAGCTTCGCACTGGCGTCGGCGTGCTCGACGCCATCTTTTACATTGCGTTTGCCGGATGGATCACGTCGCGCGCCAAAAGCAGCGCGTGACCAGCCGGTGCCGTCTCCACCTTACGGCGTCGGCGAAAAAACAGGTTTTCCGGAGGGGTCGAGCGGGCGATCGATGGGCCGACTGGGCGTGGGCGTAGGGGTGGAAGCTCGAGCTCTTTGTTCTACTTTCTCGCGCGGAGGGGCCGCATGCACGGGAGGATGATAAATATTCGGATCCCCACCTTCGTAACCTGCCTCCTTATCGGTTTCCGCAGTTGATTCTTTCTTCGTTGTTTTCGTTGTGCTGTACTCACCCGCACTGGGGCCACTCCCTGAAGTCTGGTCACTCTGCCTCTTGTCGGCGTTGGCGTTTGAATCCTCTCGTGAATAGGCCGTTCTTTTCGATGGGTCGGTTTTTTTCTCTTCTGGCTCGGTTCCGTTTCTCGAAGACTTGCAACCGAGCGCAAACACGCAGCTGGCCCAGAATAGACACGCGGCCAGCCGCGCAAGCTTCGTCGCGAAACCTTGCATATGATTTCCCATGGTCGTGCAATGACTTTATTCAGCAGTCCCACCGTTTCGTCTAGAAGTTTTACCGATCCCCACCCACATGACGATGTACCTGGATGAAAATTTCGTGCGCAAACACCTCCACCTGGCGGAGCTGATTCCAGCCATGGAGAATGCGCTGGTCCAATTTTCCACGGGCCACGTGACCCAACCTGTCCGCTCCGGGATTACGGTCGAGCCGGCAGGTGGTTTCTTTTTCATGATGCCGGTGCTCGCTGAAGGTCTGGGGGTCAAGGTGGTTTCGTTTTTTCCGGCGAATGCGGGGCGCGGCATCCCGACGCATACGGCCACGATACTCCTGGCCGATCCCTCCACGGGCGCGCCTCTCGCGGTCATGGATGGCACAGTTATCACGGAAATGCGGACGGCGGCTGTCTCCGCCGCAGCCACAAATCTTCTGGCATCACCGGACGCGCGGGTTCTCGCCATCCTCGGCTCCGGCGTGCAGGCACGCAGCCACTGGGAGGCGTTGCGCATGGTGAGGGAATTCCGCGATGTTCGGGTGTGGAGCCGGACTCGCGCGCACGCGGATCAATTGGCGGAAGAGATTGGCGCCACCGCCATGGATGCGGAGCAGGCTGTGCGCGGTGCCGATGTGGTCGTTACGGTCACGAGTTCGCGGACTTCGGTCCTGCACGGCGCCTGGTTGAAGCCGGGTTGTCACGTCAATGCAGTGGGCTCGTGCCGGCCCGACTGGCGTGAACTCGATGACGAAGCCATGGCCAATGTGATCTTCGTCGATTCACGTGACGGAGCGCTGCAAGAGTCGGGCGATATTCTTCTTTCGCGAGCGAAGATTTACGCTGAAATCGGGGAGGCGCTGGCCGGAAAAGTGCCTGCCCGGGCCCACGAGACGACGGTCTTCAAATCGCTCGGCATGGCGGTGGAGGATATCAGTGCCGCCCTGCTGGTCTACCGGGCCGCGCAAAGAAACGCGGAGGGAGGGCGCGCGTAGTGCTCAATAAACGGCACAATGGGCCGAGCCTGCCGCCCGATTGTCCCGAATTACCTTGCAACTTCAGCAAACGGACTAATCTTTTAAATTACGTATGAGCCTCATCGCCAGCTTCATGAACTTGGCCGGACCTGACCTGATCGTCATCCTGTTGATCATTCTGGTGTTGTTTGGTGCGAAGAAGCTTCCCGAGCTAGCCCGCGGCATGGGCCAAGCCGTGAAGGAGTTCCAAAAGGCGAAAGACGAGTTTAGCGATGAATTGCACAAGGCGGGCACGACCGACGCGAACAAGACTGCGGAAGTGAAAGCAGCGCCGTTGACCCTGCCCCGGAATGTGGACAGTTCGCCCCCCATTGCCGCAACGCAGCCCGATCCCGCTCAAGAGATCGCGCCGGGCGACCAGGCGACCAAGATCTAGTCGTTTCGTTTAAAGGAGTGAGCGGAGGTTGCCGCTTGCGTTTTCGGCAAGGCCCTCGGAGCGGCCGCCGTTCCACCCGAGCCCTCGTGGGTGGATCGCGATCTCCGAGCGCGATTTTAGAAGAATAGCGCCAGGAGCGGCCACAATAAGCGGCGTCGCCCGGGTCAATTCCCTTCATCGCGCGAAACATCCACCCAAGAGCGAGATTGACTGGAACCGAAGGATACGACACGTTCCGCCGCGCTTATGCCCGATGTCGACCTACGTCCCCGTATCAAAGAAATGCTCGTCAAAAACCTGATGCTGCAAACGACGGCGGATCAAATTGGAGACGACCTCCCGCTCTTCGGCCCGAATGGGCTTGGTCTGGATTCGATTGACGCGCTGGAGCTCGTCGTCAGCATGGAGAAAACTTTTGGCGTGGGAGTGCCGAACTCGGAAGTGGCCGGAAAGGCCTTGCGCACGGTCAACACGATCCACGATTATATTCTCGAAAAAGGCGGAAAAGTTGATCAAAGTTAGGCCATCGAGAAATCGACCCTGCTCCGATTGACCCCTGTCCCCATGCCAGCCTGGCCGCGCCTTCATGAATATTTTGCATCTTGAGAGTAGCGGCAGTTGGGGTGGACAGGAGTTTAGAACCTGTCTCGAGATCAACTGGCTCAACGCGCATGGGCATCACGCATGGCTGATCTGCGATCCGAAGAGTGAAGTTTTGCCCCGGGCCCATGAATTGGGCACACGCGTGCGCGCCATGCCCTTGCGCCGCCGCATCGATCCGGTCGCTTCGTTTCGAATCTGGCTCTTTTGCTGGCGCCACGCCATCGACCTGATCAAGACCTATAGTTCTAAAGATCACTGGCTCTGCCTGCCCCTCCACCTGGCCGGCCTCCCCGTGACCCGCGCCCGCTGTATCACCGATCCGTTAGGCAACAAGAGTCGCGGGTTCATCTATAAATACGGCTGCGCCAAGATTGTGGCCGACGCCAAAGTGATCAAGCGGCAGCTGGTCGAGCAAAACGGGATCGCCCCGGAAAAAATTGAAGTCATTGGGTCAGCCGTCGATCTCATGAAATTTTCGCCCAACCTCGATCCCATGAAATTCCGCGAGGAAATGGGATTCTCCGCCGACACCCCGCTCATCGCGAATATTGGAATGATTCGTTCGGACAAGGGGCAGATGCGGCTGATGAAAGCAGCCCGCGTCGTTCTACAGCAACGGCCCGAGGCCAGATTTATCTTCGTCGGTCAGGGTACAGGCGACCGCTGGCGTGAGCAAAAACTGCGGCAGGCGATTTATGATGCCGGGCTCGAGAACAAAATTATCATGCTGGGTTACCGCTGGGACACGCCCGAGATCCTGGTCGCGGCGAACATGGTGGTCATTGCGTCTCTCTGCACGGAGGCTTCGCCGATTGTACTACGCGAAGCGTTCGCCACGGGCCGGCCCGTCATCGCGACCAAGGTCGGTGATGTGCCCGAAATCGTGGAAGACGGGGAGAACGGACTGGTTGTGGAACCAGGCGACAGCAACGCGTTGGCCGCCGCGATTATGCGGTTCCTTTCGGACGACAAACTGGCGGCGCACTGCGCGACCAACGCCCTGCGTTATGCTCGCGAACACTTCGACTTCAATCTGATGATGCGGGCAAAGCTGGCCGTCGATCTTTCGCTGATCAAGCGCCATGAGACCGTGCCATCCGGCGCGCCGGAGCCCGGCACGCCGCCTCTCCCGTCAGCCACCAAGGCTGAACTTGTCTCAGCCGACTGAGGCCGCGTTAATCGCGTCAATCAACTGCCGAAAGCGGCCAAAATCGCGGCGGTGCGGCTTCAGCACAAGTCGCGGCAGCTCCAGGATTTCCGGCTCGTTCTTCTCTTGGGAGAGCGCGCCACCCTGCTCGATTTTTCCGTCGCGCACCATGTCCGCGAATTTATGGTTCAGCTCCGCCACCGCATTGTCCGACAAGCGATGCAAAATGCGCAGAACCAACTGATCCCCGACCCAGCGGACAGAATGGTAATTCTTGTAGAACTGAAGAACTTCATTCACCGCCTCCGGCACGCTGTGGCACAACTTAAAGAGCGAAAAATCTTCCGACGACACGTAGCCAAGGTTGAACATGTCTTCGCGGACGAACTTCATCCAGGTCTCCCAATAAGTTCCATTGGGCTGGTCGAGCAAAACCATCGGGATGATGCGCCCTTTGCCTGTCTGCATGAGGGTCAGCACTTCGAATCCTTCATCCATCGTGCCGAACCCCCCCGGAAAAAGGGCCAGCGCGTGCGTCTCCTTCACAAAATTCAACTTCCGCGTGAAGAAGTAATTAAAGTTAATCAACTTGCCGTCACCGTCGATGATCGGATTGGCGCGCTGCTCGAAAGGCAGGCGAATGTTCAGCCCAAAGCTGTGTTCGCGTCCCGCGCCCCGTTGCGCCGCACCCATGATTCCATCGCCGCCTCCCGTGATGACCATGTAATTATGCTTTATGATTTCACGGCCAAATTCCTCCGCCATTTTAAATGGAATCGCGTCTGGAGCCGTGCGGGCCGAACCGAACACGGCGATCTTTCGCATGTGCGCGTAGGGAGCAAAGACTTTGGCGGCGTAGCGCAGTTCCTTTAACGACCGGTTGAGCAATTTAAGATCGGCCACGCCCATCTGGTCTCGTCCGATCTTGAGCGCAGTACCGATCATTTCCTCGATCAATTCCGGAGTCTTGTCGGCCCCCCAATCAGCCACCAGCTGGCGGACGCGGGTATCCCACTCGTCGCCCAGCGTGCCGGAGCGACGGGGCGGCTGGTTCTGAATCGTTCCTGTAGTAAAATCTTCCACAGCGCATTTTAGCGGGATTCGGGTGGCACGCACAGGCATTTTAACGCGGTCTCCATAAACAGCCCACCGAACATCCCCCCTCGCGCGCAACCACCGATGCGCGCCGGTACGCCTTTATTCCGCCGCGATTAAATCACGCAGGATCTCCGGCATGTGCCGGATGGGCAGTGAATAGTGCCCCGCTTCATCGACGTAGCGTGGCGCACAATGAGGGAGACGACTGGCCAACTCTTCCGCGATTCGAAACGAAAAACTCCGGTCCTTCTTCCCATGCCAGAGCCGCACCGGGACGGAGATTTCCTCCAAGGCGAAGCCCCATGGGTCGGCATAGATTTGGGCATCTGCCATGACTCCATCGGCGGAGCCGCGCCATGCGCGACGTTGACTTTCGAAGCAGGCTTCAAAAGCGGCCGAGTCGCGCAAGCTCGAAGCGTCACAGGGTTGCAGGAGCTTCAGCAACATGGGCCGGAAACGGAGCGGCAGCCGCATGCGGGCGAAAGGCCGGAAAGCGTGAAAGCAGGAGCGCAGCAAAGCCGGGTGCTTGTGATAAAGCGCCAGCATCCATCGATAGAGAGGGAGAAGATCCGCATGATCGCGCAGCTCGCGGAGGGGCGGCGCCCCACTCACCACGGCGATCGCCTTGATCCGTTCCGGCATGGCCCAGGCGCTGACGTAAGCGTAGGGAGCGCCGCCCGATATGGCGAGCATACGAAACTGGTCTAAACCAAGATGATCAACCAAAGCGCGCAAGACGGGAGGCCAGTCGAGCAATTTGCGCTCACGCTGAAAACCGGATCGACTGATGCCGGGCCGATCCGGGGAAATAATGCGCACCCCGAGCTCGCGCGCCGCCGTGTCCGTCAATTCAGCCATGGTGCGCGAGCTGGGCCAGCCATGACAGAAGACCACCGGGCAACCGCCCGGATCGCCGTACTCTGCAAAGGCAAGCGCGCTCCCTTCCAGCTGTAGAATTCTTTCGCCGCTCATCCCATTAGCCAGGCACAGCGAAAGTGGACGAATCCTGACGTTGCAACCAAACAATCTCTAATCGACATTGTGATGCGAACACTCCGCTCGGCTCCTTCGTATTACTATTATGAACGAATACTCACAACCCGGAGCGGGAAAAATTGAAATTCATGGGAACGGACTCGGCGTGGCCACGCCGGAACAGGTGGAACAACGCGCGCGCGAGATTGCCTTGATCAATGAGCGCGACCCAAACACGTTCACCGATGCGGATTGGGAGCAGGCCCGGCAGGAGTTACTCGGTGCGACCGTGCCCGCGCCGCCCGAGGAAACGAAGCAGAACGCCAGTTTAGAGGACGAATGGGAAGTCGTGCCTAACGACTCGGGACATCGGACGCCCCGTGCCGGTGTGGATAATAATGACGAATCGCTGGGCGAGCAGCTCGTCGCCGGTGGAGTGGAAGAAGCCACGCATGATCAAATGCTCGAGGCGCGGCGGGAAGAACTCAGGCAGGAAGGCCCAACGACTTGAGTCGAGGCGTGGCCGCCACGATCGAAAAAGTGGGAGAGGCGCCCGCCCGAGTGGACGGTACATCGTCGCGCCGGCAGGCGTTGCGGCAACGCTTCCATCAGGTTCGAGACTTCACGAGCGATCTCTGTGCGGGACTGGCCGCAGAGGATTGCGTGGTCCAGTCGATGCCCGACGTCAGTCCAGCCAAATGGCACATGGCGCACACCACATGGTTTTTCGAAACCTTCGTTCTCAAAAAATGGATTTCATCATACCAGTCCGAAGTTCCGCAATACGCTTACCTCTTTAATTCCTATTACAACGCCGCCGGCGATATGCACCGGCGCGATCTGCGTGGTCTCATTTCCCGCCCCACCGTAGAGGAGACGCATCGCTATCGCGCATCGATCGATGGCCACATTGACGATCTTCTTTCCGATGCCGGCGAAGATTTACTGGCCGAGTTGGAATCACTTTTGATTCTCGGTATTCATCATGAGCAACAGCACCAGGAGTTGCTCGTGACCGATATCAAAAATGTCTTCGCGCAAAATCCGCTCTACCCCGTCTTTCGCGAAAGGAAGATCGACATCTCACGAACCAAGCCGGACCCGGCCGGTCTCATCGAATTCAACGAAGAGATCGTGAATATGGGTCACGAAGGACCCGGTTTTTCTTACGACAACGAGGGACCGCACCATCGTGCCTTGCTCTCTCCCTTTTCCCTCGCCTCACGCCCCGTCACGAATGGAGAGTATCTCGCTTTTATCGAGAGTGGTTGTTACACGCGGGCCGAACATTGGCTCTCGCTCGGATGGACAACCGTGAACGAGCAGCGCTGGACGGCCCCGCTCTACTGGACAAAAAAGGACGGCCAGTGGTGGAATTTCAGTTTGTCCGGCTTTCGCCCGGTCGATGAGTCGGAACCGGTCACGCATGTCAGCTACTTCGAAGCGGATGCCTATGCGAACTGGGCGGGCGCACGGCTACCGACCGAATTCGAATGGGAGCACGCGGCCAGCGCTTGTGCGGTGGCAGGCAATTTTGTGGAAAACCAAATCTTTCATCCCGAGCCGGCGGCGGCACGATCCCGGCCACAAGGTCTCACCCAAATGTTCGGGGATGTGTGGGAATGGACGCGCAGTTCCTACTCGCCCTACCCCGGATATCGCGCCGAGCCGGGCGCGCTGGGCGAATACAATGGCAAATTCATGTGCAACCAATACGTGTTGCGCGGCGGTTCCTGCGCCACGTCCCGCACCCATATCCGGCGGACCTACCGCAATTTCTTTCAACCGGAAAAGCGCTGGCAATTCACCGGAATTCGGCTCGCCCAGGACCCCTCATGAATCAGGAGACAGCGCGGGTCGCGGTTCTGAACTTGGAACCGGGCAAGTCGGAATTTCAGACCGAGGTGATCGCCGGATTGTCGGCCCATCCGCGGACATTGCCGTGTAAGTTTTTTTATGATCAACACGGGGCCGCTCTGTTTCAAAAGATTTGCGACTTGCCCGAGTACTACATTACGCGCACGGAGTTGCAGATCTTGCAGACGCACGGCCACGACATGGCCGCGCATCTGGGGTCGGGCATCGAGTTGATCGGACTGGGGACGGGCGCCGGCACGAAGACCCGGATCTTGCTCCAACAATTGCCCGATCCGGCCGTTTACGTCCCGGTGGACATCTCGAGCGGCCAGCTGACCCAATCGACGACCTTATTCCGCCAGCTCTTCCCGGGCTTGGAAATCCTGGCCGTTTGCGCCGACTACCTGCAGCCGTTTCGGTTGCCCACGCCGACCCGACAGGTCACACGCAAAGTCGTTTACTTCCCCGGATCGACGATAGGAAATTTCGAGCCCGCCGCCGCACTCGCCTTTCTCCGTCGCATCGCGGCTCATTGCCAGGCCGGCGGCGGACTTCTTATCGGCGTCGATTTGCAGAAAGACATTCACGTGCTGGAACAAGCTTATAACGATAGCCAGGGGGTAACGGCGGAGTTCAATTTGAATTTGTTAACTCGGGCCAACCGCGAACTTCACGCGGATTTTGATGTCAGAGCATGGAAACACCGGGCTGTTTACAACTCGGTGGCAGGGCGCATTGAAATGAACCTGATCAGCGAACGCGCTCAGTCCGTTCGGATGGACGATCATCACTTCAGTTTCGAGGCCGGAGAAAAGATCATCACGGAATTTTCCTATAAACATACACCGGAAGGTTTCGCGACCATGGCGAAGGCGGCCGGATTTGAACTCGATAAGATCTGGACAGACGACGATCATCTTTTCGGCGTCTTCTATTTTAGATTGCCGTCCTAGCCGGGAGTTCGGCATAATGACCGTGCGGCGGGGGTCGCAAAGTTTGCTCCCTGGTTCGGACAAATGACTGCACTCGTTAGCCTGTCAGAGGTAAGCAAGCGTTACACCGACGCTCCCGCCCTGGAACGCACTACTTTATCCATCGAGCGGAGCCGAACGACCGTTCTGATCGGGCCCAGCGGTTGCGGAAAATCCACTCTCCTTCGTTTAATCATCGGATTAATCGAGCCCGACACCGGCCACATCGATTTTGATGGTCAGGCCGTCGGACCAGCCAGCATAGCGAATCTGAGACGCCGCATCGGCTACGTCATCCAGGAAGGGGGTTTGTTCCCCCATCTGACCGCGCGGGGAAACATGGAATTAATGGCGAAACATCTGGGCAGGTTGCCTCAGGAAATACAGCCGCGACTGAAGGAATTGTGCAGCCTGACCAGATTTCCCGAGAGCGCGCTCGACCGCTACCCGGTTGAACTATCAGGGGGCCAACGACAGCGGGTGAGTTTGATGCGCGCGCTCATGCTTTCACCCGAACTGCTTCTGCTCGACGAGCCGTTAGGCGCGCTCGATCCGCTGGTGCGAGCGTCGCTCCAGAAGGACTTGAAAGAAATCTTTGCGCATCTCGGTCAAACCGCCCTCCTCGTGACACATGATCTCCCGGAAGCAGCTTACTTCGGCGACACCATTGTGCTGATGAACGATGGAAAAATCGTGCAGCAGGGCTCGATCGCTGATTTGAAGGATCGGCCGGCCAGCGCTTTCGTCACCGAATTCATCAACGCCCAGCGCACCCTCACAACCGCATGAGGATTACATTTCCAAAGCGCACACTCACTCTGGCGATCATGGCGTTCCTCGTCTGCACTGTATCCGTCGACAGCCAAACCGTCATCGTTGGTTCCAAAAAATTTACCGAATCCTATGTGCTCGGCGAAATTGCCAAACGCGCACTGGGCGAAGCAGGCATCCCGACGGAACACAAACAAGGGATGGGCGGCACCATCATTTTATGGGAAGCGCTGCGGGCCGCGCAAATCCAGGCGTACCCGGAATACACCGGAACGATCGCGGAGGAGATCCTGAAAGATGGAAGCATCGATTCACCGGCCAAAATGAGCGAAAGCCTGGCCCGGTTCGGCGTCAGCCTGACCGCACCACTCGGTTTTAATAACACTTACGCGCTCGTTATGCGCCGCACCGAAGCGCAACGGCGCGGCATTCGCAAGATTAGTGACCTGCGATCGCACCCTGAATTGAAGATCGGGCTGACCCACGAGTTCCTCGATCGGCGGGACGGCTGGCGCCCGCTGCGCGAGCGGTATGGATTGCCGCAGCAAGATATCAGCGGGATCGATCACGGCCTCGGATATGCCGCGCTGGCCAATGGTTCAATCGACCTGAAAGACGCCTATTCGACCGACGCCAAAGTTGGTGAGTACGATCTGATCGCATTACAAGACGATCTCAGGTTCTTTCCTCGCTATGAAGCGGTCTTCCTTTATCGACAATCTCTGTCCGCCGCGACGGTCGATGTCTTGCGCAAGATGGAGGGCGGAATTGACGAAGCTCGCATGATTCGTCTCAACGCTGAGGCCGAACGATCGAAGGACTATGGCCAGGCCGCGAATTTATATTTCAATGATTCAGCCCCGGGCTCGCACCCAACCCTGAGTGAGTCGTTTGCTCATAAGCTGATGCGCTGGACGTTGCGCCATCTCGAGCTTGCCGGATTCTCGCTTCTGCTCGCCATCCTAGTAGGCGTGCCGCTCGGAGTGGTAGCCAGCCGGGGAGGTGCCGTCAGCCACGTCATCCTCGGATTTGCCGGGACCGTTCAGACTATTCCGTCCCTCGCTTTGCTCGCTCTGCTCGTGCCAATTCCATTTTTCGGCATCAGTGCGCGCACGGCCATTACGGCGCTCTTTCTCTACGGCTTGTTACCTATCGTGCGGAACACCGCCACAGGTCTGCAGGATATCGCTCAGCCGATGCGCGACTCCGCCATCGCGTTGGGACTTGAGCCGGCCGCGCGTTTGCGGAAAATCTATTTGCCCATCGCATCCCGATCCATCCTCGCTGGAATAAAGACCAGTGCAGTCATCAACATTGGGACGGCGACACTGGCCGCGTTGATCGGCGCGGGCGGGCTCGGTGAACCCATTCTGAGCGGATTAAATCTGAACGATCACGCCACCATCCTGGAGGGAGCGATTCCGGCCGCGCTGCTCGCGCTGATTGTGCAAGCAAGCTTCGATCTGCTCGATCGCATCTTAATTCCCAAAGGTCTCCGGTTGTAGGTCAGGCGCTCCGCCTGCCATTTCATTTCGGGCAGCAAGCGGAGCGCTTGCCCTACAACAGCTGGCTGAGCGATGTATATTCAAAAGATGGCCATCACGTCGATCAATCCGGCCACGGGAGAAAAGCTGAAAGACTTTGCCGTCCACAATGAGACGGACATCGAGAATCGCCTGACCCGCGCGGAACGGGCATTTCAGGGCCACCGCCATCAGTCGTTCGCGGAACGCGCTCAGCTGATGAAGGCCGCGGGGTCGCTGCTCAATGCCGAGAAAGACAAATTGGCCCGCATCATCACGCTCGAGATGGGCAAGATTTTACGGGCCTCGATCGAAGAGGTGGAGAAGTGCGCGCGCGCCTGCCAATTCTACGGCGAAAACGCGGAACGCTTTCTGGAAGATGAGACCGCCCAGACCCAGGCCGCGCGGAGCTTCGTCCGCTATGAACCGATGGGCGCGATCCTTGCCATCATGCCATGGAATTTTCCATTCTGGCAGGTGTTTCGCTTCGCCGCGCCTGCCCTCATGGCCGGCAACGTCGGATTGCTGAAGCACGCCGCTAATGTTCCGCAGTGCGCGCTGGCCATCGAAGAAATATTTCACCGTGCCGGGTTCGACGAGGGCGTGTTTCAAACACTCCTGATCGAATCTGCGCAGGGCGAAAAGTTGATCAGCGATCCACGCGTTAAGGCCGTAACCCTGACCGGGAGCGACCGCGCCGGCAGTGCGGTGGCGAGCGCAGCCGGGCGCGCCATCAAAAAAAGCGTGCTTGAGCTTGGCGGCAATGACCCGTTCATCGTCACGACCAGCGCCGATATCGAAGCCGCGGTGACGACCGCGGTCAAGGCGCGCACGATTAATTCAGGTCAATCCTGTATTGCGGCGAAGCGATTCTTCGTGGCCGACCCTATTTACGACGAATTCCTCCGTCGTTTTGTCGATGGAATGAGATCGTTGAAGATGGGAGATCCATTGGATGAATCGACCGAAATGGGCCCCCTTGCCACGGAACAGATCAGAGAGGGCGTGCATGCTCAGGTGCAAAAATCTGTGGCGGCGGGCGCGAAATTGTTAACCGGCGGCAACCGTGTTCACGGCCCCGGTTTTTTCTATGAACCAACCGTGTTGATCGATATTCCGTTGGAGTCACCAGCCCATCGTGAAGAAATCTTCGGGCCGGTTGCGGCCGTGTTTCGTGTGCGAGACAATGAAGAAGCGATTCGCCTGGCCAACGACAGCGTATTTGGATTGGGCGCAAGCGTCTGGACGACTGACGCGCAAGAACAGGAACTCTTTATCTCGCAGCTCGACGTTGGGATGGTTTTTATCAATGGAATGGTCGCATCTGATCCGCGCTTGCCGTTCGGCGGCGTCAAGAGATCGGGGTTCGGTCGGGAACTTGGCGCCGTGGGAATTCGCGAGTTTATGAACATCAAGACGGTTTGGATTTCGTAGAGACGTCGTCCCTACCATCCCTACTTCGTCGAGAACTGGTCGTCCTTACTCTTGAACAAGATGTTGAAGGTGGTGAGCGATCCGTAGCAGCGGGTGATGTACTGTTGCATGTCGAACTTTTCCGCTTCCGCAAGCTTGTCGCTCGAATTCACCTTCTGCTCGAGCACCCGTAAATTATTGCGGATCATGACAATCTTATGAAAAAAAGTTTCGAGCGGCACTTCCTTGGCCTGCAAGGAACTGTCGCCCGGTTGCAGAACGAACGTACCGTTCTGCCAGCGACTGCCCAGCCCCTCTACGATGGTGTCTGGCTTTTCCAGACCAAGAGCGTCCACCACGGCCTGAGCGGTTTGGCGAATCAGCGTATCGAGCGGTAACTCCAACTCACGCAGCAGGGCCGTCGTGTCGGCCGTTGTGAGGTCGCTCGTCTCCGGCGCGATCGTGCGCTGTTGATCGTCGAAAGTGATATCCGCCGTATGTTCGGTCAGCGATTTCACGGCGCCCACCCCATAATTCGGATGTCGCACCTTCATTCCAATATGCAGAGCTTCAATCGCTAATCCCATAATCAGAGGAACCTCGGGAAGACGCGCCCGGCTGCAAGTCTGAACGGTCACACCGCTCTTTTTTTGGATTGTGAAAGCGACTCCCTCCGGCCCATCCTCGACCCCTCATGACGTCCGGTGAATCTTCCCCTGCTCCTATGTTCCATCGTTATCCGGCCGGCTTCCGCCCACGGCGGGGCCTGAACTGGGTCATCCTCGGCGCCATGTACGCGTCGTTCTACATGCTGCGCTACAACTTCCGATGGGCCGCGCCGGGCATGGAAAGGGAGTTCGGTTTCGACCACACGAAAATCACGGGAATTCTGAGCGCGTTCTACATTGCCTACGGGACAGGCCAACTTGTTAACGGTCTGTTGTGCGATCGAATTGGTGGCCGCACTTCCATGCTGATCGGTGCGGTCGGCACCATCATCGTTAACCTGACTTTTGGTTTTGCCTCATTTGCGGGAACGTTCGCAACCTTCGCGTTGATATGGCTTATGAATGGTTACTTTCAGTCATTCGGCGCGCCCGGCATGGTGAAAATCAACGCCGCGTGGTTCAATCGCGACGAACGCGGAACATTTGCCGGCATTTTCGGATTCATGATCCAGCTCGGACAGGTCGCGATCAATAATCTCGCGCCTATTATCCTCGGCGGTTTCACACTTGGAGCATGGATTGTGGCGAAGGGCGATTGGCGATGGCTCTTCCGATTGCCACCTTTGGTCACGGCCGTAATGGCGATCCTGGTGGCTCTTGTCCCGAAGGAGTCCCCGGAACAGGCAGGTTTTGCCGGATGCGTTAAAGACGAAACCGAATCGGGGGGCGGACACTCCGACGATGTTCGCGTAGGAATGAAAGAGAGTTTTTCGACAATTTTTCGTCATCCTCTAGTGTGGTTTTACGCGGTTGCTTACGCTTGCACAGGTGTGGTTCGGCAGAGTTCCGAACAGCTTCCTCTTCTCTTCTTCGATCAGTATCTGCACTTCGACGTTAACGGAAGACCTTCGTCCGTGACCTGGACGATGAACATCGCCCCACTCATTGCGGTGGTGGGCTCCTTCGCTTCCGGCGTCGTTTCGGATAAGGTGTTCCGCGGCCAGCGCTCGCCCGTCGCGATGGGACTCTACTTCATCGTGGCGGTTGTGTGTCTGGCAGCGTCGGTTGCGATGTGGTCGGGCTCTTTGCAACCGAGCACTTCAGGTATTTTCCTGAGTTGCCTGTTCATCATTCTTGTATCCTTCAGCGTTAACGCGACCCATTCGCTGGTTGGGACGGCCGCCCCGATGGATATCGGAGGACGCAAGATGGCCGGCTTCGCCTCCGGGGTAATCGATTCGTTTCAATACTACGGCGCGGCCATTTTTCTACCCATCATCGGATGGCTTATCGTTCATTACGGTTGGGGAATGTGGTACCCCGGGATGGTGTTGTTCGGCATCGTCGGGGCATGGTCGATGAGGCTGGTGATGCGCAAGCAGAAGCGGCTCGCCATCGCCGCCGGATAAAACACTAGAAGAGGTTGAGTTGCTCACGGGCCGGCCGAAAAGCATCCGTGGAAAGGCTCGGGCGAATGTTCAGGCCGGCGCGGCGACAGGCCACCTCAAACATTGAGCGCACCTGTTCGGCGAAGATCCCCTCGCCCACGATGCGCGATCCCCAGCGCGAGTCGTTTAACCGCTCGCCCCCGCCGCGCATGCTCTGAATTCGACTTAGAATCTTGTCTTTTTTTTCTGGGAAATGTTCATCCAGCCAGTGTTCGAAAAGGGGTGCGATCGCCCATGGCAATCGCACGACCGTGTATCCGGCGAACTGCGCTCCCGCATCCGCGCAAGCCTGCACGATTTTTGGAATCTCGTGATCGGTCAGGCCCGGGATGATGGGAGCCACCATCACCCCAACCGGAATTCCGGCGGCCCGCAATTTCGTGACCGCTTCCAGACGCGCCGCCGGAGATGACGTTCTCGGCTCAAGCACTCGTTGAATATTCACGTCGAGTGAAGTCACCGAGATGTTGACGGCGGCCGCGTTATGCGAGGCCAGTTCGCTCAGGACGTCGATATCTCGTGTGACCAGGCGATTCTTAGTAATGATGGCCACGGGATTGCGAAACCGGGCGAGGACCTCCAGGCATCGGCGGGTTATTTTCAGTTTTTGTTCGACCGGCTGATACGGATCAGTCACGCCACTCATGACGACGACCTGCGGCTTCCAGCGTGGCGCAGATAATTCTTCTTCGAGAAGTTGGGGCGCATCTTCCTTCACCATGATGCGACTTTCAAAATCGAGGCCAGCAGAAAATCCGAGATACTCGTGGGTCGGGCGCGCGAAGCAGTAGATGCAACCGTGCTCGCAGCCTCGATACGGATTGACGCTCGTCTCGAAACCGACGTCCGGGCTCTGGTTCCGACTGATGATACTCTTCGTTCCGTCGCGGAAGAACTGAGTTTCCCGACGCGGACGTTCCTCTTCGTCGGGTCCCGGATCGGCGACGTCGACGTCTTTCAGATCGATGTGCAATTTTTCGAACCGGTTGGCCGGGCTCCAGGATGCCCCGCGGCCATGCATGACGTCTGTGCTCTGTGGAGTCTCTTTGACCACAGGTCGGAATTTACCGCGGGCTGGCTGGATCATACCTTATGTTCTTATGAACATACCGGAATGTCCACTGAGTTTCGACGCCGACGATCCCGTAATATGTGCTCGCCTCCAGCGGCGTTTGCATGCCCCACTAGCTGGCGCGCACTCTTCTGTAGGTCATCCGGCCATTCGGATTTGCACTCAGCCGAGAAATCCTCATGCGGCTTGCCGCTTGTCACATTTTGGACGACGCGAAGCGTCTACGCTTCTACCTCTGCTCGTGTCATGAAAAGCGACTGCAGCAGATGGCGGAGGGGGTGGGATTCGAACCCACGAGAGCTTTCGCTCTGCCGGTTTTCAAGACCGGAGCCATCAACCACTCGACCACCCCTCCCCTCGAGCGCTGCTCGTTATTGTGCCACCGGCTCTTGCGTGAGCAAGGCCTTGCGCAGGACGAATACGGCGATTAGTGCCGCGGTGAGAAACCCGAGCAGCAGCCCGCCTACCACGTCCGACAAATAATGCGCGCCCAGAAAAATTCTGGTGAAACCGACGAAGAGCGGAATGGGAAGGCAAAGAAGGCCGAGCCGCCAGCACACAAAAAGCAACACGCCGAAAAACGCGGCACTGGCAGTGGTGTGTCCGGACGGGAACGCCTGATAGTTCTGATGCGAATCGGGTCCGCGCCACGCCTGCTCCATTTTGACGGAGGGGCGGACGCGCCCCGTAGCAAACTTTAAGCCATAAGCCGTCAAGCCAGCCAACGCGGTGGCAAGGATCATGGCCAGGAAGATGCGAGTCCATTTGCGATTGCCTCGCCACCAAGCCACTCCAGCGAGAACCAGTCCGAGGGCGACATGCGCGGGCCAGTCCGTTCCGCGAGTCACATTTCGACTCAGCTGCTGAATATTTTTCCACCGATGGGCCTGTTGCCACTCGTGCACGACGGCATCGAGCCGGAAGGCGGCCAGCAAAAGCAGCGCTCCGATCGTGATGGCGATCACCCATATCCAGAGCCTCGGTCGATTTTTCACAAATTAATCCGTTGTCTTTCGAACGATGCTATTTTTCAATCTGCGCTTTGCAATCCACAACTCGTAATTACCTGCTGCTCTTCTTCGGCTGTCTGCTCTTCCATGTGGCCGGCACGTGGATTGTCCCGTTGATCGATCGCGACGAGCCTCGTTTTGCTGAAGCGTCCCGCGAGATGATGGAGCGCCGCGATTACGTCGTTCCGTATTTCAACAACGCCTACCGTTTTGACAAACCGCCCTTCACGTATTGGGCGCAAAGCGCGAGCTACAAGATTTTCGGGACGACCGATTTCGCAGCGCGTTTTCCTTCAGGCCTGGCCGCTGCCCTCGTTGCGGTTGTCTTGCTGGCCTGGGGACGCCGAATCGGCGGAGACCGGGTCGGTTGGTGGGCAGCGCTCATTTTTTCGCTGTCGTTGCAAACGGTGGAGCATGCCAAGGCTGCCGTGGCGGACATGTGGCTGGTGCTTTTTGTGACGATGGCGCATTGGGCCGGGTATGAGCTTTTGAAGGATCGACTCGAAGAAGGGGGAAAACGTTCAACGCTCAACGCTCAACGCTCAACGCTCAACTCTGAGAGGACTGCGCGAGTTGCGGTCGGGGCCCACGCCCGTCTTTGGTGGTGGCTATTCTACCTTTCTCTTGCACTGGCTTTCTATGCCAAAGGGCCGATCGGATGGACGCCGCTGCTCACAATTGGAGTCACTAGTATCTTTGTGCGCGGCATGGGCGCGGCGCGGCGCTTCGCCTTTGTGCGCGGGATCGTTCTTGTTCTCGGCCTGGTTTGCCTGTGGGGTGTGCCGGCGCTGATGGAGACGCACGGGCAGTTCCTTCGCATCGGCATCGGGCGACACGTGCTGGGACGGTCCGTTACCGCGATGGGCGGACACGGAGCGAAATCAGTGGGGACCTATTTGATTCTCTTCCCGTTTTATTTCGTGACGGTTTTCTTCAGTTTCTTTCCCTGGTCCATCAAACTTCCATGGCTGTTGAAGAGGCTTAGGCAGGAACGCGACAACACGGATTTGTATCTGCTTTGCGGAACTGCCGTCGTGTTCGGAATATTCACGCTCGTGACGACCAGGCTTTTGCACTACACGCTGCCGGCCTTTCCGCTCCTGGCGCTTTTGCTGGCGCGAGCCATGATCAAGGACCAAACGAGTCACTTCCTGCAACGATGCGTCCGCCTAACCGTGCCGATCTGCCTGGTCCTGGCTCTTTTTGTCTCGCCCCTGGTCGGAAAGTTTTTTCCGGCCCGGGATCTTTTTCGACAATCGCGCGATGACCTGCGACCGGAAATGGAATTCGGCGCGGTCGATTTCAATGAGCCGAGTCTCGTTTGGTATTTTCGCGCCCGCGTCAATCGATTCATGACTTTGCTCGACCGCAAAAATGTGGAGTCATTCATGGCCGAAGAAGGACCGCGCTTTGCCATTTTGCCGACGGAAGCCGCCACCCGAATTTTCCCGACGCCCCCGCCAGGGTGGAAAACTTTTGCGACCCGCGGTTTCAACGCGGTGAAGGGAAGGCGAAGCGATCTGACGCTCATCCTCAAGCCTGAGTAATAGAAGATCGACCGGGTTTGCAGTTTGCTTCCCCTCTGTTAGGACTTCCTCCACGTGATTACATTTCTCGAAGGCCGTTTGACGACCTCACTCCCGACGCAAGCGATTGTCGATGTGAATGGAGTTGGCTACGAAGTCTTCATTCCCCTTTCCAGTTATGACAAGCTGCCGGCGCCGGGCCAGCCGGTCCGGATCCTGACGCATCTACATGTGCGCGAAGATGCACATATCCTGTACGGATTCATGACGGCGGCCGAGCGCGACCTTTTCCGTTTATTGGTCAACCACGTCAGCGGGATCGGGCCCAAACTTGGCCTGGCCGTTTTGAGCGGCATGAGCGTCAGTAATTTTAAGACGGCGGTCGTTCATTCGGATGTGGCCACGCTCTCGAAAATCAGCGGACTGGGAAAGAAAACAGCGGAACGAATCGTGTTGGAGTTGAAAGACAAGGTCGGTGTGGCGGCGGCATGGGAAGCGGCCAGCGCGACGCACGCGCCGTCGCCGGAGCAGGAGCAGGCGAACGAAGCCGTGCTCGCACTCATCGCGCTCGGTTACAAACAAGTGGAAGCCCATCGCACCGTGCACGATCTGCAAGAAAAGAACCGCGACAAGTCAGCCGAGGAGTTGGTCAGGCTTGCGCTCAAGCAGATGGCCGCTGGACGATAGGCCTCGCGACGCGCGGCCAGACCCTCAAGCCCTGGTTGATCACCTGCTTTAGCTCGCTCAACGCTCGCGTTGTGGGTGAGAGTCTCCACTGGCTCAGGATGACAAGTCACAGCGAAGTCGCCTTTTTAGCGTTGAGCGTTGAGCGTTGAGCGTTGAGTGTTGCGCGTTACAGTAAAAAAATGGTCGACGATCCGCCCGCTAAATTGGACGCCATTCGCCGCGCCTTCCCGAAGGAAGGTCTTTTTGCGGAGAAGGATTGGCTTATTTCGCCCGATGCTTTTCCGATCGACCTCAAGTTCGAAAACGAACTCGAGCAACTGGGGCATCGTCTTTTCGTTTTTCAGCGCGCTTGCAATCAGCTTTATCAGCTGAGCGCAAAAGGGAAGCAGCCAACCTGGATCGCGCGATATCTGGATGCCGGAAAACCGGCCGATTTGATCGAGTATTCGCGGCAGAAGCAATTTCGAGATGCCCTCCCCTCGGTCATCCGGCCCGACCTTGTTCTGACTGATGAGGGTTACACGATCGCTGAAATCGACTCAGTGCCGGGCGGCATCGGCCTGACCGGATGGCTTAATCAGACCTATTCCCGGCTGGGCGAGGACGTCATCGGCGGGGCTGAGGGAATGATTGAAGGATTTCAAACGGTGCTTCCGAACGGTGGCGACATCGTTATTTCGGAAGAGTCTTCCACGTATCGACCGGAGATGGAGTGGATGGCCTCCTGCCTGAACGAACGCAATTCGGATCTTCACTGGCGGGTTCGGCCGGCCGAAAACTATGAGCCGGAAAACGGGCGGGCGGTCTACCGATTCTTCGAGCTCTTTGATCTGCCCAATATTCCAAAATTAGATCAGACATTACGCGCGGCACTGGATGCCTCCATCAGCGTGACGCCGCCCATCAAGCCGTACCTCGAGGAGAAGATGTGGTTCGCGCTTTTCTGGCTGCAGCCTCTGCGCGAGTTTTGGCGCCGCGAGCTAGGCGAGAAATATCTAACCAAATTACAGGAGGTGATTCCGTACACGTGGCTTCTTGACCCGACGCCTCTTCCTCAGCATGCAGTATTACCACGACTGGAAATTCACGATTGGCGCGAAGCAGGCCGATTCAGCCAAAAGGAGCGCGACCTGCTCTTAAAAGTCAGCGGGTTTTCGCCGCTTGGCTGGGGCAGTAGAGGAGTCGCACTTGGCCGTGATTTGCCCCAAAACGAATGGCAGCAACGCATCGAAATCGCGCTCGCCACCTTCGACTCTGCGCCAACGATCATGCAGCGTTTTCACAAGGGTCGGCTCTTCGATCATCGATACTGGAAATCCGGCGGCACGGAGTTAGAGACGATGAAGGGAAGAGTTCGGCTTTGTCCTTACTATTTTGTGGAAGCCGACGAGGTGAAGCTTAGAGGTGCCTTGGCCACGATTGTTCCGGCCGATAAAAAACTATTGCATGGGATGCGTGACGCGATTTTGGCACCAGCGGCTCGAGCGGAAGTCCGATAGGGGCGATTGACCCAATTGCCCGTGGGCGGTTCGGGTGAGCCGCCCCTACCTACAGTGAACCGTTAGTTCGCGCGTGTAGACAGAACCATCCGCGGTGAGTTCGCTCGAATAGAGAGCGAAAGCGTCAACGCGCACCATCCCGGCGTCGAGTTGCGTGTGCCGGTCGACGAATTCCCGAGCGATCTGCGACGAGACACCGCGGCAGCGAGCCAGTGTGATATGAGGATGCCACGGGCGCAGGTCCGGTTCGAGACCGGCGGTCATGGCCGCTTCCTGCACGCGCTTGTGGATCTGAAACAAATGCGGATGACCCGTGCCCACACCGATCCAGATGATGTTGGGGGAACTCCTCGGTGGGAACGTGCCGATATCCTGAATCGACAGGATGAAGCTCCCGAACTTTATCCCGCTGAGGTTCTCCTTGAATTTTTGCTCGGGCAATTCTGCAACAGGGCCGAAGAACCCAAGAGTGAGATGCAGTTGATCCGCGCTAATCCAGCGGACCCCGGGTAATCCGGGATTCAGTTCGGAAAGGAACTGCCTAATCATGTCAGGCAGGTCGATGGCGACAAACAGCCTCTTTGTTGTCACTTCGCAAAGGTCTGACGCAAGACCCTCAACGTCCAATGATGGCGCGTGTCCTCCGCGGCCGATCTGCGCTGACCGAGAGACTAACCATTCTTTCGATTGAAACGCGCGACCTCCCGCTCGGTTTCGCGGTCGGTCGCCCTTTTCTTGAGGTCGGCCCGTTTATCCCGTGCAACCTTGCCTTGCCCAACGCCGATCTCCGCTTTGAGGTGCCCCTTCTTCCAGTAGATGCTTAAAACGACCAGGGCGTGTCCGGCCACATTAGCCTCCTCGTAGAGTTTATCGATTTCGTGCCGGTGCAGGAGCAACTTCCGCACACGTTTGGCTGGCGGAATCTCGAAACTGGCGCGTTCGTACGGCTGGATATCGGCGTTGTAGAGAAAGGCCTGTCCTTTCTCAATTCGCGCAAAAGCGTCGGCGATATTCGCTTTGCCGGCGCGGATCGATTTCACTTCGCTGCCCTTCAGTTCGATACCGGCTTCGTAGCGTTCGATAATGTGATAATCGCGGAGGGCCTTCCGGTTCAGGATCGATTCGGTCGCCATGAAAATGAAAATAGCACAGGCTGCACGCCTATGCGGGGGCGTTGAATCAGCGAAGCGACGCCTGCGCGGACCGGCTACTTCTCTTTGGCACCGTCTTCCGCCACGTCGATGATCTCGAACGTGAGTTTACCTGCGATAATTTCCTGTAGAGCAATATCGGTTAGGGTGGAGCGCGGACCGGTTTCGACCATGGGGCGATGTCCCAGGGTGAGCTGGCGCACCCGCTTTGAAACCACATTGATCAAGAGTTGCTGATTCGGGATCACTTGAGCCGCTTCCTGGAGAAGTTGAGTGGTCATATTGCGCAATGATTTGACGGGGCGGGATGCTTCCGTCGGGAATGGAAGAAATTCAGACACGCCATCGCCCAAACCGGGTCGAGGAGGTTGCGAAAGAGGCGTGGCCATGAAGAACGAACTTAAGTTGTGCGGACGGTTGAGATAGTTGTCAACCGAATTGTGCGAAGACCCCGAAGGCTAAAGATAAAAGAGAGGCGGTAAGCCTAACGGACGTCTTCTACGTAGCTGGCAACCCGGTAGTCGCTGGGTTTGACAATATTGGAGAGTTCCTTGTCGAAATGAAATCCAGTGTTGCCGTTGCCCGCCCAGCTCTTGCAGACGGCCGCGCCGTAAAGATCCGGGTTACCATTCATGGAGATATCCGCACCCGGTGCGTAGATCGTCATATAGAAATTGCCGGGAGGATTAAGATCGATGCTTTGCGTCGCCGGAGATGTCGGACTCACGCCAAACAGCTGGATATGGCCCGCGCGGCTCGGATTCGACGAGGGCGACCCGTCGACATTCTGGTTATCAAAATCCTTTCCTTTCATGCTGAAATTTCCATACATGAAAAATCTCACATTAACACCTTGGGCGACGGTCAATTTACTCGAAATATTACCTGTGACGACTACGTTACAGTAGACCTCGGCTGTCCCCGATGGGTTGGAGATGACTCCGTTGCTAAAGGAACTGAAAAAGTACCAAGGGCACGCAGTATCATCAAAATCGGCGGCGGCGGTTGCCAGGACCGTGAATGAGCTGCTGCCCGGGATCGGTGTGGTCGCGGCATGGGGTGAGGGCGAGGGCTGGGGCGCGAGAGTGAAAGCCACATTATTGTCCACCACACCGCTAATGTTCGAAGTGCTGGCGGTGCCGCCATTGGTGGTAACATCTCCGTAGATTTGGCCGCCCTGGCTAAAACTGGAAGTGCCGACACTAACCCCGCCATCGTGGGCATCGGCATCGTAGGGCGCCGCCGGGTTACTCCCCTTGTAGGCCCCATTCTTAGAATCGTAACTGTCCACCACCCCCGCGGAACCGGGCCCGGAGAAAGAAGTGGAAGCTTTGATCGCACCTGTGATCGGGCTGATTGGAACAACAATCAGCTCCACTCGCCGTGTAATCTGGGCATTGTTGACGCTTTGCTGAGCCTTGCCGTTGCCGGACGTGGCCGTGGCTGTGGAAAGCGCTTCGCCATAGCCATACGCGGCTTTGAAATGATCGTAATTGAAATCAATCTTACGCAAGAGACTGTCCCCTTTGGTGATGCCATCCAGACGATCGTCCATGCCGACGCGCTTGAATCCCTGCAAAAGCGCAGTGCCGCCCGAACGTATTCGATAAACATCCGGCAGCTGTGCAATCTGGTCGACCGTGACTTTGTAGCTCAGGCTGTTGTTTACGCCAAAAGGCTGAGCCGTCGGACTGGGGCTTACGTTGTATCCGATGGCCCAGGAAGTCGAAATCGGCGAAGGACTCGAGACGGGCGTTGGCACGGGTGAAGGAGCCGGCGAACTCCATCCGTTGGCTGCGGGGAAAGCAGTGCCCGGACTGGTGTTATATCTTCGGATTTCCCTGTACGCGACGTCCGCCCCCCCCTCGGCTGCATACAAGGCTTCTTTCCAGGCTTTGATTTGCTTGGACGAAGCATTGTAACGGGTGGTGCAATTCATCAGCACGTTGGCGGCGATAATCGAAAGCACCGTGATCGTGCACATTGCGCAAAGGAGTGCGCTGCCCTTTAATTTGTTCCGTCGTTTCAGATTCATATTCGTTAGTCTGGGAATTAGTTTCCGCGGCGTTTATTGCGGAGATAAGCGGTGGAATAGACCGTCGTACCGGTGCGCGACATGGTTTGACTATTGGATGTCAGAATGGGCAGGAAGGTCACCGTGCTGTTGGTGTATTCGGTATTCGAGGCCTGCCAGTCGGTCGTTTGCGGCAACAACTGGTCGGTGCTCGACGCAATCATGGTGAGCGTGCCATTTTCTGTCCGTGTGATGGAGTTACCAGTGACCGTGTAGACGACGATCGTGCCACCAATCGTCATGCTCATGGCTGAGGAAGTGGCATTGGCGGCCTTTGAAAGAACGACGGTCGTGCCATTCGTGACGGAGGAGATGGTGGTTAACGATTGAATGGCGGTCCCCACCACGGAACGGCCCACGTCCGCCGAGGTAAATGCGGCGGTCGCTGAAGTAAGCGTGGTCGATGCGTTGGTCGCGACCGCATCGTAAACTGTTCGCATCCCTTCCCCGTAAATCGTCGTGACCATGCTGCTGCCTGTCGAGGAAGCAGTCTTGGACAGAACAACCGTGGTGCTGTTGGTGACCGACGAAATTGTCGTGCCGGTCTGCAGGCGCGTCCCGGTGATCGGCTTTGTTACGTCATTGGTTGTGAAGCTTGCCGTGGCGGAAATCAGCGTGGTTGAACCGATCGTTACCTGCGCATCGATGACGGTTCTGGTGGTGGTACCGTAATCAACCAGCTGGTTATTAACGTCTCCATTGAGCGACGGCGTGCGGCGTGTCCCGATAGTGGCGGAATTGGCGATGGCTTCTGGTTCACCCGATTGAATGATGTAGTTCGGCAGGATGCAGGTGACCGTCTTCAGATCAGGCGAAGTAGTTACACTGAAACTGCGTTTCACATCTCGCGCGAGATAATCGATGATGCGCACCTGTTGCATGTGCGTGGAGAAGTAATTATCCACCGCGTTCAGGCTCTTTTGCAGCGAAATGGATGCGGAGAGAATGGCGGCGAGAAGGACGCTGCTTATCCCGACGGCGACCATGATTTCGACCAGCGTAAAAGCGGCGACGCTTTTATGGCAATTGGGTTTCTTCATTTCTTGGTTCCGTCTGCGACGAGGGTGGAAGTCGTCTCGCTCTGTTGGCGGCCACCCAGGGTCAGAGTCCAGTTATAGGTGACATCAGCCCGAACAATCGCGGCACTGCTCAGACTTCCGCCCGAAGCGGAGACTGAGGGAGTCGAGCTCGCGCCCGCGGCCCGCGTATAAGTAATGGTGGGACCACCCGCGACGACCGGGTATGCGCTGATCGTGACAACTTCTTGCACTTTTTTTGCCATATCCGAGCTGTTCCCTGGAGACGTCAATAGCGTCGTCATGTAGCTTTGGGTCGTTAGGTCGGAAAAATTGAGACTACGAAGTGACTCAAGACGATCGTGCACGCCCTCGAGCGAGCCCATGTTCTCCTTGCTCGCGTCGATATAACGCAGGCAAACAGCGTTGACTTCGAAGAGCATGCTGAAGAAACCCGCCAGAACCATAACGGCGATCATGAGCTCGGTCAGGGTGGTGCCGACGGTAGTCTTGGGAGATAACTTCATGGAATCTATGGAAATTATAGCAAGCAGCGTGCCCACTTTCTGCCTCAAGAGCCCCGAAAGGCGGACAACCCGCTGGTCGGCTCCGTTCTGCGGGACCCTCCGAAAGTCAGAAGCGACCGGCAGACTCCGGCGCAGGGCTTGGCTTTTTCGGCGGAGCGTGGTAAGTCCTCCGGCAATCAGAAAACGGGCTGTGGCTCAGCTTGGTAGAGCGCCTGCCTCGGGTGCAGGAGGCCGCGGGTTCGAATCCCGCCAGCCCGATGTGAAGCCACAACCCGCCATCCAACATTCAGGTCGAAACGAATGAAAATACGCGGAGATGGTGAAGAGACCGCTTTCTGGCTTGTCGGGCGCAGCTTCATGGACGCCGCATGAGTCACACTGTCCTAGCCACTCTCGCCATCACTGGATTTGGCGTGGCGTTCTTTCACGCGGCGATTCCGACGCACTGGCTGCCCTTCGTGCTGACCTCACGGGTGCAGCGTTGGAGTCGCGCCAAGACGATAGCGATCACCGCTCTGGCCGGGACCGGCCACGTGGCCGCGACGGCCTTGCTCGGACTATGCATTACCTGGTTCGGAACCGCGCTAAGCACGTCGATTGGCGATTGGTTTCCGCGCGTGGCCGGCGGCGCTCTTCTCCTTTTCGGTTTGTATTATGTGTTCAGGCAGTTGCGCGGCCGGGGTCATGTCCACTTCCCTTATCCCCATGAGCATTTGCATGAGGAACATGACCACTCTCATCCACACGACCATGCGCGCAGTCCTACCTCAGATCGCGCCGCCATCGTTAGCCTGCTCGCATTTCTGACCCTGTCACCCTGCGAGGGTTTCCTGCCATTTTACGTTTCGGGAATTCGCTACGGCTGGACTGGGTTCGCCATTTTAACACTTATCTTGTCCGTCGCCACTGTCCTAGGCATGGTGCTGTTTACTTCGCTCACGCTCATCGGGCTGGGTCGGATCAAGCTGGCTTTGCTGGAGAAATACGAGAGCCTCATCATGGGCGTGTTGCTCTGCGCCGTTGGATTATTAATTCTCTTCTTTGAACACTAATGGCGGCCGAACTCAAGATTGGAGACATGGCACCCGACTTTCGCGCCACCGCCGTAGGCGGTGATTACGGCAATGGCCAAGAAGTGGCGCTTTCAGATTTTCGCGGTTCTCGCGTCATTCTCTACTTCTACCCGAAAGACGACACGCCCGGATGCACCGTCCAGGCCTGCGGAATTCGCGACGGATGGAATGATTTGAGGAACCGCGCTAGGCTTTTCGGCGTGAGTGCAGACGCGGCGTCGAGTCACCGCAAATTCATCGATAAGTTCGGGCTCCCTTTTCCCCTTCTATCCGATCAGGACCGAACAATCGTGGGCGACTACGGTGTCTGGGTGGAAAAATCCTTCCTGGGCAAGAAGCATATGGGCATCGAGCGAACAACCTTTGTGATCGAGGGGGACGGCCGAATTGAGGGCATTTTTCGCAGGGTGAAGCCGGAACTACATGTCGCCTTCCTGCTGGACGCTTTGCAAAGAAAGCAATGAAATCAAAAGAAGTCAGTTGCAGTTTAGTGAACCCAATGGTTGGATGGGCGGCTGCCGAAGCTTCGCGCTGCGGCACCTGTTATGGGTTCTCTCAAGAAAAAACGAAAAGCCAAGATCTCCAAGCACAAGCGTCGCAAGCGGATGCGGGAGAATCGTCATAAAAAACGCCTACGCTACAAGGCTTAAGGCAAACGCGCTGCGTGCGCGCATCTTCCGGGCTCGATAGTTTGCGAACCATTCGTCGCGCCATTACAATCGGAAAATGATAAGACAGAAGCATTGGGTGTCCCGTGCCCGACTGCTGTCTTGTGGACTGATCCTCGCTGCAACGACGGTATGGGCGAGGATGCCCTCCCCAACCCCGCGACCGAAAGCATCGTCGGTCGTTTCCAAGAAAGGCGAGCGCCAGGACGATTCGACCAGTTCCAAACCTGCGAAAGACCTGCTGCTGCGCCAGGAGGGTCAGCTTAAAGCGGACGCGCTGGCTAAGTTCGTGGAAGGCTCGACCCTGGAGGAGAACGGCGAGATGGATAAGGCGCTCGAAGCTTATCGCCAGGTTCTGAACGTCGATCCCGGCCAGGCGGAACTGGCCTCGCGGGTCGCCTCGTTATTGACCCGAGAGGATCAATTCCCGCAGGCCATCGATATTTTGAAAGACGCCGTCAAGGCTAACCCTAAAGCCGCCGAGCCTTATCTGCAGCTTGCGTTCATCTACGCCAAATACCTGAAGAAGACGGACCAAGCGGTTGATTACGTCAACCGGGCGATCAACCTCGACTCCGCCAATATCGACGCCTACACGCGACTCTACGAAATTTACATCGCCGCGGGAGACGAGAAGAAAGCGCGGCAAGTCTTGGAGCGAGCCGGGCAAGTGGAGAATAGCGATCCTATATTCTGGACGCGCTTGGGCAAACTATACGCGGCGGTCGTCTTTAAGCCCGGCGTCGAACCGGCCTCCGAGGACGTCAAACGGGTAAATGCCCTCTTCGAGAAAGCGGCGGAGCATGCCCGCGATGATCCCACCGTTCTGAAAGAAATAGCGGACCACTATGCTTCTTCGCAGCAGATTCGTGAGGCTATTCCGTTATATCTGCGCGTCCTCGAACTGCAGCCTGAGGATGCGAATGCGCGGGAGAAACTCGCCACCGGTTTCATTCTGACGAATCAACGGGCCAAGGCAATCCAGATGCTCGAAGAGATCATCACGCAGCACCCCGAGAAATATCAGTCGTACGACTTGCTCGCTCAGGTCTTGGATGATCAGGGGCGTGCGTTGCAGCGCGAAAAAAAGCCTGATGAAGCTAAGGCCGCCTTCACCAAGGCGGCGGCCAACTATGAACAAAGTCTGCTCGTCAACCCCAGCCACGCCATCACTTACATCCGCCTGGCTGAACTGTTGCTCGGTGCTGTGAAGGATCCGGAACGCGCCGTTAAGTCCCTGACGGAAGCCCGCCGGCGCTTTCCCGAAACAGTAGAATTGGTCTATTACCTGGGGATCGCGCTACGCGAGGCCAAACACACGCAGCAGGCCGTCACGACCTTCGAAGAAGCCTTGCATGAAGCCGAGCTTGATTCGGGCGAGATCGCTAATGCGCGATTCTATTTCGATTACGGAGCCACGGCGGAACAGGCGGGCCTCTACGATAAGGCGGCCGATCTTTTCAGAAAGTCGATTTCTCTCGATCCGGGCAATGCAGCCGAAGCCTGCAACTATCTCGCCTACATGTGGGCCGAGCAAAATACGCATTTGGAGGAAGCCACCGCGATGATTCAGCGCGCTTTGCAAACAGACCCTGACAACGCCGCCTATCTCGACAGCCTCGGCTGGGTGGAATGCCGCCAGGGGAAATACGAGCAGGCCCTTGCTGATTTGCTTCGCGCCGCTCAAAGCATGCCGCATGAAGACGCTGTTGTGTTTGACCACCTCGGCGATACATACCTAAAACTCAATCGGATCACGCAGGCGCTGGAAGCCTGGCAAAAGGCAAGGGATCTGGATCCAAGCAATAAAAACCTGGCGGACAAGATCGAGAATACCAAAACAAAGTTGAGCAAAGGTGAACTGACTAACGCCAACCCGATTCATTGATAACCCGCGGAAGGCCGCCTAACCAAAAACACTGACGTGCAATCAACACGCTACCCGACGGCCTGGCAGCGGAAAACCATGTGGGTCGCCCTCACGGCTCTGTTCATTGTTTTCCTGGCCGTGACCGCTGCGTCCGTCATTTGGGTGTCGGCCAACGTCATCGGGTTTCTGCAGCCGATTCTGATTCCGGTCGCCATCGCCGCAATTTTGGCCTACCTGCTGGATCCCGCGGTCACGCGCATGTGCCGGGGAGGGCTGGGGCGTACCAAAGCGGTTGTTTTGCTTTTCCTGCTCGTGTTTGTCGCGCTGCTGGCATTGGGCAGCTGGCTCATCCCGGAGATTTCGATGCAAAGCGCCAATTTTGCCAAAGACATGCCGAGCTACACGCAGAAGGCGCGCGACCAGGTTGTGGAGGTCATTTATCGGTACAATCGCACCTTCGGGGCCATTGGGGTTCGCGGGAAAGGCGTTTCTCCCACCAGCAGCGTGGTGAATTGGCTGCTCGGCTCGCCCACCCCGCATCTGTCGTCGACGGCGAGCCCTTCCCCGACGGTCACGGCCACCGAATCCAGCGCTCCGCCCACCGAAACGATCGCGCCCGCGCCGTCCAAATTGACCTCAGCCGATCGCCAGCGAATCCAGGAATTCGTGCAAAAGCAAATTCCAAATCTGGAACGACAGCTGCCCGCCTGGACCGAGAGGCTCTGGAAGATTCTGAAGCAAAGCATTGGGGGATTTCTCGGCGTTACCGGTTTTTTGCTGAGCCTGGTGATGGTGCCGATCTACTTGTTTTTCTTTCTCAAAGAGCGTCCCCGCATCGAGAAGCGCTGGAAAGAATATCTTCCGCTGCGCGCGTCGCCGCTGAAAGACGAGGTCGCGGAAGTCTTGTCCCAAATTAATAACTACATCATCGCCTACTTTCGCGGACAGCTGCTGGTCTGTCTGGTCGATGGCGCTTTGATCGGAACAGCCCTCACCGTGGTCGGGCTAAATTTCGCGCCTTTGATCGGCATCCTTGTGGTGGTGCTCACCATGATTCCCTACATTGGGATTGTCGTCTGCTGGGTTCCGGCTGTTTTGATTGCGGCCTTCCAGTGGGGAGATTGGTGGCACCCGTTCTGGGTCACGGTTATCTTTGTTGTCATCCAAAATCTGGAAGGAATGTTTTATGCCCCGCGCATTGTGGGGAAATCGGTTGGCCTTCATCCCATGACGGTCATCGTATCGATTTTTGTCTGGGGACTGCTGATCGGGGGATTGCTCGGTCCGATTCTGGCCGTGCCGCTGACCGCCGCCATTAAGGTCCTTCTGGCGCGCTACGTGTGGGGCCGACGCCTGCGCGATGAGGTCATGCAAACAGTGGAAAATGTGCCTGTCGTTCAGGCGTCGGAGCGGGCCGGGGCTTAGCCCACGTGGGAACTTCATCGGCTGGCCAGTTGCATTACGCGCCGCCGCGAGCAAAGAGACAGGAAGATGGCGGAGAAATCGAAACGGGTAAAACGCAAAAGAAGGGTCCGCTCCCTTCCCGGCATTGAATCCTTCCGCATCTTTCGCCACCGGGTTTCCCCGGAACGTCTGGCCGTCGTGATCGCCGCGACGGCCCTCGCCGTCGCCCTCGCCATCATCTGTTTTAGTTACGGTTCAAAGTTTTATAATGGCTGGCGTGAAACGCAGTTGCTGAAACGTGCTTCCGTTCTGCTGCAGCAACACGATTACGCCGGAGCTATGAGTAACGCGCAGCGTGCCTTGCAATTGCACCCCGACTCCCTCTCCGCTTTCTACATTCTGGCCGAAGCGACGGAAGGACAAAACCGGGTTGAAACGGTGGCCTGGCGCGCCCAGATCGCTCGCCTCGCGCCGCAAAGGCTGGACAGCCAGCTCAACCTGGCCTCGGCCGCCTTGCGCTTCGGTGAACTCGATACCGCTCGCAAAGCTCTGGACCGCGTCGCGCTTAACGATCGTAGGAAGGCGGAATATCATGTAGTGGCCGGATGGTTGGCGCGCGCGGAAGGCAACGAGGCCGGTTTGCTCGAGCATTTCTCCGCCGCCGTGAAAGAGGAGCCGGGCAACGAAGTCTACCAGTTCAATCTTGCCGTCTTGCAGATAAAATCACCCGAGAAGGAAAACAGCGAGAACGCCCGCGTTGTTCTCTCCCGACTGAGTCAGGTCCCGCAATTCCGGGCCGGTGCGGTGCGCGCGCTACTCAACGACGCAGTCGACCGGAACGACCTGAATGCCGCTGACGGGCTCGCCCAGGATCTTCAGATGAGTCAGCAGGTCACTTTTAATGACTACCTGCTTTGCCTCAACTTCTACCGGAAGCTCGACGAGAAGAAATTCGCGACCCTGCTTGAGCGCGTCAAGCCGGTGGCCGCGCGCAATTCCGCTGATCTCGCTGCATTGATGGATTGGATGAATAACAACGCCATGTCCGCCGAGGTCCTCAAGTGGACCGAAAAACTCTTGCCCGAGTTGACGACCCATCCCCCGGCTTCCATCTCCGTCGCCGAAGCTTTCACGGAGGTGAAAAATTGGTCTCGCCTCAAGCGCTGGACCCGCGGCGGATCCTGGGCTATCTCCGATTATCTCCGGCTCGCTTACCAAGCCTACGCCGCGCGACAATCTCGCCAGTCTGGCGGCGACGCTGAGTTCAACTCGCTCTGGCGCTCGGCCGAGAAAGCAGCCGGCGATGAAACGCAACACGAACTCAACCTGGCGCGCCTTGCCACTAAATGGAATCTCTTCGTCGAAGCGGAGCAACTCTGGCTGCGCGTAGCCAGGAACCCCCCGACTCGTCGGGAAGGGTACGAAGCCTTGGCGCGAATTTACCGCTCGAATAACGATCTCCCGAATTTGTATCGCACCATGCAACACCTGCACGAAGCGTCCCCGGGCGATCCGGAGGCAGCCGCCAATTACGCCCGGCTCGCTTTGCTGCTCGACCAGAATGCAGCCGAAGGTCACCGCGTCGCGAAAGAAGCGTATGACCGGGCCCCCGCCAGTGTGAACTGCGCTGTTACCTACGCGTTCTCACTCTACGGACTCGGCCGCACGGGCGAAGGTCTCGAGATCATTAAAAAGGTGCCGGCTGATCAGCTGCACGATCCACACGCGGCCGTTTACACGGCGGTTCTCCTGCTCGATGAAAACCAGCCCGACGCAGCCAGGGATTACATCGAGACGGCTCAGCGCAATTCGATCTTCGTCGAAGAAAAGAAATTACTCGACGAAACCGTGTCCAAAATAAATTCCGCCGCCGCAACTCCGCCGGCCTCGCCTGTAGCCACAGCCTCTCCTGCGGTGTCACCCAAGCCATCGGCAAAGCCGGCTTTTGCCTCTCCGCCTCCGAAAGAATCGGATTCGCCGGCTGAGTCACCCACCAGACGCTAAAGGTTCGATCGTAGACCTGGCCACGGCCGTGCCCTCTGCGCTATCCATCGCTCTCTCGATCACCAATGTCGCCAGCTGTTGCGTGGCGGCGTCCAACTCTTCATTGGCCTGCTTCAGTTTGGACACTTCACGTCCCTGCAAAGCATGGCGCACGGCGTCAGTCAGTTTGAGGATTCGTTGCTGCTCAATCACATCAATTTGATCGCACACCAATTGCATGGCCGATCCAACTGCTCCCAGCATTTCCTCGGATTTGAACCTGGCTTCCGTCCAAATGCGTTCGTTCACATCGGCGAAAGCGTGCTCGAGCGATTCGGCCAGCATCGCTTCGACCGCTTCATCGGACACATCGACGGCGCTTTTCATCTCGATGATCTTCTGCCGGCCGGTCTTCGTATCCCTCGCCAAAACGTGCAAGATTCCATTCACATCTATTTCAAACTGAACGCCGACCCGCGGCACCCCCTTGGGCGCGGATTCGAACTCGATTTCAAACGCGCCCAGTTTCCAGTTATCTCGCGCCATCTCGCGCTCGCCTTGCAGCACCTTGATCGTCATGGCCGTCTGGTTGGACACAGCCGTCGTAAACATTTCCCCGGCTTTCGTCGGGATCGTCGAGTTCCGCGGTATGATCACGTTCATCAATCCTCCAAACGTTTCGATGCCTAACGATAAGGGCGTGATGTCCAGCAGTACGACTTCCCGCACCGCTCCGGAAAGGATACCCGCCTGAATGGTCGCACCGATCGCAACCGCTTCGTCTGGGTTCTGCGAGAGATTGGGCTCCCGGCCGAAAATTTCTTTAACTAATTGCCGGACCAGGGGCATTCGCGTCACCCCCCCAACCAGGATCACTTCGTCCAGGTCGGCGGTTGCAAGTTTGGCATCGGCCAGCGCGCGACGGCAATGCGCGCGTGTTCGTTCCACGATGGGTCGCGCGACCTCTTCCAGTTCCTCGCGCGTCAGCGTAAGGCGCAAACTTTCCTTCCCTTTCAGGAACGGAATATCGATTGGAGCGTTCGAGTCACATGATAAGCGATGTTTGGCCAGCACGACGGCCTCGCGCAGTCGGGCCCGGTCCTCGAATGATAAATCCCCAATCCCTGCGCTGGTCGTGACTCGATCGAGCAGTCCGCCATCGATATCGTCGCCGCCCAGGCGCGTGTTGCCGTTCGTGGCCAGCACCTCAAAAACTCCGTTGTTTAACTCCAGCAGTGAAATATCGAACGTCCCTCCGCCCAGGTCGTAAACCGCAATCCTCGATTTCGTTTTCAATTTATCGAGGCCGTAAGCGAGAGCGGCCGCGGTCGGCTCGTTCACCATCCTTTCCACCGTGAACCCGGCGAGCTCGCCCGCCTTCTTGGTGGCGTTGCGCTGCGCGTCGTTGAAATAGGCCGGCACCGTAATGACGACTCGATGAATCGGTCGCCCCATCGCTTTCTCCGCGTCTCGTCGCAGCTTTTTGAGGAGCACGGCCGAAACTTCTTCCGGGGCGATCTCGCGGCAGCCGACCTGAATGCGAATCGGCCGGTCCTTCTCGCCTTTCATATGGTACGGCACCGCCGCGTCTTCCACGGTCATTTCGCCGCCGCGTCGGCCGATGAAACGCTTGACCGAATAGACGGTCGATTCAGGGCTGAGCACGCGCATTCGGAGTGCGGCCTCCCCTGCCACAGGCTCGCCTTCCTCGGGAAAATAAACCACCGATGGAGTCAGTCGCGCTCCCTCCTCTCCCGCGATTAACAGGGGGAATCCCGCGTCCATGATTCCGATTAACGAATTGGTCGTGCCGAGATCGATCCCGACGATGTCGTCCATGCTAAAATGTAGCTGCAGTGCGTTATTGTCGCACTCGGTTTCGCTCCGGGGCCGATCCCATAAGCTTCTTCCGTGCAATCGACCGCCAGGCCTTCACATCCGCCGAGGTTCGCGTAGGCGAAGAACAACGAACCGCCTTCATTGAGTCGAACAGAATCGGACGCGACGGCAGTTGGATCATCGCGACAAGATCCTTCCTGACACCCGCCGGCAATGCCTTATAACAAAGGCTTATGTGCGGCTCGTCTATCTTCGAAGGTCGCCCGCCCGCTCTCCCTTGCATTTCACCAATCAGTTGACGCAGCCCCGCATTCGAACGGAACCGAACAAACAGGGTCTTGGTAAATTCCGCGGAGCATTGCACATCGCGGATTGACAGTCGCAGCGCTACGGCGTTGATCTTTTTTAGGATCCTCGTGGCCCGGCGCGAATCGACCCCCGTCGCGCAGAGCGTGAGATGCGGCTCGAAAATCGGCGCTCCCAACTGCTTTGCCAGAATCCGAATAATCTGACTAAACAATTCGCGCTCGGTTTGGCCGGGATCAACCAAAAAGCGGTGAGCTGACGTTTCATGATTCACTCTCTTTATAACGAACTTTGGTTGCGAAAGTCCCCATCTCTTTTCGTAACAACACTGCATGTGTTAGTTTGAGCGATGCCGACCAACGTTCTCGGGTCTGAACTCCAATCCTGTTGCCGCGATCCCTTGACTGGGTTTTACCGGGACGGGTTCTGCCGCACCGGTCCCGAGGACGTGGGTTTGCATACCGTGTGCGTTTTGGTTACGCGGGATTTTCTCGATTTCTCCGTGCTCGATGGCAATGACCTGGTCACTCCACATCCCGAATGGGGCTTCCCCGGGCTCGAACCGGGAAATCGGTGGTGCCTTTGCGTCACGCGGTGGAGTGATGCCTTGCGTCGCGGAGTCGCGCCCCCCGTTGACTTGGAAGCAACCCATTCGTCCGCGTTGGAATTCGTCGCGTTGGAAGATTTGCAGGCCCACGCCCTAAAATCGTAATCGGGAAACACTCCACTCTTGGGGCTACGCCCGTCCCTCCGCCAAGCGCCGAAGGGGAGTGGCGCGGAAACAGCTTATTTCCCATGCATGGCGCGCCGATTCCTTTACAAAACGTTGACGCTCCTCGTCTTGACCTCGGCCTTTGCCCTCGCCATTCCCCAGGCCACTGCGGACACGCACACGCGCCGTCGGATTTATCGCGGCCGCACCGTCCATTACTTGCGCGCTGGTAATGTTACGCTCCAGCCATTTGAGTTGGAGCCGCGTTACCCCCGGCCTCGCGCTGTAAACGTCGCCTACTACGCTCCGCACGCCATTATTCGCCCCTCACAAGCTGAGGAAGATGACGAAGCGTCTGCGATGCCTGAGATCGCGTCGCGCGGCTCAAAGCCTACGGTCTCCGGCAATCGCGCCGTGCTCCGCAACGGTGTGGCATACGCTCCATCAAACGCGCCGAACAGCGTTAAATCAGCGATCTGGGCGGTCAATACGATCCGCACCAAACCGTATCACTGGGGCGGTGGCCACGGTTCGTTTAGCGACTCCGGTTACGATTGCTCGGGCACTGTTTCCTTCGCGCTTCATAACGCGGGAGTTCTGAGCGCGCCCTTGCCCTCCAGTGATCTCCTTCGCTTCGGCGAACGCGGCCGCGGTCGTTGGATCACGGTTTATTCCCGCCGCGGACACACCTTCGCCATGATCGCGGGTCTGCGTCTCGACACGACCGACTTTCGCTACGGCGGCGATGTCGGACCTCGCTGGCATAATGACGGTCGCGACACCGGTGGATTTGAGGCCCGCCATCCGATCGGGATGTAGGGCCGGGCAGTTCCTTTCAACCTGCGGCGAATCGTTCTGGAAACCTGATCGGTTCCCATCCACGGTATCGGCGATTTGAAATTGCCGTTTAGCCTTTTCCTGGCGCTCCGTTACCTCAAACCGAAGCGCACCTTTCTTTCCATCATTACCCTCATTTCGGTCATGGGGGTCATGCTCGGGGTCACTGTCCTTATCCTGGTCATCTCCGTAATGACCGGCTTCGACCGTGAACTGCGTCAGAAGGTCTTGGACTTTGACGCGCACATCCTGGTTACGACGGATGACATCTTGCGCGACTGGCGCGATCTCAGCGTGAAAATCCAGAAAACCCCGGGTGTCGTCGCGACCGCGCCCTACGTGCAGGGCCCGGTCATCGTGGAATTCCAGAACCGCCGCCTCGCCCCCATGATTCGTGGCATTGATCCAGTGGCCGAAGAAAAGGTCGTTTCCCTGCAAGAATTTATCAAAGAGGGAAAGCTTGATCTTGAGGGGGAATCAGCCGTCCTGGGAATCGAGCTGGCCCACAAGTTACGCATCCGGGTTGGCGATAAACTGACCGTCTATTCGCCCGGGAATCTTGGACAAATTCTCGACGGCATCAAAAAACTCGAGAGCGCGAAAGGCGACGAAGAGAAGAAAACGGTGGATCAATTACGCGAGGTCGTCCTCCCGAAGGAACTCACCGTCACTGGAATTTTTAAGACTGGGCATTATGCCCACGATTCGGACTTCCTGCTCGTACCGCTCTACATCGGGCAGGAACTGTACGGGCTAGAGGACGCTTTGCATGGCATCACGGTTAAAACCGATAATCCTTACGGGGCCGAGCGAGTGAAAAAGCAAATCGAAGGGTTTCTCGAGCCGCCGCAATTCGCCGAAACCTGGATCGACATGAACCACCAATTCTTTGAAGCGGTTCGCCTCGAACGTACCGTCATGTTCTTCCTGCTCTTCTTTATCGTAGTAGTCGCGGCCTTCGGGATTATGAGCACACTCATCACGGTGACTGTGCAAAAACGGCGAGAGATAGGAATTCTCAAGGCGCTCGGCGCAAATATTTCGCAGATCGTCTGGATTTTTCTCGGGCAGGGCACTATCACCGGCCTTTTTGGAACCCTCAGCGGCCTCGGTTTGGGTATGACGCTCATCCGTTATCGCAACGGCGTCGCGCACTGGCTCTCTTCGACGCTCAATATCGAGATTTTCCCGAAGGAGGTTTACACATTTTCTGATATCCCCGCTCAGGTGGTTCCGCTGGATGTCTGGATCATCTGCATCAGCGCCTTTCTCATCTGCTCCCTGGCCGCGCTCATTCCCGCCTACTTCGCCGCGCGGCTCGACCCCGTCAAAGCGCTGCGTTACGAGTAGCATCCTTGTAACCGCTTCTCCCTGAGAAGCGCGCCGCAGCTGCACCGCTGACTCTGCCTGAGCCTTGTGTCGTCCCTAAGCTTGTCATCCCGAGGCCGGCGAAAGCGCGCCGAGGGGTCCCACCCACTCCCACCAAGTCACACGAAACCGAACGGCATGAACTACTTCGCGCTGCGAATTAGAGAGAAGACTCCGCCACAGATGAGGCGCTCATCTGTTTCTTGATCGGTATCAATCCGTGTTCATCTGGGGCAAAATCTGGCTTCCACGATTTCGTGCAAACGGATTAAAGTTCGTCCCGCGATCAAAAACATCGATGCCTTCGGCTCGCTTCAGGCTGTTCACCACCCAATACGTTACGGGCGTAAGCGCGATTTCGTATAGAACCTTCGCCACATAACCTGAGATCATCAGTTTGAGGATGACGCCCCACGGCTTCCATCCAACGAAAGCAATCAGGATCACCGTTGTCGTATCGACAAATTGGCCGGTCACGGTCGACCCCACTGTGCGGGTCCAAAGCCATTTACCATCGGTCCAGAGTTTCATTCGGGCGAGCGTGTAGGAATTGGTAAATTCGCCGAGCCAGAAAGCGACCAGGCTGGCCAGCACGAATCTCGGCACGACATAAAAAATCGCTTCGAAGGCGGATTGATTCGTGAACTCCGGCGCCGCAGGAACCCAAGTCACGAAGACACCAACAGCCGTCATCAGGATATTCGCGAACAGAGCGACCCAAATAGCCCGACGCGACGCCCCGTAGCCATACACTTCCGTAAAGATGTCCCCAAAAATGTACGTCAGCGGGAAAAGTAATTGCGCGCCACTCACCCGCGCCTCCGGGATAAACGGAATGAGGCAGATCTTTTGTCCCACCAGATTCGAGACCAGCAGGATAACGACAAAAATGTAAACAAGCAGGTTGTAGAAACGAAAGCCGTCCAGGCGCGCATCTCGCGCAGTCAGTCGGCGAAGAATGTTGGACTGCATGGCCTCCTTAAGCTGGCTTACGGCTTACTCTTCCCCGTCGTAATAATCCGCTTCTCCGCCTTTGACGATGATCTCCGCGCCATCTTCCACCGTGACCGCCCATTTACCGCTGTCGGGGTAAAAGCAGCCATCCCCGCGCGGATTGTCCGCCACCACGTAGTAAACGAAATCCTGCTCGCCCGCGTTGCTCAGCTGATGAGCCTCCCCGGGTGGAAAGAAGAATGCATCCCCGGCCTGAACTTCAACCGTTCCATTCTTATCTCGAATACTTCCCCGTCCGGCCACCACCACATAAAATTCCGACTCGGCCGAGTGCGAATGATAAGGGCAATACGATTTCCCTTTTGGAATTCGGACTAACGCGAGGTCGAACGGATGCCGTTTGAGCAGGTCCAGGGAATCTGGTTCACGGCCCAGAGCCACCGAGATGTCTTTGACGAATTTTTGAAACTTGCCGTTAGGCGACCGGCGTTCCTGCTCAGCAATATCCTGTAGGTTTACTTTCCGCATGCCCTTCAGGAATAATCAACCGTATGCCGCGGGACGAGCAAAAACGAACGCGGCTCAGCGACGACGTCCACCTCCGGTTGTCTTGTTCACATTACCCACCGCGTCGATTAGCCAGACGTCGTGCTCTTTTTTCAATCGCACTTCGAGCAATGGCGTCTCCGGGATATAACCGACATACTCGAGAGAAATATAGGCGAAGGCGCCCTCCGTTCGGATGCGTCTGGATTTCAGCTCGTCCGGAACGTTGTTCGATTGCAGGAGCAGATCGTAGTCAAGGTCCGGGTCCGCCGACATTTTCCTGTAGACCTTGCGAAATGCCTTCGTGAAATGTCCGTCCCATTTGTCAGCCGGCATTTTTAGGTCCTTTCGCGCGGACTCCCGCGACCCATCGGTGAATGCTTTTACTTCGGCGATATAGGCCTTGTAGAAACTTTCCACCGATTGCCTGGCCATTTCCTCTTCCGAGAGGCCATACGCAGCATGCAGTTGTCCTAAGACAACGAGAACGGCAACGACGGCTCTTCGGGTAAACATACAAGACGAGTTCTGCCCGATCCGCCTGGAGCAGGCCAGCTGCGATCAGGAAGTTATGCCTGCCATTTCCTGGGCAGTTTTTGCTTCAGCTTTTCGACCGGGGCAAAAAGGTCTCCGAACTTTTCCACCCGCGCCAGGGTCTTTTCGCAACGAAATCTCAAGAGCTCGGCCTTTTTCCTTTTCAGACAGTTCTGCACTTCCTCCCAAGTCACCGGAGTTGAAACGGTGGGCTCCTCTTTGGCGCGGAGCGAATACACGCAGATGGTCGTCTTATGCTGGTCGTTTTGGCTCCAGTCGACGAAAACTTTTTCTTTGCGGAGAGCCTTCGACATATTCGAGGTCACCAGAGCCGGATGCTCATGCTCCAAATACTGAGCAAGAGCGCGCGAAATGTTTTTGGTCTGATCGAATGTCACTGCCGTGTTGAGCGGCACATAAATCTGCAGGCCTTTCGAGCCGCTCGTCTTGGCAAAGCTTTTCAGCTTCATGGCTGTGAGCAATTCCCGCAGCCACAGTCCTACATGGCAGCACTGCACAATATCCGCCGGTGCGCCCGGATCGAGATCGAACACCATCATGGTGGGACGCGCCACGTCCTTCTTTCGCGTCAGCGCCGTATGCAATTCGAGATCGGCCAGGTTGGCCGCCCACACCAGCGTCGGCAGATCCTGGGCCAGGCAATAATCCATATCCCGATTGTTGCCCTCGCTCCAAACCTTTGCCGTCTTCACCCATTTCGGGCGATGCGACGGGCAATTCTTTTCATAGAAGAACGGCGCCTCCACCCCATTGGGATAACGCTTCATGGTCAGCGGCCGATCGCGCAGGTGCGGAAGAAGAACCGGCGAAATCCGGATGTAATAGTCGATCACCTGTCCCTTCGTAAACGCCGCCTTCGGATAAAGAATCTTATTCAGATTCGAAACCGGAATCCTCTTTCCTTCCACGTTTAGCTCAGCCTTCTCGCTCATTCCCACTCCCTCCTCATGCTCATGCTCGTAATTGTCTCCCGCCCCACTCACGCAAAAAAACGCTCGGGCGTAAGCATGGGCTGCGGCTGACAGATTCGCCCCACGCAATGTTCCCAACTCTCCTGCCCGCTCAGGATCTCTATCTCCACCCGTAGAAAGTAAATCGGCACCGGCGTTTCCGTCATTCGCGGCATTCGCACAGCGTCTTTTTCTGTCGTCACAATCATCTCCAGGTCGCGGCGCAAACACCGGTTAATAAAGCGCTGAAGCTCCGCCTCCGTGTAGCGGTGGTGATCGATGTAGTGTGTCGCCAGGTCGACGCGCGCGCCCAGGGCGCGCAAACCGCCTTCGAAACTTTCCGGCACAGCGATTCCGCAGATCGATCCGATGAACGTACCGCGCAAGCGCTCCAATGGAAGTATTTCGCCCGTGATGACGTTTTCCAAATAGAGCGGCTTGTGCGCACACTCGATGATTTCGGCGGTGCGATTGTAACGCCGGATTCTTTCCACCAGAGCTTCATTCGATTCGCCCGTGCTCTTCGTAATGAAAATATAACTGGCGCGCCGCAAATTCCGCGGAGGCTCGCGCAAGGTCCCGCGGGGCAAAAGAAATTCATTTCCAAACGGGGCCTGCCGATCCACCAGCACGATATCTAGGCGATGCTTGAGATGAAGGTATTGCAGTCCGTCGTCGAGCAGGAGCGTATCAACCTTCCATTTATCGATCGCCATCAGCCCGCTTTTAACGCGGTCCTTATCGACCAGCACGATGACGTCTTTCAAATTGTTCGCCAGCATGTAAGGCTCGTCCCCCGCCGTCAGAGAATCGAGCAGCAATGATTGTCCGTCCGACACAACCCGCGGCGGATCCTGCGTCCCGTGACGCAGGCGATCCCACCAGCCGTGCTTGCTCGGACGTGGAACGCTCTTGTACCCACGACTCAGGATGGCCACCCGCCGGCCGCCCGCTTGCAAAGCACGGGCGAATTTTTCCACGATCGGCGTTTTGCCCGTTCCGCCGACCGTCAGGTTGCCAATACTGATAACGAGACAGCCGAGAGTTCGCTCGCGCAGGATTCGCTTGCGATAAAGATAAAGGCGCAACTGCACGATGCTTTCGTAAATAAATGAGAGGCCGTAGAGAATGCCGCGGAGCAGACCGGCGCGAAATCCGTGCCGGCGCTCCAAAATCACGTCGATCGCGAATTGCTCGAGATTTTCAGCGGTCCGGCCCATCAGCGACGCCTCGCTTTCACGATCCGGGCGCCGACATTGTCGGCACTCGTAATGATTATGCGAGCAGCCGTGCTGGTCGATCGGAGCATCGCCTCAACCACTTTTCGATGCGAACGAAGCGTCGCCGCCGCGACGGTCGATCCGCTACCACTCAGAAAGGCGCCCAGTGCTCCGGCTTTTTCTGCGGCGGCAATCACCTCGGGCAGGAATGGCATTAACTTCTGTCGAAACGGCTGGTGGAATTTATCGGCGAAAGCGCCCCGCAGCGCCCCATACTTCCCGGAGGCGAAAGCCGCTGTGACCGCACAAGCGTTGGCACAATTTTCAACCGCATCCGCGTATTTAATTCTGGCGGGCAAGATCTTCCGCGCCGCCGGTGTCTCTATCTCGATTTCCGGGATGAACAACACGAAGCGCAAGCCGGATGAAACATTGAAACGCTGCACCTGCCGCTGCCGCACAACCGTAAACCCTCCAAACAGGGCGGGCGCGGCGTTGTCCGGATGCCCCTCGAGTTCGGCACACAATTCAAAGAGGGCGACCCGCTCCAGTGGTTTTCCGGCCAATTCGTTCAGGGCCAGAAGGAGCCCGGCTCGTACCGTCGCGCTGCTGCCCAAACCGCGCGCACGCGGGACGCGATCGGTCATGGTGCTAGCGAAAGCGAAAGGTCTGACTCTCGCGCGCTTCCAGAAAAGCTTGGCCGCCGACCCGGCCAGGGAGAAACCCGAACTTTCCCGCCCACGGACCACGGTCACGTCATTATACAGACGAAGTGCGACGCCGAGACAATCGAATCCCGGGCCCAGATTGGAAGTGCTGGCCGGGACCCGAACCGTGACTTGTTGCATATTGAAACGAACGAAGCAGGAGACCTTGGAGTGGGCTGAGTGTAACGCGCCAGACTGCAGGGGCAAACATGCGATTAGGGCGTTGCCACTTTTCCCGGAATCCGGCTACATGATATCGCGCGCATGAAGAAAAAATCTGAATGGGCTGAGCCATCGCTCCTGCGCGACTTCGAAGCGGAAGGGACCGATGCGCACCGGCTCTGCACGACGGACGATGGCTGGGTGGAGCGGTTTGGCCGTGAAATTCTCATCTCTTATAAGAAGGAATCCGTCCGGGAAAGTCTGACGGTTGAACTCTATTTCTGGAAAGAATCTGTCGGCTTCGATTTTCTGCGCATCTTTGCGCGTTTTCTGCCGAAGAAGAATGAGGAACGCGAAAAACCGTGTCTGGTCTTCGGCGACAGGGATGCGAGTCTCGAAAGCATTGCGACGGAGCGCAACCTGAAGTTTGGCATCGATTTCGACGCGGGTTATTCGGTCGGCTTCTTCATCGATCAACGCGAAAACCGCAGGTATTTGCGCCAGATCGCACCGAAACGCGTGCTGAACTGTTTCGCCTACACCTGCTCGTTTTCGGTCGCGGCCGCGTCCGTCGGCGGACAGACGGTAAATGTCGATCTCTCCAAAAAATCTCTGGCCCGCGGGCGCGGAAACTTCGCCTTGAACAGCCTGCCCACGAACGATCACAAATTCATCGCCGATGACGTTCTGACCGTCTTACCGAGACTCGCGCGCAAAGGAGAGAAGTTCGATACGATCATTCTCGATCCCCCCACCTTCTCGCGCTCGCACCGTGGGAAAACCTTCCATGCGGAGAGCGATTTCGAGAGCCTGCTCACGTCCGCTCTGGAGCTGCTGGAGCGGGATGGGCGCATTCTTCTTTCCACAAACTGCTCGAGCCTGCGCGAGAAAGGACTCGAGGTGATGGCTCGCTATTGCCTGAAATTAACCCGGCGCGCCGGCAAGATTCATCGGCAGCCTCCCCTGCCCGACTTCCCTCCGGGCACCGCGGCCAGCACAATTTGGCTGACCTTGCGTTGACCTAATCACGCGCAAACGCATACTCTAATCCGAACCTATTTTAAACATGGCCAAACAATCAGCTGAAACATCAGAGGATCTCGCCCTCCGGGGTCTGCGCTACACGAAAGAGCATTTCGACGATGTGCTCGGTCAAACCGAAGTCTACGTTCGCGAAAACCCCGGCCAGGCGATGCTCTACGCATTCGTGGCCGGCTATGTCTTAAACCGGCTTCCGGTCGGACGAGTGATCGGCGGGCTTGTCCGTCTCACCGCCCTGGCCTTGAAGCCAGCGGTGCTCGTTTACGGCGCCTCCAAGTTGTATCAGGCGTCCCAGAACGAATAGCCCGTCCGGCGCCTCACGCCAGAAGCGCCGCGCGCCCGCCGCTTGAATCACGCATCCAGCGTGAAGCCAACCTTAAGCGTGACCTGCCAGTGGTTAATCTTGCCCTCGTCAATATGCCCGCGGGTCTCCGTAACCTCGAACCAGCGCATATTTCGAATGGTCTTGCTGGCCCGCGCCAGGGCGTTTTCTACGGCCGCCTCAATTCCGTCCGGCGAAGATCCGACTAACTCCAGCTTTTTATAAATGTGATCGCTCATCGGTCACTCTTCCGCTGACGGCACGTGAACACAACGAGATTCCGGGCCAAGCCGGCGCGCCCCTGCCTCCGGACGCCTCGTCTCCCCCGCAGCGCTTGCCCTCCTTCTGGGTTGGAGATATTAGGGACTGCGCATGAACGATAATATCGAATCGCACCTGGTCGAAAAACGGGTCTTCAATCCAGCCCCGTCGTTCGCACGAAAGGCGCGAATCAAGAGTCTCGATCAGTATCGCAGGATGCATCGGGAATCGATCGCGAAGCCGGAGAAATTCTGGGCCCGCGAAGCGCGGGACCTCACCTGGCGCACACCTTGGAAGAAGGTTTTCCAATGGAAAGCCCCCTTCGCCAAATGGTTCGTGGGCGGCAAGCTAAACGTCTCGGAGAATTGTCTCGATCGGCATCTAACGGGTCACCGCCGAAACAAGGCGGCCATCATCTGGGAAGGCGAACCCGGCGAACGGCGCACCCTCACTTATCAGCAATTGCATGATGAGGTCTGCCGTTTCGCCAATGTCTTGCTCCGGAACAAAATTCACAAAGGCGATCGCGTGATCATCTATATGCCAACCATCCCGGAAGCGGCCATCGCCATGCTCGCTTGCGCTCGCATTGGGGCGGTCCATTCGATCGTGTTCGGTGGCTTCAGTGCCGACTCAATTCGCGATCGCATTGCCGACAGCGGTGCGACCGCCGTTATCACGGCAGACGGCAGCTACCGCCGGGGCGGAATTGTTCCTCTCAAGAAGAATGTGGATGACGCGCTCGTCGGAACCAAATCAATCAAGCGGGTGATCGTTTTTCGCCGTGCCTGCAATGACATTCATATGGAAGAAGGCCGCGACGTCTGGTGGCATCGCGAATTGGAATATGTCGACGCCAAATGTCCAGCCGCAGCGCTGGACAGCGAACATCCTCTTTACATTCTTTACACGAGCGGATCGACCGGAAAGCCGAAAGGAATTCTGCACACCACGGGGGGATATCTGGTCGGCGTCCATTGCACAACGAAGTACGTGTTCGATATCCGCGATGAAGATATTTTCTGGTGCACGGCCGATGTCGGCTGGGTCACCGGCCATAGTTATGTCGTCTACGGACCACTCGCGGCCGGAGCGACCACTTTAATGTATGAAGGCGCGCCGAACTGGCCCGAGCCCGACCGTTTCTGGAAGATCATTGAAGATCATCAAGTCAATATTCTCTACACCGCTCCCACGGCCATCCGCGCATTCATTCGCTGGGGCGATGAGTGGGTCAAGAAGCATGATCTCTCGTCGCTGCGTTTGCTCGGATCGGTCGGCGAGCCAATCAACCCGGAAGCCTGGATGTGGTATCACAAAAAGATTGGAGGCGGCCGCTGTCCCATCGTAGACACGTGGTGGCAGACTGAAACCGGCGCGATCATGATCACGCCCTTGCCCGGGGCCACTCCGACAAAGCCGGGGAGCGCGACCCTGCCGTTCTTCGGCGTGGATGCCGTCATTGTGGACGAACGCGGCAAAGAGGTCGCTCCAAACGTGGGAGGAAAACTGATCATTCGCCGTCCCTGGCCATCCATGTTGCGCACCATCTATGGCGATAAGAAGCGCTATCAGAAACAATACTGGAGCGATTATAAAGGAAAGTATTTCACGGGGGATGGGGCCCGCCGTGATAAGGACGGATACTTCTGGATCGTCGGCCGTATCGATGACGTTTTGAATGTGGCCGGGCACCGGCTGGGCACGTCGGAAATCGAAAGCGCGCTGGTCAGCCATGCCGCCGTAGCCGAAGCGGCCGTGGTCGGATGCCCCGACGAGATCAAAGGTCAGGGGATCTGCGCCTTCGTCACCCTAAAAAACAAAGTCGATCCGACCCACGCTCTGAAAATGGAACTGCGTGACCACGTCGGCAAACACATCGGCGCCATCGCCAAACCAGATGAGGTCCGTTTCGCCGAGGCTCTTCCAAAAACGAGGAGCGGGAAAATCATGAGGCGTTTACTCAAGGAAATCGCCAGCGGGAAAACAGTCACGGGAGACACCACCACGTTGGAAGACTTTAGTGTTCTCGCGAAATTGGGTGACTCAGGAGATTAGAGGTCGCCCGTTACTGATGCCCAAGAAGACCATCTTTGCGTTCGCCCTCCTCGCACTGGGGAGCCTTGCCTCGCGCGCAGAACAAATCGCAGCTCTGGGCGAATCGGAAATTCCCAGCGTCGCGGCCATTACCGGCTTTCACTCTCTCACGGACAAGGAGCACGCGTTGAGTTTCCGGTTGGTCGAAGCCGATAGCGTGGACGTGGCGAAAAATCCGGTGACGCTCTTTCTTGTCATCACGAACGACGGGGGCGGTCCCGATGAGCAGGGACATGTCTGGCGTCTGCCGGGTGTCGCGCGTGTGACGCACTTTTCCCTTATCAAGTCCGGGGTGCAGATATCGGCGAAGGTCGACGGCATGGTCGATGAGCAAACCGGACGCCTTTCTGAACATGGCGAAACGCTGAGCGTTTCCTACGCATTCGCCAAAGGGCAATCGAGCGACCAAATTCGAATTAAGACCTCCCGCCCCTAGACATTGTGAGCTTCATTCGAACAGGATTCCGCGAACTCGGTCTGAAGGTTCGCCGGCAAAGGACACGCATCGCTCTCCGTCACGAAAAGCGGCATTTGCAGAAAAGCGAAATCAATCTCGGCCGCGAAGGAACCAGCCAAGCCGCCAACTTTCCCGAGATGCGTAACGAAATCGTCGCGCTCAAGAAGCTCGAACAGGAACAGAAAGAGGTCGCCCTTCGCATCGCACAGATCGAAGAGGGCGTCCGCAAGATCGAAGAGGATCGGCAAAAGAACGCGCGCGAACAACAGGAAACGACCGGGAAGCTGGAGGCCGAGAAGAAACCCATCCTGCAGCGGCGCAACGAAGCGAAAAGCGCAGCCGACATCTGCGATCGCGAACTTACCGGTGTGGACCGACGCATTGAGAACAACGATGCCGCTGACCGCGACCTGCTCAAGGAACTTTCCGCCTTGCAGTCCCTGGAGCCGCCGCCGGCCGATCTCGACGCGCAATCATCTACCTTGAGCGCGCGGCGCGCTCGTCTCCCGGAGGAACGAGCCGAACTGGTCCGGGCGCGCATGGGTAGCGCGGAAGCCTGCCGTTTAGCCAGGGAAAAACTGACCGCGGCTGAGACGGAGCTCGCCACCATCGACAAGAACATCGAACGGATCCGCGCCGAGTTCGAGACGCGCGACCGCACTTTGAATGAGCAAATGCGCGCACAGCAGGAAGCCATTCGCGACGCTCGCGCGCTCCACCAAACGGTCGAAGAGCGCAAGAATCCAGCCTACCTGAATATCGGCCGTCATCTCGCCACACAGGGAATCGCGCCGCCCAATGCGCCGGAGTTGCTCGTCCATGTGCAACGCCATCGCGCCTCCATGGATCACCACCAGCAGCATTCTTCCGAGTTGGCCGTCCTATCCAGCAAGATCGATCGGCAAGAGTTGCGGAAATTTTATTTTACGGTTGTCTCCGTGCTCGTTCTGCTCCCCATCATCCTCTTCCTTATTTTCCAATCTCCCAGTCAACGCGAGTGGTTGCCGCAGGAGACAGAAATCATTTTGTCGATCAACGTCGATCGTTTCGACAGAGACGATTTGCCGAAGAGATGGCGCCAGGACCAGCCGGATGCCTGGGCCAGTGTCTGGTCCGGATTGCTCGGCGGAGCTGCCTCCGTTCCAGTCATCAACATCTCGAAAGACGCGACGCGCGTCACACGTGCCATCGCCACGGATAGTCGGGGCAAGGCGCGCGAATTCATTTTGATCGACGCGCGCAGTGACGTCACTCCGCTAACCCGCGCCATTGCCCAGGATAAGAGTTTCGATCGACGCGCCGTGGGCGGATTGGCCGTGTGGCAGCGTCCGAATCTGTCCGTGGCGCGCATCGGACCGGCCACGCTCGCCGTCGGCGCTCCCTCCGAAGTCGAAGAATTGGTGCAGGTTCGCCTCGGCATACAGTCCGACCTGAACATCACCGGCCAGTTATTCGATCGCTTCCAGGCCCTCGATCGGGACAGCACATTGCGTCTCATTTCACGCGATCCGACCACTCTAGCCCGAACTTTTCATCCAATTTTCGCGCGTGAACTTCTCGATTCGACCCAGCTGCTCGGCCTCTCGGTAGCCTTACAAAGTCCGATGCGCGCCCGATTGTTTCTAAAACTACCTTCCGCCGAACGTGCCACCGAGCTGGCCAAGGGAATTCATGATGAACCTCAGCGCTGGATGCGCTTACAGGATTCCGATCAGCTGCTCTACACGCAAACACCTGAAGTTTTGCGGCAGGACAACAACCTGGAAATTCGTTTTAATGTGCCCGAAAACAGTGTGCGTCTTCTCCTGCAGCGCATCGCTCGCAGTGACGCTCCCGCCACCGCCCCACAACCAGCCACGCCATGAGACTGTCGCGGGCGCCCCTTGTTTTCTTGCTCGTGGGAACGAGCGCACTGAGTGCCGCCTTCGCCCAGGAGAACGTGCCCCTCATCGATATCAGAACGGTCGACCCCACCATCGTCATCGACCTCCGTTATGCCGGATCTAAAAACATCGCGGGCCACGCGCTCTATCCGGCCGGAACCCGTCCACTCGTCCGACCTGAAGTGGCTCAGCGTCTCAGCGCCGCCCAAAAATTTTTACATCGCTACAATTACAGTCTGAAAATCTGGGACGCATATCGGCCGCGCGCAGCGCAGCTGCAGCTATGGCAGGCTTCGCGCAACAACGATTACGTGGCCGACCCGAACGCCGGCGCCGGCTCGCTCCACAGCTGGGGATTGGCGGTCGACGCCACTCTCACCGACACGTGGCACCGTCCCGTCAGCATGCCCACCGACTTCGACGATTTCACTCCCGCCGCGATGTGGAAATATGTTGGAACTGATCCCTCGATCCGGGCCCATCTCTACACCTTGCAAATCGCCATGCGCGACGCCGGATTCTACGGATTACGCAGCGAGTGGTGGCATTTTACCGTGGAAGATTGGCATAGATTTCTTCCCCCGGAGGAAGCCAAACGCGCGTTTCAAGTGATGGGACAAAGTTGGGAAGGGAAGTTGTGATCGAAGCGCTGCTGCGAGATCTCCGCCAGCCCGAGTACATCCACGTCCTCCTCAACCCCCTGCCCCTTTACGGCTTGGCCCTGAGTTTAGTCGGCCTGGTCATCGCGGTGATCTTACGCAGCCCTCCGGCCCGGATTGCCACCCTCGCCATTGTCTTTCTGAGCGCGCTCTCGGCCTGGCCCGTATTCGAGTACGGCGAGCAGGCCTATGATCCCGTGCTCTCCATGTCCGATGAACCGGGGCAGGCGTGGCTCAATGCGCACAAGGCGCGCGCCGCCAAATTCATTTATTTCTTCTACGGCCTCGCGGCGTTAGCAGCCGTTGGCCTGGTCGCACCGTTAAAATGGCCAAAGTTATCCGGTCTCCTGGCGATTTGCGTCATTCTTCTCGGGACCGTGGTCTTGGGAATGGGCGGCTACATTGGCTATGCCGGAGGAAAAATCCGGCATCGCGAATTTCGGCACGGACCGCCTCCGCCAAAAGCGGAATTGTCGCCTTAAGGGAAGCTACGCGCGCTTTGCCGCTTGACCGGGCGCGACGTGATCACAACTCTGTGCATCAGTCGTGAACACCGAGTCACAGCGCGCGGAAGAAGATGTCGAACAGCACAGTGGGGCGCTTAAACGCCAACTCGGTCTGCGTGATCTCGTTCTCACCCAGATCGTATTCGTCGTCGGAACAAGTTGGGTGGGTGCCGCGGCCAAGCTCGGGCCGTCGCACGTCGTCTTCTGGCTTCTCGCCATTCTTCTCTTTTACGTTCCGCAAGCCGCGGTTGTGATCTACTTGAACCGGCTTATGCCGCTCGAGGGCGGTTTATATCAATGGGCTAAATTCGGCTTCAATGAGTTCACCGGTTTCATGGTCGCATGGAATTTATGGATGCTCGGAATCACCGTTATGGCCCTGAGTGGCCTCGTCGTTACGACCAACATCACCTATGCCTTCGGTCCCCAGGCGGCTTGGATGCAGGAAAGCAAATGGGTCGTGTCGTTGGTTAGCTGCGTCCTGACTGCCAGTCTCGTCGCGGTGTCTATTCGCGGACTTTCGTTAGGCAAATGGATCCACAACGTAGGTGGTATCATCATGATTGTCACTTATGGCGCGCTCATCCTTCTGCCTTTCTTCAGTCTGGCCCGGGGAGAATTGAAAGAGTATCATCCTCTCGCCCTCGCTGTACCCACCCTCTCTCTGCTCAGCGTCAATATCTTCAGCAAAATGGCAGTGGGCGCGATGAGCGGATTTGAATATGTCGCTATTTTAGCCGGCGAATGCCGCTCACCTGCCCGCACCATCGGTCGCTCGGTCCTGGTGGCTGCGCCCATCATCGCGGTCATGTTCATCCTCGGCACCAGCTCGGTCCTCGCCTTCATCGGCAATCGGCATATTGATCTGATCGGCCCTGTCCCGCAGACACTCAGCATCGGTTTTCACGCATGGCCCATTGTCGGGGTGCTCGTTTCTATCGCCATTGTGCTACTGGCGGGGCGGGCCGTCGCTCTCATGAGTATCTATCTCGCCGGCAGTTCCCGACTTCCCATGGTCGCCGGATGGGACAGCCTGCTCCCAGCCTGGTTTACCCGACTTCATAAGCGCTACCGCACACCCATTAACTCGATTCTCTTCGTCGGCGGCATCACCCTGTTTTTTTCCTTTGCCAGCCTGATCGGCGCGGGAGCCCAGGAAGCGTTTCAAGTGGTCGATAGCGCGGCCACCGTTTTTTATGGAATCGCATACCTCATTATGTTTGCCATCCCGCTCTTCGGCGCCGCCCAAATTAGCCGCACTGCGCCGCTCTGGGTCCGCCTCGCGGCCGGATGCGGATTAATCATTTCCGTCCTCGCCATCGTCTTCACCGTCTTTCCGATTGTCGATGTCCCCAGCCCATTCGTTTTCGGCGCCAAGATTATTGCCGTGTCGGTAGCGGCTAACGCGATTGGCGCCGCCATCTTCCTCGTGGACAAAAAACGACGACGACGGCCCGTCAATTGACGCAGCTGTCCGCCATCCATCGCAGATAATCCGGCAAACCTTTCGCGATGTTCACGCAGATGATCTCCGGAACATCGTAGGGATGAAGGGATCGCAGTTTTTCCTCGAACTGACTGTAACCGGCTGAGGAAAGTTTGAAGAACGCGAGCGCTTCCTGGCTCGACTCGAGATTTCCCTTCCACCGATAAATCGACTCCACCTGCGGGATAATGTTGCCGCAGGCCACCAGTTTCGCTTCGACCAATTGCCGCACTATGCCCCGCGCCGTCTCCGCATCGGGAAACGTGCTCAGCGCCAACAACGCTTCCTCCGCCGCCATCGATCAGGCCGGAACGGCGGCGCCGTGCCGGCAAATCCACCCGCCGCCCACCACAATATCCCCATCGTAGAAAACGGCCGCCTGACCCGGCGTCACCGCGCGCTGCGCTTCATGCAGCTGCACGCGCGCCCTTCCGTCTTCCAGCAAAGTGATGGTGGCAAGCGTCCCCGGGTGGCTGTACCGAATCTTCACGGTCACCTCGAAATTCTCTCCGCTTCCCTTGTTATTCCAGTTACAGCGATCAACCTCAAAATCCTCGCAGCTGAGATCCTCGACTGTTCCAACAATGACGCGGTTCGTCTCCGGATCGATGTCCACCACGTAACGCGGTTGGGCCGATCCGCCCGGAAGTCCCTTGCGTTGACCGATGGTAAAAAGTTCGATCCCCTCGTGCGGCGCCACAAAGTTTCCCTCCACGTCATAAATCTCTCCCTCATGAAATTCGGTCGCGGCCAGATGCGAACGGAGGAAGGCCTTATAGTCGTTTCCGGGCACGAAGCAGATTTCCTGACTGTCGACTTTGTCCGCCACTTTCAAGCCTAACGACTGAGCGATCTCTCGAATCTGAGGCTTATGCATCCCTCCGAGTGGGGTAAGAGCACGGCGCAGCTGCTCCTGACGCAGACTGAATAGAAAATACGATTGATCCTTACGTGGATCGACGCCCTTGCGCAGGACAGCTCGGTCGCCCTCATGCTCAATGATGGCGTAGTGACCGGTCGCAATGTAATCGCACCCCAGCGCCTCGGCCTTTTCCCACAGTTTCCCAAACTTCAGCTTCTCGTTGCACATCACGCACGGGTTGGGAGTTCGACCCGCCTGATACTCACTGGCGAAATAGTGAATCACAGCCTGTTCAAACTGATCAGCCTCGTCGACCACGTAATGAGGTATGCCTAACGAGTGAGCGACCGCCCGAGCATCGGCCACAGCTTGCGGCCCGCAGCATTTGTCTTCCGCCCGCGAGATACAATCCTGTGGCCAGACTTTCATGGTCACGCCCACGACGTCATGACCCTGTTCGCGCAGAAGATACCCGGCCACGCTGGAATCCACTCCACCGCTCATCCCGAGCAAAACACGCTGCTTTGTTGCCGTCATGGAAGGAAAGATTCAATCACGTCGGTCCCCGGGTCAACGTCTGCCTGAACGGGATAATCGCCGCAGCGGGCGCGGGCGTCCTACGTCCTGGCCCGCGCACTAATAAAAGGACAGTCACGAAGCGTAAAGCGCCATGGTCGATCCGCCGCCTTCGTGATCCCGATCCGTGGGTCGGCCACCACATCGACGGCGCCCGCGCGGCGCTCCAGGCCATGGCCAGGGTCCACGCATAAATTCATCGTGTGATGGCGCCCGGTAATATTGAGAGCCTGCGTCAATTTGCCGGGGCCCGAGCAAAGCTTGCGCAGATCGTCCGTGCCACGTCGTCGTTTCATGAGCGTGGTCCCCGCCATCGGTTGCAGCGCCCGGAATAACACGAAGCCATCAGTGTCCCCTTTGACCAGTGCGTTCAGCATCCAGTGCACGCCATAACTGAAATAAACATAAGCGGTGCCCGCGTCATGTCTTTCCACGAACTCACGTGCGCTGGGTCGCACGAAGGTGTGAGCGGCCTCGTCAGCCAGGGCACAATAGGCTTCCGTTTCAACGACCAGGCCGCGGCATTTTCCCCAGACTAATTCCGCTCCAATCAGTTCGCGTGCGCAGGTCAGTGGATCACGACGAAAAAATTTCGCCGTGATCATTCGCCATTCCGACTGCGCGGCGCTTTAGGGGAAGAGCGGAGCATTGAACATCTCGTCCTTATGCTTGAAGTAGATTGGTAGAGTGACGTTGCAGGCAACGGCCTTGCCCCCACGGAATGCCGGGATAAACCGCGCCTTGCCTATGTCGTGGGCAGCCGCGTCACCGAACCCGACGAATGGCGGCTCCTCGTTTTTTACGCTCACTTTGCTGACAAAGCCTTTCTCCGTGACTTCCAATGCCAATTCGACCGCGCCGTTCACCTCAACGGGAGACTCCTTCTTCGTTGGATAATGCCAGCCGTTAAATTTCGATTCGTTACCGAAGAACGGCTGGGGGCCGACGAAATCACTCTCCTTCGTCAATTCCTCTGCCTCCTGGTTGGAAAAGATGCGCAACCGCGGCTTACCCTCAATGACGGCGAAGGTCACAGTTCCGTAAAAAATCGCATCTACCGCGACTCGATTATAAATGGCTGGAATAAACTTGGCTCCAGTCAGTTTCTTGAACAGCTCCTGCTCCAAGAGTTTCGAGTCCGGCGTGGCGCGATAACTCGCGCTCCACACCACGTCCCCTGTCTTTTTCACAGTGCAGGTAAACATGATCAACGCGTCTTTCTGGCCGTTCTTGACCAACTCTGGCGCGTTGATCCGGTTGATCAACGCTTCGGGACCGCTTCCAATCAAGGCTGGACGATAGAGCGGAACACCCGCTGGCTGAGACGATTTCACGTCGATGGTTTGGGCGAAGCCAATATTCGCCAGCAACAACGGGGGCAAGAGGGACAGTGCGAGAAAGCGCATGGGCAGATACGCAAGCGGAAGGCTTCCGTTTTGCAAGGCCAATCTCGATGGCTACGCGGCCGCAGTTCGCGCCGGCACGACCACCTTGTGAACAACCTGGTGGCGGCGGAAGTAATCGATCAGCGTGTCTCGCGTCTGCACGTCGTGCGGAGTACAATTCGTAGTGCCGCTCTCGAGCAAACTCCGCAGCTTCATGAAGCGATGCCCCGCGCTGCGCGAATCGAATGTGTTGAAGGCAAGAACATAACGGCGATCGCGCTCGAGCGGCCTTCCATCGTCGAGGCGGAGCGACGCCACCTTTCGCTCCGCGCCCTCGCCCGTGGTGACGACATTGACACCGAGAAGGCTGCGTCGCTCGTGACTCACGTAAGTTTCCTCCAGCACCGCTTTGATTTCCTCTGGCGTTAACTCCGCCGTCACGAGATAGTTTTCGTAGGGGATAATGCTCCAGATGTCGTTCACCGTTTTCGGGCCGGCCGGGACATCGTTGTTCTCATCAAAAAGGCCATGCAGAGCGCCATCGATCTTCACGCCGCGCTCGCGCAAACATTCCATGATGGAAACACCGATGAGTCGCTCGACGTCGCTCGGTTCAGCGTTTCGACTATGGACCGATAGAGGTTCGGCCAATTCTCCAATGGGTGCAGAGAGCACCGCTTCCGACTCGATGAGTTGCGCTCTTGCGCGCGACATCACGTTGTGATCGAGAGCGATCTGGCTATCCATCAATTCACAGCGCGCCTGCCTATGCAAAAGCCGCTTCGAGTGGCGATCGAAAACCAGGTCCACCCGGCCCACGTGGATCCCATAATGATCGGCTTGCGTCATGAGCACGTTATGGGTCATCCGGCTCGGGATATTCTGGTGCGTGTGCCCACCGAGAAACACCGCCACGTCCGGAAACTCTGACGTTAGAGCCATCACATTATTGGCGAAGTCATCGCCGCCCGACCTCATTTTTAACCCCATGTGCCCGGCCAGAACGATCGCGTGCGCCCCTTCGCTCTTTGCTTGCCGAATGGCGCGCCGGACGGACTCCGCCGGATACGCGAACTCGAGACCGCTTGTGTACTCGGGACGAAACCAGAACGGCATCCCGGGAGTTGTCAGCCCGACAATCGCAATTTTCACTCCCTCGATCTCCTTCATGATGTAAGACCGGATTTTCGAGAGCGGGTTTCGGTCGTCGCCGATTTCGCCCGGCGCTTTTCCTTCCAGGATCGTGTTCGCCGCCAGCACCGGCATTCGCGATGCCTGGAGCGAGCGCCGAAATGGCTCCATGCCCCAGTCGAACTCGTGATTCCCGATAACCCAGGCGTCGTAGCGAAGATGATTGAAGAGATCGATCATGAGCTGCCCTTTACTGCGCAAGCCCACGTCGGTCCCCTGATAAACATCTCCCACGTCGAGCAGAATTGTGTTCCTGTTCTTGCGGCGCCATCGGCGAATTTGCGTAACACAACGTGCCAGTCCGCCCAAATCCGGCGTCCCGTCGTAGTCTGTCGTCGGCAGAATGTGTCCATGCAGGTCGGTCGTATGAAAAATTGAGATGGTGACCGTGTCGGCTTCGGGAAGCTGAATCGCACGCGCGATCGAAGGCATCGCGCAAAAAGCGCCGGTCTGGCCCAACCTCTGTAGGAATGCCCGCCGGCTCCAGGATTTCACCCGTTCGTTATGGCAAACATCCCGCCCCAGCGCGACAGGAAAATCGCTGTTTGGGACGGAAGTTCCGAACTGTCGCCGCGCGCCGAAGGTTGCTGTTTCTACCCAAACCCAGTAATTGGATCTCTATGGATCTTGAAGGTATCGATCACGTGGCCATGAGCGTGGCCGATATCGAGCGCTCGGCCAACTGGTACATCGAAGTTCTCGGCTTTACCCGTCGACATGACGGCGTGTGGGGCGGTATCCCCACCTTCGTCGGCAAAGGCACAACCGCCCTCGCGCTTTTCCCGGTCGAATCAAAAGAGCCCAGCCCATCCTCGAAAGCCGCCGGGCCGCGCCTGCTGCATCTCGCGTTTGGAACGAACGCAGCCGGATTCGTTATCGCCCGGCAAGAACTCAAAGATCGTGGAATTCCTTTTCACTTCCAGGATCATGAAATTTCGCACTCGATCTACTTTTGCGATCCGGACGGCCACGAACTCGAGATCACCACTTACGACTTGAGACCGACGTGATCGTCGTCGTAGAATGACAGTCGCCGTCATCTCTTGAGGCGCCAGCCCAGAAGCACGCTCTTCTTCCGGAGTCTGCACGTGTCGCTCACCAACGTGAAGGTCAACTCCGGGCCGCTTCTTACAAAACGATAGATTCCGTTGCCATGGCAATCTTGCGGCAGCATCCCGCCCGTGCCGGTCAGCGTGATAGTGTCTCCGTCGACCGTGTACGTGCCCCAGGTGTCACGCTTGCCATCCCTCGTTAGGTCGACATCGAATGTCCCGTCCTTCTTAATCATCCAGACGGTGCCAATTCGGTTGGCCCATGAACCGGCCAGCGGATTTGACTTAATATGCGGAAACCAGGCGCACCCTTGTAAAATCGCTAGAAAAGCTGCGCTCGCCAGGATTCGATACGATCGCTTGGACATCGACTCATGGTGGCGAGTGGAGCTGCGCAACTCAAGGAGAGATCGCGCGATCGGTCGGCCAGGAACGAAAGATCAGGCGCTTTAAGCTGTGCGGCCGCAGCAGTTCTTGTATTTCTTTCCGCTCCCGCACGGACACGGATCATTCCGCCCAACCTTGGGCAGGTTACGACGCACGGGCAGGTCAAGCGTAACCTCGCCCGCTCCGTCTCCGTCGCCGTTCCCACCCACGGCCACCGCGCCCACGGGCTGGGCCTGACGCGCCCGCGACGGCGAATTCGCCGTGGCCGAGGTCGGAGCATGTTCGCGCAGAAGAAACTGCGGCAAGGTAGCGAGGAAATTCTCGAAGGCCTGCAAATTGGAGGTGCTGCGGAAAAGATTGTGCAGCACTTCATTCTTAATATTAGCCATCAGCTCGACGAACATGTCGTACGCTTCAGTCTTGTATTCGATGAGCGGATCCTTTTGTGCGTAACCGCGCAGATAGACACCTTCGCGCAGCGCATCCATGGCATAGAGATGCTCCTGCCAGAGCCGATCGATCGCGTTCAGAATGACATAGCGCTCCAAACTGGTCACGGCGGTCGCTTCTTCGTGGCTCGATTTGCGTTCGTAGGCTTCCTTGATCCGCGCGATCAGAAACTGCGCGTTTTCATCAATCGTGCGGGTCTCGAACTCCGCCCGTTCTTTCGTTAGGCCGAGAGGAAAAGTGGTGTTGACCCAATGAATGAGGGCCGCGTAGTCGGGCTCCGTCTCATCCACGTGCTCCTTCACCTTGGCCGGCACGGCTTCATCAATGACCTCGTAAATCAAGGTCCGCGGTGTCTCCGAATCGATCACCTCATTGCGATAGCCATAAACGACCTCGCGTTGGTTATTCATGACATCGTCGAAGTCCAGGGTGCGCTTTCGTTGCAGATAGTTGCGCTGCTCGACGCGTTTCTGCGCCGTCTCGACCGACTTGTTCAACCAGGCATGCTCAAGTTCCTGGCCCTCTTCCAGTCCGAAACGCTCCATGATTCTAGTCATGCGATCGGCTGCGCCGAAATTGCGCATCAAATCATCTTCAAAGCTGACATAAAACCGAGAAGAGCCAGGGTCCCCCTGCCGCGCGCAACGGCCACGTAATTGCCGGTCGATGCGGCGCGATTCGTGCCGTTCCGTCCCTATGACATAAAGGCCGCCGCGATCCGGAACCGTTTCGCCGAGCTTAATATCGGTGCCGCGTCCGGCCATGTTCGTGGAGATCGTGACCGTGCCTGGCTGCCCGGCGCGCATCACGATTTCTGCTTCCTGCATATGATATTTGGCGTTTAACACGTTGTGCGGAATCTTTTCGCGTTTCAGCATGCGGCTGAGCAACTCAGAGGCTTCCACGCTGACCGTGCCGACCAGGACCGGCTGCTCTTTGGCATGGCGTTCCCTGATTTCGTTGATGACGGCGTTGTATTTTTCCCGCCGCGTTTTGTAGATCCGATCGTTGTGATCTTTTCGCGCCACCACCCGGTTCGTTGGGATGACGTTGACGTCCAGCTTGTAAATATCGTGGAATTCCGCGGCCTCCGTCTCAGCGGTTCCGGTCATCCCGGCCAGTTTTTGATAGAGCCGAAAATAATTCTGGATCGTGATCGTGGCCAGCGTCTGCGTTTCGCGATCGATCTGCACGCCTTCCTTCGCCTCAACCGCCTGGTGTAATCCGTCGCTCCAGCGCCGGCCCGGCATTTTGCGGCCGGTGTATTCATCCACGATGACGACTTTATTTTCCTCGATGACGTACTGAACGTCTTTCTCGAAGAGGCAGTAAGCGCGCAATAACTGCGCGATGTTATGAATGCGTTCGCCTTGCGTATCGCAATGCTGCTGGCGCTCTGATTTCTGACGATCCTTTTCTTCCTGAGCCAGTGCCGGGTCGAGATCGATCTCGGTGAATTCGCTGATCAGATCGGGCAGAACGAAGGCATTCGGATCGTCCGGGTTCATGAAGGCTCGACCTTGCTCGGACAAGTCGGCTTCCTGGGATTTTTCGTCGATGGTGAAGAAGAGTTCCTCCTTCAGGGCGAACAACTCTTCCTTGCGCGAGTCTTGATAAAACTGGAGTTCTGCCTTGTCGATGGCGCGCCGCTTCTCCGGGTCTTCCATCATGCGCAAAAGTTGCTTATTGCGGGGCTGACCGAGCTTCACCTTAAACATTTGCAGTCCACCCGCTTCCACCTCTCCCTTGTCGAAACTCTCCTTCGCCTCACTGGCCAGGCGATTTACCAGCATGGTTTGCTTGCGCACAAGCTGCTCCACTAAAGGCTTCCATTTGTCGTACTGATGCGTCGATATGGTGGCCGGGCCGCTGATAATTAAAGGGGTGCGCGCCTCATCGATTAAAATGGAATCCACTTCATCGACGATGGCGTAGTGATATCCCCGCTGGACCTGCTGCTCGCGCGTCGTGGCCATGCCATTGTCGCGCAGGTAATCGAAACCAAACTCGCTGTTCGTTCCGTAGGTAATGTCCATCGCGTATTGCTCACGACGAACGTCCGGCGATTGATCGTGCTGGATGCAGCCCACCGTTAATCCGAGAAACCGATAGAGCTGCCCCATCCACTCCGCGTCGCGTCTTGCCAGATAATCGTTCACCGTCACGAGGTGCGCGCCGCGCCCACTCAGCGCATTCAGGTAAAGCGGCAAAGTGGCAACCAGCGTCTTGCCTTCACCTGTGGCCATTTCCGCAATTCGTCCGCGGTGCAGAACCATTCCTCCGACCAGCTGCACGTCAAAGTGCACCATGTTCCAAACCATCGGATAATCGCAAACGGTGAAGCTTTCTTTCCGTTCCGTCATGCGGCGGGCCGCATTTTTGACCAGGGCGAATGCTTCCGGCAAAAGCTCGTCCAGCCGGGCCCATTGCTCCTGCGCCGTCGGGAGTTTGGCTAGTTCCGCCTGCCAGGCCAACGTCATGCCTCGCACCTGCTCATCGGACAAGCTTTGAAACTTCTCCTCAAATTCGTTGATCAGACGAACCTTCGGCGTCAGGCGCTTCACTTCGCGCTGGTTTTTCGAACCAATAATCTTCTTTAAAATCCAACCCACCATGTCGTTGTTAATATCCCCGAAAATTCACCAGTATCAATCCGGCGCCGCCGGGGCAAACCTGTCGCACAAAGTTGATAAAGGTCACGCACAAGTGCCAATGACCTTTCGCAGTGACGCTTAGACCTTGGGCGACCGGCAAGCCTTCGTTGGAGCCGGCGTCCCTTTCCCTAGGGTTTAATTCATCCCCGCTGACAAACACATGGCGCACGCATGAAGCCTTGCATCCCGACCCCCGCGCGGTCATCCCGAGCCAGCGAAGAGGGCCGAGGGGTCTCACCCATGGCACGAGCCTCACACAAACAAAACAGAGCGTGAACCACAACGCCCGCAGGAGATCCTCTCCCAATTTACGCATAGGCATAGAGACTGGCGTAAGAACGTTGGCCCAAGACGGACACAAGACAGAAAATCAAAAACGCCCAAGCCCCAGGTTGACCGCTGTATTTGTCCTTATTTGTGCAACCTGCTTTTGCAGTTATTCTCGGCCATGAAGAAGATCATCTCCACCGCCGACGCTCCCGCCGCTATCGGCCCCTATTCGCAAGCCGTTCGTGTCGGCTCGACTCTTTACTGCGCCGGCCAAATTCCCTTGGATCCCAAGACCGGGCAAATCGTCTCGCCCGACATCACCGAGCAAACCAAACGGGTCATGCTGAATATCAAAGCAGTTTTACAGGCCGCCGGTTTGTCGTTCGATCACGTTGTGAAGACAACAATTTTTCTGACCGATTTTGCCGACTTCCAGACGGTCAACGAAATCTACGGCTCTCATTTTAAGAACAATCCGCCCGCCCGTTCCACCGTGCAGGTGGCGGCTCTGCCGAAGAACGCCCGGATTGAGATCGAAGTCATCGCCGTCGACGCCGGTGCGTCGGGCGGTGGAGTGGCCAGCGACACCTCCGGATAAGGCACAGGGGAGTGGACAAGGTGCAGCGCGAGTCGGAGGGGTCGCCAGGCAAAGATTCGGTCCGTCCAAAACCATGAGTGAAGATCTTCCCGCTCTATTTCGCAAAACTGGGGCGCTTCTCGACGGTCACTTCGTCCTGCGCTCCGGCTTGCACAGTCGCCAATACTTTCAGTGCGCGCTCCTTCTTCAGCATACCGGCATCGCCGCAGACATATGCAAGCGTCTGGCCGACCAGCTGCGTTCCTACCCGTGCCACAGCGTCATCTCCCCCGCTCTCGGCGGCATCATTGTGGGACAGGAAGTCGGTCGCTCGTTAGGCGTGCGACATATCTTCGCCGAAAAAGAATCTGGCGGGCTGGTCCTGCGACGAGGCTTTGAGATCAAGCCGGGGGAACGCTTTGTCGTGGCGGAAGACGTTGTCACGCGCGGCGGGCGCGTTCAGGAAACGATCGACATTGTTCGCACTCACGGCGGCCATGTCTCCGCCGTCGGCGTCATCGTCGACCGCAGTGGCCCGGTCAAGCCGGACTTCGGTTGCCCCTTTGTCAGCCTGATCGAAATGAATGTGGAAACATTCCAGGCAGATCAACTCCCACCCGATCTCGCCGCCATTTCTGCCATTAAACCAGGAAGCAAGTAGCGCTGCGCCCAAGGATGTTTATGATCAATGTAGGCAAAATTTCTGATGACTGATCGCGCTTCCACCGTCTTATCCGCTTCCGCCCCCAACGCGCGAGTGGAGAAACCCCGCACCGGCGTTATTCGCGTGATGATCGGTTCATCCGTCGGCCGAAAGATGATCGTGGCGCTGACCGGAATTATTTTGATGCTCTTCGTGGTCGGACATCTCGTGGGTAACCTCCAGATCTTCCTCGGGCCCGAATGGATCAACGGCTATGCGCAGCATCTGCGCGATCTCGGTCCGCTGCTCTGGGTGATTCGTGCGTCTCTTTTGGCCACTGTAATTTTGCACATCTACTTCACCATCCGGCTTGCCATCGAGAATCGGCGCGCGCGCCCAGCCGGCTACGTCGAAAAAAAGTGTGTAAAAGCCACTTTTGCCTCGCGTCACATGGTCGCGAGCGGCCTGGTCGTCCTGGCCTTCATCGTTTTTCATCTGCTTCATTTCACCGCCCGCCAGTTCAATCCTCAGTTTCCGCTGCTCAAGAACGATCCACTCAACCATTACGACGTATTCTCCATGATGGTTTACGGGTTTCAGAATGTTTACGTCTCCGGATTTTATATTGTTGGCCTCTTCCTTCTCACCCTGCACTTGACGCACGGCACCTCCAGTTTTTTTCAGTCTCTCGGTCTAACTAATAAGAAGCTCACCGCTACGCTCGCTTCGGCGGCGCGCGTTCTTGCCTGGCTTCTCTTCATCGGATACACGTCCATTCCAGTGGCTGTGCTTCTCGGCCTCATTCAGCCCGCCCAACACCTATGATCGGGACGCTCGACTCCCGGGTACCGCCCGGAGCCCTTTTCGAAAAATGGCGGACACACCGCGATCATTCGCGACTCGTTAGCCCGAATAATCGTCGAAAATTTGAGGTGATCATCGTGGGCAGCGGCCTGGCCGGTGGCTCCGCCGCCGCCACCCTGGGCGAGCTCGGCTATCGCGTGAAGTGTTTTTGTTACCAGGACTCGCCGCGCCGCGCCCATTCCATCGCTGCGCAAGGCGGGATCAATGCCGCCAAAAATTATCAAAACGATGGCGATAGCATCTACCGCCTTTTCCACGACACCATCAAAGGCGGCGATTTCCGATCGCGTGAAGCCAACGTGTATCGGCTGGCTGAAGTGGCCAATCTCATTATCGATCAATGTGTCGAACAGGGTGTGCCCTTCGCCCGAGAATACGGAGGCCTCCTCGCCAACCGCTCTTTCGGCGGCGCCCAGGTTTCGCGGACATTCTATGCGCGCGGCCAGACCGGCCAGCAGCTCTTGCTCGGCGCCTACCAGGGTCTCTGTCGCCAGATCGCCGCGGGCACCGTTCAAATGTTTCCGCAAACCGAGATGCTCGAGGTCGTCCTCATTGATGGACATGCCAAGGGAATCATCACGCGCAACCTGGTCACCGGAAAAATCGATACACACTCGGCCGACGCCGTGGTGCTCGCCACCGGCGGTTATGGCAACGTCTTTTATCTCTCGACCAACGCGCGCGGCTGCAATGTGACCGCCACCTATCGCGCCTACAAAAAGGGCGCACTTTTTGCCAACCCCTGTTTCACCCAGATCCATCCGACCTGCATTCCGGTTTCCGGCGATAACCAGTCGAAATTAACCCTCATGTCAGAGTCCCTCCGTAATGACGGACGCGTCTGGGTGCCCCGACGCAAGGAAGACGTGGCTAAAGCGCCATCGGCAATCCCCGAGGGGGAACGTGATTACTACCTCGAACGCAAGTATCCGAGTTTCGGAAACCTGGCGCCGCGGGATATCTCCTCGCGCGCGGCCAAGGAAGTGTGCGACGAGGGCCGCGGGGTCGGGCCGGGCGGACGCGGTGTGTATCTCGATTTCGCCGACGCCATTCTAAGGCTCGGGCAAGATACGATCCGCGAGCGCTACGGTAACCTGTTTGAGATTTACGAGAAGATCACTGGCGAAAATGCATACCAAGCCCCGATGCGCATTTATCCGGCCGTCCATTATACGATGGGCGGTCTCTGGGTGGATTATAATCTGATGAGCAATATCCCGGGATTGTTCGTGATTGGTGAAGCCAATTTTTCCGATCACGGCGCGAATCGCCTTGGAGCCAGCGCGCTCATGCAAGGCCTGGCCGACGGTTACTTCGTTCTGCCTTACACGCTCCCAAATTATCTGGCCGGTCAGTTAGGCAAACGGCCCTCTCCCGATCGGCCCGAATTTAAACACGCGGAGGAAGAACTGCACACTCGCATCAACCGGCTGCTCGGGGTGAACGGGAAGCGCTCGCTTGATTCCTTTCACAAGGAACTGGGACTTTTGCTCTGGGACAAATGCGGCATGGCGCGGAATGCCGCCGGGCTGCGGGAGGCGCTGAGTAAAATTCCAGCGCTCCGCGAAGAATTTTGGAGCAACGTGTGTGTTCCCGGGACCGGTGAAGAATTCAATCAATCGCTCGAGCGCGCCGGGCGCGTCGCCGATTTCCTGGAGTTCGGCGAACTCATGTGCCTCGATGCGCTCGAGCGCGATGAATCATGCGGCGGCCATTTCCGTGAAGAACACCAAACGCCCGACGGCGAAGCCTTGCGCGACGACGACCATTTCGCCTCCGTCTTCGCCTGGGAATACCAGGGCAACGGTCAGGCTGCCGCGCCCAAACTACATCGCGAGCCGCTTAATTTTGAAACCGTGCACTTAACGCAACGGAGCTATAAATGAGCTTTGTTTACACAGTTTTGTGCAACTTAAAACCCAAGACTTAACACGTAAAACTTTCGATGAACTTTAAATTGAGAGTCTGGCGTCAAAAAGACGCGAAATCGAAAGGCAAGCTTGCCCCCTACGAGGCGAAGGATATCTCTCCGAACACTTCGTTCCTCGAAATGCTCGATATCGTAAACGAGCGCCTCACTCTGACCGGCGAAGGACCGATCGCGTTCGACTCCGATTGCCGGGAAGGCATCTGCGGCACGTGCTGCCTCACCATCAACGGCGAAGCGCATGGGCCCGATCATCCAGGGGCTGCGTGCGAACTCTACATGCGCAAATTCCGCGACGGCGAAACCATCACGGTGGAACCGTTCCGGGCCAGACCATTTCCGCTGATCAAGGATCTGGTGGTCAACCGAAGCGCGCTGGATCGGATCGTGCAAGCAGGCGGTTTTATTTCCGCCCGGGCCGGTTCGGCCCCGGAAGCGAACGCCCTGCCGATCCCCAAGCCCAATGCCGACCTTGCCATGGAGGCAGCGGCTTGCATTGGCTGTGGCGCCTGCGCGGCGGCCTGCCCGAATGCTTCCGCCATGCTTTTCACCGCCGCCAAGGTTTCGCACCTTTCTCTTCTGCCCCAGGGCGATCCCGAACGCGACACGCGCGTTCTGAAAATGGTCCGGCAGATGGACGTCGAAGGCTTTGGGAATTGCACGAACACCTACGAGTGCGAGGCAGTTTGTCCGGCCGAGATCAGCGCCAGTTTTATCGCAAAACTAAATCGCGAATACGCCCGCGCCACCTGGCGCACCCGCGCCGGCGACTAAGGGCGACGAATCTCTCCCCCCGGAATTTCAGCGCGTCACGCAGTTAGAACACCACAGCCTGGGATCCAGTTCATTCCGCGCCCGCTCGGCCAGCGCGCTCGACTCCGCTTCGTCACGCAACACCGCAAAAATCGTTGAACCGGAGCCGGACATGAGGGCCACTGCCACCTCCGGTTGCTGCAATAACCACATTTTCATTTCAGCCAGGAAAATGAACTTTTCGAAGACAGGGCGTTCCAGGTCATTAAAGAAGCGCTGGTCGCGAAATTCCTGCGGCGCATAAGAGACCCCCGGAATCTCGCGCGACTTCTGCCAACGCGCGTAGGCCGCGGCGGTCGCCACTCCAAACTCCGGTTTTAGCAACAAGATAGGCAGACGATCCTTCCACGGCTGCGGTGAAACCAGTTCGCCCCGCCCCCGGCAAAGAGCAGCCGACTCAAAAAGAAAAAACGGCACATCCGAGCCAATGCTTGCGCCCACTTCGGACAACGTTTCGCGCGACAAATTCGTGTCGAATAAAACGTTCAAGGCAAGGAGCGCCGAGGCGGCGTCACTGCTGCCGCCGCCCAGGCCCGCCCCGTGCGGAATTTTCTTTCGCAGTTCAATTCGAACATCGGCCGATATATTTGTTTTATCGAAAAATGCCTGCGCCGCGCGCGCGACAAGATTCTCGGGTCCCTGCGGGACCGACAAATCATCACATTGAAACTGTATCCCCTTCCCGCTTTGATTTTTTTCCAGGACAAGTTCGTCCGCCAGGGAGATCGGCGTGATGAAGCTTTCTATTTCATGGAAACCATCCGCGCGCCGTCCCGTGATCTTTAAGGAAAAATTGATCTTCGCCGGCGCCGAAACTTGCATACGTTGCAATCTGTTCACCAAAACCAGAAGAAAAACAGGATGAATTCACAGCTCCGCGCTGCCGCCGAAAAGATCATTGTCGCGCTGGATGTGCCCGCGCGGACCGACGCGGCGCGATTGGTCGAGAAATTGGGGGCACACATCTCAACTTTCAAAGTCGGCCTACAGCTCTACACGGCCGAAGGACCCGATATCATTCGCGCGATTCTCGATACGGGGGCGAGGGTCTTTCTCGACCTGAAACTACACGATATCCCGAATACCGTGGCGGGCGCTGTTGCGGCGGCCGGTCAATTGGGCGTGCAGATGCTCACCATTCACTTGAGTGGCGGACGCGCCATGATCGAAGCGGCGGTGGCGGCGCGAAATGAGTCTCTCACCCTGTTGGGGGTTACGGTGCTCACCAGTATGGACCCGGCGACGCTGCGCGAGGCGGGTGTGGAAACAGAGATCGGGCAGCATGTCTCGAGATTGGCGCAGCTCGGCGTGAATGCCGGCGTCAATGGACTGGTCGCCAGCCCACATGAAGTGAAGATGCTCAGAACGATGCTCAACCCGCAAATCAAGCTGGTCGTTCCGGGCGTTCGACCTTCCTGGACTGACGCGGCTGACCAAAAGCGGTTCATGACACCGCGCGACGCACTTGATGCGGGAGCGGATTATCTTGTCATCGGTCGGCCCATCACGAGCCATCCTGATCCGGCTGACGCCGTCGCAAAAATCTGCGCCGAACTCATTGGCTGAAGACGCATCGATGCCGGTATTCGAACAGTTGGACGTTTGTCACGATCCGACTCCCCGATTGGCCGCTTTGAATATGGCGGTAGACGAGGCTCTCCTCGAATCGACCACGAAGCCGTTGATCCGTTTTTATCGTTGGGATCATCGGGCGCTGTCGTTCGGGTATTTCGGCAAATTTGCGGATGTGGCAGAACACGCTGCGCAACGGGACCTCGTCCGCCGCTGGACGGGCGGAGGAATTGTTTTTCACGGCGAGGATCTCACCTATACGGTGGTCATCCCCGCTTCCGTGCGACATTTGCACGTCTCATCAAAATCCGTTTACGCCGCGGTCCATACCGCCCTGCGCGACGCATTGCTCCGTCGTGGATGCCGCGCTGAGCTTGCGACGGACGAAGCGCCGCCAATTTCGCAAGCTTGTTTCGAGCGCCCAGTCGTCGCTGACGTGATCGTGAATGGTCGCAAAGTGGCGGGGGCGGCGCACCGACAAACAAGGGCCGGCCTTTTGCACCAAGGCAGCATCCAGGCGGTCGTCCTCCCCGACGATTTCGCGTCCACCTTTGCGGATGCCTTATCACGGCGATGCGACGAACGATCTTTCGATCCCCAGCTGCTCGAGCGAGCACATCAAATAGCAGAGTCGAAATACGCAAGAGCAAGCTGGTTGCAACGGCGATAGGTCTATCTGTGACTTCGGTAATAGGATTAGCAACGGTGGATCGCGATCTCCGAGCGCGATGTTAAAGAAAGAGTGCCGTGAGGCGCTTACCTTGACAGGTTCTCGCCTCCCTCCCGCCCTTGTGATCTTCCCAATCTGCGGCTTCTTTAGCGTGTTCCTTTTGACAACCCACGAGCCGTCCTTCTATTCTTACGGAGTGGAAGTATCCATGCACTCGGCGACGGCCTCGGCTGCGCCGGATAATTCGTTGGCCCGAGTGACCGGTGTCGTCCGTGTGGAGCTTGGCCGGGTTGAGTCGCGGATTGCCGAACAGGCGGCCGCATTTGATCCTGCCATCGAAGGTTACGTTTCCTACGCCATCGGTGGCCGCGGAAAGCGTCTACGTCCCCTCACCGCCCTTTTGAGCGGCGGCGCCATCGGCCCGATCTCGCCCGAGCACATTGATCTCGCCGTCGTCGTCGAACTGATCCATATCGCCACGCTCGTTCATGACGACATTATGGATGAAGCGGAACGCCGCCGCGCCCAGCCCACCGTCAATGCGCGCTGGGGAAATTCGCTCAGCGTTCTCCTGGGCGATTGCCTTTTTGCTCACGCCTTGAACCTCTCCGCTAATTTCGAGAACCCGGAGGTAGGACGCGCCATTGCCCGAGCCGCGCGTGAAGTCTGCACGGGCGAGATCATTCAAACGCAGCGCCGATTCGACCTTCATCTCGCGGTTGATGATTACCTTCGCATCATCCAGATGAAGACGGGCTCTCTCTTCGCGGTCGGAGCCGAGCTGGGCGCAATCCTGAGCGGGGCGGACCCGGCGACGGCACTGGGACTGAAAGAGTTCGCCATGCGCGTGGGCACGGCTTATCAAATTTACGACGATTGCCTCGACATTGCGGGCGACGAGGATGCCACCGGAAAAACGCTCGGGACCGATTTGCGCAAAGGCAAACTAACGCTGCCCGTGCTCATGCTCCTCCGTTCCGCTCCCGCTTTGGACAAGGAAAGATGCGCCGAACTTATTTTGGAAGGCAACCTTTCGGAGATCACGCGACTGGTGAAGACAGCCGCCGCCAACGGCGCCCTCAGCGCGGCCATCGAAGCCGGACAGGACCTGCTGCGCGAGGCTGAGCATAAGCTCACTGGCTTGCCCGCTAACAAATACAGCGAAGCGCTCTTTGGATTGAGCGAAGCGGTCCGGGACTTATTCGAAGAAGTTCGCGCTTAGATGCGGGCGCACAGAATTGTTTCTGTGCCACGCGAAATCCTTTGGCGTTAACGAAGGGCGAGTCAGATGCGGCAACTTAAAATTAGTGAGATGCCGCCAGATGAGCGCCCGCGGGAAAAGCTCGCTGCGCACGGCGAGGCCGCCCTTTCAGAGCCTGAACTTTTGGCCATTCTTCTGCGCACCGGAGTGAAAGGCGCGAATGCCGTCGATGTCGCACGCGAGCTCCTCGAGCGCTACGGCTCCCTCACCGGACTGAGCCGCTGTACGGTCGATGAGCTTTCCAAGATACGCGGTGTCGCGTTCGCCAAGGCGGTGCAGCTGGTCGCAGCCTTTGGCATCGGCAAGCGGCTCGCCGGCGCCAGGGCAAAAAATCAGAAACTCGATTCGCCCGAGTCCATCGAGGCATTGGTCGGCCCGGAGATGCGCATGTTGCGGAAGGAATCGCTCCGTGTTGTCCTGCTCGATACGCGCTATCATCTTCTGCGCGTGGAAGAGGTTTCTCTTGGCACGATCAACGAAAGCATCGCGCATCCGCGCGACGTTTTGCGCCCGGCCTTGATTTCTTCCGCCTATGCCATCGTCATCGTGCACAACCATCCCTCGGGCGATGCTTCGCCCAGCCAAACCGATCACAGTCTGACCCGGCGGCTGGCCGAGGCCGCCGAACTCTTGCAGATCAAACTGCTCGATCACATTATCATCGGCGCTCCCACCGAAGGGAGCCCCGGCTACTTTAGTTTCAAGGAGGCAGGAGTGCTGTGAACATTCATCCAACCGCCGTCATCGATCCGGGAGCACAAATAGCACCCGACGCAGAAATAGGACCGTACGTAGTGATCGGTCCAAACGTCGCCATTGGCAATCGGACAATTGTCCAGGCGCACACCGTGCTGGAAGGATTCGTCGCGATCGGCCGCGGCAACTTTATCGGACCGGGTTGCATCATCGGGGCGGCTCCGCAGGATTTGTCGTTCTCGGCCGAGCGGAAAACAAGCGTTCAGATCGGAGACGACAACATCTTTCGCGAGTACTGCACGATTCATCGCGGCAGCGCCGAAGGCAGTGCTACCGCGGTTGGGAACAAGAATTTTCTAATGGTCGGAGCGCATCTCGGCCACAACTGCACCATCGGAAACAACGTCATCATTGCCAATAACTGTCTGCTCGCCGGGCACGTGCGCGTGGATGACAACGCTTTCATCGGGGGCGGTTCGACCTTTCATCAGAACATGCGCGTCGGCCGCTTCGTCATGGTGCAGGGCAGTTCCGCTTTCGGCAAAGATTTGCCGCCGTTCACCATGGCGGCCGAGCGTAACGCCGTGTTCGGGTTGAATATCATTGGAATGCGTCGCGCTGGATTCAACGCTGAGCAGCGGGAAGACATCAAGGCCGCTTTCCGATTGCTTTACCTGAGCGGTCTGAATCTCTCACAAGCCCAGCAAAAAGCCGCCTCCACCAAGTTCGGAGAACTCGGCCGTGAATTCTTCGATTTCGTAGCGGAGGCCAAAAAGCGAAGCGTCTGCCCATACCGCGGCAAAAAAGACCGAGCGGACGCCTTCGGCGAAATGTAGAAGCGGCCGTTTACTGTAGCGGCGGTCTGTGACCGCCGAACTCTAAGGTAGGGGCGATTGACCCCAATCGCCCAGGTGGTCCCTTGAACCGCCCCTATCTAAGTCCCAACAGAGCGAGCATGCGCCCAGTGCGCCCTTTCTCCGCTCGGTACGAGTAGAACGAATCGAGATCGCACGCCGTACACGTGCCACTGTCGTGAATCTGCGGCACGCCGCGATCGCGGCATTGCTGCACAATCGTCGCGGCAAAATCGATCTCGTAATGCGGAGGCCGAATGCAGGGGCTGAGTTGCACAATCATACTGCTCATCTTCGATCCAAACCGCGCCGCCATCTGGTCAAGGGCGATTCCAGCGATTTCCAACTCCGTGCCTTTCTTGCCCGAATGCACGAGGCCCACGGCTGGCGTTACCGGATCCACCAGATAAACCGCACAGCAATCCGCCACGTAAATGCCGAGCGCCAGACCGGACTGATTCGTGATCATCCCATCACATGCGCCGAATGGCTGATCGCTCTTGGTCGGTCCATCAATCACGGCAATCTCGTTGCCATGAACTTGCTCAGCCGTAAGCAACGGCCCGTCGCCCATGCCGAGACGGGTCCTAATTTCACGATGCGCCGCGTCCAGCCGTTTCAGCACCTCCGCTTTATCGTGAGCCACATCAATTCCAGGAATTCGCCTAACGAACGCGCTGCGAAAAAGGCCGCTCGCATCAAGGGCCGGAAAATGCTCGACTGGAAACCGCGGGTCCGGCACGACTTCGATGGAGACGCGCTCGCTCGTCGGGCGTTACCGAAATGGTTTTTTCCGATCGCCGGTTGCGTCTGTGTCGCCGCCGGTGTCATAGATCGCACGCTTGGTCGCGTGCGGGGTCAGTCCGTCGAAAGACTCAGTGTAAACACTTTGCATTCCGGTGACACGATCGAACTCGGCCAGGGTGGAGTTATACCCGAAGAGCGCTTGCAGCTTGGTCGACTCCGCCGTGGCCAATTGCACTTGCGCATTTAGAACATCCAGCTGAGTGCCAGCGCCGGCATCCAATCGCGCCTTGGCCAGACGTACCGCTTCGAGAGCTTGCTCCACATTTTTTTCCTGGCTCTGAATCAACTCTTTGTTCTGGATCAGGTTGGAGTACGCCTGCTGGATCTCCAGCTCGACCTGTCGGGCATCGTCGTCGTACGTGATTTTCGTCTCCGACAACAACGCGCGCTGCTGCTTGACCTGACCGTAGGTCGCGCCACTATCGAAAATTGCCCAGTTGCCGGCGAGACCAAACACCCAACCCTTCGAGATATCGTTAAAACTTGTGCTGAACGGAGAACTGAATACTTCGTAGCCCCCGCTCGAACTCACCGTCGGGAAAAAACCGCCCAGCGCGACATGGACCTGCTCGACCTGGTTATAAACATTCGCGCGCGCCTGTTTCAGGAAGGGCCGGTTGCGCTTGCCCAGCTCGATCGCCTGCGTCACGGATATATTTCGCGGATGATACGGCATTTCGCCGATGACCTCGAGCGGCGAGCTGTCTCCACGTCTCGGATCGAAATCGAGCCCGAGCGTTTTGGCCAGTTGCAACTTGGAGATGCGATAGCTATTTCGCGCCGAAATCAGGTTCGGAATCTGGTTCGATAAGGCGACCTGCGCCTGCAACACGTTAAACCGCGGAACAGTACCGGCCTCGAAGCGATTTTGCTGATCCTTCAACTGGCTTTCCAGCAGTTGCACCTGCTCTTCCTGCACGCCAATCAGCGACTTGTTGACCACCACCTGGTAAAACTGCGTCTTGACCGTGGCGATCACCTGATCAAGCACGTTACGGAACGAGAAGTAAGCCGCGTCGCGCTGGAAAAACGTCCCGCGAATCGAGCGGAAAGTGCCGTAATTAAACACCAATTGCTGGCCAATAATACGAATGTTGTAAGAGGTGTCTGACTGCGTGAGGCTCGACGGCGTGGCAGCGGCGGCCACGCTTGAGCCATCGTTTGTAATCTGGGACGTCGGAGTTTCTACGAGCGGCTGCGCTTTAGGCACACCTTGGATCGGAGCCGCGGTGCCCGAGGGAGATGAGGAAAAGCTACTCGACCCGAGATTTGGATCGGTCCATGACAAGTTGGATTGGACATTGATATGCGGTAACGCTTCGGCGCGAACCTGAATGATCACGCCCTTGCTGCGCTCGATTTCCTGAATGGCACGAAGAAGATCGGGGTTCTGCTTCAGCGCGGTCAGAATGGCGCGATCCAGAGTAAACTGACGGGACTCTGCCGGTTCCGAGTATTCCGTCCATGACTTATGACGGACCGCCGTGCCGCCGTCGCCCCCGAGCACCACAAAGGCAAGGGCGAGCGAGCCTGTCGCTATTCCAATCGCTAGAAAGTGTTTTCCCATGAAAGATGGTTATCCCGAGGATAAGATGCGTGAAGTCCCCCGCGCGGATTCAACTTGCGCGCGATTTACCGTTGTCTGATAACACGCCGCCCCGACCGGTGACAATCATTTCGATTGGCAGACGTTATAAATCTTACTGTAGATGCGGAGCCAGGCCTTTTGCTCGTCGGGCGACAAATGCTCCATGATCTTCATAACATTACCGACCATGTCCTCCCGAATCCGGCGCACCAGGGCCGAACCCTTCGGGGTAATGCAGACCATGACCTTGCGCCGATCCTCCCGCGCGTTCGATCGCAGGACATACCCAAGATTCTCCAAACGAGCCACTAACCCGCTCGCGGCCGCCGTCGTGTGACCCATCTTCTGCGCGATCGCCGACATGGTCAGCACCTCCTTCAAATCAAGATAGGTAAGGAGAAAGAATTGCGGGAAGGAGATATTTCCGGGAGCCAGCTCTTTACAGAGATGCAAGACGAAGCAGCGCTGCAGCTCCAGGATGATATGTGACAACCGTTCGGCGTCGGCTCGCATCTCCCCCGGTTCCCTTCGGGCCACCTCTGTGACAACTCCTGTATTCAACGGCTGTAAGCTAAAATGCTCCAACCCCGTGTCAACCAAAGCAGCATCGAAGTATCAGCCTCAATCCCAGAGTTCTATGTCCAGGATCGCTCCGGTTTCGAGACGCGCACCGGCCGGGACTCGCGTCATCGCGTTCGAGCGACTCAAGCCAAACAGGGCGTGTGATTCTTGGCGACCAGCCGGCCGAAAGGATCCATCCGCGTATCGACCGCGGATGTAATGGGCGCGGTCGCTTTCGTTCCCGAGATTCTCTTCCAGCCGCGCTCGAACCCGCCTTAGCTCCTGCCCGACGGCGTTCGCACCCATCATCTTGAGTATGGCGGGGCGAACAAATTTCAAAAAAGTGACAAATGCCGACACTGGATTTCCAGGCAGACCAAATACGGCACACTCTCCGATCCTTCCGAATAAGAAGGGCTTGCCCGGTTTCACGGCCACGCGCCAGATCTCAATGCTCCCTCCCAACGATCGGATGACCGACTGCACAAGGTCATGCTGGCCGACCGACACGCCGCCGGTGATGATGAGAACCTGGAAAGCCGAGCCGGCCCTGATACGGGCTGTTAGCGCACTCTGATCGTCGGGACAGCGCTCCGTCGACGCGACCGTCACGCCTATTCCGCTGAGCAATGTGCTGATTAGAACGGAGTTGCTGTCGTAGATCTGCCCCGCTTCGATCTCTTTCCCGTGCTCGACCAGTTCATCGCCCGTCGAAATGACTGCTGCCGTGGCCTTGGCCCCGACATTCACCTCCGCAAAACCCTGCGACGCAAGCAGCGCCGCAACCGTCGGCCCAATTCGATCGCCTCCGGCAACAATCTCCTGCCCTTCCGCCAAATCGCAGGCGCGACGGCGAATGAACTCGCCACTCTCGGCCTCTGTATTAAGAACGATGTAGTCGCCGTCCCGCGTGACATCCTCTTGCATGACCACGGCGTCAGTTCCCTGCGGAATCGGCGCGCCCGTGAAAATTCGCACGGTCTCTCCGGCGCTTATCCGCAGTTTCCGATCAAGTCCAGCCGGCTGCTCGCCCATCACCCTCAGCGTCGCACCCTTCGCCCGATCCCCGGCACCGACCGCGTAGCCGTCCATAGCGGAATTATCGAAGGCCGGTAAGGGAACGCGCGCAAGGTAGGACTGGGCCGAAAAGCAGTTCACCGCGTCGCTCAGGATCACCCGGCGGGCAGGCCCCAGTTGCACCTCTTCCAGAATCCTCGCCCGCGCCTCGGCCTCTTCCATCATCAATCCATTGAGTTGCGAAAACAACGGTTTGGCAACTCCGATAAAAATGGCGGCTCAAATGTGGCGATGAGGGAGGGATTCCTACTGGCGGAACTCTGCTGCTATTAATGGCGGCGGCATCTACAATGGCGGCACACGCAATCTCACGAACAGCACGATCAGCGGTAACTCTGCTTTTGGGACCCACAACAATGGGGGGCATTTCTAATGAGAGCAAATGTGACCAACTGCACGATCAGCAGTAACAGTGCCGGTGACCTCGGCGGCGGCATTTACACCACCAACACCACGACCAATGTCAAAAGCAGCATCATCGCCTTGAATACGGCGGGAACAGCTGGCCCGGACGTTAACGGGTCCTTTACTGCGCAGGGTTTCAACCTCATCGGTAAGAACGACGGTGCGGCGGCGAATTTTCCCGCCGGAAACCCGAACATGAATAACGACATCGTTGGCACGAGCGGTTCGCCGGTCGACCCGAAGCTCGACCCAGGCGGTTTGCAGAATAACGGTGGCCCAACCCTAACGATAGCCTTGCTCGCCGGCAGTCCGGCTATCGATAGGGGCACTAGTGTTGGATCGACCGGCACTCTGACGACCGACCAGCGCGGCCCCGGTTACACGCGCACGGTCAATGACTCATCGGTTGCAAATGCCGCCGGCGGAGACGGCACGGATGTTGGTGCATTTGAATTTGGCGTCACGATTCACCTCCTCAGCATAGCGCGCAGCGGCGATGATATCGTGGTCACCGTCCAAGCCATTCAAGGAGCAACCTATCGCCTGGAGCGCAAACTCGACATCGCCGACGCGACCTCGATGTGGCAGGGTGTTTCCACCATCACGCCAACCAGTAACGGGCCGGCACCGATCACCGATCCGGGCGCTGCTGTCAGTTTTAGCAAAGCTTTTTATCGGGTGCGTCTGCCGTAAAACGCTAAACCCAAGCACCGGCGGTCTATGTGGCGTTCGCAGTTTTGCCGATTCGTTTTGGGATTGACGGCACCCCGCGTAAAAGACTGGGACGATCGAGGCGTTCAACGGGACGTGGCGGTGAGGGAGGGATTCGAACCCTCGGTACCCTTTTGGGGTACGGCGCTTTAGCAAAGCGCTGCTTTCGACCACTCAGCCACCTCACCCACGGCAGCCGAGAATATGTCGAGCAAATGGGAATTGCCAACCACGAGGTTGGCCACGCCTTCATCCTCCCCCCTAGTTGACCGCACGCGCCGAAACCAATAATCTGTCGTCATCGCTACCATTACCGATCCGAACCCGATTTCACCTTCCCCGTCATCCGCGGCGCCGGCTGTGCCAGAGCCACTGAATCTGAGGGGCTGGATCGAAGAGAACAGTCACCTTTTCAAACCGCCCGTCAGTAACCGCTACGTCTATGACGGCCGCGATTTTTTCGTCATGGTCGTCAAAGGTCCGAACGCCCGGAATGATTTCCATCAGGTCGACTCGGAAGAATTTTTCTACCAGCTCCAAGGGGACATCAAAGTGCGAATCAGGGAAGGCGATCGCATCGTCGATCATCTCGTGCGTGAGGGTGAGACCTTCTTCATCCCGCCCAACGTGCCGCACGCACCCATCCGCCCGCCCGATACGTTAGGCATGGTGGTGGAACGGCGCCGGCCCAAGGGAGAGACCGAACACGTCATTTTTTATTGCGAAAAATGCCAGGCACTCGTGGAAGACATTCATTTTGATTGCGGCGATATCGTGGAGCACTTCAGCCAGACGATGCTGGATTTCTGGAACGACGACGCCCGGCGCACCTGCAAAAACTGCGGCACAAAGGTCGAAAAGGCCGAGCCGGTTAAGCCATTTTAGATCGCGCCAATATCCTCCACAGATTTAAGGCACCCTGATTCCCTCACAGATTTCCCGACATCAGCGGAGCCTTCATCTGTGAAAATCTGTGCCATCTGTGGATAAGCTTTCCCGGGCGCGTCCGAACGGCCGATGAAAATCGACCTGCACACCCACATCCTGCCGCATGATTGGCCCGACCTGGATGCCAAATACGGTTACGGAGGCTTCGTTAGGCTGGAGCATTATAAGCCGTGCTGTGCCCGCATGATGGTTGGGCCACGCGTTTTTCGAGAGATCACGGACAACGTCTGGGACCCACAGCGCCGCTTGGAAGAATGCGACAAGGCTGGCGTGACCATGCAGGTCCTCTCGACCGTGCCGGTCATGTTCAGCTACTGGGCGAAACCGGCCGATGCGCTCGATCTTTCCCGCCGTCTGAACGATCACATCGCTGAAGTCGTGCGAGCTCATCCGACCAGGTTTGCCGGCCTGGCCACAATTCCATTGCAAGATCCCGAGATGGCTGCGCGCGAACTGGAACGTTGTGTCCGGGATCTTAAACTGCGCGGGGCTCAAATTGGCACGCATGTCGACGCAAACTCGCACTCCGACCAAAAAGAATGCCGCAACCTTGATGATGCATCACTCGATTCAATTTGGAGCGCGGCCGAGCAGCTGGGCGCGGCCATTTTCGTTCATCCCTGGGACATGGTGGGGAAAGAACGCATGGCTAAATATTGGCTGCCCTGGCTCGTGGGCATGCCGGCGGAAACTTCGCTCGCCATTTGCTCCATGATGTTCGGCGGTGTCTTCGAGCGATTCCCAAAGCTGCGGGTCGCCTTCGCCCACGGCGGCGGCGCCTTTCCATTCACGGCCGGTCGTATCGATCACGCCTTCCATGTCCGTCCGGATTTAGTTGCCACCGACAGCAAGACAAATCCACGGGACTATCTGGCGCGCGGAACCACTCCGGCACGATTCTATATTGACTCGTTAGTGCATGATCGCGACGCGCTCAAATTTCTGCTCAAACTCTTCGGGGCCCAACGCGTCGCGCTCGGCTCCGACTACCCCTTCCCGCTGGGCGAAGGGCACCCCGGGAAATTGATCGAATCGATCAAGGAATTTTCTGCGACCGACCGGAGCCAGCTGCTCTCCGGAACCGCGCGCGAATTTCTCGGCCTAGGTAGGGGCGATTGACCCAATCGCCGGCTCGACCAGTGCGAGTACGTTCGCATCCAGCACATCTTATCCTTGATGGCTGAAACAGAGCGCGTTAACCTGCCAAGTGACCGCGTCGCAGATTATTGATGAAATCAAGCGCCTTGCCCCGGAAGAGCAAGCGGGCGTTGTGCGATTTGTTTACCAACTCGATGCAGAGCGAAAATTGAGCGGACCCGAGCTCTCTGCATTAGCCGAACGCCTGGTCAACGCCAAGGACCCCATCGAGGCTTCCACCGTCCGCGAGAGCATCGTGCGCGGCTTCTACGGCGTTCAAAAAGATGCCTAAAGTTCGCCGGCGGAATTTACCGCCGGAGCTTCTCGGTCATCTCCTTGATCGCATTCAATCGCGGGAAATCTCTTCGCCCCAGCTTGGCCACTTTGCGCAGTGGCTCGAAACCGAGCCCGAGGTTCCCGCAGGCAAGTGGTTCAAGCGATTTTCTGGGATGACCGTTTGCGGCGAAGGCGAACTGGTAAGGACATTTCTCCGGTCGGGGCAAGCCGCAACCGGCGAAGAAATTCACTGATCTCCCGCGCGCGAATTTCTCGGCCTAGGTAGGGGCGATTGACCCAATCGCCGGCTCGACCGGAGCCGGCGCGTTCGATGGGACGGCGGATATATCTTGCGACGAAACCGGCCGATCGCCCCACGACCGCCAGCCCTCCGCCAATTCAAGCCAGGCCCACTTTGCCAACGGCCGGAAGAGGCGCGTAATATCACGGCGGCTCAGAGTAAACCCGGGAATCAAGAGACGCTCGCCCCGATTCATTTTCCCAAGCGCCTTGACCCGCCGGCGACGCCTCGCGATTCGAGCAAAGCGCCGATTGTACAGGCGCATGACATGAAAGATCGGCCGTGACAGAGGTGTGACGAACGGCGGTTCGAGCAGTGCCTCCGGGCCGCGCTTGAACGGCTGCGAAACGATCCCGAGATAATACAGACCGAGGTCCAGCCGAAAGGCGATGTTCAACAAATCGCATTCGCCCATGTATTCGTATTTATCCTTGTAGACCGCATCGAACCACGAGTGATAACTCCGGGCAAAATCCCGGTTGTAAGAGACGAGACGTTCCGTGATGGACTCGCCCCGTCTTTGCGCGGTGATCAATGCCGCCGCGGACGTCGCCGTGAAGGCGATCCAATCCATCCCCGGACTATAAAAGGGATCGAGGAAAGCGGCTGCATCGCCGACCAGGGCAAACCCGTCGCCCACAAAAGTCGTGCTATAATAAGCGAGATTGCGGCGCCAATGCTGATCGTCCTCATCATATTCCGCGTCGGCCAACATTTCGCGCCCGACGGGATGTTGCATGAGAAAGGTCTTCAAACGCTCTCCGATGGTCCCTCCATCCTGCGGCCATTCCACGAGGCGCTGATCGAAGACAACGCCGACACTGACGTCGCCGCCTCGTAACGGTATCCACCAACTCCACCAGCCGTCTCCGATGACGTGATTGGTAGCCGTATTGCGAACGGCGTGAACGCCGGTCGACCATTCCGGATATTTCTCAGCCAGTTCGCGACTGTCCCAATCCTTCACCCCTTTCCAGCGCGACCACGCCGCCGCCGTCGGATGTTCCGTGTTCGACCGGAACCACCCTTGCTTGCGCGCCAGGAAGGCTCCAACCCCGGAGGCGTCCACCACCCAGCGCGCCTGCACCGTCTCGATCGTCTCACCATGACGCAGCGTCACCTTCTGCTCACCGCCGGCCGTAAGCTCAATGTTCGTGACCGCGGCAGGCCGCAAAAGCGTCGCGCCATCCGCGCAGGCCCGCCGCAACACCTCTTCGTCAAAAGCGGCGCGATCGAGCTGATAAGAAGGCAGGCGGACTTGATAGCGACCGCCAATCTCGCTGGCCTCCGCAATGGTGTGGACCTCGTCGTTCTCGAACCAGAAACGCATCCCCTGTTTCACAAGGTGCGAATCATTTAAATATTGCGTCAGGCCGAGGACACGGCCGAGAAAGAACGCGCTGATCTCCACCGTAGCCTCGCCCACGCGACGTGAAAACCTGGTCGATTTCTCGACGATCAAAAGACGCAGGCCAGGATTCTGCCGCAGCAACAATGTGGCCGTGGCCGCGCCCGACAACGCGCCCCCGATGACAACGATGTCGTAGGACGCGGAGGCCTTGTCAGAAGTCACGGGATCCACGGCCAGAGAATATCCGGTGGCAAGCCCAGTTGCAATCGCACTGAACCGGGATCGGCCGTTTCCACGACAAATCCCCCAACCATGTCAGCGAGCAAGTTCGCGCTCCGCCACAATATCCTCGTCCGCGTCGGCCACGGACTGGTGAACTCCACTGCCCACGAGCCACTCAAAAAGCGGCGAAGCCATCAGGGTCGTGATCACCGCCATAATCACGAGTGTGGCGAAGAGTCCCTCCGTAATCACACCGCGCTGCAGGCCGATATTAATAATAATCAACTCCATCAGGCCGCGTGCGTTCATCAAGGTCCCGATGCCCAGCGCTTCGCGATTCGCGATTCCGGTGGCCCGCGCGGCTAACCAGCACGCCACGCCTTTGCCCAGAACCGCCGCGGCCAGAACCGCGCCACACATCAGCCACAGGAAACCGGTATTGAGCAGTCCGATTTTCGTGTTCAATCCCGAGTAGGTGAAAAAGAGCGGAAGGAGCAACGCCACCGTGAGCGGTTGGATCCGCCCGGTCATATCCCGCACGACTGCGCCCCGGGGCATCGCCGCGCCCATCACGAATGCGCCGAAAACAGCGTGCAACCCCACCAGGTCGGTGAACCAGGCGCCGAGCGTCATGAGCGCGAGGCCCACCACGAGGCCGGCTTCGCTCAGTGTACCATTTTGCACGAGCCATGACTGGAGCCGGACGAGGAGCGGCCGCACAACGAACAGGACGATCATCACGTAGGCCGCGCCACCGCCCATGTTCAACAGCGCATGACTCCAGTTATTTTCAAAGCTGGCCAAGACCACGGCCAGCAGGCACCAGGCGGTCGCGTCATTAATCGCCCCGGCCCCCAGGGCCACTGTTCCCATGGTAGTGCCGGTGAGTTTTTTAAAATGAATGATCCGCGCAAGCATCGGAAATGCCGTGATGCACATGGAAGCGCCCAGGAAAAGCATGGCCTCGCTCAGAGAAGTCTTCGCGGGAAACAGCCTGGTATAATAAAATAAGACCCAGGCCAACCCGGCCCCCAGGACGAAAGGTGCCGCCATCCCCGCAATGGACACGGCGATCGCGCTCTTCAATTTGCGTTGCACGATGTCGACGCGGAATTCCATGCCGACCACAAACATGTAGAGGGCCAGTCCGAGTTGTGACGCGGGGAAGAGATAGCTTTGCGTGTCGCGCATCTTTTGCGTGGAGTCCCACGGGAAGAGCCAATGCTGCGCCTCTGGCCAAAGCAGCCCGAAAAGCGACGGTCCGAGAAGGACGCCAGCCAACATTTCGGCCACCACTTGCGGCTGGCCGAAACGCACGGCGATGGCTCCGACCAGGCGGCAAAACAACAAAATGACGGCCAGCTGCAGAAAAAATTGAACCGCGAGGTGCAGATTATTCATGAAGAACGGCAACGGGCCTTACCCTTATAAGGACACGCGCGGCAAGCAGAAAGAGAAACCGCGCCCAAACACTGCTGAGTTCTAAAAGGTTGCCGTAACAATTTCCGGCACAGGCTCATTCCTTTTCTTTGGAACAAGCGAAAGCCTGGGCGAAAGCGCCAAAAAGCGTTGGGCTCGCACGAAAAAATAGAACAACCACATCCGCCATTTAATGGCGAAGCTTGCGCCTTCGTTTCCCGCCAGCACGGCGTTCACGGCGGGCGCGATTTGCAGCATGTTGGTCGGATTAAGAAAAACTTCCATGAACTCTTTGCCGCTATACCAGGAGGTGACAAACTCGAGATACGTATCCATCACCGCATTGACGCGACGTGCGTATTTCTTGAAGAGGCCCGGTTTAAGCGACTCGTCCCGCAGAACTTGCTCGAGTGTATCAGCCGCTTCTTCCGCCGACATGATGGCCAAAAATACGCCACTGCTGAAGACCGGGTCGATGAAACCGGCCGCGTCGCCCACCAGCAACCAGCGATCACCGACCAGTTGCACATTACGATAGGAATAATCGCCCGCCGAGTAAACCGGCGCCACGCGCTCGGCCTTTTTCATCCGCTCAACGATGAGGGGTTGCTCGCCCATGCATTTCTCCAACGCTTCCTGCGGGGATAGCTTCATCGCCCGAAACGTCGCCGTATCCATCACGACCCCGATACTCATGCGCGTCGGCGTAAGGGGGATCATCCAAAACCAGCGATCCAGCCCGCGCACCATCCGGATGAGCGTGCCGTCGATGCCCGGTGGGCGATCCACATTTTCGAAATGAGAGAAGACCGAGAATTTCTGCAGGTGATCGTACGTTTTCTTGAGTTCGAAAAAGTTGCCGACAATGGACTGCCGGCCGCTGCAGTCGAGCAGATAGCTGGATTCGATGACAGAACAGGCTCCATCGGTTGACTCAATTTCCAAGCGCACGCGATCCTCGCCGAAAACGATGTTTTTCACGGTGGTTTCTTCGTGAACTTCAGCGCCGCTTTCGCGCGAATGATCGAGCAGCAACTTGTCGAACTCCGATCGAGTCACCTGATAACTGCGATCGCGTCGGGATCGGAAACCATCTTTGAAATAGAATTTTATTTCCTTGGTCCCGCAGGCGGACGCGATTTGTCCGCCGTGCTTGGGCATGAAAGCGCGGTCAAGTTTCTCGCGCACACCCAGGCGATCGAAAGCTTTCACGGTGAAGGGCAAAAGCGATTCACCAATATGAAATCGCGGAAATTTTTCGCGCTCCAGCACGACAACCCGACGCCCGGCTCGCGCCAGCAATGTGGCCGCCGTGCTGCCGGCTGGTCCGCCACCGATAATGGCTACGTCGTAAATCTCCAAACTCATGTGCCTGTTATCTTACCCGGTTCGTCAATCAAGGCGATTCCGCTGCTCAGCTTACGCGGATTGCATGGGGAGATCCCTCGCCGTCTTCGCTCGCTCGGGACGACACCTCGGATGCGTTGGATGCGTCGAAACGAGTTAATTGAAAAGCCTTGTCATCCCGAGGCAGGCGCCAGCGCGCCGAGGGATCCCACCCATGCAATCACCATCACCCTATCCGCACCGTGGCAGAGTACAAAGCGAAGCGGTCCCTTCTTGCGTGTAGGAGTTAGCCCAGGGTGCCCGACCGTGAGTTTTCACTTCACATTTGGTGCCTGATCGCCCAGAGATCCGGGAAAATATTATTGAAAAGTGACTCCTTCAGAAACGGCACCCCGGGGGACCCGCCCGTCCCATGCTTCGAACCGATGGTTCGCTCCACCAGCTTGATGTGCCGGTAGCGCCATTCCTGCAGGCCTTCGTCAAAATCGGTCATCAGTTCGAAGAGGATGGAGACTTCGGGGGATTCCCGGTAAAGGCGAAGAATCTCAGCCTGTATTTGCTCGTTAGGCTGATTCGGTTGAGAGATATCGCGATTCTTTAACTCAGCCGGAATCTGCGCTCCGCGCGTGCCCAGGAAATCGTAGAAGTGATCGATGACGGTACGTTCTCCGAGCCGGCGCTGCAGGCGGTCATATCCCGGCATCTCTGGCTTCACATGAGCGAAAGCCGACGCCCGTTTGTATCCAAGCAGAAATTCCAGCTCGCGAAATTGAATCGACTGAAATCCGGAGGCCGTATCGAGCCGGTCACGAAAGCTCGAGAAAGAGGACGGCGTCATCGTCTCCAGGATATCGATCTGCCCAACCAGCGTCTTCATGATGGTTCGGGCGCGTTTGAATGAATGAATCGCGTCGAACAGTTTACCGGCGGTAAGGTCCCGGTTGATCCTCTCGAACTCGTGCAGCAGCTCCTTAAACCAGAGCTCGTAGGTCTGATGAATGATGATGAACAGCATTTCATCGTGCTCCGCCGGGGTGGACCGCGGGTTTTGCAGCAAGAGCAATTTCTCGAGATCGAGATAGTTCGCGTAAGTCAGAGGCGGCATGTGGGAAGAGTCCACAAGCACCGTCCACCCGTCAATGCGGCAGATGGCGTCACTTCCTGCTCGCCGCCGCTGGGAATGTCAGTCGGGCTTCTTCTGACTTCGACGTTGGGCGTTCGGCGTTTGCTTCCGATTAAAGATTATTCCGTCCGCAGGGCTTGGAGCGGATTCACCAGCGTAGCCCGGCGCGCTGGGATCACGCAGGCCAGCAGGGCCGCCAGCGCGAGCACCACCGCCGTCGCTCCCAGCAGAAACGGATTGTGCGGCGAAATCTGATAGAGCTGAGCCGTGAGCAGGCGACCCACGGCGAAGGCAGCGGCCAGACCCACTGCTAGTCCGATAAGAACCGGATTCATCCCCTGTCGGACAACCAGGCGCAACACGTCCTGCGTTTGGGCGCCGAGTGCCATGCGTACGCCGATTTCGCCCGTGCGTTGCTCCACCGTGTAGGCGACCGCTCCATAGATCCCAACTACCGCGAGCAACAGCGCAATGCCGGCAAAGACGCCGAGCAGCCCCATCGTTAGCCGCTCCTGGCCGAGAGATTCTGCAATAATCGCATCGAGAGTGTTGGGTTGAAGAATCGGCATGGCCGTGTCGATCTTGTTCAGCGCAGCGCGAACAATTCCAGCAGTCGCGTCGGGCTTTGTCCCGCTGCGCACCAGAACGTTTAGAAAGGCACCACTTCGCTGCGGCCAAGGCCGGTAAAATTCGACGTCGTTCGCCTTGGCCAGCTTCTGCGATCGCACGTCGCCGACCACTCCTGCTACTTCAGCCGGCAAGCCGTTGCCATTCTCCGTGCCGAACAGAATCTGGCGACCGATCGGGTTTTCGTTCGGAAAAAGTTTTCGCGCCGTTGCGCTGCTCAAGATCACCACGAGCGGTTGATCGAGTCCATCACGCTCGGTGAAGTCGCGGCCGGAAATTAAGGGAATCCCGAGCGTGCGGAAGTAGCCGTGCGAGATGATGCGCGTTAACCCAAGCGGCCGCTGATTGACCGGCACAGGGTCTCCATCAAGGCGAGCGTAGGGCGATCCCGAAGAGTTACCGGAAAGAGGAACGGCATCCACCAACGAGACAGCCTCCACTCCCGGGGATGTTTGCAGCTCCGTGACCAGCCGTTCGGCGAAACGCACACGCGTCGCCGCATCGGGATATTGCGCGGGGGGCAGGCCAATGCCTCCCGTCCAGACTCGTTCCGAGCGAAACCCGGCTTCCTGCCGACTGAGTCGCAGAAAACTGGAGACCAAGAGGGCCGCGCCCGCCAGCAGCACGACCGATAGCCCAACCTGCGCGGCCACCAATCCGCGACGGAAGCGATGCTGGCCGCGGCTTCCACTCACTGCGCGTCCGCCATCCTTTAATCCATCCACAAGATCGGCCCGGGAACTCTGCCAGGCTGGATACACCCCCATGGCCAGGCCAGTGAGGACCGAGAGAGCCAGGGTGAAAAGAAGAACGGGCCATTGCAAGCTAAGGTTGCTTTCGAGCGGGACGTTATCGCCCGCCACTCGTGGGACGACCGAAACAGTCCAGAGTGCCAGACACAAGCCGACCGCTCCCGCAATGACGCTGACCAGCGTGCTCTCGATCACAAATAGCCTAACGACTCCTCGTCGATCCGCGCCCAGAGCCATACGCAATGCGATTTCGCGGCGCCGGCCGCTAAAGCGCACGAGCAACAAGTTCGCGACGTTACTGCAAGCGATCAGCAACACCGCACTGACGGCGGCCAATAATGTGATAAAAGCCGGACGCAAATTGCCTGTGGCATCTTCCGCCCCCGTCACCAGGACAGAAGCCCAGCTGTTATCGGCCGTTTCGGGGTGTTGTTCGCGGTAACTCTGCGCGAGGGCTGGCATTGCGCCCTGCGCCTGTTCCATGGAAACGCCGGGGTTCAGCCGTCCGATGCACCGCAGGAAACTAACCCCGCGCATGATGCGCTCCTTCGACAGGCCTGGCGCTTCAAAAGGCTTCACCGTGAAAATCTCCGAGTCGCGACCGAACCAGGAGATGGGTACGTTGGGAAGCACGCCAATGACGGTGGTGGCCACTCCATTCAGCGTCAGTCTCCGACCGAGCACCATTGGGTCGGAGCTCAGACGCTTGCGCCAGAAACTCTCCGTCACCAATGCGACGTCGTCTTTCATTTCTTCCTGGGGCAGAAAGTTTCTTCCCATAATCATGTGAAGCCCAAGTAGATCGAAATAGTTTGCCGTCACATTGGCTCCCAGCAGTTGCACCGGCTCGCCCATCCCGGTCAGGATGTAACCATTGCCCGAATCCGCCGCGAGACCCGAGAAAACCTTTTGTCCATCGCGGTAATGGAAAAATTTGGGCACGGAGAAGGGCAGCTGTTTCAAATCGCGTTCCTTCGCTTCGCCGTAAATGCGGACCACTCGGTCCGGTTCGTTGAAGGGCAGGCCACGCAAAAACAGATCGTGCATCAAACTGAAGATTGCCGTGTTCATGCCGATGCCGATGGCGAGCGTGAGGACGGCGAGAGCGGTGAAAGCCGGAGATTTCCGGAGTTGTCTCAAAGCGAAGTAGAGGTCGTTCATAGGCGGAGCGGATTTAGCGGAAGAATAAAAAAGTCCGAGACTGCGTATTCTCTTTGCAAGCGATATGCCATGACTAATCGAATTCGCTAAACTACTCGACATCAATGGTTAACGACGGGCACTTGAGCGCCATCGCAACAGCGAACGTCCCGGCGGGGGGACGCGATCGTCCCAATTGTGGAACCCTTTTCACGGCACGGTTGTGTGATTGGTCGCTAGACTGCCGGCTTCGGTTTCGAGCGCGCCACTCGAAGAGTCGCCAGTGCTGTGATGAGGGCCGGATCGCCTTCCGCCCACGCGTTGTCGATGGTCACGCGCTTCATGCGCCATCTTTGCCCGTCACGCACGAGATCCGCATCGTAACGATTCATGAATAGAGTGTACTCGGTCCCTTGGCGGGGCCCCTCGCCCGGCATGAAGTGTTGCGACAACACATGGGCGTGAAGCGTGGCGGTATCACCGTTCACTTCGATTTGTAGATTGCTGGCAGAGTGACTCGTGTCGAGTGGCCCAATCAGTGGAATCAGCGCGCTCACCACCGCGTCACGTCCGGTCACTACGGAAAACTTGATACTCAGTTTGGCTGCGGCTGGCGTGAAATCGAAGACGCAATCCTCCGTAAAGGCCGAGGCCAATGAATCCGCATCTCCATGGTCGAGGCCGAATGCATAACGATAAAGGGCATCGGCAATCTCGGCACGGTCGTCAGCAAGTTGCGCCAAATCTGTGGGAGCGGGTTCCATGTATTCAAATTCTCTATGCGCGGGAAAACCGCGGCCACATTAGCCAGTCGCATCAGACATTCGCAAGATTCTTCGGACCGGCTTTTGATCAGTTATGAGCAGGAGCGCGAAAACACGCGCGGGCTCTAACTTTGCAGCGTTGAAACGTTGGAGGGATTGAGTGATGCGTATTGTATGGGGACGATGAGTCCCGCTTGCGCGTTCGGCGTCTGCGCCGATCAACCCATCTGACGCAGGTATTCCCGATCCCACGCCGCGGGAATGCTCTCCTGCTTCGAATACGGCCCCGGTTGATAAACGCGCGAGGCAATTCCCTGTTGGCTCAATTCGCATACGTGCCAGTCCTGCTTGTTCGTCATATCCCAAAACTCGAGCGCATCCTCCGGACGAAAGTCGGAGTGAGCAAAGGCGTCTGGGTGGAAAAACCAGTCGCAAACAATCAGGGTCCGCGCGCATGATTGCGGCCGGATCTGATGCACCATGACGTAATCCGGATGCATGCTCAGCAGCATGTTTGGGAAAATCGAATAATAGAAAACGCGGGCGTGATCTTCCGCCTTGATATCGCCCACGGACAGAGCGCAGGCATTCCCACTCATGGTCAGGCTCTTGCCCTTGGTGATGGGCATAAAACCGCCCAGGTAAGGCCCCTCGCACAGATCATTCTCCGCCAGGTCGTAGGGAGTCAGTTTCTGAAGGGCAGGATGTACTCCCGGACAATGATAGCACTCCGAATAATTTTCGAAGATCAACTTCCAGTTGGCCTTCACATCATATTCGATCCGTTTGGCGGAACGCAGCTCCGGCAGGTTCCAGTGCGAAAATTTTCCGGTGAGCCGCCCAAATACCTCGGCCAGCAGAACCGGAGATTCGTCCAGACTAACGAAAATGAATCCTTCCCACAATCCGAGATGGATGTCGTGCAAGGAATGAACCGCCTTATCGAAACCTGGCACCTCCTCCATGTGCGGCGCACCGAGGAGGCGTCCGTCGAGGGCGTAGGTCCAGGCGTGATATGGGCATTGAATCGTCGACGAATGTCCGGTTGATTGCTCGCACAACCTCGTTCCGCGATGGCGACAGACATTGTAGAAGGCGCGGACTTCTCGCTTTTGGTCGCGCACAATGATCACACTCTCATCGGCAATCTCCGTCAAAAAGTAATCGCCGCATTGAGTGACCTGGCTCTGATGCCCGACCAGCATCCATTGACCGGAAAAGATCCTGGCCTGCTCTTCCGCAAAGATTTCCGCTGAAACGAAATAGCGCTGCGGCAGCGTCTTTGCATCAGACGCAACCGTCGCGGCCTCCTTCCGAAATGCCGGCCTCGCTTGCGTTGGCATTCCGCGGGCCCTCGATTCCCTACTTCAAGACCGCCTGGTGGAACTCATACCAGTCGTCCAGATTGTTCAGGTTTACCGCGTCCTTCGCCGCGGCAGCGTCGTCGCTTATTCCATTCGCGCTCAAAATATTCTGACGCGTGGTGTCATCATGGTTATACCCGCGCACCGCAGCGTTATGCTCCTCCACCGCCTCCGGCGTGAGCGACTTGGCGTTTTTCGTTACCCACGCTTCAAATTCGGGATAGGTCGGCTTGCTCTGTTTGATATAATCCTGCACCGCCTGTTCATTGAGCCCAAGGGCCGCACAGGTCATCGAATCGTAGCCTTTGCCCATGCCGGGATAGCCGGCCGCGAGTTTCCCCGCCGCCTCCAGAGAGACTTTCTGCCAGAGGCGCGGGAGGTGCAAAACGCCGAGCGGCCCGGCCGTGCCGGAGCTGATGAGTGGGACGTAGGTGTCGGTCATAGTGATTCTTTCGATGTTTACGGTTTGGTTCATCCCCGCGAAGTCAACGAAGGCGAGGAAGATGCGATTCTGGCGAAGGGTAACGAGCGGGAGGATTCGAGACAATTGAATTCAATCAAAATCCTAAGTGACCAAAGCGGACACGGCTTCGAATTCCGCATAGGCACCAGTGGTGGCGAGGTCCTTCATACTTTGCAGGGCATCCCAAATCTCCGTGAAGGTGTTGTAGAGCGGCGAGGGTGCGAGGCGGATGACATCGGGCTTGCGAAAATCGGGAATAATTCCCCGCGCGCGCAAGGCCAGACACATCGCTTGCGCATGCTCGTGAACGAGCGAGACATGTCCACCGCGCCGCTCCGGCTCTCTCGGTGTGCCGATGCGGAACCCAAGCTCTCCCAGTTCCAAATCAACCGAGCACATCAGGAAATCGGTCAGAGCGAGAGATTTGGCGCGAATCCGCTCCAATCCCGCTTCTTCAATGGGAATAAGAGCGCCATCGAGCGGCGCCATGCTCAAAACAGCAGGCGTCCCGATTTGTAGAGCCGAGGCACCGAGGCCAGGAAAAAACTCATCCGACATTTGAAACATGCTTTCCTTATGGACGCTCCACCAACCCGCCATGCCGGCGTCCACCATGCCATTCTCCGCGAAATGGCGGCGGTTCAAATAAAGCCCGGCCACCGCGCCCGGGCCGGCGTTGAGCCATTTGTAATGGCCCCACCCAGCGAAATCCACGCCCCAATCGTCGAGCGCGTGCGGCATTACGCCGACCGAATGCGACATGTCGATGCCGATGATCACGCCATTCTTTTGCGCGGCGCGGCTGAGCCGTTCCAGATCCAGAAGCTGACCCGTCGTGTAAACGACCGATGGGAACAGCGCCATTTGCAGTTCCGGATTGGTCAGTGCCTTTTCAATTTCTCTCTCATCGAGAAAGCGCGAGTCGCCCGCCGGCGCGATGACGATTTGTTTATCGGGATCAAGGCCGCGCAGCCGCAGATGACTGCGCAACGCATACCGATCCGTCGGGAAACTGTGCGCGTCGATCAGCACCTTGGTTCTTCGCGCCTGTGGTTGGTAGAGAGTGGAGAGCAACTGGTGCAGATTGATCGTCATCGAATTGGCAATCGCCACTTCGTCCGCTTCCGCACCAACCAACCGGGCGACGCGCGCGGCGAGCGCTTCGGCCATGGTGAACCAGGGCGAGTCTCCCTCCAGCCAGCCACCGATTCCGCCTGTCTTCCAATTGTCCAGCACCTCGAGAAGAGTGCGTTCAGCGTCGCGCGAGAGCAGGCCGAGCGAATTACCATCGAGATAAATCTGCCCATCCGGGCAAAAGAACCTCTCCCGAAATTTGGCCAGCGGGTCAGCCGCATCGAGCTGTGCCGCGGCCTCACGTGATAAGGGATGCGTCATGATCAGAGATCAGGTTCGTAACGTAAGGATCGTCATGCCGAGGAGTTCTCAATTCAGAATATGGGCAGCGGTTGTATTGCCGTCCAGTCGCGTGGACTCTCTTCGATGAACATGCGAGCTGGCGCGATTTTGATTCTGGGTCTTTTTATCGCGACGGCCCGGGCGGCCTCCATTCCCTTGCGTGTTACACGGGACTCCTACGACGCGGGTGGACGCAGCATCGAGATCGAGAATTTTGCGCGGCCGGGAGACGCATCTGTGAAAGGCGCCGCGGTGGTGCTGTACGGCGCAGGTGGGGTGCTCTTCGACGGTCCAAAGATGCGTCGCGTCGCGCGCGCCCTGGCGGAAGACGGATACGACGTCTCTCTGATCCATTACTTCGATCGAACGGGGACGTTGTTTGGACGTGACAACAACATGCAACAGAACTTCGCGGTATGGCTCGATACGGTGCGCAAGGGAATCGAGCACGCGCGGTTGACTCACGCACACGGCCGCGCGGTCTATGTCTATGGATACTCGCTCGGTGCTTTTTTGGCGGTCGCCGCCGCTTCTGATAATCGCAGTGTGGCCGCCGTAGCGGAACACGCCGGCGGTATTTGGAATAATCAAAAAGGGCGCATTGGGCACATGCCGCCGGTCCTAATTATTCACGGCGCGATCGACCAACGCGTCCCGGCCGAAAAATATGCCAAGCCGTTGCTGACAGAACTGCGTCGCAAAAAAGGGGATGTGGCAACGCATTTCTATGCGAACGAAGGACACAACTTCACCGCGCCTGCGCTTCTCGACGTGCGCCATGAAGTGCCGCGATTTTTCGATGCCCGTCAGCGCTCCAGATAAAGTGCTCCCTCGCTTCAACCGCCCATCGAGCAACCAAGCAGGATGGATATCGCAATCACTATGATTCCCGCCGCCGCCAGGCTGGCGTAAACGATGCGATCCTGACGGCGGGCGCGCCGGGCGGCCGCGGCGTAGGGAATGCGCGTGAAGGATATCATCGTGTAGAGCGGCAAATATACGCCGGGGAGCACCCCCTCGAGCAGATGGTCGAGTTTCTTCTTCGCGCGAAAGATGGGTGACGCGGTTCGGTCGCGCATCTCAATAAAATTTTCGACGGCCAGATCAGCCAAAGCATCGGCGTTCACTTTACGGCGCTCAAAATATTCGGTGAAGGCGCGCTCCCTTTTATCCGGAAATTCGGCCAGGCATTCATCCAGCACCACGCAATCTTCGAAGGCTGCGTTCATCCCCTGGCCGTAGAACGGCACTACCGCATGGGCCGCATCGCCGACGAGTGCCACCTTGTCTTTGAAGTGCCAGGGCGCGCAGCGGATGGTGACCAGCGAACCAGTCGGATTCTCGTTGAAATCCTGAAGTAGCTCCGGCATGAGCGGGACGGCGTCAGGGAATTCTTCGTCAAAGAAACGACGGACATCGTCGTCGGTCTTGGTTGATTCGAAGCTGCGAGCGCCTTTGAATTCCCAGAAGAGCGTGCAGGTGAACGAACCGTCCGGGTTGGGCAGCGCAATCATCATAAAACTTTTTCGCGGCCAGATGTGGAGTGCTTCCTTTTCCATTTTCCATCGACCGTCCGCCGCCGGCGGAATGGTTAGTTCCTTGTAGCCGTGGGCGAGATAGCTTTCGTTGTACTCAAAATTCGCCAACCGATCTTGCATTGATTGGCGCACGGCCGAGAACGCGCCGTCGACTCCGATGACAGCGTCACCAGCGGACTGCATCGTTTCATCCGTTTCGGTATGGACGAGTTGCGCGGTGGCCGATTCAAGATCGACCCCGGTGCATTTGTGATTAAACGTGACTCTTACGTTCGGATAGCGCTGCGCCGCCTCGATCACGGCGGTATTCAGCGACGCCCGTCCGATCGAGTTAATATACTTGTTAGGGTCCCGATCGTAAGGAGCGAAATGCAAGTCGCCCGATTTATCATGGATCATTCGGCCACGCATCGGAATGGCATGGCGCAAGACTTCGTCCGCGATGCCGAGCTGTTCGAGCGCATGAATTCCTCGAGTAGAGAGAGCGAGATTAATGGAACGACCTCCCACGAAATTACCCACGCGCGGATCGGCCCGGCGTTCGAACAGGTTTACCACGTGTCCACGCCGGCCCAGATAGCCGGCGAGTACCCCCCCGGCCAGACCGCTGCCGATAAGAACGAACTTTTCCACGCTCAACCATCAATCAATCAGGAATACAGGAAAGCAGGAAAAGGAATCGGTTTGGGATGGAACCGGGGGGAGGCTTCTCTCGCGCAGGGACCGCCAGGGTCATAGGTCGCGTTATCCGTGTCATTCACGGCTGAATTTTGCTAAGCTAACAGTGGATGATCCTGATCCTGACGCCGAACATCGAACCCGAGAGCGAGACGTATCGGCAACTGATGGACCATCTCTCCCGCCTGCCCAACATTAAGACCCGTGTTCATCGAGAACAGGGAATCGAGCGATCGCTCACCGAGATTTATCTAATCGGAAATACTTCAGCGATCCCTCTCGAAGAAGTGCGCATGCTCCCCGGGGTCGATCGAGCGGTTCGGGTGTCGGAAGAATATCGCGTGCTCGGCCGGCACCGCGACGACGATCGTCCTTCGCATTTTGAATATCAGGGCCTGCGCTTTGGCCAGGACACCCTGCATGTCTTTGCCGGTTTGTGCGCGGTAGACACGCGCGAGCATGTCGAAGCCATGATGAAAGCATTGCGAGAGAACGGACAGGAATGCACGCGCATGGGAGCATATAAACCGCGCACCAGCGCCTACTCCTTTCAGGGTCACGGAAAAGAATGCCTCTCCTATGTTTTCGAACTGGCGGGCCAATATGGGATCAAAGTCGTGGCGATGGAAGTGACCCATGAATCCCACATCGACGAAATAAATGAAGCGTTGCGCCGGACCGGCCATGCCACCGGCGTGATGCTGCAAATCGGGACGCGCAACACGCAGAATTTTGAATTGCTGAAGCTGGTCGGGCGCCAGCAGGAGTTTCCCGTTTTGATTAAGCGCGGTTTCGGGATCACGCTCACTGAATCTCTACACGCGGCGGAATACCTGGCCAGCGAAGGCAACCGCAAAGTCGTTTTTGGATTGCGCGGCATCAAGACAAACATGGGGGATCCGCACCGCAACTTCGTTGATTTTGCGCACGTGCCCGTAGTGAAACGCCTAACGCGCATGCCGGTCTGCATCGATCCTTCCCACGCCGTCGGTTCGCGCAGCGTTGGTCCGGAAGGGATTCTTGATATCAAGCATGCCACCGCGCAAGGCGTCATAGCGGGCGCCAATATGATTCTGGCCGATTTCCATCCCGCGCCGGCGCAGGCTCTCGTCGATGGGCCTCAGGCGCTCACGCTCGCGGAGTTGCCGCATTTCCTGGAGGATATAAACATCTCGCGTGCGGCCTATCTGCAACGTGTCGCGTTGGCTGCACGTTACCCATCTCAACCGCACGCGACGTAATCCTTGGGTTGCTAAAAAGAGACAGGCTCGTGATCGCGCCGGACAGATTCCTGCTGTAGCGTCCGGTTCTCTAAGCTTTCACTTATGAAAACACTTTCACTTTTTCTGGTCATGGGGACGATCATCACTTCGATCCTGGGCGGCTGTAGTAATGGCCCCAGTCCGGAGCAACAAACGCGGGAACAGCAGGAGGAACAGGAAACGGCCAAACGTCAGGCTGAATTTTTCAAGACGAGTCCGCCGCCCGCCAGTAAACCCGGGCAGTAGAACTCCTTGAACCTCTCACTTGAAAAAACGATCCTCGCCGCCTGGCCAAGTTTGCGGAACTAGCAATTGAGTCGCGTGGCGACCAGTTTCTCTAGCTTCGCAATGTCAGCCGCGAATTTCCGAATGCCCTCGGCTGTTTTCTCCGTCGCCATCGCGTCTTCGTTCATGAGGTAGCGGAACTTCTTCTCGTCGAGCTCCAGCCTTTCCACCTCAATTTCCTTCGCCTTATCCGGCGCCAGTTTTCGCTCGACCGGATCGTGCGTTTCGGAAAGCTGCTTCATCAGTTCGGGACTAATTGTGAGCAGATCGCACCCAGCGAGCTCAACGATCTGGCCCACATTGCGAAAACTGGCGCCCATCACCTCTGTTTCGTAACCGAAGTGCTTGTAATAAGAGTAAATTTCTTTGACCGACTGCACACCCGGGTCTTGTGCGCCCGAATAATCGCGATGGTTGGCCGCCTTGAACCAATCGTAAATTCGACCGACGAACGGCGAGATCAGTTGCACCTTTGCCTCGGCCGCTCGGACCGCCTGCGCGAGTGAAAAGAGCAGCGTCATATTGCATTTGATGCCCTCTCTTTGCAATTGTTCCGCCGCCTGGATGCCTTCCCAGGTGGAAGCAATTTTGATAAGCACGCGCTCGCGCCCGATTCCCTGTTCCTCGTACAGGTTTACCAGCCGGTGCGCTTTCTCAATTGCTCCCTGCACGTCGAATGAGAAACGGGGGTCCGTCTCGGTCGAGACCCGACCGGGCACTATTTCGAGCAAGGCGCAACCGAAGCGCACCAGAAGGCGATCGACGATGTCCTCCATCTGCGCTCTGCCCCAGAGTCCTGAATTTTTCCGATCAAGCAACACTTCTTCGAGAAAGTGCTGGTAACTTTCCTTCTGCGTCGCCGCGTAAACCAAACTGGGATTGGTCGTGGCATCCTGCGGCTTGAACGCGCGAATGCTGTCGAGGTCAGCCGTGTCACCGACTACCGTTGTGACCTGCTTGATCTGTTCGAGTTGATTCATCGGCCGGGAGATCAAGGACGGGAAAATTGTCGGCTCAAGCGGGCCAGCGCGAGGGCGGCCAGGAAGAGTCCGAAGTCACGCAGAGCCACATCAAAGTACCCCGGGATCAGCAGCAGGTTGGTGATAATGAGCAACAACCAGGCGGCCACCACGTAAGCAAAGATTCGCGGCTTCCATGCCACGCCGATGCCGGCAACGATCTCGATGACGCCGGCGCCTAGCATCAGCGTATGTGTGTCGATCGGAGACAACCGAGAGACGATCCCCGGCACGTACTGGTCCCAATTGACGAGCAGGTGGAAGAACTTGTCGAGACCGGCCAAGATCGGCGCCGCGACAAGGCCGAGTTGGAGGATGCGGAACGCCTGGTAGGCCGGCGAAGTGCCGCTTTCGATTGCCACAGCTCGGGTAGCGAACGCGCTGGCGGGATCTGGGATAGAATTCATAGAAGCGTAGTTTCCGGCCCGCAGCCAATTAGTCAATCGTTTTCTTGACTAATTGTTCAAACCGCATTTCGGCCATCCTGTATTCAATCGGTCCAAGGCTCTAAGCGGAGTCTTCGAGGAAACTCTTGCTCGTTAGCGCCGGCCGACTCGCAGCCCCCCTCCCCCGACGATCAGGGGATTTCGAAGCAACACGCAGGAGTAGCACCGCGGATACAATGTTCCTCAACGGGAACACCTATGATCTCGGTGAGGAGTGATTCGGCGATGAGACACGCTGCAGGATGACGACAGGTGGCGGCTGCCAGCGGACAGCCGTTACCGCGGATAAAGTGTTTGCCTTCGCTTTTGTCAAAGCGAGCTGCGCCGCCCAAATCCTTCAGGATTCGCACGCCGGCGTCGATTCTTTGCCTTCGGGTTCTCCCGGCCAGGCCTGTGCGGTGCCCATCTGCCAATTTTCGGCCTACCTCGCGCATTCCAGCTCGCATTTCTCTCCGACTTAACTTTCTCGCGAGCACCGCCAAAACCAGATCGAGCAGCGGGCCATATGCCTTTGGGAAAACCTGCTCCGCCCCCTCTGTCAGCGCATACCTCGCATGAGGTTTCCGAAAGCCCTGTTGAACCCCGGATTGCCGAAGCAGTCCGTCTCGCTCCAGGCTCAGGAGATGCGCCCGCACCGCGTTGTCGGTCACGCGCAAGGCCGCGGCCAGCTCGTTAACGGTGCTTTCCTTTGTGCGCAGTAATTCGAGAATTTGGCCGCGCGTGCTGTCGAACAAACGTTTACGCCAACCTGTATGCTTCACTCTCCCACCCTAAACGGGCAGATCAATAAGTCCAATCGGACTTTGACTTATTCGGCACTCTCACTGGTGCTCGCTCAGAATCCGGGCGAAGCACCAGACTTCGTGGAAACTGTTGTAAAGGGGCGTGGGCGCAGCGCGGATCACGTTAGGTTCGCGGAAATCGCATTTCACCCCGACGGCTTCGAGTTTACGGAACAGCTCCTTCGGATGTTCGTGGACAAGAATTGAGAGCTGGCAGCCACGCTCGTTAGGCTGAGAGGGCGTGATAACGGTGTATAATTTGGACGACGCCTGCTCCAGCAGGAACTGCAGATAGCCCGTCAGATTAATCGATTTTGCGCGCAGCGCTTCCATTCCGCCTGCTTCATCGAAGATGGCAAGGGAAGCGCACAGTGGAGCCATGGACAGAATCGGCGGGTTGCTGATCTGCCAGGAGTCGGCCGATGGCACGGGGACGAAATCGGGCTCGAGTTGCATGCGAAACCTTGTCGCCGGATCGTTGCCCCACCACCCAGCCAGACGAGGCAGTTCGCGATTGGTCGCGTGTCGCTCGTGCACGAATGCGCCCGCCGCCGAACCGGGACCCGCATTGAGATATTTGTAGGAGCACCAGACCGCGAAATCAACATTCCAGTCATGCAGCGCGAGGGGAACGTTGCCGGCGGCGTGTGCGAGGTCGACGCCAACGGTGCAGCCGCATTTCTGCGCGGTCGCGGTGATTTCTTTGATATTAAACAACTGACCGGTGAAGAAGTTCACCCCGGCGAATAGCACCAACGCAATTTGATCCCCCTGTTTTTCGAGCAGTGTCTCGATGTCTTCCGGTCGAACCGTGAATTCGCCTTGGCGCGGTCGCGCCAGGACGAGCGCGTCGTTCGGATCGAAGCCGTGATGCGCGATCTGTGACTTGATCGCGTAGGTGTCCGACGGAAAGGCTGGCTCTTCCATCAGGATCTTGAAACGCGATTTTGTCGGGCGATAGAACGTAGCCATCAAGAGGTGCAGATTCACCGTGAGGCTGTTCATGCATACGACCTCGCTCGGCTTAGCCCCGACCAGTCGCGCAGTCGGCTCGCGCAGGGTCTCGTGATAGGTGTACCATGGCGTCCTGGCGCCGAGATGCGCGTCGACCGCGAGGGCAGCCCAATCGTCCAACTCCTGTTCGACGATTTCCCGCGCGGATTTGGGCATCAAGCCAAGCGAATTTCCGCAAAGGTAGATGAGAGGTTTGCCGTTTCCGGCGAGCGGAACGTGGAACCTATCCCGGAAGTGCCGGAGCGAATCCTCGGCATCGAGCTTCTGGGCAAGGGTTTCGTCGACGGAAAATGCAGCGCTCATGAATCAGCTGCAAACGTTCAACGCTCAACGTCCAACGTCCAACGCTCAATTCGGAAAGGCGGGGGGCGGCTGCATGAACTCGATGGTTGCCCCATCGGGGTCGCGCACGTAGACAATGCGCTTTCCGGCATTCGGGCCCGTTTTGAGCGTTTGAGGTTTTCCTGCCGCGCTCCAGCCCGCCGTTGCGATCGTGCTCAGCACCGCGTCGAGATTATCGACTGTCAGCGCCACATGGACCGATCCGGCATCGCACGGCCTGAGGTCGGCCTGTTTTCGCTCCGCCGGGGCGTGATATTCGAGCAGCTCGATGCGGTGCCCCGGAGCTTTGAGCACGGCGATCGAAATCTCCGCACCAGGCACTCCAGTGACTTCACTGGCGAGATCGCCCGTATGATGGGCCCGATGCGAAAGCTCGAAGCCGAGGACACCCTGCCAGAAGGCGAGGGATCGGTCGAGGTTCGCTACCGTAAAACCGGTATGATCCACGGCAATAATGCAAAACGGTTTCGTGCTCTCGCTCATGATCATTTTCCCATCGCCGCGATCACCTTGAGTTCAATCGCAATGGGTGTGGGAAGAGCGCCGACCTCGACCGTTGTGCGCGTCGGGTTCGGCTTGCCCGCCCCGGCAAAATATTCCGGGTAAATTCGGTTAAAGATAGAGAAGTCTTTCTTCATGTCCGTGAGGAACACGGTCACATCCACAATGTCGTCCCACATCGCGCCGGCATCTTCGAGGACAAGACGCACATTTTCAAAAACCGCGTGACACTGTTTCTCGATGTCATAGCTCACTATTTCTCCGTCTGCACCGAGAGTGACGCCTGGAATCTCTTTACTTCCGCGGACGCGCGGCCCGATGCCGGAAAGAAAGAGAAGATGGCCCACGCGTTTGGCGTGCGGGAAGGCGCCGACGGGCTCGGGCGCTCGGGAGCTTTCGAAGGACTCACTCATGGTACAATTCAGTTAGCCGCCGGCGATTGCTCCCATCACGATGAAAGGCTCCGCTCCACTCGCAACGAGGCCCGGCAGCGGAACATCCGGAAGCTCGTGCGATACATCTTGTCCGCAGGCGAAGAACCGCACGAGCGGCCGGCGGCGTTGCGTGGCATGATCGCGGATCGTGCCGCGCAGCATTGGATATTTTGCTTCCAACGCGTCGAGAATTATTCGCTGAGTAACCTGACCCCCTGGCTCGAGTTCCACCTCATCGCCAACGCCAGCCAGCGTGCGCAAGTGATGCGGGAGCGAGACACGTATCATGAAAGTGTTTGCGCTTCGACGGAGAGAACCGCCGGCAGATCCCGAACTATGGGCGCCCAGCTATCGCCGGCATTGGCCGATCCGTAAACCTGCCCACCCGTGGTACCGAAGTAAATTCCGCATGGATCAAGCGAATCCACCGACATCGCGTCGCGCAGAACGTTTACATAGCAATCACGTTGCGGCAGGCCTTCCGTGAGTTCTTCCCACTCATTGCCGCCGGTTCGGCTGCGATAGACGCGCAGTTTGCCATCGGGCGGGAAATGCTCGGAGTCGCTCTTAATGGGCACGACATAAATGGTCTCGGGCTCGTGTGCGTGAATGTCGATGGGGAAACCGAAATCGCTCGGCAAGTTCCCGCTGACTTCAAGCCACGAATCGCCCGCGTCATCACTGCGCATGATGTCCCAATGTTTTTGCATGAAGAGGGTCTGCGGACGCGAGGGATGCATGGCAATACGATGCACGCAGTGACCGACTTCCGCCGTCGGGTCCGGCATGAATTCCGAGCGCAGACCGCTATTAATCGGACGCCACGTTTTGGCGCCGTCGTCCGTCCGAAATGCGCCCGCCGCTGAGATCGCTACGAAGATGCGGTCCGGATTTACGGGATCGAGAAGAATGGTGTGCAAACACATCCCGCCCGCACCGGGCTGCCACTTTGGTCCGGTGTTGTGTTGGCGCAACCCGGATAACTCGTGCCATGACTCGGCGCCATCGGTGCTTCGGAATAAGGCAGCGTCTTCTACTCCCGCGTAAACGGTGTTTAGTTCCGTCAGCGATGGCTCAAGGTGCCAAACCCGCTTGAACTCCCAGGGATGCTGCGTGCCGTCGTACCACTGGTGCGTGCCGGGAATCCCGTCGTAGACGAATTTATTGCTATCGCCTTTCGGCATTCCGTCAGAAGGAATGGCGGGGTCGCTCGCGGGCGTGCCCGGTTGTGACCAGGTCTTGCCGCCATCGTCCGAGCGTTGGATGACTTGCCCGAACCACGCGCTGGTTTGCGACGCGTAAATCCGATTGGGATCAACCGGCGAACCCTTCACGTGGTAGATCTCCCAACCTGCAAAGTGCGGGCCGCTCACCTCCCACTGCTCGCGCTTTGCATCCGAAATGAGGATGAACGCGCCCTTTTTCGTGCCAACCAGTAATCTTACGCCAGTCATGCCTGCATTCTTACCCGCAGGCTACGCTGATGAAAACCGATTTCGTTCGTAAACGCTGGTCTCCTTCGCTGCGAACGGGCAACGAATTGGCAGCCCCGAGCAGGCTAAGGTGGCGGCACGATCAGCTGAGCAGCTCGGCCGGTACTTTGCCGCCGTTTTCGGAAAGCTTTTTCAAAACTTCCTTGTGCAGCCAGATGTTCATCGAGGCGGAATCGTTCTGATCGCCCGTGTAATGCAGTTCGGTTGCGAGCTGCTTACGCGCGCCCAAGCTGCTGTCCATCCCAACCAGCTTCATCAAGTCGACGATCGAACGCTTCCAATCCAGCTTCTCCGAATTCTTTGCGGCGAGGCCATCAAGAATGGCAGCGACGTCCACGGTCGGGGCGGCGGCGCCTGAAGCAGATGCACCCTGGTCAGGAGTCGCGGCACCGGCACTGACCGTCCCGGAAGAAGCGGTCGTGGCGCCGGCAGGAGCGGCATGACCAAAGATTTTCGACATTAAATTATTAAACAGGCCCATAATTCTTTATTTCTATTGTTGATTGATCCGGGTGAATGCTCTCGGAATAAGCTCGTAAGTGAACAACTTACCCTTTGATTTAATCGGAATCGCGCGGCGTCGACAAGGTTTGCTTTCAGTCCGAATCGGCCGTGCCTGGCCGGTCCAGCCAGAACGTTTATTTCGCAATACAGATATTTTTCGACTCGGTGAAGAAGCGCAAGGCTTCCTCGCCGCCTTCGCGACCTACCCCGCTCTGCTTCATTCCACCAAAAGGGACGCGCAGATCGCGCACCAGCCAGCAGTTCACCCAGACCGTCCCCGTTTGAATCTTTTCCGCGACGCGATGGGCGCGATTCAGGTTCTGCGTCCAGACACTCGAAGCGAGGCCATATTCCGTGTCATTGGCGTAGCCGATTACTTCCTCTTCGCTATCGAATGGCGTGATCGTGACCACGGGACCGAAAATCTCCTCGCGATTGACGCGGCATGAAACGGGCAGTCCCGTAATGATAGTCGGAGGAAAGAAGTAACCGGTCCGGCAGCGCTCGTTGATTGACTCCGGGGCGGAACCCCCCAACACAACCTTCCCACCTTCTTGCTGCGCGAGGTCGACGTAGAATTTTACCTTATCCAGTTGGGTCTTCGAAACGATGGCGCCCTGATCAGTTGTTTCCTCCAAAGGATCGCCCAGTTTCAACTTCGACGCGGCCGAGACAAAGCGCTCGACGAACTCCTCGCAGGCAGAGCGTTCGACAAAGACGCGCGATCCGCACAGGCAAACCTGTCCCTGGTTGGAAAAGGAAGAGCGCACGCTTCCGGCGATGGCGGCATCAAGGTCCGCGTCGGCGAAAATGATGTTCGGGTTTTTCCCTCCCATTTCGAGCGAAGTTTTTTTGAAAAGAGGCGCGCACGCTTCCGCGACTTTGCGGCCCGTTAACGTGCCGCCGGTGAAAGAGATGGTGCCAATCTTCGGATGCGCCGTAATCGGCCCACCGACATTCGGTCCGGTGCCATGGACCACATTAAGCACTCCGTTCGGCAGCCCGGCCTCACCGCAGATCTCGCAAAGCAGGTGCGCCGTCATGGGTGTTAGTTCACTCGGCTTGGCCACGGCCGTGTTCCCGCACGCGATGGCTGGAGCGATTTTCCAACTCAATAAATAAAGCGGAAGATTCCATGGCGAAATCAATCCCGCGATCCCGCGCGGCTGGCGCACGGTGTAGTTAAACGCGACGCGGTCGGTCATGTGCGCCTCCGACTCGGTGTGGAGGATGGCCGTGGCAAAGAAGCGAAAATTACTGGAGGCGCGGGGGATATCGAGACCACGCGCGAGGGAAAGCGGTTTACCCGTATCGATCGATTCGGCCCGGGCGAGTTTCTCGAGATCTCGATCAATCAGGTCAGCGATGCGAAGAAGCAGGCGCGATCGATCCAGGACGGGCGCAGCGGACCACTCTGCGAAAGCTCTCTCAGCCGCCGCGACGGCAAGGTCGACATCGCGAGAGTCGCTGTCGGCCACCCGTGAATAGGCCTTCCCCGTCGCAGGCTCAACGTTATCAAGATACTTCCCACCCGCCGGTTCGACGAATTGCCCGTTGATGAAATTCCGAATCGGGATGGGGTCGGTCGGCACAGCGGTTGGAGCTTAGACGGCGAAATCCGCTTCGCCAAGGCCGGTCGCGCGCCTGAATCGCGATCACGATGTACTTTGAGATTCTTACGGCGACCGGGTTGCAGTATCATTGCAGGATGAAACATCTTCGACTGATTGGCTTGGTGGCTTGCGCTGGCCTTTTTGCCGGCTGCGAAAGCACAGATACGGCAGGCAACTCCGATCGCGCGGAGAAACGCGAACGCGCCAACCGCGTGGCGGCACAGCAAGAGCAGGCCCAGCATCCTCAGGATGAGGCGCAGCAAAACCTATGGAATGCGCAGCGGAATGTGGTGAACCGGGACGGCAACCCGATGCGCGGTAATTAGGCCCGAGGGCGGCGCGGGCCGAGCCCTGCGTTCTTGCTCTGCCGCCTCCTAACGATTCGGGTTGCACTCTGGCCAAGGGCCATTAATATCCGCCGCTCAATGAGATCCGGACAAATAGTTCAACTTCTGGCCGGTGCCGCAGTCCTTGTCTTTTGCACCAGCTGCGAAGAACTGGAAAATGCGCAACAGACCGCCACCAGCGCGGTGCGCGCCGTCGTCGCGCCCCCGCCGTCGCAAGGGTATTGGAATGGCGATGAGGCGTCTGGATCGCCGAAAATCGTCGTTCACCTGGACGAACAGAAAGCCTATTTCTACAAGGGAAAACATCTCGTCGGTGAATCCACCGTCTCGACGGGCAAGCCAGGCTTCGGCACGCCCGCCGGCCATTATCATGTCGTATCGAAGGACCGAAACCATGTCTCCAGTGAGTTCGGCGATTACGTGGACGACAATGGGAACGTGGTGAAATCGAATATCGACGTGCGCAAGGATCGCAAGCCTAGCGGCAGCCATTTCGATGGTGCGCGCATGCCCTACTGCATGCATTTCAATGGCGGCTACGCCATGCACGAGGGCTACGTCCCACCCTATGCGGCCTCCCATGGTTGCATACGCATCCCGAAAGGAATGGCCGAACATTTCTTCGATGCCGCGCGCGAGGGCACGCCGATCCTCGTAAAGCACTAGCCGACGCGAAACCTGCGCGTGCCGACGCCTAGCCGGGCGGCCAGGCCAAGGCACGCTCTCCCAGAACGTGCACGTGCAGGTGCGGGACGCTTTCGCCCGCATCCGGTCCGTTATTAATCACCACCCGGTAACCGTTCGAGAGAGTGAGCTTCTTCGCCACGTCACGCGCGATCAGGAGCAATTTGCCAAGCATAGCCTGGTCGCCATCAGTTGCCTCGGCCAAGCGCGTTATGATTCTTTTTGGGACGATCAGAACGTGCACGGGCGCCTGCGGATCGACGTCGTGAAACGCGATGGCGTCGTCGTCTTCCCAAATAATCCTGGCTGGGATTTCTCGCGCTACAATTTTTTCAAAGATCGTCATGAGGATTAACGCAACGAACAATCGAGGTGTTCCAGCGCGCCGGATGAGAAAAGTTTCTCGCGCACGAAACAGACCACTTCTTCCCGCAGGGAGTCGCACGCCCGCGTCCACACTTTTGTCCCCTGCAAATGCTTCACGGCCGCGTGCAGGGAACACAGGTGCAGGGTGTCGGTGCCCGCGCCGAGGAGCGATTGAATCCGCTTTTCGAGCAAATCAAAGAAGGCGAGCTCGTAACCCGTCCCGGCTTCGTAGGCCAGGTCGACCAGCGAAATCGAAATGGGCGGCGGCCCGGGAGTGAAATAAGGAACAATTTCCTTGTAACCGATGACCTTGAGAACATATCGCACCGTTTGGGAAAGCTGACTGAAAGCCACGACTGATTCATCGGTCCGCAGTCTGAGATAGAACGCAATGCTCTCCGTCACGTGATCGGTTAACCACCAACTCGGATATCCCGCCTGGTCGGCCGCTCGCGTAATGGCGGCGTGCAGCCAATCGCGGCTGAATTCAAACAGCTGGCCCGACTCGCAGCGGAGATAAGGAAATTCCTCTTTAAACGCGACCATGGGTGACGGGCTCCGCTGCGGGAAATAATTCGCGCTGCTGAGAGTTTGGCTTTACGCGGCGGCCGAGCGCGTGAATGGCATCGGCAAATTCGTCGACATTTTCAAAGCGCTTGTGCACAGAAGCGTAGCGGAGGTAGGCAACCTCATCGATACCGCGTAATTTCTCCAGAACTTTGCCGCCGATGGCGGACGACTGCACCTCGCGGCCACTCGTCTCCAATTCATGGACAATCTCGTCGACAGAATGTTCCAGCGCCACCAGGCTAATCGGGCGCTTCTCGCATGCTCTCGCCATGCTATTGACCAGTTTGCGCCGATCAAAAGATTCGTGGCTGCGATCCCGCTTAATCACGCGCAGATCGGAGCGTTCCACCTGTTCGTAGGTAGTAAAACGGTATCCGCAGCTGAGGCATTCCCGGCGCCGGCGGATACTAGAATTATCGCGAGACTGGCGCGAATCGATGACTTTATCATCACGAGACCCGCACTTGGGGCAACGCATAGTGTTGGAGAAGCACTATCACACCACATGTTGTGGAGTCAACGATGATTCGCGAGAAACACGGAAAAGGACAAACGGGTTTGCCGAGCGGAAAAGCGTTCTGCATCCAAACGCCGGTCTTCCCACACGTAGCGTATTATCCAGAGCCAGCGAAGACGGCGAAGGATCTCCCCATTCAGACGGCGTCACGCAATCTTATTGAGTGTGATCCGAAGAGCGCCTGAGAGGTCCCTCGCTTCTGCTCGGGATGACAAGCCTTTGGCGTAAAAACGGAGGTTACGCCGCAGCCGCCGGCTCACTCGGAGCCGCTTTTTTGGCAGTCGATTTTTTTGCCTTAGGCTCCCTCTTGGCGAACTCGAATCCGACCTTCCCGTCTTCCAGCTTCAGGTGAGCTGAAAAGGGCCGGCCTTTTTTGGAAATGAATTTGTGGAGTAAATCCGTCTTACCGGCCGTGATGAGCTTCATCACCTGCTCCTTTGGAATCTCTCGTTGTAAAATATTCTTGCTGACCCGGAACGTGCAGGTCTTCGGCGTGGCGACCGTATTTTCGCAGGTGTAGGCTCGGTCCAGCACATAGATCTGACCTTTCTGGCAGACCGGGCAGGTCCCCAGCGCTTCGTGCACAGCCGGATCAATCTTCTGCGCTTCCGCACTATTGGCATCTTCGAATTCAAACTGCTGTTTGAAATCCTCGCCCAGCTTTACGACGGCGTTGAACTTCCGTCCCATCTTGCTGCGGAATTCTTCGAGCGGACCAATGCGTCCTTGGCGCAGCAGGGTTTCGATCTCGCTCCGGTCGAACAAACGCCCGGCCATGGTTTTCCAAACGATCAAGCCGCAGGACCGGCACTTGAACGTTCGGTAATCCTCCTCGAACGGACCGCCACTGCACTTCGGGCAGGTCACTTCGAGCGTCTCGAAATTCCCGCCCACGCTGTCGCCCTCGAAGTTTTTGGCCTTCTCGACAATCTGGCGGGTAAACGCCTTGATCTCCTTCATGAACACGTTGCGCTCGAGACCACCCTTGGCCATGATCTTGAGTTTGTATTCCCATTCGCCGGTCATTTCCGGCGAACAAAGCTCGGACACACCAATGCCACGCAAGAGCGTGATCAACGCCATCCCTTTGGCCGTCGCAATCAGCTCGCGGCCCTGCCGAATCAAGTACCCTTGGAAAATGAGCCCTTCGATAATGGCCGCGCGCGTCGCCGGTGTTCCCAATCCCTTCTCGCGCATGGCGTCGCGCAGCTCCTCGTCTTCGACCAGCTTGCCCGCGCCTTCCATGGCGGAGAGTAAGGTGGCTTCATTGAACCGGGCCGGCGGCTTCGTCTCATTCTCCTTGATCTCGAGATCCAGAACTTTCGCCGCTTCGTTAGGGGTGATCGGAACCAGCACCTGCTCATCGTCGCTCGTCGATTCCTTGCCGTAGACCGCCTGCCAGCCGGGATCGATAATAATCTTACCGTCGGTGCGGAACGGCTGCCCTTCCACCCGGGTAATGCGAGTGGTTACTTCAAACTGGGCCGCCGGGTAAAACACGGCAATGGTCCGACGCGCCACCATGTCGAAAATCTTGCGTTCGAATTCATCGAGCGCCGCGGCCGAAGCTCCGGTCGGGATGATGGCGTGGTGATCACTCACCCTGGCGTTATTAAAGACGCGCTTGGTCGGTTTTACCCAATCGTTCGTCAGAGCCTTGCGTGCGTGCCCGGCCAGGGTCGGATCTTGAAAACTGGACATGACTTTGCGCACCTGCGCGAGATTATCCTCGGGCAGATAACGGGAATCAGTGCGCGGATAAGTCAGGACCTTGTGCCTTTCGTAAAGAGCCTGCGCGATCTGCAGCGTCCGTTTTGCGCTTAAGTGATAGCGACCGTTCGCCTCACGCTGCAAACTGGTCAGATCGTAAAGCAAAGGCGGAGCCTGCGTCGCCGGCTTGCGCTCTTCCGTGGCCACTCCGGTTTTTCCGAGACAGCGATTCTTAATTTCTTCCGCCGTCGCCCGGTCCCACATCCGTTCGGCGCGTGCATCCTCATCCCCGTTCTTGGCGAAATCTTCGCGGAACCATCGGCCGCGATAAGTTCCAGCCTGGACCTCGAAATCGGCAAAGACCTCGAAATAAGGACGCGCCTTAAACTCATGAATTTTTTCCTCGCGCTCGGCTAGGATGGCCAGGGTGGGCGTTTGCACACGGCCGACCGGCGTCAATTGGAAGCCGCCGGTCTTGTTATTAAAAGCGGTCATGGCGCGGGTGCTATTGATGCCGACCAGCCAATCGCTTTCCGAACGACAGACCGCAGCCTCCTCCAAGGGGACCATCTCCTCATCGTGCCGAAGATTTTCGAACCCGTCGCGGATCGATTCCCGTGTCATCGATTGCAGCCAGAGACGCCGGACCGGCTTGCTGATTTTGCCGTATTTGGTGATGTTCTTGAAGATCAGTTCGCCCTCGCGACCGGCGTCGCAGGCGTTGATCAAATCACTCACATCTTTGCGCCGCGCCAAACGTAGCAACATTTTGAGCCGTTGCTCGGGGCCTTGCCGGGCCGTTTTTTTCTCGATCGGTTTGAGCTCGAACTCGTCGGGAATAATCGGGAGATTGGCGAAGCTCCACTTCCCTCTCTTAACATCCATGTCGGCCGGCAAACAAAGCTCAACCAGGTGGCCTACGGCCGACGAAATGATGTAGTCGTCGTTTTCAAAATGATCGCCGTCCTTCTTGAATCCGCCCAGAGCGCGAGCCAGATCGCTGGCCACACTGGGCTTTTCCGCAATAATTAAAGATTTAGACATCTGAACGCCGACGCCGTGAGAACCGAAGCAGTTCGCGGACGAGCTTAGCCAAGTTTTACAAAGTATTTGCCGGGCAACTGCTTAACGAGCCGCTTGAGTTCGAGGCGGAGGAGAGTAGAAGAGACGGTCCCGCTTGGCAAATCGCATTTGGCGGTAATCTGATCGATCGGTGTCTCGGAGGAATTGATCGCATCATAGATTCGCCGCTCCTCATCGGAGAGCGGCGGCAGAGGCCGGGCGGCCGCCTCGGGCGACGGTTTTGTATCCGGCAAAAGCACCTGTAGATCGTCCAGAATGTCATTCGCGCTCATGACCAGCTTGGCCCCCTGTTGAATGAGCCGGTTCGAACCCATCGCGCTCGGGGCGTTAATATGGCCCGGCACCGCGTAGACCGACCTTCCCTGCTCGATGGCCTGTGACGCCGTAATCAGCGCGCCGCTATTGAGGCCGGCTTCCACCACGAGAATCCCGTGGCTCCAACCGCTAATGATACGATTGCGCATAGGAAATGTTTGCCGATCCGGCTCCACTTCCATGGAGAACTCCGACAGAATCGCGCCCTGACCCGCGGCAATTTTTTCGGCCAGCGCAAGATTTTCCGGCGGGTAGAGCCTCGATAATCCCGAGCCGATCACTGCGATGGTGCGTCCTTTCGCGGCGAGAGCGCCCTGATGCGCCGCCGTGTCGATCCCCCGTGCCAAACCACTCACGACGGTCAGTCCGGCGTAGGCGATTTGATAGGCCAGCTTCTTGGCACATTCCCCTCCATAATGAGTCGCCTTGCGCGAGCCGATCACCGCGATGGCATGCCGATCGCGCTCCTGAATTTCGCCCCACACGTAGAGGACGATCGGTGGCGCGTGAATTTCGCGCAGACACCGCGGATAAAGCGGCGACTCCTGCGTCAGGACAGTGGCGCCAAACTCTTGCACGCGCTGCAGCTCGGCCGGCAAATCGACGGTCGACTCCCAGTTTGAGATTTGCTCGGCTACTTCGCTGCCGATGCCTTCCACCGTTCGCAACTCGCTCCGTTTGGCCGCCAGCACACGCTCCGGTGTCTGGAAAACTTCGAGAAGCTTTCGCAACCGCACCGGCCCCACCGTTGGGAGCATGTTCAGCGCGACGCAGGCTTCAATGGAATTCATGGCATTATAGGTAAGGGCGGTTCACCAAACCACCCGAGGGCAATTGGGGTCAACCGCCCCTAACTGGAAGATCACCGGCTGCCCAATTCGACGGCTCGACGTGTCTTCTCCCACGCAAAATTAAAACGGAATTTCGTCGTCGTCGGGAGCGGCCGGGGCCGCTGCCTTCGGGGGCGCAGCCGGCTTGGAGCTGGGGCGTGCCGGTCGCTCTTCGTCACCGGATTCTCCCCCACCACCACCGCCTGCCCCTCCGGGCCTGCTGCCCAACAGCTGCATGGTTTCGCCGATCACGCGTAATTTCGACCGTTTTTGGCCGCTCTGCTTGTCATCCCACGTATCCAGCTGAAGGCGACCTTCGATGAACACCGGGCGTCCCTTCTTTAAATACTCTCCGGCAATCTCGGCCAAGCGCGCCCAGAGAACGACGTCGACGAAGGTGACTTCTTCGCGCTTCTCACCGTTATCAAGCGTGTAGGCACGGTTCACGGCGAGCCCAAGGTCGCAGACTGCGCTCCCTTTGGGCGTGTAGCGGACCTCCGGATCGCGCGTCAGGTTTCCGAGCAGAATGACTTTATTAAAGCTGGCCATCCGCCAGTTTTAACCAAGTTACTTGGCTGGCGCCAACTTTTTCGGCGCGCGCTCTTTTTTTACGGGCTTCTCGCGCAAACGCTGAAAGGTTTGACGATAAACCTCGGGGTCGAGCTTGAATTTCGACCGCAGTTTTGTGATGAGCTGCGGATCGGCGTGAAACACAAAATTCACGTAAAATCCCGCGTCGAGAGGACCGGCGACGTAGGCAAACGGACGTTTATCCATCTTTTGCACCTGCTCGATTTCAGCGCCTTCCTTTTGGAATTCGGACTCCAGGCGGTCGACGATGTCCTTCACGGTATCTTCCCGGCCCTGCGTATTGAGCACGATCAACGCTTCGTAACGATTCTTCATAATTCTTCGATTTTGTTGAAGGTGTTCATCGCGGAAACGAGGCCATTGTCAATCGCACATTTCACCGCGTCGACCGCACGATCTACCGCCGAGGCCACGACCGGTTTCTCTTCCTCAAAAAATCTACCCAGCACGTAATCGACCGCTCCGTCTCGCGGCGCTGCCCCAATCCCGACGCGTAGCCGTGGAATGCTTTCGGTCGCGAATTGTAAAATAATTGATTCTAAGCCGTTGTGCCCGCCGCTGCCGCCCTCTTGCCGAAGGCGAATGCGACCGAGTGGTAAGGCCAGGTCATCCGCTATGACCAGGATTTCGGCCGGCTCCACCTTGTAAAACTGGGCTACGGCACGCAGCGGCTCGCCGCTTCGATTCATATAAGTGAGGGGTTTCACGAGAAACACGCCCGCCACTCGGGCGATCGCCGCGCCCCACTTGCTCGAATTCTCCCATGCCCCTCCCAATTGCGCAGCCAATCGGTCGACCACCAGGAATCCGATATTATGCCGGGTGAACTGATATTCCGGACCGGGATTTCCCAAGCCTCCGATGAGCCGGATTCGCGGGGAAGAAGGTGCGCCTTCGGCCATGGTTCAATATCGCGCTCAAGGCGCGTCATCCATCCGGCAAACAGCGTCTGGCAATGCGCCGATCAACGCTACTTCTTGGCGTCCTTGTCCTTGCCTTTGCCTTCCGCCGGGGCCGCCGGAGTTTCGCCGCCCTCCGGCTTCTTCTCCGTAATAATCTCCGGGCCCGTCGCAGCACCTTCTGCAGCCACCACTGGCACTTCTTCCACGGCTGGCGCCACCACAGAAAACGCGGTCAGCTCGGGCTGCGCCTTGGCTGTGACGCCTTCCGGCATTTTGATGTCCCGGACGTGGATCGCATCACCGATATTCAAGGCTGAGACATCCACCGTAATCCGATCGGGCAAATCCCGGGGCAGACACTCGATCGCCAGGGAACGCAGGCTTTGCTCGAGCAACCCGCCAAAATTCTTCACCCCATTGGCCATACCGGAGGCTTCCAGCGGCACGTCCGCATGAATTTTTTCGTCCATCGAGACTGCATGAAAATCAATATGCAAAACATTCCCGCCGAGGGGCGCGTGTTGGATCTCCTGCACGAGCGCCAGGCGATTGCCTCCGGCAATCTCCAGTTCGACCAAAATATTTTCGCCCGAGGCATGGCTCAGCATCTTGTTCACGTCACGGATCGACACCTGAAGAGGCTGTGGCTTTTCCTTCCCGCCGTAAACGACGGCTGGAATTGATCCCTGAGCCTTTAATTTCCGCGCCGCCGACCGCCCGATGGCTGTCCGCTGCTCCGCTTTTAGTTTAACCTGTTTTGCCATTTTCCTTCTCGATGTTGAACAGCGACGAGACAGACTCGTCCATGTGAATCCGTTTCATGCCCTCTCCGAGCAACTCGGAGACACATTGCACTTTGATCGAAAACCCATCGACCGTGCGCACAGGCGTGCTGTTGGTCGTTACTAATTCTTTAATTTTCGACTTTTGCAATCGCGGAATTGCAAGATCGACCAGAACGGCGTGGGAGACCGCCGCGTAAATGTCGAGAGCCCCCTTGGCTTTGAGCGTCTCTGCCGCGGAAACCAGGGTCCCGGCGGTTTCGGTTAAGTCGTCCACCAGTAAAACATCGCTACCCTCCACATCACCAATGACATAGAGCGCTTCCGTCTCGGTGGCGCTCTTGCGCTGCTTGGCCACGATGGCCAGACTCGCTCCCAGCGCCTGCGCGTAGGCGGAGGCCATCTTAAGCCCACCCACGTCGGGGGAGACGATCACCGTCTTTCGCGTCAGCCGAGTCCGTAGGTACTTAATAAGAACAGGCATCGAATAAAGGTGATCCACCGGGATATCGAAAAACCCCTGCACCTGCTGGGCATGCAAATCCATCGTGAGGACCCGACTGACCCCGGCTGCATCGAGAAGGTTTGCCACCAGCTTGGCCGTGATCGGAACGCGCGGCTGATCTTTTCGATCCTGGCGGGCGTACCCGAAAAACGGAATCACCGCTGTGATGCGATCAGCGCTGGCCCGCTTGGCTGCGTCCACCATGATAAGCAGCTCCATGAGATGCTGGTTCGTCGGGGGTGAGGTCGGTTGAATCAGAAAGACGTCGCGACCCCGGACATTCTCCTCGATTTTCACGTAAGTCTCGCCATCCGGGAAAGAGCTGATCGTGGCCTGCCCAAGAGGAACGCCGATATATTTGCAGATCCGCTCCGCCAAATCGCGATTGGCCGAACCGGTAAAAATTTTCATCTCAGGCTGAAGAGCAAACATGGGAAGCGGGGGCTAAGTTAGGCGCGTGAGCAACCGGTTGGCAAACTCTGAATATCCGATAGAAAATGGCCGCCCCCGCTTGCTAATCTTCGTAAGATCCGGCAAAAGTATGGAGCCCCCTTCAGTTCCTGTTCCCCTATGACCACCGCTGACGCCCTGCGCGTAGAACGCCCCACGACCAACTCAAAAATCTTTGCGCACACGCGCTGGGATATTCTCCCCACCTTCGCGGGGCTTTTCCATCTCGCCTATTTTTTCAGCCTGTTTCTCCTCTACCCGCACACGCCGCTCTGGATCATGCTCATCCTGGGCTTTGTTTACTCGCTCATGGTCAACGCCAACATCAACGGCGTCGGTCACAATTTCATCCATAACCCTTTCTTTCGTTTGGATTTGCTCAATCGCCTGTTTAGCCTGTCCAACTCGGTCGCGTGCTGTTTTTCACAGACCTACTACGACGTGGTGCATATGCAGCATCACAAGGGCAACTCGGATCGACCGGCCGAAAACGGTGAAACCATCGATTGGCTTTCCATTTATAAACATGGGCATGACGGCGAAGCGGAGAATCCGTGGGCCTACGTCTTCCTGAGTTTTTTCCGCGATAGCCCCGCCGCTATTCGGCGGGAACTGAGCAAGCGCGGCCGCGTCGAACTCATCTGGGGCAATATCGAGCTGGCGGCTTTCGCGGCCACGGCGCTTGTCATGTTCCTGCTCAACTGGCGCTACGTGATCTTTTACTTGCTCCCCTTCTTTTACCTGGGCCATTGCTTTAGTTATCTGAACGGCTATTTCCGGCACTATGGGGGCGACCCGGACAAACCGATCGCGTGGGGCGTGAGCAGTTACGGCAAGATTTATAACTGGCTCTTCTTCTACAATGGCTATCACGCCGAGCACCATTTCCGGCCCAAGGTGCATTGGACAAAGATGGAGGGTTTCCATCAACAAATCGCCCTGATGCAAAAGCAGGAAAACGTGCGCGTCATCAGGCACGCCCACATGCTCGGTTTTCTCGATCCCAATCTGCCCAAACGCGGCGAACGCCAGACCGCGCCAGTCGAGCACGCCGCCTCGTCCGCTTCCTAGCGTCACAACTCCACGTAGGGGGCGTCTCTGCGAAACGTCCTTTTTACGACGAGCGGGATTACTTCGCGAAGCTGGCCCGCAGCTTCTCTTTTTTCTCTTCGCAATCCGCCTGCAACCTTCGGACCTCGGACGAGAGCTGCTTCTCGAGACTTTCGGCTTCTTCGAATTTTTCGGTGTTCTGCGCTTTCCTGATCTGATCTTTCAGAAAGACCTCCCGCTCCGCGATCTTTGCTTTAAAGCTCGAATCGATCTCGGCGAACTGCTTCTTCTGCTCGTCCGTCAAGGCCACGCTCGGCGTCGATTTTTGCAGCCGCTCCATGGCCAGTTCGTAGGCGGATTTCATAGTCGGTTCCTTTTCGATTTTAGCCCGCGTCTTCGCTAAAGCCAAGCGAAGACAAATTGCGTTCGCCCGCGCAATTCCTAAGTTAGCCGCTCTCATGGCGGCGACCATTAAACTTCTGAGCACCGATTTCGACGGCACCATGGTCTCACGCGTAAGCGAACCAGTGCTCGATGCATCATGCATGGAGTTTATTCGGAAACGGCAGAGCGAGGGCGTTATCTGGGCCATCAACACGGGTCGCTCAGTCGGTCTCCTCGAATCGGGGCTCGCCGATTTTGCTTTTCCTTTCCGACCTGATTTTATCCTAACGAGCGAACGCGACATCTTCCGGCCCACGGTTAACGGGAAACAATGGGAAGCCTTTGGCGATTGGAACGCGCGTTGCGCTCAGGCTCATGCCGAGCTCTACACTTCGGCTTCATCCGTTCTGGAAAAGGTCGTCAATTTCGTGAATCAAAAAACCAAAGCGCGCATTATCTACGAAGCAGAAGGACCGACGGGCTTGATCGCAGCGAGCGAAGAAGAAATGGAGCGCGTCACTCAGTTCATCGAGGAAGCCCGCGCCGGCCAGCCGAAGTTTCACTATCAGCGCAACACCGTTTATTTGCGCTTTTGTCATTCCGATTATCACAAAGGCGCCGCCCTGGCCGAGCTATCCCGCCTTCTCGAGATCGGGCGCGAGCATATCTTTGCGGCAGGCGATCATCATAACGACATATCCATGCTGGACGGCACCTTCGCGGCCATGCCGGCCTGCCCGGCCAACTCAATTCCCGAAGTGAAAGCAGCCGTTCAAAGCGCCGGCGGTTACGTGGCGAGCCGTGCACACGGCGCCGGCGTCCACGAAGCGTTGCTGCATTTCACGGGGAGCGGCGGTTAAGAATCGCCATAGATGAACACGGATTAACACCGATAAAACAACCGAGGTCATATCCCCTTCTCCCATCTGTGCAAATCTGTGTCCATCCGTGGCTATCCCATTCCACCAAGGCGAGCGTTGGATGGCCCGAGTTGGGGGGTCACAGACCGCTGCCTACGGGTCCGCGGTAGAAAGGGCGAGCGGCGCATCGGCTTCGATTTTCCCTGAGAACCGGTTCGTCATGTAAGTCAGAAGCAAAACCCAAAAGGTAAGCGCGAGACTGAAAAGCGGGAACTGCACCGGATAAGGCAGCGAATAGATGATGGCCATGAGCGGCGCCCACACCACCCAGGTCGCCAGCAAAGTCGGCACAATCTTGTCGCGGTAATGATCCCAACTGAAGGCGCGTCGGGCCGATCGGCTGGAAAACCCATCGTTCTTCCATTCGTAAACCAGCACCTCAGCGGGCGCGGCAAAAAACGGATTATAGCCGAGTTGATCCACACAGATCTTGGCCAGAACGACCGGGAGAGTGACGACGCTGCCGAACCACATCGCGTTCGCGCGATACATGAGGTCAACCAGGATCGCATCGATCGCCCACGTGGGAACGGTGAAGGCAAGGTTTCGAAAATTTTGCCGTCGCAGTTTTCCTTTCTGAAAAAAGCAAATGACGAACAGCTCCGGCAAAACGGCTCCCGCGATAATTCCTGCGAAAATGACGAAGAAAAGGCTGTGCTGCTCCTTGTAGTGCGCGACTCGATTGAGAAAACCGGCGAACTTCGCGCTCGCGTAATACCCAACGAGGATTACCAGCATCGCACCCTGCAAAATGAAGCCGGGGATCGCGTTGGCTCGGGCCGCCTCCCAGCCGATGGTCAGGGGCGTTTTCGGTTTCGGCATGAGGCAGACACTTCTCAGCAGGGTTCCGTGAGCAAGTGGAAACTGACGCGGCCAATGCCTGGTTGGGCAGGCAGGGGCAAGGATACGTCCGCGGAGTATCGCTAGAAACGAACGTTGGCCGCAGCTCCGCCCGGTCCGCCCGACGGTGTCAAACCGCCGGCCCCAGATACGTCTTCCCCGGGCACGGAAGTCTTGGGCGCAGTGCTCGTTTCCTGTGTCACTTCGTCTTTGGAGGCGCAGCCGCTAATACCCAAAGCAAGAACACACGACAGTAATCCCAGGAATCCAAACCGTTTCATCGTCCCCACCCTAACCATGAACGCGCCGCACTCAAGGCGGCCTTTCCTCGCAACGCGGACAGCCGCCGCCGCAGCCACGGCACTCTGCTGCCGTGTCCCCAGGCATGAGCCCACGCGAGAGGTAAGGCGGCCACAACCTTGGCCCACCCGCGCCGCCAAGTCTCCCGTTTGATGATTGCGCCGCTTCCCACTAACTTCGTTAGTGCCCAACGAGAGCAAGCCAGACATCAAGTCTCTTCATCTCACCGATTTGCAGGCCACGGTCGACGCTTCGGGCGAGCCCGCCTACCGCGCCACCCAGATTGCAGACTGGCTCTATCGCAAACGCATCGAATCCTGGGATGCCATGACCGATCTGCCACGCGCCTTGCGCGAAAGGCTTGCCGCTGAGTTCAGCCTCCAGCAACCGGTCACGGTTCGGGTCCTCGGCTCAGCCGATACCACCCAAAAATTTCTCTTCCGGCTGGGCGACGGAAGTCTCATCGAAGCCGTCCTCATCCCGGCGTCGCCGGCACTTTATGGAGACAAATCGGACCGGCGCACTCTCTGTGTTTCCACGCAGGTCGGCTGCGCCTACGGGTGCAAGTTTTGCGCAAGCGGGCTCGACGGTTTCTCCCGCAATCTGCAGCCTAACGAGATCGTCGATCAAATCATCGCGATCGAACGCGTCAGCGGTGAGAAGATCGATAACATCGTCTTTATGGGCATGGGCGAGCCGCTGGCCAACTTCGAGAACTTGATGAGAGCCATCCAGATTATCAACGCGCCGTGGGGTCTCGGCATCGGAGCGCGCCACATCACTGTCTCGACCAGCGGTCTGGCTCCGCAGATTCGCAAGCTGGCCGACGAACCGATGCAGATTCGCCTGGCCGTTTCGCTGCATGGCGCAAGCGACGATGTGCGCAGTCAGATCATGCCGGTCAACCAGCGCTACAATGTGGAAACATTACTCTCGGCCTGCGATCACTACGTCGCGCGCAAGAAGCAGCGTCTCACGTTCGAATACATCCTGATCGCAGGAGTTAACGATGCCGACTCCCAGGCCCATTTGCTGGCCCGCCATGCCCGCCGTTTATCGGCCAAGATTAATCTTATCCCCTACAACACGGTCGAGGGACTGGAGTGGTCGCGCCCTTCGCGCAATCGTCAGGAGAAATTCCTCTCCATCCTGAAACATCACGACGTGCCGGCCACCCTGCGGCGCGAGAAAGGCCACGACATTGCGGCCGCCTGCGGGCAATTGCGCCTCCAGACACAGCGCGCGGTACAGACGCCGGCCCAGTAGGGACACCGCTCTGCCGCGGCCACACTCTTCGCCCATTCACATGCGGTCCAAGGCAGCCACTCGGCCTGCGGAAAAACTTTTGCGCGAATACCAAACTGGCGTTTAGTCCTCATTATGTCTGGCTTCGATCACGAGCCCGAGCGCGCCTGGGATGAGTATGATTGGGAGCGCTTCCTGCAGCAGCAGGATCATAAGACGGAGAAATACATGGAGCTGCTCGAGAAATATTTGGACGATCCGCAACGCGATCAAATCATCGCGCGCGAGATGGGTTGGACACAGCTGATCGATTCAAAAGATTGGAGTGCCGAGGTCGACGCTCTGCTCGACGAGGATGCGAGCAGCGACGACGATTCCGAGGAAGATGAGGCTTCCGTCGCGCCGGACACCTTTGAGGACCATAGCCTCTACCGCGCGGCCTTTGCCTTAACGATATGGATCGACCGCCTTTTTGATCAAAATCCTTCGCTCCAAAACGAGCCCGGCGCGGTCAAACTGGCGACCCATTCGGCCCTGGCCAGCGCTAAACTGGCGGCCGCTTTGAGCGACGACGGGGTGGACGAAATCGGTATGACCATCGCCTATTTAAAGCGAGCACTGAAGGCGATCACTACTTCGATGGACGCAGCCTCCCAACTCCTTGCGGAAAAGCTCATTACGCCCGAACAACATGGGGTTCTCCTCCAGCGCCTCTTCCAAGTCCGGGATGGGATTATCACCCTGATGGGTGAATATCGGGGCGAGTGGCGCCGCCGCTTCGGCAGCCGATAGCGCGGCTGTTGAATGAATTAGCCGTATCCCCGTCCAATGATGCATACGGAAGCGACCCCGGCTCAGCCCGATGTGTCGGACCTGGACCTGGTAAAAAAGTGCCAGGCCGGTGATTCCGAGGCATTCGATGAGCTGGTTACCCGCTACAGAACCCGTGTATTCGGCATGATTTATAACATGGTTCATAGTGAGCAGGACGCCTGGGACTTGGCTCAAGACAGCTTCGTGAAGGCGTGGAAGTCGATTAACCGCTTTCGCGGGCAGTCGTCCTTTTACACCTGGATCTATCGAATTGTCATGAACGTGACGATTGATTGGATCCGGAAAAAGCAGGTGAAAGGCACGGGGGCAGAATTCGATGATGCCATTCAGTTAAAGGATATCGACCCGGCGTCAAAAACGGTGCCGAAGCAGGATGCGTTGCCTTATGAGCGGATGCAGCGAGGCGAAATTCGATCGCAGATTGACAGGGCGATCGCCCAGCTTTCACCCGAGCATCGCGCCGTAATTTTGATGAAAGAGATGGAGGATATGCAGTACCACGAGATTGCAGAGGCGCTTGGGTGCTCCATTGGCACAGTGATGTCGCGCCTGTTTTATGCGCGCAAGAAGTTGCAGAATCTGTTGAAGGACGTTTATGAAAACATTTGAGGAAAACTGGACCGCCTGGCTGGATGATAAGCTCACCGGGCAGGAGTTGATCGAATTCGAATCCGCCCTGCCGGACAAGGCCGCGGCTGAGGCGGAGAAAAGAGGTGCGCACCAGCTTGGCGCTCTGCTCAAGCGCGAACTCGTTGCACCCGCCTTAACCAACGAAGACTTCTTCCATCACCAGCTACGCGAGCGGATCGCTCGGGAAGAGGCCGGGCCAGTGCGCGAACGCGGCGAGAGCGTCTCCACCTGGTGGACGATTCGTCGGCTATTCTGGACCGGGGCGACCTCCCTCGCCTTGTTTTTCATCTGCGCGGTGTTTGTCATGCGCCAGAAGGATCCCACCGAGCAGTCGCAGTATCTCTCTCAAATTCTGAACGCACACGTGGACCCCGCCGTAGCTCCGAACGCCACAATCTCCATGTTCGAATCGAAAGAGAACAGGGTCACCGTATTGTGGACGGAAGGATTGAAATCGCTGCCATCAGACTACGCCGCCAAGTAAGATCGTTCATGCAACGTCGGCTCATGCTTGCCACCGCGTGTCTTGCGCTGCTGACCAGCGTCTCTCCGACATACGGCCGCGGTTTTCTCGACGATTTGCTCCACCCTCTTGCCCCCGCTCATAAGAAGAGTTCATCCAAGCCCGCGGCATCACATTCCGGAGAGATTGTGTGGAGCGGCCTGGTCATGGCCGACAACGTGGAGAAACCGCAAGTCATCCCCGCTGAGCTGGCCCGCATCGAGCCGACCTTAAAGGAACTCTTCGGCTACAACCAGTTTGAGGTCATCGGCCAGTCGCGCAAGACGCTCATGAACGGACAGGAAGATTGGCTGGCCTCGAGCAAGCACTTCGCGTTACACGTCGATGCCCAGGGTCCTAGTGAAGGCGGATACATCGTCAATCTCAAGCTGATGCAACGAGACAGCACCGAGCCGCCGACTGATCAACTCGTCCTCGAGACAGCCACCAAACTGAGCAAGCGCAGCCCTCTGGTTATCAAGGGCCCACAGATCGGAAACGGCCAGCTCCTCCTCGTTTTAGTCGTGCAGTAGGAATCGAAAGCCTTTCCACACGCCACGAGGTGGATCGCGATCTCCGAGCGCGATGTCAAAAACCGAACGCCGAAGGCGTCTGAATTCACCGCCGCTTTGCAGATGCAAACCCTCGCATCCGCTGTTTAGTGGCCGAATGCGATTTCCGCGTCTCGCGCTCCTTGCGCTCTCTTATTTCTCACTGATCGCGCCCATGAATGCCGAAAAACCTTTCGATTTCCAAACGACTCCCGGGAAACTGCCGAAACAGGTCGTCCCATCCGAATACTCCGTCCGCATTGTTCCCAGGATCGACAAATTTTCCTTCACCGGCACTGAGAAGGTCAAAGTGATTCTGCGAAAACCAGTCCGCCAAATCGTGCTCAACGCTCTCGAATTGGACGTCACCACCGCGTCCATCGACGGCAAACCGCTCCCGAAATCAGCCGTGACGATCGACCGGAAAGAGGAACTGCTCACTCTCGCCTTGAGCGAGGAACTCCCCACTGGAGAGCATACCCTGGCCCTCGCCTTCTCCGGCAAAATCAATGAACAAGGCCAGGGATTATTCTACGCTTCTTATCAGGAACAGGGCAGCGGCGCGAAAAAGGTCATGCTCGGAACGCAATTCGAAGCGACCGATGCGCGTCGTCTCTTCCCATGCTGGGATGAACCAAGTTTCCGCGCGCGCTTTCAACTCACCGCGGTCGTTCCGGAAAACTGGCTCGCCCTTTCGAACATGCCAGTCGAGAGCGAAACGAAAGTCGACGGCGGAAAGGAAGTTCGGTTTGCCATGACTCCTTCGATGTCGAGTTATCTCAATGTTTTTGTCGCGGGCGAACTGGAACTCATCGAAACGCAAAGCAACGGCGTGCAGGTCCGCGTCATTACGACCAAAGGAAAAGCGGAATGGGGACGCTACGCCCTGGAGAGTTCCGTCAAACTCCTCGATTACTATAACGATTACTTCGGAGTTCCCTACCCGCTGCCCAAGCTTGATCAGATTGCGATCCCCGGCGGATTCGGTGGCGCCATGGAGAACTGGGGCGGCATCACTTACTTCGAAAGCTCTCTGCTTTTCGATCCCAGGAGTACGTCGGACGACGCCAGGCAGGACATCTTCGCCGTCCTCGCCCATGAGATGGCACACATGTGGTTTGGCGACCTCGTCACGATGGCCTGGTGGGACAACCTGTGGCTAAACGAAGGATTCGCTTCTTGGATGGGAACCAAATCGACCGCGTCCTTCAATCCGCAGTGGGAAGTCTGGCTCCGCAAAAATGTGCCGCGCAATCCCACCAGGCGTACCGGCATAGCCAAGGAACAGGCCATGGAAGGCGACGTCCGTTCCACGACTCATCCGATCCAGCAACCCGTCGCGACCGAGGCTGAAGCAAACAGCGCCTTCGACGATATTACCTATCAAAAAGGTCAGTCCTTCATTCGAATGCTGGAGAGCTTTCTCGGCCAGGAGGCGTTTCGCGACGGCATCCGCCGCTACATGGCGAAGCATAAATATTCGAACTCAACCACGGCCGATCTTTGGCATGAGTTGGCTGAGGCATCCGGCAAGCCGGTCGAAGAAATCGCCACGAACTGGCTGCAACAGCCCGGCTTCCCTGTCGTGGAAGTAAAACGCGAGGACGACAGAGTTCTGCTGACGCAGGAGCGCTTGACCGTGAATTTCAAAAACGCACCGCCCCTGCGCTGGCAGATTCCACTCACCTATTTCTTAGCCGGCGCAGGCAAGCCCGAAAGCCGTTTGATGACCAACGCCACGGACGTGCTCAAGAACATTCCGTCGAACGCGGTGCTAAAGCTGAACATGGACGGTGCCGGAAATTATCGCGTTCAGTATGACGACAAATCGTGGGACCTGCTCCTGGCTGCGCTGCCGACGCTAAAGGTAGACGATCGGGTCAATCTTTTAAGCGATGAATGGGCCCTCGTGCAGGCTAATCGTGCTCCCCTTGCCCGCTATTTGCGATTAGTGGAAGGACTGCCATCCGTCTCCGAATTAGCCGAGCGCGATCAGATCATAAACGCTTTTGATTTCACAAATCGGCTGCTCGTGGGCCACTCCGACCGGGAAAAATTTCAGCGTTACGGGCGCTCCATTCTGCGTCCCACTTTCGATGCTCTCGGATGGGAGCCGAAATCGGACGAGCCGGTCAAGCTCGCTAACTTGCGCGCCAGTGTCATCACTGCACTAGGCGACCTGAACGATCCCGGTGTCATCGCTGGTTGCCGCGATCGTTTCCAAAAATATCTCGAAGATCCTGCCACTCTTCCTCCCGATCTTCGACGCCCCATCCTCCTTATCGTCGGCCGCTATGCCGATAATGCGACCTGGCAAAAAATTCATGAGCTCGGCCTCGCCACCACCAACATCGGTGAAAAACAGAATTATTATGACGCCCTGGCTTGTGCGACCGATCCGGTCCTCGTCAAAAAAACACTGCAAATCGCCCAAACGAACGAACTTCCAACCAGTCGCGCCATTTTTCTGGTCGGCAAGGTCGGCCGCTTTGGCGATCACCCCGACTTGGCCTGGCAATTCGCACGGGAAAACATGAAAGCTCTTCTCGGCAAGGTCGATGCCCTTGGCGCCAACAGTTACGCGCCGGGCTTGTTTGGCTTTTTCTCCGATCTTCAGCGGGTCGATGAGCTCAAGGCGTATGCCAGGGCCAACTTGCCCGAAGCAAGCGCTAAAGAGGTCGCCAAGGCGATCGACGAAATACAAATCCGCGCTGAATTAAAAGAAAGACTGGCGCATCAATTCGCCGCCTGGGGGGAGAGCCGGAAGAAAAGCTAAATGCGCGTGGGCGGATCTGCCTCGCCCGGGCCGGAGACCGGCCGTGCCTCCGCCTCCAGCGCTAGACTTTGCGCCTGTCGCCAGCCCGCTTGCGCCTGCCCGAAAACGAAGAAGGCCAGGATGCCCAGCCAGATCGATCCCATCATGTAGGCGACCACCGCGAATCCAATGGCGCCCGCAATGCCAATCACACTCGCAATCTTAAGACTGCGGATCGGCCCCAACCGATACCAGAGCAGAGCGCGTACAATTTGCCCCCCATCCAGCGGATAGACGGGGAGCAGATTAAAAACGAGCAGTCCCGTGTTGATCGACCAAAGGGCAAAAATAAATTGATACAAATCGCGATGGGCTATGCCCCAATGCAATCTGGCCGAGAGGACGACGAAAAACGTCAGGAATGGGAAAAGCACAACATTCACGAGCGGTCCGGCCGCGATGCTCCACAAGTACGCTCCCGGCCGAGGCGGCGGCGCGACGTAGGCAACGCCGCCGAGAGGCCACAGGACAATGCGATCGGCCCGGCCACCGGTCTGCCGGCAGGCCAGCGCGTGTCCGAATTCGTGCAGAAGCACGATGAAAAAGAGCGAGAGATATTCGATCACTCCCCAAACCGCTGCATGATAGCGCCGCGAATACCCGCCGAGCTCAATAGCGGCCACGACAAACCAGGTGAAGTGCAGATAAACGTGGATCCCGGCGAACCGGAAAAGTGGCAGGGCCGCGCGCATCGGCGCCAGCGGCGGGCGCGCTGCAGTCTGCGATCGATCAGCGGATGATTCGCTCAGAGCGCGGTCTCGGTTTCCGCGCTGGACGGAGAAATCAACAGACGCATCGGCATCATCGACGAATCGACAAACCCGTGACGCCGGAAAAAGTTTTGCGATCGAATCTCGGGTCGGTCGGTCAACAGCGTGATGCGCAGAAAGTGTTTTTGCTTCGCGAAATTAATCGCGTATTCCAGCAAGTCCGATCCGTAACCGTGATCCCGGTAATTTTTGTGCACGACAAGATCCTCCAGCAGGATCACGAAACCGCCTTCCGCAGTGCTAATTGTAAACAGCAGATTGATCGTCCCCACGATGACGTTGTCGCGCCGCAGCACAAAAACGCGGCCGCGATTTGGCTGCTCGAAGACAAGACGCAACCCGCGCAGTTGTTTCTCCTTATTCGGGCGAAAATCGCTCTCTTCGCTAAAGAGGTCCCCGAGCAATTCGGACAGTTCATCCAAATCTGCCTCCGTCGCCGGCTCGATGATGACTTTCTCGCTCACGTGAGCCTCTTATTCCAGAAACGGGGGGCGCTGGCAATTGTGATTCGTCGAGGGAGAGCCCCATCCCGGCGCAATTGACAACGGCTTCTATCTCCCTACCCTACTCGCTCCATTCCGCCTGCCCGCGGAGACTACTATGAAACGCACATTCCAGCCTTCCAAACGCACACGCAAGCAACAGCACGGGTTCCGTGCGCGCATGAGCACTAAAGGTGGACGGGCAACTCTGGCCCGCCGGCGTCAGCGTGGCCGTAAACGCCTCCTCCCCAAGGGCGTTGAAAAGCATTTCGCACGGCACACCCAAGCCTAGGCTGCAGTCCCGGTTTCGGGCGCCTTCGTGTTTCGCTGCCCGCGCTTCCGATTTGATGCGGTTCGCCAGCCCAGGTAGGGACGCACCTCCGGGGCATCCTATCCTCGGCCACGCACCAATCGGGCTAGTGAAGAACCGTTTTTCCGATAACCGACGCTTCGATCCGAAGCTTCACTTCGCCGGCTTCTTCTTGTCCTTGCTCTTGGCCAGCGCGAGGCGCTCTGTCTTTTTCCGGCGTGACGCGCGTTTCTTAACGTTATCTCTGCCTTGGCTGTTTCCCATAAGGTCGATACACTCACCCTTTCGCCGCCGCTTCCAAGCTCTTTCGCCTACCCTGTCGAATGGCGTCACTATTTCGACTCCATCGGGAACGCCGATTTGCCGTAGATTGGAAAAGAGGTTCGACTTTCCGCTCAAGAGAAAGGATGAAGGAAATCTTGTATATATTATTGCGGGTAAATCCACGACAGCGCAGCGCCCGGTCCCGGCGCCGCCATTCCCTTGATTCCTTCCGAGCGTGGCTCATCCTTGTTATGGTTCTGGCCGGAGCGATCCACTCACCGGCGACCGAGCCGATCATGATTGAATACTCGCGCGGTCGGAACCGCGTCGCGATTCAACTCTGGAAAGATGCAGAAGCACAACTGAAGAAGGACGATGTCAAGATGGCCCATCGCAGCGTGGACGCCGCCCTCCGCAGCGATCCCACTTTGTTCCCAGCCTTATACACGCGCGCCAAGATCTATATTCAAGAGCAGAAATGGGAATCGGCCCGGCAGGATTGCAGTGAGGCGCTCCGGCAGGACCCGACCTTTGTCGAAGCCGCCCTGTTGCGCGCCAGCATCAACAACCATCTCGGCCGGTACAACGACAGTATCAAGGAAGTCGATCACGTCGTCGCGATCCGACCGCGGACTGACGGCCTGGCCCGCGCACTCAGCCAGCGCGCCTGGTTTCGATTGAGCTGTCCCGATCCTTCCTTCCGCGATCCGAAACAAGCCCTGAAAGACGCGATGGCCGCCTGCAAGCTCATGCTATGGCGAGACGAAGACATGATTGACACATTGGCCGCAGCCTGCGCCCAGGCCGGAGATTTTGATGCGGCCGTGCGTTACGAAAGCCAGGCACTGGCCACAAAAGATACGTCCTCCGATGAATCCAGGCTCCTCCAGCAACATCTGGCCCTTTTCAAAAATCATCGACCCCTCCCCGTGGGTCGCTGACGAATCGTACCATCTTCACTGCAGCTCGCTCAATTCAGTTTTCAGCATTTCGGCGTCACAGTTCTTTCGTCATGAATACGCTGTTCGGATCCTCCATATAGGAAGCAAAGGGTCCGCAATTCCTGAAGCCGAAATGGCTATATAACCTCCGGGCCGGTTCGAGATACGCCATGGAACCCGTCTCCAGACTCAGTCGGTCATACCTTCGGCGCTTCGCTTCTTCAATAATGTGTTCAAGCATTTCCGAAGCGACTCCCTTTCTCAGATGTGCTGGCTCCGTGCGCATGGATTTAATCTCTCCATGCTTGGCATCTAGTTCTTTCATCGCTCCGCAGCCGGCCAAATCGGGGCCATCCCATATGCTCCAAAAAGTGACGCCTGGTGTTCTGAGCTCATCAATATCCAGTGCATGACGACTTTCCGGCGGAGAAACGAGCGCCATGCAATGAAGATGCTCGTGCAGGAGCTCTATGATCTGGGAACTACTGAGATCGTCCGCGCGAATTACCATACGGACTTATCCTCTATTCAGGCAAGACGTCAGCTTCCACTCCGCTGTAGCGGCGGTCTATGACCGCCGACCGCTCCGGTGAGTTCGTCCAATAATTTCAGCACAGCTAGTACTCGAATCCTCGATCATCTTCACGGCAAGGACGCCGCGGGATCTGATGCGGCCGGAAGGCGAAAGTCTTCGTCCAGCATCGCCTCCAGCTCGGCCATCCCACGGGCCAGCTCCTCCCGCTGACCCACCAGTTCGGGATGCGTCGTCGCGTCAAAAGGCTCGGCCAGAGCGGTATCGCAGCGTTTCGAGAGCGGTCCCTTGCGCGAGCTGCCGTCTGCCCGGCGCGAAAGCGCGTCGAGCTGCGCCGCCCGCCGCTGCACTTCGCCGATCTTCTGCAACGCCATCGCCTCCGTGATCTCCCCCTTCCCCACCCGCTGCAATTGCCGACACTCGAAGAGCCGGCAACGCTCCGGTCGCCGCGCATAGATGGAACATTGCCCACCTTGATACGCCGGGCACGGTTGCAGCAGCCAGTCCTGCCGATTCTTGCGTTTCAGTTTTATCCCTAGCGCCGATAGTTCCGGAGCTGAGTCGTTAGACTGCAGGCGCACCGTATGAAACATCACCCCGTTGCAACAAAGCCCGCAAGCCGTGCAAAGCCGCGTCGCCGCAGAAGTCGGCACCGATAAAGCAGGAAGCTCTGATCTCATTCGTTCTCTGGGTATCACTCCAACTCCGGTCGTTCGAAAAACTTGAGCCATCTATTTTGAGGACAGAGAGCGCACAATTCGACAAGATTTGACGCAACCATTCCACATGCGACGACTCGCCAGCCCCGCCGTTACCACAAAAGGCTCTGTAGCACCTTGATTCTCGCTTCCAGTAGCTTGCCTTTCTCGGCCGCCGAACTGGCCGCGTCCCGCTTCTTCAACCATGCGATCTGTTCCTCATGCACTTTCGAGAAACGACCCGGCGCGAGGACAGCCCGAACACCGTCGTAAATATTGTTCATCGCTTGATCGAGCTTCTCTGCTTTCTCTTCGTCCGAAGAAACAAGCGTGCCGGTAAAGTCTTCCGGAGCCTTGCCGCCATTTGCCGTAACAAAGACGTCCTCGACTCGCTCTGCATAAGCAACGCTCAGCGCGTCCCAGTCCTTGGTTTTATGCGACTCACTCGCAATCCACTTCTTCGATTTGAGATCGAACGTGCCAGCAAAGCGGGCTTGTTTGGTTTTTTCATCCATCAGTTTCGGATTGCCCGTATAGTAAAGGGCGCGGACCAGCAACTTGTCGCCGGGAGCAAAACGAAAAAATGCGCTCCCGTATCCTTGGTCGCCCGCCGCGGAGATGAGGGATTTCTCGATGTGTTCGGTGAGATCGACCTGCGTGAAGCCAGGCGCCCGAAGTTTAAGAAGCGCGATGCCATCGAACCCAAACCGCGCGTCGTATTGGACCACGCAACTTTTTGAGTTCGTCGACCAGGCTACCGACAAGCCGCGGTGATTCTGCCGCTCGAAGTAATCCGCTCCATCGATCTTTCCCACCACTTGGTGAGTCTTCAGATTCCCGAGGTAATTGCTCGAGCCGCCCGCGTCCCATATTTCCTCCGAACCGGGCACCACCATCCCATATTGACCGTCGGGCGAAGTGGAATCTTCATGAACAACATAGCCTTCCGGCCAATCCGACGCCGTGGCGACAATCGGGATCAGCAGGCAAACCCCGGCTGCGACGACGAATTTTATGTTCACACTCGATTTTTTCATGGCCAGCGAATCTTAGCGTAATAAGCAGCGTGCCGGCGAGAAAATGCCGTGGCTACTAGAAGAGCTTCCGGAATGCAGACGCGACCGCTTTCAATCGCACTTAAAAGAACGCCTCGTTAGGCGTGAGCCACGAGGGATCCGGTGTCAAACCTTGCGTGCGAGCGGCGTTATAGATTGAGACCATCTGGTCGACCGCCGCGTGCAGCGCTTCGCCTTCGCTGTCACTTTCAGAGGGTTCCGGCGGCGAACCTCCCGCGACCTGGGGGATCGAGATCTCGTGACTTCGCCGCACGACAATCCTGCCGGAATGGAGTGGACGATAAAGTCGAAAAACAATTTCGGTCGGAATGTCTCGAAGATGGAATCGAAACTCCGATGCGAACATGATGGGCTCGCGCACGACGGGATCTGTCAGGGCTTCTTCTCTGCTCCAGCTCATGGCCGTAAGATAATCAAGCCCAGTCATTTGTCGCAACAACGATCGGGGAATCCTGATCAGGCGACCTCGGGGAACGGTGTTTCGCGACCTCGACAACTCCTTCTCTCGACCATGACTTTGGAACTCAAGTCTTTGCCTAAATTTGTAATTCGCAATCCGAACTCCGCGATTCTACTCAATGTCGATAGCAGTCTGGCCTCCACTCATATGTTTTTCTCTATTTCAGCTTTTCAGCGTTTCCCCATGTCAGTGCAACGCCACGGCATTTGGGTTCGGACGAATAGCGCGAGCGAACCGACATCCGGCTCCCGCCTGTAATACTCGCCATCACGCGTCGCCACTTCCTGAGTCACGCGAAAGGCGCCCGGCGCCGTGACGGTGTACCGACGTCCGCCGGCCGCATTGTGAAACGCCAGGTAGCCGCCGCGTTTAACGGCTTTTTTCCAGTGCTCATAATCGTCGCCTGCTCCCTTGTAGGAATGATCGCCGTCCACAAAAACCAGATCATAAAAATCTGGGATGACTTCACCCTCGCGAGAGTCGCCGACAAGGAGCCGAACTTTCTGCGCGAGACCGCTTTTCTTGAGAGCAAGCTGAAGAAGTTGATCGTTCTGTGGCGCGATGTCGATCGAGGTAACCATCGAGTTGTCATCGCTGGCTACGGCAAATAGGAAGGCCGAGCCACCATAATACCGACCGATCTCTAATATCTGCGCCGCGGGTTGTGACCGCACCAATCGAAACAAGAAAGCAGCTTCATCAAACTGCAACAGCATCAAACCTTTGTTGGCTGAATTGGACTCCAGGAGCCAATCGAGGTCTTCAAAGTTACGTTGCGGACGGTCCGGCATATTTGCGAACGAAAGATGGTTCGGTTGCCTCAGCGCATCGAAGGCCAGGTTCGGATGGCGTCTCAGGAAAAACAAAAGCAAACGACGCAAATGCCTATTGAAAAAATGCATCCTGTTTAATCCAAATGTCTCGATTTCTGTAGCGTCTCGCTTCGTCGCTCATCGCCTGATCCTGGATTTTTGAGACGCTTACGTCTTGCCCTCTTTTCTTCTATAGCGGCAACACGGCGGACTCGGGAAGCCGCCGGGTGGAGACTGCATTGGCCGATGGGAATTCGGCTGAGCGTGTCGGGAGATGCGCGAATCACTCTATGAGCGTCGACCTCGTCTGTATTGGCAGCCATGCTGGCTGCTTCTTCTGTCGGGGAAACGGCCAGCTTCCCAATCAATGGAGCGCCCGTAGCAAGCGCGAACCGCTCATTCCTACGCGCGGATGCGAGTCTTCGGCTTCTTTCCTTGCTTCATCTCTTTGAGCTTTATGCAGACGACAGTGAGCCAGGTAATATCGAACGCATTGCCAAGAGGCTCGTCATCCTGGTTGCTCATGCTGCTGTAGGTATCGTCGATACCCACCGCCCAGATTTCTTCGCCCGCCTGCTTGAGCGCAATGACGACATCCGCGCCGTCCATTCCCCTGGCTTGTTCTTTGAACAAGTCCCACAGCTTGTCTCGAAAAGGAGAAACAGAATCGCGCCGCGCTTTTTTTGACTTCTTCACCGCGCACTCTCGCGTTTTGCGTCGTCACTTTCAAGGATGTCCAAATTTCGTTGCGACGAAGCTTGCGTAACAGACCTCACTTACAGTGCGCAGACGTAAGCGTGAGCCTCGGTCAGACACTCAGGTAATCTTCGACGACGCCAGTGGCGATGATTTTGGGAATCCGGACTTCAGCGTCCGCTGTTCACAGTTCCGCAGTTTAATCCTGGCTCTGTTTGACGCGGATGGGCTTTGATCCATCCAGATCGGCGCGGAGTTTTGCCACGGCCAATTCCTTGGCCTTGGCTTCCACCTCCACCGTCAACGGCCAGCCCATCCACGCTTTCGGGAAATCTCCCGCATCGATGTAATCGTGATGCCGCGCCGGCTTCGGACCGCCCCAACCTTCCAGCGGACTGGAGATGTGAAACAAAGGTTCGCGACGCCCCCAGGTCTGGCGCGCGGCTTCAGTCGCCGCTTCCACCGTCGAGCCATCCGGGCAGCACCGGTGATGATGGACGTCATACACCAGAGGTACGCCAATCCCGGTGCAAACAGCCAGCAGATCGTTGGGCGTATAAACCTTGTCGTCATTCTCCAGTGTCAGACGCGCGCGCACCCGCTCCGGTAGGCGCTCAATGTTCGTGCGCAGCGCGCGCAGGGCGGAGGTCTTGTCGCCATACGCGCCGCCGCCGTGAATGTTGAGCGTGTCCGCGCCGATCCACTCAGCGACCTCGGCCTGGTAATCCAGTTCGGCCATCGAATGTTCCAGCGTCCGTGGATTCGGCGCGTTCAAGACCACGAACTGGTCGGGATGGAAGGAAAGCCGCAGCCCATGCTCGCGGGCAAATGCGCCACATTCCCGGTAGCGCGCGACCATGGCGCTGCTCCCCGGCAACTCCTCCACCTCGTAGCCGGCTGTCGGGTGCGTCTTGATCGGAAGAATCTGGCTGTTCACTCGGAACGCACCGATGCCATGGGCCGCGCAGTAGCGGAGCGCGGACAACAGCGCGTCGGCGTTGACAAGGCAGAGGTCTGCCAGCCGGGCCAGTCGCTCGCGTTTTGCGAGGCGCAGCATCGCCGTGGCAGTCGTGGTGCGGAACTTGATGGGTTCGCGCGCAAACTGGCAGCACAGGGCGAGCCGGAGGTTTTTGTCCTTGGGTTGGCTCATGGGTTCAGCCTCCACAGTGTGCCGTTCAACACCGCGGCGAAACTCACCCACGCCAGATACGGCGCGATGCACCCACCAAAAGGCGGCGATGGTCCACGCAATGGCCAGCCACACCATGATGATTTCCGCGAACGCCACGCCAGGCCGGTGCAGGCTTGACTGCGGCGAACAATTTGTGACCTCAAACTATCCAACTCCTTGCTCGTAAGGCGAAAGGCGAAATCCGCGGGAAACCGAGCCTTATTGCGGGAAATGGCCTGATTCAGCGCCTTGGTTGAGACTCCATACAGCTTGGCCAAGTCGGCATCGAACATAACCTTCTCGCCTCTGACGAAAAGACGAGCTGGGCGAGATGTTCTTGGACGACGGCCATTTGTGAGGCGGAAGCCTAGCGGAGAGGGCTACAAAGGAGAAAGAGAAAAGCCGCCCTCTTCGCGGCTTTGGTTATCGGCTACTAGTTATCCGTTGTTGAGGGCAGCGTTGAGCGGGGCTCCGGAGGGCAGACGTCAGCTGTTGGAGGGAGCGGCGTGGGAAGGCTCGCCGTGTTGGCACGGATTTAGCGGCTTTTTAGAGTATGGCCAAGTTCCTGACTACAAGCCGAGCCGGCATCCTTCTCCTGGCCGGAGCCGTGTCTTTGGCAACGGCGAAGACGCCAACAATTCCCGCCCAGAAATCGCCTTCTGAAAAATTGCTACACGAAGCACGGGAGCTTTCGTTGAAAGGAGACTTGGATTCGGCCTACCAGAAATTGGATGCAGCGCTCCAGTCCGATCCGAATTATTGGCAGGCAATCTTTTACCGCGCCGAGTTGCGCTTCCAGCAGCACCAATACGAATCGACCGTGCAGGATTGCTCCGAAGTCTTGCGCATGAAGTCCGATCAATCGGTCGCCGCTTTGTTGCGTGCGCAAGCCAATACCAAACTGGGCCGCAACGAGGAATGTTTGCGCGAGCTCGATCAGGTCATCAGTCACGGCAAGAAAAAGGATATCGCGCCGTTGGTGGCAGCGTATGAAATGCGCGCCTGGCTGCGCGCGACCTCGCGCGACCCGAATGTTCGCAACGGGAAACAAGCGCTAAGCGATGCGAAGGCAGCGTGCAAGTTGACCCGGGATAGCGATGCGCAAAGCCTCGATACCCTGGCGGCGGCTTATGCCGAGGCGGGCGATTATGAAGCGGCCATAGAGGCGGAAGACCGGGCGATCCAAGCCCAGATGGTCTCGGATGAGTTTAGTCTGGCGACACAGGACGTCTTTCAAAAACATCGCGCGTCTTTCAAACAACATCGACCGATCCGGGACTGACAGAACGAGGAGAGGGGCAATTTCGAATTGACTCACGCTCTCCCGATCGCTCGGTCGCTTCACCATGCGCCCAACGCAGTCTACCCGTGACATCCCTGCACGCCGTGTTGCGGACACCGGCCAAGGATCAAAAGTCACCGAACGACGCGGCGACAGAGCATTCGTGGCTGGGAGGGAACCGAACGCCAGCGCTGGCACGATGTACTTCTAGTGGATCATAGACCGGGGCGAGCAGCTCCGGCGCTTGAATAGAACGAGCAGATCCTACGACTAACTATTACTATATGAAAAAGTTTACCAGTTTACTGATAGGCTGTTCTTTGGCGCTCACGGGAGCCGTCATGGCTCAACAGCCAGAAGAGCAGCAACCGACACCAGCCAAGGGCAAGCAAGCGGAGAAAACGCAGGCGGCCGACGCTACTACCGGCGCGAACGCGGCCAAGCCTGAGGCTACGGGCGAAAAGCAGCATGGAGCGAAGCACGAACGGGCTGCGGCAAGAAATGCGCAGACGACGGAGGCAACGACCGGGGCGAACGCAACCAATCCGGAAGGCACACCCGCCGCGAAAGAACACGGGGCAAAGCACGAGCGCGGTGCGGGCAAGAACGCGCAGAAGACGGATGCGACAACGCCGCAATCCTCAACCTCTACTGAGGCGGGAACGACTGCTTCCGGTCAACCGGATGCCACTGCGATGCCTAACGCGAAGCACCAAAAGGGTGAGGGCAAGAATGGTAAGAACGGCAGAAACGCGCGTGGCGCAAACGCCAATGCAATGCCGAGTGCCACTCCAGCAACGGCCGCTTCGGCCAGTGCGACTCCCGCAACCGTCGCGGCGAGTGCTACTCCTGCGGCATCGGTAGCTACGACGCCAGTCACGGCGGCGACGGCAAATGTCGCTCCAACCGTTGCAGCAGCAACAGCCGGCCAGCCAAACGCGCGAGTTAAGGGTGCGGGCAAGAGGCCCGATCCGCAGCAGGTGCAGCAGATCAAGGCGGAGCACGTGAATTTCCGCGCCCAGGCCAAACCGGAAAAGGTTCCGGCGGTCACGTTCAACCAGAGTTATCGAATTCAAGGAAGCGATCGCTGGCAGGGTCAGCAATACGAAGTGTTCCGCTCCTATCATCCGGAACGGCACGATGAGCGATTCTATCGGTCGCATTACAGCCGCGTCGAACTGATCGGTGGCGGTTATTACTACATGAACGCTGGCTACTGGTACCCGGCTTGGGGTTACAGTACTTCGGCCGAGTATTATGCTTACGACGGTCCGATCTATGTGGGCCACCGCACCGAACCGCCCGATCAGGTGATCGCGGACGTGCAGGGCGCACTGCAGAAGATGGGCTATTACAGAGGTGAAGTGGACGGATTGCTCGGGCCATTGACCCGGGAAGCGCTCACCGCTTACCAATCGGAAGAGGGACTGACTGCGACAGCGGCGATCGACGAGCCGACGCTGGATGCCCTCGGGATGGGAAGCTAACGGCTAGCCGTAATTTACGAGAAGCCGCCGAGGTGAAATACCTCGGCGGCTTTTTTGTTTGGAGCGCGGAGCGCTCGCCTGACGCGAGCGGGTTATCGGTTATTTGTTGTTGGTTGATTGGAGGTCAGCGGGACAGGGAATTTCGGATTTCGGATTTCGAATTGCGGAATGGAGGCGGACGCGGGAGAGCAAGACGCAGCCGACACGGCTACCGCTACAGAAAGAGAAGAGCGAGCGAGGTGCACTGGCCGGTGATGTGGCTTGTTAGGGCAACAGCACCGGGCGCGAAATACTGACTACTCTTTTTCTTCGTGTTTGCCGTACTCTTTCTCGTCGCAGGCTTCGACTTTGATGAGCTTGCCGTCTCCGCTCACCTTGACCTCGCTCATCTTGCCATCGGTTCCTTTGACCTTTGCTTCGTAATCTGCGCCTTCTTTCTCGACGCCGACGACCTGCCCACCAGAGGAGTTGTTTGTAATGGTGGTCTGGACCGCTTTAGGCACACTGTTCCACTCCACCTTCTCTTCGTTGCCTTTTTCTTTATCGCCGTGCGCGAAGACAGGCGCGGCGAGCGCCGCAACCGCGGTGACTAACAGGAATGATTTTTTTGTTGGATTCATTTGCATGCCGTCACCATAGCACCGGAGCGGCCTCCGCAAAGGCTGCGGCCGGGGAGGACAGCGGACGTACCATTCAGAAAGGTCGGCGGTCATAGATTGATTCGCGCATCTCGTGATACGCTCAGCCAAATACCCATCGGCGAAGGGTCGGCGCTCATAGAGCGCCGGCTACGGAAGAGAAGAAGTTCGCGATGCCGGGACGGCGTCGCCAGCACTCGGGACGAGTGCGCTCCCCCAGAATGGCTAGCGGCGCGCTACGCCCTGCAGGTTTAATGACTGCAGAGTTTCGTCGGTCAGAGAGCCGGTGGCGCGCAGACCATTGCGACGTTGATAGCTGAGGAGCGCGCGGCTCGTGGCCGGGCCCATGGCGCCGTCGATTTGTCCGCGATAATAGCCTTGTCGCGCGAGTCGCTCCTGCATGGCAGCAACGGTATTGTCGGTGTTCTGATTGGAGGAATCGTCGTAGCCGCCGCCGCCCTGATTGTCGTCGTACGTATTCGCGTTTTCGTAAACGCCGGGATTCTGACCATAGCCGTACCCGTAGCCGTAACTGTCCGGATAGGGGTAGTAGGAATTGTAGGCGTAGTAATCGTAGGGATAGCCGTACCACGGAAAGAATCCGAGATCGAAGATGAACCACGAACCATTCACGAACCGGCAACGGTGGCCGTTCCACCAATGGTCGTGGTGCCGGTCCCAATCGGAATGCCAGTTGGCCGAGCGCCGACCGAACAGGTGATTATTCCCATTGGCAACTCCCCGATTCCCATTTCGGTTGGAATTGAAATGGTTGCTGCGGGCCGTGGTCGAAAGATTTCGGGAGCGCGCGTTGGCGAATCGCGCGGGGTTGTAGCTGCCGGTGACCGCACCAGGATTCAACCGACGCTGACCGGATGTGGTGCCGTGGAGGGACGAGAAGCGTTGCGAAGGCGAAATCATCGGTCGACCGCCATTTCGGAAACCGCCCGATCCAGAGTGAAGAGCCGGCCCACCGCTGCGGACGGGAGCGGAAGCGGCGGCCGTTGATCCGCGGTTATTGTGGTGACCGCTGGCATGCACGGAAACGGACAGACCCGCGGCAAGGACCGAGGCCAGGAAAAGGACTTTAGTGGTCTTCATAGGTTGAACTCTCTCTACTTGTATAGACATCCCACCCATTAAACCACTCAATCCACCTGAGGTTGCGGGGGGGGAAGGGATGGGAATTGCAGAGTGTAGATTGCAGATGGCAGATTCTTCAAGGGTTTAGCTTCCCGCGGGGGTGAATCTTGTAAATCCTGTCTGATTCTGTGGATGGCGGCAGGCGAGGCTCGCACGGAGGTCACAAAGGACACGGAGGGGAACACAGCTCGCTCTACAATTTGGGGAAGGCCGAGGAAGTTGAGAGGGAAAGTTGAAACGGCGGACGCCGAACACCGAATGAAGAGGCTAGGATCTCGCCCCGGTTGACAGCACGGCCAGCGATAAACCCGCAGAGAAAAGGATGGCCGCATCAGAGGATTCGGATTTTTACTGGCACGCGTGGTGGTTGGGTTAGATGCTTGATCGTGGTTCGACCGCTTGATCCTTTGCCTTCTGCGCATTCGCTGGCTTTCCGCACTTTTAGCGCGGTGGAGTTTGGTCTGGGCGTTTTCGTTGTAATCGGTCACAACGTTTTACATCTTGTCCCAAATGAAGTGCTGATCTTGTTCGTGGTCGGTTTGGTGTCCGTCCGATTGCGCAACGGCGGTTGGGCTGCGCTTGGGTTGAGGCGGCCCGAGTCATGGAGACGGATTCTTTGGATCGCATTGGCCGCCGCGGTGTTGCGAATCGTTCTCGGGAATTTTGTCATCGGACCGTTTTGTGCGCAGTTTTGGCCGCCCATCGTCGCACCCGTGGCAGGGGCCGCCATTGCCGGGAATTTTAAAGTGGCGCTTCTGTCGCTGCTGCTGGTCTGGACCTTTGCCGCTTTCGGCGAGGAGATCGTGTATCGCGGCTATTTAACTCTTCGCGCGGCGGAGAGCGGGTCCGAGTCGAAGGCTGTTTATTGGGTGGCGGTGATCCTTGTTTCGGTCCTGTTCGGTTACGGTCATTATTATAAAGGGCCGACAGGAATTCTGGATTCGAGCGTAGCGGGCCTGATTCTGGGAACGGCTTATATCGTTTCGGGACGGAACCTGTGGGCTTGTATCCTGGCGCACGGCTTGATCGATACCGTCGCGGTGGTCGCGGCGTTTTTTGGCTGGGCTGATTAATGGCAGGGACAGAGAACAGCGGTCGGAGGACGGAAGGGGAAACATCGAATGAAAAAGGCGGAGGCAGAGATCGAACTTCCGCGTTGTGCAGCGGGCGGGGATGGGTAGTTTTCGATCCTTCAAATCTTAAACGCACCGCTAGCTCAATTGGCAGAGCAAGTGACTCTTAATCACTGGGTTGTTGGTTCGATTCCAACGCGGTGCACTTCACCTTGAACTCGACGCCGCCTGCCCCCGCCAAACGCGTCGTTCTGTTTCATCGCGATTTTCGCGCGTTCACGGGCGGGCACTTAAAAATCTGGGATTACTTCAATCACGTCGCGGCCTCGCCGGGTTGCGAAGCGCGCATTGCCTTTACCGCGGAATCGAAATGGAACGCCACCAATCCATGGCTTCGATCACGGGATGCGGTCGCCCCGTGGGAACCAGACAAGGCGGATATTCTGTTTCTCGCGGGGACTGACTGGCGCGCGATCCCGGCGGCCCAGCGGGCGAACTCACCGAAACCGATCATTAATTTGATCCAGCATCCCCGCCACGCCGAAAAGGGCAGCGAACTGCGCGGTTTCCTCAAACATCGCGCCATCCGCATTTGCGTCAGCGAAGAAGTGGCGGCCGCCATCAAAGCGACGGAAGATGTGAATGGACCGGTCTTTGTCATTCCCAATGGGATTGATGTTTCTTCAATTCCCCTGGCGAAGAACTTTGACGATCGCGCCACTGATCTGCTGATTTGCGGTTTGAAAGCGCCCGAACTGGCCCGGTTCGCTTACACGCATTTCGCGGGCAAGAATCGCGTCGTGCGCTGGTTGATCGAATGGATCCCGCGCAAGGAATACCTGGTGCATTTGGCCGACGCGAAAATCACGCTGTTTTTGCCCCGACCGAGCGAGGGTTTTTATCTCCCTGCTTTGGAAGGCATGGGTGCGGCGACCGTGGTGGTTTGTCCTGATTGCACGGGCAACCGCAGCTTTTGCCTGGATGGCGTGAACTGTTTCCGCCCGTCCTACGACGGAAATGAAATTCTCGCGGCCGTCGATAAGGCTCTGCAACAAACAGACAACGAGCGCACGGCGATGCAGGCGCAGGCACAGACCACCTTCCAAGCGCATTCCCTTGAGAAAGAGCGCGCCGATTTTCTCAGGATTCTCGAACGTCTGCCAGAGCTTTGGGTGTGGTGAAGGCTTTTTGAAAAGGCAGCCTTGCAGAAGTAAGCGTCCAACGCGGAAGTGCGGAATGCGGGAACGACGGTCATAGACCGCCGCTACAGGAGATGGCGAACGCCCAACGCAGTGGCGGCCGAGGCGACGGTTTGCTCCATCTTGCGTGCGCCAGAGCCTTATGGTAGTCAGCGCCATGCGTAACGTGCTCATCACCGGCACGCCTCGATCCGGCACCACGCTGCTTTGTTCGCTTCTGAACAAGGTTCCCGACGTAGTCGCTTTGCACGAGCCAATGAACGTGTGGGAATTCCCCGACTGCCGCGATGCCGGCGCCGTGGCCGATGTGATCGAACGCTTTTGCGGCGAGACGCGCACGTCTCTGCACGAACATGGCTATGCCTTGTCCAAACATGTCGACGGCAAGGTTCCTGACAACGTGGCGGCCGATCAGGTCAATCAGCGCGGGACAAGATTGCGGCACACCGAGCATGGCAAAGTGTTCGTGGAAAAGACGCTCTCGCAAAATTTCGATCTCGCGATCAAGCATCCGGTCGCCTTTACCGCCTTGCTCGAAACCTTGTCGCAACGTTTCGAATGCTTCGCCATTATTCGCAACCCACTCGCCACGCTCGCTTCCTGGAACAGTCTGGCCTGGCTTAACGTCAAAAATGGTCATGCGCCCATCGGCGAAAAGTTGGATTCCGATTTGCAACGCGCGCTCGCAGCCGAGCCAGACGCGATTGAGCGGCAGCTGCATATCCTGGAATGGTTCTACACACGGTTCCGTGCTTTCCTGCCGGACCGCTCCATGGTCAGATACGAGGATCTGATCGCTTCGCGCGGACGCGAGCTGGGCAAGTTCTTCCCGGGCGCGTCGGACCTCGATGAAAACCTGAGCTCGAAAAACGTGAACAAATTTTATGACAAGCCTCTCATGCTGGAGCTGGGGGCGAGGTTGCTCCGCCGGTCGGGCGTGATCTGGGACTATTATAGTAAGAGCGATGTCGAAAAACTGGTGGCTGAGGTCGAGGCCGCCCCGGTTGTTCCCACAAATCCCTGACCCAGGATTGGTTATTGCATTGAACCTGCTCTGTCGTTTCGTAGACCGGCGATGAAAGTAGTTATTCTATGCGGTGGAAAAGGCACGCGGCTTCGCGAAGAAACGGAGTTCCGTCCCAAGGCCATGGTGCCGGTGGGCGGGCAGCCCATCCTATGGCATATCATGAAAATGTATGCCCATTACGGGCACCGCGAGTTCATCCTGTGCCTTGGCTACAAGGCCGACATGATTCGCGAATATTTTCGGAATTACCTGTGGAACACATGCGACGCCACTTTGAAACTGGGCCGCTCTCCGCACGTCCGATTTCATAATCGCCATGAGGAGGAAGATTGGAGTGTCACCCTGGCGAATACGGGAGATGAAACCCTGACGGGCTATCGCGTGAAGGCGATCCAGAAATACATCGAACCGGGCGAGCGATTCCTCCTCACGTATGGAGATGGTGTCTCCAATATCGACATCAACGAGAGCATTCGGCGCCATGAAGAATCTGGGAAGGCCTGCACCATCTCGGCCGTACATCCGGCCGGCCGTTTCGGCGCTCTCATGATCGATAATCGTGGGACCATTCACACTTTTAATGAGAAGCCGCGCTTCGAAGCATCTTACATCAATGGCGGCTTCATGGTGTGCGACTACCGTCTTTTCGATTACCTGTCACTTGACCCGGCCATGATGTTCGAGCAGAAACCGATCAGCGATTTGGTTCGCGACAAACAACTGAATTCGTACAAGCACGAAGATTTCTGGCAATCGATGGATAACTATCAGGAGATGCAGTACCTGAATCGATTGTGGGCGACAGGCGAGGCGCCGTGGAAGGTATGGAAGGACAAGGCGTGCGAAACTCCTCTCCCCTCCTCTGCCGAGGGTGCGTTGCCTAGGAATGATGCGATTTCGACATGACGAAAACGGCGCCGAAATCTTCGGCCGCTTTCGCCCATGTTTACGCGGATAAAACTATTCTCCTAACCGGGCATACCGGTTTCAAGGGAGCATGGCTGAGCGAATGGCTGCTTTCGCTGGGCGCAAAGCTGACCGGTTATTCAATCGATTGCGAAGAGCCGTCTCTTTTCAATCAGCTGCAACTAACCAAACGCATGCGCGACATACGCGGCGATGTGCGCGACCTCGCGGTCGTAACTGACCTCGTCGCGCAATTACAGCCCGCTTTCGTTTTTCATCTCGCCGCGCAACCATTAGTCCGGCAATCGTATATCGACCCGGTGGAAACTTTCACGACCAACGTGACCGGCTCGATCAACGTGATGGAGGCCATCCGCGTGTCGGACCATCCGTGCGCGGTGGTCATGGTGACGACGGACAAGTGCTACGAGAATCGGGAAATCGCCCACGCCTACGAGGAAACGGATCCACTGGGTGGGCACGATCCATACAGCGCAAGCAAAGCGGCTGCTGAGATCGCGATCGGCTCATATCGCAAATCGTTCTTCGCGGTCCAGAAGCCGCCCCGTGTGGCGCTGGCCAGCGCGCGCGCGGGCAATGTGATCGGCGGCGGCGATTGGGCGGAGGATCGATTGGTGCCAGATGCCATCCGGGCCCTGGAGAACGACCAGGAAATCGGCGTGCGGAACAAGCATGCGACGCGGCCCTGGCAACACGTGCTCGATCCGCTTAGCGGTTATCTGACATTGGGCGCAGCGCTGAGCGCCGCGATTGATTTAAAATCGGATCCGAAGATCGTCCGCGAGGTATGCTCTGCTTTTAACTTCGGGCCACATTCCGAATCGAACCGCAATGTGGCGAGCGTGGTGGACGAACTGCTGAAACATTGGCCGGGCAAATGGATCCACCGGACGGACGGCGCTGCACCGCACGAAGCGGGTCTTTTGAATTTGAATATCGACAAGGCGAACCGCGTTCTGGCATGGCGGCCGGTTTGGAATTTTGAAGAAGCCGTGGCGCAGACGGTGTCCTGGTATCGAAAGACGAATGGCGGCGACGAGACGCTTCTTCTGACTCAACAGCAAATCGCCCAATATCAATCCGACGCAGCCAGCCGCGGCTTGGAGTGGGCACGATCATGAGAACGCCGGAAGAATTGCGCGCTGAAATTCTGCGGCTGACGCGCGAATATTCCAAACAGGTGCACCGGGGGCAACGGCCCGGGCATGAAGCGGCATCCGAATTCAAGCCTGGCGAAACGATGGTGCCGTACGCCGGCCGCGTCTTTACGGAAGATGAGGTGGAAGCGGGCGTGGGCAGCATGCTTGATTTTTGGTTGACCCTGGGACCGGAAGGCGAAGAGTTCGAACGGCGCCTGGCCGAATTTTTGAAGGTCAAGCGGAGCATCCTCGTCAATTCCGGGTCGTCCGCGAACTTGGTGGCTTTCAGTGCCCTAACGAGCCACAAACATCCGGACGAAAAGAGGATCCGGCCCGGAGATGAAGTCATCACGTGCGCGGCCGGGTTTCCGACGACGGTTGCGCCCATCATTCAAAATGGAGCTGTCCCGGTGTTCCTGGACAATGATCCCGTCACGGGCAACATCGAGGTCTCCGCTTTGGAAGAAGCTTTCGTCGCGGGAAAAACGAAGGCGGTGATGTGCGCGCACACTCTGGGCAACCCTTACCGCCTGGATGCCATCCTTGATTTCTGCGAGCGCCACGATCTGTGGCTGATCGAGGATAACTGCGACGCGCTCGGCTCGACCTATACGCGGAAGACATCCGATCAGCGCGAGACGCGGCTGACGGGGACATGGGGAGACCTATCGACGCAATCTTTTTATCCGCCGCACCATCTCACCCTGGGCGAGGGCGGCGCGATCAATATCGTGAAGCGCATGATATTAAAAGTTCTGGTGGAGAGTTTCCGCGACTGGGGACGTGATTGTTGGTGCGCCAGCGGCAAGGAAAATACCTGCAACAAACGGTTCGACTGGCAGCTCGGTCAGCTCCCGCGCGGATATGACCACAAATATATTTACAGTCATATCGGCTACAACCTAAAGCCACTCGATCCGCAGGCTGCCATCGGAATCAAGCAGCTCGATAAATTACCGCACTTCGTGCAGGCGCGGAAAGACAACTGGCAATATCTCCGCGCCGGTCTCGCTGGATTCGAAGAATTTTTCGAATTCTCGCTGCCAACCCACGCGACCGGCTGGAGTAATAACGCATTCAGCTGGGACAAGAGTGGTTGCCAGTCCGACCCGAGCTGGTTTGGTTTCATGATTCTGGTGCGGCCGGGAGCGCCGTTCACGCGCACGGCCTTCGCCAAGGCGCTGGATGAAGCGCGCATCGGCAATCGCATGCTCTTCGGTGGCAATCTTGTGCGACAGCCGGCCTTTGTGCAGCTCGCCCAGGACAACCCGGGCGCTCTTCGTGTCATGGGCGACCTGAGCGGGGCCGATCGAATCATGAATGAAGCGATCTTTGTGGGTGTTTACCCGGGGCTGACCCGGCAAATGCTCGATTACGTCATCGAGGTCGTCGGTAAGTTCGTGCGCGCAAAATAATCGGACCTCGCGTGTGACGGCCGGACCCAGCTCCCATCGCATTGTTCTAACCGGCGCCTCCGGCATGCTCGGCCAAGCCATCATCAAGCAGCTGGCTGGTCGAAACGACGTCACGCTCCTGACGCTCTACCGCCGCGATCCACCAAAAAGCCAAATCGAAAATATCGAGGTTGGCACAGCGGATCTGGACCGGCCTAACGATATGGCGCCGTTGCTTAAGGCCTTCGAACCGACCGTTTTCATCCACACGGCAGCCAGCGGGATGCAGATACCACGGCCCGCTACCGAAGAATTAACCGACATCAACACGTGGATGCCGGTGCGCCTGGCCGAAGTCGTCGCCCGGATGGGCCATTGCTCTTTTGTGCATTTGAGTAGCGGACTCGCTTACAAAGACCAGGGGCGGCCGTTGCGCGAAGCCGATCCGCTCGATACCGAGCACCCGTACGGAGCATCGAAGGCAGAAGCAGAGAAGCAGTTGCAGATCACAGCGCAGCAGCGCGGCCTGCGGTTGACCCTCGTGCGCCCGTTCTCGTTCACCGGCGGAGGCGATTCTGGCACTCGTCTCTTCCCGTCGCTTCTACGCAGCGCTATCGAGCAAACACGATTCGAGATGTCGGCCGGTGACCAGGTCCGTGATCATGCCGGTGTCGACGATATTGCCGCTGGAGTGATAGCGGCCGCGTGCGCGGCGTCCGACACACAAACATCGGCCTACAATCTCGGCACGGGCGACACGCGAACATTGCGCGAACTCGTGACATCTGTCATCGATCAACTCGACTTGAATGTGGATGTCGCATTTGGAGCGCGGCCGCATGCCGTAGACGAACCCATGTTCATGGTTCCGGACATGACCCACACGCGAAAAGCGTTAGCCTGGCAGGCGCGCGAGAATGTGGCTCATGCCGTGTGGCGTTTGGTCCAACGATCTTTTCCTTCACTCGTGACAAAAGAACCGGCCCGATATCTATGAACGAAGTGGAGTTAAGCATCGTTCTTCCGGCCTACGAGGAAGCGGGCAGCTTGAGCCAGGTTCTGCCTGTCTTACAGCAAGTCGCGGCCAGCCTGTCCTCCAACTTTGAAATTATGGTGGTGGACACCATGCAACCGCGCGATGACACCCCTCTAGTATGCCAAAAGCTGGGCGTGACTTATTTACCGCGGCGCGGTGGCAACCTTTACGGAGACGCGGTCCGGACGGGCTTTGAGGCAGCGAGCGGTCGCATTGTCATCGTGATGGACGGCGATGGCTCGCATAACCCTCGCGCGCTTCCCAGCCTTTGGGAACATCGTGATGCTTGTGACCTGGTGATCGCTTCGCGCTACGTGCGGGGAGGACAGACGGAGAATCCAGCGTTGCTCATTTTCATGAGCCAAATGGTCAATATTGTGTTTCGACTCGTGCTTAATTTGAAATGCTATGATGTGTCAAACAGCTTCCGTCTCTACCGCGGCGCCGACGTCCGCGCTTTGCATCTGGAATGCAATCACTTCGACATCGTTGAAGAAATTCTGGTGAAACTGGTCGCGCAAAGGCCGAACTTTCGGATTAAAGAAGTGCCGTTCACATTTGAAAAGCGCAAGGCCGGCAAGACCAAGAGACAACTCCTGACATTCATCCTCGGTTACGTGGGCACGCTTTGGCGTTTGCTCCGACTCAAGGCGAAAACCAAAAGATCGACATGACATATCTCGTCACAGGCGGCTGCGGGTTTGTGGGCTGCAACATTGCCGCGCGATTGATTGAGCGGGGCGAACGCGTGGTCGTGTTCGACAATATGTCGCGTCAGGGAGCAGAGGAGAATCTGAAATGGCTTCGGTCGCTGGGCGCGGTCGATTTTGTCAAAGGCGATACGAGGGAGGAGGCGGAAATCATCCAGCTCGTCACCAAGGCCCAGCCTAACGTCATTTTTCACCTGGCCGGCCAGGTCGCCATGACGACTTCGATGGGAGATCCACGGCGCGATTTTTCGACGAACGTCCTGGGCAGTTTTAATCTCCTGGAAAGCGTTCGGCTGCACTGCCCCGAAGCCACCGTCGTCTACTCGTCGAGCAACAAGGTTTACGGCGAACTGGCGACATTACAGCTCAAGGAAGAATCGCTTCGTTATGCCGCCGTTAACTTTCCAAATGGCGTTGATGAAACGGCGCCGCTTGATTTTCAAACACCTTACGGCTGCTCGAAGGGGGCGGCCGATCAGTACATGTTGGATTACGCCCGGGTCTTTGGCCTGAACACGGTTGTGTTCCGGCATTCCACCATCTTCGGCGGCCGTCAGTTCGCTACCTTCGATCAAGGTTGGGTCGGGTGGTTCTGCCAGCAGGCTCTGGAGACACAACGGAACCCGTCCCGCGATCCTTTCACGATCTCGGGCGATGGGAAACAGGTGCGTGATCTGCTATTCGTGGACGACTGCGTGGACTGCTACCTGGCGGCGGCGGAGCACATTGCTAAGGTTCGGGGACAGGCCTTTAACATTGGCGGTGGCATGGCCAACAGCTCATCATTGCTCGAACTTTTTGCGATTCTGGAAAACGAGTTGAAGGTGGAACTGAAATACGATCATCTTCCCTGGCGTCACAGCGATCAGAAGTTTTTCGTGGCCGACAACGGCAAAGCGCAATCATCCCTCAGATGGAAGCCGCGCATCACCAAACTCGAAGGAATCCTGAAGACGATCGAGTGGGCCCGCCGCGGCCTGTGATTCGCATGAAACTCTCGGTCGTTATACCCTGCTTCAATGAGCGGGACACAATCAAACAAATCGTTCTGAATGTTCGCGCCGCTGCGCTTGAGAATATCGAAATTGTCGTGGTCGACGATTGCTCGACGGACGGGACAGTGACCATTCTACAAAGCGAGGTAGAACCCCTGGTCGATCGAGTGATTTACCAATCGCGCAATTCCGGGAAAGGCAGTGCACTTCGGGCGGGTTTCGCGGCTGCGACCGGCGACATCATTCTCGTACAGGACGCCGATCTTGAATACGATCCGAAGGAGTATTCTACACTACTCGATCCGATTCTGTCTGGGAGCGCCGACGCCGTCTACGGCTCCCGCTTTATGGGCGGCCGACCGCACCGGGTTCTCTATTTTTGGCACATGATGGGGAATCGATTTCTCACCCTGCTCTCCAACATGTTTACCAATTTGAACCTGACGGATGTGGAAACCGGCTACAAGGCGTTCCGCGCGGACGTGGTTAAGAATCTCGATCTGCGCGAGAATGGATTTGGATTCGAACCCGAGATCACAGCAAAACTCGCGCGGACGCGCTGCCGCATTTACGAAGTGGGCATTTCCTACAACGGCCGAACCTACCTGGAAGGCAAGAAAGTGAACTGGAAAGACGGGTTCCGCGCCATTTACGCGATCGTGCGCTACAACCTGTTGCCTTAGTCTAATCCAGGTACTTCTGCGCGATGGGCATGCGCCGCCCCACGCCAAAGGCACGCGTCGTCACCCTCAGTCCGGGCGGTGCCTGCTCCCGTTTGTATTCATTCAAATCGATGCGGCGTTGCACCCAGCGAACCGTTTTTTCGTCGAACCCGTGACTCACGATGTCGCGCGCGCTAAGATTTTCCTCGACGTAGAGCCGCAGAATTTCATCGAGGACTTCGTAGGGTGGAAGGGTGTCCTGATCTATCTGATCTGGTTTTAACTCAGCGCTGGGAGGTTTTTCGATGGTGGCCCTTGGAATGGTTTCCTTCTCCCGGTTAATCCAGCGCGCGAGTTCGTAAACCATCGTCTTGGGCACATCGCTGATCACGGCCAGGCCGCCGGCCATGTCGCCGTAGATCGTGCAATATCCGACGGCTAGTTCGCTTTTGTTTCCAGTCGTCAAAAGCAGGTGACCGAACTTATTAGAGAGCGCCATCAGTGTGACAGCCCGAAGGCGCGATTGCATGTTCTCTTCGGTCGTATCTTCGGGCAATCCTTTGAACACCTCGCTCAGCTCTCTTTTCACCGTCTCGAATGCCTGGGAGATCGGGATCTGGCGATATTGAATCCCGAGATTGCGCGCCAGCGCTTCTGCATCCTCGACGCTTCCGCGTGACGAAAATGGACTGGGCATGGAGACACCGAGAACATTTTCCGCTCCCAAGGCCTCGGCCGCGATGACAGCGACAACGGCGGAATCGATCCCGCCGCTTAAACCAAGGACAGCGGATTTGAAGCCGCATTTCCGCAGATAATCACGTGTGCCCAAAGCAAGTGCCGCAAACAGGTCCGGTGGCGCGGAGGTCGGCCGGGCCTCGATGGCGGACCGGTTATCGGTGTCGACAATCTGCTCGTGTTCAGTAAAGGACGGAAGCTGCGCAATCAGTTCGCCCGACGCGCTTATCGCGATGGAATTGCCGTCAAAGATCAACTGATCGTTTCCGCCGACGGCGTTGCAGTAACAAATGGGACGCTGATACGCCCGGGCCAGCGCTCCGACCATCTCGCGGCGCACAGCCGGTTTGTTCAAGCTGAACGGCGAGGCGCTCAAATTCACGATGATCTCGGCGCCCTGCTCAATCAGGCTGCGCACCGGCTCGACATCATATAAGGGCCGGGGCAAATAATGTTCGGTCCAGATATCCTCGCAGATGGTGACGCCGATTTTTCGGCCTTGGACTTCGAAAGGCGCCACCCGCGCGGCGGGTTGAAAGTAGCGATCCTCGTCGAACACATCGTAAGTGGGCAGAAGCGACTTGTAAGCCCGGCGCATTGGCTGGCCTCGCTCGAGCAAAGCTGCCGCGTTGTGAAAAGGCTTTCCGCGGTCTTCATTCCGGTCGACAAATCCGACGAGGAGCGCAGCGCGGCCGACACGCTCGTGCAAACGTTGCACTGTTTCGATATTTTCCGGAACAAAACGCGACTTGAAGACAAGGTCCTGGGGCGGATATCCCGGAACGGATAGCTCCGGGGTGAGCACCAAATCAGCGCCCGCTTCCGCCAGCCGTTCGTAGGCTTGGAGGATCTTATCGAAATTCCCCTTTAGGTCGCCGACCGTGGGGTTGAGTTGAGCGAAACCAATCTTCATGCCGGCCAGGCAGGTTATGCGCTAGCTCGGTCGCAGCAACGATTTTCGAACAGACTAGTGACCGGAAGTCGCCGTCCTATGCTGATACCCTTTGTTCAGCGCATCGTCTGCTCCCTCGACGAACATCTTCCCCCATTCAAAGAGACTGGCCGTGAGGAAAGCCGCGATCGCGCAGAGAATGACCTTTTGCGTAAACGTGCCGTGCATGCCCCTTCTTTCAAGCACGCGCGATGCCAGTGACGGATTCCGTTACCAGAATCCCCACTGGCCGGTTTTCATGATCCAAAGGCCAAGCAAAAGGTTCGTGACGGCGTGCGTGAGCACGCAGGTGGACAGGCTTTTCGTCCGGTAAGCGACCAGGTTATAAAGCATCCCCGTGACGATCGCGGCCAGCCAATCCGGACGGCTATGCGAGAAACCAAAGGCCAGCGCCACCACGGCGAAGGAGATCCAGCTAAAAGTGCCTACGGGAACTCGGTCGAAGTCCTCGTTGATCAAAAACCGAAGCAGAAATCCGCGCCAGAAAATCTCTTCCACGAACGGCACAACGACAACGAGGCGAAGAAAACGCAGGGAGATAGTTGCCCAATAAAGGGCCGGCTGAGACGCGAACGGTTCGGGATTGAAACCATCGGTCCGCGAGGCAAAGCCAAAAAATGCCTGGGGCGCAATCCAAAGAATGAGAACGAGAAGGCCAATCACGATCCCGAACCCCGCGCGCGCGGGTCGGGTCAGGCGGTAAACCCGCCAGAACCAGACAACGAGAAGACCGCACAAGATGGTCTGCGCCGGATAGATCCAGTATTCGGCCGAGCGCAGCCAGAACGAGCCGCCCACGCTTTTCAATCCGCCATTGAGCGACAAGAGCGCGAGAAACAGTGCCATCGGAAGCACGTAGGCGAATAGTTTTGTTCGATTGTTCATGCTTACGAAATCGATTCCATTTTCTGGGCTAACCGTTACCGTCCTTTCTCGATGATTCCCGACGGCGACGGCAAGCCCGAATCAGGCCCGATTGATCCAGAACAGCTGACTCGTCTGCTGGATATCGAGTTGGCGCAAAAACGGGCCACCTGGGCCGAAGCCGCGGCAAGTTATCACAGGATCCGCTCGATCAGCTTGCTCTTTCTCGCAATCGTTATCATCGGTTCGCTCCTTGCCTTCTTTTTTATGTACACTCGCCTGACTCAGGAACGACCGAATCCTGGCGCGCGGCCTGCCTCCACCTCGTCTCCATCGCGCTGACGCCGGAGAAAACTATCGTTCCGGCGCGCGCAGGTGACCTTCCACTTCCGCGTCCGGATCGGTCATCATTCTGAAATCGATCGGCAGATTGAATTGCCCGGACACGTTTTTGCCGTTCGCTTGCGCCGGAATGAAGTGCGCCCCGTCGCAGGCCTTTAGCAAAACTGCTCCCAAGGCACTGCCTCGGCTTTCCCCGACCACTTTTACTCCGGTCGCGTGACCATTTGCATCCACATCGAAGAGAATCTCGGCGGCCGGATTTGCGCTGGGACGGGTGACCATGCTACGCCACCAAATCATACATTTCCTTTCCAGATCGGCATAACTCATCAGCATTTGTGGCTGAATGTAGTTGCCTACTCCCGCCGCTTTTTCCTTCTCCGCTGCGGCCAATGAAACGACGATCGTCGGTTGACCCTTGGCGGTGAGGAACAAAACCGTTCCGCCGACCAGGACCTTGGTGACATGTCCATCGGAGCGCGCCGCTAGAAATCTGCCTTTCAACAACGCCTCCTGCACGACGGCCCGAAATGGCCCTTTCGCATCTTCACCGATGACCCTGGCATGGCGAGCACGCCCATCCGAATTGACCTCGCAATAAAATTGGACGGCACCTTCCCGGCCGGTTGCCTTAGCTTCGGCTGGATAATGAAGTTTGCTCGCGAACGAATCGGCACCCGGGCCGATCATGGCTGGCCGCATATCGCCAGTTTGCCCGAAAACGCGCGCGCCTCCGGCAAAGAATAATGCTGCGAAGAGGTGAAGGCAGCAGAGTCGTCGCATCACCGCATGATCGCTGACTTGACCGGCTTGGGCGCTTCAGCCAAAACCCTGCCCGATTTACGAGAGTTCTGCACAAACGTATTATTATCACCGTGCTGCGCCCACGGCCCCTGCGGAACTTCACTAAATTCCACAAATTTCCAATCGGTCACATCGGTCGTCTGCAATCCGAGATAGTCGCGGACGGCGGGCGAAACATCCAGCCCGGCTCCTTTATTCAGGTTTGGCTTCGGACGTTCATTACCGAAAACATATTGCCAGTGATCGGTGCGAAATGGGCCCGCATCCTCCCATTGCGCATAAACGGTGCGATCGCCTTTCCGAATCGCAATCCAGCGGCCCTTGCAGACGGAAACCCCAGGCCCTTGAAACGATTGTTTGAACCAGGGAACGACCTGCGCCGCTTCCGGCCGGTGACCGTTGGTGGCTTTGTCGTTATAAGGAAGAGCACAGTAAAATGGATTCTGCTTCGGGGTGAATTTAGTGGGCATGTAATTACTCCGACGCGACGGACTTGGATCGTCGAAGCCGCCGTAGCTGCCGGTCCAATTCTTGTCCCATGAACTCGATCGATTCGGCACCGGATTATTCCCGCTAGGCTCTTCTCCGATCCAGAACACCGTTGTCACGATTTCCTTTTTCCAAGGAAAGCGTTCGCCCGCCTTGGACGATGGCGTGGTCAGATGACGCGGCGCGAAAGCCACCGAATCCAGATTGAGCAGAAGGTCCTCCGACAACTTGTCGGATTTCCTGCTCACCTTAAGTTTGCTGGCCGGTGGCTTGGCGGGCGCCGCCTGTGCGAAGAGCGACGAAATCGACGACAACAAAACGGCGGCGGTGTGAATAATAGTTCCTGGTTTCATGAAAAATTGCGAGGCCGTCAGGGGCGCCGAATATCGGAGAAGCGAATCTCCGTAATTAAATCGTTCGCGAACACGCAGATGGGCGTAGGTCGCGGGTTAGCTTGAGTGAAGCGCAATATCCTCCCAGGACAGCGAAAGTCAACCGGTGCCCGGTCAAGGCTTTAAGTGACGCTTCGAGCCGCGGCGGGAGTCATTCCGCACCAGGGACGATCTAATCGAGAAACTTTCCCGGATTGAGAATTCGGTTCGGATCGAGCACATCTTTGAGTTGTTGATGCAGACGGCGGGTGGCTTCACTCGTCGCTTCCGGCCACCAGCGCTTTTTGGCCAGACCGATGCCATGTTCTCCGGTGATCACACCGCCCCACTGCAAAACTTGAGCGAACAATTCATCCAGCGCGGCATCCACGCGCGCGTGAACGGCCGTATCTTCGTAATCGGCCGCCATAATATTAACGTGAACGTTTCCGTCTCCGGCATGGCCGAAACACGCGATGGGAAACCCATGCCTGGCCTGCAAGGCAGCCGCGAAGTCCACCAGGTCGACAATGTGGCTACGCGGGACAACGACATCCTGATTCAGTTTCGTCAATCCGGTGGCGCGTAATGAGTTACTGAACTCACGACGCAAAGCCCACATCTTTTCGCAATCTGTCTCGCCCGTTGCCATGTCGAGAGCGTTCGGTCGCTTGCGCGCCAGAAGCTCGCGGATGGCCAAAACTTCGCTGGCGACGCTTTGTTCCTGGCCATCGAGGTCGACCAGCAAATGAGCGCTCCCCGCCGGCACGAGGGCGTGACCGAGCTCGTGCCGCGCCGCTTCCAGAGTGAAACTGTCCGCGATCTCGAGTGACGAAGGCAAAAATCCCGCGGCAAAAATATCCTGTACAGCTGAAGCCGCTTCCGACATGGTCGCGAAAGCCGCAGAGAGGGTGGCCCGGGCCGGAGGAAGGGGAAGTAAGCGAAGGGTGATTTCCGTGACGACACCCAACATCCCCTCGGAGCCCACGAACAGGCCGAGCAGGTTAAAACCTGTTTTGTTTTTGTGAACACGCCCTCCCGTGCGGAGCAACTCGCCGCTGGCCAGCACAACTTCCAATCCGATGACGTAGTTGCGGGTGACGCCGTACTTCAAGCAGCGTGGACCACCGGCATTCGTAGCCACATTCCCGCCGATACTGCAATCCTTCTGACTGGCAGGATCGGGCGGATAAAACAATTTTTGCGCGCGCACCGCCGCCTTTAAGTCGCCGGTGATGACGCCGGGTTCCACAATCGCTATGGCATCTGCGAAATGGATTTCCCGGATGCGATTCATCTTCATCAGGGAAAGTGCGACGCCCCGACGGACAGGAACACAGCCCCCGACGTACCCATACCCGGCACCGCGCGCGGTCACCGGAACCTTGTGCTGAGAAGCGAAGCGCATCAGCGCGACGACGTCAGCAGTCGAGCGTGCAAAGACGACGGCCTCCGGCTCCTCAGACGCGAACCATTTATCGCCGCTGTGTGCATGCAGAACCGTTGGATCGTCGCTCACGACGGAGCCGTCATCCCCCAGTTCGCGTCGCAATTTGTCGGCCAGGGTCATCCGTTAGCGGACGGCATCGCCCGGCCATGGGGCGAACCCCGGTCGAAGCATTCTGACTTTTGCCATTGAGACTTCGCCATGCGCAACGCGGAATCCTACATGCCCATGATTTGATAACCACCGTCGACATACAGAACCTGACCGGTGATGGCGGCGGCGCCGTCGCTGGCCAGAAAAACGCCGGTGTCGCCGAGCTCGGAGGCTTCGCAACTGCGCTTCAGCGGAGCCCGCTCCTGGTAGTGTTTTAGCATCGCCATGAATCCGCTAATTCCGCGCGCCGCCAGCGTGTTCATCGGACCGGCCGAAATACAGTTTACCCGAATCCTTTTGGGCCCCAGATCGTAGGCCAGATAACGCGTGCTCGCTTCCAAACTCGCTTTGGCCACTCCCATAACGTTGTAATGCGGAACAACTTTCTCGGCCCCATAATAAGTCATGGCGACGATACTGCCGCCGTTGGTCATCATGGGGGCGGCTTCACGCGCGAGCGCGACTAACGAATAGGCACTGATATCATGCGCCACGCGGAAAGCCTCGCGCGTCGTGCTGACGAAATCGCCTTCCAGCGCTTCTTTCGGCGCGAAAGCGACGGAATGCAGGAGCAGATCGACTCTGTCCGTGTGCGTCTTGACCTGCTCGAAGAAAGACTTTATCGCCTCGTCACTGGAAACATCGCAGGGAAATAACGGCGTCTTCTCGCCAAATTCGGCGACCAATTCCTCGACGTTTTCCTTCAAACGCTCGCCCTGATAATTAAAGATCAGGCTAGCACCCGCAGCCGCCCAGGCCTTCGCAATCGCCCACGCAATACTGCGCTTGTTCGCCACCCCGAACACCACTCCCGTTTTTCCTGCCAAAGCTTGTGCCGTCATAGACCCGGTAACGATACGCGGATTTCGGCCATCGCAAAAACAGCTATATCCGATAGATTAATCGCCCTATGACCTTTCGCTCTGGTGTTCTCTCGGTATTCAGTCTCGCTGCAATGTTGGCCACCGCGCTCGGTCAGACCAATCCACCGGCCCTGAGTGAAGTTCTGTTTAAAAACTTTAAAGCGCGTTCGATCGGGCCCGCCACGATGGGGGGACGGGTCTCGGACATTGCCATCGATCCGCGGAATCCGGCTGTATTTTACGTCGGCCTCGCGACCGGAGGTCTATTCAAAACGGGCGACAACGGCGTGACGTTCGATCCGATTTTCGACAAAGAGGCGGTCCAATCGATCGGCGCCATCGCCATCGCATCTTCCGATTCAGAAGTAGTGTGGGTCGGAACCGGCGAAGCGAGCGACCGCAATTCGGCCGAGTGGGGCAACGGTGTCTACCGGTCGACCGACGGCGGGGGCACATGGAAAAACGTCGGCCTTTCCGCGAGCCGTTCCATTGCCCGTCTTATCGTGGATCCGAAGAAGCCGGAAACCGCATTTGTGGCCGCGCATGGGAATCTGTGGACCGATGGAGGCGAACGCGGGTTATTTAAGACGACCGACGCAGGCGCAACCTGGAAGCCGGTCCTGCAGGCGGCAGCGCCACATGATGCCCGCACGGGTTGCAGCGATGTGGTGTTCGACCCGTCCAATGCCGAAACCATCTACGCTGCCTTGTACGCGCGGCAACGCACTCCGTGGTCGTTCTCGTATGGCGTTACGGCGAACGGCGGAGACGACGTTGGTGGGATATTCAAGAGCAACGATGGGGGAGCAACGTGGAAGAAACTGGGCGGCGGTTTGCCCGGCCGGACCGGCCGCATCGGGTTAGCCACGACCGCGGGCAATCCGAAGGTCGTGATGGCCGTTGTGCAGAGCGATGAGGGTGGTGGAAATGACTTTACCGATATCCACAGCAAAAGCGGAGGCGTCTTTCGCTCGGAGGACGGGGGAGAGAAATGGACGCGCGTCAGCACGATCAATCCCCGCCCCTTTTACTTCAGTCAGATTAGGATTGATCCGGTTAACGACCAGCGAATTTACCTGCTTGGTTTTGCCCTGCTTGTTTCAGACGATGGCGGGAAGAATTTCCGCGAGGATTTGTCCGAGAAACTTCATCCGGACATGCATGCGTTGGCGATCCAGCCGGGCAGCGTGCCCGCACCCAAGCCGCCCAAACCGGAGGACAAGAACAAGCCACCTGTTTGTCAGCGAATTCTGGTCGGTAACGATGGCGGCGTTTATCAAAGCTACGCCGCCGGGAAGAACTGGGATCATCTCAACCGCATTCCCGCGGGAGAATTTTATCGAATCTCAGTCGATGACACCCGGCCGTTTTACCGCGTGGCCGGCGGGTTGCAGGACAATTGCAATTGGGTCGGACCGAGTGCCGTGCAGAACAAGGAGGGGATTCGAAATTCCGATTGGATACCCTTCACCGGCGCGGATGGATTCTACGTTCTGTTTGACCCGTCAGACCGTGACACATTCTACGGTGATAATCAGGAAGGCGTCGTCCATCGCTTCAATATGCGGACGGGCGAATTGCGCGTCTTGCGCCCGGCCCCAGCCGAGGGTCAGCCCCGTTACCGCTTTCATTGGAATTCGCCCCTGATCATGAGCCGGCAAAAGCCGGGTGTCCTATACGTTGGAGGCAACCATGTTTTTCGTCTGACCGACCGCGCCGAGCGCTATGAAGTGATCAGCCCGGACCTAACACATAACGACCCGGCACGGATGAACGCGACCGGAAGTGGGGCGGAGAATTTCGGTGTGGTTTACGCGCTGGCGGAATCGCCTATAAAACCAGGGGTGCTCTGGGCCGGGACCGATGACGGCCGGCTTTGGTTGACTGGTGACGAAGGCGGCAAATGGAATGAGCTGACAAACAACCTTCCCGATCCGATCAAAGACCAGTGGATCGTTCGCATCGAACCGGGCGCGACCGATCCAAACGTGGCCTACGTAGCGGCCAACGCCTACCGGGCTGGCGACGATCGCCCGATGATTGTGCGGACCGCAGATGCGGGCAAGACCTGGCAGAACGTAACGGGCGATCTGCCGGCCAATGCGCCGGTAGAAGTCGTGCGCGAAGATCCGGGCAATCCGCAACTTCTCTACGCCGGCACCCATTTTGGCTTGTTTGCGTCATTCGACCAGGGAATGCACTGGCTCAGAATCGCCGACCTGCCCTCGCTTCGGGTGGACGATCTGCAGATTCAGCCGCGTACCTCAGACCTTGTCATCGCGACCCACGGACGCAGTCTCGCTATTCTGGATGATGCGCGTCCCCTGCGCGAACTGACTCCCGACGTTATCGCGAAACCCGCCCATCTTTTTAGTATCCGCCCAGCCTTGGGTGCCTACCTGCTATCCGGCTTCGCGGATTGGAATGGCAAAGGCGTTTATCGAGGAAGCAATTCGCCGGATGGCGCTCTCCTCACGGTTTGGGTTAAAGAATTCACGGGTGACGAAATTAAAGTCCGCATCACGAACTCGGCCGGGTCCCCCGTGGCCAATTTGAAGGCCCCGGGCGTGGCTGGCCTAACGAGATTAAATTGGGACCTTCGACCGACCAAGGATGTTACGACCGAATACGGCGGCGACGATCCAAAGAAACTGTTACCGGCCGGAGACTACTCGGCCGAACTCAATTTTGGTCAGCTAAAGATGACGCAAAAATTCCACGTCGACATCGCTGACGGAGTTACGCAGCGCTGAAGCGATCCTTACGACCGCTAGCAGGCAATGGCGTGGCGACGGCACACGCCGGAAAGCATTTCCCAAAGCGCATCGAGCACACGATCGACGCTGCCCCGCACGTTTTCGAAATTGGCCGGGGCCACATAAACTTCCAGCATTTTTCGCTCGGCCGCCGCGTGCTCCCGGTCGGCCTCCATATGCACGCTAAAATACTCGTATTGGGCCGGATCGGTCACGCCGTAGTGCTTCATCAATCCATCGATTTTCGATTCACAGATTTCCGGGATCTGACTTTCGTAGGCATATAAGGCAGCCAGGCCTTCGGCGGTGGAGCCATTGCGGCAAACCGCCCGGAACGTCTCGATCAGACGCTGTGTTTCAGCGGATTTCTCCGTCGCTCCGGCGGTGGCTGCATCCACACCAAAGGCTTCCGCGAATTTCAGCCAAAGCTCCGGATGGTTCGGTGAACCGGCCTCTTCATCTCTCAAGTTTTCGAGCAATTGCCGGCGCGTAGGCTGATCGTCGCAATGCGCATGCACGGCCGAGAGATAGGTGGGGAAAGCGGCCACGTGCTGATAATATTGTGCGGCATAGTCAGCTAACACGGCACGGCTAAGTTCGCCGCGCGTCCAGGCGAGATAGAAGGGATGCTTGAGCAGATGTTTGTCGGAAATGGCCCGGTCGATCGTGTTAAGATAGTCGTTCATATTTTTATTTCCCAATCTGACGCTGCTTATAAACCACTGTTTGCGCTGAGCCAATCACATTGTTCAGCCCCTACCCCGCCGCGATGCCGTCTCTGGAATTCAGGAGGTGTTTAATGCCACGGATCGGGATAACCACCCAGTCGGGACGGCTGTTTAACTCATAACCCACTTCGTAAACAGCTTTATCGAGGAGATAGGCCTCGAGAAAGACCTGGAGGTCATCGTGATCTGGCGGAATGAAGACCGCACCGGCTGTCGTCCGCAAGTAGCTTTGCAGGAAGACGCTGCTCATTTCCCGATACCAAAGATCGGCCCAGCGCTCAAGGAACGGCGCATCTTCCGCGCGCATGGCTGGCTGCCATAGGGCGCTGTAGGCCGCGTATTGAAAGGATCGCATCATACCAGCGACGTCGCGCAGGGGCGATCGCTTGAGCTTGCGCTCGCTCAAGGGGCGGGCGGGTTCGCCTTCGAAGTCGAGAATGAAGAAGTCTTTCCCGGTGTAGAGAGCCTGCCCGAGATGATAGTCGCCATGGATTCGGATTTTGGCGGCGCCGGATCGTCGGTCGAGCAACCGTTTCTCGCGCGCCAGAATTTCGCCTTCCGCGCTCAGCACTTCGTCGGCTTCCGCCCGAAATGATTCCGGCAGCTCGCTTGATTTCTTCTGCAGCGTTTCAAAGGTCCGCCGGAGCAAAGCCCGCATGGATTGATACGTAGAACGCTGCGCCATGGCATTGAAAGGTTCGGGGGCAAACGCAATGTCTTCGCTGCTGCTGGCCAGAGCCGCATGCATTTCGCCCGTGCGCTGGCCCAGAAGTTTGGCTTTTTCCGGATAGATCCCGCCGATCAACTCGTCGAGGAGGGCGCCTCGCGGAGTCGTGTTGTTTTGCAAATCTGCCTTCCGGCCCAGCACTCTCTCGTAATACCGACCCACCGAATCCAGAGTGAGCGACCATGCGTCGCTTTCGTTCGCAACCGCGCTCTGCAACAGACAGACCACGGTGGGCTCGGCTTTCCCGCGCCGGTACTCGAGCGCACCGCCAAACGCCGGCACGTTGGGAAAACTCGCTCGATCGGTCAGAAACCGCGTGATCTCGACGTCGGGATTCACACCGTCTTCGAGCTTCCGGTATAGCTTCAGAAAGAACTTATTGTCGAACACCATCGACGAGTTGCTCTGCTGTCCTGCGATCACCTGCGACGAAGCGGGCGACGAAGATGGATTTTCCGCGAGCAACCGGCCGGCCATGCCAAAGAGATCTCCCGTCGATCCTTTCAGCTGATGCTCGTGACTAATCGCTTCGAAGAGTTGAGCGCGGAAACCGGGGTCCCAAATGGCGTCGTGCAGGACGGCGTCATCCGATCCGTCGAACCGGGCAATCACGGCATGCGGAGCAGACTGCACGATGGCGCGCCCCTCATCTCCCGAGGAGATCTTAACGGGCAATGCGTATGTTTCGTTAGGCCCATCCAGGTAACTCATCTCGACGAACCAGAAGCGGGCGGCATCTGGTTTGGCGGAAAGACCGGGCTGCTCCAAAATGCGAGCGTCACGAATGGTGCGCGCCTTGGAGCCAAACCAGCGACAAGTCTTGATGTAGTCCGGGATAATGTCGCGCTCAAAAACAGCGCGTTGTCCGTTATCGAGCAAGGCGTAAAGATCCGGCCGGGCCTCGATGGTCGGAACCACGCGTTGTTTACTCAGACGCCTGCTCTCCGATTGTGCCTGCAAGACGAACCAGTAATGAGCGTGCGGCGCCAGAGTGATGATGTAAGGAGCTTTCTTGATCGATGGGAATGGATTACGACTGAAAACTTCGACGGGGCGGCATCCGGAGAATCGCGCCAAATCGAGTTCGGCGGCCTGGGCAAACCTGGAAAGATTGACCACGACCAGAATCGTTTCGCGCTCGTGCTGTCGGACAAAAGCCAGAACCTTGGCGTTATCCGGATAAAGAAATTCGAGCGAACCGCGGGAGAACGCCTTGAAATTTTTGCGCATGGCAATGACACGACGCATCCACCAGAGAAGGGAAGAAAGATTCTTCTGCTGGTTTTCCACATTGATGGCCTCGTAGTGGTATTCGGGATCGATCGTAATGGGCAGATAAAGCTGCTGCGGGTTGGCCTTGGAAAAGCCGGCGTTACGATCCGGACTCCATTGCATGGGGGTGCGGCAACCATTTCGATCTCCCAGGTAAAAATTGTCTCCCATCCCGATTTCGTCGCCGTAGTAGATGATAGGCGTTCCCCGCATGGAGAAGAGCAGCGTGTTCAGGAGTTCAATCTTGCGACGGCTATTGGCCAGAAGCGGGGCCAGCCTCCGCCGAATGCCCAAGTTAATGCGCGCATGAGGATCGTTCGCGTAAACGCGCCACATGTAGTCGCGCTCTTCATCCGTCACCATCTCGAGTGTGAGCTCGTCGTGGTTGCGTAAAAACATGGCCCACTGACAATTGTCCGGGATGGCGGGGGTCTGATCGAGGATGTCGATAATGGGGAATCGATCCTCCATCTGAAGCGCCATGAACATCCGGGGCATAAGCGGGAAATGAAAGTTCATGTGCGATTCATCGCCCTGGCCGAAATAAGCGACCGCGTCTTCGGGCCATTGATTCGCTTCGGCCAAAAGCATGCGACCGGGAAATTTCCGATCAATGTGAGCGCGCAACTTCTTCAGGTAAGTGTGCGTTTCGGGTAAATTTTCGCAATTAGTGCCCTCGCGCTCATACAAATACGGAATGGCGTCGAGCCGCACTCCGTCCACGCCCATCTCCAGCCAGTAGTCACAGACTTTTTCCACCGCTTCATGTACGGCGGGGTTATCGAAGTTGAGGTCCGGCTGATGCGAATAAAAGCGATGCCAGTAATAGGCCTTGGCCAGCGGGTCCCACGCCCAATTCGACGTCTCGAAATCTTTAAAGATGATGCGCGCTTCCTGAAATTTATCGGGCGTATCGCTCCAAACGTAGAAGTCCTTGTAATTGGTTGGGTCGGCCGAATTTGGAAAGCGATCGGCCAGCCCCGCGACCGCGCGTCGTGATTTCTGGAACCATGGATTCTGATCGGACGTATGATTAATCACCAGTTCAGTGATGACACGCAGGCCGCGTTCGTGCGCCGCCGCCAGGAATGCCCGAAAATCATCGAGCGTTCCGAAGTTGGGATTAACATCGAAATAGTTGGCGATGTCGTAACCGTCGTCCCGCATGGGAGACGGATAAAAAGGCAATAGCCAGATGGCCGTGACGCCTAACTCCTGCAAGTAATCGATTTTCTGAATCAGCCCGCGGAAGTCACCAATCCCGTCTCCATCGCTGTCGTGGAAAGTCTTGACGTGGAGTTCGTAGATGATCGCATCCTTGTACCAAAGGGGATCCTCGATTCGGTCCTGCTTCTCAGCCATGAAGACTCACTCTTTACGCACAATGGCTGCGGGGCAAGTTGTCGATCAGGACAAGTCCATCGGCGAAGATGGAAAAAAGAGGGAAAACCAACGTGGCGCGCGAGCGCCCGCGCGGTCGAACTACTTGGCGCCGAGCAGGAAATCCTGGCTGGCCACGCATTCCCACTTCTCGTTTCGCTGCACCCACGTATCGGTATACCGATAGGTGCGGTCGAAGGACTGACCGCCTTTCGTCGTTCCTTTCGAGCGCACACTGCCCGTAACCACAGCGGTCGTTGGACCGTAAAAATGCACGTTCAACTTTTCATTCTTGGCTGACTTATACGTGTCCTTGTCGTTCTTGAGCTCTCCGATCAAGGCCGATTTGTTGATAAATTTGCCATTCGAATTGATCCCGGCAAAGTCGGAAGCCACCAGTCCCTCCACCACGGCGATGTCGTGCGCGACGATGGCCGCTTCCCAATCGTTCTCCATCTGTTTTAGACTTGCCTCTGCGCTCCTCTTGCCCTGCGATTTGGGCGCGGCGGGTTCTGCTTTCTGCGCCGGCTTCGATTCGGGGACGGCCCTTCTCGTAGTCGCGGACGGCGCAACCGAAATTTCCCTTTTCGGCGTGCTTGCGACTGGGGGTGCGGGCTTTTGCGCCTCCGTCGGCAATGGTTTCGTCTCGGGGGTGGATTCGACGGTGGGCTCTGGGGTCTCTAAATGCTCCGCCGGAGTCGAGACCATTTGCTGCGATAAAGCCGAAGTGGTGCAACCGATCGCAAGCGCAGCCAGGAGTGAGGGGATAATTTTCATTCGTCGTGCTGGATTAGTCGTAGGCGTGTAGCACCCGCGCGCGCGGGATTGGGCTGCTCTGATCAACCGGATTTTTTCGACCGCATCGTATGAGGCCTCGTCGGAACGGGTCAAGGCATATCCCCCGCGGATAGGAGTTCCTTTCTCGTCCCGGCGACGAAATTGAGATTGAGCGAGACATTCTCTCGCCATCCGAAATACTCACATATAAAGTCGGGCAGATGGCGAATCTCAGCGTTTTTGAAGATCAGATGACCGATGGGGCGGCACGGGGATACTCTGTTTGCACGAAAGGGTTGTATGCCGGGGCAAATTGATAGTACCACGCCGCTGGATACGGACGAGGAAGCGCCCAGGGTATCGACGACGGCGCCAGCTTTGCCTCCGGGAGCGCCTACTGACTTGGAGTTGATGCTGGCGATTCAGGCCGAGGACCCTGAAGCGCTCTCGGTTTTATATGACCGTTACAACGGTATTCTAAAGGCGCTGATCCTGCGGGTGATTCACAATGACGCCGAAGCGGACGATCTCTTGCAGGAAATCTTCATGGAGATATGGAATCAAGCCAAAAACTTCTCGGCCAACAAAGGCAAACCGCTCGGTTGGATGGTCACGCTGGCCCGGCGACGCGCCATTGATGGTCTTCGAAAAAAACAAGCCTACGCCCGCGCGGAAGAGCGTCTGCAAAACGAAACGGAGCAACAGCCCGACGCCTGGGTCCATAACTCGACGGAACACGACATCACCATGGGAGATACGCGATTTCTCATTCAAAAGGTGATCAATTCCCTGCCTCCGCCCCAGCAGCAGGCCGTAAATTTAGCATTTTTCCGAGGCATGAGTCAGCGCGAAATAGCCGCAAATACGAATACACCATTAGGGACGGTGAAAACCCGGCTCGAACTGGGATTAAAAAAAATCTATGACGGACTGAAGGAGCTGAAAGATGAGCTTTGAAGAATTTCAAAACCGCTCCCGTCTCTACGTCATCGGTGCGTTGGAAGGTGACGAGCTTGATGACTTTGAGGACGCGCGCAAAGAGCTCGGCCAGAAGGCGGAGGATTTTATTGGCGAATGTTACGCCCTGCATGAGGCTTTCGCTCTGAGCCTCAAACCCGCCAAGTCGTCCAGCGCGCTGAAAGAGCGGCTCATGTCGATGGTCCGGGAGAAGCAAAAACGCTAGTCACAGGAGCTGTCCGAAAAACCGTTCAGCTCGCGTAATATAAATTCCTGAAGGAAGCCGTAGAAGTTTACCTGGAACAGGCTCAGGTCACGGCGCGATCCAATGGGTGAGCGGTATTGGTCGTAAAGTTCGCCTTCGGTGAATTCATTCTTCGCCGCGATGACGAGCCGCGCCTGGTTCAAAGCGCTCAACCAGGCATCGGCGTGGCCAGCCGGGATGCACAAAGTTCTATTGGCGAATGGCTTCTCGTTACCGTTGAGTTGCTTGAGATCGGTCGCCACGGTCTCGGTAGCCGTTTGAAAGAGACGCCGTAATTCCGGCTCGACATACAGTTTCCATTCCGCGCACGATTCCAGTTCGCAGGCGGCCGCTGGCCGGCTGAATAGCCGATCTTCCGCCGCGGGCGCGCCTTCCGGGCTGGCGCTCGCCGGAATCTGGCGAAGTAGTTCAGCCAGAAAGGGGTCGAGCTCAGATATTTCGAGATCGTCCTTTCGCCGGCAGATTTCCATGTCAGGTAACCTTCTCCAGCGTGGCCAGGAGTAAATAGCCGTGCAGCTGCTGCACATATAACTCGGCCCGTTCGCGCACGCCGCTCCATAGAATCGAACGGCCGTTCTGATGAACTTCCATCATGTGTTTCTCCGCTTTTTCGCGTGGATACCCAAAAACACGCTGAAAGACCATGCTCACATAGGTCATAAGATTCACCGGATCGTTATGCACAACGACCTGCCACGGTAGATCGAGTTCCACTTTGGTGCGCGTGTCCTGTTCAACCGCAGGCTCTTGCACCGCACCCAGCGGAGCGATCCACACGTCGCCCGGCGTCCTGAGCCCGCCGTTAAACGCCACTTCTCCCCCGCGCCGCTGTGGCCGCCAGCTCATGCGACAACGCTAACATACGCTCCGTTCAGTTCAAACCCCCCGAGCGTAATTACCTGGCTTCGGCAAGGCTTCGCAAAATCTCCTCCTGGAGCACCTGCATCCGGCGCGCGCCAGCTGGTTCGGTGTCATCAAACCCGCGGAGATGGAGGAGTCCATGCACGATGTACAATTGCAGCTCGTGCCGGAACGAGTTACCAAAGCGCCGGGCCTGGCGGCGGGCCGTGTGCACACTGATGAATATCTCACCGTGCTGGAAGGTGATGACATCCGTCGGACCGGTTACACCCATGAATTTCCGATGCAACCCGGCGATTCGTCGATCCGATACGAGCAGCACGGCGACCTCACCTAACGGGAACGAGAGACGGCCGGGCAGGACCGCGCACGTTTCCAGAGCGCGCTGCGCGAACTCGGCCAGAGCCGCGACGTTCACGCGAATGGCGCGTTGGCCGTTGCGCACGATGACGTGTGTGGGGTCGCTCGGTTCACTCATGAAATGATGGAGGCTGGCAAGGTGACGGGGTGTTGCTTCACGTGATCCAGAGATTTAAGAAGCGAGTAAAGCATCTGGAGCTTTGGGGTTTGCGCGCCCGCCGCCTGAGCGCGCCGGAGTGGCTCGCCCCAGATTGCCTCGATCTCCAAGGGGCGGTCCGCTTGGAAATCCAGAAGCGTGGAGGGCCGGTACGGCCCCATGGTCTCGGTTCGTTTCATTTGCTCGGCCGCAGCCGAGGTTTCCAACGGATATCCACAACGCCTTGCCGCATCGATGACTTCCTCCATCACGGCCAGAGTGGTGGCGCGCAACTGGTCGTCGCGAAGTATCGCGGCGGTATCGATCTCGCCGGCGAGAATCGAAAGGCCATTGAAAGGAATATTCCAAACAAGCTTTCGCCAGCGTTCAAGTCCGAGGTTGTCCACGACGTTACACTTCACGCCCCCCGCCTGGAATAACGCGGCGATTTCGTGTGTGCGCGGCAAGGGCGCGCGATTGAACTCCCCGAGGGAGACGTGACCGTGATCGGCGCGCTCGATCGTGGTTCGTGATGTGCGAGTCAGGCAAATGAAGCAAAGACCACCCAGAACGTGTTGGGCACCAAAGTGATCGGCTAAAAGCTCTTCGTTACCGAGTCCATTTTGTAAGGTGAGCAGGATTGTGGCCGGATGCAGGAGTGGGGAAAGCAAATCGGGGAGAGCTGGATTGGAAATGGTTTTGACCGCGATCAATACCAGGTCACAGGGCCCGATTTCCTCCGTGGAATTGAAACACTGGACATGCGCAAGGTGAACGTCCTCCCCCTCGCCCACGAGATGCAGGCCTTTCTCCCGGATCTCCGACAGATCTCCGCGCACGAGAAAATGAACATCGGCGCCCGCCGCGGCCAGTTTGCCACCGTAGTATGAGCCGATCGCGCCGGAACCGACGACCGCGATGCGGGAGTTCATGAGCGATTCAGCATCAGCCGCGTTGCCATCAGCATTTCACTCAGATGGGTGGGCGGGTTTCGGATTGAAAGTTGCGCGTGATCAGGCGCGCGCCCTTGTTAAAACTGAAATAGGCCCAAGCCCACTGGAACAGGACGGCGAGGCGATTACGAAAACCGACGAGGAAAAGAACGTGAACAAACAGCCAGACGATCCACGCGGGAAGACCGCTAAAGTGCATAAAGGTCAGATCGGCCACGGCCTTGTTTCGACCGATCGTTGCCATGCTGCCCTTGTCCCAATACCAGAAGCGCTGTCTCGGGCGGCCGTCGATCACGGCTAAAATATTGTGCGCGGCGTGGCGCCCTTGTTGCATGGCGACGGGGGAAACGCCCGGCAGAGGTTTCCCGCCCTGATGCGTGAAGTTTGCCAGGTCGCCGACCACCTGAACCTCCGGATGCCCTGGAATGGTGAGATCGTCGTTAATCAGAACACGCCCGGCGCGATCGACCGGCACGCCGAGCGTTTTGCCTACGAACGAGGCGGTATTCCCAGCCGCCCATATTTTGACCCGGCAGGGTATGAACTCGTCACCGACTTGCAGACCGGTATCGGAAAGGTCGGTGGCATGAACCCCGGTGCGGACCTCGACTCCAAGATCGGCCAGCTGTTTCATCGCGCTGATTCTGAGATCCTCGGGGAACGAGGCGAGCACCCGCGGCTCTCCCTCGATCAGGACAATACGGGCCTGAGATGGATCGATATGTCGAAAATCCTTCGACAACGTGTGGCGCGCAATCTCTGCGATAGCTCCAGCCATCTCCACCCCGGTAGGACCGCCTCCAATAATGACAAAAGTCATGCTCGCCTTGCGCGCCGCCTCATCCGTCATTTTCTCCGCACTTTCGAACGCCATAAAGATACGTCGCCTGATTTCCACTGCGTCTTCCAAACTCTTCAGTCCCGGTGCCAGTTTTTCCCATTCCGGGTGCCCGAAATAGGAATGGCGGGCGCCCGTGGCCAAAATCAAAAAATCATAACTGATCTCGCCGTCGCTCGTTCCAACCTTTTGGGCCTCGACATCAATAGCCTGCACTTCCGCCAGAATAACCTCCACGTTTTTGCATTTGCTCAGAATGGCGCGGATCGGAGCGGCGATGTCGGCCGGAGAAAGCGAAGCCGTCGCCACTTGATAGAGCAAAGGCTGGAAGAGGTGATAATTCGTCCGGTCAATGACCGTCACTCGGACGTTTTGACAGGCGAGTTTCTTAGCCGCTTCCAGGCCACCGAATCCCGCCCCTACAATCACCACGTGTGGCCTCTGCGTCGCTGTGTCCGCCATATGTGACAATGTTATGAGAACAAAAGAAGACGCGAGGCTTTTCTCGGGCCGCGGCGGCCTCCCGGCTGCCGCGTTTTCGTGGAGAGGAGCGGGCTTGGCCATAAAGGCCAGTTGTCATCCGGGCAATCCCAGCTATCTTCCGCGCCTTATGCCGAAGCCGATCGCCCGCAGTAAAACTCGGAAAGCCGTTGCCAAACGATTCAAAATCACCGCGAGCGGCAAGATTTTACGGTCGCAGGCAGGTAAGCGCCATCTGCTTTCATCGAAAAGCGCGAAGCGAAAACGGCAGGCTGCCAAAACGCTGAACGTGGATAAAACAGACGTCGCGCGGATCAAGGCGAATCTGCCGTTCGGTTAAGCAGGCGCGCCTGGTTTTGTGGCCTGCGAAGCGCCAAGAGCCAGACTCACCATCCGCCGAACTAGCGGAACTGTGGCGGCGGCAACGCCGGCTCAACCTTCTCCGTCGTTGTCGTAGTCGTGCTTGTCGTGATCGTCCGGGTCGGAACCGGCTCCTGGTGCGGGCTATAGAGGTCCCGTCGGTTTACCAAAGTCGTGCAGGAGCACTGCATCGCCATCATTAAGCCAAAAGCCAGCCATTTCACGCGCCGATGCAATCAGAAGCAGGCCGTGCTGTCAACGGTCAGGCGCGCCTTATCGAATTACCATTGCACGATCCGAATCTTGCGCGACTTTTTCATTCCGTCAGGGGCTATGGACTGCGGACTCACGAATCCCGCCAGGGCAGGAATGCAGCAACGGTAGTTTGATCCCCTTTGCCGTAGTTCTCTGGCGGACTTTTTCTTTGCGCCTATACCGTGAAACTGTTGAAGGTTAAGACGACACGGTTCACCCAAGTCGTCGAAAAGACGGGGCTACCAGTAGTTTACACGTTATGGCAAAAACCGGCGGACGATCGAAAGCTGCAAAGCCTGATTAAGAACACCCGCGTCATGACCGTTTTGAAGAGTGATGGTGGAACCGAGTTCGGACAGATCGGCTTCAGGGAACGCAAAGGAGCCAGCTATCTGGCCTTCCCAAAATCGCTCAAGCGCTTCGCCGAGCACCGCATCGTCGGCCTCAAGTGGGACACAATCACGCAGTGACGATGAGTATGAACAGGCAAGGCATGGCCACGGATCTGAGTGACGAAGAACGGTTACGTTATTCCCGGCACCTTCTCATGCCTGAAGTCACGCTCGAGGGACAACGGCGGTTGAAGGCGGCGCGCGTTCTTTGCATCGGAGCAGGCGGTTTGGGATGCCCTGCCCTGCTCTACCTGGCGGCGGCCGGCGTCGGCACAATCGGTTTGGTGGATTTCGATAAGGTTGATATCACCAATCTGCAACGGCAGATCTTGCATGGAACGAGCGACGTAGGGCGGAAAAAGACGGAATCCGCGAGCGAGCGCCTGCAGGAAATAAATCCTCACGTTGTGAGGGAGGTGCATGAGTGCCGGTTCACGAGCGAGAACGCGGAATCCCTGGTGGCACGTTACGACGTCATCGTCGATGGATCCGATAATTTCGCGACCCGGTATTTGTCCAACGATGTCTGTGTATGGGCGAAAAAGCCGAATGTTTACGGCTCGGTCTTTCGTTTCGACGGACACAGCAGCGTCTTTGCGCCACACTTGGGCGGTCCCTGTTATCGATGCCTCTTCCCGGAACCTCCTGAGCCCGGCACGGTTCCCAGCTGCGCGGAGGCGGGCGTGCTCGGGGTCGTGCCGGGAATCATCGGAATGATCCAGGCTCTTGAGACGATCAAACTGATCATCAAAATCGGAGAACCGCTGGTCGGCCGGCTCTTAAGTTTCGACGCGTTGAAAATGAAATTTCGCGATTTTAATTTACGCCGCGATCCACAATGCCCCGTCTGCGGGGACGCGCCGACCATCCACGAGCCGATTGATTACGAAGGGTTTTGTCATGCCCAAACGGCGGCCATTACCGTGGCTGTTCCGGCAATCACTGTAGGAGAGCTAAAACAGAAAATCTGCCAAGAAGAGGCCATGGTTATTCTTGATGTGCGTGAGCCTTTTGAATTCGACATCGCACGGATAGAGGGCTCTACCTTAATTCCTCTCGACGAATTGGCGGATCGGCTGAGCGAGCTGGCGCTCGCGCAGCAAATCATCGCCGTTTGTAAAAGCGGAGTCCGAAGTGCTTATGCGGTGCAACTACTGCAACGGAGCGGCTTCACGAACTCTTTTAATCTGGAAGGTGGGGTCGATGCCTGGGCCGAGCAGATCGATCCAACCATGCAGAGATACTAAGGGGCGTCAAAGCCAGTCGTGCTCCGCCCGCACCAAGGTAAGGGCAATTGGCCCCAATCGCCTTCCCCATTTAAGGCCGATTTAGCCTTGAGAAGGCGGTTCAGTGAACTGCCCCTACCTAAGCGACGCTGCCAGTTCGTCGGCCGGCGGCACCCCGTTCCAACGCGCCAACAACTCGCCCGAACGTCCCAGCACCAGCACCTGAAAGATGACGGTTGGCGCGACCTCCAGTTGGGCCGCAATGGTTCCGTCGAAATCAAGAACGGCGAAGACATCATGACGCGGCTCGCTCGTCAATTTCTTCGCCGTGTAACGCCCTTGCAATCGCTTCGCCTCCACGTCGAGGCGACGGCGGGCCAGCGCATTCATGAGCATCCGCGCCGGTTTCGCATGCTTCTGTTCGAAGGTGAGCAGCGTGATGAAACGTTGCGTCGGACTGCCGATACAAGATTCAGGGACGCGGTCACCGACGCTGCGCACGCGGTCCACCTCAGTTGACCGCGCCAGCACGATAATGGTGACATGCCCGTCGGCCGTCGAAAGCTTATGTTGATCCACATCGCTCATCTCCAGCGCGTAAACCGGCGGCGCTCCCAGCGTGTCGGGCAAGAGGCCGATGGAAATGGCGAAGAAAAAGATTTGAAGTTGGCTCAACCTCATGAGTAAGGAGCTTGCGATGATGCGCGCCGCTGACAAGTCCTGCTTCAATAAGTTTACGTCATGGGAGAGCGTGGCGGCTCTGGCCTGCGCCTGGTGTCTGAGCGCAACCGGATGCGATCGGATGATCACTCCGCATAATACTCAAATCGTAAAGGATGCAGACGCGAAGTCGGCGCAGGGCGAATATCTCAATGCCATTGGACTGTATGAAAGTGCCCTGGATGGCACCGCCCAATCGGCCGACATTCATTACAAGCTTGGTCTGCTTTACGACGACAAGATGAACGACGCCGTCAATGGCTTACATCATTTCAAACGTTATCTGGTGTTGCGTCCGACCGGTGGGCACGCCACCGAAGTCAAAGATTTCATCAAGCGAGACGAGACCGCATTATTGACAAGATTATCGGGGGATTCGGTTGTCACTCGCACGGAAGCCACGCGATTACGGAACGAGAATCTTAATCTGCGAAAGCAGGTCGAAGAAAAGGCAGCCAAAACCAAGGTCGGAGACGAGAAATCATCGACTCACCGGTCAGCGGAAAAAGCCACGCTGGCCCGGGCAGGTGGCCAAAGTTATGTGGTGGAACGAGGCGATACACTGTTTTCCATTTCGCGGAAATTCTATAAGTCACCTTCCCGTTGGAAGGACATCCGTGATGCCAACAGGGGCAAGATCGACAGCCCGTCCAAGCTAAAGCCGGGGATAACGCTCGCTATCCCGTAGGCCGGATGGCGAGCCGATCGAGGTCGACCCGAATCGGTTAACCGCCGGGGCGGCGGCGGGCGGGGCCACCAGAGGGCGGCGGCGAACCCGGAGGCGGCAAGATGTTAGGCGGCGGAGGTGTGGGTGAGGCGGCCGCCTTCTGGTCGACCGTGCCCAAGCCTGTTTGATCGCCTCCGCCGGCGGGAGGACCTCCGCTACCTGTATTCTGCGTGTCGATAGCCGTCTGGATATCATCTAGCGCCCATTTCGGCAGTTTGCCGAATTCCGTCAGTAAAAGAGCACTATCTACTGTCTTCTTGATATTGAACTTATGCACGGAACCGGAGCCGCGCGTTCCCGGTTGGATAATCAACATGTCTCCGGCGTGCAAAGTCGTGCATGGGTCAGTCGGAATCCCGTTGACCAGTTTCTTCACGCAAGCCTCTCCTTCGATGATCATGAATTTGTTTACGGCCTTGGCATGCGATTCGACCAGCGCGGTGAACCCGGTCACAGCCGCCGTGGCCGCCGCCGTATTGATTTTCACGGTGCCCGCCTCTTTCGGCACGACGATCAAAGCAGCCCCGCTCGAGAGATCGAATTCTTTGGCGCCTTGTCCGTAAGTGAAGACAGTGTTTGAGCCGAGACGAGTAATCGTCCGGTCGGTAAATGTCAGTTCAGCACGGGAGTCGCCACCCGTCCGGACAGCCTGACCTTCCGGCACGGGATCATTGACCGCGGCAGCGCGTGCCCCGGTCTTCGATGCCAACAAGCGAACATCACGGATGACTTGGGTGACGTGCGCATCCTTCTTTTCGGCGGCGAGGGTCCATTCAGCGAGGCCGAGCGTTACTACGATTGCAAAAACGATCCTAACGAAGTCAGAGCGGAGGAATTTCTTCATATTTGGCGGGGGTCTGTGGAGGTAAGCTACCACTTGTTACGATGTTTTGAAGCGGAAAGCTTGCCTGAGCCTCCGGAAAATTAAGGTCCACCTACCGCGCCCAGAGGCGGAGCATTACCGAGCGGCTGAGGAATCTTGGCCCCGTTTGGGGAAAAACTGCCGGTCGTGCTCCCGTTTCCGCCTGAGCCGGTGTAATTCGCCTTTGGCACCATCCCGTTGAAATTCACAAAAACGTCCGCGGGCTGCCCGTTTACGGTCACCACCTTCCCGTTATCGATCGTGACCGTATCAGCCGCGATCGTCTTCGCGCTTGCTCCGTTGAGCGTCACATTATCGGTAAATTCAATGAGCCCGGCGCTACCAGTGGCATAAAGTTTCAGGATGGTGTCCGCCGAAATCACGCTCTTACCGATAAAGAGGGAACCATTCGTTCCCAGAGCGGCGACTTTCACAATGTCGCCACGAAGGGTGGCCGCATTCACCGTGACGGATCCGCCGTTCGTTTGGCGAACGTCGACCGCGCCGTGATCCGCCTGCAAAGTACCCTGCACATTCACGCTGCTGGTCGAACCGGTCGCGCTGATAATGATCTTTCCCCCAGGCCCGGGCGGCGCCACAGCGTCCAGCAAGGAGAGTAATTGCGCGCTGCTCGAGATGTTGATCGCGGTGATGGCAGGAGCAGCACTGCTGATTTTGATGGTTCCGCCGTTGGCACTGGATCGCCGGTTCGATTGTCCAGAAGCATCACCTGAGGAAACTTTTATGGCGGTGGCCGCGCCGGAAGCACCCACGCTGACCAGGCCGTTGGCGGAACTCAAAGTCACATTTCCACCGTTCCCGCTCGGCGGATCGAGTGATCCGATAATGCCGGAGGTCGCGCTGATGTTCGTATCGACTGATAAATTGTTCACCGTATTGACGGTGAAGGTGCCGCCCCCGCCGGCGGCGACACCGGCATTCGGGGCGTCGGCACCGTTAAAGTTGGCGCCCTTGATTCCGCTCGCATCGAACGCCTGAGCATTCGCGTTGATCGTCAATTGACTACCGGAAGAGGAAGCTGCCGCGAAATTGGCCCCGCTGTAGTCGATTCCGGTGGGCGAGTGAACAGTCGAGACGTTGAAAACAGGCGGCGGAATAGAGGAGGCTAACCCGATGAACGGAGTAATTCCCCCGGCCCCGGCCGTCAGCAGGGTGTTACTAGAGGTTACGCCGGGGTTGATCGTTCGCACTTCGACATGACCGGCCGTGATATCCCCGCCCGCATTAGCGGTCACCGCATTAAGCACATTTGCGACATTGATCGCGCCCAGCTGCGATTGGATCACATCTCCACCCATGATGCCCATGGCGTTGACGTTGCCGTTAACCGAACTCATCTCGAGCAACTGACCCGGATGATTGAAAGTGATCGTGGATGCCTCCAAATCGGCTGATCCACTGATGAATTGAACCGAGGCAGTCGAATTGAAATTCAAGGTCGTGCCGCCCGTGATCGTGAGGCCGTTACCGCGGGCAAACAGATTCGTGGCGTTGGCTAGAGCGGTCGTGTTGCTCGCGTCGATCGCTAACGCGAACGCAGCGTCCAGATGCACATCCGTGCTAAATCCCGCGCCAACGGCAAATTGGTTTCCATCGAAGTGCAGGTCCCCGAGTGAATCAATCTGGATGACATGCGCGGTGATATGACCGGCGCCCGCCACGAAATCCGAACCCACGAACGACTCAAACTTGAAGACGGTCTCGGGTCCATCCACTCGAACCGTTCCGCGCGCGAATAGTTGAATCGTGCTGATATTCGAAATCGTCGCCCCCATGGTGATACCGGCTCCGCGGCAGTAAAAGGAGAGCTGATCCAAACCGCTAAAGGTCAGGCTGTTTCCAAGATTGATGGGGGTGTCGAGTTGGGTGGCAAACAACACCGTGTTGATGCCGCCGCCGAATGTGATCGTGCCACCCGGACCACCCGACGAAACGTCAAATACGGTAATCAGGCTGAGGTTTGTCGCGCCACCTTTCGGAATTTTGACGATGGGATCGCCCGTCAATTGCAGACTGTTGAACCTGAATGCCGCGCTCGGCACGGTGGTGTTACCGCCGAATTTCGTGTTGAAATTCGACGCCGTATCGAAGGCATTGGTCGAACCGAAGTAGTATTGCGACGGAGTTCCGTCGCGGGCCGATCCGCGATAGATTTTCCCCTGACCTTTGATGCCGTTCGTCGTGATCGTCGGCGCCGTCATGATCGTGGTGTTTGATCCAAGGACGTAGGGATCGGGCGATGTAATCGTCTTGAGGGGACCGAATTCGCCCGTCACCAGCGTCGCGGGAAGGATCGAATTGATGCGTTGATCGAGCACGTCAAGCGGGGACGGATCCTTGAGCGTCACACCATCGCCGCCGCCATAAACGACCATCGCTGGCCCAATCAGTTGCCCGTTCGCTTTTTGTTGAGTCTGCTGCTGAATCTCCTGGGCAATGAGCGGCGCACTGTCCAGGGGAGGGAAGTCCGTAACGAGGATCGACGTGGCCATAAACGTGGCGATGTCGAAAACAGCGGGCGCATTTAGGCGCTCCGCCTTCGGGTCAATCGTAATTACTTCTCCGGCGTGAACCGGAACCCATTCGTCCGGATGCGAATGCAGGGCCATGCGCACGAGCCCTTCCAAAACGAACATCTTGGACACGGCCTCCTTGTGGAATTCCATCACCAGCGTCGTGCCGGTAATGGCTGCGGTCACGCTGGAGGTCGTGATTTTGGCGCCCCCCGCATCCTTCGGGACGTGCAAAAGAATCACTCCCCCGCCAAGATCGAGGTCGCGGGTTCCTTCGTTAAAACTGAAGATGGTGTTGGATCCGAGACGGGTCAGCGTCCGATCAGCAAAGGTCAACTCAGCCCGTGAATCCACGCCTGTGGAAACGCCCGTCCCTTTATGCACGTTGTCATTGATGGCGGCCGCCCGAGGTGCCGCCTGGGTGGGCAGCAAGTTCACATCTTTAATGATCCGGGTCAGCTGCGCGTCCGTCAGTCCGGCGGCAGCCGCGAAAGAGGCCAGCGTCAAAAATCCCATGACCAAGCTCCCACGGGCCACCATGTGCCTCGTGTTCCCCCAGAATGAGCTGTTCATCCGAACCCTAAAACTTGACCGATAAGGAAAGGAGGCCGCCCACGTTCGCCACTTTATAGTCAAAAACGCTGTGATTCGATTGGTTGGCCGCGAGCGTGCTGATCGCGCTGGCGCTGAAATACTTGTTAAAACTGAAGTTGGCGCTGGCCGCCAAAATTTCGCTGACATCAACCCGATCGGTTAGTTGATATTGCCGCACGGCCAGGCGGCCCACCGCATCGAGAGAAAACGCTCGCGTGACATTGAGCGTGTAGCCCACGTAGGTTTCGTAGTCGTTACGCCGCGGCTGCTCTGGATCGGCCGTAATGCTCACATTGGCATCCGCTCCAAGGGACAGTTGTTGCGCCCGGCCGAGATGGAACGGCAGTTCCCCGTTCACGAAGATCGAATAATTCTCGAAGAATGCGTCAAAGCTATCCTTCTGGGTGAGGCGGTTATAAACAAACTCACCCCGCAAAATCAGGTTGTGCCAGGCCGGCACCAGATAAATAAGGCCAGCTTCAGCATCGAAGCTCCCGAAGTTTAGCGAATCGAATCGATCATAGTAGAACAATTGCTCCCGCACCGTGACAATCCCGTACAGAGTACTGGTCAGGCGTGGTTGATAACTGAGCGCCGCCACCGGCGCTTCCAAAAAATCATCCCGTTCGCCGCTCCGTGCCAGGGCCACGTTCGAGGTGTAGTAGACGGGCAGAGCGATGGAGGCCGTGAAGGGTTGGTATCCTTCCGACCGTTTCAGGATGGATTGCTCGCCCAAATCCGAATCGTTCGGGCTGGACACGGCGTGGCCATTGATTTCACCGGACGGCGAGATATCCGAGCCAAATGAGGCTTGGGTGCGGGCGATGTCGGCGCGGTCTGCGTCCGCCTGCGCTCTGGCATCCGTGGCCAGGATCAGCCCGAGGGCTGTCGATAGCAGTGGAATCGCGAAAGACAAAATGGGTCGGCAACGGTGAAAGCGAAAGCTCATACGCGCCCCCTTTTTGAGGCTACGAATTTCACGCGTCAAGCAGTTAATGCCGGGGTTTTCTCGGGCCCCGGGGGGTGTCGGCCTCCAGCGCGCGGAATCACAAGCGGAAGCCAGCCACGACTTCAGATGCGCGACCTGATCGAGCGATCGGTCTATTTGCGGGTGCTCATGGCCTGGTCAACCGCCGCTGGGTCTATCGCGGGTGCTGCCTTGGCTGAGGGAGGAGACGATTCGGCGGGAGCAGAACCAGCGCCCGACTTTTCCGGACTCAACAGCGAGACCTGAGTGCCGCCGCCAAAGATCACCAGATTCGTCTCAATCAGTATCCTTTTCGACTTTTGCCGTTCCTGTTTCTCGCTTTCCCGCGCCATCAGACCAGCGCTCGCGAGCGCCGGACCGTCGATAATAAATCGCGAGGTCTTGAGGAAACGGCCGATATCGAAATCGACTGGATCGCTCACCGGTGCCTCCGGTTTTCCGATCGCCAGTTGTCCCGGCCTAACCAAAACCGAATCTCCGAAATGACCGGGACGATAAATTCGTCCGACACCCTGCAGGACGAGAAACTTATAAACGCCACCGTGGTGCTCACAAAGCGCGGTCGTACCTTTGACGGAGGCGACTGTCCCGAAAATGTCGACCCGAGTTTCGGACGCGCCTCTGGGGACTTGGAGAAACACGGAGCCCTCGGTGAGCCTGAAACCTCGGCCGTCCCGTTCGAGCGCGAACCTGCTGTTGGATCCAAGTCGAACAATCGTCTGATCCACTAAAGCGATCTCCGCCGCCGAACCGGGGCCCGTTTGCACCTCATCGCCCACTGCAACGTGGTCGTTAGGCTGAGCGGACTTCAGCGGACTCCCGCCATGGGACGTGCTCACCGCATGGACAATTCGTGTGATTTGCGCGGGCTTCGGGCTACGCGCGAAAGCGCTGCTCAGAATGACCGCGAAAGTGAAAATAACGAGGGCCGCAAGGCGACCGGGCGACGAATGTTGATACAACGGAATGGTGAAACCTTTCCGCATCAGGCTTTCCTTTGGGCCAAATCCATTTCGGCGGAACCCTCGAGTTCCAGAAGTTGTCTCTGCCAGGGGACCAACAAAGATGTTGCACAAGCCGGGTCCATGGCGATGGCCTCGATCGCGCCACGCGCCGCCACGAAAGCCGGCTCAAGGCCAAGCCGGGCCGTGACCTCATCACGCCGCTGCCGCAACGCATCCGTGCGCCGCAACACTTCGGAGGTAGGCCGAGTGCCGAAGCGCCGCTGCAAAACAGGCCATTCCGCCTCGCTCGATTGCAAAGCGCGCGCGGCCGCCTCACGAAACGCCTGGCGGCGTCGGCCCGAAAAATGCCGGTAATCCGGATTCTCGCCGGCCGTGAAGCGTTCCGCTGCATGAATAAGCTCCCCATTTTGCAGAATGTGAAAGGGCGGTCGGTCGGCCGCTTCCGCTTCGGCGTCACGCCATCGCCAAAGCTCGCGCAGAACGGCGGCGGCGCGGCCGCGCAGTTTGCCCGACCCACTGATCCGCCACGCTTCCTCGGCATCGCGGGTCCGGTCGACTAACGACTGCTCAAGGGCCCGCTGGCAGGACTGTTCAAACCATTCGGAGCGGCCGACCTGTTCCAGCTCGGCCTCCATTTTCTCGGCCAAGGACAAAAGGTAATGCGTGTCGTTGATCGCGTAATCGACCATGCGCGAAGGCAGCGGCCGCTGCGCCCAGTTTGCCTTTTGCGAACCCTTGCTCAACTCAACCCCGAAATAGCGGAGCACGAGCGCGGCCAGGCTGAATTCGCGGATACCGAGAAGACGCGCGGCAATCACCGTGTCGATGACTCGACAGGCCTTAAAATCGAGGCTGCGGCGGAGCAGGCGCAGATCGAAATCCGATCCGTGCAATACGATGACTTTATCGGCGAGGGATTGAGAAAGCGGAGCCAGGTCGAATTCAGCGAGGGGATCGACCACATGATCGCCCGATGGGACGCTTAACTGCAGCAGGCAAAGTTTCTCCTGGTAGCAATGAAGACTATCGGCCTCGGTGTCGATGGCAACCCGTTCAAACGGATCGATTTTTGGAAGCAGCTCTTCCAGCTGAGAGGAATTCGCGATCATCTCAATCCGCTCAGGAGCAGCTCCGCGTTTGTCTTGGTGGCCTCGAGATTCTCGATCAACTTTTCCATCGCCTCGATCGGCGGGAGGGCCGCCATCATCTTGCGTAAGACCTGAACCCGCTCCCATTCCTCCGGATGGTATAACAATTCTTCGCGCCTGGTGGCCGAGAGCAGTGGATGGATGGCTGGATAAAGCCGTTTCTCCTGCAAAGCCCGGTCAAGATGCAATTCCATATTGCCCGTGCCTTTGAATTCCTCAAAAATGACCTGATCCATGCGGCTTCCGGTTTCAGTCAGCGCCGTGGCGAGAATGGTCAGACTGCCGCCTTCCTCCGCGTTTCGAGCGGAACCGAAAAATTTCTTCGGCTTGGTCAACGCCTTCGATTCGACGCCGCCCGACATGGTTCGGCCTTTGCCCGACTGCAGACTGTTATAACCACGCGCCAGACGCGTGATGCTATCGAGCAGAATGACCACGTCCCTTTTCATCTCGACGAGGCGCTTGGCCCGTTCCAATACGAGTTCGGCCACTTGCACGTGGCGTTGCACGTTTTCATCGAAATTCGAATGATAGATCTGACAGTCAATTTCGCGCTCCAGGTCCGTCACTTCTTCGGGCCGTTCATCGACGAGCAGTAGAATCAAGACGATGTCTGGATGATTCACCCGAATGGCTTTGGCGATTTCCTTGAGCAAAATCGTTTTGCCGACACGCGGAGGTGCCACGATCAGTCCACGCTGACCTCGACCCAGCGGAGTGAGAAGATCGATGGCTCGCGCGCTGATTGAATTCGTTTTCGGATTCTCCAGGAAAATCCGTCCCTGCGGAAATTGCGGCGTCAGGTTTTCGAAGTCGGTCCCCTGGATCCATTGCTCGGCCGGCTGACCTTCAATGGACACGAGTTGATCCAGCACGAGTAACTTCTCTCGATCGCGCGGCAGACGCAGTATCCCGGCCAGCTGCTGGCCGGCCCGGAGCTGATGCTTCTGGATGAAGGCGCGCGGAACGGCGACGTCTTCCGGCACGGGCAAAAAGTTCAGACCGGCTGATCGCAGCACAGGTCCCGCCTCCCCCTGGTCATCGAGAAAACCCTCTGCGGTGACGGTCCCCCCACGGCCGAGCGCCGCGCGAACTACGTCGAGGATGTGGAAGTGCCGCGTTCGCCCGGGATGGAGGTGCACATCCAATTCACGCGCGATGGGCTCAATTTGCTCGCTCGACAATTTTTGCAGCTGGCACAAATCCATGGGCCGCGGTGGAGCGACGACTGGGTTGGCGACGCTGACAGAGGGGGAATGAGTCACGCCCGGTTCCACCGATTCCGCTCCCGCCGCAGCAGCCGGTTTTGTTGTAAGGCTTTCGTCCATGGTCAACTAAGCCACGATTGCGCAATGAGGCGGGCCTGGTCGGCCAGGGTGGCGCGTCCGGCGTTATTCCACACCAAGTGATCGGCGCGTTTAATTTTCTCGGAGAGTGGCATTTGCGCACTGATCATTTCACGGGCGTGGGGGGGCGAGAGCCGACTGCGGGCGAGCAGGCGTTCTCGCTGGACTTCTGGCGAGCACGCCACCACGACGACGAAATCACATAGGATCTCCCCACCCGTTTCATATAGAAGTGGAATGTCGGCAAAGAAAAAATCGGTCGGTTGGCGGTAGGTTCGCGCTTGGGCACTCCACTGGCGGCGAATGCGCGGGTGGAGAATTTGTTCGAGAACGCTCTTTTTGACCGCGTCCTGAAAGACTATCGCTCGAAGCCTTTCCCGATTCAAGTCGCCGGCGGCAGAATAAATATCCGCTCCAAACTCACGCCGAAGCGCCTCTTTGACCTCTTCGTCCCGATCGACCAGTTCCCGCGCGGCGTCATCCGCATTGAAAAAAGTGGACGTCGGAAGAATAGCACGCAGGCAATCGCAGAAGGTGGTTTTGCCGGTGGCGATACCGCCCGTGATCCCGATCACAGGCATTTATGTGATGCCCTTATGAGTCTTTAAAGGCCCGCGCATATCTCGATCTCCCATGTAAAAGGCAGGGCGGTTCACCGAACCCGCCCACAAGCGATTGGGTCAATCGCCCCTACCTGAAATCCTCCGGCTTTGAGCCGGCGCTCTACTTTTTATACATCGGCACCTGCGGCAACACCGGCGGCTCGATGAGGGCTTCCTTCTCTTCTTCCTCTTCGGTCGAATTCACCGCCTGTCCGCCCGGATTGACGAGACGAGCCGTCACAAAAATCACGAGGTTCCGCTTGATATGTTGATCGACGTTCGTGCGAAAAAGACGACCGACGAGAGGGATATCTCCGATGATGGGTGTCTTGTCTTCGACTTTCTGGACATCTTCCCGCATCAAGCCGCCCAGGACCACGGTCTGCCCATCCCACACGCTCACGCTCGTCGTAACCTTGCGGGCGCTGAAAATGGGCTGGTTGATCACGTTCTCCGTCAGCACTACAGATTGAGCGGCCGTCCCGAGCAAGGTCGGCTGAACGGTTTTAATCGGACTGCCGTAGTTGATGAATCCTTCAAATTCCACGACCTGCGGGACCAGGTTCAGATCGATCGTGACGCCGTCCGGCCCAACCACTGGTTCCACTTCAAGAGTCACACCGGTGTTACGCGTTTCGAAAGCGGTCGGCGTGGTCGGAGTAACGGGGAAAGCGGCGGCGGCCACTGAACTGCCTGCATTGATTCCCGAGCCGGTATCGCCGCCCCGGAAGTTTTGCGGGATTTGCGGCGGCTGAAATTGCGTGGGGTAGCGAAATTCCCGAACGATTTCAATGACGGCACGTTGACCACTTTTGGTGGTCACCTTGGGAGCCGAGAGCAGATCGACGCCTTTCTTTTGATTGAGAGCCCGAACCACGACCTGGAATTGAGGATCGGTGAACACACCGGCCAGCCCGAATATACCCGGCGCTACCGCACCCGCTCCGAGCGTCGGAAAGAGAAGTGCATCGATGGCGTTTGCGCTGATCGCGAGATTCCCGCTCCGATTGCCGCCGGTCAAAGGAAACTGGCCGGTTGGCACCCCCCCGGGTGGGGCGAACGGAAAGCCAGGGTCACCTGCCGAAGTACCCGGGCCGCCTGTCGTACCCGTCGTGCCGCCGCCACCAAAGACCCGGTGGGATCCGGGAATATTGAACTGGCCGAGCAACCAATCGAAACCAAGTTCTTTCAGATTATTCTGCGTGATCTCGATGAACTTCGATTCAATCTCGACCTGCTTGGGCCCAGAGACGTTAGCCTGCTCAACCAAGGCATCGACTAGTTCAAGGTTATCCTGGGTGTTGCGCACAATCAGACGACTGCTTTGCGGCAGGAAGTTGGCGCTCGCACCCGGCGGGAATGGGACTCCCTGGCTTTCCAGGAATTCCTTCCCTCCTTCACGATTGACGAGTTGATGACCACCCGTCGACTCCTGGGTGTCCTTGGCCGTCCCGCCGGTGCCGCCGCCCCCAGCCGTGCGGGCCGGGGCATTCAAGGACGACGAGCCAACGTTGACCGTCGTGCTGATGAATCCGGGCGGGACCCGATATTCTTTGGTCAGCAAATCGGCACTCAGTTCGCTGATCGGAATAATAGATACGGCATAGGGTTCGATCTTGACCTTTAAGCCGGCTTGGCTGGCGATATAACGCAGTGCTTCGCCTAACGGAATCTGGTTCAGAGTAATAGTGATCCGGGCATCGGACGGCGAGACGGCGGGTGCCACGGGCGCGGCCACCGCCACTGGAGCGATGATCGGAGGGGGCAGAGGCGCACCTGGAGCTCCCGGTTGCTGGGCATCGGGAGCACCACCGGCCGAAGACACGGTCGTTGTTGTCGTGGTGGCCACCGCCGGCGGCGGCGCCAAAGGTTGCACGGCCACTGGGACCGGTCCGACCTGCCCGGCCGGAGTCAGACGCAGGACAATATCAACTCCTTTGCGGCCCTCCGACGAAGGATCATTGGCGGTCGCTTGCTGCCGAAGGAAATCGATCGCTTCACGGATGCTCGCGTCCCGAAATTCAATGCGAGGGATAATAATGCTGTTCAGTTTGTTCGTCAGGCGCGCCGTCCCCGTCGCATCCTTCTGAAAAGCATCAGCCAGCGGACCCACCGCCTGACCGTATTGCCGGACCGGTTCCTCCCAGCCTTTCTCGACCTGCCAGAGCTGGCGAGCGCGCGTCTCGTTGTAAGCATTTTCGCCATACTGAGACTTGATGTTATCTATCTTCTCTTCGCCGCGCCGGGCCGCCACATTGTACGGATCGAGCCCGAGCACTTGCTCGTATTTTTTGAAGGCCAGGTCGTAGCGCCCGGACGCATAGTACTGGTCCGCTTCGACCAGCAATTGTCTGACGTCGTGAATCTTGGAGATGAACTTCGGGCCCATCGTGCGATTAAAATACCCGGGCGTTTGCAGGTGCTTGAGCAGATCTGCGGCGTCGCCACAGTTCGGGTTGTACTGGTCGGTCAGAATCTCGTGGCAGATCGCTTCCGCTTCGGTGTACTTTCCTTCGGCAATCCTCTGTTCGGCCAGACGCATTCCGCTTTCGCAAAATCCTTCGACGGCCTCGTCATGCGCCTTGCCCGAAACAACCGCATCCGGCAGGTAGGTGACGGCGACGCGGAATTCCTCATGGGCGAGGGTGAAATTCTTTTCTTTCATGGCCTCCTTGCCACGGGCGAGCGCGTCGGAACCCTGCGGCAGAGCCGCCTGCCGGCGCGCGATTTCACGCTGCGAAATGTGCTCTACATTCTGCGCAAAGCCGGTCACACAGAGGAGGCTCTGGGCGGCACAAATTAAAACCGGCCAATAGAAGCTGCGAAGGGCGGGGAGATTTCTCATACGGGGATTTAGGGACCGAGCAGCCCGATTTCGATCGGATCATTCGGCTTTTGATTATTCACTATCACTGCCTTGGTCGGCTGGACGTCTATCAGCTTATATTTGATCTCCTCTTGTGGTTTCAATGAAAATTCCTGATCTTTTCGCACTTCGAACTCCCTGCGCTCACCCCAGGTGTAGACGAACGACGCGACGGACTCTGGCGAAATAGCCACTTTTTCCTTGATCAGGGTCAGTCGATCCTTGGTTTGCTCGTGCTCGAGCAGCAGTTCCGAGACGTCCACGTTGGTGCCATATTTATCCGGCTCGTACTTCTCCGTAAATTTCATGATCTTGAAACGCGTCCCCGTGATGAGGTCCCCCACCTTCAGGAACAGAGTGGGTTGCTTCAGGTCGATCGTATTGATGGCGAAGGTGTCTCCCACCCAGGATGAAAACTTGAGTCGGAACGGTTCTTCCGTGAACGCCTTCAGTTTCAGTTTACTCAGGTAGTCAGGATGCGAATTTTTGTCGGTCGGGTTGGTGTGTCCCTGCCACTCGTCCAGGTTGGTGAAGCCGTCGCTGTCCGCGTCCTGAGTCAGCACGTCAGCATCGGCAATGGGAAGATTGAACTGCTCCAACCATTCGTTAGGGACAGGCGCATGGACCTGCGTGGTCTGAAGTGTGGCGGGCAACCCGTTCGCCCCGATAAAATGTTTCTCGGGCACGAACAACCCGGATCGGCCCCCAAAGGTCCATTGCGGCGGCTGTTGAATTTTCTGGATGGCCGCCTCCAACTCGCTTGCCTTCCCGGGCGGCGAAGGCTTTTTCGGCTGGGCCGCCGCCTGCGCGGTCAGGAAATTATCGCCAAATCCGGTAGCGCTCCGCCAGATGGCGGCGGCGCAGATCAGCAGAAGCGCCGCTGCCGCGATGACGGTCAATCGATCGTAATGGGCTTTAATCCAGTCCATGATCACGTCTTCAAAAATTAAATCTCACGAGTTCGATCCGGGCCGAGGTTTCGATGCGCTCGCTGCCGACGATAAAATTGAGAGCAGCGACCGGCTTGGCCGGGACCGCCGCGACGACCGCCGCCGGGGTCGCGCCGGGCACGGGCGGCAACTCACGGGCCGGCCCTTTGTCCTTCTCATTCCGGACGTGAAGGGTACGCGTGATATAAAATTGCTGATTCGAGCTGCCGAGTTGATTTAAAACCTTGCGCGCCGCGCTCGGCGATGACGTGAAGGTGATATCGATCACGCCCTTCTCGAGCATGCGGGGTCCGGTGGCCGCAGTCGACCCAGGCGGTTTACGAAGCGCCGGCGCATTGGGGCCGGGAGAGGGAGCCGCGCCGCGCTCTTCCGTCATGGGTACACGGATGAGGGCGGTGATACTCTCAACCCGCGCGTCGATCAGCGTATTCAACAACAATTCAACCTGCGCCAGTTCCTGACCGAGCAACGGCGCGGCCGCCGTGCTGGGCAGGGCGGCGGTGAACTCTTCGAATCCGAGGGCAAAATTATCCGGCAATTTGACGCGATTGGCGCGGGCCTTCTCCGCCACCGCCACCATCACCTGGCGCAAGCGCGACTGAAACTCGTTAGGGGCCATGGCCGGGGCAGGCAACACCCGGGTTTTAAGATCCTCTTTCAGCTTGTTGAGAGAAGTGGAGTAATTCTCAAGATGAACCTTCATTTTCTTGTAATTTGCCTCGGTCGGATAAGGATCGAGTCGCTCCAGACGATTCCTCTCCGTGGCCGCTTCGTTGAAACGAGCGAGTGCGTCATCCGCATTCCCTTTCGCGCTGAATAGAAAATATCCGCTGGCCAGGGTGGCGACCATAAGCACGATCAAAAACGTGCCGAGCCATCGATTTTGCTGGAACCAGTTCATGGCAATTTGATGGGCTTTTTCAAATCGAGGTGCAACTCGTAGGGAAAGGCCCAGTCCGTGTTATTCGGAGTGGTCGGTTTGATAACCCGCGCCTGGTTGTTCGCGTCAATCGCAAAATAGGATGAGCCCACCAGGTTGCGGAAGTAATCCACCACCACTTCCTGTTGTTTGGGATTAAACAGATAGAGGCCGCGCACGAAAACTCCATCGATGACCGGCCCGACCGGGCGCGCCGCATTGGGCCGGGACGGTACCGCCGCGACCGGGGCGGGCGCTGCACCCGGTGTCATCTCGGCCACGCGCTTGTCATCCACACCCACTGGTTTGCCGCCGGAAGTCGGGATCAATTCGGTAATCCAGATATCTTCTTTGGGCAGGCGAGTGTTTAGATCTTCCAGAACCTCCAGCCAAAAACTGCGGTCGTTCGACGCCTCGATCAGCGGAATGGCCAAACTGTCGATCGCGCCCACCTGCTTCTTCAATTTATCGAGCTGCGACTCAGCCGCGTGCATGACATCGTTTTTCTCCTGCAGCCGCTCGGTCGCGCGTTGCGTGACATGGGCAGCGCGCGTGTAATAAATACCCCAGCCCAGAAGCGCGAGGATAAAACAGGCCGCGGCCACGATGAAATAAGGGCGCCGCTTTTCTAACTCCTGACGCCGCATCACCGCCTCCGGGCGGAGATTCAACTCCATAGGACAGGTCGTGGCCGTCCGCAAAGCCAGACCAACCAGCTCGCCCAACAAGTGAGCGGATTGTGAGATTTCACCAAGCCGGGCCGATTCGGCCACGGCCACATTGCGCAGCGGATTGAAGTATTCGACCGGGACCTGTAATTTCTCCTGGAAGAACTCACGCATGTAGGGCGTGCTCGAGCTGGCCCCGCAAAGAAAGATGCGCTCGGGGGCGGCTCCCCCCTGCTGCGCCCGGTAGTGACTGATCGAGCGCATCAGTTCGGCGTGCAGGCGCGTCATCGTGCTGCGCACGATCTTGGATACGCGGGCGACGTCAGGATCGGACGCTTCCGCATACGCTCCGCCCAGACTGACAAAACCGTCGCGTTTCTTGCGCAGTTCGGCCACGCCAAACGGCTCGTCGAATTCGCGCGCGATGGCCGAGGTGATGGAGCTGCCGCCAATCGGAACGCTGCGGGAAAAAATCTTGCCCGGCTCGATAAAGAGGAGATTGGTCGTGCGCGCGCCGATATCGACGAGCAGCGAACAATCCTTCAGATCGCTGTAATTATAGCGGAACGCATTATAGAGAGCCATCGGTGCGACACCGACGATCGAAGTTCGCAAACCGGTCCCTTCCACGGCCGCGTTCATCTCGTCGAGCAGATCGGATTTAATGGCCACCAGCACCACCTGGATCTGTTCGTCCGCACCGCCCCCGACGAGTTGATAATCCCAAACCACTTCGTTAATCGGAAAAGGGACATTCTGTTGCGCCTCGAACGCGATGATTTTCTCTATCTTCTCCTCCTCCACCGCCGGCAGTTTGACAAAGCGGGCGAAAACCGATTGGCCCGGCACGGCGTAATTCACGTGGCCGATCTTGATCTGCAGCTCGTCCAGCATTTGACGCAAGGCCGATGCGACCTGCGCGTAACGCATCCCTTCCGCCGCTGTGTCCGTCAGGACGTCGCGCAGCCGATAGTCATGCAAGACGAGCCCGCCGTGCGGCAGGGTGTGGAACTCACCCACGCCCACACTCTGGGAGCCAAGGTTCAAACTGATGATGCGGGTTGCGGCGGCCATTTGTTTCCGAAATCAGTGGGCCGTCGACTTGATTTGCTCGTAGCGGTCCCAATACAGGGCGGCAAAAGGCGTGTCGTTCTTGTTCAACAGAAATCCGGGCGCCTGGGGCAGCCCGCCATACCACTGCGCGGCCGCCCGCGTCAGGCTCGCTTCATCCTTGACCGCGCCCTGCTGCACGATTTGCACCGCTATATTTTGAATCGAAGTCGGCGTGACCGGACGATTCGCATTAAATCGGGCCAGAACTTTCGGAGAAACATACATGACCGAATGATTTCCTTTCCCGGCAGTCACGTTGGTGTGGATGACTTCACCCGTAAGGACTTTGCCATTTTCCAGGATGAAATACCTGAAAGTGACGTCGTCCGTAAATTCGGCCGTGGCCGTAAATTCCACTTCCACTTCCAGCCACAGGTCGCGTTGATTGGCCTGATATTGCTCCGCGCCGGTATACGTAAACTGCGGGGTGGTGATGAGATTTTTGGTGATCTTCGTGATCTGAAACCCGCCGGCCACGCCTTGTGCCCGGACGGAAGAGATCAGCCAAAACACGGAAACGATAACCAAGATACGGTGGAATGATTTCATGGAACTCCTGAGTGAGGCGCAATCCTACTCTTTAAATGTCCAACTCTTCAACGCTTCAAGCTTGCTTTCCCGCGCCCTCCAATTTGCCACGGAAATAATCGATCGTTTTGACAATGCCCTCTTCAAAATGGACACGGGGCTCCCACCCGAGAACCTTGCGCGCCCGGGTAATATCCGGTTGCCGAACCTTGGGATCGTCCTCCGGCAGTGGTTTATATTCCATCGTCGATTTCGTGCCGGTGATCCGGATAATCTCCTCGCCGAATTGCTTGATCGTCATCTCGCGCGGATTGCCGATGTTGACCGGTTCGTGAAAATCGCTCAAAGCGAGCTTGAAAATCCCATCGATCAAGTCGGAGACGTAACAGAACGATCGGGTTTGCGAACCATCGCCAAAAACCGTGAGCGGCGTTCCACTGAGCGCCTGGCCGATGAACGCGGGGACGACCCGGCCGTCGCGCAAACGCATGCGCGGGCCGTAGGTGTTAAAGATCCGCACAATCTTGGTGTCGACTTTGTGATAGCGGTGGTAGGCCATGGTCATCGCTTCGGCGAAGCGCTTCGCTTCATCGTAAACGCCGCGCGGCCCGATCGGGTTAACGTTTCCCCAGTAATCTTCCTTCTGCGGATGAACCAGCGGGTCGCCGTAACACTCCGAGGTTGAAGCGAGAATGAAGGTGGCCTTTTTATCCTTGGCCAGACCCAGCGCGTTATGGGTGCCGAGCGCGCCGACCTTGAGCGTAGGGATAGGAAGCTCCAGATAATCAATCGGACTGGCCGGCGAGGCGAAATGAAAAACGTAGTCGAGCTTTTCGTCCGGCACGAAAATGAAATTGGAAACGTTGTGCTTGATGAAACGGTAATCCTCGTTCCCCGCCAAATGCGCGATGTTTTCGAGGTTACCGGTAATGAGATTGTCGATCGCGAGGACGCGGTGGCCTTCCTTGAGCAAACGATCGGTCAAATGCGATCCGAGAAAGCCGGCGCCGCCGGTGACGACGGAAACTGGTTTGGTCGGGGCGGCCATGGAGCGTGTTATCTAGCGGCTGCCCAGAAATTTAGCGAGCATAAATCGAGCGAAATTGCAGTTGGCCAATTTAAAATCGCCGATTTGTCTCTCTCGATTCGCTTTCATTCTGAAATCTGAAATCTTACGGCTGCAATCTGATGAGAATTTTATCCGGTATTCAACCCAGCGGCGTCCTCCACATCGGCAATTACTTTGGGATGATGCGACCTGCGATTTCCCTCCAGACTCAGGGCGACGCTTTCTACTTCGTCGCCAATTACCACGCCCTCACCAGTGTGCGCGACCCGAATGCGCTGCGCGACAATAGCCGGCGGGTGGCGGTGGATTTTCTCGCCTGCGGACTGGATCCGGATCGCGGCGCCTTGTTCATGCAGAGCGATGTCCCGCAGGTGACAGAACTGGCCTGGGTGCTTTCCACGGTGGCGCCAATGGGCCTCCTGGAAAAGGCGCACTCCTATAAGGATAAGATCGCTCGCGGTATGCCGGCCTCGGTCGGCTTGTTCAATTATCCCGTTTTGATGGCGGCCGACATCCTCATTTACGACAGCGACGTGGTGCCGGTCGGAAAAGACCAGAAGCAGCACATCGAGATTACGCGCGATCTCGCCATCAAAATGAACGAGACGTTCGGCCAGGTTTTCAAGTTGCCCGACCCCCGCATCCAGGCCGCCACGGAGACCGTTCCCGGCGTCGATGGACAGAAAATGAGCAAAAGCTACGGGAATACGATCGACATCTTCGGCGAAGAGAAAGAGACGCGGAAACGCGTCATGAGCATGGTGACCGATTCCACGCCGGTGGAAGCGCCCAAGGACGCGGGCAAATCGAGCATCTTCCAGCTCTACTCCCTCTTCGCCAGCGCGCCGGAGCAGGCCGAGATGCGCGAGCGCTTTCAGAAAGGAGGCACCGGTTACGGCGATTTCAAAAAACAGCTCTTCGAGAAACTGTGGACTTATTTCGCGCCCATGCGGCAACGGCGCGACGAGATTCTGGCCGACAAATCGTACATCGATCAGGTTTTAGCGCGTGGCGCCGAGCGCGCGAATGAAGCGGCCGATAAGGTCATGGCGCGTGTGCGAAGCGCGGTGGGGTTATGCTAGCGCTCGAGTTGCGGCGGCGTCGCGAGGGAGATTAAGGACAAACAACCGAAGAGAGCGAAAAGTAGATCGGCCTCTCCGAGGGCGAGGTTAGAGTGGCGACGGAATCGCAAAAATTACCAACGCGTGGGAGCGTATTCCACCTCGGCCGCCTAATGTTCGTCGCACCTTCCGGGAAGGATCAGCAGATTAATTTTGTGAGCGGCGGCAAACAACTCAATCGGGCGCATGATATCTTTCGGCGGATACGTTAGGCCCGAACATGTCGCGTCTCCCCAGCCTACCAGAACGCCGCGCGGCAGGGCCTGCAATTGAGCCTGCGCTTGCGCCATACTTCCGTGCCCCGGGAAGGAAGGCCGAAACCCATTGAGAAAGGCATATCGCTCCGACTCCCGAACAACGATAAAGCGGTAGGCCCCATTCCGCATGATCCACGAGAACATCCAGTAATCGGGACGTGCCTGTCCCGGCACACACGAACACGCGCTCGCGAGCGTGAGCAGCGCAATCAAGGCGATTGCTTTCATGCCTCCTCAAAGCTTAACCGCATGGATTCAAAAACCCAGCGCAATCGGACTGTGGGGTCGAGAATCATTTGCCGGCTCGACCGAATCTCCCCTTCCCGGCAATCAGGCGCGATCGGCCCAGGGTGGATCGGGCTCTCCGAGCACGATGGCAAAACAATATCGCGGGCAGGCGCTTAAGATGAGCCGCCTTGCCGCTTTGGTTTAACAACGCCCTCGGAGAGGCCGGTCCACCTCAAACAAAGTCCGGCTTCACCCACTCGCGGACCATCGCCGGATTGACGTAAAGCCCATCACACATGGAGGCGCGACCGTTCAGGCAGAGCGGCTTCGACGCGTTGGCCAGGAAAAAGCCGTGTTCAAGAGTCAACGTTTCGTGCAATTCCCCGAGCCACGAGCCGCCTTCGTACTGCGGCATGTAATTCAATTCCACGAGCAGAAACCTGGTTTTGCGCAACGTTTCCCTCCCGCCGGCCAGGACCGCCTGTTCGTAACCCTGCACATCGATCTTAAGCAGGGATATCTCCGGCACATCCGCCAACAAACGATCAAGCGTTGTCATTCGGACGTCCACCTCAGACGTCACTGTCCAATTGCTTCCGATCAGAGCGCGCATTTCTTCCTTCGGTTGCAGCAAGGACGCACCCGTCGTGTCGCGAGTGATTTTCAATCGCATCGTGCCCTCTTCCGCGCCGAGCGCCACGTTGTGCAACTGGATGGAAGGATTCTCGCCGAACTGTGCGCGTAAGGCCGCGAACGCGGCCGGGCCCGGCTCTATTATAATGAGTCTGTCCGGTCTGAGACAGTCCAGCATCATGGTGGACCACTGCCCGGTGTTGGCTCCCACGTCGACGACGTGCCGGATTTGATCGGCGAATCCCGCCGGGAACAAATCGAGCCCTGTCTGCTCCGCTTCGTGGACCAGCCAATCGCTCCGGAACCATTCCGCCGGTCTCAAGCCGCGCCCTAACCGGCGCAGTTTATCCCGGTTCCGCGCCAGCTCGACCACGCCGTAAGGCAGAAGGAACTTCAGGATTTTCCGGAGCCGCATGGCTGAGAAAACAACGGGGTCGGCCTAACCGATTGCGGCACTGGCATGCGTCAGTCCATTCGCTTTCAGTTCCGCAAAAATAAGGCGCCCCCCCGTGGTCTGAAGAGCACTCGACACCACCACTGGCTTGATCTTCCCGAGATAGGAACGCGCATGATTGACGACAATCATGGTTCCATCGGGCAAGTAGCCGACCGCCTGGTGTGGTTCGCGGCCTTCCTTGACCAGGCTCAAATCAAGTTCGTCGCCCACCACCACAACGGGACGTAGGGCCCGTGCCAGATCATTCAGGTTCAACGCCGGAACTTGCTGGAGGCGCGCGACCTGGCAAAGCGCGTTGTCGTTCGTGAGCAAACGCGCCTGTAAAACCTTGGCGCTGCGGACAAGGCGCGTGTCGACGGCTCCATCCCGCTCCTCACTCGTGCTTTCATGGATGGTCAATTCCAAATCGCGTGACCGTTGCAACTGATTCAAAATTTCGAGACCACGTCGACCGCGCTCACGCTTGATCGGATCGCGCGAATCGGCCAGCGTTTGCAATTCGCCGAGGACGAAGCGCGGAACAATTAATGAGCGGCTGAGAAAACCGGTGGCACAAAGATCCGCGATGCGTCCGTCGATGATGACGCTGGTGTCAACGATGAGTGGCTCCTGTTGCGTGTTCTCGCGCGTGAAACGTACGTACGGGATGACGAGCGAGAATTCGTCCCGGTTGCTGCGCATGGCCAGCATCATTCCGAGATAGGCGAAGGACGAATAAACGACGAGACGCGTGACCCATTGCGTGGCTTCGGATTGAAAATGCAAAAGGTCCGAAGCGAAGAGCAAATTGGCGAAAAGGGTTCCGAGCAGGAGCCCGAACGTGGCCGAAGAAAAGGCGCGAAGAGACAAACCTTTGAGCAACCGATCCATCAGAACGAGGATCAATCCCAACGCCACCCCGAGGATGAGACCGGGCCAAAGGTTGCCGAGCAGGGAGAAGGAAACATCGGCACCAATGGCAGCGCAGAATGTGACAAAGAGGACGCGGAGCAAATTAACCGTAAAGAGCGGAGTCATCAGCGTCCTCCGGTCGGTCTGCCTTCAGCATTTTGGGTACGAGTCTTGTCCATTTTCGCAGCGCTATCCCGGTAGAAGAGCACACCGTGTGCTCGGAGGTTGCCGATGAGAGCACGAAGGTCGTTGGCCAGGTCCTGGTTGGTGAGAAGAGCAGGAAGCAAACCTTTTCCTTCCTTTGCTTCCCGGAAGACCTGCGTGGCCGTCTGCACCGTCTTGCGCGCGTCCGCGATGACCAGTTGCAGGTCGTCCGCATCTTTTCCCATGGACGACATGGCTGAATCTGCCTTGCTGATGACACCATCGAGTTTCTTGCTCGATTCGCCGAGGGCCGCGGTGGCCTCGTTCAAGTGATCAAACGTCCCCTTCAGGTTTTGCATGTTGCCCGAGGACAGCGCCTCCTGATTCAGGCGGGTGATGGTCGCGTTGACCGTTTGCACGGTGGCCCGGAGGTCACTCACAAGCGCCCCGCCTTCCCGCGTCAAATCGTCCATGCCGGTTTCGCGCGTCCCTTCAATCGTGGCATTTTTCGGCATGAATGATGTCGGGGTCCCCGGTGGCATCACGACATTGACAAAGCGATCGCCTAACAAGCCGGAGCTGCCGACGCTAAATTTGCTTCCCGCCGGAATTTTCACGTAATCGTAAATGCGCAAAGGCACTTCCACGCCGTTCCCTTCGCGCACCAGGTGGGGACCGCCCGAAACGCGGCCGATCTTCGCGCCGGCCAGCAAAACATCCGAACCCTTCAAAAGTCCGCTCGCATCGCCGAACCGAATGGTCATCGGATAGTACGTCTTAAATCCTTCACCAATGCGCCCGAACTGCACGACGAGGGCCGCGAGTAGGGCGAGTCCGACAAAGACGAACGCCCCTACTTTGAATGCCAGTCCCTGGTCTTGTGCGGCCATCAGGGTCAACCTTCACCCGCCCGATGCCTCACTCAACTGCATTCGCACCGCAGCTCCGCTCCACTTCACGCGGGCAACCTTAATCAACGGCCGTCGCTCGTTGTTCGCTCGCTGCTCGTCCCTTCTGCTATAAATGCGGCTGGCTCTCGGACCGCCCGAGCAGGAAATCCTGCAGAATGGGATCGCTCGCCTGCTGCAGCTCGGAAGGTGTTCCATGAAAATAAATCCGCCCCTCGTGCAGGTAGGCGATGTGGTTGCCCACCTGGAACGCACTCTTCATGTCGTGCGTCACCACAATGCTGGTCATGCCAAGACGCTCCTGCAGCCGCGTGATCAGCCGGTTGATGCTATCCGAAACCACCGGGTCGAGCCCCGAAGTCGGCTCGTCGTAAAGGACACAGGAAGGCCGGCGGACGATGGAACGAGCCAGCCCCACGCGCTTCTTCATTCCTCCGCTCAGGCTGACCGGCATCTTGTCTTCCTGCCCCTCCAACTCCACCACTTCGAGCATCTCGCGAACTTTTTCGCGTAAGACGCTGGCATCGCGCTCCCCGGCTTCGCGCAGTGGGAAAGCCACGTTCTCGGCCACAGTCATGGAATCGAAAAGCGCGGCGCCTTGAAACAATATTCCGACCTTTTGCCGGATGGCCGCCAGTTGTCTTTCATTCAGACCGATGATGTTCCGTCCATCCACCCAAATTTCTCCTGCGTCCGGGTTCATCAGCCCGATGATATTCTTAAGCAGGACACTCTTGCCCCCTCCACTGCGCCCGATGATGGCCAGAGTTTCGCCGCGCCGGACGTCGAGATCGATCCCGCGCAAGACTTCCTGCGATCCAAGGGATTTAGTCAGCCCACGGACACTGATCATCGAGACGGTGGGTGCCGCAGAGTCCGGAACCAGTTGCTCTGACGAATTGGGCATCCCGCTCACTGGTATCCGGCCGGAAAGATGATGTTAAGGAACATGGTGAGGAAGAAGTTGCAGATGAGAACGGCGAGCGACGCATTAACCACTGCCTCAGTTGTCGCCTTGCCTACTCCGACCGCTCCCTCCCGCGCCGTCAATCCTTTGTGGCAGCTGATGAAGACGATAAGGACGGCAAAGCAAAGGCCCTTCGTCAATCCCATCGTGATGTCGCGGATACCCGTCCAGCGAATCATGTTCGCCATGTAATAAGTCCCGTTGATCTCGAGCAAATGAACAGCAATGAAATAGCTGGCAGCGATTCCGAACGCGATGCACTCGGCCACGAGCAGCGGCATCGAAAGCATCATGGCGAGCGCTCGCGGCACCACCAGGTAATCCACCGGATAAACGGCCAGCGCGCGCAAGGCGTCGATTTGCTCGGTTACCTTCATCGTCCCGATCTCGGCCGACATGGCGGCTCCGACGCGGCCTGTCACCATCAGAGCGGTGAGCACGGGACCGAGTTCCCGGCAAAGGGAAACGGAGACGACCGCGCCCACCCCCGAGCCGATGCCAAGTTTATTGAACTGAAAATACGTTTGTGCGGCGAAAACGGCCCCGGTGAATCCGCCGGTGATAACTACGACGAGCTGGGATAACAAACCGATTTCAACGATTTGATGCAGAAAGAGCTTCCAGCGCAGCCGCCGCGTGAAAATCGAGCGAAATGTGTCGGCCGCGAGCAACACCACTTCACCCAGGTATTGAAACAGGGAGAGGAAGGCCCGGCCCACTGCACTTAAAAATCGAACCATTGCCGGAGAGACACTACTGCGTCGTGTCTTCCCGCCAAATCAAACGGCGAGCGGCTGCGTTTTTGTTTTGGGCCGCAGTTCGGCAGGCACCGCGCCGACGAAGCGCGGCTCAAATCCAATCCTGCGAAAAATGGCCCGAATTTCGCGCAACGTAATGACGGGCTCTTCCAGTTCCAAATAAACAAGGTCGTGATTGCTATCGACCTTGTAATGCAGACCGGCCACGGCTTCGAGCTGGTGATCCAGCTCCAGAATCTTGTTCAGATCGCGAACGCCAGCGGCGTAGACCTCGAGTTCAATCATCGCGAGTGAATTCTACAAATCGAATCGAATGATGCAACGCCGAACGCAAAGTGTCGGCTGACTTGTTGAAGTCGCCCGTGTCTGCGGCGCGGTCGCCCCTTCGCTCTGTCGATGCGTCGGAGGAGCAGCTAAGGGAAGGCCTGGTCTTCCCTAGGGACGCTGAAAGCATCCCCCCACCGCCCCGGTGGGGCGTCCCATCCACGAATATCTCAATTGCATGAAAGGCGGACACGAGTAGAAGTCGATGCGTGCATATGAAGAGTGCTGTTTCATTATTCCTCGGCGCAAATGTTCTGTGGGCCGCGCTTTTTCTGGAGGGTTGCGAAACGATGCCCCAGGGTATCCAGCAAGCGAGGGTCGCCATGGCCCAGAATATCGCCTCCGAGCCGCCGGGCGACTACTTCGTCGGTCGTCGATACTTTAAACCCGATTTTAAATTTTGGGGTTATGTGCGCCGGCCCGGCCAACCCTGGAGCACCTCCCAGCTCGTCATGTTAAATGAAAAGCAAAAGTTGGCGCCCGATCGCCAGGCCTTGAATTTCGGCAGCGACAACAATTACGAGTACAAGCTGCATGGATCTTTCAGCGGCGAAAAGGTCTATGAGCCGGCCAGTAATACGATCTACCCTGAGTTCGTCCTGAAAAGTTACGAGCTCGTCTCGACCAGCCCGCCGCCCATATTCAAGAGCCAGGTGAGCGGATCCGCCCAAGCCGCCACCACCCGGCTGACCATCGAGAAGCCGGAGAATTAATTTTGGTGACGGAGAATTCTCGCGACACGCTCGCGGAGGATTTTCTTCGCTACCTCGCCGTGGAGCGCAACGCCTCCCCGCGCACGATCAAGGCTTATCGGGAGGCTCTGGCTGCCTTCCGTTCCGGAGCCGCGACTCCATGGAAGCAGTGCAGCGCCGACACGTTCCGGGATTACCTGTTTGAGCTCATGAAACGGAAACAGGCGCGATCTTACGTTCGTCTGCAATTTTCCGCTTTGCGCACTTTCTATACCTTTCTGACCGCGCGGAAAAAACTCCGGGTCGATCCATTGCGAGGATTGCAACTGCCCAAGCTGGAGAAAAAACTTCCGCTCGTTTTGACCCGGCCGCAGATCGACGAACTGCTGGCGGCTCCGTTGAAGCTGAAGAAAAACCGCGCCGCCCCCGATTGGATGCCGCTGCGCGACGCCGCCATCATGGAGCTATTTTACAGCAGTGGATTGCGCTTGAGCGAATTGGCCGCCCTGGACGTGGCCGACGCCGATCTTTACACGGAATCGGTGCGCGTCTTTGGGAAAGGCCGAAAAGAACGAGTCTGCCCCGTCGGCTTGCCCGCGCTGGAATCCATTTCGCGATATCGTGCTGCTGCCCGGGTGCATTCCGGAGCTCTTTTCATTAATAAATCGCGCAAACGCATATCCAGCCGGTCGATCTGGCTGACGCTCAAGCGCTATCTGCCCCAAACCTCCATTCCTATTTCGATCAGTCCTCACAAGTTACGACACAGCTTTGCGACTCATATGCTCGATCGCGGCGCCGATCTTCGGAGCGTGCAGGCTCTGCTCGGACACGCGAGTCTCTCGACCACGCAGATCTACACTCACGTCACGACGGAGAGATTGAAGAAGGCTTATGCCGATGCACACCCGCGCGCCTAATCGATAAGAAAGCGGGCCCTTCATCTCGCGTAGACGGCTCGACCTAGGCGCAGTCCGCCTCTGCCGTCTTCGTCGACGAGGGCCTATCGCAGACTTCCAGCTTCATGACTGGCCTTCGAATCACACAATGGAAGGTGGATCGAGCTCTCCGCCGTTCGACGATAAGGTGGCGGCGTAGCCGCAAATGATTAACAACGCGCTCGGAGATCGCGTTCCACCTTTGCCATAACGCGTACGCCCGCGATGCTGGAGTAGCGCTAGACCACTGGGGTGCTCTGCGGCTCCGGCGCATGGAAGGCCAATTTGCCTTCCACCCCGGTAACATGCACGACGTCGTGCGCTTTGACGTGTCCGCGCAACAGCTCCTCGGCCAGTGGATCTTCCAAATAACGCTCCACCGCCCGGCGCATGGGCCGCGCACCGTAGGTCGGATCGTAACCCTTCTCGATCAGAAACTCTTTCGCGCTCGCCTCCAGAATAATGTGAACTTCCTTGGCCTTGAGTCGGAGGAATACCTTGTCCACTTCCAGGTCGACGATCTTCATCAGGTCGATCTTGCTGAGCTGATGGAAAACAATGATGTCATCCAGTCGATTGACGAATTCGGGTTTGAAAGTCTTTTTAGCTTCCTCCAGGAGGCGATCGCGCATGACTTCATACTCATGCTCGCCCACGGGTTTGGTCGCGCCAAAACCCATGGTCGTTTGTTTGCGCAGGGTCTCCGCGCCTACATTCGAGGTCATGATGATGATCGTATTGCGGAAATCGATTTTTCGGCCTAACGAATCTGTGATCTTGCCGTCTTCCAGGATTTGCAGAAGGAGGTGCATTACGTCCGGATGTGCTTTTTCGATTTCATCGAAAAGAACCACCGAATAGGGACGGCGCCGCACTGCTTCAGAAAGCTGTCCACCCTCCTCGTAGCCCACGTAGCCAGGAGGCGAACCAATCAGACGGGAGGCCGTGAACTTCTCCATGTACTCCGACATGTCGATTTGAATCAATGCATCCCGGTCGCCGAACATGAATTCAGCCAGCTTCTGGGCGAGGAAGGTTTTACCAACGCCGGTCGGTCCGAGAAAAATAAACGAACCTATGGGCCGCCGCGGATCCTTCAGATCAGCCCGGCTCCGGCGCAACGCTTTGGAAATGGCGCTGACCGCTTCATCCTGCCCGATGACTTTGCCCTTCAACTCCTCCTCCATTTTGAGAAGCTTTTCCGTTTCGTGTTGTTCCATTCGCTGGAGGGGCACGCCCGTCACCTTCGAGATGATGTGCATCATGTCCTCACCCGTCACGACCACTTCCTTCTCCTCCCGTTCTTCGCGCCACTTCGCCAAAATCGTTTCCAGTTTTTCCTTGGTCTGCTTCTCCCGGTCGCGCAGACCCGCCGCCTTCTCGAAATCCTGCGCCTTAATGGCGGCCTCTTTTTCAACCCGGATTTCTTCGATCTCCTTCTCGATTTCCTTGACGTCGGGTGGCCGCGTCATGGCGTTAATCCGCGCACGTGCCCCCGCCTCGTCCATCACGTCGATGGCTTTGTCCGGTAAAAATCGACCACTGATGTAGCGCTCGGAAAACTTCACCGCCGTTTCAAGCGACTCATCGGTCAGCTTGGCTTTGTGGTGTGCCTCGTATTTGGGCCGCAATCCTTTCAAAATCTCGATCGCTTCTTCGACCGTGGGAGCTTCCACCTTGACCGTCTGAAAGCGACGTTCGAGGGCCGCATCTTTCTCAATATATTTGCGGTACTCGTTCATGGTCGTAGCGCCGACACACTGCAACTCGCCCCGGCTCAGGGCCGGCTTGATAATGTTGGAAGCGTCCATCGCGCCTTCGGCCGAGCCCGCGCCCACGATCGTGTGCAGCTCATCTATAAAGAGGATGACGTTCTTGGACCGGCGAATCTCATCCATGACCGCTTTGATCCGCTCTTCGAACTGTCCGCGGTATTTTGTGCCTGCCACCATCAGGGCGAGGTCGAGCGTGATGACCCGCTTATCGCGCAGGAGCTCGGGAATATTGCCACTCGCGATTTCCTGCGCCAGCCCCTCCGCGATGGCCGTCTTTCCGACCCCGGCCTCGCCAATCAACACCGGGTTATTCTTGGTGCGACGGCAGAGGATCTGGATGACCCGTTCGATCTCGTTCCGGCGTCCGATCACCGGATCGAGTTCCCCCTTCTTGGCCAGTTCGGTCAGGTCGCGGCCAAATGCGCGCAGGGCCGGTGTCTTCACATCCTTCTTCGAGGTGGGCTCACCGGCCTCCGCGTCCACTTCCGGCGGAGTAAAGTTTGGATCCAATTCCTTCAGGATCTCATTGCGCGTGCGCTCGATATCGACTTCGAGACTCTTCAAAACGCGCGCTGCGACCCCTTCGCCCTCGCGGAGCAGACCCAGCAAAATGTGTTCGGTCCCCACGTACGAGTGGTTCAAAGCCTTCGCTTCTTTACCGGCCAGGGCCAGAACCTTCTTCACCCGAGGGGTATAGGGAATGTTCCCGACCATCTTGGTCTCGGGACCGGAGCCGACCTGTTTTTCGACCTCCATCCGGACGGTCTCCAGATCGAGCCCCATCTTTTGCAAAACATTGACCGCAACGCCCTGGCCCAGCTTGATCAGGCCGAGCAAAAGGTGCTCCGTGCCGACATAGTTGTGGTTGAACCGGTCGGCTTCTTTGCGAGCTAGCGCCAGGACCTGTTGCGCGCGCGGAGTGAAGTTATTCATCGTTCGAGGGGGGAGGAGTGGCACCATTGCCCGATTCCTTGACCAAGTTACTGATATCAGGTTTAGGGAACACTTTCAAACGCTCGCGGATAATTTGCGCGCGCAGATGATCCCGTTCTTCGGCATTGAGTTTCTGCTGAGAGCTTTTTTGCAAATGGGCCGGCTGGGTGTCGATGAACAATTCATCGATGGGAAGACGGCGATCCTCCGGAAACGCGCCCAGGTCCACCCCCAGTTTGATAATCGACAAAAGATTAAGAGCCTCCTTCGAAGTCATGGCATGCGCGTAAGTGAGGACACCGTAAGCGCGGCCGATCTGATCCGACAGCGTGTTCGACTTCTTCTGGATCAAGACCTGGCGCGCGTCGTGTTCCTTGTCGATGATCGTCTCTATTACTTTGCTCAGGCGCGCGATAATTTCGTCTTCTTTCTCTCCCAGAGTCGTCTGATTGGAAATCTGGAAAAGATTCCCCATCGCTTCAGTCCCCTCTCCGTACAAACCACGCACGGCCAGTCCGATTTTGCTGACGGCCTGAATGACCTGATTAATCAACTCGCTCAGGACCAGGCCGGGCAAGTGCAACATGGCGGACGCGCGCATGCCCGTGCCGACATTCGTTGGGCAAGCCGTCAGATATCCGAGTTTCTGATCGTAAGCGAAATCAAGTTTGCCCTCGAGCGCGCTGTCTACTTTATCGACCAGCTTGAAGGCTTGTTTCAACTGCAAGCCCGATCGAATCGATTGCATGCGCAGATGATCCTCCTCATTGATCATGATGCTGAGGGTCTGACGGCGATTCATCACGATGGCGCTGCCCACTCCTTTGGCCGCGTGTTCGCGGCTGATCAGATGGCGCTCCACCAGCACCTGTTTCTCCAGGGCGGAGAGATCCTGGAGCAGTTCGGAGAACGAATCCTGCATCTCGGGAAGCTCTTCCACCCGAGGTCGAATCAACTCGAGCACTTCGATCCGCGCGGGCTTTTTGCCCCACCCCGGAAAAGCGCGGTTGCGCAAATTACGCGCCAGACGAACGCGACTGCTGATGACGATTTGATGATGCGGCCCTTCGCCGCGCAGCCATTCCCCCGCCGTGGACATGACATTGGAAAATTTCATAGTGCGACGCTAACTCGCCATCTCGTGTTCGAGCTGTTTAATTTCATCACGCAAAGTCGCGGCGGTTTCGTAGTTTTCTTCAGAGACCGCCTTTTGCAGGTTTTCCGTAAGAGTGCGCATGCGATCGCTTAATTCCATCGTGCGATGCGCGTGCTGCGGCAGTTTTCCAACGTGCTCGGTGCCTTTGTGCATTGCTTTCAGAAGCGTATTCAATCCTTCCAGGAAAGTCAGATAGCATGAGCTGCACCCGAGCCGTCCCGTCTTCTTAAAATCCGCCTGAGTATAACCGCACACGGGGCATTTCTGAGTGGTCGCCCCCTTCTCGATCTCCTCGGCCGCGCCGATGCCAAGGAGCAGATCGGCCAGGGCAAAACCAGTCGGATCCTGCACTCCCTTTTCCTTCGAACAGGCATCGCACAGATTCACCTTCTGCATCTTGCCCTCAAGGATTTGAGTCAGGAAGACAGTGGCGTCATTACATTTACAAACGTCGCACAACATCTCTGTAAGATTAGACCCCTAATCCGCGGAATAATTCAACCATCAGTTCGTTGAGCACCTTCCGCGCCGGGTCGATTTCTGTTGCTCAAGTGTAGATCGGCGTCCCCGTCTCGCGCGTAATTTCGCGAAAGCGCGCAATCATGCGAGTACCGATTGGCCCAGGCTTCCCTGTTCCAATCAGGCGTCCATCCGCTTTGATCACCGGGATCACTTCGGCCGCCGTGCCCGTCAGGAAACATTCGTCCGCCACAAAAACGTCGTGCCGCGTGATGTCGGTCTCCGTGATCTTGATTCCGAGTTCAGCCGCGATCTGAAAAGCCACCGCCCGCGTAATCCCGCGTAAAGCTCCGGCCGAAATCGGCGGAGTGAATATCTGACCATGCTTGATAATGAAAATATTGTCCGCCGTGCATTCGGCCACATTTCCCTGGTCGTTTAACATCAACGCTTCATCGGCTCCGGCCAGATTTGCTTCGATCCGCGCCATCACGTTGTTCAGGTAATTGAGTGATTTGACGGCCGGATTCAGCGCACCCGGGTTCGTCCGGCGCGTCGCGCAAGTCACAACCGTTAGGCCCTTTTCATAGACCTCCGTCGAATAGAGGGCGATCGTCGCCGCGATGATGATGACGCTGGGCCGTTTACACTGCACCGGATTCAATCCGAGATTTCCCACCCCGCGCGTCAGGACCAGACGGATGTAACCGTCGCGCAGATCGTTCTGCCGGATCGTCTCGAGCAGGGCCTCCGTCATTTCCGGCATGGAGATGGGAACATCCAGGCAAATGGACCGGGCCGAATCCCACAGTCTCTCGAGATGCTCCTCCAAACGGAAAACGCGGCCGTTGTAAAATCGAATTCCCTCAAAGACTCCGTCACCATAAAGAAGGCCGTGATCGAAGACGGAAACCTTGGCATCGGCTTCCGCGTAAAATTTCCCGTCGATGTAAATCCGAGATTCCTTCGTCGAGCTCGACTGAGCCGAGCGCGTTTCGAGGGCGGGCTTAACAGCCGCTCCTGCCTGTGGTTCGTCGATCACCATCCCGCCCGCATTCGAGGTTTTCATAAGTGCGTAAAAAATCTCGGGCGTTTCCCGCGCAATTCAAGAGACAAAGTGATCAGCCCTCCGCGGCCCTTGGACGCGCCCGCGGCCCAGTTAACCCAAGAGCGATCATGCCAGCGTGCCGTCCGTCATCTGCAATTGGCGATCCCCCCGGGTGGAAAGTCGATTATCATGTGTCACCACGAGCAGCGTCTTGCGCCGGTCGCGCGCCAGTTTCAGAAGCAGATCGACGATGGTGTCACCCGTCTTCGAATCGAGATTCCCGGTCGGCTCGTCTGCGAAGATGATGTCAGGATCGTTGGTCAACGCGCGGGCGATGGCAACGCGTTGTTGTTCGCCACCGGATAATTCAGACGGAAGATGATGCATCCGGTCGGACAAGCCGACTGCGCTCAGGCTCGCTTCCGCGGCGCCCACTGGAGCCCCTCCTCCGATCATGCCAGGCAGGGACACGTTCTCTAATGCCGTTAGCTCGGGCAGCAGAAAATATCCTTGGAAGACAAATCCCATCTTGCGGTTGCGAAAGCGCGACTGCCGCGCCGAGCTTCCGCTGTAAAGCTGCGTGCCCTCGAACTCGACGATCCCGGAATCTGGCCGCTCCAGGCCTGAAAGCATGTAGAGCAACGTCGTCTTCCCCGCACCCGACGCCCCACACAGAAAAACCGCTTCGCCTTGCTGAATCTCCAGCGACACTCCGCGCAACACTTCGATCCGTCGGGAACCGATCGTAAATGAGCGGTGCAGATCGCGCGCCACAAGTTGCGGTTGGGCAGTGGTCGGGCCGGGCATCAGTCAGGATTTACAGGATTCACGATGAATTGCGAATTTTTGAGAGGGCGCGATCAAGACAGATCGTAAAAAAAAAGCCGCCACGCATCGGACGTGACGGCTTTCCCTCGTGGAGTCCCTGTTAACCCATCCCCAGCGAAGCTAACGTCGGCTCATCGATCGCAGCCGTCGTGTAAAGACCGTGGTCGCGCTGATAATCGGCCAATGCGGCGCGCGTGAGCGGACCGAGCAGCCCGTCGACCTCGCCCGTGTAATACCCTTGCTCCTGTAGTGAGGACTGCACGTTTGCGATGACCTGATCAGGTGGCAGATCGTTATAGGCGTAGATCGGGCCATCATAAGGATAATACTCGTAAGCGGCGTCATAGCCCCACGCCGGGTACCAAAATCCGCTATTCCAGAAGTACCAACCGCCGCCGATCAAAATGATGCGGTTGCAATGATGGTTCCACCAGAACTTGTCATGCTTCTGGGCCTGGTAATTTTTGAAGGCAGCGTATTTCTGCCCTTTCCAGTTTTGGCTGCCTTCGATGTGATTGCCCTGCTTGAACTTCACACTGGCGATATCCGCCTTCGGCGCGGCTTTGATATCGAAGTGCCTGGCCTTGGCGCCACCATTGACCTGACCCTGAAGCTGTAAATTATCATGCAGTTTGGCGGCGTGATGGCTCTGGATGGCGTTGCTGCCCTGGCCAGGGTTATTCGACTGCCCCGGGTTGTGCTTTCCGAATTTCCTGAGCTGTTGCGGTTGGCGCTGCGGTGGCGGTGGCTGCGGTTGAACCTGCCCGGCATTCTTCTTTTTGTTCTGGTTGCCATCCGGGTCGGCCCGCAGAACGCCGGCCACCGCAAGACCGCACACTAAAATAATCAAAGATCTCATGGTATTTACTCCTGGGTTCATTGGACAACGAGGTGCCCGTAGTTATTCAACCCGCCCTTTCCGACGGCGTTGCTGAAATTCCCGCAAGCCTCTCTCGTTCCCGCAGAGCGCGTCGGCCACGGATGCAAAAGAGCCGCATGGTTGAACACCATGCGGCTCTCGAAAATGCCTGAACTGTTTAGACTAACCCAAGGCTGGCCAGAGTCGGCTCATCGACCGCCGAGGTAATCGCTAATCCGCGATCCGCCTGGAAATCGGCGATGGCTTGACGTGTCATCGGTCCAAGAGACCCGTCCACCGGGCCCGTGTAATATCCGTCCTGCTGCAACTGCGTCTGGACGTTCACCACGACCTGATCGGGGCTCAGACTGTTGTAGCCGTAAATCGGACCGTCATACTGGTAGCTGAAACCGGGGTTGTAGCCCCAGCAAGGATACCAGTAACCGGAATCCCAGTAATAACCGCCGCCGCCGAAAAAGACGATGTGGATGTTATGGCTGTTCCACCAATTGCGATCGTGCCATTGGCGGTGGTAATTCCGAAAGGCCGCGTATTGCTGCCCGCGGAAATTGGAGCCGCGCCAGTTGTTGTTGATGGTCACGTTACGCTGGCGGTTGACCGTCACATTGCGCTGACGATTCACCTCAAGGTTACGGTTACGTCCATCGACGTTTCGCGCCCGATCGGCCTTGACGTTATTGGAGTGATTCACAGCGAACTTTCTTCCGTCGTTCTCCATCGTGTTTCGCCGCACATGGGTCTGATCAAAGTTGCGGTGGCTCGAAACAGAAACGCTGTTGTTGCGCACGCGATTTTGATGGCTGACCGCCGAATGGTTGAATGTGCGCTGTTGCATGTGTCCACCGCTCGAATTGCGGTGCACATTCATTTGCGCCGACCCGGTTGTTTTAACCGGGGCAGACTGATGGTTCGACCCTCGACCCCTTTTGTGGCCGTCGTTGTTGTCGGCCGCTCCGGCACTGACTGCCAGCGCCAGGCTGCCGATGAATACTGAATACATTAATTTTTTCATAAGTTTTCCCTAAATTACCGTCAAAGGTTAGACCCCATGCTGCGGCATTTATTCAATGACGTTAACTATCCCGCCCGGGGCTTCTTATGACTATTGCAAGGGGCGCGCTAACCTGCGCTTTTTTGCTGACGGACCGCTTCGAACAACACGATCCCCACAGCTGTCGCCAGGTTCAGACTGCGCGTTCCGTGCATCGGAATGGTAAGGCAGCGGTCTGCCTGGGACGCCAGGAGTTTTTCCGGAAGCCCCTTCGTTTCCCGGCCAAAAACGAGAAAATCGCCCAACGCAAAGGGAATATCGTAATACGCGCGTTTACTTTTCGTGGTGAGAAAGAAATAGCGCGCCGTCGTCGGCTGGGCCGCCCGCAACGCATCGAATGTTTCCCATAAAAGGAGTTGCACCTCCGCCCAATAATCCAGTCCCGCCCGTTTCAGTTGCCGATCATCCAGAGTAAACCCGAAGGGTTTCACAAGGTGAAGAGTCGAATTTGTGGCTAGGCAAAGCCGACCGATATTGCCCGTGTTGGGCGGAATCTCCGGCTCAATCAGGACGACGTTGAACATGGTGATTGTGTCAGGATCGCGTTGTGCAGGCAGATATCGCGCCCGATTTTACCTTCACGGATTGTAGAGGCGGTTGTGCCAACCGCCTGCTTATTTAGACAAGTGCCTGACACAAGCACCTCTCACAACTCTCTATGTCTGATGAACGGTAGGGACGATTGACCAAATGGCCCGAGGGCGGTTCGGTAAGCCGCCCTACCTCAATTTTCCCGCCACGAACATCTCCAGCTTTACGATGTCGGCCGCGAATTTGCGGATTCCTTCCGCCAATTTCTCCGTCGCCATGGCATTGTCGTTAAGCAGATAACGGAAGGTCTTCTCGTCCAAATTGAGGCGCTGGATGTCGGCTTTCTTCGCCTTCTCCGGATCGAGTTTCCGTTCGACCGGCTCGTACGACTGCGCCATTTTCTCGAGCAAATCAGGGCTGATGGTGAGCAGATCGGATCCGGCCAGTTCCACGATCTGACTGATGTTCCGGAAACTCGCTCCCATCACTTCCGTTTTGTAGCCAAACTTTTTGTAGTACGTGTAAATCTCGTGCACGGACTGCACACCCGGATCCTCCGCGCCGATGTAATCCCGTTTATTGGCGGCCTTATACCAATCGTAAATACGCCCGACGAAGGGCGAAATCAGTTCGATCCCACCCTCGGCGCAGCGCACGGCCTGGGGCAGGGAAAACATAAGAGTCAGGTTGCAATTAATCCCTTCTTTCTCGAGTTGCTCGCCCGCCGCGATCCCTTCCCAGGTAGCGGCGATCTTAATCAGGACGCGTTCGCGCGGAATCTTGCGCTCCTCGTAAAGCTTGATCAACTGCCGCGCCTTGCTGATCGAGCCCGCCGTATCGAACGACAGGCGCGCATCCGTCTCGGTCGAGACGCGCCCCGGCACGATTTTCAAAATCTCACAGCCAAATTGGACGAGCAGATGATCGATCGTGTCTTCGATCCTTGCTCCTCCGGTTAGGCCGGAATTTTTCCGGCTCTCTAAGACCTCATCAAGCAGATGAAAATATTTTTCGTTCTGCGTGGCCGCGTAGATCAGGCTTGGATTGGTTGTTGCGTCCTGCGGCTTGAAATCTTTGATCGATTCAAAGTCACCCGTGTCAGCCACGACTTTGGTGAATTTTCTCAGCTGATCCAACTGAGTCAGCTTTCCTTCCGTTTTTTTCTCGTCCGCGACAGCAGTGCTCATAGGTCGGTCCTCCGTGGTATCTGGTGGGATCATCGACCCCGCCTAAGCGTATTTCCGAATGGCAGCGCCGACAATCAGAAACTCGCAGGACATTCCTCGACCGGCGGAGTGTTGACCCGCCTGCGTGCTATTGATCACGCTGGGATAGACTTATATGAAGCTCGCGCTGTGGGTGAGATCCTTCGTCGTCTTCGCTGGCTCAGGATGACGTGCTTTGTTCGATAAACCGCCGCAGGACGGGCGCTCCGCCTGCCTTTTGCTATCCTGCGCAAACCTGATCAATCTGACTCAGCTCTTCCTCGGAAAAGGCCAGGTTTTGAAGCGCTTTCACATTTTCCTCGATTTGGCTTACGTCCGATGCGCCGATCAAGGCACTTGTGACCTCAGGTCGGCGCAAAATCCAGGCCAGCGCCATTTGCGGCAGAGTTTGACCCCGCCCACGGGCTACCTCGTTTAGTTTAGCAATCCGCTCACGCACGGCGGGACCAACGACAGCGCGCTGCTCCGGCGTCCACATTTTCGCAGCGCGCGACTCTTCCGGAAATCCATCCAGATATTTTTCACTGAGAAGCCCCTGGGCCAACGGTGAGAACGTCACGAGCCCGGTCCGGAGACGGGAGACGGCCGGCAGCAGATCCGCTTCAATGTGCCGGTTGAGCATGCTGTAGCTCGACTGCTCGACGATGATCGGGCCCAGTCGAAGCTCTCCCGCCAGCGCCATGGCCTCTTCGAATTGGGGCCCGGAGTAATTGCTCAGGCCAATGTAGAGCGCCTTGCCTTGCCTAACGATTTGATCGAGCGCGCCCAGCGTCTCTTCGAGGAGCGTTTCGCCGTCGAACCGGTGTGCGTAGAAGATATCCACGTAATCCAGCCCGAGGCGTTGCAACGATTGATCAATGCTGGCCAGAAGTGATTTGCGCGAGCAGCCCTGACCGAAGGGTCCCGGCCACATGAGAAATCCAGCCTTGGTCGACACGACCAGCTCGTCCCGCGGCATCTCGCCCAAAATGCGACCGACAATCATTTCCGCGCGCCCGGGCGGGCGGCCGTAATTATTAGCCAGGTCGAAATGTGTGATGCCAAGATTGAACGCCCCGAAAATACAATCGCGCGCGATTTCCGGGCCGCGATAACCACCGAAGGTCTCCCAGGCCCCTAACGAGATAGCCGGAAGTTTCAGTCCGGACGAACCGCAGCGACGCTGCGGCATTTTCTCGTAGCGTTCCGCCTCGACCGAGAATTGGAGAAGGCTGATGCGATCCCGCTGGATCGGTCGGACTCCGGGCAGCGCGCGCTTAATTGGATCGGGCACAGTCTAGGCCGAAACGGTGGGCCGAGCCGGGGCGGAACGTCTTGAGCCGAGCGCATGCCGCACGAAGTTATTGCCGATTTCCCACATTGGTCCCGGAAACTTCCGGCACTCCGACAGAACATCGTCGAGCGCGCTCACGAACTTGTCGACCTCAGTTGGGCCGATCATGAGGGGAGGAAGAATTTTCACCACGTCCATGGCATGGCCGGCGACCTGCGTGAGGATGCGATGCTTGCTCAACATCTGGGTGACGACCATCTGGGCGAACAGAACCTTGTCCACTTTATGCAGGAGCTTCCAGGCCATCTTCAGTTTGAACTCGGTTGGCTCGTGAAATTCGATCCCGATCATCAGACCTTTTCCGCGCACTTCCTTGATGAAAGAATGCTTCGCACGCAGGGCGTCGACTTTCTCCGTGAGTAACGCGCCCATGCGGGCAGAGTTCGCCACCAGATTTTCGGAATCGATCACCTCCAGCGCAGCCAGTCCGCAGGCCATGGCCAGATTGTTGCGCCCAAAAGTTGTTGAGTGGACGACACAACGATCCATCCGGCTGAAAGTTTTCTGATAAATCTCACGGCGCGTCACAATCGCTCCGCACGGCACATATCCACCGCTCAGTGTCTTGGCCAGCGTGATGATATCCGGCTCCAGATTCCAATGCTCAAACCCGAACATCTTTCCCGTTCGCCCCAGGCCCGTCTGCACCTCATCCGAAATGAGCAACGTCCCGTGCTTGCGGCAAAGCTCCTGCGCCCGGATGAAGAAATCGCCCTGCGGCGTTTTGCACCCCTTCCCCTGAACCGGCTCGATCACGAACGCGGCGACATCGCGTTTGGAAAGTTCCCGCTCCAGCGTGGCTAGATCGTCGAGGGCGATGCGCGTGTCCCATTCATCCATCAGCGGACCGAAGCCTTCTGTGAAACTATCGCACCCCATGAGCGATAATGACCCCAGACTGAGACCGTGAAACGCGCTCTCCATCGAGAACACACGCTTTCGACCAGTCGCGGCTCGGGCGAACTTCAACGCGCCCTCCGTCGCCTCCGTTCCCGAGTTACAAAAGAAAACCGCATCGAGATGATGCGGCGTCCTCTTCGTGATTGCTTCGGCCAGCAACCCACTGAGCAACGAGCAATCCATCTGCACCATGTTCGGTAAATCAAGGTCGAGCACATCGCGGATCGCTTGTTTCACGACCGGATGGTTGCGTCCAATATTGAAAACGCTGTAGCCGCTCAGAAAATCGAGATAGGCGGCGTTATCCATGTCGTAGAGGTACGCGCCTTCCGCCCGCGCGTAGACCTTGTCGAATCCGATAACTCGCTGTGCCGCTACCAGCGTCCGGTTGATATGCCGCTCGTGCAGTTCGTAATTTTCGCCCAGCCGGGCGGCGATCACCTCTTTCAGATCAAAGGCCACGCTTCCATGGTCCCCGATTTGGGACCGAAAATCAACCTGGCAGGGATGCCGCACGGCGCCCACCAGAAAAACAGGAAGCCGCAGGCTCGTGAGCCTGCGGCTTCGCTCCCAAATACGGCCCTGGAGCCGCGCCCTAAATTCTAGTCGTCGTCGACAACGACCCGATTCACGACCTGCGTCTGGCCGACGCCGTCATAATAGACATGCACGCGCGCGCCTGGACGAATCATATGTTCTTTGATCTCGTGGCCGGCCTTGTTCACAAAGTGAACGGTCTTGCCCAGCGTATAACTGATGGGATCCGTGACGCCGACTCGGCGAACCACGATGGTCTTACCGGGTTCGAAGGTGGACACCGTTCCATCGGTGTACGTCGTGGTCGTAGTGCTTTCACTGGTCCGCGCGACTGGCACGGCTGCCGTCGTCGTCGTGGTGGTTTCGCTGGTGCGCGCAACCGGCTCGACCGCCGTGGTCGTCGTTTCGGTGGTGCGGGTAACCGGCACGGTTGTCGTAACCGGAACGGTCGTGGTCGTTTGCTCCGTCGTGGTACTTGTCTGTCCGAAGGCCAACGGCGCGGTCAGTGCGCACGCCAGCGCGATCATTATATTCTTCATCATAGTCCCTCTGTTTTTGTGTTTGTTTATTACTCTGCTTTTACGATTCGAAATTCGCAAAGAGTGCGGCTGTGTCTTTAAATCGTCGCTCTGGGAAATACTTGGACTCCCCGCTTCCAATCTTATTCGAGCCAATTTGTTGATTTGTCCGATTGAGGGGCCGACCGGATTCGCTACCGTCCCGTGACGATGCCCAATCCAATCGCCGCGCCCACCGTAACTCCCGACCTTGTGGCCAGGCACGGGCTCACCCCGGACGAATTCGAACGCATCAAAACCATCCTCGGGCGCGACCCGAACTTTACCGAGCTCGGGATTTTCTCGGTCATGTGGAGTGAGCACTGTTCCTACAAGAATTCGCGCAAAGAGCTCAAAAAATTTCCCACCACGGGACCTAATGTTCTGGTCAAGGCCGGCGAAGAAAATGCCGGCGTGGTCGACATCGGCGATGGCTGGGCCATCGCGTTCAAGATCGAAAGTCACAATCACCCCAGCGCGATCGAACCCTTCCAGGGCGCAGCCACCGGCGTCGGCGGAATCATTCGGGACATCTTCACGATGGGCGCCCGCCCGGAGTTTTGCCTCAACTCATTGCGCTTCGGACCGATCGTAGCCCCCGCCAAATCCGAAATCCGAAATCCGAAATCCGACATTCCTAACAACCGCCGCTTGTTCACCGGCGTCGTCTCTGGCATCGCCCACTACGGGAACTGCATCGGAATTCCGACGATCGGTGGAGAGATTTATTTCGACGAAAGTTTCGAAGGAAATCCTCTCGTCAATGTCTTTTGTCTCGGAGTCCTTCGGCACGATCAACTCGCGCGCGGCGCCGCCCGCGGCGTGGGCAACCCGGTCTTTTACGTTGGCGCTGAAACCGGACGCGATGGCCTCGCCGGCGCCGCCTTCGCTTCGCGCGAACTGACCGAAGAATCCCGCGAAGACCGGCCCGCTGTCCAGGTGGGTGATCCGTTCAAGGAAAAGCTTTTGCTCGAGGCCTGTCTCGAACTCCTCGCCCGCGACGCCGTCGCCGGAATTCAAGACATGGGCGCGGCCGGCTTAACCTGCTCGACCTGCGAAACGGCCAGTCGCGGAAACAGCGGAGTGGAGATCGACCTGGCCAAAGTGCCGAAACGGGAGACGGAAATGACTCCCTACGAGATCCTGTTGAGCGAATCGCAGGAGCGGATGTTGATCATCGCGAAGCAGGGTTGCGAAACGATCGTGCGCGAAATTTTCGAGAAATGGGATGTCCCTTGCGCCGAGATCGGTCGCGTCACGGACGACGGCATGATGCGGGTCCTTAACCACGGAGTGATCGCAGCTGAAATTCCAGCCAAGCCGCTGGCCGATGAAGCCCCTCTCTATTCGCGCGAAGCGACGAAGCCAACCGGAGCGATCGCGGAGAACGCCGAGTTACTGAACAAAATCTCGGCGATTTCTGCCTCATCTGTGGTGGAATCTCTTCGGCAGTTGCTGCGCGATCCGACCATCGCTTCCAAAAATTGGGTCTACCGCCAGTACGATCATACCGTGCGAACCGGTACCATCGTTAAGCCCGGATCTGACGCTGCTGTCTTCCATGTCAAATATGCGAACAAGATTCTGGCGGCCACGACCGATTGTAATTCGCTCTACTGTTCTCTCGATCCACGCGCCGGCGGCAAAATCGCCGTGGCCGAAGCAGCCCGGAATCTAACCTGCTCGGGCGCCCGTCCCCTCGCCGTCACGGACAATCTGAATTTCGGGAATCCATATAAGCCGGAAAATTTCTGGCAGCTACGTGAATCGGTCGAGGGCGTGGCCGAAGCCTGCCGGGCCTTTGGCACTCCGGTGGTTGGCGGAAATGTCTCTCTATATAATGAGAGCCCCGCCGGAGTGGTCGATCCCACGCCCACTGTCGGCATGGTCGGCTTAATCGACGACGAGCGACACATCACCACGCAATGGTTCAAGCAAACGGGAGACGTCATCATCCTCGTCCACTCGGCCGCAGCAATGGATGACCCCGGGTTGGGCGCCTCAAGATTTCTGAAAGTCTGTCACGGCCTAAAGCAAGGTCCGGTGCCGAAGATCGATCTCCCCCGGGAAATCGCGGTCCACCAAGCCGTGCGCAAATTGATCCTCTCCGGGTGGGTCAAAAGTGCGCACGACTGCAGCGAAGGCGGAATCGCTGTGGCCCTGGCCGAATGCTGCTTCAACCCGAAGGGACCGGTCGGCGCCGAGATCGATCTCGATGCCTGTAGCCGTCGCGCTCCGGCCGACGCGGAGGACTCACCCGGCGCCGCAGTTTCCCTTTTCAATGAATCTCAGTCGCGCATCATCCTTTCGATTGCTTCGGGCGACGCGGAAAAAGCTTTGGAAACCTTGCGCTCGTCCGACGTAAGCGCATCGCAACTCGGCTGGGTTGGAGGAGTCGATTTGATCGTCCGCACGGACGGGGAGTGTTTCAGGTGGCCGGTTGAGGATCTGCACGGCCAATGGTGGAATGCCATCAGCCTGGCCCTCGCGAGCGATTCATCGGCGGATCGCCTCCCCAGTTTGTAATTGTTCCCGTCGGGCCAGGTCGGGGCGATTGACCTCAATCGCCTTAGCCATGCGTCCGAGAATTGAATGGCGGATCGTGAACCGCCCTTGCCACACCCACGCGCAATCTGATGAATTGAATGGCTGGCAAACTGGTGGATCATTCCGTGTGCCTCCTTCCGACCCGATAGACGGCGACGCCTTACCCGAGCGGGCTGCCTTCCCCCAGCATGAATGCGGTTTGTTCGGCGTGTTCGGGCATCCCAATGCGGCGGTCCTCACCTATTACGGACTGTTTGCGCTGCAACATCGCGGCCAGGAGAGCGCTGGCATCGTCACGAGCAACGGGCCCGGTAGCACGTTTGCCATGCACAAGGATATGGGACTGGTCTCTCAGGTTTTCGGCCAGGAAGAGTTGGAGAAACTGAAAGGCACGCGCGCGCTCGGTCACACGCGTTACTCCACGACGGGCGCGAGCACGATCAAGAATGCGCAACCATTCGTGGTCGATTGCGTGCGCGGCCAGATGGGCATCGCCCACAATGGCAACCTAACGAATGCCGATGTCTTGCGCGATGAGTTGGAACGCAAAGGCTCCATTTTCCAAACCACCGCCGATAGCGAGATCATTTTACATCTTCTCGCCCAGCCTTCCGATAATGGCAGTAACGTGCTGGGAGCGCTGCGCCGCATCCAGGGCGCGTTTTCCCTGCTCATCATGAGCGAACGCGAGCTCATCGCCGTGCGTGATCCGTTTGGCTGGCGACCGTTGGCCCTCGGAAAACTGGACGGCGCCTATATTCTCGCCTCCGAAACCTGCGCCTTCGATCTGATCCATGCCGAGTTCATCCGCGAGATTGAGCCGGGTGAGGTCCTCATCATCGACGAAAACGGCCTGCGTTCGGAATATCCCTTCCGCCAGGAGCAGCCCGCCTTCTGCATGTTTGAATACGTTTACTTCTCGCGCCCCGACAGCATTATCGGCGGCGTCAACGTGGCGAAAGTTCGCACCGAGATGGGCCGTGCACTGGCCCGTAAGTTTCCGGTCGAAGCCGACATTGTCGTGCCCGTGCCGGACTCCGGCAATTACGCCGCGCATGGATTTGCTGAGGAACTCAAGATCCCCTACGAGCACGCCTTCGTTCGCAATCACTACATCGGGCGCACGTTTTTACAGCCGAGCCAACTCATCCGCGACTTCGATGTGCGGGTAAAACTAAATCTGATTAAGGAGATGGTCGCGGGGAAACGGGTGGTCGTAGTGGACGATTCCATCGTCCGAGGCACGACGGCGCGCGCGCGCGTGGTCAATCTGCGCGAAGCCGGCGCGCGCGAAGTGCATATGCGCGTGAGCTGCCCACCCCATCGTTTTGCCTGTCATTACGGCATCGACTTCCCCGATCCGGACAAATTGATCGCCAATCAAATGACCATGGAAGATATCTGCAAATATCTCGGGGTGGATAGCCTTGGTTATCTGGATGTCGAAGGCATGGTGCGGGCGACCGGTCGGGATGTGAATGAATTTTGCCTGGCTTGTTTCACTGGAAATTATCCGCTGCCGGTGGACCCAGCGCTCGACAAGTTCATCATGGAAAAACGGGACCAACGAGCGCGCGCCCTGGCCGCCGAAGAAGCGCACCCCAGCTTGTTCGGGGATTTAAAATGAAGGTAGGGGCGAATGACCCAATCGCCCGGGTCCGGCAGCTGCCGGAGTGAGCCGCCCCTGCCAGCCCCGACATGACAAAGAAAAAGGCATATGCCGCCGCGGGCGTGGACGTCGACCTGGGTAATCGTCTCAAGGGGGGGATCCAGAAACTCGTTAGGCAAACACATGGACCTCGGGTTCTGGGAAAGATCGGGGGTTTCGGCGGTCTCTTCCAGGCGCACTTTAGCGATATGCGCGATCCAGTCCTGGTCGCGAGTGTTGATGGCGTCGGGACCAAGCTCAAAATCGCATTCGCGCTCGATCAGCACGACACGATGGGCGCTGACCTCGTCAATCATTGCGTCAACGACATTGCCGTCGTCGGAGCGCGTCCGCTTTTTTTTCTCGATTACATCGGCTGCGCAAAGCTGTCTCCGCGCGTCTTCCATCAGTTAATGCACGGATTCTCGCGAGCCTGCCTTGCGGCCGGCTGCGCGCTCCTCGGGGGTGAGACGGCCCAAATGCCAGGCCTGTACCGGAAAGGCGAATACGACCTTGCCGGATCCATCGTGGGTGTGGTCGATCGGTCGAAAATTATCGACGGCCGGAAGATCAAACCCGGCGACGTCGTTCTTGGCCTCGCCTCCAACGGTTTGCACACCAATGGCTATTCCCTCGCCCGGAAAATCTTGTTCCAGAAGATGGGGCTCCGGCCATCGTCACGATGGCCCGGATCTCGCGTGAGCCTTGGCCAGGAGTTGCTGCGCGTACATAAAAACTACCAGCCGTTGCTTGCCCGGATTGCTCCCGGCGTGTTGAAGGGCCTCGCCCACATCACCGGCGGCGGCCTCATCGATAATCTTCCGCGCATCCTGCCAAAAAGATGCGACGCCGTGATCCAGACAGGCAGCTGGCGTGTGCCACGCCTTTTTGAAGTGCTGCAAGAAAATGGAAAGGTCAACCCTGAGGAGATGTATCAGGTCTTCAATATGGGCATCGGCATGGTGGCCATCGTCGCCGCGCAACACGCCAAACGCACCGCCACAATCTTGCGCGCAAAACGCATCGGCAAGATCGAGCGCGGCACCGGCAAAACGCGCCTCGTCTTCAGGTAGGGATTCTCTACCTAAGAGATGACACGCCTTCGATTCTCTCCTACGTTTTTGGTTCAATGGAAAAACGGCGTCTCGGCAAGACAGACATGGACGTGTCAGTCCTTGGATTTGGCGGCGCTGAGATTGGATTCGAAAGCGCTTCCGCCGAAACCGTCGAGAAATTGTTAAAAGGTGCGCTCGACGCCGGCCTAAACGTCATCGATACGGCCGAATGTTATCGCGGGAGTGAGGAATTAATCGGCCAGGCCGTGAGCAATCGGCGCGCCGACTTTTATTTGTTCACCAAATGCGGCCATCCCAATGGAGCCGAGAGCGGCGCGAACTGGTCCGCTGATTCGATCCTGACCAGCATTGAACGGAGCCTGCAGAAGTTGAAGACCGACCACTTGGACATCGTCCAGTTGCACAGCTGTTCCGAGTCCGAGTTGCGGAAAGGCGACGCCATCGCGGCCCTGCAAACCGCCCGCGCCCGCGGCCACACGCGTTATATCGGATACAGTGGCGACAGTCGCGCCGCCCATTACGCGGTCGAGTGCGGCGCCTTCGACACGCTGCAAACGTCGATCAATATCGCCGACCAGGAAGCGATTGACCTCACTCTTCCCCTCGCCCGCGAGCGACAAGTCGGTGTCATCGCGAAACGCCCGGTGGCCAACGCGGCCTGGAAGACCGGCCATAAACCGATGGACTCTTATCAGCACGAGTACTGGCAGCGCTTAAAAAAACTGAATTACGGATTTCTCCACCACGCCGATCAGGCCGCCAACCTGGCCATCACGATCTCGGCCGCGCTGCGCTTTACTCTTAGCGTGCCTGGCGTGCACACCGCCATTGTGGGCACAAGCAAGCCAGACCGTTGGAAGGAAAATGCCGGGATGTTGCAGGCCGGCCCTCTTCCGGATAACGAGTTCCAGGCCATACGGGACCGCTGGGAAGATGTCGCGCCGCGAATTTGGGTAGGACAAACATGAAACAACGAAAACTCGGCCGCGGTGGCCTCAACGTCTCGGCCCTTGGCCTCGGCTGCATGGGCATGTCTGATTTCTATGGCGGTCGCGATGACGAGGAGTCGCTCGCCACGATTCATCGGGCCCTCGAATTAGGCATCACCTTCTTCGACACGGCCGACATGTACGGTCCGCACACGAACGAGCAGTTGCTCGGCCGCGCTTTGCAAGGTCACCGCGAGAATGTCGTCATCGCGACCAAGTTCGGGATCGTGCGGAATCCTGATAAGCCAGGATATCGCGGGATTAACGGCAAGCCTGATTACGTGCGCTCATCTTGTGAAGGAAGCCTGCGCCGTTTGCAAGTTGATTGCATCGATCTCTACTATCAGCACCGGGTCGATCCCGATACGCCGATTGAAGAGACGATCGGCGCCATGGCGGAACTCGTGCGCGAAGGCAAAGTGCGCTTTCTCGGACTCTCCGAAGCCGGACCTGACACCATTCGCCGGGCTCACGCGATTCATCCCATCACGGCTTTGCAGTCGGAATACTCCCTTTGGACCCGCGATCCGGAAGCGGAAGTCTTACCTGTTTGCCACGAGCTCGGTATCGGGTTTGTCCCGTATAGCCCGCTCGGTCGCGGATTTCTCACCGGAAAAATTCAGAAACCGGAAGACCTTGCCGAAAACGATTATCGACTGACTACTCCACGATTTCAGGGCGAAAACTTTCAGCGCAATCTCGATTTGGTAAAACGGATGGAAGAGATCGCACGGGCCAAAGACTGCACTCCCGCGCAACTCGCCCTCGCCTGGGTTCTGGCCAAAGGAACCAACATCGTTCCCATCCCCGGGACGAAACGCCGCAAATATCTCCAGGAAAATATCGGTTCGGTCGACGTCGTGCTGACCGGCGAAGATCTGGCACGCATTGAAGAGGTCACCCCGCAGGATTCCTTCTCCGGCTCACGCTACCCCGAAGCGATGATGAAATTGTTGAGTCGCTGAGGCGAGATGAAGATCGATCGACCGGTTTCCCGATATCGTATCGCATGGCATTACCCATCCCAATCGCGCAACTTGTGGTGGATCGAGCTCTCCGTAGCTCGATGCTAATATTGGCGGCTTAGCCGCCATTAATAGCAACGCACTCGGAGATACCGTTCCACCTTTGTCGCGACTCGCACCGTCCATTCGCGTCGCACTAAGTGAATGCTATTCTTCGCGCATGGAAACGGATCCGTCGCGACTGGAATTATCGCCTGAGGAAATGCGCAAGTTCGGCTACCGCGTGGTCGATGTGCTGACCGAACACTTCGCCCGCGTCGGAGACGGCCCGGTCGGAGCGAAAGCAGATCCCGACGTCCTCCGCGCCCTTCTCTCCGGGATGCCAGCCGATAGCCCCGCTGATCCACACGAACTTCTCATCCGGCTGCAGCGCGATGTCTTTCCTAATAACCTCCATGTGGATCATCCGCGTTTTTTCGCGTTCGTCCCCGGACCGAATAATTTCATCAGCGCCATGGCGGATGCACTTGCCTCCGGATTCAACGTCTTCAATGGCACCTGGTTCGGCGGATCGGCCGCCGCTGCGCTCGAACTCGAAGTCATCCGCTGGTTCTGCCAATGGTGCGAGCTCCCGGCTGCGGCGGGAGGCCTTTTCGTCAGCGGCGGTTCCGTCGCCAACATGACCGGTCTTCTTGCCGCACGACACGCCCTTTTGCATGATCGCATCGAAGGCGCGACGGTTTATTTTTCCGATCAGACGCATTCATCGGTCGAACGCGCCCTGCGCATTATCGGGTTTGCCCCGGGACAAATGCGAATCCTTCCGGCCGACCGTGAGTTTCGCTTACCCGTCGACGCCGTGGCCAGCGCCATCGCGGCCGATCGCGCCGCCGGGTTGCGTCCATTTTGTATTATCGCCAATGCCGGCACGACCAATACCGGAGCGGTCGATCCGTTGACCGCGCTCAGCGAACTCTGTGTTCAGGAAAAAATGTGGCTGCACGCGGACGGCGCCTTCGGCGCCGCCGCCATTTTATCGGATCGCGGCCGGATCGCCCTGCGCGGTTTGGAGCGCGCCGATTCCATATCGCTCGATCCGCACAAATGGCTCTTCCAATCATTCGAATGTGGTTGCGTGCTCGTGCGGGATGCCGCTCACCTGAAGGCCGCATTCCAGATAATGCCGGACTATTTGCGCGATGTTCATCGGGCCACAGAAGAAATTCATTTCTGCGATTACGGCATTCAGCTCACGCGAAGCTTTCGCGCGCTCAAGGTTTGGCTGTCGTTTCAGACTTTCGGGCTGAGCGCCTTTCGGGGCGCCATCGACCGCGGATTTGAGTTGGCTGATTACGCCGAAGAGCAATTGCGGGCGCGTTCCGACTGGCAAATCCTGTCGCCCGCGTGCATGGCCACGGTTTGTTTTCGATTTGGCCAGGATGACGCCCAGCAAACCAGACTGGTTGAGAAAATGATGCAGGATGGATTCGCCCTCCTCACCTCGACTAAGCTGCGCGACGCGGTCGCGTTGCGCCTTTGCACGATTAATCCGCGCACGACTCACTCCGACATCGAACAGACCATCGAACGCCTCGACCGTTTCGCGCGCGCCGAAGGTTAAGGCGTAAGAGAGCGACGCGGCACGAGAGCATGCGCAAACATGCTTTGCACGATCTCTTCGCGTTGATTGGTCGTGATGTTGCGTAGCCGAATAATTCCGTGCTTCGGTTTCGAGCGGGAAAGTCGCGCTTCTATGATTTCCGTCACGACGCGCAGCTTATCGCCGGGCCGCACGGCCTGTGGCCATCGCAGTTCGTCCACCCCGAGCCCGATCGCGCCCTGGGCGAAGTTCATTGTCTGCACAAAGAGACGCATCGTCATCGCGGCGGTGTGCCAGCCACTCGCGACGAGCCCTTTAAAAATACTCCGCTCCGCGCTGGCTCGGTCGAGATGAAACATTTGCGGATCGAACTTGTGCGCGAACTCCACCAGCTGCTGTTCGCTCACGGGCAGCCACTCGGACTCAAAGCGCGCGCCCGGCTTGAGATCTTCGAAGTAACGCTCGTTCATGGAGATTGCGACTTCCTTGATGAGGCATTGATCCGCATTCAGCAACGTGTAATTCCACCCAAGGTCGGTCCACCCGCATCGCGCGCAGGTAGGGGAGATTGACCCCAATCGCCTTCCCCGCTCGATCCGCCATTGATTCGCCGCGACCCTCCGCTACTGCTATGACCATTTTCCATAGCATCAAAGCCATCCTCGTTGTAGTGGTATCAATGTACACAAGGCTTCTGGCTGTTATCGCCATTCTTGGTGGGCTGAGCGCCGTAGCCAATCTTCCCGCCGCTGGAATCGATTCTTCCAGCACGGTCTTCATCATCCTGATGGAGAACCACAACTGGTCCACCATCAAAGGCAGCAACGACGCCCCCTATATTAACAACACGCTCCTGCCCATCGCTTCCTACACCGACGCCTACTACAACCCGCCCGGCATTCACCCGAGCGAGCCGAATTATCTCTGGCTCGAGGCCGGCACCGGCTTCGGCATCACGAACGACAAGCTCCCGGCCATCAATCATCAGTCCACCACCGCTCATTTCGTCACCCTTCTCAAAAATGCCGGCGTTACCTGGAAGACGTATCAGGAAAACATCACCGGAACCACCTGCCCGACGGCCGATGCTTATCCCTACGCGCCCAAGCATAATCCGTTCGTCTTCTTCGATGACGTGATCAACGCCGGTTGCACCGTCACGATGCGCCCGTTTACCGAGTTGGCCGGCGACCTCACTAATCACACGACCGCACACTACAATTTCATCACGCCGAATCTCATCAACGACATGCACGATTCCGCAGCGCCCCTGAACAATCCGGTCAAACAGGGAGACACCTGGCTTTCGCAAAATGTGCCCGCTATTTTGAATTCAACCGCTTACCAAAATAACGGACTTGTTCTCATCACCTGGGACGAGGGAACAAGCGGCGACGGTCCGATCGGAATGATCGTGCTTTCACCGCTGGCCAAGGGCGGCGGCCATCATAATGCGATTCGCTACACCCACAGCTCGACCCTGCGCACCTTGCAAAAGATATTCAACGTCGGACCTCTCCTGGGAGGAGCGGCCACCGCCATTGATTTGAGTGATTTGTTCGTTCTGAATGCGATCCCCAATGCGGATTCGCAGATTGTCGTAACCAGCGTTACGCAAACCCCCACCACGGTGACGATCACGTGGCAAAGTCAACCCGGCCTGGCCTATCGAGTGCAATGGAAGGACAATCTCATCGGAGCCACATGGCAATCGATTACCCCGGATAAAACGGGCACAGGCGGCATTCTTTCCTGGACCGATGACGGAACGCAAACCGGCACCGTCCCGTCGATTCAGCGGTTCTACCACGTGATCATTCCCTAGCGCCGCCTGGCTCGTTATTCGGCACTCGGCTCTGTCCTCTGAAGGCCTACTCCTTCAGATTCACGTCAATACCGACGAGTTTCCACTCGCCTTCTTCTTCCAGGTATTTCAGTTGAAAGACAACCCTGTTTGGCTTCGTCGGATAATAACCTTTGATGACCAGCACGTCGTTAGAACCAATCTCCGCAGGGTGATTGAAAACAGGATCCATTTCCTTCACCACCGACGGGATGTCGATTTTCTTGTCGAGAAAGTCTTTGAACGATTCCTGCAACTTTTCCGCCGTCGTCTGTTTCTGCCAGACGGTCGCGATGTCTTCGTAAAAACTGGAAAAATCCTGCTTCTTCACCGCCCGGCCGAAAGAGATGAGCGAGGCTTCTGTCATCGACTTGATATCCGCTTCCTCCGGAACTTCGGATGCATGGACGGCCAATACGGCGCTGAGGGAGAGAGCGGTGAAGAGTAATTTTTTCATAAGGTTCGAAATCGAGACTCTTAATATCCAAGGCCGGGCGCAGGACAAGCCCCGATGGCTGTCTCAGGAAGTATTTTTATGAGCGACCTCAGCTTGACGCCGTGACCGTTGGTGGCGCGACTATCACTACACCATCATCTCGGAGAGACGTCCCTACCTCGATTAAGTCGACGCCAAGATAGAACCGGCAATCAAGCCGCATCGCTTCTCTGACCAGATCAGCCTGTTAGTTGCTGGCTTCGCCGTAATTAAAAGTCGTCACGCACCCGCCATCCACAGTGACAATCGAGCCTGTCATGAAAGAGGCACCGTCTGAGCAGAGAAAGACAGCGACATTGGCCACTTCGGCCGGTTGCGCCTGTCGGCCGAGCGGCTGCATCTTCGCGGCTTTTTCGCGGCGAGCGATTGCGTCCGCCAGCTCTGTCTCGCTCATGGTCGCGCGCCGCCGTCTCAGACCGGTATCGATGTAACCGGGACAAATGGCATTCACGCGAATGTGATCCGGACCGTAATCGATCGCTAATTGTCGGGTCAGATTGATGATCCCGCCCTTCGATGCGCAGTAGGCCGGCGCGTTGGGAGCGCCGACCAGCCCGTAGGTCGACGCGATGTTCACGACGCATCCGCCGCCTTTCCGCAGGAAGTGCGGGATGACAAACCTGGTGCAAAGAAAAGTGCCTCGCAGATTGACACCGATCACCCGGTCAAAGTCGCTCGGGTCCGTTTCGTGAATTCGACCGGGACGGCCGCCCACGCCGGCGTTGTTAACCAGAATATCAATCGAACCAAAAGTGTCGGCAGCGGCATCCACCAAGTTCCTGACATCACTTTCCTGTGAGACATCCGCCGGAACAAAAATGGCTTCACCGCCACGATCGACAATTTCCTTTACCGTTCGCTCGCCATCTTCCACCAGAACGTCCGACACGGTCAGTCTGGCTCCCGCCTCAGCCATGGCCTTGGCGATGGCCCGGCCAATCCCATTTCCGGATCCGGTGACGATGGCCGTTTTGCCTTCTAACGAGTGTAAAACAATCATTTATATCTGCTCTCACGATAGTTCGGGCCGTAAATTGGTCGAGAATCTTATCCTTGCATCGAACACCTCAGCAATGCATGGCTCAGCGATGGCATCCGTGCAAACACCCGTTCCACCCAAGAGCGGTAACTTTTCGGGGGGGATTCCAAAAATCACCAGGTGCAAAACCAACCGCGTAACAAACGGTCTTTACACCCCGATCCGATATCTTTTACGGAAGCGCGGTGCCGGACTTCGATTTTACCAGGGAAATATCGCCGCTATTAATGCCGCCATCGACGTTCAGATCTTCGCGAAAATTCGAATTGGTGGCCACCGTTCCTGATTGCGACTTTGTTTGGCTGATATCAGCCGAGTTGACGACACCGTCGCCATTCGTGTCACCGACCAGGATACTCATCCCCAGGGTAATATCCGCCGCAGTCGATCCGCCGTGTACCCCAAACAAAGTAACGTTAATCGTCTGTTGATTCGCCACTCCGCTCAGGTTCACGATGACGTCGTTGCCACTCACGCTCGTGCTGTCGACACGACCCGTGCCTGAGACGACCGCGGCATGGTCGACCGTTACGGCCGTTGGAAACGTGGCGATCATTTGATAATTCCCGGCCGATCCACCGGCGCGACACTCGCTTCCGTTCCGTCCAATCTGCGGAAGAGGAATATCAAACGGGCCAAAAGCGCCGTGCATTTTTCGTGAAATAACCGTCGGTGTAAGCGCACATGGAATAGTGGCAAAGGTCGAAGGTAAACCCGCCTGCACTTTGGCATAACGAATCGAGACAGCGCCCGTGCCGTTCGCCTGGCTCATCCAGGTGAGATGGGCGGTGTCGCTCGAATCGATCACAGAACTGATGAAGTCGCCGGCGAATCTGTTTGTTCCCATACAACTGGCAGCGATGCACAGGGGACCGACATGAATCGGGCTCTCGATCGTACTCACAGCCCAAACAGGAACCGCACTGTCCGCGTTGAAGGTTTCTGCCCACACCGTCGACCAGGTGGCATTTGTGAGCACGCCTGGGTCCCCGTTATCCGACGTGTAATAGAAAAGGACTCCCACATGGTGAGGCGATCCCGCCGCCACCCAGGAAAAAATTGCCGTGCCCGTCGTGGTTTCTGGAATAGGAGGCAGCTGCGCCCAAGTGGCGCCCTCGTTCGTGGAGCGGGCCACCACGATTTGTCTTCCCCCGGCGGGGTTCGTTTCCTCGGTTGAAACCCAAAGCTCGCCATCCTGCCCAATCGCCGCGCTGGGAAGAGCGTAGGGAAGCGGAAGACCCGTCGACCGAATATCCGAAATAACCGAACCCGTGGCCGCAGGATGGTAAACGTAAAGCTTGAGTTCGGGCACTTCCTGGGGCGTCGTGCCGTAAACTTTGACCGGTTGGAGAACATCCCCGCTGCAGTTCTTTTGTAGAAGCGGACCTGATTGCGGTTCCAAAAGCCCGCTTCCAACCGACTTCGCAATCCAGGTCGCGCCCCGGTCTGTACTTTGTAGAAAAGCGGTTTCGTATAAACCCTGATTGGTTACCTCGTACGCCGCCGTGGTCGTCGGCGCCAGGACCCACATCCGATCGGTGCCGCCTGGAACGACCGCCGGATCGCAGGTGAATGTGTCACCATGATCGTCGCTCGTACATACGGCAGTCGTGCCCGCGTAGGGATAATCGAAAGTGAAGTAGAGTCGGTTCGCCGAATCAACCGAAATGGAACTATCGGAGGCTAGATTCAGAGTTGAGGCGTAAATAGGCCCGGGCAGCTCCGTCCAAGTCGCCCCTGCGTCGGTCGAACGGTAGATATGTTGGAGAGCGCTGATGTAAAGGGTCCCGTCTGGTGACGTTGCGATAAGTGGTTCGTTGCCTTTCGCCCCCACATTAACCGGTCCCAGTGGTGGCGCTGCCACCGACACCGGCTTAGTTATGGTTGGTTGGTCCAATTTCCCCGATTCACGATGCTTGGGAGAATTCGCCTGAAGTGTTGCGGTCAGCGCGACGAATCCAAATAAGCTCGTTAACAAGATTCTCATCACGAAAGTAAGATTCGTTTCGTGGAAGTCTTTCAGCCTTATGGAGAGGCAAAAACGACCGCATAGGAAGGGGCGCGCAGAAAAATGCCGTACGGAGCGCTAACGCGCGGCGCGATACGGAGGGTGTGACAAACTCGGCACCCGCCCCTTCAACAAGCAGCCATCGGGCGCAACCTGCGGCCCGCGTCCTGCTGATTCCTTGGGATTATGAGTGACCCTTTACGGATCTTGGTTGCGGAGGATGAAAAAGCCCTGGCGCACATGATTGCCATGGTGCTGGGAGGTCCAGCAGCCAAAGTAGTCAGGGCGGTGAATGGCTGGGAGGCACTCATTAAGATCGGCGCTACGGCCCGACCTTTTGACGTTGTTATTACGGACCATCGTATGCCGCGCATGACGGGTCTCCAGCTCGTGCGTCGACTAAAAGAGAAAAGCTTTGGGGGCAAGATCCTCGTTCTGTCGGCCCATCTCTCGGACGAGGATATTCGCGCTTACGAAGAGCTGAATGTGGACATGATGATGTCCAAACCGTTTGATTTTGACGAGCTGCAACAAGCCATGGCCATTCTAAACAAGAAAGCCTCAGCGCTGGCCGCAGCGTAGAGTTTGACCGCACATCCGTAATGGGCCATCGCGCCGGTCAGATCGGCTTGTAGGCAGCCGGTTAGCTCAGTCGTAGGAGTGCGCGCGCCGTTGCGAAGGGCCGGGATTAATCCGCCGGCGAGGCATGTGGTATTTGCTGCGTTCCAGAATGGGACCTTTGGTGCGGGTTTGTCCATCTGGCCGGGATAAATAAGTGTTGGATTTCGCGGCGCTGCCGGATATCTCCAATAGGTTGAATCATGGACTCGAAGCCAGATCCGCAGGGACCGGAATCGCGCGGTGCAGCTAAAGATTTGGGCCCGGTCGCGGGTCGGGACAGACCGGCCATGACTGGCGCCAGCGCGCTTCAAAAATCGTACACGGAAAAACCGGGGCGAACCGATGAGCAACACGGGCGAATTCGCAAAAAGCGGTCGCGGTGGCTGCTGGCCGCCGCTCTGGCCGCGGCGCTGGCGGTTTCCGGAGTGGCTTGGCAACAGAATTCGCTTTCCCATTGGACACATCCCTCGTCGACAGCTCAAAACGTCCAACAGGAACAAACGCTCACCCTGACTGAAGCCGACGTTGATTACCCTGCCACCGCGGCCGCGCGTGCCGCCCTGGCCCGCGGCGAGATTCCACCGTCCCTCGCGAAGGTAGACGCGGCAACGCGCAGCCAGATTCTTTCCGGCGAAACCAAACTTTACACGCAGCGCCTGACAGAAGAGAACCAACAGCAGGGACACATTATCCACGTGCAGGTTTCAAAGGCTGGCGTCGTTATCGCTGAAGATGTTCTGACACCCGAACGACATATCGGTTCCCCGATCCCCGGTACGCCCGGAGTGGCCACTCATTTCCATTTCACGGTGGAGAATGCCGGCCCAAAAGGTTTCGTGACACCGGGCGTTCATTCAGCCAGCGGCAATTCCGCGCGCACGGGACCACTGGCTACGGGCCAGAGCGGCGACGTTGAAACTGTCGTCAAGTGAATCCAGGTCCCGGGCGGAGCGCCAGAATTGCGGATCAGGCAGGCCAATCCCAGGAAGCGGCGCAGAGCCCCCTCTTCTTCGCCATGCTCCTGGTCATGGTCGCGGGAGCGATTTTAGGGCTCAATAAAGTTAATCATTTTTTCGCACCATCACTTCTGGCGGTGTCGTTAGTCGGAATGGGATGCCTGGTTTGGCGACAACGGCGCGTCGACCGGGCAACGGCCGAAGCACTCGACTATACAAAACTGGCCGCGCTCGATCTTTCCCCTTACGGTCCGTGGCTAAAAGAAAATGTTCGCGGCCAGGATGAAGCAATCGACTCCATCCTCGCCCAACTGCAGGCCAATCTGGCCCTGGCCACGCCTGGCCGCACGCTCGGCGCATTCTTCCTCATTGGTCCCACGGGAACGGGAAAAACTTTTCTTGGCCAATTGATCGCCGACGCGCTCTATCCGGATTCCGAAGCCGTCCTCCTGCGCATGAACCAATACAAGCACCCCGACGACGTCTTCACCTTGATCGGACCGCCGCCGGGCCGGGCCGGTTATGAAGTAGGCGGCACCCTCACCCGACCTGTGCTACAAAATCCCCGACGCGTCATCATTTTGGACGAATTAGAAAAGGCGCATCGCGATTTGCAGCATTGTCTCTACGATATCCTGGATACTGCCGAATGCCGCGAAAAAAGCTCGGGCCGGATGGTCGATTTCAGCGGCTGCGTCTTCTTCGCCACCTGCAACGCGGGAGTGGAAGCGCTGCGAAAAATCCGCGCGGAAACGGGAAACGATGCGGTCGCCTGGATGGGACGGAGCCGCGACGCGCTCGTGGAAGGAGCTGGATTCGACCGGGCCTTTCTTGCGCGCTGGTCGTCCGTAATTCTGATGGATGAACTTTCGCCCCTGCATGTGGCAGAAGTCGCCTGCCTACAGCTGGCGCGTCACTGGCGGACCTACGGAATTGAAGTTCGACATGCCGCACCGGAGTTGATTTTCGAGGCCGTGCAGCGCAACGAGGAGTTCAAGCAATATGGCGTGCGCCAACTCGGCGCCTACGTGCAAATGAAAACCAGCCCGGCCATCGGTCGGGCTCGGGCCCGCGGTATAAAAAGACTCGATCTCGCTGTCGGACCGACCGGCGAACTCGAAATCTCTCCGAGCGAAGAAAAATGAATTGGCGGGCCCTCCTGCAAGACCAGTGGTTTCAGCTTTGCCTGCTGGTTGCGCTGCTTTCCGCCGGAACAATCGTCTACAACGCGACGAACAAGACGGGACCGCCCTCGGGCACTGGCACGAACAAGGTGGAATCTCCGGCGCGAACAGCTCAGCCTGCTCCCCGCAGGATCACTCCAAAAATGCGCGGAGAATGGATCCTCGACGCCTCCGGCGCGCGCGACGCCGACGGCGCTGATTTGGCGGCAGTCGTCGCCAGCCTAACGGATGGCGATGTCGTCACCCTGCGACCGGGCGATTACACCGGAAATTGCGAAATAAACGTCAGCGCCCGCTTCATCGGACCCCCGGCGGACAAAGGGGTCGCCACCATGCGCTTTAACGACCCAAAACGCGTGGGCCTTTCCATTTCGGGAAAAAAAGTGTCGCTCGAAAATCTGACGATCAATTTCGATGTGGCAGGGGAAGGTCCCGCCATCCGGATCGCGGGCGATTCAAGCGTCGAGATGACAAATTGCTCGACCGCCACGAAAAGTAAATTCGATGTCTATCTCACTGAAAAGGCCTCGCTCCGCGCGCAGGGCTCGTCTTTTCAGACCTCCGGGACTGGCTGTTGCCTAAAATGCGAGGGGACTGCTCACGTCGCTCTCAGCCAGTGTAATTTGTCCGATGCACACTGGGGTATTGAGGCCCTTGGCGGAGTCCAGTTGCAGGCGGACAATTGCGTTTTTCAGAAGCTGGGACTGCCTAACGGGCAGGGCATTACGGTCGGCGTAATTGGCGGGCCTGCTTCGGCCTCCCTGAAAGCCTGCCAGTTCCATGGGAACACCGCCGTCATCGTCGCCGAGGAAGGGGCGACATTAAACATCATTGGAAGCACCTTTAGAGAGAACGGCGTCACCGGCGAAACCAGCAATACCAGTAGCGGCATGATTTCCGTCAAAAGTAAGGCGAAAGCCTTTTTGCAAGACGATAAGTTCTACGATAACAAGCAGGGATTGGTCGCGTGCCAGGAGGGCCAGCTCACCTTGGAAAAGGTCGCGATGCATCGAACCGGATTGATCACCGACAATAAGAAGATCTCGGGGTTCTCCCATGCGGTGATCGCCTATGACAAGGGGACCCTTACCCTGACCGATTGTACCATTGCCGAATCGCTCCAAAATGGGCTCTTCGTTGGCGCTGGTGCACATTTGAAGGCATCGAAAAGCACGATCAGCGATTCGGGGGCGTGCGGCCTGATTCTCGGGTTCGCCAAAACACCGAGCGCCAGGGGCGAACTCGACAAGGTTAAATTCCTCGGCGCCAAGCAGGATGGCGCAGCGGCCGCTGCCGGCAGTCAGTTGACGATGAACGACTGTAAGATTTCCGATATGAGCAGGGCCGGAATTCAGAGCCGGGACGCCAGCACGAATATCGATCTGACCAGAACCACAATCATAGGCTGTAGCGGCAACGGCCTGGTGGCGCTCCTCGGAGCAAATATTTCCGCGACCGGTTGCACAATGAAAGAAAACGCGCGCGGTGCGCAGGCCGGAGTCGGCACCGATCCCAGCAGCGGCGGGACGATCACTTTGAACGATTGCACCGTCCAGCAAAATACGATTTTTGGCATAGCCGCTTACCCGGGAGGGAGACTGACCATGAAGGGAGGCTCCCTCGGGATGAATCACGCGGACACTGTGCACGGGGGCGGCGACGTGAATGTGGAGCCGTAACAAGTGGCGATGCCAGAATGTCTGATCTCGCCCCAACCGCAATCCTGCTGCGAAGCGGCGAAATCCTGCTTCATTTAAGATAATGAGCCAGCCGAAGCACTAACGAACATATGGCCGATCCAATCCAAGGCATGACCGACTGGGAACAGCTCAAAGCCATGATAGATGACAGAGAGAATAAAACCCTGGGCACGAAGATCGACGAGGCAGCCTTGCTTGCGCACCTTCGCTCACGCGTCAAGGGCCAGGACCCAATCCTTGAAGATGTTGCCAAGCTGATTCGTCTGCAGGCCGCAAAAAAGCAAAAAGACAAACCAATCGCGAACCTGCTTTTCCTGGGACCAACTGGTACCGGCAAGACCGAACTGGCGAAAGCGATCGCTGAGTATTTGTTCAAGGATGAGAAAGCGATGCTGCGTTTCGACTGTTCCGAATTCAGCAACGTGGAAGCGAAAGCGCGCCTCATCGGCATGCCCGTCGGTTACGTGGGGAGCGATTTGGGCGGACAGCTGACGCGCCCGGTAATGGCCAATCCCCGCCGCCTGATTCTCTTCGATGAGATCGAAAAAGCTTACCCGCCGGTCTTTGATCTCTTCCTGCAACTTCTCGGAGAAGGGCGCCTGACCGAGCAGGGCAGTGGCAAAGCAGTCGATTACACGCAATGCATTTTTATTCTCACAAGCAACGCGCACGCGGAGGCAATCGGAAAAATCCAAGCCGAAATGACGGATTACCACGAGATGGTCAACGCCGTAAAGGGCGAGCTGGCCGAAGGCAAGGTTTTCCGGCCGGAAATTCTCGGGCGCATCGACAAAGTTTACGTGTTCAAACCGCTCAAAGGCATGGTGGTGGCGGAAATTGCGCTCCTGAAAATCGCCAAACTCGCGGGCGAATATGGCCTCCAAGTGCATTTTGTCGCGCCTGAACTCATCTTGCGCGCGCTCATGGCAAACGAAAAAGTGAGCCGCTTCGGCATCCGCGAACTGGAGCGGATCCTCTCGGACCTCTTTGCCAATCAGTTCATCGAGGCCAAGGAGGCCGGCGCTAGCAAAGTGAACGTGGAAGTCGGAGAAGACGATAGCGTTCGAGTCAAACCCGCAGCGGAAGCGGATACTCCTCCGTAGAACTCAAATTTCGCAGTCTTGGCTCAAGGAGAAATTTTATCGTGCGCCCCCCCCGCGAGGAGGCTCTGTCTCAGATCAAGACTGTGCGAAATCTCCAGCCGCTCTGCGGCGACGCCTGCACTGAGATCTGTTCGACCGAAGGGATATCAGAACCTTCGTCCTCGCCCGCATCCTTCGCCTCAGCCGGCTCGTCCGCACCGTCGATCTATTTTACCCACCGCACGAGCTGCTTTCTTCCCGGCGGTATCGTTAGGCACCTGCTACCTTTTGTGCGCCCAGGCCACATCCAGAGACGCTTTGGCCACATCCATTCCGACATAGACAATTTCCTTGCTCATTGTTGTGCCACTCCTGCTTGTTAGATACAAGCCGGCCAGGCCGGTCCTGCCCTTGGCTTGGGCCGGCTTAATCGCTCTAGTAAATGTTCGAGTTCATACACAACGTCCAATGGCGAAGAGTCGTTAGGCAAGCGCATGGGCGCGCCGCTCACGGCAGCCTGGTAAGAATTTCGCGGGCGGCTTTTTCCTGCAGAGCAGGATTGGGCTCGCGCACGGTTCCGGCGGAAATGATGAGCCAGTTTGGACCCTTGAGGATGTCGAGCTGGGCGGGAGTTTGCGTGCGGTAGGCCGCGTCGCCCAGACCGGCGACGTCGACGCCCTTGAAGGTGGCTTTGCTGGACTCGAAGATGACCTTCGCCTGGTCGGCGCTGTCCCCGTGACGAATGAGCAGACTGATCTCGGTGGAGGCCGCGCCGCCCGCTTTCGACGAGTAGGACATCCGGCTGACCCACGTTTTACCGATTTCGGTATCGGGCATGGCAGGCATCGCATTCGATTCCGGCGGAGATCCGAGGATCTTCTGCGCAAGATCGACCGTGAGGATTTTGCCGGCGCGGTTTTGGTCGTCGGCCCGGACGAACGTGGCCAGAATAACGAGCAAGGTGAGGATAAAGCAGCATAGTTTCATAAGGTTACATGCGGACGAGTTCGACCCGTCGATTCTTGGCGCGATTTTCTTCGCTATCGTTAGGCGCGGCGGGCGCGGCAAAGCTGACCCCGAACGGAAACAGCCGCTCGGTGGAAATACTGTAGTGCGATACCAGCTGGCGCACGACCGATTGGGCGCGGCGTTCGGACAGCGTGCGATTGGATTCAAAGCTGCCGACGTTATCGGTATGGCCAGTGACAAGAAGCTTCATGGTCGCATCCGAGCCGAGCAATTTCGCGATTTGCTCCAAGGTGGCGGCGGATTCCGGTTTTACTTCGTCCTTGCTGAAGTCGAAATAAATCCCGTAGAGCGCGACGCGGCCGGTGTCCTGCAGGCTCGAGGCCATTTTCTCGGCGGTCACGCTGACCATTTTTTCTTCCATCGGCTTGGATTCGACGATGTCCACCTGCACGATGGTTTGATTTTTCTCCAACTTAACATCGGCGGTGGTCCCGTTGGTGTAGCCAGTAACAAACACCGTCGCGTAAACATCGCCTTCCGGACGGGAAAGCTTGGCTGCGACATAGCGGGAGTTGAAGTCGGAGTATTCGAAGATCTGAGAGTAGATGCCGGCGTAACGGCCTTGAAAATCGTAGCCCAAGTCTTCCTTGCTGGCGCTGAAGAGGGTTTGAAATCCCTTGGCCTTCAGGTCGTTCTCATAGTTCCGGAAAACCTCCAGGGTGGAGCGCCCGTTCGGAGCAAAATAGGAGATACGGGTGACTTTGCCTTCGACCGTTTGTTCTTTCTCATTCGACTTGCCGCCGCCGGAAGGATTCAATCCCTTCCCCAGCGCCATCGAGTACTCATCGAACTCCTTTTGCGAATACTGGAAGATAACTGAGCCCTCATAGCGCTTCAGCAACGGATTGTCTTTGGCACCGGGGATGTCGACGGTGATGGGATCGGAACCGAATGCGGTGGATAAGCCACCGAGGACGAAGAGGAGCGGAATGATCTTTTGGATCGACATATTATTCAGGTTGGTTGGGTGACTCATTGCTAATCGAATTTCTCGGGAAATATCCTCGCCGGGCAGTCGGGATGCCGCCCGATGAATTGCGAGCGCCAACTGCGATAAGCTACTTCCGGATTGTCGGCCGGCGCAACTTCGTCCGAGATAAATTCCACCACCTGCCAGTGGCCGACCTTTTCGCGCATGACGCTGGTAAGCGGTTCGATGATGTGTTTCTCATCCTCGCTTTGCGGAGAAGCGACGACCCACGCCCAATCTTTTGCCTGGCGGACGGCGACATGGCTGAAGACAATTCTTGCCTTCCATTCCGCGCTAAGTTTCCGCACCACTTCGTTCTCGCGCAATCCATCCAGGATGGCTTTGCGCGCGGGCGAACCGGCCGCGGGTTGCTGCACCTCCTGCCCAATGGCCGCGGCCGCGATCATTATCCCGAAAATTAGAGAGGCCGGAACAACTCTCATCACTTCTTCACCGGGACTGCGTAAATCAGCGTCGAAAATTTTCCCGGATCGATGATACCGACCGCCATCCCAACAACTTGCTCCTTCTGCATCTCCGCCTGCACCGCAGCATCCACGGCGGCGACTCTTTCCGGCGCGAGAGGTTGGGCGATCGGGACACGCGCTAACGAAAGGTTCGCCCAAAGTAGATAGACAAACACGCCGGCCAGCCGGCCCATGACTTTGGCTGTTTCCGGATGTCGATCTTTCATCGCCGCCTTACTTACAGCACATCGCGCCACGGTTACAACAGTTCTAACTCGCCTTAAGGGGCGGCAGCGGGCAGCTCCGCTGCTTTGCCGCGGAAAACATCGCTTCGTTTAAAGAAATAGACGGCTCCGCTCGGAAGAGCGACTCCGGCATCGACTCCATCGACCCAAAGCCCGGGCCAATCATTCGCGATCGGCCTGGGGAACCCCGCGTCCGCCTTGTCCGCCTTGATATCGTAACTAATGTATTGATCGCCGCGGAAAAAATAGGCCTTCCCGTTAGGCCAGACAACGACCGCGTCGATCTTTCCATCCTTCCATACTCCGGACCAGGCGTAAGTGATTGGCTTGGGATAGCCATCGTCCACTTTATCCGTTCTGATGTCGTAGCGGAGATATTGATCGCCGCGAAAGAAGTAGGCCTTCCCGTTAGGCCAGGCCGCCACAGCATCGAATCCCTCCGGCCAAATCCCGGGCCATGCCTTTGCGATCGTTTGCGGATATCCGGGATCTGCTTTGCTACTCGCGACGTCGTAGCGGATGTATTCGCTGCCACGGAAAAAATAAAGTTTGCCGTTAGGCCACACCGTGGCGGCCTGGACAGTGTTGGCCCATAATCCGGGCCAGCCATCGGAGATGCGGCTTGTTTGTCCCGACAAAAATTTGCCGATGGCGAGGTGCGCGTGATGACCGGCGCCGTATTGGGTGGCAACCCAGATGCCGATGTTATCGGAAGGATCCAGAGATGCCTTCGCAATATCGCCCCATCCGCCGGTATTCGCGCCCTCGCCCGTCTTAATTAGTGCGCTCCAATCAGCCGAGCTGCTGTCGTGATAAATCGCCGAAGCGCGCGCTTCCTGATGGACGCTCGGGCCTACACTGTTTTCGACGACGATGGCATCGCCGTTTTTGTTAATCATGGCGGAAGGAATGGTGTAGTTCAGGTTCGCGTCCCGTTCCTCGGGCGATTGGGCGCCATACTTAATGTCCTTGGTGACGCGGGGAGGCTGACCGAATGGCCCAGGACATATCACCTGACTGAAGCGAACGGCGGTATGAGGGTGTTTATCTGCGCCTTGGATGACGTCTTGCGAAACGAGATACAGATCGTCGCCCGATTGGGTCACGCTCACAATCGCACCGCCCAACGCAATCGGCGCGAGTTCCGGCGTTCCTTTCTGTCGTTGTTTTACGCCGGCTGAACCCGGGCCGCGGGAGCTGATCGGCACTGTCCACGTTCGGATCTCCGGATGCAGACTGAACGGATTTCGTAACGACCAAATGCCGGTGTTTTTACCCAGAGCGCCGGCGAACTTCATTCCCGACTTTGTCTCTTTGAGTCCGGTTGGAATCGCTGGCATTAGAATTCCGCGCGCGAGTGGTTTATGAGTTTCGGGATCGGGCCAGTGATCGAGTTCAGCTGTTTTTACTGAAGCCAGATCCTTTCCGGCGGCCACGTCGTCGGCGTTCAAGGCGAGCACATACCAGTAGTTCTGGGCGCGAACCTCCGGATTGCCAATCAGAACGCAGACCGAAACGTAAAACGCTTCCTTATCCAGTCCGAGCATCGGAAAATCGGAATTGGTATAGCGTTTGTCGTCGCGTCGATGAGCCGGCAGAACAAAAGTACGCCAGCCCTGGGTCGGATCACTGCTATCTGAAACACCAACGGCCCAGAACATCTGGCCATCTCCTGGATAAGCGTTGTTAAAAGTGGCGAGGAACCAAAAACGGTTGCGATACGGATCGTACAGGGCCTTGCAATCGCCAAAACCCCACACCGGTTTTTCACCTTTATGCGCGACGAGGAAATCCGACATCAACGTGCCGTCGGGCATTCTTGTTTTGTTGTTAGTGAAGAAATCCGTAGTCGATGCGACCGCCAGTCGGTTTCCTTTCTTGTCAAAGAAACCCAAGCTACCAGTCGTTACGAGTACAACATGGGTCTTCGACACGATTATTTGCGTGTCCGGCTTTTCACCTCTCATCACGCCTTGATCCGTCCAGGCGCACAGCGGCGAAGGGGTCAAATGGTCGCCCGGCGGATGGATCGGCTTATCTTTCGCAAGCAAAAGATGACAGGGAATAAAAAGCAACGCAGGCAGGAGAACTGTGCTCGCGCAAAAAACATTGCTAGTTTTCATTGACCAATCATCCTCGACATTCCCTAGCGTACATCCGGCTCCGGTTACAACCCTCTACCCGCCGAAATTGAAGCCGACCGCCTGGTCAGGCGTATTGATCATATCACTGGCTGGGCTGGAGGTGAACGTCGCATGGGAAGTCTTGAGCTGCGCGGTCGATATCTTTCGTGAAGGTGCGGTAGCGCGGACGCGAGACTGCAATGTGACTTGAACGGACTCGAAGGTGAACATGGGTAATGGACTGAAGCCGCGCCGCACTGGAAAGGGGAAAAACCGAGTGAGCCCGTGGTAGCTGCGGGCGTAGGAAACACGTCGAAACCAACGTGCGCACTGGCCGACAGCATGGCGGGTAAGGCCAGGCGAGCGCGGAACCTTTGCTGGTTACGCGATGTAGCTGGCCCCGCCCAGGATTTGGAAGTTTGAAGTCGAAAAGTGCGACAAGTCTCCGGCGAAACTATATATTCAGCCCGATGCGCCGGAACTTTGGACCTCGCTAAGTGACAACTCTATCTACAAAAATCTCGGCCCTCAGCATGAAACTCAAGATTCGCGTTCTCTTTGTCGCGTTCGCCGCATTGATTCTCGGACTGGCCATCCAACGATCCGCCAGCGCCGCTTCGTTTCGATCGACCGGCCTGCTGGCGGAGAGGCGCTCCGGGCACACCGCCAGCTTGCTGCAAAATGGCAGGGTCCTGCTCGCTGGCGGCCAACCGCCCGCCGGTGGTTATCTGGACAGCGTCGAACTGTTCGATTCCACGACGGCAATCGGGAGCCCAACTGGCCCGCTGAGCGCTCCGCGCGCCTTCCACACCGCTACCCTGCTGGCGGATGGGAAGGTGCTGGTCGCTGGCGGACAAACCGATTTTTCCGCTTTGCTCAACACCGCGGAACGATACAACCCGGCGACGGGGACTTGGGCGACGACCGGCGCTCTGATGCAGGTCCGCATCGGTCACACGGCGACCCTTTTGGCAAACGGCAAGGTGCTCGTAACGGGTTTTTCGCGGCGATTTTACCGCGTCATCAACTGAGGTCGGCGATTTAGCCGCCGTATCTTTCCCTGGTAGTTGGGCGATTTTAGGTGACGCGCTCGCCGATTCTCGGATCGTTCAGCCCAGACTTTTCTGGCCAGGAGTGGACTCTCGGACACGCTCAGGGGGGCAAAACGGTCGACCCTCCCCTTAATGCATCAGCCGCTGAAGCACGTTAAATCTCTTCAGCAGAAAAGCTTCGGGCGGTTAGCTCAGTGGTAGAGCGTCTCGTTTACACCGAGTTTTTGCGTTTTGTGACTCGTTAGGACAGATGTGGACAGGTCGCGACGGGGGTGGTCGCTAAAAGAAAAACCACCTACTTAGTCCGACGCAATCGACTGGACTAGTAAGGACACGAGTGGACTGGTTTTCAGATGCCAGGGGGGCAAAACGGGTGGCCCTAATACGAAGTCGAGTACGCAACGGGCTGGATAAATTACTCTGAGAGGGCTGCATAAGCCATCTAGGCCAAAGCCGAAATGGTGGCGTCGGTTGAGAAGGCAAGGTCCTTCTGCGCTTTCAGAGCAGCAAGACGCTCGCTCATTACCGTCCGAATGTGAGGTTCCTGATGCGATCCGGTATCTGGAAGAAGGACACGCGCGCAGAAAGTCGTCATCAAATCGCTAGGCGTGAATCATCGCATGGCGCAGGCTCTCTCTTTTTTGTCTTTCCTTGCCGGCGGCCGAATGTTTCGCAATGCCTGTTCATGCAGAAGCTTGGCCAGGTTTGCGCGGCACTTGATGAGCTTCGGATGATCTGGAGGCAGAACGGCTTCAAAGATTGCGCGCGCCTCCTTGTAATAACTGATCGCTGCCGTCCATTCCCCGCGAGTTTTCTGTAGGACAGCGAGGTTGTTGAGCGTTAACGCGACATCCACGTGTTTCCGACCAAAGAGCTGCGTCTTCAGGGCAAGGGCTTTCATGTAGAATCGCTTAGCTGTCGCGAGTTCCCCGCGCGCCTGATGAAGAGCAGCCAGGTTGTTTAAAGCGACGGCAATATTGTAACGGTGGGAACCGATCTTTCTCCGAAAAGTGCGAAGTGCCATTTTATAAAGACGCTCCGCCTCGGGATATTTCCCGCGCTCGACCAGGATCGCACCGAGCGCCACCGCGTCCTCTGCCACAGCGTGGTGATTCGGCCCATGCGACTGCTTGCGAAGTTCGATTGCCTGACGCGCGAACCGCTCGGCCCGCTCGAACGAGCCACGGGCATGCTCGAGGCCACCGAGATTATGATAAATGGTCGCGACCTCTAAAAATTCCACAGCCCTCGGCGAAGTGGATAGTTTCAACAAACGATGGAAAATAGCCGCTGCTTCACGGAAGCGGCCCGTATACTTAAATAAGACCGCCAAGTCGTTGCGGACAGCACAGGTCTCCTGCGCCCTATCGCCGAAAGTGCCAAGCGCTGCGCGAAGAGCCGTTCTCAGGGACAACTCCGCCCCACGATACCGCCCGAGAAAGCGGTACAGATTCCCCAACCCTGAATAGGTGCGAACGTGACAGGAGCCCGCGACGCATATCTTCAGCTCACCAATGCTGCGATTGTAAAAAGCCTCCGCTTTTGCGAACTGCCCACCCTCCCACGCACGATCGGCGCAGCGCCGTAAATTTTCCGCCTTCCGCTCAGCAACCGTCGCAAACGAAGGTTTCGTTGTGATTCGCTTGGATTCCGCTCGGTGAGACCACGCCGCCGGGAGCCTTGGAGCCGCCACCTTTGGCATCTTTCCTCGGCACCATATCTTTGATCTTCGTCCCTTTCGGGGATTTGATTGGCTTTTTCATACTTACCTTCTCTTTCTCTTTCTCTTTCGATTAATACAGGGGCAAAGGCTCGAGAACAGCGACAGACCCTGCGGTGATTAGTTATGCAAATACCGCCCACTCGGCCAAAATACAAGATGATAATAACCGGGTGTTCTCGAAGATTGAACAGGCTCAGCCGTTGCCGCCGGCAATCATGATACTCGTTAGTTCCTTTTGCCCTCAAGGCAGCAGGCGCACGCGGTAGTTGCGTCATCAGGCACGGCGCCTACTGCGTGAGAATGCTCAACGAGCAAGAGCGATCTTCGAATCATAGAGGCGCACAAGGAAGTCGTACAAAACCAATTCGTGTGCCCGATGAGTAGAGATAAGGAGGCGGTTGACGTGCATGTGCAGGTAGGAAGCGGCCAGCATTGAGAGCGGGGAGGTCAACCCATTCGTTTTTTCAATTGTCTTCAGGCTCGCGACGATCGGAATAATCTCTCCCGATCGTTGTCGAAATACTTTTTCGCTCATGGCGGACGCCTCGCTCGCCTCTGATGGTTTTGAAAGCCACCCTTCGAGGGCTTTGCGCTCCTGGCGGAATCGATCGCTTAATTCTTTTTTCATCCCGGCATTCACCTGGAACTCCCGAGCCAGATCCAACCTCCAATTTTCGACGATCGCGCGCTTGGTTGGGAGATTGAATTCAAAGTCAGACAATAATCTGTCTAAGCCGAGCAAGGCTACCCGCCAACGCTGATCCGCATCTGCGCCAGATTGTGCGAGTCCATCGAGAAGCGACAGAATCGCCTCGCTGTCGGCCTGAAACAGTTGCTCGCTCAAGAGCATCGCCTCCAATCCCCCGTATCGCTCAATCTCACGTTCATAGGTATCGAATTGAACGCGTCTGATTTCGCGGCCATCGAGCAAAGACTCCGCTGCTTTCTCAAGGGCCGGGCGCACCGTCTCCTGCAAATCGCGAATCTTTCCGTGAAACCGAAGGCGCAAATGCCAATCCGGATCGCGGTAGCGAATGAAAAACCAGCGGTCGATCGCGCCGGCGCCGGCGAATTCCTTTACGAGCGGAGCGACCATTCCGCGGAGCAAACGATCCACCGTCACCGGGCCGCAATAGAGTTTTGCGTAAAGCCATTCGGAACCGGGTGGGAAGACCCGCGCCCCGACGGTAAGACCCTGATTAATCCTGGCTGAGGACGGCACAATCGGGACACCGGTTAATCGCGTCCGCACGAAAGGGACAATTAACTCGTGCGTGTAACGACCGTCCGGTGCAGACACGGGCAGCAGATCCGGACTGGGAAACATCTCGAGAAGGGCGAGTTCCACACCGGGCTTCAGTTTTCGGAGCAAAATCTCAACGCAAATAACGTTGTCGAGATCCAAGGCAAGTGCCTGATCGCCTTCGCCCTCTACCAAGGCGACAAATCGGCAGACCCGGTGGTCGGCCCTCCATTTCTGCAAGGCGGCGAAGGATGCGGCGGGATCCGGTTGACGCGGAACGATCTCTTTGGCGGTGACCAACCAGCGCGCACGAGCCAAAACGATTTTCCCGCAAACGACCCGGGGAAGGAATGGCGCGCCCCACAGATCTCCCCAATCCCATCCGAGCGGCGCTGTCCCCTGATCTTGCAGGGCACAAAGGAAACGATACAGAGGCGGGCCTTGTCGGTCGAAGTCATGAGCGCTGGTCAACCGCGGAATCACTTCGCGATCCCTGCTCTTTGAAAAAAGAATTACACGATCCCCGCGAACCCTGAGAAATAAATCAGCCAGCTCGATTTGCTTATCGTGACTTACGCCGGAAGGCGTGAAGCAGGGAATCTCATGCTCCCGCAGGACTGGTCGCACGGCCAGATTTCCAAAAGGACCGTCAGGCAAGTATGCAATCTCGGCGAAAATGGCGTGCGGGCGCAATTGTTCCTCCGCGCGCAGGTGTTCGCGGACGTGCGCGCTAAGATCGGGCGCCGCATGGCAGAATCTACCGAAAAAGAATGCGCCGGAGGGTCCATTGACACCGGTGACGAAGACGCGGAAATCGCCTTCATTCATCGCGGCTTCCGAAGCGGCCGCTACTCTGGCCATAACCGCGAATGCATCCGGCAGATCGAATCGCGTCGGGTGAGCGATTTCGTCCAGTTCGTGCTCGTCGAGAACGATCTCCTGAGCGCCTTGGCTGAGCGCCTCCCCTAACTTATGGAGCAGGAATTTCTCGCGGGTAGACCACGGCTGAGTCGGAGAAACCGGATTCGAAAACGTAAGTCCTTTAAGCAAAGGAGAAGCTGCATCGAAGGTGGGCGAGACTGGGAATCCAATTCCGGCTTCTTCATCCAGCGCCTCCAGGATCGGCACCGCCTCCCGGTCGTAACGGTCAACGAAAGCCTGGCGAAACGGCGTCAGAAGAGCGGCAGTTGCATCTGGCCGGGCTAGGGAATGAAGAATTCTTACGCCGTGCAGCAACTCGTTCAAGACAGCCTGGCTCAACGTCAGCTCACCCGCCGGCTTGATCATGTCGATGTGAAACAAGTGCGATAGTTCGGCTGCGACCGGGAGATACTGAAGAAGAGTTGCAACGTCGCGATAGGCCTGCGGGGAGGTGCCCACTCCCGTGCGGTCCATGGCGGCCAGACTCTCGTTGACCGCAGCTATCTTGGCGGCCACCGGACTTGTGGGAAGATGCTCTCTTAGGCGCTGCACGAAAACTTCGGCTGGTTCCTCTCCCGTGACCGGTGGGATGATATCTGGAATCAGGATTTGGTTGTCGATCAGGTCCTGCACATATTCCGCGGCCTCGGCGGAAGAGATCTCAGCGGTTGTCACGGAGGAAACCAGATCGGAAAAAAGCGCGCCATTCCCGGCTCGTTGAAGAATCTCAGTAAGAGCTTCCGAATCTTCCACCGCCACCAGATGATAAGAGTGCGCTTTGCCGGCCTTTTTGAATCGCTCCAGATAGCGAAAATGGCCAGCCATGTGATACAGGCTGGAATTCGGCCAATAGAGGAAAGCGTCCCGCACGGTTGCATCGCTCCCTAACGAATCGGCCAGGGCGGACAAATATTCCACACTCAGCTGGGTGTGCTTTTTCCAGCTCGATCGCTCGGCGATCCTAAGAGCTGCGACTGCACCGATCTTTCCCACGGAACAACCGGCGCACAGGCCGAAAGGCGTGGCCCGGCCCGTCATGCGGGAGAAATATCGTGCCATCGATAGGTCGATGCCACGGCTTCGCTCGGTCTCCGGCTGGCCGTTCCACAAAGAAAAAGTTCCTTCCAGTTCAGGCGATGCAACGAAGAGCGCTTCCCGCACCTCCGGCCGCGACATGATTTCGCGCAGGGCGAGCCCAAGTTTCTGCCGATCGGCCGAGATCGCTTCGGGCAAACTCACGGGATCGCTCATCGCCTGGGGTGCCTTCAAGCCATCGCTCCATTTCAAAAATTCGTCGAAAGAGAGCAGCGGTGTCCGCAGAACGAAAAAGTCCGCGACTTGGAACGCGGAATAATCGCGGGTTTTCGTCATTGATTTCGAGGAGGAATCGACAAGAGCATGGTACGGTCCCACAACGGTTCGACACTCGATACAGCCGCAAGCAAGGCCAGTCCTACCCCAGCAGCGCCTTCGACCAGGCCAGGATCATTGAGCCAGCGAGTCCCGGCTTTTCCCTCGTGGCGCAAAAAGTGAAAGCCCGCGATGCCACCGTTAGGCCGGCGCAATTCCAATGTCCGAGAAAACCAATTCTGCGCCGCCTTTTTGAAAGCGCGCTCGCCCGTGGCTTGAAAGAGACGATTAAACATATGTCCCCCGCCCGCCACACCGTGACAGAGCCCGCAGTAGGGGATATCGGACACCTCTCTGTGGCGCCGGTCGACACGGTGAGCAATCACGAGGGCGGCGTCTTCCCACGTCTTCTTCCCCGCGCAACGCGCGGCTGCCAGCAAAGCGCACGCAACGCCAAAATCGCCGTAACACCAGGCAAGGCGAGGTGGCATGTCGTGAACTTTGGGACCAATCCAGTTGGGAAACACCACGCCGGAACCTTCGCTAGACCTTTGCTCGAGCAGCCATGCCACGGCTCCGTTAAGGAGCGAGCGAGCGAGAACGCGAGTGGTCAGACGCTGGTCGTTAATCGCAGAAACTTGACCAAGGAAAGCGATTACGCCGGGCACGCCGTGGGCCACGCCCAGATTAAAATAGCCTTCGGGACAAACCTTTCGCTGCCAGGGCGGAAGTAATTTGGGGGGAGTAAACCATGTGACTTTTTCACCGGTCCGCACGGCAATTTCATTCAAGCGTTCCACCACCAGGTTCAAGCAATCAATGGCGCTGGGCCGCGGCATTCGTTCCAAAGCGTATACTCCGAAACCAACCAATCCTTCGATCAGATCGTAATCTCTTCGCCAGGGGGATAACCGAAGATAGCCTTTCAAGGCTTCGTCGATGGCTCCGTTCGGATCGGATTTTTCCGTATCTCCAGGCCAGCCGTAAAGGTGCTCCATAACCCACGCCACCCCGGTAAACCCACCGAAGAGGGAAGCAGACATTCTGGTCGAACCGACGGTTTCGGTGGCGCGGTTGATCCATCTTTGCGCACTATCGTTCCCGCCGATGTCCAGACGCGCCCGACGCAAGTAGGCGAAAAAGAGGGCTACCCCAGCGTGGCCGAAGCCAAGGCTTGCGTCTTTCAGCCGCACCCTTCGCAGTTGGTGAGCGATCGCTTGAATCGCCTCGAGCGCCGCGCTGCGCGCATTCTTTTCTAAAATTGGCTGCCAGCACTCCGCGGCGGAGGTGGATCGAGAACGTTTTATTTGCCCGGCAAATCTCATCACCGTCTCGAACGCAAGTGGCGCATTCTTTTCGTTGACCCCGATGCTGCCCAGAGAAGTGTGCCTGCTCTCGCCGCGACTCAACTCGATTCCCCAGGCGGGCTCAATCACGTAAACGCCATCCGCGCGGAGCTGCGCAATATTACGCTGCACGGAGGGATGGTGCCGCATGTTGGGATTCATGCTCGGGGCCACCACGACGGGCGCCCGGGTTGCCGCTACCACCACCGATAACAAATCAGAGCATTCGCCCGCCGCCAGCCGATGAATTGTATGGGCGCTGGCAGGAATGATCGCGACCAAATCGGCTCGTTTGGCCAGATACATGTGCGGGACTTTGACGAGTTCTCTCCGCTCGAATAAATCCTGCCAGACTTCGACGCCAAGAGCCGAAAAGGCCTCTCGCTGCACAAATTGCCGCGCCGCATCGGTCAGGATGATATCAATCTGCTCCGCGAAAACCTCGTGCAGTTTCGCCACCAAAGAGAGGATGGACATGGCTTGCGCAGCTCCGGAAATGCCGAGCACCAAACACCGACATGGCTTTGCCCGACGGGAGATTCCCGGACCGTCGGTAAAAAGGAGCTTTTCCGATCCGACGGCGACGGCTTTCGCGCGGACCAGTTGCCGGACAATCGAGCGAACTCGGCCGTTTGGGTGACGAACAGCCCGTGCCACCTCAGCCACGGAACGGGGCTCGCCGAGCGCGCCTAGAATCGCCGAAACAAAATCCGGTTTTCCTGCCTCGTCGACAACGACGTGGCCATCCTCGCGAATGAAGATGAACCGATCGCGCTGTCCGATCGCAACCGTCGTCGGGTTGCGCAGGTAACGTATGGAGTCAGACCGCGATGGCATTGATACGGCCAAAGCCTAACGCCATCCAACCCGGTTTGGCTATTTAATCTGCCCCGCACTCTGGCGGTGCAGTTGTGTACTCACCGCACCGCTAGCAACTCATCGGTTGGTGGCGACGGGAAACCCCCGCATGAAGTTCGCCTAATGCTAATCGTCTTAGCACAAAACCTGTGCGCCGTCGCCGCCTCGGGACATCATCGGCACGTTTGTGGATTTACCTCCAGCGGTCGGCCTTCCGATAACAGAGAATTGCTGATCGTTTGGATATTAAGTCGCGACCATGCTTAACACATCGTCTGTACTGCGGTCGCTCCGTTTGAACCTCCCCTGGCCACCGCATTAGCGGCCTTATTACCCGCTTTAACTTGCCCCGCGTTTCGATCACCCAGGTCTTTCAATGTTTCTTTATTCAACCGGAGTTTTGGGCTTTTTTTGGTCAACTTTGTCATGTGGGTCTATTCGTTAGTTAGTTTTTGTTAACAGAGAATTGATTATCGTTTGGATGTTAAGTCGCGACCATGCTTAACACATCGTCTGTACTGCGGTTCCTCTGTTTGAAGCTCCCGGGGCCACCGCATTAGCGGCCTTATTTCCCGCTTTAACTTGCCCCGCGTTTCGATCACCCAGGTCTTTCAATGTTTCTTTATTCAACCGGAGTTTCTTGCTTTTTTTGGATTGGTTAGTCATGGGTTTGATGTCCTTCGTTAGTTTTACCAAAGCGGTGACCGACTTGCCAGCGCTATTCTGGCCGGCTCAGGCAGTCTCCCACCATTTCGAACCCCTCTAAGCATCCGTTACGCCAGGGAGTCTTCCGGGTTGTCGCTAATCGCGCCTGCATCTGCCGTTTTACCTAGGTGTACCTGCCCTCAGTTGTTCGTGAAAAATGTTCGAAAGGAAAATAATCCTTGGTTTTCTTGGCCTCGAATTGGCGCCACCTTGCTGCAAATCATGGCCAAGGAACGGGCTCAAAATGAGTCCTCCTGTGCTAGGTTCGGCCCGACAAGTTGGGCAGGTCCCTGCGGCAACTGGATGTGTCTGGACTGGCAGCCAAAAGCCGGTTTCGACGCCAACCACCGAACTTCAGACCTGCAGACCGGAAGCGCTAATTTGGAACGCAGTCGCGGAACTTCCTCTTGTCAGGGCCGCGAATCACCTATCACTTCTCCGATTACCTCATGCGGGCGGTTAGCTCAGCGGTAGAGCGTCTCGTTTACACCGAGAGGGTCGGGGGTTCGAAACCCTCACCGCCCATTCTTTAGAGAAGGTGAATAGTGATCGGTGATCAGTGATTGGTCTCAATCGATCGCTCATTCTTGATCAATTCGAGCGTAACCGGGAAAATTACTTTCTCCCATTTCGCGTACTCTTTGGCCGAAGGATGCAATCCGTCGGAGGCCCGCAAGGACAGGTCCTCATGCATCCGCTTGCTCAGGTCGAAAACATCGACTGTGCGGAGGCCGCGTTTTCTCGCCTCTTCCATAATCACCTGGTTGAATGCGGTGAGGCCGGCGGAAATGTCGCGTCCACGCGCGTAATGCGCACCGGTTGGCGTGACCCCGAAGTCGGGGATGGTTACGACGAGCAAGTGATCTTTGTTTCCAAGCACCTCAAGCATTCGATCGACGAGCAGAATAAAGCGTTTGCGGAAGTCTTCGGCCGTCACGCCCTGCACCCAATCATTCACACCGATCTGGAGTGTCGCAAAGTTCGGGCCGGCGTTGACCATGACAGGAAGTTCGCGATCGATCGCCTGTTGCGTCGTCCAACCCGTGCGCGATGGATTGGCCACGAGGTCGACGCGCAAGCCTTGCTCGTTCAGGTGGCGGGTCAGTAAGGCCGGCCACGATTCGTTAGGAGAAGCTCCTTCCCCGATGGAATAGGAGTCACCAATAGCGACATAACGAACCCTGTTGGGCTCGCCCGCCATGGCTGAGGCCGCGAGACACGTAACGAGCAAGGCACGCTCGAGCGCGGGCCTCAGGGGCGACTGCAAAAGAATTCGAGCCACAGATGAACACGGATCGACCAAAAATTCTTTTCGTTGAATCATTTTCTATTTCAGTCCCGTCGCAATCGCCACAAACACGGCCAGCGCACCGAGTGCAACAATCATCAGATAAACCGGCACGACAAATTTCAACCACTGCTCGAAACGCACTCCGGCCGCCGCCACCACGGCCATGAGCGCGCCGTTCGTCGGAGTGAGAAGCTCGCACATGCCCGCGCCATATTGATAGGCCAGCACCGTCACTTGCCGGGAAAGTCCAAGGAGATCCGAAAGCGGTACCAGAACCGGCAGCGTAAGCACAGCCTGCCCGCTCACACTTGGGACCGGAAAATGAATCAAAGTTTGCACAATCATCATGCCGAAGGCAGAGAGCGCGACCGGCAAATGGCCGAGCGGCGTGACGAGGGCGTTGACCGCCGTGTCGACGATCTTTCCGTCGCCCATCACCACAAAAATCGCGCGGGCAAAGCCAATGAGCAGAGCCGCGAACGCCATCGATCGAAAACCTTCCACGAGCGCGCGCGCTGTTCCGTCGAGGCCGAGACGCCCAATCAACCCGGCCGCCACGCCCATAACGAAAAACAGGGCGGACATCTGGTCAAAATCCCAGCCCAATTGAACGACGCCGTAAACGAAGATACTGAATGAGACGATCACGACCGCGAGGACCAGAATCTTGCGCAAATCGAAACGTTCACCATCTTCACCATCGCGCGTATCGGCCGCGCTTGCGTGGCGCGAAGCATAACGAATCGTCCATGCGATCCAGATGGCGATGGCGAGGAGAAGGAACACAATCCGGAAAACCGCTCCGGAGACGAGGGGCAACTGCGCCAGCTTCTGCGCAATGATGACCTGAAAGGGATTGACCGGACTGAAGGAGGATCCGACCGCGGCCGCGCCAAGGCTCATGGCGACTGCCGTCAACGGATCGTAGCCAAGCCGGCGGGTCAGCAACAACAGCACCGGGACAAGCGCGATGATTTCCTCCTGCGTATTTTCAATGGCACCACCCAGCGCAAACAACAGGCAGGTGATCGGGATGACCAGGACTCGGCGTCGCTCCAGCTTTCGCACCAGCCATCCGACCGCATTTCGCAATGCGCCCGTTTGGTCGATAACGGTGAAGGCCCCGCCACTGATGAACACCATAAAAATGACCGATCCGGCATCGGCCATTCCCTTCGGAATACTCACCAGCATCTGGAAAAAACCAACCGGCTGAGACGGGACCGCATGATAGGTCCCGGCCACCACCACCTTGCGGCCAGTGGAAGGATCGTCGCGTCGGTCATATTCGCCCGCCGGCAGGACGTGGCTCAGCACGGCGGCAATGACAATTCCTCCGACCAGAAGAGTCAGCGCGTGCGGAAATCTAAGACGCATCGGAAATACGACCTCGGATTTATTCACGATGCGGGAGGCGGCGGCTCCCATGATTCAAGGCGGTGACAACCGAATCCATGATCCAGCCCGAGCTGCCATACTCCGATCGTTCCAGGCCAGATCAAGAGGACGGTTGCGCGTGTTAACAGATTAAGGACCGGTCGGGCCAGTGATCCCCGTCGGGCCAGTGATCCCGGTCGGGCCAGTTGGACCAGTGAAACCAGTGGGACCGGTCGCCCCAGTGGCACCAGTCAATGGCCCAATTCGCTCGATGCGCAGAGAAGCGTTCACCGGGCTGTTTACATCCGCGGGGAGAGTGACGCTGGCCAACAGCGGAGTCGCATTTTGCAGGCTGACAAGCGTTCCAGCCGTCAATCCAGCCGTGACAATACCGTTGACCGCGACCGTGGAGCTGTTGGAGACGGCTTGGACCTCGGGCAATTTTTGAAAAGAAATCGCGGCGGCCGGCGGGAGTTGGCTGGAATATTCCGATCCGGGAATTTGAATACCATCGGCATCGAGTTGAAATACGATCGCACCGGAACTCGAAGAACTGCCGCGGACGTGAAACTCCAGAAGGTATGTCCCGTCCGTGCCCAAGACTAAACCTGTCGTGCCTGTGAGTGTTATGTTTTGAGCCGGCCCACTGTTGCTGAACGCAACCGAAACACCAGTGGCGACCGTTTCCGCAGCGACGTTGTAAACGTAAGCGAATGCTGAAGAAACCTCGGGTCCGGTCGGACCAGTGGCTCCGGTCGCGCCTAATGCTCCCGTCGCGCCGGTGACTCCGGTTGCACCGATCATGCCAGTCGTACCCGTTGTGCCCATTGGACCCTGCGCGCCAGTCGCGCCATTCTGCCCGGTTGCTCCGGAAGGTCCGGTCGCTCCGTTAGCACCCGCCGTCCCCATGGCGCCAGCCGCTCCAGTGGAGCCGGTGGCTCCGGTGTTGCCCATGACGCCCGCTGGACCTGTCGCGCCCGTAGGTCCGGTCGGTCCAAAGTCGGGACGGGGACGACGCCTGTCGGATACCTGGGCGTTCGCACTGGGCGACGCGAAGAAAGAGAGTCCAGCCGCCGCGCCCAGCGCCATCAGAAAAACAGCGTGATTCTTCAGGGGGAACAACAGTGTAATATTTTGTTTCATAAGCGGGCGGGAAAGCTCGTCGAGCGGCGCTGCGGCAAGAACCCGGCCTGCGCGAATTTCTTCCGCCTGCCCAAGATCTGATCAAAACGTCGGACCCAATCGAGTCGGGGAAGTTTCTAGGTAATTACGTTCGCCAAGTCAACCCACATCAACCTGGCCGTGTAGACTAAGCCCGAAGCGACGTCCACCTGACACACCATAACGCGCTCAACTGGGGCATCTCGACGATGTTGGGCCGTCCAATCGGAAAAGAGTTTTAGCCCCAGATGAACACAGATTTTGCAGGAAGACTTTTCCTGTCTCTCCATCTGTGGGGATTAGGGGCTCTCAAATCTGTGGCGAAAAATTCCTGGTGCCCAAATCCTCCCAGCGGGTCCGGCCCAACAAGTAAGTAACCGCTCAGGGGGACGAGGGAGCTCGCGCCTCCAATCACGAAAGCATTTCGTCCACCGCCGCTTCGGCGTGGACCCTCATCGTGTCCAGAAACGGAATGCCTTGATGGGCCGATTCGCGCAAGGTCAGCGGCAGCTCCGTTCCGGCCAGAATGACTACGTCGATACTGCGTTTCTCCCGCAATCGATCCACAATCTCAAGCAACCCGGCTCGCGTTTCGGGCAGAAATTTTCCGAGCACCAACTCGCCCATATATTTTTCATGAATGTATTCCGCGTCGCTCGCCTCTGGAACAATGAGCTCGATTCCTCCGCCCGAGAACACCTTTCGATAAAACGATCCCTGCATCGTGAAGCGTGTTCCAAACAAGGCCGGGCGCGTCCAGCTACGCGCCTTTACCTCTGCCAGCGCGGCCTCGACGATGCTGATCAGCGGGATGGGCGAAGCCACAGCCACCTCGTCAAACACGATATGTGGCGTATTGGCGGCGATTAAACCAAACTGCGCACCGGCCCGGGCCAACTTCTGAATCTCGTCCGCCAGGTAACTCGCGACGCCGGTCAGATCGTTGGCCGTGATCAAATCGACCCCTTTCTTCAGGTCGACGCTGTTGATCATGAACTGCGGATAACTTCCGTCCTGCACTCGTTCCCGGTAAAGCTCAATAATCGTGCTGTAGTACTCGATCGTGCTTTCGGGACCGAGACCGCCAATGATTCCCAATGTCTTCAAATCAAATTTCCCGTAACGCCCTCGTCGCCCCTTTGCGCTTCCTCATCGCCGGGAAGCTATTACAATCGCGGCCGTGAAAACGATCAATTTTTTGCTCAGCCTGCTCCTCATCACGATCGGTCTCGGTGAAGCTATCGCACAAACTAGCTCGGGCAGCCCGGCGCCGGTGACGGGCTCCTCCGATGGTCGCAATGACGTGGCGAACAAGGCGCTCATCACGAAATCGAACGACGACCAGGTGATGGCTCCGGCCGCCCTGATGAAGCTGGCCAAAGATTATTACGCCTGGCGCAATGAAAATAATCCGGTCCAGAGCAGCGAATTCGGCCTCCACACCTGGGATAATCGGCTGACTGATTATTCGCCCGCGAAAATAAACGAACGCGCCCAGCACGAGCACGCCCTGCTCGAGAAAGTCCGGGCCATGCGCACGGATAACTGGTCGAAAGACCAGCGCATCGACTGGATCCTCTTTCGCTCTCAATTGGAAAGCGCCGATTTCGGAAGTCGCGTTCTGAAATTCGAACACAACAATCCGTTGGTTTACGTGGGCGAATGCACGAGCGCGATCTTTTCCCTCCTGAAAAAGGAATACGACACGCCGGCGCAGCGAGCCCGCTCGGCCACCGCGCGGCTTCAGCAAATGCCGGCGCTTTTGCAACAAGGACTGAGCAACCTGGAAAGCCCGGTGAAACTCTACGCCCAACTGGCCGTGCAATCGGCCCGCTCGATCGACACGCTTTTCACGGGCAGCCTCATGACGCTGGATGCGGGACTTCCCCCTAACGAACATGCAGCGCTGGTCAAAGCACGCGACGAAGCGCTGGTCGCCCTGCACGGCTTTGCCGACGAGTTGGAAAAACGCCTACCGAAAATGGTGGACTTCGCCCCCATGGGCGAAGCCAATTACAATTACTATCTCAAGCATGTCCTTCTCCTGCCCCTGAACGCCGCGGAAGTGGAGATGATCGGGCGGGTCGAGAATGCGCGGTATCGGGCGCTCGAAGCTTTGCTCAAGGACCCGAAGCTGGCTGATCCCGATCCGGCGCGCAGCGCGAACATTCCGCCCGACCAAGTCTCATTTCTCAAGGCTTACGAAAGTCGCGAGCAGGAAATGATCACGTTCCTCAAGGAGCACAATCTTGTCACCATTCCCGATTATCTCGGCCGCTTCGAGATTCGGCAACTGCCGGAGGCGTTCAAGCCGACCAGCCCTGGCGGCTTCATGAATCCACCGGGTGTTTACGATAAGGATCCAGCCGGTTTCTTTTTCATTCCAACCTACAATCCGCAATCGAAGAATTTCTACATTCGCGCCGCCATCGAAGACCCGCGCCCCATCCTGGGCCACGAGGGAATTCCAGGTCACTTCATGCAGCTTTGCATTGCGAATCACCTGACGGATGAAATTCGCCGTCAGAATCAGGATGGAGTTTTTGTGGAAGGCTGGGCCCTTTATGGAGAAGAAATGCTGATGCGGACGGGTCTGTATCCGGACAACTCGGCCGCTCAGGGACAGATCCTCCGTCTTTCCCGCTACCGCGGTGCGCGCATCGGGGTCGACGTAAACCTTCACACCGGCCGGTGGACTTTCGAACAGGCCATCAATTACTTCATGGAAGCGGGCGGCTTGGATCGCGAGGCGGCCGAAGGCGAAGCGGCTGGGGCCGCGGCATCACCTCACCAAAAAATCAGCTACATCGTCGGCAAATGGCAGATCATGAATCTGCTTGGCCGCTACAAGGACAAACAGGGAGAAAACTTCCGGCTCGGCCAGTTTCATGACGATCTGATCAAGAACGGCAGCCTGCCTCTGTCTGTCATTGAATGGATTCTTTTGGATGATCCCACTTCAATCCAGAAGGTGTTGAGTGAGAAGTAGACGATTAAAGCACGGGAGGTCTCCATAGATTTACACAGATAGACACAGATTCAGAAATGCATTTCCCTCTTCACAGTCTGTGAAACTCTGTGTTTATCTGTGGCGAAAATCCTTTTGTCTCTTCCTGTTTCTTGGGCTCTCCTATTTCCTTTTAACCTCGTGCGCGAATCGACATTTTGAGGTCGTAGCGGAGGGTCCGCCCGGAAACGTCCCTCACTACGTCGAGCTCTTCGCCGGGACTCAGGTAGCCACCCTGCACTTTCCGCCCGGCCCCTACTCCTTCTATGCCGTCGATGATCTGGGCTGCTACTACAGGGCTCCTCGAAAGATTCTCGAACACACCGGAGGCAATTCCGTTTTTCATGACGGTGGAATTTACGTGAGCAATCAGTCTCCAAAGAAACTCCGCGCCTATGTCTATATGGCGGGCGGGATCACGCAGTTTGGGAATCTCACCCGCGCTCACTACGAGTTTCGCGATTAATCGCGAAACTTTTGTAACAACGGCACTCGGTTGCCGTGTTCTTAGGGCAAGCCGAAAAAGTCAGGACGCCTCAACAGAGTGAGGCGGCTCCAGCATAACCGGAGAGCGCAGGCCGTCGTCGAATTCTGCCCCGAACTCTACTTGTCAGGGCTGAGTCGCCTGCAACCGCATGAACAGAGCCGGCGCCCCATTGACCGGGGTGGAGGCGCGCCAGCTTTGAATCGTGCCGTCATCCGCGAACATCGCTTCCGTGACGCCGGTCCGAGTCCAACTGTTTGGCGAAAGAACAGTCGAACGGTAAGCATGCACGCTCGCGTCCGTCACAGCCTTCAGCCGCGGATAGGTCACATTGAAGATGCTGCCAACTGACTCGATCGTAACACCAACGGGATCTGCCACCAGAGGGGGAGTTCCCAACACGTACTCCAGCAAGTTTGCCTTGCCGTCAAAGTCTGCGTCCCCATTGACGCCACCGAGAAGAGGGTTACCGATCTGGGCTAACGACAAACGCCCGGCCTGCCAACTCGCGAAATTTAACTGCGGCGATATTCCGATCCGGGCGACGAATGGATCGGGGTTGCCCGTGCGCGTGTCGATCCACACTGGAACGGCCGGCACATTGGCATTGGTCGACTCGGCGACGCCCTGATAATCGCCCAGCATGTAACCGTCTGGAGTTAGCGGCGCGAGCGATGCATCCGTCGAAGTCGAGGTCACTCGAATGTTTGGCTGCCAGGTCGCGCCTCCGTCGAAAGATTGTGCAAGATAAAGATCCACCAGCGTGTTCGAGCCCGGGTTATTGCGATGGTCGTAGAAGACGGTCGTTAATGTTTGGCCGTTCGGCGAAGCGGCAATCGCCGGATTGAACACTCCCGCGGTGGTCGGGTTATCACTGATTGCGATCGGGGAGCTCCACGTGTTTCCGCCGTCGGTAGATTTAACGAATGCGATCCTCGGATGACCCGACAAGAGCGCCTGGTAAACCACATAAAGATTATTGGTCGTGCGATCGGCCACGGCCGAGGGCAGGAAGCCGCCACTGCGAATGGACGGCTCGGCGTATTGGCTCACTGGCGTAACCAGTTTTGCATTGCCGAAAGTCGCACCGCCATCGTTGGAATTGACCAGCTCCAGACTGCTATTGCCGAAATTCCAATAGACAATCACGAGTTTTCCGTTCGGGAGATAAACCGGCTGCGATCCTTGTGCGCTCGTGCCCGAGGAATGGACGAACGCGATCGCGCTCCAGGTCACGCCGCCGTTGTCGCTGTAGGCGCGGACAATGGGGGAAGCACTCGACGTGAATCTTGTGAAAGTGACCACGAGTCGTCCCACGGTCGGTGTCCCGGCAAATGTATTGATGGCGAACCAGTTCTTGTCCGGAAAGACACCACCGGTGCCTGGCGGCTGGTAAACCACAACCGGCGAGCCGAAGGTCGCACCCCCGTCCGTGGAACGGCTCAGCAGCACGATTCCGTTGTTGAAGTTGGGATCCGTCGCCCCTTCCGTGTTCAAATACACGTAGCCGTTCAAATCGACGCCGGCCACCGGATCGGTGTCGCGATAATACGGACCGCCACTCGCTAGCGTAAGATTTGGAATCAAAGCGCGACTCCAGCTCAGGCCCCCATCGCTGCTGATGGAGTATCCGCAATCGACCGAACCGCCGTCAGTAAATCGTCCTTCCTGAAAAGTCGCGGCCAGAAAGTCGGCATTGATCGGAGACCGCGCGATGTGCGGCTCGGCCTGGGCGCGCATGTCCGCGGGGAGTGCTGGCGGATCGTCACCCAGTCGAATGTTGGCGCCGACGCGTGGATCAAGCGCAACGTCCATTTGCGGTGCCATCACCCCGACCGGGCTCGTCCCGGCCGATTTCGGCGGTCGGACGAGAGTTCCGTTGCGATCGAGCAACATGAGGGCACCCGAGGAGAGATGGTCCAGCGGAACCGTGCGCAAGGCGGGCGGCAATTGGCTGTGGTCGACCTCGAAAAACCGCGCCGGTGTTGCCTGCGTCTGCTGGGCCAGCACCAGACGCGGAACCAACCGAATTGCCCAAAGAACCAGGATGACCCTCTTCATCAGCCTCCAACTTAGCTCAAATAGGAGTCGCCACGCAACTCGCGACCCCATAGCCCGAGACGGAGGCCCGCTTTCCGATCAAATCCCAGCGCCGCGCAACCAACTCTCAATCAAGAAGTTGGCTGCAGGTCACAGCCGCAATGGTTTCGGCAAATCAGGGCGGCTTAAATCCTGCTGGTTACTACATTCAAGTGAAAAAGCTCGGACTAACGATGACGGACCTAACGGTTATTGAAACAACCGAAGCCCTCCCTCGCGCCGTCGACAACAATTTCAGCCACTTGATCGAACATGCGCGAAGGGAGTGGGAACGCCGATTTTCGGATAACGACCCGAGCGACGCTTGCGTCAGCGTCCATGTCGTCCCGGCGGATGCTGTAGCCGAGCTCAAGCCGGTGCGCGGATCAGGCTTCGTGAAGCTCACGAAAAAATTCGAGCAACGCTCAAACATCTCCCTGCCTCGCTACGCGCAGTGATCGGCGCCTTCACTCGGTAGGCCCGCCCCGCGGCCGCTTTCCGCTCTATGCTCATGCTCCTAATCATGATCGACTCCCATTTCAGCATTTAGATTTCGGCCACAGATTTAGGCGCCCTGAGTCCCCACAGATAAAGAACAGATTTGGAATTTCTCACACTGATCAAACCATTGATCTGAGAAGAGCGCCGCTCGGAAGAGTTATCCCGATCCTGGACTTCTGTAGCGGCGGTCTAGGACCGCCGTTTCCACGCGTATTACGCCTAACGACGATTATATTTTTGCAATAATTCCCGCACCTTGTCGTGCGGCAGCGCCGTGACATGATGATTGTCCGCGCCGGTCATGTCGTGATTATCCACCAGCGCGTTCAAGATCGCTTCCTCCGTGGCTTGCACGACGCCTTCGAAAATGGGATCGAGCAGATCATTCGGGATGGTTTCGACGGCATGCGTCCCACGATCTGGATTGGCCACCTTTGGGTTAGCCGTGGAAAAAGCGATGAACAGATCACCGGATCCATTCCCCGAATAACTGCCTGTGCGCGCCAGTCCGAGCGTCGCGCGCCGGGCCAGCCGCTTCAGCTGATGAGGCAGGAGCGGAGCGTCCGTCGCCACCACGATGATGATGGATCCGTTCTCCCGGCTGAATACGGAGTTCTCCGGAATCTCCCGGCCCACCGGAACTCCTGCAATCGTTAGACTGGGACGACGGCCGCAGTTGGCCTGCACCAGGACGCCCACCGTATAAGTTTGCGCCGGAGATTTCTTATCCGACCTGACGTCGATCTTTCGTGAGGCCGTGCCTGTGCCACCTTTGAATTCATAACAGATCATGGCAGTGCCGCCTCCCACGCTTCCCTCCTCGATCGGGCCGCTGTGCGCCGAATCGAGCGCATGAAAGACATCGTCCGGCTTGACATGAAATCCGTTGATGTCGTTCAGATAACCATCCCACGTCTCCGCCACCACGGGCAGGCTCCACCAGTAGCCGGTGTTGTCGGCGGCGCCATGGTTGACACGCCATGCGATCACCGCGTCCCGCGCTACTCCAACGCTGTGCGTATTCGTAATGACAACCGGCCCTTCCAGGAACCCGCTTTCCTCCAACCAGGCCGTCCCGGTCATTTCGCCGTTTCCATTCAGGCTGAAGACGCCGCCATAAACCGGGTCGTTGAGCGACGCGTGCCCGCGCGGGATCACGGCCGTCACTCCGGTTCGGACCGGGCCCTTGCCCGCTTCGAGTTTTCCTTCGCCACGAATCAGCGTGGTGTAGCCAACCTCGACACCGGACACATCGGTGATCGAGTTCCATGCACCGGGCAAGCCATCGAAGGGGATACCAAGATCACGGGCGCGCACCGGTTTATCGGTGAGCGCGGGAGACGGTTGGACTTTCGGAGGAGGCGACGTGATGGGCTCACGCGCCCAGGCATCGACCACTGCGATGCCGGCGAGCAGGAGCACAATTCTTTTCATAGAAGCGAAGCAACCGTCCAACGCCCAATGCTCAACGTCCAACCCTCAATTCAGAGGCTAGCTGCGTGCGAGCCGCTTCACTTTTGCACGTGGCCATATTTCTCGATGAGATGATCGATGTAAGCGCTGTACTTTTCCGCCAAGGCCGCACTCTCGATGAAGAGAATGTTCTCGGCGTTGAATTGCGCACTGCGCGAGAAATTATACGACCCCGTAATCACTGTGTCGTCGATCAGCAAAACCTTGTTGTGCATGAAATCGTGCCGTCCCGTCGGGGTGTACGGCGTCGAGTCTTTGCCGGCCAAACCAGCCCGCGCGATCACGTCGCGCAGCGCTGGCACCTTCCAATGGTTTTGCGGCACAGTCTGCCATTGCCGGTAGACATCACTCATCTGCGTTCGATCGTAAATGCCGTCTACTTTGACGCGCCCGGCCGTGAGCACAGATTGCAGGGCGCTGATCAACGTGCCCGAATTGAGGAGTAAACTGCAGATGCGAACCCGGCGTTGCGCGCTGCGCACGCGTCGGGCGATCTCTTCGTCGATGGCGAGACCATATCCGGGTGAGAACATCACCTGCAAGGTGGCCGGCTGACCGGAGAAGGTTAGAGGTACCGCCACCGTCTTGATGTCACCGGTGTTCTCGAAATTCTGCTTCTCCCATAACTGCTCGAAATCCACCGCGTAATACCCGGCCACTTGCGGCGACGCGATTTCCACGACGTTGTTTTCCATCAGGGTAAAGGCATCGTCCGTCAGATTGAGCGAACCGGTCCAGACAGAGGCTGCATCGCGCACGATAAACTTGTGATGCATCAGCTTCATCCCGGCAATGCGACGCCACGGATAGCCTAACGACTCGACGGCAGCGCTCGTTCCAGGGGCGGCTGGATCCTGCCCAAGAGCGAGATCGGGATGGAGCGGCTTGTCCCCATCAAAGCAAATGCGGATATGCACGCCCTGGCTGGCCCGCTCCCGCAAAGCCCCGGCCAGCGCGTTTTTCAAGACATCGCTCAGACGCAGGTCGTAAAGAGCAAAGTCCAGGCTTCGCTGCGCGCTCCCTATGAAATGGGTCAAACGGGCCATGACCGAATCGGCCGTTTGCTCTCCTTGCGAGAGAAAGAATACGGAAAGTTGCTCCTGTGAATTTGTTTCCATCAATTCCATTCTCTCATGTTCTGTCAGTCCCTCCAGGCGACGAATGCGATGAGCGGCGGCTGATCGACATAACCTTCGCGCCCCAAAATCCAAATCACCCGCGACAAACTTTTTGGTTCCGTTACAAGAGCAATGCTAAATCCCCGCGGCCCTGTATGGGAAGCTTTCAACTTCCCAATGTGAGGACAAACTCGTGCGCATGCTTATGCTCGTAATCGCCTTCGATCCCCTGGAACCAGAATCTTTAGCCACAGATTTAAGAGCCCGAAATCCCCACAGATTAGAGAGCAAATCCCGCATTATCCTCTTCTGTAGCGGCGGTCTATGACCGCCGAATCCCCGCGTCTCCGACTTCAGCTTCCGCAATTCAGCGTTCGTTGTTCAGCGTTCGCCGTCGGCGTTTCCTCAATTTTCCCCGCTTCCCTCCTCCAATCCCATCTTTCGCCTTTCGCCGCATTCCGGACACGCTAAGGTTTTGTCGTGACTTATCAGGTCTTCGCCCGCAAATACCGCCCTCAAACGTTCGATGACCTCGTGGGGCAGGCTCACGTTGCGCAGACTCTCAAAAACGCCGTCTCCCAAAACCGGCTCGCGCATGCCTACCTTTTCGTCGGTCCCCGCGGCGTCGGCAAAACTTCTACCGCGCGCATCCTGGCCAAGGCGCTTAATTGCATTCACGGACCGACCATCACGCCCTGCGGCGTATGCGATAATTGCAAGGAAATAACGGGAGGCAATAGTCTCGACGTCATCGAAATCGACGGGGCGAGCAACAACAGCGTCGAGGATGTGCGCGAGCTGCGCGACAACGTCAGGTACGCGCCAGCCAAGGGGAAATACAAAATCTACCTCATCGACGAGGTGCACATGCTTTCCTCGGCCGCCTTCAACGCCTTGCTCAAAACTCTGGAAGAGCCGCCCCCGCATGTGAAATTTATCTTCGCCACGACCGAACCGCAGAAGGTGCTTTCGACCATCCTGAGCCGCTGCCAGCGCTTCGATCTCCATCGTATCCCGACAAACCTGATCGCCAACCACCTCCAGTTTATCGCGGGCCAGGAGAAAATTACTTTGGAACCGGCCGCTGCGCATGCCATCGCTCGTGGCGCCGAGGGCGGCCTGCGCGATGCTGAATCAATGCTCGACCAGCTGGTCGCTTTCTGCGGCGAAAATATCGCGGAAACCGATGTGCTCAAGGTCTTCGGATTTACCAGCCAGCAGACCGTCGCCAATTTCACGGAGAAGATCCTGAGCAGCGCCACGGCCGAAGCAGTCCAGCTTTTGCACGACGAATCTGAATCGGGTAAGGACATGATGCGGCTGATGTCGGACCTCATCAGTTACTCGCGCGATCTGCTCATCTTTAAGGTAAAACCGGACGCGCTCAACGAGGATGTTGACTCCGAAATACAAACTGCGCTCGCCGCCCACGCCCAGTTGATTGAAACCGACCGGCTTCTCGAATTGATCGATCAATTCGCCGAAGCGGAAGCGCGCATGAAATGGGCGCCAAACAAGAAACTGCATTTCGAGGTGGCCCTGATCAAAGCCATCCAGAGCCTCAGCCAGGTTACGTTAAACCAGGTCATCGAAAATCTGAACGCCTTGCGCGATGGCAAGGAGGGTCCGGCCAGGGCATCCACACCGGCGACGCCCGCCCGGACGCTGCCTGTGAAGAAAGTGGAGCCGAATCTTGCGAAAGCGCCTTCCGCCAAAGGAGTGATTCGTCCTGCCATGGAAAGTAAGCCGGCCGCGCGCATCGCTGAAAAGGCGCCGCCGCCGGCACCGCCGATCGAGGCGCCGCGCTCCGTCGATCCCGCCGCGACCTGGGCCGCTGTTTGTACAAAGGTTTCGCCACGCGGCTTTCTCCGCACGCTTGTGGATTCTCTCGCAGTCATCGGAGTGGACGGTCGAAGCTTCGTGCTCGGTTACCCGCCCGATCAAAAGTCGGCCATTGAAACATTGGCCACGACAAGCAACCGCAAGCAGCTCGAGCATCTTCTTAAAGAGGTGAGCGGCCACGAATGGACGCTCAAGCTGGAAGTCAGGGAAGGGCTCGAGACAAAAAAAACGAACGCGGAGACGGATTTGAAAGACAACTTCAAAGACGACCCGCTCATCCAGCAGGCGCTCGAGATGTTCAAAGGCCAAATCAAGTCCTAAGGCAAAAAGCACCATCATGAATCTGAACAAGCTAATGAAGCAGGCGCAGAAGATGCAGGAGCAGATGGCCAAAACTCAGGCCGAGCTCGAGGACAAAACGGTCGAGGTCAGCGCCGCCGGAGGAAAAGTCAAAGTGACGGCGAACGGCGCGGGCGACGTCCTTTCGATCAAGATCGATAAGGAAATCGTGGATCCCAATGACGTGGACTTCCTCGAGGAAGCCGTGCTGACCGGAGTCAGAAGCGCGATCGAACAGGGCAAAGCACTGGCCCAATCCGAGATGACGAAAATCACCGGCGGCCTCAGCCTGCCCGGGATGGGGCTGTAGCCGCCTCGCTCTGCGAGGCATCCCGAAAATCCAACACGACTTTTCAGGTTTAAGATTTCGAATTCCAACACGGATCCGAAACTCAGTTTCAGCCACAGATTTAAGAGCCCTTAATCCCCACCGATTAAAGACCGGGAATGGTTAGCGCGATCTGACTCCGGCGTTCGGCGTTTGCTCATCCCCCTGTCCAAAACCCGGCAAACCTCCTTGGGCTCGTAGAAATGGAGGCAACCTGGTCCGCACCTTTTCAAAGCGTGCACAAAACACGCGTCTGCCGCTTGTGCTTTTCGAATACGGAAATCTCATGAATGCCCAACCCTGACATCTTCTCGGCCAGCCGCTCGAAACCATCCGCCCATTGCGCATGCGAATGCGCATCGGACGCAGTCGTAAACGGAATCCTCTTCTCCATCGCGAGTTCGATAATTCCGTCCGCCGGGTACAGCTCCCCCGCCGGCTTGCGCCAGCCCGCCGTGGACAGCTCGATGGCCAGATGACGCGACTGAACAAAGTCGAGGGTCTCATCGAACATCGCCTTCACGTCACCGCCCGCGCGATGCCCATGGATCTTGATTAAATCGATGTGGGCCAGACAATCGATCAAACCGCTTGCCGCCATCTCGCGCACCCGCCGCAAATAATCGACGTAAATTGCATCGATATTTTTTCCTTCGAACTGGGCCGCTCCGGCCGGGACTGAGTCGAACATTTCATCATCGCGCTCCAGGAAATGGACCGACCCGAGAACGAAGTCGAGCTGCGTCCAGTGTTCCTCTACCCATTTCCGTCCAGCCGCCCCGTTCCGCGGATCATTATCCAGTTCAATACCGGCCCGGATTTTGATGTCCGGATTTTTTTCGCGCAACCGGTCGATCTCATCAAACACAACTCCGGCGCGGTAGCGATCATGATCCGTAAAAGCAATATCGGTCAGGCCGCGGGCCCGTGCGCTGTCCACCCAGGGCTGCAGCAGTTCATGCGTGTAAGGCTGCACGCAGTGTCCCTGCGGGTGCGAATGATAATCCGAGAAAAGAACCGCCGGAGCGTTAGAGCGCTGCATCACTTCAATTCCTCATCCTCATGATCCTGTTAATGACTATCGACTCCCATTCCGCAATCCGAATCCGGAATCAGAATTAGCCACAGATTTAAGAGCCCTAAATCCCCACCGATTAAAAACAGATAAGAATGCGGCGGACTGCTCTCCTTCGGCCTTGGACGTTTGCTTCTCCAATTCGCCGCTTCCCATGAACCAATAAGAACGACCCGTTAACCAGCCCTGCTTTCCTCCTACGGCGCAGTCAGAAACTTCTGCCGCACCCTGATCTCCGGATACTGCGGAAAGAAAACCTCCGCCACAAACACCTTGTCCCGCGTCAATTCCCGCGTCGAAATCTTCTCGTTGTACTCGATGTGCTCCTGCGGATTGATCAGCACCGTGCCCGGCTTGTCCGCCACCGCGTGGTTATCCGACCATTTCGTCAGCACGACCTCGGCCGAATTCATCAGATAAATTTCGATCCGCTGGTCGCTCCCGAACGTCATTTCAATTTCCTTTTTGCCCTTGTTCGTCAGCGTGGCCCTGATATCGAGCTGACGCACCTCCGAGAGCTTCACTGGTTGCGGCGAAATCTGCATGGTCAAAGTCAGCCCGCGCAGCTTCGCATCCTTGTATTTTGGCGGCGCGTCCGCCTTCGAGCCGGAAGAAAACGGATGCAGCACCCGGTTCCACATACTTCGCGTGGTTGGTTGAGGCGCTGGAAGGCTGGCGGATTCGTGGGTAGTGACCGGGGCCGCCGCCGGCTCACCCGCTGGAGTGCGTGAAGCCGCCTCGGGTGCAGGTGCGGGCGATTCTCCCTGCGCCCACCCTTGGGCGAACGGCAGGCAGACCGCAGCCAGCAAGCTAAAGGCGCATTTCATGAGCCGGTTAATCAGCAAACGTTGCAAAATCTGTCAAACCCTTTATCAATCCGCCATGAAGCCGCTATCCGCGAGCGCGATCTTAATTTTCCTCTCGCTCCTCCCGGTCGAGGGCAAAACGCGCTGCATGTTCCGTGTCCATGCCGAGGCCAATGCCCAGGACACCGAGGTCTTCTCCTCGGCTATCCACGCGAAGGTATCGGGCAAACAGGTCGCCATCCAAAAAGTGGCCAGTATTAGCGAACAGGACGTCGTCGGTTTTTCCGCTTATCAGGCGGGCGATGGCAATTTCGGCGCCCTCATCCAACTCGACGATCACGGACGCATCACCCTCGATTCGCTGAGCATGGAACATCGCGGCGGCTATCTCTTCATCTTCATGAACGGCCGTGCCATCACCGAACTGCAAATCGACAAACGCGTTTCCGACGGAAAAATTTACATCGCCTCCGGGTTGACCGCCGCCGACCTGCAACTGATGAAAAAAGCCTGGCGTCTGATCGGCCCGAAAAAGCGTCGTCCCTAGTCGCATGAGGCTCTTTCTCGGGGCACTGTCCGTGTGGATCTTGCCCGTCATCATCATGACCGCGCAAACGGACCCGGGGCCACTCGATCTGGGTCTACCGACCGACAACGACGCCCTTTTCCGCGACGACGGCCCCGCCTTCTATCAATATATAGAACGCGATTACAAAGGCGTGAAGTCGACGCCGTGGGAAGGCGGGCAGTACGGTTTTGTGCGCGACCCGATCGAGACCGGCGCCGGCCTCGTCTACACGCGTTTTCACGAGGGCATGGACATCCGCCCGCTCCAGCGCGATGCGCAAGGCGACCCCACCGACGAGATACACGCCATCGCCGATGGCCGGGTTGTGCACGTTAATCCAGTGCCTGGCTACTCTAACTACGGCCGCTACATCGTGGTTGAGCACCGCTGGGACGGCTCAAATTATTACAGCTTGTACGGGCATCTCAGCACGATTCGGGTCAAACCCGGACAAGCCGTGCAAAAGGGAGATCCGATCGCCGTGATGGGCTACACGGGGGTCGGCATCAATCGCGAGCGCGCCCACGTTCACCTCGAGCTAAACCTTCTACTCAGCCATCACTTCGAAGCCTGGCACGATGCCAATTATAAGAACGACCCGAATCACAATGGCCTCTACAACGGCATTAACCTGACCGGATTGGATATTGCGCGCCTCTATCAGGCCTTGCGCAAAAACCCGGCGCTCACCATTCCGAAATTTTTCGAACGGGAAGAAACATTTTATAAAGTGACGATCCCGCGCTCCTCCTACTTCGAATTGCCCAAGCTCTATCCATGGATGCTCCGCAGTCGTGCCGGTCTGCAGACTGTATCATGGGAAGTTTCATTCAACCGCTCCGGGGTACCTCTGCAGATTCAGCCGAGTGATAAACAAGTGAAAGAGCCCGAGCTGAGTTACGTCAAGAAAAGTCCAATCGAGTATTCGCATCTAACACGCGGCAACGTCACCGGTCGGAACGGCCACGGCCTCCTCACGCCCTCCGGCAAACAACTCATGCGCCTCCTGATCTTTCCCGATTGATCCCCTTTCCTCACTTTGCTCGTGCTCGTAATCGTAATCGATTCCCCGATGCCGAAAGATTTCAGCCACAGATTTGAGCGCCCTTAATCCCCACAGATTAAAGACCGGGAATGCTCAACGCGATCTGACTTCGGCGTTGGGCGTTAGGCATTCGGCGTTTTCTCAATTCCCCTCCATTCGCTCTCGGAAGTTTGCCCGCTCCCCTCTCGTGCCTGCTAATTGCGGCGCACCGTGTGCTATTCTAAAGCCCGCTCCAGTCCTCCATGTCCGCCCTCAGCCGCCGCCAATTTCTAAAAATGACCGCCATGGCTTTGCCCGCCGCGGTCATCATCGACACCCGTCTGATCGAGCCGACCAACCTTCGTGTCACGCATCTGCAACCGAACCCAAATGGAACGACACGCTTCATCCATTTCACCGATTTCCATCACAAAGGCGATACCGCCTATGCCGACAAAGTGGTTCGCACAATCAACGAGCTCAAACCTGAGTTCGTCTGTTTCACCGGCGACCTCGTGGAAGACACGAGGTACCTGGACGAAGCGCTCCACTTCATCGCAAAGATTCAAGCACCGGTTTACGGAAGCCCGGGCAATCACGATTACTGGTGCCGCGCTCCCTTCTCCGCATACGAGCGTGTTTTTTCCGCAACCGGCGGCCGCTGGCTCGTCGACGCCAGTCTTGTCTTGCCCGAACGCGACCTCGAATTAGTCGGCCTAGGACGCGAAGGCGTGCCCATGCTCAAACCGCGCCAGGCCACGCGCCGTTTCCTCCTCACCCATTATCCCAAGTCGGTCGAGGATCTGGGCGCTCAGAGCTTCGACTGGATCATGGCCGGGCATTCGCACGGTGGCCAGGTCCGGATCCCTGGCTACGGCGCAATTGCTTTGCCGTGGGGAGTTGGTCGTTACGACCTCGGCTACTTCAAAACCGCGGCGGGGCCGTTATATGTTAACGCCGGCATCGGCACCTATCGCATCCCGTGGCGCTTCAACTGCCGCCCCGAAATCACCGTCGTCACCATTTAGCCTCTTCGATCATGCTCCTGATCATGATCGAATCTGCAATCTCCTGTTGTAGGGCGAGCGCGCCGCTTGCCATCCCGTTCCCAATCCAAATATCTAATCTCTTTCGTTAGGCCTATGTCGCGCGATAATCACAAGTTCGCCTCGGAAAAAGGCGGACAGTGGCTGCCGCACGACCATGGAGACGTCTATGCGCTCGAAAACACATCCTCGACACCGCGTCTTGCGATTGGCGCGTCTCATCACGGTTCTCGCCTCCTCTGCGACTTATCACAGATCCTAAGCGAGCCGTTCCTACTGCTTTATGTGCTGGTGGTTCCGCGCGGAGGCAGCCGGGAGGGTCGCTATCAAAGCGATCAAATTTCGCCAATTGAGCTAGCTGAAATGTTTGAGCGATTCGGCCGCTTCTGGGATAACGACGGGCGTCATTCCATTTGGCTGCGGTCACACGCTGACGATGCCACGCTTGTGTACGACCGTCACAATCTCATTTATGCGTACGGGCCGCTCGAGAGATTCGAAGCGCTGCTCATCTCTTTCGGCTACAAAACCACGTCTGGGCTTTCTTTAGCTTTTGCTCACCGGCATGCCTATCATGAGGAGTTCGACGATTTGGAGCGAGAGCTCACGAATCTGCTGGCAGACCGACGATCGGACTTACGCGCGGGAGACGAGAACCCATGAGCCCAACCTTTTTCCATTTCGATCAGTTGAATATGATCGAGGCGTGCGTGGACATCCTCAGATGACTAAAGACAACTGGCAGCGCCTGAAGAATCTTTCGCTCTTCAAGCTTTGGGTGACCGACCGGGAGCTTCGTCGACTGTGGCCGGTCGCCGCGTTGATCGCGTTCATTATCCTGGCGATTACCGCCGTGAAGTATCTTTTCGTCGGTTAGCGCACGCGCGACGCAAATTGCACTGACGATCGACTTTCCCGAACACCGAACCCTCGACCGACACAAATTATGTATAACAAAGACAACCTGGCCAAACTAAAGAAGATGGACACTCTTGCACCCGACGTGATGAAGGCGTTTTGGGCGTTCGACAAGGCAGCGCTGGCCGACGGGGCGATTCCCGTGAAGTACAAGGAGTTGATCGCGGTCGGCGTCGCTCACACGACACAATGCCCCTACTGCATCGACATCCATGCGGCGAATGCACGCAAGGCCGGCGCGACCGACGCGGAACTTGTCGAGGCCGCGATGGTAGCAGCAGCCCTCCGCGCGGGAGCAGCCGTGACCCATGCCACCCACGCGCTTTCTGATTGATCGAGTGACGCCTAACCAACAACCCCCGCAAATGCCGGTGGAAGTTGCCGAGTCGCGTCAGGCCGCCAAAGCTTCAATCGCCTTCCATTCCGCAGGACTTAACTTAAGCGCCGCGGCGGCGACGTTTTCCTCCAAGTGCGCGACCGACGACGTACCGGGAATCGGCAGCATGACGGGAGATCGCTGCAGAAGCCAGGCAAGGGCAAGTTGTACAACGCTGGTTCCGCGACGCTTCGCCTCATCTTCCAAAGCCCGGCCAAGCTTCGCGGATTTGCCCGCCCCGATCGGCGACCATGGGATAAAGGCAAGGCGCTCTTTCTCGCAATAGAGAAGGGTTTTCTCCGACTTGCGGTTCCAAATATTGTACTGATTCTGAACGCTCACGATCGGAATAACTTTTTTCGCCCGCTCGATCTCCTCCGGTGTGACTTCGGATAATCCGACGTGCCGAATTTTTCCCGTGTCCTGCATTTTCTTGAGAGCGCCCAGTGATTCCTCCACCGGCACTTTTGAATCAATGCGGTGCAATTGGTACAGATCAATCCGCTCGAGCCGTAGGCGCTTGAGACTTTTCTCGACACATTCGGTTAGGTATTCAGGGCGCCCGTTAGGCACCCACTGGCCGGGCCCGGGCCGGGTTAGGCCGCCCTTGGTCGCAATAACGAGGCCAGCCGGGTAAGGATGGAGCGCTTCCGCGATCAGTAGCTCGCTCACTTCCGGTCCGTAGGCGTCGGCCGTGTCCATCAGATTGACCCCGAGCTCAACGGCCCGGCGTAGCACTTTTAGCGCGTTCCCCCGATCAGGCGGCCAACCCCACACGCCATCGCCGGTGATACGCATCGCGCCAAAGCCGAGGCGATTGACCGGGAGGTCGCCGCCTAGCGACCATGTTGAGAAAGTGTTCTTACCTGCCGCCAGCGATGAGGCGGCATGCAAGATTGCGGCCGATCCCCCCGCCAAAAGCGCGGCGCCGGTTCCGAGAGTCGCCCCAAGAAATCTTCGGCGCGTGACGCCCTCTTCCGCATCCCCCTGCTGCACCGTCGAAACCTTGTCGTTCATAGCGCGGAGAGTACGCCCGAGGCTTCGGCTGGTCAACGCGATGGGTTCGCCCTCATCCGGGTCCAAAAAACTCTCTTGATCGCTCTTCCATCATCCAGCCTAACCAAGCAAAGTAGCGGTGGCATATAAGGAAACGCGACATGAATGACATCCCTTTAAATCCACCGGCAACCGATCGGCGCAACGCTCTCGACCTTCAGCGCGTTACATCCTTGAAAGTTACCGGCTGGACAGTAAGCACATCCGCCTGTTTTGCCGCCCTCGCGCCCTTAAATGCTCCTACCTGGCCAGCCGCTGCCGCCTTGGATCGGTGCGGTATGCACGACGGAGTGTCATGAAAACCAATGCTTCTTTTTTATTTCTCCTGTGCGCCCTGGGAGTTTTAGCATTCCTGCCGTCCGGCGTGGGAGAGAGTACGACCAAAGATCACACAAACCTCAGTCAAGCCGAACAGAACCAACGCGCGTACGACGAATTCAAGCGGGTTGATGCGTTACTCACCAAAATCTTTGAGGAACGGCTCAAGGCAGAAGGATTACCCGCATCGCGGGAGGCTCTCATCGCCTCGCAGAGAGCTTGGACGGGTTTCCGCGACGCTGATGGTCACTATGAATCAGTTTCGGGCGAGGATGGCAGTGCGCGCACCTACTACGTTAACCAACGGATGACCTATCTGACCAAACAGCGAATCTACCAACCCAATACTCCATTCGCAGCCGGCTGGATAGAACGCGCGACGGCAACCGTTAAGTAAGTTCGAGGCGTGCCCTCGCCGGATAGCGGGAGCGCCGTTATCGACAAGGCCGATGACTCTCAATAGCCACCGGAATGATAGTCATGGGACCGCCCATAGACGCCTAGTTCATAGCTGATTCTAGCCTGAGTGATGGTGCCCGGGCGAAAGCGCCATTTAAAAAGCGTCATCACCGTTTCAGCGTCCAGCTTCGGGTATCCGGTATGCTTAACGACCTTGACCTCATCCACCACCCCGTTCTTCGGGTTAATTGTCAGTATGCAGATGATGTGGCCACCCCACCCTTTGCGTAAGGCGACCATGGGAATGACGGGCTCCGGATTCGAGACGAGGTAACGCGCGTAATCATCCTGGTCGATTTTCGGGGCCGCCGTGTAGCCGGTCCCGGCGAGCAGCAGAAACATGAGGCCTAACAGGACTTGGGAGAACGTCTTCATCCTAGTTATTCGGATAGAAACCCTGAATTGCATGTTCTAATTCAGAAATTCTTCAGGTTGGGCTGACGCCACCGACGCCGGGCCTGGTTCATATTCTCCGTGGTGTAACGACCGCTCCGAAGGCGTTGTTAACAGTGCCCGCGCCCCTGGGCGCTAAAAAATGAGCGGCTCCGCTGCTCCCGATCTATCATCGTTAGGCGAGATCAGTGTCGATAGTTAGCTCTGACCCTAATCTGCCCCCCCTCCCGATCCTGTTTCCCACCTGAAATAGCGCAGAGGCAGCTTTGTTGACTGACCCCAATTCTCCTACGCAACGTCTTCAAGAGTTGTTGATCAACTACCTCGGCTTTTTCTTATCTCCGCCGCGATGCGACTGCCTATCTTTGAAGCTGCATGCGCTAACGCGTCTCTGCCTGCCTTATAGCGAGCTAATCTGGTTGCCTTCCGCAGCACGAATGTGGCTTCCTTCAGATTCCAGTGGTCGCCCAACAGGTCGCCCGCCATCCAAGCCGCCATTGCCTGATTAGATTTCACATTAATTAAGTAGTCAAAAATCATTTTGAGCACTCTCCTTTTGTAAAGAGTGAGCGCTGAACGTCCTTGGACCTCGTCGAGAAAGCAAAAAAGCGAGAACTGCAGTTCCCGACAATAACTTCCTCTTGGACTTCCCAAAGCGGCTTCGATAAGGCCGAAAGAACACGGAATCAGAGCAACAATCACCTTAGCCAAAAACGCACGGCACTGTTCATCCCCCAGGAAGCTACGGCTGGACATCGCGTGTTGACACCATTGGCACAGTTGCTCTCGCCGATCACGAGAAAGTCTCTGCGTCCGTGCGAAAACGTCCGAGAAGGTTTGCTTGGGCGCAAGTCCATTCCGATCTTTAGCGATCGCCACTAACTCATCTCTTACTGGGATAGTTGAGGTTGCGGACCTTCTGGCCATTTCTGTCGCATCTTCTTAAGTTCTCCGGCCCCCAGCATAGAGTAAATTGAGATGTTAGAAAGTCGGTCGTAGCGAGATCGCAGGCTTTCCTCGCCAGTGGAGCAAGCGGAGCTGCTCGGTCAGCGTCTCGCCGTCGGCGGACATCGTGCATCAGGAATTTACCGGATGTCTCTGAAGATTAGCAGGAGGTAGGGACTCGCTGAGCGAGGGCAACGCCGTGAGGGACGGCGCCCATGACAAATCCGAGGCACTCGACGGCGCCGCTCGGTTTACCGGGTAGGGCAATGACAAGCGCGCGGTCGACAATGGCGGCGAGACTGCGGGATAGGATTGAGTTGGGCGTGATCTTCATCGACGCGGCGCGCATGACTTCGCCAAACCCGGGGATCTCGACGCGCATGATGGCGCGAATGGCCTCCGGTGTGATATCCCGAGCCGCGATGCCGGTCCCGCCCGTGGTTAGAATCAGGCCGCATCCCTGATTGGCGAAGGAACGAATTGTTTCCTGAATCCGGGCGGAGTCGTCCGGCACGACCGCTTCGCACAAGACACTCCAGGCAGAATCGATCGCCACTTTTTTCAAGGCGGGGCCCCCAAGATCTGCATAATCGCCGGCCGCCGCGCGATCGGAGATGGTAATAATGCCGACGGTGATGGACGGCAAAGACTGGAGTAATGGAGTGGTGGGGTAGTCCTCTTTTGCCATTACTCCATCACTCAATCATTCCTTGAGTCGGCTGCACTCTTTGTTTTTTCGATGAGGCGGATGTCGGAGATGCGCATCTCCTTATCGACGGCTTTGCACATGTCATAAATCGTCAACAGCGCGACGGCGACTCCGGTCAGAGCCTCCATCTCCACTCCGGTTTGGGCGACCGTTCGCGCGGTGCATTGCACCTCGGCGCAGTCGGCGGAAGCGGTGATATGAATCTTGACGTCGCTCAGCGGCAGGGTGTGGCAAAGCGGAATGAGCAGGGCCGTTTGTTTGGCGGCTTGAATTCCCGCGATCCGCGCGACCGCAAACACATCACCCTTTGCATTCTGCTTGTCCGCGATGAGTTGAATGGTCTCCGGCTGGAGTTGAATTTTGCCCGAGGCCAGCGCGGTCCGCGTCACGGACGGCTTGGCCGACACATCAACCATTTGCGCGCGGCCATCCGCGCCGACGTGCGAGAGCGCCTTCATCCCTAGCCACCGATGGCGATCATCTTTCGCCCCGGCTGATAATTATCCCGAAAATCGTGCTGGGCCGGTTTTCGATCGACCACGTCGAGAAACAAATTACGTAACTCATCGTCACTTGCGCCCGCGCGCAGCGGCTGCATGATATCAAATTCGAGCGCGCTGCCGAGGCAGGGCCGCAATTTGCCGTCGCAGGTCAGACGCAGCTTGTTGCAGTTCTCGCAGAAATGCAGATTGGTCATGGCGCCGATGAACCCAACGCGCTGAGACCGTCCGGGGACCTGGTAGTAGGTAGCCGGCCCGTTCGTGCGAAAGCCGGGCTCGGGAATCAAACTGCCGTATTTCGATTCAATGTTTCGTTTCGCTACCGCCACGGGGAGGAAGTTCTCTTCCGTTAAAACGTCATTCGTGGTCACCGGCATCAGCTCGATAAAGCGCAGGAGCAGTTTGCGTTCGTCCGCAAATTCGATGAGCGGCACGAGTTGATCTTCGTTGCGGCCGCGCATGAGAACCGCATTGACCTTGATTTGCGGGAAACCCGCGGCAATGGCGGCGGCGATTCCATCGATAACGGCGCGGTGAAAATCGCGGCCGGTAATCTGCGCGTAAAACTCTGCGTCCAGCGTATCGAGCGAAATATTGACCGAATCGATCCCGGCATCGCGCAGCGCCTGCGCCGTGGTTGTTCCCGACGTGATCTCCCGGGCCAGCAATGTGCCGTTGGTGGATAGCCCGACTTCCTGGATTCCCGGGACAATCGGAACCTGACGGACAAAATCCAGCACGCCTCGGCGGGTCAGCGGCTCGCCGCCGGTGATGCGAATTTTGGATACGCCGAGGTCGGCGGCGATCCGAATCAGGCGCAGCGTCTCCTCGAAGCTGAGGATCCCTTCGCGCGGCAGCCATTCGTGCAACTCGCCCGGCATACAATAGGCGCAGCGCTCGTTGCAGCGGTCGGTAATCGAAACGCGCAGATAAGAAATCCGGTGTCCGTGGCGATCTTCCATTCCCGTGCAACGTTACGGGTAGGGCGGGGTTGAATCAAGGCACCCCTGCTGTTTGACTCTAAAACCTGTGACTGTACTTTTCCCCATGAAGCGTCCATTCCTTACCCGTGCGTTGACCTTCAGTCTCGCCGCCAGTGCGATCGTTCTAGCGAGCTGCTCTACTCCGGAAAACCGGATTTCCGAGCATCCTGATCTTTACCAAAGTCTTTCGGCCCGGGACCAGGGGCTCGTATCGAGTGGACAAATCCGGACCGGCATGTCGAAAAATGCGGTCTGGCTATCGTGGGGCTCCCCTGAGCAAAAAACAGAGGGGGCCATGCGCGGGCGCGCCACAGAGACCTGGATTTATGTTTGGACTCGGAGCGCTCCTTACGGGTCAGCCTATTATCCGGGTTACGGTTATGGTCCGGGTTACGGTTACGGTCCGGGCTTCGGCCCCGGCTTTGGCGGATATGGCGGATTCGGCGGCGGCGGTCTCATTCGATCACATGGCGGCCGCGGGCGTTTCGTCGTATTCGGGGATCCGTTCTACGACCCTTTCTTTTACTCCGCGCTCTCTCCCACCATTACCTATCCGTACAAGGTCGTGACCTTTTCCAATGGACGGGTGATGTCCTACCAATATCTGGTCCCCGGAGCTGCGCCCCAAGGTTAATCCAGAAAACGGTCGCGTTTCATCCTTGAGCCATCCAGTGTAGCCACACCGCTACCGATGGCTTACCGGTCTTTTCGACAATTCCTCGACGCGCTGGAGCAAGCGGGCGAGCTGAAACGCGTTTCCATCCCGGTCGACACCGACCTGCTCATCACCGAATGGGCGGATCGGGAAATGAAATCGCCGAAGGGCGGCAAAGCTCTTCTCTTCGAGAAACCGATGGTGGACGGGAAAGAATCAAAATTTCCCGTCGCCATCAATACGATGGGTTCGCGCCGCCGCATGGCCATGGCGCTGGGGCGCGAGAGCATCGATGAAATTGCCCAGGAAATTCAATTGATTCTCAAGGCGAAGCCGCCGACCGATCTGCGCGAAGGTTGGAACCTGCTCAAGCAGGGAATCCACCTGCTGCACGCGCGACCGAAGCAGGTCAAGGAAGCGGCCTGCCAGGAAGTGGTCACACTGGTCGATCCCAAATCATCGCTCCCAGTTGAGAAAAGCGCGGACAATAATTCGGTTAGTCTGGGCGACATTCCGATCCTGAAATGCTGGCCCAAAGACGGCGGCCGTTTCATCACCCTGCCAAACGTGCATACGCGGGATCCCGAAACGGGTGCCCGCAATGTCGGGGTGTATCGGATGCAGGTGTATGACGATCGGTCCACGGGGATGCACTGGCAGGTGCATAAAGTCGGTGCGCGTCATGGCAAACGTTATTACGAACGCGGAGAGCGCATGCCCGTGGCGGTGACCATCGGGGGTGACCCGGTCTACACATTTGCCGCGACTGCGCCGTTGCCCGATGGGTTGGACGAAATTTTGTTCGCTGGATTTCTGCGGCGCAAGTCCGTGGAAATGGTCCGGTGCAAAACGGTCGACCTGGAGGTGCCGGCTGATGTTGATTTTGTCCTGGAAGGTTACGTCCAGCCAGGTGAGACAAAGCCGGAAGGGCCTTTCGGCGATCACACCGGTTATTACACCGCGGTGGAAGATTATCCGGTGTTCCATCTGACGGCGATTACGCACCGGCGCGACGCGATTTATCCCACCACCATTGTCGGCATCCCGCCGATGGAAGACTTTTATCTGGGAGACGCGAGCGTGCGCATCTTTCTACCGGTGTTTAAAATGAATTTCCCGGAAATCGTGGACATGGCCTTACCGCCGGAGGGGGTTTTCCATAACCTCGTATTCGTCAGCATTCGAAAGCAGTATCCGTATCAGGGATACAAGATCATGCACGGACTCTGGGGCATGGGGCAGATGATGTTCAGTAAATACATCGTGGTCGTGGACGAAGACTGCGATGTGCATAACACGAGCGAAGTGCTGTTCCGTTTGTGCGCCAATACCGATCCGGCGCGCGACAGCACCGTGATCAGGAATCCGAGCGACTCACTCGATCATGCACCGAGCGAGCAAAATATCGGTTCGCATATGGGCTTTGATGCAACGCGGAAATTGCCTGGTGAAAATTATCACCGGACATGGCCGGAACTGCTCAAGATGACGGAAGAAGCGCAGGCGCTGGTCGATGCCCTGCAAAAGAAAGCTTAAGGTTTCCGGAATATTCCGCCGGTAGACGTATCGCGCACGAGCGCGCCGTGTGGGATACCGGTCACATCAACCAACCGATTGGGCGGATATGGGCTGATAACGAGACCCGGCGTGCCGCTCCATCGCGCGATCGGGTAACCGCCATCCGGTTCAGGGCCATATTGGCGGGCGCGATCCTCTTGAATGGAGTGGCCGATGAGTGCGCCGGTCGCGGCACCGGCAGCCGCGCCGATGGCTGCTCCGCGCACCCGACCGGTGGCCGCAGCACCGATGATCGCACCGGCGGCCGCGCCGTACCCGGCGCCTGCTCCCGTAGGTGAGTCGCAGGATGTTAAGAACGACGCGAGCAGGGCCACCGCCGTTACGGCGCCGAAAGCTTGCCTTTTCATAGTTGATTCCATTTCGCGATTAAACCCCGCGAACCCCCGGCAGGTTGCTCTGCCTTAGGGCCGAGTGAAGACTCTGTTCGTATGCGTGTCGAGCGCCAGTTCGCCATGGCCGATCTTCGAACAGTCGAAGAGTTGGTGCGGAGGGTAGGGACTGGCGATCACACCGGATGGCGCATGCACATCGCGTTCCCCTATTATGTAATTGCCTTTCTGCGCCGGATACTTCTTGGCTGCGTCTTCCTTCGTGATTGGAGTCGCGACGATGACATTCCCCGTCAGAAGTGTGCCCGGCTTGGGTTCGCCCGCGTTCGCAGCCGGAGTAGGACTGGCGGCCGCTTGACGCGGCGGTTTGGCTAGCGTCGTCCCGCAGATGGCCAGGCCAAGAAACACGAGCGACGCGACTGAACCAATGAGAGGTAATCTATTTTTCATAATAAGACGGTTTTTAATTACTTTCGGAATCAGACAGTCAGACGGACGCTTGGCAAGGCCAATTCAAAAAAACTTGAGCAATTGCGCAATGATTCGTCCGACCTTCTCCAATTTGTTGAGACGGTAATCCTTTTCAAAAACGCGAAACTTGTCCATCTCCATCCGCCGGAGAAGGGCGCGGTAAACCGAAGCCATAATCTCAGCAGCGACCATCGATCGGCGATCTTCGCGCGGCAGGAAAGTGGCCGCTTTGCCAAAAAAATCGTGCGATCGGTCGGCTTGGTAGCGCATTAACGCGACGAATCGGTCGTCGTACGTCCGATTTTGCAGGTCCGTTTCCGAATATCCAAATCTTGTCAGGTCTTCCTGCGGCAGATAAATCCGCCCGCTCAAAAGATCCTTGTTTATGTCCCGAATAATGTTGGTCGTTTGCAGGGCCAAGCCCAGTTCGATGGCATACTGTTTACAGGCCGGGTTGCGATAGCCAAAAATTTCGATGCTGACGAGCCCGACCGCACTGGCGACCCGATAGCAATAGACGCGAAGCTCGGCAAACGTGGCGTAGCGGGATTTGCCAAGATCCATCTCCACTCCCGCGATGATTTCCTCCAGCATCTCCGGCGGAAGGGAATACTTGCCCATGAGGGCGCGCACATCCCGAGCGAGGGAGGGTTCACCGGCATCTGCTTGGCGCAGCCAATGTCGCCAGCGGGTCAGCCCGGCCTGCTTCTCGGCCACGCCCAAATCGGTCGCATCGGCAATATCATCGATCAAACGGCAGAAAGCGTAGAACACCGTCATATCGCACCGGCGTTCCCGCCCGAGCGAGATGAAAGCCAGCGCGAGGTTTGACCGGCTCGCGCGTGTAATCCTGGCTGCCTCCTGCATCACTAGTATTGGATCCAGCTTTCCTGTTTGACCCGTCCGGTTTCACATTGGCGAAACAAACAAACCCACGAGGCAAGCAGCCAGCCTGTGACAAAACCGCGCAGGCCAACAAAAACAATTTTCCACGTGATCAACGCGATGACACGGTCGGCTATCGCACCGCGCGCCATGGCATCGCACACCATGAGAAAAAAGAAGTGAAAGGCGCAAACGAGCAGAAACCAGCCAAAGCGACTGCGATTTCGCCGGACAAAATCGACATGCGCACGAAAGGCCGCTCGCAAATTCTCATTGTGCAAGGCGAGAGAAACCTGCACAGACGCGAAGGAGATGATCAAACCGGACATGAGAACTCGTTGCAGAGGGAGATAATCGAGCACGTTCGGAATGTGCATGAAGTAGGCGAGGAGCAACGGCACTCTGAGCAAAAGCGTACTGATGAGCACGATAAGACCGGCCCATTTCAAGACATAACTAAATCGTCGGATGGCAAAGCGAAACAACTCTCCTTCCTCAAAACCGAGGCCGCGGATCCAGACGAAACAAACAGTGATGAGATAAACCTGGATATAAATGCCTAACAAGTACTCAAAAATGAAGGCCACGGCGTCGACCGTGGCCGAAATTTGAAGAACCCCTACGGCCGATACGAGGCCGCCCCATTCGGGCAACCGCCAGAACACGATCGGCTTGAGCAGAGTGGCCAGGGCACTGACCAGAAGGACGAGATAAGTGACAAAACCCACGAATCCATAGCGCTTGCGCAAGGCGCGGAGGAGCGCGCCGTGCAATCCCCGCCAATTGCCGAGCAGCAGGAGGGCCGCGACGAAGGAGAGCGGATAGGTGGTGATGGCATTGTCAAAAAGACCGGCCACATTTTCGAGCGCCGGCAGGGGTGCCTCCAGCCAGACATCGGTCAGGCGCGGCCATTGCCACTGCGGCAGGGAAGCCAGCTGGCTGGGATCGAAGTCAGCCGAAGTCTGAGCCGGACTGAAGGCGAGAAATTGAAAGACGGAATAAGCAAACCCGAGAACGACGAACGTGACCCACACTCGCTTGAAGCGGGCAATGCAGCGAAACCCGTCGCGCAGAGCCTGCCGCACCGGATTAAAAAGCATGACGAGCGCATAACCGCCGAAAAAACCGAGCAGCGGATACACTCGAGGCAAGCTCGACAGCATGACGACGGTTGTTCCTAACGAATGAGCCCGCAGTGCGGGTAGAAGGGCCAGTAAACGAACAACCCACGTCCGACCAGATTCTCTTCCGGGACAGGGCCCCAGTAGCGGCTGTCGTAGCTATTATAGCTGTTGTCGCCCATGGCAAAGTAGGCGTGCGCCGGGATGACGAACGATCGATCCGGCGTGGAAAGATTATCGCGACCCAGACCGTAGCCGCGATAGGGATATTTGGACCGAATGACTCGCTCAAATCCGTAGCCGTATTGGTCAGCGGGCCGGTCATTGATGAAAAGACGGGGTGGATCAATGCGCAGGGTGTCGAGCGGCAATCCAGCCAGACGCTTGATGTAAAACGGCTGGCCCGTTTCAAGATCGCCCACGATTCCGGGGATATTATTCGTGCGAAAGACAAACACATCCCCGCGATGCGGCTTGACGAAGTTATAGGTGAATTTGTCCACGAAGACCTGGTCTCCCGTGTCGACCGCGCCGCGCGCAATCACTTCATTGCGACGGTAACTTCGGCCGGCGAAAACATTGAAATAGGTTTTCAAAGTGTCGGGCGGCGCATAAACGAGAAAGGTCTGGTGCTGCAGGACGAGCCGGGAAAAAGTGAAGAAGAAAAGATACTTCTTCGTCGTAACCTGGAGGAGTTGGTCGTCTTCGCGCGAGACGACCTCGACATAGTTTCGTCCGAGCACGACGAAGTCTACGACCCGCCGCAGAAAATTCGGAGCCGGATTATCACTTGGGATCCCGATGATTCCATTCAGGGTCGGCTGCATGGAACCGGTGGGGATCTTGAAAGGCTGGAGAAAGTAGGAACGAATTCCGACAGCCACCACAATAGCGACGAGGATGACCTCGCAATTCTCCCGCCAATGCGACTCCCATGTGATGGGCTGGAGCCTGTGCAGCTGTGCGTCGAGCGCTTCCGCCCGGCTTTCGATTTGCTTCCGATCGCGCTGCGGCAAAGCAGCATGCAGGCGTCGCATGCCGGTGGCTATTTCCTCTCGCGTCGCTTCGGGCAGAACGTCGGCCTTGTAACGCAGATATTTTTGCGCGTGTCGCAGCAGCAGCTTGCTATGTTTTACGTATCGGGCAGTGAACATGGGGAGGCCGTCGGTTGGATAAGCTCAGTCCGGTAATGATAAGGCAGGCGCTCCGCCTGCCAAACTGGGAACGGCAACCGGAGCGGTTGCCCTACAACGGCTTGCCAGGACACGCAAACTGATTACTTCTCCCCGGCGGGTTGCCTTCATTGCGACTTCAAAACCTGGATAAAGGCTTCCTGCGGAATATTAATCTTTCCGATGCTCTTCATCCGCTTCTTTCCTTCCTTCTGTTTTTCGAGCAATTTTCGTTTGCGCGTGATATCGCCACCGTAGCATTTGGCGGTCACATTTTTTCGCAAGGCGGAAACACTTTCGCGCGCGATAATTTTCCCGCCTATGGCCGCTTGAATGGCCACCTGATAAAGCTGTTGTGGAATCACTTCCTTTAATTTGGCGGCCAACTGACGCCCTCTCGCCTCGGCCCGATCCCGGTGCACAATGGTGGAGAATGCGTCGACCGGTTCGGTATTGACGAGGATATCCAACTTGACCAGCTTGGCCGCGCGATAGCCGGAGTGTTCATAGTCCATGGAGCCGTAGCCACGCGTCATCGACTTAATCTTGTCGTTAAAATCGACGAGGATTTCGTTGAGAGGAAGCTCGCAGTGCAACATGACGCGCCGGGTATCCAGCGTTTCGGTATGATCCATCACGCCGCGCTTCTCCAGGATCAGTTGCAAAATGTCGCCGATATTCTCATTCGGGCAGAGCACATACGCTTTCACGATCGGCTCCCGAATTTCCTCGATGATGCTGGGATCGGGCAAGTGCGCCGGATTGTCGATCAACAAGGTTTCACCGCGTGAAGTGAAGATCTCATAGATAACGCTCGGACTGGTCGCGATGATGTCCATGTCATACTCGCGGCGCAACCGCTCCTGAATGATTTCCATGTGGAGAAGGCCAAGGAACCCGCAACGGAACCCGAAACCGAGGGCGACCGAGCTTTCCGGCGTGTAGACGAAGGCCGAGTCATTCAGTCGCAACTTGCCGATGGCGGTCTTCAAATGCTCAAAGTCCGCCGTGTTGATCGGGTAAATTCCGCTGAAGACCATCGGGTGAATCTCCTGGAAACCCGGTAGTGCCTTCCGGGCGGGATTGCGCTGGTCGGTGATGGTGTCTCCGATTTTGATGTCAGCGGTCGTCTTGATGTTGGCGATGAAATATCCAACATCGCCCGCATTCAATCGTTGCTGCGGATACATCTTCGGCGTGAAGACTCCGACTTCCTTGATGTCGTAGCGGGACTCGTTGCTCATCAAACGGATGGCCTGGCCCGCCTCCATTTTCCCGGAGAACATGCGCACGTAACCGACCACTCCGCGGTAAACATCAAAGACCGAATCGAAAACCAAGGCGCGCAAAGTATCATCCTCCGGCGTGGGCGGCGGCGGAATACGCGCAACAATCGCCTCGAGGATTTCCTCGATGCCGATTCCCATTTTCGCGCTCGCGTCGATCGCTTCCTCCGCCGGAATGGCCAGGATTTCTTCAAGTTGCCGATGAACCGACGGCACATCGGCGTTGGGCAAATCGATCTTATTAATCACAGGAACGAGTGTGAGCCCCTGTTTGTGCGCGAGATGCACGTTCGCTACCGTCTGCGCTTCCACACCCTGCGCGGCATCCACAATGAGAAGCGCGCCTTCACAAGCCGCCAGGCTGCGTGAAACCTCGTAGGCAAAGTCGACGTGACCCGGCGTGTCGAGCAGGTTCAGCCGGTAGGTCTGCCCGGATTTCGCCAGGTATTTCATGGCTACCGGGTGCGCCTTGATCGTGATTCCGCGCTCGCGCTCCAAATCCATGGAGTCGAGCAATTGATCCTGCTTATCGCGCTCGTGGATCGTGCCGGTCCGTTCGAGCAGCCGATCGGACAGGGTTGTCTTGCCGTGGTCGATGTGCGCGATGATACAGAAATTGCGCGTCAGCTTTATCGGCATGGAGACCGCACTATGGGTGGGGCCGGTTGGTGGGTCAACGGGCAGGCGCCTCTCCGGCTCCCCTTGTGCTCAGAATCGCAATCTATTCTTTCACCGCGGAATGCGCGGAGTCCGCCGAGAAAGACAGAAAGAACATTCAACGAAAGCGCCGTCTCAAGATTGGCTCGACGAGTAGGGAGAGTTTTCGCTACCTTGGGTTCAGTCATGCCGAAACTGATCATCTCAACCCAGGCGCAGGGAAAAATCGGTTACGAATTTACGGAAGAATTGATCACGATCGGACGCGCTCCCGACAATATGATCGTGATTGAAGATCCGTCCGTTTCCAGTCGGCATGCCCAGATGGAGCGGAGCGGCGAAACCTATCGGCTGAAGGATCTTGGATCAACCAACAGCACGCGGGTCAATGGTCTGCCCATTACGGAGACGATGCTTCGTTTCGACGATCGGATCCGGTTCGGTGGAGTGGAATCCCGATATGAGTCGGACAAGCAGGGCTCGCAGCCGTTGCCAGAGTTAGGCCAAATCGAAGCCGCGCCGGCGGAAATGAGCGCGGCACCGGTGGATTTCTCCAATGCGTCGCCGTTTCCGCACCGGAAAAAAGATCGTGATCCTGTTCGCACCGCCATCCTGGCCGGCGCCGGAGTGGCCGTTCTCGCATTCATCGGCAGCATGGTGGCGGTATTGGCGATGCACGCGCCGGTTCTCTGAACCTCGCGTCGCCGGTTCATCAGTCAGGAGCGGTACTGCCGTTCCGCTTCCCATCCTCCTCGGAGATCGCGATCCACCGCGCTCTTATATCTGTGGGCGTCACACCCGAAGCGCGCAAAGCTCTTAAACTGAGTGCGGCATTTCGCTTGGCCAGCCGTTGCCCGAACTCGTCCACGAGAACCGGCGTGTGATAAAACGCCGGCGGCTCCATCCGGAGGGTCCGGTAAATCAGCTGCTGACGAAATGTTGAGACAAGCAAGTCGGCGCCACGCACGACTTCCGTGACTCCCATGGCGTCGTCATCGACGACCACGGCAAGTTGATAGGCTGGGACATTGTCCCGTCGCCAAACGATGAAGTCCCCGAAGTCTTTGCCCGCCACAGCGCATTGCTCGCCAAACCGCAGGTCAGTGAACCGCATTTCTTCGCCAGCAGGCACACGGAACCGCCAGTTGACGTGGCCCGGCCCTGGCGGCTGATCGGTCGAGGCAGAGCCAGCCGAGCGGCAGGTTCCGGGATAGATCGTCTCTTCGTTCTCGTCATGCGGAGCCACGAGCGCTCCCGCCACGTCCTTGCGCGAGCAATAGCACGGATATACGCATCCGGCCGCACGCAGTTCTTTCAGCGCGGCGAGATAGGTCGCTCGCCTTTCACTTTGCAAGTACGGCGCGAAAGGTCCGCCCATCTCCGGACCTTCGTTCCAGTGCAGGCCGAGCCACTTCAAATCAGCACCGATCGCCTCGCGAAATTCGGGTCGACATCGCTCCAGATCGAGATCTTCGATTCTCAGGATGAGTTTCCCACCCGCGGCCTGAGCGCGCTCTTGCGCGTGCCAAAAGGTGACGGCATGTCCGACGTGCAGGTAACCCGTCGGCGACGGAGCCATGCGGCCGCGGTATTGTTTCTCTGTCATGCCGCGCGAAGTCTTTTCGCCACCGATTTACACAGAACGACACACTCATTTATTTTTCCCAATCTGTGGAAATCTGCGTTCATCTGTGGCTAAGAAGTCCTTGCCACAGTCTGGTCGTGGCCGCCGCTGAAAAACTTCACCATCTGAGCACACCTATCCCAAACAAGCGCCTCCTCCTTTTCGACATCGACGGCACCCTCATCCAATCGGGGGGCGCCGGGATCTTCGCCTTGCAGCGTGTGCTGAAGGACCGCTTCGGAATCGAGGATGACCTGGCTGATATTGAGATCGCCGGCATGACTGACTCCGGCATCGTCGTCAATATCCTGCGCAAGCATCAGGTTGCGCTGAGTCCCGAGAATGTGGCGGCCTTCCTGGATTCCTACGTGCATTTTCTCGCGCTTGAATTACCGCAACGCTCCGGCGCGATTCTCCCCGGGATTCTCGGGTTGCTTGAAAAGTTAAAAACACGTCCGCAGAACGTGCTCGCCCTCCTAACGGGAAATGTTTCGCGCGGCGCCAGACTGAAGCTCGAGCATTACGGGCTGTGGGATTTTTTCGAATTCGGCGCTTTTGCGGATGACCATCAGGATCGAAACGAGCTTGGACCCTTTGCGCGGAGGCGCGCCCGGGAGAAACACGGTCAGGAATTTAGCGCTGCGCAGATCGATGTGATCGGCGATACCCCGCGCGATATCGCGTGTGGCAAGGCGATCGACGCACGCACCATTGCGATTGCCACGGGAACGTGGCCGCGGGAGGAGCTCTCGGCGCATCATCCCGATTTTCTATTTGATGATTTGGCGAATGTCGACGAAGTGATCGGGATACTTGGTTGGTGAAGAATTGAGGCCTCGAAAGAGCTGCAACTATGGCGAAACAATCAGACGCGATCGCTTCCGCGGAAGGTCAGAATATTTTACGCCTGGAAGGCGAAATAGATCTGCACGGTTCACCCCGCATCGCGGCATCACTGCGGGAAATGATCGTGAAAAAGCCAGCGCACTTGCTGGTCGATCTATCCGGCGTGACCTATGTGGATAGCTCAGGCCTCGCCGTTCTGATCGAGGCCATGCAAAGCGTCGAGCAGCAGGGCGGCAAGTTCGGCATCGTGGGTTTGCAGGAAACGGTGCGCTCTATTTTTGAGATCGCGCGCCTTGATCAGGTCTTTCGTATTTTCCCCAGTCTCGAAGCCGCTTCGGCGGCCGCCTGAATAAGAACGCCGATGGTTTGATCGACGTTCTTCGCGATATCGAATTGAGAAGCGCGCTTGAGGATGGCCGAGCGCGCTGCCGAACGCCGGGTCCGATCCGACCATAACTCTATCGCCTGGCCCAGCGCGCTCACATCATCGGGCCGGTCTATAATAGAACCGTGGATTTTATCCTCCATCACTTCGCTGAAGCCATTCGCTCGTGTCGTGATGACGGGCAGTCCGGAGGCAAGCGCTTCGAGTGAAGCATTCGAAGAGGGATCGTAAATGGTGGGTAGAATAAAAATGTCGGCCGCCGCGTAGAGGGGACGCAGATCGGCCACTTCTCCGAGGAAACGAGTCGTGCCCAAGGGAAAATCTGACTGACGCCCTCGCCCGGCCACGAGCAGACGGAGCTTTCGGTTCTTGATCGATTCAACCGCCGCGATGGCGTAGCGCAGTCCTTTGCGCTCCCAGCCCGACCCAACGAAGAGGACGGCCAGTTCATCGGCAGCCAACCCCAATTCATCGCGCGTTTTTTCGCGCATGGCGGATTCGAAATGGTAATCCTTCAGCGGCACCCCATTACGAATGACGTCAATCCGGTCGGGCCGATAATTGTAAAAATCCACGATCTCGTTTTTGACCATCTGAGAGTTTGCGATGACGCGTTCGGCGCGGCGGTCGTCCAAAAGGAGCTTTTCCAGCCGAAGAATGTCCTGATGCTTTGGATTAAAACGCCGGGCCAGCCGTTGCCACGGCTTCTCCAAGGCGGATCGGCGATCAAGCCAGGCGCGGTGCACGCCATCGCCCGCACGAAAGACGTCGCATGAACAAACCCTCTCCAGGCTCATCAACACATCGGTCGGCACATGGCGCCGCAACTCCTCCAGCTCATCAGCAAATCCGATGGGCGAGCGCGCCCGTAAATGCCTTATCTCGCCGAATTCCCACGCATTCCTCGGCCAGTCGGTCGTAGCAAAAAGAAGCACACTGTGTCCGAGATCGACCAGTCCGCGTGCCAGTCGCTTCAGATACGCTTCCGCGCCCCCGCTCGCAGAATATCCGCGGCGCACGAAACCGATGGTAAGTTTATCGTTGGACATCAATCTTTACTTGCCCGATTTGGCCAGAATAATTCGAACCTGATGTTAGGCGAAATGATAAACGCACCGCCGCCCTCCCCCGCTCCGGGTGAGGCGCGCCTTCTTCCCCACCATCTCCTCTATTCGATCTTCGCGCGAATTGGGGGCTCGGGTCTGGATACCGACTCGTTTGAAGCGTTGCGTGCCTCCCACCGCGGCGGCTTTCTGGGCCGGGCCGTCGCCTATGACAATCGGCAGACTGAAATTCCATCCCGGCTTATTTATTCGCTGCGCTGGCATCCCGTTCGTCTCATTTCCTTCCTGGATCGCCCGTACTATTATGGCGCGAAAAAGAAATACCTCGATTGGATAGCATCGCGTCAGTTGCAAAGCGGTCGCTACGATTTTTTTCACAGCTGGTCGGGCGACTGTCTCCAGACTCTGCGCGTGGCGAAGAAACAGCGCATTCCTTCTCTGATCGAAATTCCGACATGGCACCGCGATCGCGCCACGGGTAAGGTCGGGCAGTCCGCGCCGGCCGCCGCCCCCTCCTCTCGCTTTGAGAGATGGAAGTCCAGCTTGCTCCTTGATCGGGAGCGGTTCATTGAAGAATACGAACTCGCTGACCTTGTCGTAGTGCTGTCCGAAAAAGCCGCGCAGACCTTCCGCGCGAAGAATTTCCCGGAAGAAAAATTATTTTACCTGCCGCGCGGCGTCGATATCGAACGTTTCAAGCCGGGACCGCGCCCGCCCAAGTTTCGCGCAATTTTTTCTGGAGCATTGATCGAGCGCAAAGGCATCCATCACCTGCTCGAGGCATGGCACCGCCTGAACCTGAAGGACGCCGAATTGTGGCTGGTCGGGGCGGTTCACGAAGAGGCCCGGCCGCATCTGAAGGCTTTCTGGCGCGATAACATCCGGACGGTTGGGTTTGTGCGCGATCCGGAAAACTATCTGAACCAAGGCACGGTCTACGTCTTTCCATCGCAGTGGGAAGGTAGCGCAAAGACGGTCTATGAAGCGGCCGCGTCAGGGTTGCCAGCCATCACGACGCGGGAGGCCGGCGATGTCATCCGTGATGGAATCGAGGGAATCATCGTGCAGCCGGGGGATGTGAATGCAATCGCGACGGCTCTCCGGCATTTATACGATCATCCGGAAGTGGTGGAACGGATGAGTCGGGCTGCCCGGCAACGAGTCGTGGAAAATTTTACCTGGGATCATTACCGCGCGCGGCTGCTTGAGGCGTACTCGAGCGCGATGCGCAAGACACACCCATGAGCAGGCTCCTCCTGGCGCGACAAAACGCGGCCGGATTTTTTCGACGATGAATATCCTGCTGATCCAACTCAAGCGCATCGGCGACTTGATTTTGACCACGCCCGCCATCTCCGCGGTGCGCATGAAATTTCCCGACGCACATCTCGTCCTGGCCACCGCGAATGACGTGGCCGCGTTGGTGCCGGCGATCAAAGGCATCGATCAAACATTCGCGCTGCGGCGGAACCTTGGAGATCTGGGCGCCTTCACCTCCGTCGCCTTGAAAGAATTCGATTACTGCGTGGACTTTACGCGGAACGACCGTTCGGCATTTCTCTCGCTGCTCTCGCGGGCCACCAAGCGCGTGGTCTCGTATCGGGTCAAACGGCGAGCCCCTTGGCGCGGCCGCGCCTACAATGAATTCGTGCAACACCGCATGCGCGATATGCACACGATCGACTACAACCTTTCGTTGTTGGGGCCTCTCGGCATCGAGAATATTTCACCGCCCGTGCAACTCGATCTTCCCGAAACCGCGCGGAAAGATGCAGAGCAACTTTTGCAGCACGCCGGGATTGTGCCCCCCTTCGTTATCTTCCATCCCGGGTCGGCCCGCGCCGAAAAATTCTGGGAAGCGACGCGCTGGGCCGAGGTCATCACGCACGCCGTCACGCAGTGCGGTTTGAACGCCGTCCTGACCGGTGGAACGTCGCGCCTTGAACAGACGCACCTGGGCGAAATCATGGCCAGCCTGCCCCGCCCGGTCGAAAACTCGCCCACCGGATTGGTCGTGGATCTTTCCGGTAAAATGGATCTTCCGGCGTTGGCCGCGCTCATTGCGCGGGCGCGTTTGCTCGTGACGGTAGATTCCGCGCCGGTTCATTTGGCCGCCGCCTCCGCCACGCCCCAGGTCGCCCTCTTCGGACCAACCAACCCGTTTCACTGGCGTCCGCGCGAGAGTCCGGCGTTGATTTTACAGGGTGATTCCGGCACGCCGATGCATGAATTTGCGCCGAAGCAGCCGCGGATTCCGATGAAGCTGATCTCGACGCAAGCTGTGATCAATGCTATGGATTCGCTGCTGTCGACTCCGGCAGTTTAAGCCTTATGGGCAAAGACAAAGGCGAAAAAGTAAAACTCTCATTCAGCGAAACGCTGACTGCGTCGAAAGGTCTATACCGACGGCTTTTTAGCTACGTGAAGCCGTACAAATGGCGATTCATTGTCGGCATCGGGTTCGGTCTTCTGTTTGGCGCCGTCAACTCCACCCTGCCCTTCGTTATCGCCCGGGTATCGACTTTCATTTTTGGCGGAAGCATGCCGACCAGTGCGAAAGCTCTCTTCAAGCACCGGGAAGTCCTAAGCACCGGACCCAAGGTCAATTCCATTCTGCTCGTGTGCCTGCTCATTCCTCTCGTCATGACGGTGCGAAGCCTTCTCTCCTACGGCAACGCTTATTACATGAACTGGGTCAGCAACCGGGTCGTGATGGACATTCGGAACCAGTTGTTCGGCAAGATGGTCCGGCATTCCATGGACTTTTTTAATACAATCCGTACCGGATTTCTCATGTCGCGCATCGCTAACGATACGCGCAGCATGCAAATGGCGCTCACCACAGTGAGCAGCGACGTTTTCAAGCAACCCGTCTCGATCATCGGCGGCATTATCGCTCTGGTCTATATGGACTGGAAGTTTACGGTCGTGACCCTGATTCTGTTCCCCACCTGTCTCATTCCCATTCGCATTTTCGGGCAGCGCGCCCGTCGTGCCGTGCAACACGAACAAAAGGGGATGGGACAGATGACCGTGACCATGCAGGAAACATTCGCCGGCATTCGCGTCATCAAGTCTTTCGCGCGCGAAGCGCATCAGGAGAAGTCGTTTCGGCGTGCCACCCAGCAGCAATTTTCCAATTCCATGCGCATGGTGAAATCGATGGAGGCAGTGGGCCCGCTCGTCGAGATGATCGCTTCCATTGGCGTCGGTCTGGCTCTTTTCTATGTCTACGCCGCCAATCTTCCGGCCGGACAGTTCCTCGGACTGATCACCGGGATCTTTATCCTTTATGAGCCCGTCAAAACGCTGAGCAAACTGCATATCGTCATGCAGCGCTCCATCGGCGCCACGACGAAGATCTTCGCTTTACTCGATTCCGAACCCAGCGTGCAGGACGCCCCTGACGCGGTCGATCTCCAACCCAGCAAAGGCCGGATCGATTTCGATCATGTCACATTCCGTTATGCCACCGGATTGACCGACGCCGTGCAGGATCTGGATTTGCGCATCGAATCGGGCAAAACTTATGCGCTCGTGGGACCGAGTGGCGCGGGCAAGTCGACCATCCTTTCTCTTTTGCTGCGACTATATGATCCCACCGCTGGCACCGTCCGGATCGATGGGCAGAATCTGCGTGGACTGACGCAAAAATCGCTGCGTCAACAGATCGGCCTGGTCACGCAGGAGACATTTCTGTTTCACGATACCATCTTTAAGAACATTCAGTTCGGGCGTCTCGATGCCGAGCCGGACGAAGTTTACGAAGCCGCCCGAACTGCTTTCGCCCATGACTTCATCACGGCCCAGCCGGAGGGATACGAAACGGTCATCGGCGATAAGGGCATGATGCTTTCCGGCGGCCAACAGCAGCGGCTCGCCATCGCTCGCGCCTTATTGAAGAATGCGCCGATTCTTTTACTCGACGAAGCGACGTCAGCCTTGGATTCAGAATCAGAAAAACAGATCCAGCGCGCCTTGGAGCTTCTCGCGCAGGGACGCACCGTCATCGCCATTGCTCATCGTCTTTCCACCATCCTCTCGGCGGATCAAATTGTGGTGATGGATCACGGTCGCGTGATCGAGGTAGGCACCCATGCCGAGCTCCTCGAAAAATCAGGTCACTATCGCCGGCTCTACGATTTGCAGTTCAATCGACCGACCAGTGAAATTTCGGAAACGACTCCCGAGCCGGACGTTCTCGAAGAAGAGCTGGTCTAGATTCGAACTCTGCCATCGGAATCCTGACCCGTGTGGCGCGAACACCGAAGCGTCACTCTCCGCTTGTCATGCCGAGTCGCGCAGACGAGGAGGGATCCCTCATTCGCGTTGATACTCACGCTGTCCGTCTTGTGTGACCCTCGCGCAGTGTGGGAGATCCTTCGCCCTCTCCGCAAGCTCAGGATGACAGCTGTCAGACCCATGACAATATCCGTCCTAACGAACCTCACCAAGTAGCGGCTGTCGCTGCGTTAAATCGCTTTTTCAACCCTCACCAAGAATGGCGAAGGACTGCTCCCGCCGCCTGGCGTGATCATCCTCACTGAGAACCGGTTCCAGCCGAGTTTCCGGCGGCACATCGGGCAGATTCACCCACGAGCGGCAACCGGCAAATCGCTTCTCGTCCGGAAATCTCCAAACCGGTAAAAGCCGAAATGCTCTGACCAGAGCCACGTGCACACCCGGCGTCGTTTCGTAGTCGAATCTTTCGCGCACCACTTCACTACGCAAGATGTGGGAAGGCGCGAGCGCCTCCGCCACCGCCCACGATGTCACGACCCGCGCGCACTCCAGTCTGACCCGGCACTGAATTTCGATTTCTCCCACCGGTTGGTTAGGAAACAAAATATCGGTCGGACGGACCTTTTCCGATTGCTCGTGGAACCACGTCGGAAAGAGATAAAACTCGTCATGCTTGAAAGAAAAACCGGCGGACCCCTCCGCGATCCCGCCTTTGCGCACGATGATGCTCTGCCGGCCGCGGGCAAACGCTTCGCACACCATGGCCCATTCCTTAAAACCGATACTTTGCATTTGGCAGACTCCAAACTAGTCTGCGCAAAATGCCGATCAATATCGACCTGCACACGCATTCGTTTTTTTCAGGCGACGGCGTTTCCAGTCCGGAAGATCTGATTGCGGGCGCCCGGGCCAAAGGCCTGAATGGCATTGCCATCACGGATCACAATACCAGTGACGCCATTACCTACCTGCTCGACAATGGTTTGATGCGACTGGATGGCCTGCCCGTCGATAACTTTCTGGTCGTTCCCGGCGTCGAAGTGACAACGGCAGAAGGTCATCTGCTTTGCATCGGCGCGACCCTCCCGTTCCTGAAAGGCAAACCGGCCCTGGACGTTTGCGCCATGATTCATGAGCGTGGTGGTCTTGCCATCCCGCCCCATCCCTATGATTTATTTCGGGCTGGAATTCGATTTTCCACCCTGGAAACACTGCCGGTAGATGCGCTTGAAGTGTTCAACGCGGCCACCACTCTTCGCCGCTACAATCGTTACGCTTTCAAATATGCACAGGTGCGCGGCCTACCCATGACGGCGGCGAGCGATGCGCACCATGCGGCTGCGGTCGGCACGGCCTACACGATCCTGAACACGGAAGATCTGTCAGTGCAAGGAGTGCTGGCGCAAATACTGAAAAGCAACGAATTGAACCAGAAGTATCTTACACCTCGCGATAGCATGCGTAAGACGTGGAATAACTGGCTGCGCTTGCGCAAGCGCAAAAAGCTCCCAGACAACAAGCCTGGCATCGGTGACAGCTAGGGAGCGCCTTTCTCCCGAGGTAGGGCGAGGCTCGATCGAGCCGTCGATAGATTCATGCTCGAGGGACTGACTGCTTCTCCGCTCCTTTAATCAGCGACTTCGCCGGCCCAGTTCTTTACATCGCGCTCGGAGAGACCGATCCACCGTTAGGCGAGAATCCGTCGAGCCGTCGACAGAACTCCTGCAGGGGAAGCTGCCAGCTTCCCTCCCCGTCTTGATAACCGCCTCCTTGCCCTCTCGTCGGCCTAACGAGCAGAAAGCAGCCGAGCAAGCTCTTTTGGATCGGTCACAGGGGCCTGACACGTAAAATTTTCGCACAGGTAAGCAGCCGCCTTCCCTTTGATCGTCGACATCTGGCCGATCACCTCCAGTTTCTGCCCGAGATACTCTTGCCCGTCCGCGCCGTCAGCCAGGAGGACAATTGTGTTCGGCAAAAAATGCCGGCGTACTTCGATCAGCAGGGCCCGCGTGTCGGGCGCGCCCGCTTTCCCCGCAATCACGATTTGGCGTGGTGGACTCAACTGAAAATCGAGCGCGACCAGCATCTGCGGCATGGCGCTCGGGAATCTCGACAGGATGGCCTCGAACGCGCCGACCGTTTTCACACCCCGCTCTCGGAATTCGACGCTCTCTCGCAACTGCGCCAGTCGCAGAAGATTCAGCGCGGCTACGGAGCTTGGAGCGGGTTCCGCTCCATCGTTGTCGTCTTTCATACGCAAAACAACGCTCTGGTCCCGCCCGCTCGTGCTGAAATATCCGCCCCCTTTTTCGTCCAGAAACAATCGGTCCTGCGTTTCCTGTAGTTCCAGGCCAAACTTCAGCCATTCTACATCGAACGATGCCTCATACAGATCAAGCAGCCCCTGGATCATGAAGGCGTAATCGTCGGCGAAGCCCTCGACCTGGCTGCGCCCGTCACGGTAGCTGCGAAACAGTTTCTTTCCTTTTTCATCCCACAGACTGGTGCGAACAAATTTGGCCGCTCGCGTCGCACTCTCCAGATAACGCGGGTCGTTCAAAACCGCCCCGGCCCGTGCAAAAGCCGAAATCATCAGTCCGTTCCAACCGGTGATAATCTTGTCGTCGAGATGCGGTCGCGGTCTTTTCGCCCGCCGGATCAGCAATTTTTCACGAGATTGAGCGAGCACCTGCCTGATGTCGTCCTCACTCTTCTTAAACTCTGCGGCCGCCTCGGCCACGGAGTGGCGCTGAATCAAAATATTCTTGCCCTGGAATTCTCCCTGCGGATCGCTCTCCGGCGGCGCATTCCCATCGGGTAGCACCCCGTAAAAGAAATCGAAAACCCTGGCGGAATCGCCCAGCGCAGTTTCGATTTCCTTGTCCGCCCAAACATAGAAGGCGCCTTCCGCATGCTCCGGTTTTCCCGACACCAGAAGACTGTCCGCGTCTTCTGCGGAAAAAAATCCACCTTCCTTCGCCGTCATGTCGCGCGCGACGTAATCGAGAATATCTTGCGCCACCGTTAGGAACTCGACCTCGCCCGTAATTTGATACGCGTCCAGATAGGCGCGCGCCAACTGCGCCTGATCGTAAAGCATCTTCTCGAAATGCGGCACGTGCCAAAAACGGTCCACCGAATAGCGATGGAAGCCTCCCCCCAGATGGTCGTGCATTCCGCCGGCCGCCATCTTGCGTAGCGTCAGTCGGTCCATCTCCAGGGCGTTCTTGCCCGTTTCAGTCGCCGCGCCCTTCGCGTAAAATCTTGTCAGGAAATTAAAAATGACGGGGCGCGGAAACTTAGGCGCGGTTCCGAACCCTCCTTCTTTCGTATCAAAAGTGCGGGCCAGCTGATCGTAGGCAGCCGCCAGCGTCGTCGCTTCAATCTTGCAATCGCCCGGTGCCGCCGCGTTCTGCGATTCGCGTAAGGCGTCGACGATCTTCTCGCCTTGCTCTCCAATTTTCTCGTGATCCGCTTTCCAGGCGGCCGCAATCTTCTGCAAAACGTTTTTGAAACCGGGTCGCCCGAATCGGTCTTCCGGCGGAAAATAAGTCCCTCCGACAAAGGGTTGCAGTTTGGGAGTGAGCCAGACGCTCATGGGCCAGCCGCCACCGCCCGTCGTGGCTTGGACAAAGGTCATGTAAACGCGGTCAACGTCGGGGCGTTCTTCGCGGTCCACCTTGATGTTCACAAACTCGCGATTCATGACCGCCGCGATGTCTTCGTTCTCAAACGATTCGTGGGCCATGACGTGGCACCAGTGGCAGGTCGAGTAGCCAATCGAAAGAAAGATCGGCTTGTTCTCCCGCCGCGCCTTGGCAAAGGCTTCCTCACCCCAGGCATACCAGTCGACCGGGTTGTGCGCGTGTTGGAGAAGGTAAGGCGATTTTTCCTGGGCCAGCCGGTTCGCCTGGAGAGCGACGACCGGACGGGCCTCCGCCGACAGATGGCTTGGTGTCACAATTCAGGTTAGGCGTTGAACTGTATTGAAGCAACGCGCCACCACGTGCAACCTCCGCCCGTGAGTACCTCGTTTTTCGGCACCGGAATGGATCTAACGCATCTCATCCCGCTTTTCCTCGTGGTGGGAATTGTCGCTTTCCTCTACTCTTCGGTCGGCCACGCCGGCGCATCGGGCTACATCGCCGTGATGGCCCTCTTTGGCTTGGCCGCGAGCGTGATTAAGCCAACCGCTCTCGTGCTCAACATTCTCGTCGCTACGATCGGCTCGGTTCAATTTTGGCGGGCGGGGCATTTTCAGTGGAAACTTTTCTGGCCCTTCGCGCTCCTATCCGTTCCAGCCGCGTATTTCGGCGGTTATCTGCAAATCCCCGCTCCCGCTCTCAAGATTTTGCTCGGGTTGGTCCTCCTTTTTTCGGCGGCCCGGCTCTTTTTCCGGCGCGCAGATCCAGCCAATACGGCTCCGCCGTCGCGCCCGGCCGCTCTCGGTGTCGGCGCGACTATCGGTTTTCTTTCCGGTTTAACAGGAACCGGCGGTGGCATATTCCTGACACCTTTGATGCTGTTCCTGAACTGGGCGCGCATTAAAGAAGTCGCGGCCGTCTCAGCCCTTTTCATCCTGGTGAACTCCATAGCAGGGTTGGTCGGTTATCTCAGCGCCAACCACTTCGTTCCTTCTCTTGCTTTCGTCCTCGCGGCCGCTGCCATCACGGGCGGGGCGGTCGGTTCCTATCTCGGCAGTCGGCGCTTTCCCGTGCGCACGATCTCTTTACTGCTGGCCTCGGTCCTTATTATTGCCGGTTTGAAACTGCTGTTCACCAAGTAGAAACGCCGTTGCGGCAGCAGACAGGGCAGGAGAGTGCCGTGGCTACAGGAAGGAGAGCGCTGTAGGCGCCTCACTCTATTGAGACGTCTTCAGCTTTGCCCCCCGCGGACCGCAATTCTAGAAAAATCGTTTCTATTTCGCGCGCAATTCCAATTGGTTCGCCGTCTCGGGAGACCAGGGATTCACCTGATAATCCGACTCCACAATTTTCTCGCGCGTTGCTCGCAGCAGCAACAGAAATCCCGTCACATCAAAGCCGTGACGAACCGGCACAAAAGGCGTGAGATACCTTTCGGCGAGAAGTAACAACCGCACGGCGGGCCGGAGACGGCGGCCGTGTTTAGGATGCGAAGGGTGCTCGAAGTTTTTCTGCAAATGAACAAAGGCGCCTGCTCCCTGAATCAGCCCTTTAAAGAAATCGTCGTCGCTCGTCTCCGTGTTGAGCCAGACCTGCTCGAGAACATCATGCGCTTCGTAATAGCGTTGCTCGTTCCAACAGTGAAAAAAGGCGCGGTAATAAGGGTGATCCTCGATGAGCGCAGTCGGGTCCGCAGACGTTTTCCCCACCATCTGGTCCACCATGTGTGAAATCCGCTCGCCTTTGCTCATGAAGAGCTTACTTTTGTCCCGGCTCAGCCAATGAGCAAACCCGCAGGTATTACTTCTTTAGAGGACGAGCGAGCGCGCCACAGCTGCCGCAACCGGGGATGACGGAAGCAGTTTTCGCCATTCTGCTGGTTGTCATAGGCATCCTCATTTTTTGCTCAGCCCTCTTTTCCGGCTTGGAGACAGCCCTCTTTGCCCTCAAACCGCATCAGCTACGGCGGCTGCAGGACAATCATGCGGGGCTGGCCAGATTCATTCAGGTCTTTCGCGATAATCCACGCCGCGTCCTCAATGTGCTGCTGCTCGGTGACGGTCTCGTCAAAGTCCCGCTGGTTGTCCTTTGTCTGTTCGTTCTCTGGCGAAATCCTTTCGCCGCGCGCGTGCCCCAGTGGCTGGCCGCCACCGTCATTTTCGCCGTCGTTGTTCTGCTATGCGATTTAATTCCGAAACTGCTCGCGCTCTCCGCGCCTTACCGCCTCTCCGCCATTGGCGCGTTCACCCTGCAAGTTTCCATGCCGTGGCTCGATCGCGTCGGGCACGGGCTTGAGACTTTCAGCACCGCTCTGGTCGATCTGTTCACGCCGTCTGACCTGCACAAGCGCCAGCGTCTGAGCGACGAGGAACTGGAAACGATCGTTGAAATTGGCGAGGAGGAAGGTGCGCTCCATGAAGCGGAGGCCGAGATGATCCAGGAAATCATCAAATTGGGGGATAAAACGGCCAAGGACTGCATGACCCCACGGGTCGACACATTCATGCTGCCAGATGCCCTAACGAATCGGGAAGCGATCGGACGCCTGCGCGAAAAACGCCATCGCCGCGTGCCGGTCTACGTCGATACGCCCGATCAGGTCATTGGGATTCTGGATGTTAAAAACTTTCTGCTCGATCCCTCGGTCCATTACACGGAGGCACTGATCGCACCCTCCTTTGTGCCCGAAACGATGCGCGCGCTGGATCTATTGAAACTTTTCCTGTCGCACAGCCAGGGTCTCGCCATCGTGGTCGACGAATTCGGCGGCACCGAAGGAATCATCACCACGACAGACATCGTGGAAGAGATATTAAGCGACGCGGTTCCGCTCGGTGACGTCGATCTCTATATCGAGCCCTTGGAGAACGGACGATTCCTGGTCAGCGGAAACGCCCGTCTCGACGACTTGAGTGAGCATCTCGGCTTCGATATCGAAGCCGACGGCATTGATACGATTGGCGGGTTCGTCTTCAACCGTCTCGGCTATCTGCCTGCTTCGGGCGCGCAGTTGGAGATCCCGCGACTCACGATCACGGTCCGTCGCGCCGGCCGCAAGCGCATCGAAGAAGTCCTCCTCGAAAAAACGACCGTCATCGGCGCCAGCGAGGGCGAAGAAGAAAGCGACGGCATTCACAGTCGATGATGACGCTCTTCATCATCTGCTGCTGGGTAGTCTCCTTCTTTTTCAATGGAATCGAAAGCGGTCTGCTTTCGATTGATCCGGTGCGGCTGCGGCAAAACGTCAAACGTCGCGTCCCAGCGGCGCTCCTGCTCAGCCGCCTGCTCAAACGCCCGGAGCGATTGCTCGTGACCGTGCTGATTTTTACAAACGCGGCCGACATCGTGGGCCTTTTGCTTCTGACGCTGCAATTGGTTCGGAAATATGGATCGGCCGGATTTCTTATTTCCCTGGCGGCGGCCCTGCCGGTTTATCTTTTCCTCCTGGGCGTTCTGCCCAAGGCTTTATTTCGCCGGTTTCCCTTTCGTGCCCTGGCCCGACTCGCGGGCGTGCTCGGATTTCTGACTACCCTCCTCTCTCCCCTCCTGACCCTGGGGGCGCGCCTTGGCGGGCTTCTTCTGCCTAAGGCTGAGAAGGGTCGACTCTTCGCCGCCCGGGAGGAACTCAAGCAAATCACCACGCAGAGCGAGCACGAAGGCGCGCTCACCTCGACCGAGCGGGCCATGATTCACAACGTGGTCGATTTCCGAGGCGTAAAAGTTCGAGATGTCATGGTGCCAGCGGCGAAGGTTGTGTCGGTTACTCCAGACACCACCATCGATGAAGCGGTGCAGATTAGCGCCACTGCCGGGGTGGATCGGCTGCCCGTCATGGCGGCTGATGGACCACCGCGTGGACTAGTCAACGCCCTCGACGTTTTGCTCGATAAAAACGGAAATCGTTCCCTCGCTCATTACATGCGGCGAATCGTGACGGCAAACGATCAGGAGCCGGCCTATCGAATCGTGCAGCGCTTGCGCGCGGCCCGGCTTGGTCTCGCCGCCGTGCTCGACCAGGAGAAAGAATTCTGCGGCATCGTCACGATCGAAGACTTGATACGACGCCTTGTTTCCTCGACCGAGCCGAAGGGCTAATCGCCGTTCCCGTGGCCTGGTCCGCTGATCGCGCCACTTAACATGCGCGCCGCGATAACGAGTGCGACGTGGGTGAAAGCCTGCGGGAAATTTCCAAGCTGGCGGCGCGATACCGGATCGTACTCCTCGGCGAGGAGACCAAGATCATTGCGTATTTTCAGCAAACGCTCAAAAAGCGTCCGCGCTTCTCGCTTCCGGCCCAGGAGGTGAAGACAGCAGACCAGCCAAAAAGAGCAGGGTAGAAAAACTCCTTCGTCCCCGGGCAAGCCATCCACCGTTCTCCGGGCAGTTTTGTAGCGCAGAACCAGTCCCTTGTGCGTGAGCTCGTGTCGAATGGCGTCGATCGTTCGAATGACCCGTGCATCACTGGCCGGCAGAAAGCCGATCAAAGGCATCATCAACAAACTGGCGTCGAGCGCGTTCGATCCGTATGACTGGGTAAAGACTCTCCTGCGCGGATTGTAGCCACGTTGGCAAACCTGCTTGTGAATCTTGTCCCGCAAAGCGCGCCACCGTTCGATGTGTTTCTCGGCGCGATAACCGCATTCTTCGACAAGCTGGACACCTCGATGAAAGGCTAGCCAGGTCATCATCTTGGAGTGCGTAAAATGTCTGCGCCGGCCGCGCACTTCCCAGATGCCTTCATCCGGCTGTTCCCAATGGGCTTCAAGGAATTTGAGGAGAGAGACCTGCAGCGCCCATGCCGTCTTGTCCATCTTGATTCCAACGCGGTGCGCGTGATACATCGAACTGACGACCTCACCGTAGACGTCCAGTTGAAATTGTTTCGAAGCGGCGTTCCCGATCCGGACCGGCGCCGAATTTTCGTAGCCCTTGAGCCATGGCACCTCGAATTCTTCGAGGCGGCGTTCGCCATTCACGCCATAAAGAATTTGCATCTGCTCGGGATCGCCGGCAATCGCCCGCAACAGCCATGTCCGCCAGGTCCGCGCCTCTTCGACGTAATTGGCACCGGTCAACGCGAAAAGTGTAAAGGTGGCATCTCGCAGCCAGCAGAACCGATAATCCCAGTTCCGCACGCCCCCGATTTTCTCGGGAAGCGAAGTCGTGGCCGCTGCGACGATCCCGCCGCTCGGGGCGTAGGTCAGCCCCTTCAGCGTGATGAGCGAACGAATGACCGCGTCCCGCCATTTTCCCTTGCCGCGAAACTGGCTGGCCCATTTCGTCCAATACCGCTCGGTCTGAGCCAGCGCATGAAGCGCTCTGACCTTTTTGGGCGGCGCGTCGTGCGACGGGAACCAGGTTAGGACGAACGGGATATTATCGCCCCTTCGAACTTCGAATTCCGCCACCGTGGTGAAGTTGCGCCCGACAGTTTTTACCGGTGTCCGCAGAATCAGCGCGTCCGGGCCGGCGATGGCCTGCAGTCCTCCGTCGCGCTTTCGCACCCACGGCAGGATGTGTCCGTAGTCGAACCGGATAATCAGCTCCATCTCGAGCGAGACTTTGCCCCGAATGCCCTGCACGATTCGGATCAGATCGGGGTTCTTTCCCCGTGGCGGCATAAAGTCGATCAGACGAACCGCGCCGCTCTTCGTTTCAAATACCGTTTCCAGGATGAGCGTGTGGCCCCGATAGCGGCGCGTCGTCTTCCGTACCTTTTCTTTGAAACCAAATTTCCAATGCCCGTTTTCCGCACCACCGAGGAGCGAAGCGAAACAGGCTCCGGAATCGAAACGGGGCAGGCATAGCCAGTCGACACAACCATCCCGACTGACCAGCGCCGCCGTATGCGTGTCGCTGAGAAACCCGTAATCTTCAATCTTCGCGCGCGCGGTCCTCATGCGAAGCGATATGTCGCCTGAACTTCAGGATTGCGCGAGCCTCGAAATTTCTTCACCCGTCAACCGATACACCGTCCAGTCGTCCATGGGCTTGGCGCCGAGTTTGCGATAAAATTGAATGGCCGCCTCATTCCAATCGAGAACGGCCCACTCCATGCGGCCGCAGCCTCTTTCTTCCGCAATCCGGGTCAGATGGACGAGCAGGGCGCGGCCGTAGCCTTTGCCACGCAGTTCTGGCTTAACGAACAGGTCCTCCAGATAAAGGCCGGGCCGGCCGAGCCAAGTGGAAAAGTTATGAAAGAAGACGGCGAAACCGACGGGACTTTCTCCTTTGAATCCAAGCACGACTTCGGCCGAAGGTTTCTCGCCAAACAAAACCCTGCGCAACTGTTCTTCCGTCGCGCGCACATCGTTAGGTGCGCGTTCATACGTCGCCAAATCGCGGATTAGTTCCAGAATGAGCGATACATCGCCGATTTTAGCGGGACGGATTTGGAACGGCTCTGACATTGTTTCTTTCGCTAATCGCGCCACCCCTGCATGACGAACAGATCCTTGTTTTCGAGCTCGTTCACTTCGGTGTCAAGCGGGACAGAGACAAAGCCTCCGGTGGATGCGTGCGCCACAATGTACTGCCCGAGCTGGGCCGACCAGTAGCTGGCATAAGCGTCACAATCCCATCCATATTTCGACTGCGGAGCGGGGGCGAGCGGCATGATCTGTGCACTGGCTTCAGGCAGATAAACCTGTCCGACAATCCACACTCGATTGTTCGACCGCAGGGTCGCTGAAATTCTTTCCAGAAGATCATCCAGCGCGCCCGGAGACATCATTTTTTCCTTCAACAGATCGAAGCGATGGATTCGATGATCCGCCATGACCGGGGCTGTCTCCCAATGTGCCCGGCCGTGGTAGTACCTGTTGAAAGTGACGCCAATCATCCATGGATTGACCACAATGAAATCGTTAGGCTGAGCCCGTGCTTCCAGCTCCTGCGCGAGGCGATCGACGTTCGTCTGGCGCTGTATTACGTAGGCCCAATCCACCACCGGCAAGGTGATAAGCGCCAGAACAGCAATCGAGAGACGCGCGATCCGCGCCCGGCAGGACCGGCAAAGGTAGGACGCGAACAGATCGATGACCGCGGCCAGGGTCGAGACGAGAGCCAGATAGTACCACTCGCGCGAGCGATAGCTCACAATCTTCAGAAAAATAAAATAGCCCGGGATGGATAGGATCGGGACGATGACCGCGAACAGAAGAATATCCCACTCGGCCTCAGGTTTTACGGACCAGATGGTGCGAAGGCGGAAAGCCGCTGCGAGCATCAAACCGATTAAGAGTATTCCCCAGACGCATGCCATCCAGTGGATCGGAGCACCCAGAGCGAGACTCAGTTGAGTGAAAAACCACTCGATGCTAAACGGACCCTGCAACACCACCGTAGACAGGCTTTCATTTCGAAATGGTCCGATATACGCGAGCATGGACAAGACGCAGACCGCGCTTATCGCAGCGAGCATTAATCCCGTTCCAAACCGGCGGCGAACGAGACAGACCACAAGAGCGGCGAGCACGAAGGCGGCGAGCAAAATGGTGTTGTAAAAAAGGAGATGCACGCCGGCCAGCGCCACCACAAGCAACGTCGCCCCATTCAGTCGACTCGGCGCAAGTAAAGTCCGGGCGATCAGTCCGAATGTCAGAACGACAGCGACACTCCCGATGCCATACCCTCGGATTCCCGTTCCCCAGACGAGAAGAGTAGTGTTCAAGCCGAGCAGAGCCAGCCCAAGCAAGGGCGGAGATGCGGCCAGACGCGAGTTGATCCATAGGGCCACCACCATGCCAAGACCGACGGCCAGGCCAAGGATACGGAAGGCCGCGTCACTCGATCCGAAAATGTACGCATAGGAACGAATGCACAGAGGGAAAAGAGCGGGGAACGATTCGCGTTGGAAGTTGCCAAACAAGTCCGAGAGGGTCGGCATCTGCGCGAGTTGCACCGATGCGCATTCATCCCGCCAGAGCGCACCGGCGTGATGCGCGCGGACGACCAGCAGAACAAGAACCGTGAACGTGAGCAGTAGGGCCACGCCGCGTTCGACCCAGGTGAGTGCATCGTCAGACCGGCGCCACCCGCGGATCGCCGGAAGTAATGGAAAACCATTCATGCCGCTGGCAGTCGGATCCTGGGCCAACGCCAAAGCAACAGGCAAAGAACGAGGCAGGAGGTAATACTCACGATCACGCCGGCGGTGAGAAACCTCGGCCGATACTGCAATTCAACCTGATGCTCGCCAGTCGATAAAAAAACGCCAAGCAAGCCGCCATCCACTTTGGTAATGGTGGCACGCTGGGAGTCCATCCAGGCGCTCCAGCCGGCGTCGAACGGAGTTTGCAATAACAGGACCGATCTGCGCTCTGCCCTAACCGTTCCCTGCCAGTGGGTCTGTGTGAAGGAGCGCATGCTCAAGACGGCGGTTTGCCGTTTGGCGATAATGTGTGCGGGCGAGCCGTCGCGCATCTCATCCTTGAGCTCATCCAATGTCAGGGCGGTTATTTCCAGGCTCTGCCCCTGATCGCGGGGAAGAACCACCGCGTGCAGGAGCGCCTCGGGTTTAGCCCAGGCTGGCAACTCTCGAAATATATCCTCCGGCAGGTAGCGGTCGAAGATCAGCCCGAATGGAAGAAAAAGTTTGTTTCGAAAAACGGAAACATCCCGGTAGCGTTGCACAAACTCGTAGTGATCTGCCGCCTCGAACGGCCCCGGATCGTTGGTCAACACATACTTCTCACAGGCGAAAGTTGAGAGAAGTGGATGACCGACCAGACCGGGCGACCATTGCGCCTCTGTGACAATGTCGGCAGGTGTAATCGCGTCGGCCACGGTCAGGAAGTTGATGTAGTTAAAACTGTTGAACGAACCATAGGAAGACGTTCCGGAGTAGCCGAAAACCATGGCGTCGTTCAGACTAAGAATGGTGGACGGGCCGGAACTCCAGGTTTTTGTGATGCGGAAAAAACTGATTTCTCGCTCTTGCAGTGCGCGTACCGCTTGAGCAGTTCCATCGTCGTGATAAGCCACGGTTCCACTAATTTCCGATTTCAGCACGGTGGGCCGATTGACCGTCAAGCCGTCGAAGTAGACAAGCTCGGCCGCAGCCAGGACCAGAATGCACCAGGCGATCGGATCCTGCCGTTTGAGCAAGCTGCCGCTGGCCAGCAGGGCTGCATAGGAAACGAGAAAAATCGCTGCCGTCTCTCTCAAATGTGGGTCGATCAGAGATCTCATTGGTTCGACCGGCAGATAAAGCAGAGCGAGCAACACGAACAGAGTCGCGCCGAGCGTGGGTAGGCTGAGGCGTTTGTGTTCGGTGTACCGGAAGAAGGCAAGCACGCTGAAAGTCAGAACGGCCAGCACAGAAACGAGGGACAATGTTCGGTAGTACCCGCCCTCAAACATCCAAAAGAGAGAGCGAAACCACGGGAAGATGTACGGAACGGCGATCAACCCGAGGACGACGGCGGCCACGACTCTTTCCCGGCGGGCCGCACCGGCAAAAAACTGCGGAAGCAGTAAAGGCGAGACGAGCCCGGCATAACTCGTCGGCGCCTCGAAATAGTTTTCCCACCCGCGGAAGTCATTCCCGCTTCCCATTAGATCGTTCGAAAAGAATCTCAAGACAGCAGTCAGATAGTGCGTGGCCGATTCCAACTGGGAAAAGTGTGGCACGGGCCAGCTGTTGCCGATTTTGCCAGACCCTCTCGCGCTGTTCAGGACGGCGTCAGCACCGCTGAAAGTGACAAAGGCAGACAGACCAAGGCCGAGACAAGCCAGCCCGGCTAATTGCAGGCACACGGGGAAGTCCCGCCACCATCTCCGGCCGTAAAGCTCAAACAGCCGGGCCGGGACGTACACACTCAATATTACGGCCGCCAAGTAAAGGTGGAAAACTGTGATCAATCCGATCAGTGCGACAGCCATGGGAAGGCAAATCCACCGACCGCGAGACAGGGCGAGTTCCGCCGCTAACAAAAGAAAAGTGAAAGCAACCACCTCGTCCGCGCTGGTAAACCAGCAGCTGCCCATGCACATGCTGGAAGAAAACGACAGCAAGAGCGCACCGAGCAGGGCGGCACGAAGATCCGTCCCACGTATTTGCAAAAATCGAAAAAATAGAAGACCACCGATTAGAATCTTGACCAGGTGTTGGAAAACGAGCGCATGGGCGATGAACGTTTTCGGCAACCACACGACGGGCTCCCAGATCAGGTTGCCAGTGAGATAGGAGAGACTCTGGCCCAGCCCAACCGAAAAACTCCAAGAGGGAAACCCCACGCTTCGCAGATAGTCAGAAAGATGAACGAAACACGGGTACGAGTCGTTGACCGAATCCGCTCCCATGTCTGTATATAAAAGAACTTTGTCGCCAAAGACGAAGTTCCGAAAGACGAGCAGACCGATCAGCGCTAATGCGGAAGAGACCAATAGATAGGTGGCCAACGCACGGGAGGAAAAGAAGGCGACCCGTTTTCGCGCCTCTGACCCCGTTCTCTCCACGCCGCTGCTCATTTCTTCCACGCCGTCGCAACATGACAGACCGGGGAGAATCTGAGCCTACCGCAAAGAGGCGAATAAATTTGCATCACCGCTCGTCCCCCATCATTCCGTCTCCAGCCTTTCGTGCGATGGCTAAAAGAGCAACGCCAAAAGGGAGTGAAACCTTCCGCAGAACACGTCGCTCCAAGGCCATGACAAAGCTGAAAACGTGGTGCCCAATCCCGGACGAATCTCTTTCGAAATCACGTCCGCTGTCCGAGACACCCAGGGTCCGGGCCAGCACCGCGCCAGGAAAGAGGAACGTGGTCCAGTAGGTCAACCGCTCCACGTCAAAACCGCTTTGCCGCAGGAGCTTTCGTACCTCCGGCCTGGCAAAACGGCGCGCCGTCAAAACCGCTTCATCGTGGGCGCTATGCAGAAATCGAAAAGCCGGCAGGACCAGGAATAGCAATCCGGCCGGCCGCAGGACGCGACGAAGCTCGGCCAGCGCGACTTCAACATCGACCACCCACTGATGATACAGAACGCTCGAGCAGATCACGGCATCGAAAGTATCGTTAGGAAATGGTAAGGCCGAGATATCAGCCTGTTGCACATTTTCCAATCCGCGCTTTCGACAAAATGAAAGAGCTTCGGGCGCGATATCGACGCCGATATTCCGATCCGGACGACCGAGTCTCTTCAGAATGGCGCCGGTGCCGCAGCCCGCATCGAGCAGCCTTTTCTCCCGCCAGTCGGGCAGTTCCAGATCCAGACTATCGAGGAGCAACTGATGCAGGGCGCGATACCACCAGTGCGTTTCTTCGACGCGAAACATCGCTTCGTACTCGGCTGATTTCATGGCCGGTCCGCTTGCGCCGTCGAGAGCCCTTGGTTAGGCATCGTAGCCAGCGCACGGGTAATCCGATCCAGCCCTTCCGTAAACATTTTGCTGTCTACGCCTAACCCAATGCGGAAATGATCGGGCATGCCAAAGAAACGGCCCGGAACGACGGAGGTTTCGAAGTCTCGTTTAAGGAGTTCCGCAAAGGAGTCGGCTGCGCCCTGTCGCAGCCGCGGGAAAGCGCTAGTCCCCCACTCTGTTCGCACCGTTTGCAGGTCGTGTTGCTCGTCCAAAAATGCGTCGAGCCGCTGGCGGTCAACTTCGATCAGGCGACGCGCCCTCTCTCGCAACAGGTCAAGATGCTCGAAGGCAGCCACACTCAATAACTCTCCGGGATGCACCGGAACAGAGCCAAAGACGTCGTTGAGCCGGCGCATCTTCCAGGCCAGTTCCGCTTGCGCCAGAATCCATCCGCACCGCAGCCCACTGACTCCGTAAATCTTGGTTAGGCTGTTCGTGACGATCACGTGGCCTCCGACGTGAAACGAAGTGCGCGGTGTGTCCACGAAGACCGCGTCCAGGTAAACCTCGTCCACGAGTACGAATGCTCCAACATCGGCCGCCAGTTCGGCTAATTCACGCATCACCGATTCAGGCGTGAGCACACTGGTCGGATTGTGCAGGTTCGTGACGACGATCAGTTTCGTAGCTGGAGAGATCGCCTGGCGAATGTCATCGATATCGACGCGCCAACCATCCTCAGCTCGACGCGGGAAGCGCTTCACGTCAGCGCCGAGATACTGTGCCGCATCTAAAATCGGGCCGTAGGCGGGATGCTCGATCAGCACTTCATCACCCGGTTCGAGAATGGCGGCCATGGCCAGATGATTCGCCATGGCGGTTCCGGCAGCCTCCACCACGTTCTCCGGCTCGACGCCGTGACGTCGTGCGATCGCGTTTTGCAGAGGTGCGTAACCGTAGCTGTTGTCGCCGTTGATCTCGAGCCGGTTAAAGTCGAGCGGAAGTTCGCGCAGCAGAAGCGCGGCCACTCCACTGCTGGCCAGATTAAAACGGGCCTGACTGCCCGTCTTGGCCCAATGCATGTAATCGGAGTGTTTGTGTTTCATGGATGCGCCGGAGTGGAGCGGCGCCACAACCAATACACCGGAATGCCAGCCAGCATGATAGCAAGGGCAATGGCGCTGTGCCCCGGCGATGTCGCGATAGCGCTTCCGACAATTCCGACGCAGGCAAGCACGAACAAGATTGTCGTTAAGGGATGGCCGGGAGTGCGGTGAACTCCCGGTCCGTCGCCGATGCCGCGGTGCCGCAGCCTGAACAGGCACGCAGCAGTCAGGGCAAAGGAGATGAAATCAACCGTCACTTCAAAATTTAAAATCTCACCGTATTTTCCGGAGCAGGCGATGAGACTGGCCGCCACTCCCTGCAGGGCGATGGCCACAACCGGTGCCCCCGAGACGCGCGAAACTTTGCCAACGCTTTCGAAGAACACGCCGTCGCGCGCCATCGCGTAGTACACGCGTGGAGCCGTCAGCATGCTTTGGCTGATAAAACCGAGAGCCGAAATGGCAATCCCGGCACCAATCCATTGCGCGCCGCGCGGGCCGAGCACTTTCCGCATCACATCAGATGCAGGTGTGGTCGTTTGGCTAAGCCCGCTCGCTCCCAAAACATGGAGACACGTGAAGTTCACAGCAAGATAGAGCACGACCACGCCCAGCACACCCATGAGCAGTCCGCGCGACAAGTCGCGCCGCGCGTCCCGCATTTCACCGGCGACGAAGGTAGCGGTTTGCCAGCCCCCATAGGCGAAAGCAATCGGGACCATGGCTACGCCGACGCTTCGTATTAGGCCGAAGGAGAGCGGTTGATCAATCAACGGGCCGGAGATGGCCGTGTGCTCCGGGAAAGATAAACCCACACAAACAAGTGCCGCGATCGCTCCGATTTTGAGCAACATCAGCACGTTCTGGGCATTACTGCCGGCCCGGGCTCCGCAACAGTTGAGCGCACTCAGAATCAGTAAGACGGCGGCGGCCAGGACGCGATCGCTCCAGGGGATCCCGGTGAGTGCTCGAAAATACTGCGCAAACATCACAGCCACGGCAGCCATGCCGCCGGTTTGCGTAACGAGCAACAGGGCCCACCCGTAAACGAACGCTACGGACGGATGATAAGCCTCACGCAAATAAAGGTACTGGCCGCCGGTGCCAGGAAGACGCGTGGCCAGCTCGGCCCAAATAAACGCGCCGCAAATGGCAATCAACCCGCCCAACGCCCATACGGCCAGGATAAGAAAGGGAGTGTGGACGCGGTGTGCGACTTCGGAGGGATTGGCAAAGATTCCCGCTCCAACGATGCCGCCCATCACGATCATGACAGCATCGAAGGGTCCTAGTTTCCGCCGAGGCTTCACAGCGTCCAAGCGAACAAGCTAGCAAAGAGGCTTGTTTAAAAGGGAAGAAATCTTCGCCCTGAATTATTCCAGCGTCCTGGCCGAGCCGGCCGCCGAGACACTAGGGGTTAAGCCTTGAGCGGTGATCACGTAGCGCACGACATATTGTGGCGTTCCGGTGTGATCAAGATAAAGACGCCCCAGATACTCGCCGACCAACCCGAGGATCATGAGTTGGATGCCGGAAAAGAAAACCACCGCACCAAGCACAGTCGGAATTCCGAGCGTGACGTTAGGCGTAATCCACATCTTATCGATAAAAATAAAGACGAGCGCTATCAGGCTGAAGAATGAGGCGACCAGACCGGCATAAACAGACAGGCGCAGAGGTGCGACGGAGAAATTCAAAAACATGTGGAGCCAGAGCCGAATGAGCCGGCGCAGCGTGTAACGCGAAGAACCATTCGCGCTGGCGCGATGTTCCACCGGAATTTGTCCGATCCTGCGGGTGGTGCGGTAGATCAATCCATCCGTGTAAGGATAAGGACCGCGGTAACGAATGATCTCATCCACGACAAACCGGCTCATGACCTTGAAACTAGAGAGGTAAAGATTCCTGGGTTTATGCAGCATCAGGGTGGCGACCCAATTGTTGAAGGCGCTGCCCGCATTCCGAAACAAGGAGTGTTTCTTCTCGATATAGTGACCGTAAACCACGTCGTAGTGCTCACGCTTAAGCTCCGCCAGCATCGGCACAATTTCGGACGGCGGATTCTGGCCATCATCGTCGAGCACCGCGACATACTCTCCCCGCGTCCGACTCAGTCCGGCCAGGACGGCACTGTGTTCGCCAAAATTGCGGCTCAATTGGACAAAAATAATGGTCCCACCGGAATTTTCGGCCAGCGCTGCGCACACCACTTCGCTGTCATCCTCCGAACCATCGTTGACCAACACGATTTCGTAGCGCGTCGTGTCGAAAGTCTCGCGGATACTTTGCACCACGCCGGAGATCGTGCGACGCCCGTTATAAACCGGAATGACCAGCGACAGCTCCATGGGGGGTTCCAGACTCATTCGTTCGCTCTTGTTATCATCAGCCCATCTTCGTGTTGTCACGACAGTAATACCGACTGGTCCAAGAAAACCGACCGAAAGTTATAGATAAATCTCCGGGGGCGAACCTACAATCGACGCGTGCCTCCCGACATGGCCGTGTTTTCCGATTCGGAGGTCCTGGTCACGGGCGGGCTCGGCTTTATCGGCTCCTCCCTGGCCCGGCGTCTCGTTCAGCTGGGAGCGCGCGTCACCCTGGTCGACAGCTTGATCCCCGAATACGGGGGAAATGTTTTCAACATCGATGATATCCGCGACCTTGTGACGGTCCATCATGCCGATGTGCGCGATGCGGCGGCCATGGCTTCCCTCGTGCGGAATCGCGATTTTCTATTCAATCTCGCCGGTCAAACCAGTCATCTCGATTCCATGACCGATCCGCTGACCGATCTGAACATCAATACGACGGCGCAGCTTTTTATTTTGGAGGCGTGCCGTCTTTACAATCGCGATGTGAAAATCGTTTTCGCCAGCACCCGGCAACTTTACGGCCGGCCCAGGTATTTGCCGGTGGACGAAAAACATCCAGTCAACCCGGTCGATCTGAACGGTATTCATAAATTGGCGGGCGAGTTATATCACCTGCTTTATAACGATGTTTATAAAATCCGCGCGTGCGCTCTTCGCCTAACGAACACGTATGGTCCGGGCATGCGGGTGAAAGATGATCGCCAGACTTTTCTCGGCATTTGGATCCGGCGGCTCCTGGAGGGAGAGCCGATTCAGATCTTTGGCGACGGAAGTCAGCGACGAGATTTTAACTTTGTCGATGACGTGGTCGAGGCGTTTCTGCTCGCGGCCGCTGCGCCAGAAGCCGACGGTGAGATATTTAACCTGGGACAGTCCGAACCGATCAGTCTGAAGGAGCTGGCGGCATTACTCATTCAGGGGAACGGCGGCGGGAATGCCAAGACAGTACAGTTCCCGGCCGAGCGCAAGGCGATCGACATCGGCGATTACTACAGCGACTTCAGCAAGATCCACAAAACACTGGGCTGGGCCCCGCAGGTTTCGCTGTCCGACGGTTTGGATCGAACCCTCTCTTATTACAAGAAACACCGCGGGCATTATTGGAAACCAACGGCATGATTTTGATGAACGACTTCGCCGCCGAACCGGAGGCGTTGCAGGCGGAGGAACTCGCAGCCGTCGAACGGGTTTTGCGCTCAAGCCGCTTCATTCTCGGTCCCGAGGTGCAAGGGTTCGAGGAATTGTGGGCCCGACTCTGTGGCACGCGCTTCTGCATCGGAGTGGGCAATGGCATGGACGCCATAGAGCTGGGACTGCGCGCCTTGAACATCGGGGCGGGAGACGAAGTCATCACCACGCCGATGACCGCCATGGCTACGATCATGGCGATCCAACGCGCCGGTGCCACTCCCGTTCTTGCTGATATCGAACCGGGCACGGCCTTGCTGGACATGGCCAGCGCGAAACGCTGCCTGACTCGCCAAACCAAGGCGATGTTGCTGGTCCATCTGTACGGGCAACTCCCTGATATGGACGCGTGGCTGGAGTTCTGTCAGCAAGCCAACATCCATCTTCTGGAGGATGCGGCGCAGGCACACGGCGCCATCAGGGGTGGCCGCCTGGCTGGTTCATTCGGGAAATGGGCCGCCTTCAGTTTTTATCCAACAAAGAATCTTGGTGCCAAAGGCGACGCGGGTGCGCTCGTGACAAACTCAGAGGACGTGATGAATCGTGTCAGGCTGTTGCGCAGTTACGGCGCGACCACACGCTACGAGCACGTCGAATCCGGAGTGAACAGCCGGCTCGACGAGCTCCAGGCGGCCATTCTCTCAGTTCGCCTCCATTGGCTCGAGCGCTTCAATCGCGTCCGGCGCGCGACGGCCGCGCGCTACTTCGCCGAATTGACAAACCCGCGCACCGAACTCTTATCACGCCCGGTTGAAGCCAATAGCCACGTTTACCATTTGTTTGTCGCACGAAGCATCGAGCGCGCTCGCCTTGCGGAACATCTGAAGATGAACGGGATCGAAACCCTGATTCATTATCCGATTCCGGCGCACCAGCAGCCATGCTTCAAAAATATACACATCGATCCCGATGGGCTGCCCAACGCGGAACGGCACGCCGCACAATGTCTATCGCTCCCCTGCCATCCACAACTTCGCGAGGAGGATGTCGTTACCATCATCAAATGCGTCAACGCTTTCGCTTAACTGCGTCGATCGAGCCGGTGGATTGAGTCGGTAGATTTTGTACGCAGGCGTGGAAACCTGCAGAGTCGCGGTGGTGCTCAGATGTTCGGCGAACTCCTTGTAGTAATCGAGCCACCAAAGTGTGCCTGAATAGAAAGCAATGTGGGTCGCGCCGCGCTGGCGCAGGCTTTCCAGATCAGCGATCGCGTCGCCACTGGCGATGGGGTGACCATTGTACATCCCGCTCTTCTCGAGAAAATGCCATCCTTTGCGTTCGCCATAATAAAAAGCGGTGGGATCGCCGTAGTCCGCCGCCACCACGAGAGAATCCGCTGGTGTGGAAGCCTTGAGCTCCAGTCCGAGTTTCTGCAAATCGCCCGCTGATTCCCGGTAAAACAATTTCGCGTTGAAATAAGCGAGCAGACCGAAGCTCAACAATACCGATAGGGCAAGGATTCGTGCGACGGAGCGACCTGAAACGGTTCGTTGCGTCATGCTGCAAAAACCGCCGGCGAAAGCGGCTGCAATCGGCACGAAGGGCAGCTGATACCACGGATGCCGATTCCCATAGCCGACCACAAGAACGAAAAGAATCATGGCGCCACCCCACCAGCGAAAGACGCGCTGGTCCGAATCCCGTTGGCCAATGAATACGCCTGCGACCGCGACCGCAAACAGGACCACCGTCAGACTCGAGAGAACTGTCAGCCGCGCAATCTTCCAATACCAGGACAACGGCTCAATGTGAAAGCCGCCCGCCCCGAAAAAATGATATGGATAAAATTGCTCGGAGACGCTGTGGGCGTGCCAGTACCAGAGGAGCGACGGCAGTAGTGCGATGGCCCCAAATAGCCACAGAGCGGGGCGACGAACGGCAGAAAAACCGAAGCGTTTGAATGCGACAACGGCCAGGGGCACACCGATGAGCGCGGTCGGAACCTTAATCAAAATCGCCAGTGACGTCGCCAGCGCGGCGATCAGGAGGAGCGCGGGCCGGCCGTTCTCGCTCCAGCGCAGGAAGAGATAGAGGCCAACAATGGACAAACTGAGCGAAGGAACATCAGGCATGAAGCATCGGCTCGCCATCAAAGCGAGAGGAGCGAAGCTGTAGAAGACGAGAGCCCAACAAGCCGCCGCGCCATCGAAAACCTTGCGCACGAGCAAAAAGAAAAATGGCAAAGATAGGGCGAATAGAAACACCGCCTGACTACGTCCAACCCACGCGTGGATTCCCATGATTCGATAAAGCAAGGCGGCGAGGAACGGCAGGATGGGAAACTCCGTGCCGACGTATCCGGGTTGATCGCCCGCCCAGTCGATCTGCGGATAAGCGAAATGAAAGCCGTTGTCATGGAAGTTTCGCGCGATGGCGGCGACGTCGCTTTGCCGCCAGCTCCAATCGTCGACAAAAGGCTGATTGATAGCGATAAACCGCACTGCCAGGGCGAGAATTCCAATCGCCACAGCCACCTTTCCTTGTCGATCCAAAGCACGAAACACGATTCGCGTCTTGACAAAGCGCCTCGGCAAAGTCAATCGAGTACCGCCGGGTTGCGTGGGAAAGAGGCTTACGACAAGATGAAATCGAAAATTAACCCTGGTCTATGGAGAGTCGCCATCGTTCTGGCCATGGCCGGTATGATTTTCTATTTCGGACCTTCTGCGGGAGCGCAAGCTCCACCCCCACCCGACGCCCCTGACGTGGTCGATTTCTCCAAACTGATTCCGCTTCTCCCGGATGCACCGGCCGAGTGGACGGCAGATCCTGCCGACGGTTCCACCTCGGATGTGGGCGGATTCAAGCTGACCAACGTGCATCGCGACTACAAAAAGGGCGAAGGCGATGACGCGCCCACCTCTTCCATCAGTATTCTCGACTCCGTTTCCAACCCGGATTACGTCATCGCCACGACGGCTGCGTGGAAAATTAATTCGGAATCAAGCGACGGCTACAGCAAGTCGGTCACGATTGACGGCAACCCCGGGTTCGAAGCCTTCGAGACGGATCGGAAACATGCGACCCTCTGGGTCATGGTGGCAAAACGCTATTTCGTCCAAATCGAGCTGCAGAATCGTGATCCGAAAGAATTGCAGGATTGGGTCAAGCGCGTTGACCTGAAGAAACTGGCCGAGATTAAGTAGAGGCAGGATAGCCCGATCCTGTAGGGAGGCGGACACCCGAGCCTCGATGATCGGCGTTGCCAAAATGGTCGCGCCCGACAAAGTAGTGCATTCTTTGCCAATCCACCCCGCGTGGATGAACTTCAATTCCTATGTCTGACGATCGCAAAACCTTGGAACAACGGGCGCAGATGACGGAGATCGAACGTTTGCGCCACTCGGCTGCGCACGTCCTGGCCACGGCCATCCTCAAAATCTGGCCGGAAGCGCAGTTTGCGGCGGGGCCGCCAGTGGAGAATGGATTTTATTACGACGTGGAACTGCCGCACCGCATCTCGCCCGAGGACTTCGATAAAATCGAAGCCGAGATGAAGAAGGAGAGCAAAGCCAACCACACCTTCGAGCGCGTAGAGGTCAGCCGTGGAGAAGCGCTGGCCCTGGCCCAAGCCGGTGAACTGGGAGCGCTCGGTCCGCGCCCGGCCGCGAGCAAGTTCAAACTCGATATCATTCAGGGCATTCCGGAGGGCGAGGCCATCTCCATTTATCGCAACGGAGAATTTACCGATCTCTGCGCCGGCCCACACGTCATGCGCACGGGCAACATCGGCGCATTCAAGCTGACGAATGTGGCCAGCGCCTATTACAAGGGCGACGAAAAGAATCCTCAACTCCAGCGCATTTACGGGACGGCCTTCAAGAACAAGACACAGCTCGATGAGTACTTTGCCATGCTGGAGGAGGCGAAGAAGCGCGACCACCGCAAGCTCGGCAAAGAGCTGGAAATCTTCGTCATGGACGACGACGTCGGGCCCGGTCTGCCCCTATGGCTGCCGCGCGGCGCCGCCATCATCGAAGAACTCGAGAAACTCGCGAAAGAAACCGAATTTTCGGCCGGCTACCAGCGCGTCCGCACTCCGCACATCGCGCGCGAGAGTCTTTACAAAAAGAGCGGCCACCTCCCCTACTACGCCGAGTCGATGTTCCCGCCGATGGAGATGACGGAAGGCGATGAAGCGATGAAGCAACAAGGGGCAAAGCGGGAAAGCAGCGAAGACGTCGCATCGCTTCAACCCTCCAACGTTGCAACGAAATATTACCTGAAAGCGATGAACTGCCCGCATCATCACAAGTTGTTCGATGCCGTCCCGCGCAGTTACCGCGATTTGCCTTTGCGCTTCGCCGAGTATGGCACCTGTTATCGCTACGAACAAAGTGGTGAATTATTTGGACTTATGCGCGTGCGGTCCATGCAGATGAACGATGCGCATATTTATTGCACGCCTGAGCAATTCGAGTCGGAGTTCAACGCGGTCAATCAGCTGTATCTGAATTACTTCAAGCTTTTCGGGATCGATAAGTATCTCATGCGCTTCTCCACGCATGATCCCGCCAAACTCGGTCAGAAATTCGTGGATGAATCGGACCTTTGGAAGCAAACGGAAAACATGGTGCGTGATGTTTTAAAATCGTCCGGTATCAATTACGTGGAAGTGCCTAACGAAGCGGCGTTCTACGGTCCGAAGATCGATGTGCAGGCCTGGAGCACGATCGGCCGCGAGTTTAGCATCGCCACGAACCAGGTTGATTTTGCACAGCCGCGCCGCTTCAACCTCGCCTACAAGGATCGCGACAATACGGACAAGGTTCCGCTCTGCATCCACCGCGCTCCGCTCGGCACGCACGAACGTTTTATCGGATTCCTCATCGAGCATTACGCGGGAAACTTTCCGCTCTGGCTCGCCCCCGAGCAGGTTCGCGTCCTTCCCATCGGGGACGAAGCGCCTTTACTCGAATACGCCCGCGCCGTGCAGAGTGAATTGCGCGCGCAGGAAGTCCGCTGCGAACTCGACGCCAGCAGCGATCACATCAAAGCCAAAATCTCTTCGGCGGAACAAATGAAGGTGCACACCATGCTCGTCATCGGAAATCGCGACATGGAAGCAAACGCGGTCAGCCTGCGCGTGCATGGTCAGGGTAACCTTGGCGCCAAACCTCGCGCTGAAGTGGTCGCAGACATCCTGTCGTCGATTCGAGAGCGTCGCGCCTGATTCCACTGTCACGTTCCGCTGCGTTCCAGTAAAAAGTTTCAATGGATTTGCACGGAGCGCTAAAAAAGCATTTCGGCTACGACGAATTTCGGCCCCTGCAGGAAGAAATCATCCGGGATGCGCTGGCCGGTCGGGACGTCTTTGCCCTCATGCCGACGGGGGGTGGAAAATCGCTTTGCTTTCAACTGCCGGCTTTGTTGCGCGATGGGCTCACCATCGTGGTGTCGCCTCTTATCTCCCTCATGAAAGATCAGGTGGACTCCATGCAGACGAGCGGGATCGCCGCCACATTTCTCAATTCCGCGCTCGAGGGCGATGAGGCGCGCGCGCGGCTGCGCGGATTGTACCGGGGCGAGCATGACCTTCTTTATGTGGCGCCCGAGCGACTAATGCTGGAAAGCTTCTTGGCCAAAGCCAAACAGTGGAAGGTCGCGCAAATCGCGATCGATGAGGCACATTGCATCAGCGAATGGGGCCACGATTTCCGGCCGGAATACCGCCAATTGGCCGATCTGCGCGAACATTTTCCGGGCGTGCCCATCATGGCCTTAACCGCCACCGCGACAGACCGCGTGGGCCAGGACATTCTGAAGCAACTGAAGCTCCGGGATCCGCGCTGCTACGTGGCCAGTTTTAATCGGCCGAACCTGACCTATCGGGTTCTTCCGAAAAAGGATCCGTACCATCAAATCCTCGCGCTCGTTCGAAGCCGGCCGGATGAAAGCGGCATCGTTTACTGCGCGAGCCGAAAAACCGCGGATAGTCTGGCCGCGAAACTGAGCGCGGATGGGATCAAGGCCAAACCGTATCACGCCGGGCTCGAAGCGAAGGAACGAGCCAGTCACCAGGATCAGTTCCGGCGCGACGACGTGCGAGTGATCACCGCCACGATTGCCTTTGGCATGGGCGTCGACAAACCGAACGTTCGCTTCGTCGTCCATCACGATCTACCCAAGAATATCGAAGGTTATTATCAGGAGACAGGCCGGGCCGGCCGTGATGGCCTGCCGTCTGATTGCGTGCTGCTCTTCAATGCGGGCGACGTCATGAAGCAGAAGCTCTTTATCGAAGAGAAGAGCGCCGATGAACAGATCATCGCGCGCGAACAACTGCGCGTCATGGTCGGTTACGCCGAAACCGGCCAATGCCGACGCGCTACGTTGTTGAAGTATTTTGGCGAAGAATTCCCGCATCGTCACTGCGACGGTTGCGATAATTGCCTGACTCCGCGCGAAACCTTCGACGGAACCGTGCACGCGCAGAAATTCCTGTCCTGCATCCACCGCGTGCAGGCCAAACATGGTTTTGGTTTCGGGTTGAATCACATCGTCGAAATCTTGACGGGTGGCGATACCGACGCGATTCGGCAAAGAGGGCACGACCAACTTTCGACTTTCGGGATCGGCGCCGACGTCAGCCGCACGGCCTGGCAGGCCATCGGTCGCGAATTACTGCATATGGGACTCGTCGCGACCGCTCCCGGAAAGTTTGCGACCCTGGCCGTGACCGAGGCCGGTATGGCGGCCCTGCGCGAGAGGACGTCGATCACTTTGACCAAGCCTTTGGACACGACCGCAGCGAAACGTTCCAAACGCCGGAGCGGCGATATTCAATGTGACGAGAGTCTCTTCGAAAAACTGCGACTCCTGAGGCGCACGCTGGCCGATGAACGCAACGTTCCGGCCTACGTCATTTTTTCGGATGCGACACTTCGCGAAATGGCGCACGCCCTTCCCACCACGACGGCCGAATTCGAACGGATCCCCGGCGTGGGCGAGCGCAAACTAAAAGACTTTTCCAAATTCTTTACCGACGCTGTTTCAAAACACGTGGCGGGCGAACGCACGGGCAAGAGCTCTGCCCGCTCTTCGGCCTTAACCTCCATGTAAGCCAACGATTTGACAACGTTCTGCAGGGCTGGTGCATCTTTCCGAAGACTCGTTTCGTCTTTGAACGAAAGAACGAGGTACGCGAACCGCGCCGGGCAGTTGAATAGAGCGGCAACAGGCCGCAATTATGCAATGCGACGCTGCTGCGACTAAAGCTTGCGACGGCGCGCGAGCGCGCGACCGATCACACCGAGGCCGCCCGTCCCGAAAATGAGCGCGAGCGTGGAGGGTTCCGGCACCGCCGTGGGGACGATGACATTGGCAATGTTCCCGATGGTGGTGCCCGCATTCGGACCGCTGGACAGCGTGCCCTGACCCGCAAAATATGAATTACGTGACTGCGTCCTGCGCGGACCGTCGATGGCCACCTGAAAAGGCCCGATCCCCAGAGTCTCAGTCGGGATGACCGGACCATTGTACGTCCAAGTCAGATTTAGAATCGTCGGGCTGTCAGGCGCGTTAATCTTGGCTGGGGTAAGACCAACGAGAGAGGTGGAGAAAGTCCAACCGGCGGGCTGCACATTCGAGCCCGGGATGATGTTGCCGAAATCGTAAATGGTGAAGAAGTCGCCCGGATGTGCTTCCTGGAGGGAGGTAACGTTGATCGTGTAATTCCAAAGCGTCGCCGTAGCGGTGCTCGACGTGGAAGCAAAGTTCACGTTGATGTCCGCACGCGCCGTCCAAATGCTGGCGGCGATCCCTATAATTCCCAGTGCGAAGGCTCTTTTCATTACATTTATGGAATTTCGACTCACCCGTTGTAGATAACCGCCGGGCGAGTGTCAACCCTATAATGCTCCTTTTGACAGAGGATGCCCCCGGTCGACAGTTGGGACTTTGGCCCATAAAAGTGCGATCGGAACAGCGGCGGCCTGCCGCTTGGAATTGGGTCTAAACGCTGGCCGGCCGACGCCGAACAAAGCCTTGGCCCAACCAGGCGGCGACGGCCGCGGCCATCACCCACGTTGAAGTCTCGGGAACAACCGTCATTCCCGACGCCGTCAGGGAGATATCGTCAAGGTAGTAGGCGCCCGGTTGGTTGCGCCCGTTAAAGGTCAGCAAAGTCGACGCACCGGTCGCGGTGAGATCCAAAACGGTGATCTGCTGATAGGGCTGACTGGAATTGTCGCTCCGGCTGTAAACTTGGGTGCCGGCCCAGAATACCTCGAATTGCTGAACGGCGTTGGAAGAAGGCGTGAAGTCCGGGTTAGCCGAGACCATGAAAGTTAACGCATAGGTTTGGCCAGCCAGGGTCGAAATCGTCTGAGTGAGATGATCGAAGTAGTCAGATTGGGCAAAGTAAACGCATTGGACGCCGGAGAACGCATCGATTGCCTTGGTATCGAGGTCGATGCTCGCACCATCGGGGGAATCGGTTGTGATCACCCAGGCGGAGAGATTGTTGGCTTCGAAGCCGGGATCTGCCACGAGGTTCTGGGCGAGGGTCCCCCTTCCCAGAAAGCAGGCCAAAACGAGGGTAATGAGCGAAGGCCATGCTCGATTCGGCATATAACCGGCCTAAGCAAGTCGGATGCCGGGGTACGGCGAGTGCTTGTCTCTTATAATTGCCATAATGAGTCGTCCCCGATACACCCCCCTGATCCTGGCCGTCGTCACTGCCCTTTTCGGCTCGGCCTGTCCCAGCGCTCAAGCGCTTCTGGTCGACTGGGATACCCTGACGTGGGCGCCCGGCTCATTGTCGAATTCCTATGACATTGATGCAGGAACTCCCGGAAACGACGTCACCATCACAGTGAGCGGACAAGCAAGTGCCCTAACGAATGACTCGACCACCGGGATCATGACCCCAAATATAGGAACTTCCATCACGGGGGGCCTGAGCCCTGTGCAAAGCTCTTTTGAGATCGCCGGCAATCTGCACACCAACTCCAAAATCACCCTGACGGTAGGCTTTAATCCGCTCTACAATCTGGGGGTACGCAATGTTTCGTTCAGTATCTTCGATATCGATCTAGGGACGAACAAAGACCAAATCAAGAGCATCTACGGCATCGCGCTCGACGGCACGCATGTAGCCGCAACAATCACGAATCTGGGATCGGTCGTTACACTAACAGGCAGTGGGTTGGCGCAGGCCCTGGCCGGAAACGCGGCTTCGCCGAACAGCGGAGCCGGTTCGGCCAACGGCAACGCGACGATCAGCTTCGGCAGCACTGCCATCACGGGCTTCAGTTTTGTATTTGCCAACAACGCAGGTGCGCCGCGCTATCAGGACATTGCGGTCGGGGACATCTTTTTCACCCCCATCCCCGAAGTGGATCCAGCCGTTCCCGCCATCATTCTGTGTGCGGTCGCCGTGCTTTTTGCGCATCTGCGCAAGCGCCGAGTCTAACGAACTGCGGCTAACTCGACTAGACGATCGACTTTCGCCACGTAGGCCCGGATGTCACACTTCCGCTCCAGGCCGGCGGCGTTCATATAGCGAATCTTGCCAAAGATCGCGCGCTGCGGCCAGGGCCGATCGTGCTGTCCGAAAACCCACGCGACATTGGCGAACGAATTCGGGTCGCGACCATCGAGAAAGTATTTATTGTTGAGCGCGAGCGCGTTCCGGAACGCCACCTGCGGCGTGGCGGACCATTCTAAAATTTTCTTGCCCCAATACATGCGCATGTAGTTGTGCATGTAACCGGTCTCGCGCATCTCGCGCATGGCCGCGTTCCAATAGGGATCATGGGTTCGGGCCGCCTCCAGTTGGACACGCGAATAAAGGTGCGGTCGTGGATCGGACCGATGCTGATAAAGGGTGGTGCGGGCCCAGGTCGGAAGCGATCCGTAGGCGTCGTAGTTGTCGGTGAACTCTACCCAATTTATGGCGAGCTCTCTTCGCACCAAAAGTTCATCGATGAACGTGTAGACGTTTGGTGGGCCGGCCTTCTTCGCTTTCTCCACTTCGAGGGCAAGCCAAAGCGGTGAGATCTGACCGAAATGAAGATACTTGCTCATGTGCGACACGTCGTTCGTCTGCGGTTGATTGCGGTGCTCCTTGTAGTCGCTCAAATTCCTCTGGAGAAATCGGGAGAAAAGCCGGCGCGCCACGGAGGATCCACCACGAAACAAATGCGGGACCGGCGTCACGGACGAGTCCAGCTTCAATTTCCGGCAGAGCGTGTCGATATTGGCTGGATCAAGACTTGGAACGCGCAGGCGGAGCGATGAGTGCCTCACCCGAGCCCGGCCCAGCGTGGCCAGAAACTCCTCTTTTTTATGCAAGACCTTAGGGCGGAGTGTCCGGGCGCCGAACTCGCGCTTGTCCGAGGCAATCTCTACCGGAATGATGACATCCGATTCGACTTGGACGATCGGACAGGCAGCGCGCTGCGTCACCACCTGGCGCCACCGTTTCTGCACGCGGAGATACCCACGGTCGCAAACAATCAGGGCGGCCTTGCGTCCGATACGAAGGGCGACCTCGGCGGGATCGCCGATTTGCAGAACGAACTTGATCCGCCGCTTGGCCAGGGCCCGGGATGTCTCGACCAAACCCTCCAGCATAAAATGATAGTGACGCAAATTGGCTTCCGGAAATCCACTCGTTAGGCCAAAAGCCACGAGCAAGGGAAGCCGTCGGACGTTGGCCTCATCGATGGCATACTCGAGCGCGTGATTAAAGTGCTCCCGTTGCGACTGCTGCATCCAGTAGAGCACGTAGCGACCCGCGTGGGCCGGGTGGTCGTTCAATCGCCGAACACGGTCTGGATGGACTCGTGATTTGCCTGCTCCTCTGGACACGCATCACTTTCCGGTTGCGTTTGCGCAACGCAACTGGCCTTCTTAACGACGGACGGGAAACACTATGAGATTCCACAAACTACGGCTCGCCCTCGCGCTTTCACTCGGCGCCTCCTCCGCGATCTTCGGCGCCAATCCATTCTTGAGCGCTCCCGACGATAAGCCGGTTTCCGCTAAATTCCGCGGAGCGGAATGGGGCGACAACATCGCCCAGGAAGAGATCGGCCTGAGCGTTCGTATCGTCACAACCAGACTGGCTAAAATGTCGTGGGGCGAAATATATAAGGTTTCGTTCACTGACATCGCCTCACGCGCACGTGAGCGCCGAAAAATCCAACCGGAATATTTCATAGCGACCGACGACCGAATTATTCTGCTGAATGAAGAAGATAACGACGCGGCTGTGAAGAAGATGGCTGCGCTGGAAAAACCGCCGGTGTTTGAGCAACGCGACATCTACGGGATTACGGAGGGAAAATTCGATTACACGGAAGGGCTCTGGGAAACCACCATCGAGTTAAAAGATGACCTGTGCATTTTTCAGTCCAACCACAATTCCTCGGGACATTTCAAAAAAGTCGTGTGGAAAAAGGGGATCGGACTGATGGAATATTCCATGGGGTACGGCGCGATGGCCGATGGTTTCCGGTTAAAGCGCGTCAGGACCGGCTGATCGCGTTCGGACGTTGTTCCCACGTCTCTTATCGCGACGGGGTTCTTCACCCGTATTGCCATTTTTCTCTCCCTCGTTCAAAATTTTGCTGTGTCGGTGGAAACGAACGACGCCCCGGCCAGTGGGACGGTCGCAAAAAGGCGGAAATGGTGGCGCAGCCGCCCTTTCCTCATCATCAGTATTGGCCTTCATCTGCTTTTCGGCCTGGGCGCGGCCTGCCTGGTTGTTTCGAAGTATGCCTCCGGGCGTAAGTTAACGTTTGCGGCCGGGCCCAAGTCGCCCAACCCCTCGGAACGCGCTTTGCAGCATCGCGTGCAAATGCGGGAGAAAACCAAAACTGCGCCGGCGGCTGTTCCGAAGCGCGTTCTGACGACTGGCTCGGCCAGGGTGGAACTTCCTCCGATGCCGTCCATCCCGGGAACGCAAATTGGGCCACCCACTCCGAAAATGGCGGCCGCGGGAGGTGCCGGCTTTGGCCCGCCTGGAAGTGGAGGGGGATCGCTCGGTGGCACTGGCACAGGAGCGCTGATCAGTTTTTTCGGAATCAAGGACAAGAGCAGCAGCGTTGTCATCATGATCGATGTTTCCGACTCCATGTTCAGTCGAACGGGCGACGCCGAATACGGCAAAGGTTTGCTCAAGCACGGCAAGGAACAGAATTTTCAAGCCGTCCGTGATGAGGCGATCAAACTGATCGACAGCCTGGGCCCGAACGTGAACTTCGGAATCGTGCGCTGGTCGGGCGGCGCCTATTCCTGGAAATCCGAGTTAGTCCCGGCGACGGACGAAAATAAGAATTCTGCCGTCGCCCACATCCAGGATGAGGTCGACATGAAGAAGGCGCGACCGAAGAAGGGCCGGCCGGGTGGAACGCGCCACGACTACGCGTTGGAAGAGGCGTTCCTGCTCAAGCCCGAAACCATTTACATGCTGACGGACGGCAACGCCACGGCCGCTCAACCCGGGGGAGGGCTGCAACCGATTCCGCCGGAAGACTTATTCAAGGTGACCGAGGCTGGTCAAAAGAACCTAACGAAGCGCGCGAAGCTGCACATTATCTATTACTTGAACGGCAAGGAGAAACCGGACGAACGTCAAATGTTAATGTCCCTGGCGGCCCGTAACAGCGGGCAGTTTCGCCAGGTGACGGCACCCGGTCGAAGACAGTAGTGCCAGGCAAACGCCTTTCGCCGCGGTCACGTCGCTGTTTTACGCCACAGGAAGTAAGCTGGCACTCCACTCAGCACGATCATAATTCCTATTCCCGAAGTGGCCGGAGCAAGCCAGGCGAGGTCGGCCGTCAGAACCGTGGCCAGAAGGATGGACAGGACGGGCACTGCGGGATAGCCCCACGTTCGATAGGGGCGCTCCACGTCCGGCCATCTGCGCCGCAACACCATCACCGCAGCGACGAGTAACACGTAGAAAACAAGATCGGCCGACACAATGTATTCTAGTAACTGGGTGTAAACATTTCCGTAAACAATCTTGCCCGTGCCTGGTTGGGTCGTGACCGTGCGGGGCAGCGTGAGAAGCGCCGTCCAGATTCCCTGGGCGAGTAACGCAGCGGCCGGCACATGGCGACGATTCGTTGTCGCGATGCGTCGAAAAAATAAACCGTCGCACGCCATGGCGAAGTAAACGCGAGCCCCGGCCAGGATGAGTCCATTGTTGCAGCCAAAGGTGGAAATCATGATGGCGCCGGCCATCGCCATCGCGCCGGGGTGACCAAAGACGGCGCCCATCATGGCGACGGCCACGCGGTTCTGCGGAGCGTGCGCGATTCCGTCCAGGGGTAAAACTGCGATGTAAGCGACATTGGCGAGGACGTACAAGATCACGACAATTCCGCAGCCCCAGAGCAGCGCCCGCACCAGGTTTTTGGCCGGCTCGCGCACCTCGCTGCCGAGAAAAGTGACGTTGGTCCAGGCGGTTTGCGCGAAGACCGGGCCCACCATTGCCTTGCCAAATAAGATGACAATGGCCAGCGCACCCGTCGCAGTCAGGCCCGGCTGCACGGTTTCAGGACTCCAACCATTCGCCCACGGGTTCCACCAGACGGATAGTTGCGCCGCGCCATGGCCTTTCCATCCGAACCACAAACCGATGAATACGACGGCTACGAGCGCAGCCGTCTTGGCGAAGGTGAAGGTGTTTTGAACGATCTTGCCGATCCGCAAACCGCCCATGTTTGTGAGAGTCAGAAACAGGACAAGAATAATGGCCGCGAGCTGCTCGGTCGATAGACTCAGGGCATAGCCATTGCCTAACGAGAAGGGACTGACGAGATAATGATCGGAAGCCACGGCTGGCAGAAACACGCCGAGAAATCTGGCGAAGGCGATGGCGACTGCGGCGATGGTGCCGGTTTGCACGACCAGGAACAGGGTCCAGCCAAACAGAAACCCGAAGGCAGGGCCGTAGGCTTCCCGCAAAAAAACATAAACACCGCCCGCGCGAGGCATTATGGTGGCGAGTTCGGCGCAACAAAGCGCTCCCGTGATCGTCATCAGGCCAGCCATGACCCATGCGATCAACAACCATCCGGGGGCCGGGATTAATCGAGCGGACTCGGCGGAAACGATGAAAATTCCGGAGCCAATCATCGATCCGACCACAATCATCGTGGCGTCGAGCGGCCCGAGGGCACGGACTAATTTGACACCCTCGCTCTCTTCCGTTTCGTCCGTCATACGCGGGCCGCGGGTGCTTGGATCCGCACGTGTTCTTTCTCCAAGCGCGATCGCAGAATTCGCGCGAATTCAACCGCGCCTGGCGTATCGCCATGCACGCAGATCGTTTCGGCTCGTACCTCCACGTCGCATCCATCAATCGACCACACTTTGCCTTCGTCGAGCATTCGTCGAACACGCGCCGCCGCCTCAGCCGGATCGTGTACCAGTGCCTCAGGTCTTGTCCGGGGCACAAGCGAGCCATCCTTAAGGTAATTCCTGTCCGAAAAAAACTCGCGCGCAATCTGCAAACCGTGCGCTGCTCCGGCCGCCGCCAACTCGCTGCCGGGCGGCGCGAATAAAATCAACCCAGGGTCGACCGCACACGCGGCCCGGGCGATGGCATTGGCCAGGTCGCGTCGTCGCGCCGCCATATTATAAAGCGCGCCATGCGGCTTCACGTGGGCCGGCCGGACGCCGGCCGCTTCGGCAATCGCGTGAAAGACTCCCAATTGATAAACCACGGCGTCGAAGATCTCGTCCGAGGTGACGCTCAGTTCTTTGCGTCCAAAATTCGCCCGATCGAACAAACTCGGGTGTGCGCCCACCGCGACGCTGCGATTTCGCGCTGCGCAAATAGCAGTCCGCATCGAGGCCGCGTCGCCCGCATGAAAACCGGTCGCAATATTCGCAGAAGAGACGAGATCCAAAAGTTCATCGTCGTGTCCGGCTCCCTCACCGAGATCGGCATTGAGATCAACGACGGTATTCATCAACGACGCAGGCTCAAACCGATCTTGAATGTCTCAAGCGCTCTCGTCCTCTCCGAAAGCAGAAGGTGCGCTTCGGCCATCGAGACCTCGCAAAACCAAACCTGTTCGCCCGGACACAATTGTGCAGCGCGCGGTAGATCGCACGTAATCACATGGGCGAGTTTCGGGTAACCGCCGACCGTTTGGCAATCACCCAAAAGCAAAATGGCCCGGCCACCTGGTGGCACCTGAACCGTCCCGGGAACAACCGCCTCCGAGACGAGTTCCGTGTCATTCTTTCGCTCCAGCAGTGGGCCTTCCAGTCTTGCCCCCATTCGATCGGATTCCGGCGAGACGACGAATTTCACGGAGAGGAACGCCCGCCGCGAAGCTTCGGTGAATCGATCCCAATCATTTCCTCGCACAATTCGCAGCACGGGAGACCGCTCCGCTGGACTGGCCCATTCGAACGGGGCGGTCCAGGGCGCGATTCGAGCACCCTGCAATGAACGGATCAACGCCGCCGATAGAGCTGGATTTTTTCCCAGGGGAAGGACATCACCATCCCGCAAAGCGCGGCCGTGCCAGCCCCCAAAACCAGCACGCACATCGCTCGAGCGGCTCGCCAACACCACAGGCACATCCAACCCGCCCGAGATAGCCAGCCAGGCGCGACAACCGCGCGACGGACCCGCAAACGACAGCTCCTCCTGCGCATGCAATAAGGCAGGGCGTCCAGCTGGAACGGAGAGCCCGGTGGCGGAAACATCATACTCACCTCCGACCCATGCGACCACTCGAGAGTCCGGAAATTGGAATCGTACATTTCCCGATGTGATTTCCAATCCGGCGGCCGTCTCCGGATTGCCGGCGAGGAGATTGACCACGCGCATTCCGTGAACATCGAGGGCTCCTCCAGGTGAAACGCCGAGTTCCCGAAATCCCGCTCTTCCCGTATCCTGGACGGTGGTAAGGAAACCCGCGCGCGCGACAGTCAACTGCATCAGCTTTGGCGGGGCCTGCTCTTCTCGTGGAGCGCGTCAAATTCAGCCCGCACAATCGACTTAAATCGGACGCTGTCGCCCGCGCGCAGAAGCGCCGGCGGATTTTCTTCTGGATTAAACAGTCGCCATGGCGTCCGTCCTATCACATTCCAGCCTCCGGGAGATACCGTCGGATAAATCCCGGCCTGACCGCCTCCGATGGCGACCGACCCAGCGGCAATTTTAGTGCGCGGGATGGGCCGTCGCGGCGTAAACAATTTCTCCGGTAATCCGGTGAGGTAGGGGAACCCGGGCGTAAAACCGATACAGCGGACTTGGAAGTCGGTCGCGCAATACAGATCAATCACTTCGCGCTCAGTCAGTCGCGCAGAGACGGCGACGTCTTTCAGATCGAGCGCAAATTCACCTTCGCAACACGTCGGAACTTCGAATTGCCGTGCCGGGGAGGGCGCGCCTTTCGGGCCGGACGACGCGATGGCTTCTCGCACATGGCTTTCAAACCATTCCATCACGCCGTCTGGCCGCGCGCCTTGTGCGATTGCGTCGGTCGGATCGAAAAAAACGGCCACGGTGGTATAGGCGGAAGCGCATTCCAGCACGCCGCGGATTCGCGCACGTTCGATCGCGGACTTGGTCGCCAACACCTCCCGCAACGTCCGCTCCGGCGCGTCGTCCGATTCTTCATCCGAACGAACAATGAGCGCCGAATCGCCCAGCGGAGTGATCTTCATTTTTTTCCGGCAGACGAATCCGACGCGATTGCATCCTGCACATTTTCCACTCGTTCTTTGATGTCCGAGACGGCCGGATGGACTTGTTTGATCAGGTCGTGCTCGGCCTCGGAAATACGTTCGATTCTTCCGGTCACATCGTGCAACTCCTTCAACATGGCTTCCTGCTTGGAGGAAATGCGATGCATCCACCAGAAGCACACGATCCAGCAACCCATTCCGATCCACGCGAGAAAAAACACGATCATGAACAGATATATGGCACTGCCCATATCAGTCGTGTCAAGAGCACCAGCGACGCGGCGGCCAGAATTCCATTGCGAGCGGTCACGCGGCTGTCAGGATTTGTCCGTCTGTCATGAACATCCTAAAAGCGTTGCTGCTTGCTCTCCTCGTCGGCGGCGCGCTCTGGCTTCTCTCCCCCGGCCGAGCCATCGCGCCGACCGAACCCGGGGTCGTCGAGATTTCCTATCTCGGTCAGGCGGGCGCCGAAGCGGCCGCCATGAACGATGCTTTCCGCGTCTTCGAAGAGGAAAGTCGCGCCGCGCACGAGCGCGATCCTTCCCATCCGATCTACCACATCGTGACCGGACAGAACGCTTCGCGCGATCAAACGGCCGATCCGACGCGCTTCCTCGTCAGCGTAGCCGGAGGGAGGCCACCGGACTTGATTCGGTTCGACCGTTACGCCATCAGCGAATGGGCCGCGCGGGGTGCTTTCGCCAGGCTTGATGGTTTCGTCGCAGCCGAAGCCGCGCGGAGTGATGAGGCGATTCGCCCGGAGAATTTCTACCCGCCTTGTTGGGAAGAAGTGGTGTACGAAGATCCGGTCAGCCGTACCCGCGCCATTTTCGCGATTCCGGCGGACGTCGATGATCGCGCGCTGTTTTATAACAAGGATTTACTGAAGCGGGCCGGCTATGTGGATGAGCAGGGTGAAGCGCGCCCGCCCCGATCGTGGGAGGAACTGGCCACGATGGCCGTAAAGCTGACCGAACACGATGCCCGCGGCGCCATTACGCGGCTGGGATTTGCGCCGAACTTCGGGAACGCCTGGCTCTATCTCTACAGCTGGATGAACGGAGGCAATTTCATGAGTGCAGATCGACGCCGCTGCACCCTCGATTCCCCACCGGTCGTGCAGGCGCTGGCCTGGATGACGGCCGTTTATGACTCGTTAGGCGGTGCGGAAAAAGTGTTCGCCTTTCAAGATAGCCAGAGACCCGGTGAATTGGACGCCTTCGTCAAGGGCAAGGTCGCCATGAAAATAGATGGCTACTGGAGCTTTCCGGAAAACCTGGCCCAGTTCGGGCGCGACCTGAATTACGGAGTGACGGTCCCGCCCCTGCCAGCCGCTGAAACGGCCAAAGGACGGGCCGGCTTCAGCTGGGTGAGCGGCTGGTGTTACGCCATTCCGGATACGGCCCGGCAAAAACCCGCAGCCTGGGAGCTCTTGCGATTCCTTTGCAGCCGGCGCGCCATCCAGATCATCGGCGACAGCGAGAGACTGCGCCTTGAAAGCATTGGTCGAGTTTACGTGCCGACCCAGAACTCCAATCGAAACATCAACCTGTGGCTGTTCGACAACTACCTCGCGAAGAACCCCGCCATCCAACCGAAGGTGCGTGAAGGCGCCCGTCTTTTGAACGATTTGCTGGAGACCTCTCCGATCCGTCCGGTCACGCCCGTCGGACAACTCCTTTTTAACGAACAAAAACGCGCGACCGAAAACGCGATCTTTCACAAGATGCCGGCGCAGGCCGCGCTCCAGCAAAGCGGACAGGTTGTCCAAAAACAGCTCGACCGAATCCTGAGCCCGCCGCGCGGCCCCCTCGTCCCTTGGCGACTTCTTCTCGTCGTCTACGGCGCGATCATCGTGCTGGCAGCCTCGCTCATGATCGGGTGGGACATGGGGATCGGCCGGCGCGGTCAGAACACGGCCAGCGTCGAAGGAACGCGGAGCCGTTATTTCCGATCGCAGTGGAGCGGCGGCTGGATCAGCGCGTCTCCGTGGATTCTCGGTTTCATCCTTTTGACGGGCGGTCCCATCCTTTTCTCCATCATCATCAGTTTTTGCGATTACGACATTCTCAACCCCGCCCGCTTCGTCGGTTTGGCCAACTATCGCTGGATGTTCACGCAGGACGCGTTGTTCTGGAAATCGATTGGCAACACTGGCTTTATGATCATCGGCATCCCCCTCGGAATGGCCCTGAGCCTCGGGATCGCCATGTTACTGAACCTGGAAGTGCGCGGTGTGGCGCTCTGGCGGACTTTTTTTTATCTGCCTTCGATCGTTCCAGCGGTCGCATCGAGCATCCTTTGGATTTGGATCTTCAACCCGAATGTCGGGCTGGCTAATCAGATCCTGGCTGCCTTCGGCCTGCACGGGCCTAACTGGCTACAGGATGAACAAACGAGCAAGCCGGCCCTTATTCTGATGGGATTGTGGAGCGCGGGCGGGGGCATGATCATTTGGCTGGCCGGCCTGAAGGGAATCAGTCGCACCTATTACGAGGCGGCCGCGCTCGACGGCGCCGGGGCCTGGCAGCGCTTCCGGCACATCACTCTGCCGCTCCTGACGCCTTACATCTTTTTCAATCTGATCATCGGACTGATCGCCACTCTGCAAATATTCACGCAAGCGTTCATCATGACGCAGGGCGGACCCGTCGATTCGACGTTGTTCTATGCCTATCACCTGTTCAACAACGCCTTTCGCTTTCTCCAAATGGGATATGCCTCCGCCCTGGGATGGTTTTTGTTCATCGCCGTTTTTGGACTGACGCTTCTCCAGCTCAAGTTTTCCAGGCGCTGGGTCCACTATGAGGAGTAACCGGGAATGAGACGCGAAATATCCCATGCTTAGACGCGCACTCATCTATGGCGCGCTCATCGGCGGCTCTCTGGTTTTCGCCTGGCCATTCATCTGGATGCTGGCGACCTCAGCCAAGCTGGAACGTGAATTGTTTGACGAAAAACCGGGCCTCATGCCAGAGGCGCCGCGACCGCGACTTCACTCGCCTTATGTCGATACCCGAATGTTCGCCACCGTCAGCGGGCCCCGTCTGAACGAGACGCTTGGCCTAATTGAGGCAGAACTTGCCTCTCCTCGATATACATGGCCGGCCGATGTGGAACCGGATGCCCTTCGACATGAAGTGGCGCGCGGAATTTATGCGCAACTCCTGGCCCGATGGCCGGTCGAAGTATGGGCCCGATCGGCCGGCGAGTTGCGGACGGAGATTTCTCGACAAATCTCACCTGAATCCGTGCGCGAGATCGCCGGAAAATTGCGGCGCACATTGTGCATTGGGCAATTGCGCGTTCGCTCCTACGATTTGCAGGAGGATCAATTGGTCGCGCCCGGGACTGCCGCCGCCTCCTGGGTGATAGGTGGAACGTCGGACGCCACTCTCGTGCAGACCGGCGCCGCCGCGGAGCCTTACGCTGAACTGCATTACTCGTTCGCGCGCGGCCAGCTCATCACGCTCAGCCAGGTGTTCACCACCAGCTTCCCGATCGATCGGCTTCATCGCATTCAGCTCTACGTCAAAAACGATGACACCTGGAGCGCGATCAACCTGGTCGTGGAAAAAGGCGGCGTGAAATTTCGCGCCGAGCGGCCGGTCGACAATGCGGACGATAACTGGGTAGTCGATACGTGGCAGGAGCGCGGTCCGGACGATCGGCCGGACAAGATTCGCAGCTGGACTTTACTGCGTGAGATCGGGCGCGGCCCCGAGTTCGTAAATGAACCGAATCGTCTCAAGATCACGGTTGAAATGGAGCCACGCAATCTGCTCCAAGCGTGGGGTGCCAAGATTCTGCACAATTATCGCCTGACCTTCGATTACATCCCTTTTTGGCGCTACGTCGCGACCAGCTTGTTCCTCGTCATCCTGAACCTGGCCGGCACGCTGTTCAGTTGTTCGCTCGTGGCTTACAGCTTCGCCCGGCTGCAATGGCCGGGGCGCGCCGCGTGTTTTGCGCTGCTCCTGGCCACCATGATGATTCCGCCCCAGGTCACCATGATCCCGCAGTTCCTCCTCTTTCAAAAGCTCGGCTGGTACAACACGCTGAAACCGATGTGGGTGCCGAGTTTTTTCGCCGGCGCCTTCAGTGTGTTTTTACTGCGCCAGTTTATGAAAGGCATTCCGCGCGACCTGGAAGACGCCGCGCGCCTCGATGGCTGCGGATTCTTTCGCATTTACTGGCACATCATGTTGCCTCTGATCAAACCCACTCTCGCGGCGATTGCGATTTTCACATTTCTCGCCACGTGGAACGAGTTTATGACTCCGCTGATTTATCTGAGCGATCAACGGCTCTACCCGTTGTCCTTCGGCCTCTACGCCTACCAGGTGCAATCGCTGCAGCCCGGAACCAGTGCTGGCATCGGTATGCTCATGGCGGGCTCGTTACTCATGACACTGCCCGTCATCGTGATCTTCTTTTTCGCGCAACGCTACTTCCTGCAAGGCGTCACGCTGACGGGCCTAAAGGGTTAACGAGTCAGAGAGCCTTCGTCGCCTCAATTTCCAGATTCACCGTGACGTCCTGGCCGATGCCTGAGAGCGCCTCCGCGCTCCGGCTAAATAGGAGATTAAAATCGCGACGCTTTAACGGTTCCGTCGTAACAGACCAACGAGAGTGCGATAGAGGCTCTTCTCCTCGCATCGGGGTCAGCAGTTTTACGTGCAGGATAATGGGCCGCGTCACACCGTGCATGGTCAGGTCACCCGAGATGTCTCCCGCCTGTTGACCGGATTGCCTGACGCTCCCGCTCTTGAACGTGATTTGCGGATACTTGGCGGCATCGAAGAATTCTGCGCTGCACAAGTGGTCGTCGCGTTTCCGGATGTCGGTATCGATGCTCTTGACCTGAATCTGAGCCATGACGGTGGAGCGTTCCGGATGCGCGCGATCAATCTCGATCGTCCCGGTGCATTGTGTAAATTTTCCCTTCGTCACGCCGACGAAATGATGCACGCCGAATGCCACGGTCGAGTGGGCCGGGTCGATCTTATAAATGTCGTTCGCCCTCGCCGCTCCGAGGCTCGTCCAGAGAATCACAAAGAATAAGAGAACGCGTTTTGTTTTTTTCATGGTTGTTTAGCTTGTGCAGCGGCTTCGCCTACAATTTTTTGCGCGAACTGCTTGAGCAACGGTGTGCGCGAAATCGGCAACCTTCCGAACAAACTAGCCAGGGCGGACGCCGGATTCGCCTGGTCGAGACGCGCATCGTGCACTCCCGCGATTCGCGCCAGTTCTTTTTCAAAATGCGAAATGACACGGAGGGAAGAATCATTCGAATCGAGAAAGGCAAAAGCGCGTTGTAAAAGCGCGAAAAGTTCCGGTTCGTGATGATCCCGCTCCGTGCAAAACTCGATCAGTTCAACAAAGTACGCAGCCGTCTGGGTCCTCCCATAATTTTGCCGGATGCCAGCAAAGGCATTGCGCAATACAACTTCGGTCAACGTGTGCAAACTCGATTTACGCGAGCGGGCGATTTGAATCTCCGCTTCGAAAAACAGGTCCAGTTTCCCGGCAAATGCGCTTTTCTGGCGACGCGCGCCTTTCGCCATCGTGTGAATGCAACCTAGCGAACCGGTGCACCAGGAAACGATCAGGCTCGTGTCACTGAACTTCCGTCTTCGCAAAAGAATCGCGATGGTCGATTCCATCGAGGGACTCTAGCACGGCTGGAGCATCCGTCTCCCGGCTGGTGAGCCGCCCCTGCCTGATCACCCGGTCTCTCAACAACAATTGCTCGCCAGCGGTGCCAGCGAGCAATTGCCTTGAGGAAAAATGGAAGATCTCTTTAGTGGCCCAGGTGACCCAGATAGAAATTGATCTTGAAGGTCAACTGATCGCTATCCGTGTCGACCGAACTGTTCCCC